>NZ_VSSS01000061.1 GCF_008123425.1 Bradyrhizobium rifense
TAGCTCTTAATGGTTGCTACGCGCCTACGTTGTGGTTGCCTACCAGCCCTCCAGCACGATCTTGCCGCGCGATTTGCCGCTCTCGAGCAGCGCGTGCGCGCGCTTGAGGTTGGCTGCGTTGATCGTGCCAAGGGTCTGGTCGAGCGTGGTGCGCAGCACGCCCTTGTCGATGAGGTCGGCGACGTCGTTGAGCAGATGATGCTGCGCGATCATGTCGGGCGTCTGGAACGAGGAGCGCGTGAACATCGACTCCCAATGCACCGAGATCGCCTTGCCCTTGAATGCGCTCACGTTGAATTCCGGGGGATCGTCGATCAGGCCGAACCGGCCCTGCGGCGCCATGAATTCGGCAATGCTCTTGTAGTGCTGGTCGGTGAAGGTGAGGCTCGCCACCAGCGCGACCGGCGGCAGCTTCAGCTTCTCGATCTGCTCCTTCATCGGCTTGCCGTGATCGATCACCGCATGCGCGCCGAGATCGAGGCACCATTTCTGCGACTCCGGCCGCGTCGCGGTCGCAACCACGGTGAGGCCGGTGAGGCGGCGCGCGAGCTGGATCAGGATCGAGCCGACACCGCCGGCGCCGCCGGTGATGAGCAGCGTGCGCGGATCGACGCTCTTGCCGGGGACTGCGCCGAGGCGATCGAACAGTAATTCCCAGGCGGTGATCGAGGTGAGGGGGAGGGCGGCGGCCTGCGCGAACGACAGCGACTTCGGCTTGTTGCCGGCGATGCGTTCGTCGACCAGGTGGAATTCGGAGTTGGTGCCCGGGCGCTGGATCGAGCCCGCGTAAAACACCTCGTCGCCCGGCTTGAACAGCGTGACATCGGGGCCGACGGCGTCGACCACGCCGGCTGCGTCATAGCCCAAAATCTTGGTCTCGCCTTCGGGCGGGGCGGCGCGCTTGCGCACCTTGTAATCGACCGGGTTGGCCGAGATCGCCTTCACGGCGACGCGGATGTCGCGTCCCTTGGGCTCGGGTTTGGTGGTCTCGAAATCGATCAGCGCGTCCTGATCTTCGATCGGAAGCGATTTTTTGTAGCCGACGGCCTTCATGGCTTGTCTCCATCAGATGGCGTATTCGCCTGCCGCTCTAACTGTCGCCATGGCTCCCATTTGGCAAGTACTGCAAATTCGGGGACATAGTACCCGTTTGGATACCATTGCGCCGGGAGCGGCCCATGCCGCTCCCGGCGCTTTTTGTCAGAACGCGACGTCAGGTCAGAATGCGAACTGCGTGCGCATCGCCACGGCGTCGAAGCTCGCGCCTGTATTCGCGAACGCCGCAGGCGGGAGCGGCTGCTTCGATACCGTGCCATGCAGGTAGTCGAGCATGAAGCGGACGTTGCCGTTGACGTACCAGTTGAGCGCCAGCGTATAGACGGTCTGGCGTCCGCCGGCGATGCCGGCGGCAGACGCGATCTTATCGTTGAGATCCATCTGGCTCACGCGTCCCGCGACTTCCCAGGCGCCCCAGCCACCGCCGGCCAGCGAGAACGGATTCGTCGGCTTGACGCCGCCATAGGCCGCATTGCCCGGATTGTACTTGCGGCTTTCACCCGTCAGGACATAGGCTGCTTCCGCGTAATAGCCTTGGAAATTCAGGCTCGAAGTGCTGATCGGCGCCACGGCGGTATTCGCGTTGCGATCGATGTTGAACCAGTAGTATTCACCCTGGACGAAGAGCGGCCCATAGGTGCCCGCGGCTTCCACACCGTAGACCTGCGCGCCCGAAACATTGGGGATCGCGCCGGTCGAGATCAGCGTCGTGGGGTCGATGCGGAGCTCGGGGCGATCGCTCAGCGTGAGTGTTTGCGTGTTTGCGATCAGATTGCGTGGCGGCTGGATCAGCCACTGTGCATCGGCGCCGAGATGCATGGAATAATCGTTGCCGCTGACGACCTGACCTGCAACGCGGGCGGTCGCGCCGTATTGCTCGCTCGTGCCGGGAGGTGAAGCGGTTGAGGCCGAGTGAATGGCACCCGTGGTCGGGCCGGTCGCGTAAGCGCCGGCCCAGAACACGTCGTTGTACCAGCGGGTGCCAACGGCAGAACGGAAATCGCCGGCGGCGATATTTTGCGCGATCACGCCGACAGAGGCGCGCTCCATGAAGGGAATATCGTTGGAGCTCATGGATTCATCCATGGTCCAGGCAAGGTCCATGACGCCGGCTTCGATCGCCATCTTGCCGCCGAACGGCTTCAGTCCGGTGTAGCTTATAAACGCGTTCTCGATGCCGGATGTGCCGCCGCCGGGCAGGAAGCCGACAGGAACCGCGCCGGCAGCGCCGGTGCCGCCAAATCCGTCAGCCGTGCCGCCAAAATCGTAGATCAGCGCGAAATTCCAGTCTTCGAGGAGTTTTCCGACCACACCGATACGGGCGCGGCGGACGTTTTCGCCGCTGTCGAGCTTCTGCGGCACTGTACCGGCCGAATTGGGACGATAGTCGTAGCCGCCGACGTCCCAGTGCACGCGGCTCGTGATCGCGACGCAGTTCGCTCCGTCCGCGGTGCAGATGGTCGGCCGGTTGTTCGGCATCGTCACCACGACGCCGGATGGCGCGACCGGCCCCTTGACCGGAATGGCGGCGTTGGCGTTGGCGACCACGGCCTTCGCCTCCGAGCGCGCCTCGGCTTTCGCTTCTGCCTTCGTCTTTGCCGCGGCCGCCGTGTTCGCGGCAGTCTGGTTCTGAAGCTTGTCGAGCTTCTGCTCGAGCATCTTCAACTGCTGTTTCAGCAGTGCAATCTCCTGATCGCTGCTTGCTGATTGTGCCTGGGCCTGCGAGGCCACCAGCACGCCGGCGAGACCAATCGCCGTGGCTGTAATTCTTGTCCTGCTCACGTCACCGCTCCATCGATTAGACCAACTTCCCCAAGTCGTAACGGGAGAGCCTAAGAATGATCGATGACTGTCCCGCGACAGCGCGCCACGGCTGCAATGGTTCCGCCTGATGCAAATTCGCCGCAGCCGAATCCGCCACTCGGCAGCATGCAAGATGACGCGCATCATGCCAATGTGCCGCGCCTCCCAAATTGTCATTTTGTACGCGGAGCTGGCATGCCGGCCACACTGGAAGGGGCCCGAATATTGCCGCCCGGCGCCCTTCTATTGGGGGGCGAACGCGCCTATATTCCGGCGTCTTTTCCAAGAGGTAGGAATGTTTCGAGCGAACTGGACCGCCATCGTCACGGCATTGTGCATAGGCTTTTCGGCCCATTTCAATCCGGCCGCGGCGCAGGACCGTCGTGTCCCGTCGTCGCCGGCTGAGCTGCGGCTGTCCTATGCGCCGATCGTGCAGCGGGTGCAGCCAGCGGTCGTCAACGTCTATGCCGCCAAGGTGGTGCAGAACCGCAATCCGCTGCTGGACGACCCGATCTTCCGCCGTTTCTTCGGCGGCGGCCAGCAGCAGGAGCAGGTGCAGCGGTCGCTGGGTTCGGGCGTCATCGTCGATTCCTCCGGGCTCGTCGTCACCAACGTCCATGTCATCGAGGGCGCCGACCAGGTGAAGGTATCGCTATCGGACAAGCGCGAGTTCGAGGCCGAGATCGTGCTCAAGGATCCCCGCAGCGATCTCGCGGTGCTGCGTCTGAAGGATACCAAGGAGAAGTTTCCGGCGCTCGAATTCACCAATTCGGATGAGCTGATGGTCGGCGACGTCGTGATGGCGATCGGCAACCCGTTTGGCGTCGGCCAGACCGTGACCCACGGCATCATCTCGGCGCTCGCGCGCACGCAGGTCGGCATCACCGACTACCAGTTCTTCATCCAGACAGATGCTGCGATCAATCCTGGCAATTCCGGCGGCGCGTTGGTCGACATGAACGGACGGCTCGCCGGCATCAACACCGCGATCTACTCGCGCTCCGGCGGCTCGCAGGGCATCGGCTTTGCGATCCCCGCCAACATGGTGCGCGTCGTCGTCGCCTCCGCCAAGGGCGGCGGCAAGGCGGTGAAGCGGCCATGGCTAGGGGCGAAGCTGCAGGCGGTGACGCCCGAGATCGCCGAGAGCCTCGGCCTGCGCTCGCCTAGCGGCGCGCTGGTCGCAAGCGTCGTCCCCAACGGACCCGCCGCGAAGGCGGGTCTGAAATCCTCCGACCTCATCACCGGGATCGACGGCCAGACCGTGGACGATCCCAACGCGTTCGACTACCGCTTCGCGACCCGCCCGCTCGGCGGCACGGCGCAGATCGACGTACAGCGTGCCGGCAAGCCGACCAAGCTGGCGGTGGCGCTGGAGACCGCGCCGGATACCGGGCGTAACGAGCTCGTCGTCACCGCACGTTCGCCGTTCCAGGGCGCGAAGGTCTCGAGCATCACGCCTGCGGTGGCCGACGAGCTCCATCTCGATGCCGATACCGAAGGTGTCGTCATCACCGAGCTCGGTGATGACTCGCCGGCCGCTCAGGTCGGTTTCCAGAAGGGCGACATCATTCTGACCGTCAACAACCAGAAGATCGGCAAGACCGGCGACCTCGAGAAGGCGGCGGGCGTAAGCCAGCGGCTCTGGCGCATCACGCTGGTGCGCGGCGGCCAGCAGATCAATGTCACGCTGGGCGGATGAGTCCGAAACGACCACAGGAGACGCCAACTCTCTTTGCCGCGGCGGGGCTCGATCAAGAAGCCCCGCACCCGCTGCCGGATCGCTTACGGCCGCGTGCACTGTCGGAGGTCGTCGGCCAGGATCACATCCTCGGCCCCGACGGCGCGCTGACGCGCATGCTGGAGACCCGCACGCTTGGTTCGCTGGTATTTTGGGGGCCGCCCGGCACCGGCAAGACCACGGTGGCGCGGCTGCTGGCGGATGCGACCGATCTGCATTTCGAGCAGATCTCCGCGGTGTTCTCCGGCGTCGCGGACTTGAAGAAAGCATTCGATGCCGCGCGTGCCCGTCGCGAGATGGGCAAGGGTACGCTGCTGTTCGTCGACGAGGTGCACCGCTTCAACCGCGCCCAGCAGGACTCGTTTCTGCCGGTGATGGAGGACGGCACCGTCGTCATGGTCGGCGCCACCACCGAAAACCCGTCCTTCGAGCTCAACGCGGCGCTTCTGTCCCGCGCGCGCGTGCTGGTGTTTCGCTCGCTCGATGCCGCCGCGATCGAAAAACTGTTCGCGCATGCCGAGGAGGTCGAGGGCCGCAAGCTGCCGCTCGATGAAGAGGCGCGCGCCGTGCTGGTGCGCATGGCCGATGGTGATGGCCGTGCCTCGCTGACTCTTGCCGAAGAGGTCTGGCGTTCGGCGCGGGCGGATGAGATTTTCAACGCCGCGCAGTTGCAGGACATTTTGCAACGCCGCGCCCCGATCTACGACAAGTCGGCCGACGGCCATTACAATCTGATCTCGGCGCTGCATAAGTCGGTGCGCGGCTCCGATCCGGACGCCGCACTCTACTATCTCGCACGCATGTTGGACGCCGGCGAGGACCCGCTGTTCCTGGCGCGTCGTGTCGTGCGCATGGCGGTGGAGGACATCGGCCTTGCCGATCCGCAGGCCCTCGTCATCGCCAATGCCGCCAAGGATGCCTTCGACTTCCTCGGCCATCCCGAAGGCGAGCTCGCGATCGCGCAGGCCGTGGTCTATCTCGCGACCGCGCCGAAATCGAACGCGGTCTACACGGCCTTCGGCACGGCGATGCAGGTCGCCAAACAGGCCGGCTCGCTGCTGCCGCCCAAGCACATCCTGAACTCGCCGACCAAGCTGATGAAGTCGGAGGGCTACGGCGCAGCTTACGAATACGACCACGACACCCCCGACGCGTTCTCCGGCCAGGACTACTTCCCGGAAGCCCTGGGCCGCCAGACCTTCTACGACCCGCCCGAACGCGGTTTCGAGCGGGAGATCCGCAAACGGCTGGATTACTGGGCCAAGTTGCGCAAGGAGCGGGGCGGGAAGTAGAGCTTTCCAAGCCGCTAAGGGCGTACATTTACGGTTTACGTAACGCGTAAATGTTGCTACTCGGCTGGAGAAGTTCCATGCCCCATTCATCCACACATCCCGGCGAGCACCTCGCCGAAGAGCTACGCGGACTCGGCATCACGGCCGCAGAATTGGCGCGTCAGATCGATGTGCCGGTCAATCGCATCACCGGCATCATCAACGGACAACGCGGCATTACCGCCGATACGGCGCTGCGTCTTGGTCACTGGTTCGGCACCAGCCCGCAATTCTGGATGAACCTGCAACAGCAATATGAGCTGCGGCTGGCGGAGAAGGAGGTCGGCGCGCAGGTTGCGTCGCTGCCCCGCCGCGCCAACGCGCAGTCGACACGAAAGCTTGGAAAAACCGGATGAGCCGCCGCATCAAGAGAATGAACCCGAAGCCTCGGGATCGCGACGAGCGCAAGGACGCGCGCCCGTTCAAGGCACGCGGCGCGAAGACCGCCGGGCCGCGTCCGGGCGGTAAGCCCAGCGGCAAGCCGCCACGCTTTGCGGCCGAGCGCGCCGAGCGGCGTGTGCCCAAAGCTGCAATGGAAGAGCCGGTTGCGGCAAAACCCGTCGAGGCGCTGCTGCCGACCAAGGTGCAGACCGTCAAGGTGACGGCCGACGAGAACAACATGCGCGTCGATCGCTTTCTCGAAGCGCGCTTTTCCGGCCTGTCATTCTCTCATATCCAGCGCGTCGTCCGCAAGGGCGAGCTGCGCGTCGACGGCAAGCGGGTCGACAGCAAGGACCGGCTGGAGGAGGGGCAGAGCGTCCGCATTCCGCCGCTGAAGCTCGACACACCGAAGGCGGTGGGCGAACTGTCGGAAGGCGCACAGAAGACGCTTGCCGCGTTGAAGGAGATGACGATCTACGAGGACGACGACGTTCTCGTGCTGAACAAGCCGTTTGGGCTTGCGGTGCAGGGCGGCTCCGGCACGACGCGACACATCGATCAGATGCTCGAGGTGATGCGCGATTCCAAGGGCCAGAAGCCACGGCTTGTGCACCGGATCGACAAGGACACGTCAGGCTGCCTGCTAATCGCCAAGACACGCTTTGCCGCCTCGCATCTGACCGGCGCGTTCCGCTCGCGCTCGGCGCGAAAGACCTATTGGGCTCTGGTGCCGGGCCTGCCGAAGCCGAAGCAGGGCCGCATCTCGACCTTCCTCGCCAAGGAGGAGAGCGAGGACGACACCATCATGCGCATCGCGCAGCATGGCGACGAGGGCGCGAGCCACGCAGTGACGTACTACGCGGTGGTCGAGACCGCCGGCAATAAGCTGACCTGGGTGTCGCTGAAGCCGGTGACGGGGCGAACGCATCAGCTGCGCGCGCACATGGAGCATATCGGCCATCCCATCGTCGGCGATCCCAAATATTTCAACATCGAGAACTGGCAGTTGCCGGGCGGCCTGCAAAACCGACTGCATCTGCTCGCGCGGCGTATCGTCATCCCGCATCCGCGCGGCGGCGTCATCGATGCCACCGCGCCGCTGCCGCAGCACATGCAGCAGTCGTGGAATCTGCTCGGGCTGGACGCGAGCCGGTTCGACCCGATCGAGAACGCGCCGGAGGAGTAGGGCTGAGACCCGCTACCAGCCTCGTCATTGCGCTTGCAATGACGGCGCTGGCTAATTCCGAAACTGCTCCAGAAACATCCGCAAACTATCATGCGGACTCTCGACATCTGCAATCAGCCAGCCCTCCGGACCGTTGACCAGGATGAAGTTCAGCGTCACCGGCCGGCCGTGATTGTCGAAATTCGCTGCAACATAAGTCTTGTCGTATTGCCTGCGGATGATCGCGATCGCCACCGGGCCGAGCTTCCAGCTCGGGCTCTGCACCAGGAAATCGTAGGGCTCGGTCCGTGGGCCGCTCCACGCCTTGCGTAAGGAGGGGTCGAAGAACTGCCGGCTGGTCGCCTCATCCCGCGGCAGGCCCTTGGACAGCTCCGGCGCGCCCTCGCCATAATAGGCGTAGACGTTGCGGACGAGCGATTCCGGGGTGCGGAAGCCGGCCTCGGCCGCTGCCAGCCAAAGCCCGGCGAACAGGGCTGCAATGCCCGCAAGTTCCCTCATGCCCGCTCGCTTTATCGGCCGCCGATCTTACCTTAAAAGCCGATCTTACTTTGAAAGCCGATCTTACTTTAAAAACCTGCATTCAGCGGCGGAGACCGAAAACTCACATGCGCGAATTGTTCGAAGAAGCTGCCGGCCAGCCCCCGCGGGATCCGCGGGAATCGTCGCGCGCGTCCGCACGCACGCCGCTGCGCAAGCGCTTCTACAAGGAGGTGGGCGTTGCTGAGGCCGAGGGCGGCTTCGCCATCACGCTCGACGGCAAGCCGATCCGGACGCCCTCCGCCCGCCAGGTGGTTATCCCCGCGCGGGCGTTGGCGGATGCCGTGGCCGCGGAATGGGCAGCCCAAGGCGAGGCGCTCGATCCCGTGACCATGCCGCTGACGCGGATCGCCAACAGCGTGGTCGAGGGCGTGGTCGACCGCGTCGAACTCGTCACGGATGACCTCGCAAAATACCTTGAGACCGACCTGCTGTTCTATCGCGCCGGCCACCCCGAAGGGCTGGTCGCCCGCGAGGCCGCGCAGTGGGACCCTGTGCTGTTCTGGGCGGCGGAGGCGCTAGGGGCGCATTTCATCCTCTCTGAAGGCGTCATGCATGTGAAGCAACCTGACGAGGCGCTGCGGGCCGCCCGCGCCGCATTGCCGGGGGATCCCTGGTCGGTCGCCGCCCTCCATATCGTCACGACCCTGACCGGCTCGGCGCTGCTGGCGCTGGCGCTGGCCCATGGCGCGCGGGACGCCGGCCAGGTCTGGGCCGCCGCCCATGTCGACGAGGACTGGAACATCGACCAGTGGGGCGTGGACGAGGAGGCGGCCGCCCGCCGGGCCACCCGGCTGCGGGATTTCAACGCCGCTGTGGCGGTCTTGGCGGCCGTGAACCTGCTCGCGGCCAAAGGTCCTTAACGAGAGGTTTACGACGGGGCCCTAGGGTGGGATTCGTGCTCCCTGGGCCCTGAGATGCCGACGCCGATAAGCTCGATCGTTCCCGTCAGTGCCGCCAGCTCTGTTGCTGATGCGGCGACGTCCGATCTTGTGCTGCAGGCCGGCAGCGTGGTCGATGCCAAAGTCGTCAGCGTGCTCGCCGACAACCTGGTGCGGATCGCGATCGCCAATCTGTCGATGGATGTGATGTCCGAGGTGGCGCTGACCCCTGGGCAAAACCTTCATCTCGCGGTGTCGCAGAACGACGGCACGATTCGTCTCGCCGTGGTCAACGGGGCAGGCGAGGCGAGCGCAGATCAGGTCACCCTGACGCCGACGGCGGCCTCGCTGGTCGACAGCCCGCCGCTTGCGCCATCCGCGACCGCAGGCCGCAATCCCCTGACGCCGACCGAGCAGGTCGCCGTCACCGCAGCCTCGGCCGAGGCCGTGACGAAACAGGCCAGCCAGGCGCCGCTGTTCGCCAATCTGGCGTCCGTCGTGACCAGCAGCGATCTGCCGGCCGGCCTGAAGCAGGCCGTGCTGGATGTGCTGGCGCAACAGACGCCGCTCAACACCGCGCTTGATGGCGGCGATATCGAATCCGCCTTCCAGAAGTCCGGCCTGTTCCTCGAGGCTTCCCTTGCCGCAGGCACGACGCCGCCGTCGGGGGCGGTGCCCGACCTGAAGGCAGTGCTGCTGGTGCTGCGCCAGACGCTGGCCGCGACATCAGGAACGATCGAGACTGCCGCGCCACCGACACAGGCCGTTGCGGTTGCGACCAACGCCGTCGCCTCGGGGCAGGCCGCAAGCTCGCCGCCTCAAGTTGCAGGCGAGGCTGTGCAAGCGACGCCGCCTGACGCAGAGGTGGCCCAATCGGCGCAAATGCAGCGCAACGCCAATGTCGTGGCCACTGTGCTTGCCGACATGGTCGATCGGCCGCAGGCAGCGTTGCCGCGGACGATCTCCGCAGGCCTTGCCGCGAGCCTGCTGCAAGAGGTTACGCAAAATCTGCCGCGCCTCACCGGGAATGTGCCGGGCGCCACCAAGGCCGTGCCTGACAGCCATCTCTTCGAAGCGGCCGCGCGGATGACGACGCCACCGCCGTTTCGCGGTGCGTTGCCGGCGCCGCAAGCGGTTGCCTCACCATCGCTCACGCCAAACACGCCGCTCGCCGCGACCGTGCATCGTCTGCTCGACGACACCGATGCCGCGATCGCGCGGCAGACGCTGCTGCAGGTCGCTTCGCTGCCCGACCGCCTCGATGCCAGCGGCCATCGCATCGATCCGAGCGTGCCGCAGTGGAATTTCGAGATTCCGTTTGCGACGGCGCAAGGCACCGCGATGGCGCAGTTCGAGATCTCGCGCGACGGCGGCAACGAGCAGGCCGATCCCGCCAAGCGCGCCTGGCGCGCGCGCTTCACGCTCAATGTCGAGCCGAGCGGACCCGTGCACGCGCTGATCACGCTCAACGGCGACAAGACTTTCGTGCGGATGTGGGCCGAACGGCCGGCGACGGCGCAGCAGCTCCGCGCCGGGATCGGTGAGCTCAATCAGGCGCTGACCAAAGCCGAGCTCAAGCCCGGCGATATCGTCGTGCGCGACGGTACCCCGCCGCAAGCAGCGCCCGCGCGCGCCGGGCATTTTCTGGATCGCGCCACATGAGCGATCCATCCAAGCTCGCCATTGCGCTGCATTATGAGAAGGGCACCAATGCGCCCGTCGTCGTCGCCAAGGGCAAGGGCACGATCGGTGCCAAGATCGTCGAGATCGCCAAGGCCAACGACATCCCGATCGAAGAGAACGAGATTTTGGCCGGCGCGCTCTCCAAGGTCGAGCTCGGCGAGGAGATTCCGCCTGATCTCTACAAGGCGGTGGCTGAGGTGCTGGTGTTCGTGCTGCGGCTGTCGGGCCGGGCGCGCTAGCGCATGAAGCTGGCGCGTGAGCGCGTCTCTCTCCACGCGTCATTGCGAGCGCAGCGAAGCAATCCAGAGTCCCTCCGTGGAAAGATTCTGGATTGCTTCGCTGCGCCCGCAATGACGGAGAGCACCTATCCCAGCTTGAACAGCGCCTGCAAAAACTCCACCACTGCTTTCCGCGACTCCGCGGCGGTAGCGGGATTGCCGCCGACATGCGGGTTAAGCTCGACGCAAGTGTCCTTGTAGGTGAAGGGCGCGTTCATATCGCCGTTCATCAGCACGCCGCCGTCGCCTTCCTTGATATGGCAGTTGCGCACGGTCTGGGCATTGGCCGAGACCGTGACCGTGTTGACGCCGAGCAGGCCGCTGTCAAAGCCGTGGGCGCTGTCGGGATATTCGGTCAGCACCACATCGCGCCCGGCGGCCTTGAGCCGCTCGACGAAGGCCTTGCAGCTCTTGACGGGATTATAATCGTCCGGCGTGCCGTGGAAGATGCGGATCGGGCGCGCTGCGACCTCGGTGTCGGTCTGGTACGTCGTCGAGCAATCCGGATAGAACGGAATGTAGGCCGCGAACTGCACGCCGGACTTGTTCCAGAGCTTGTTGAAGCGGCCGAGGCTCGCATACAGAGCCGCCTGTCCGCCGCGTGAAAAACCCATCAGCACGATGCGGTCAGGATCGACGCGGGGATGCTTCACCAGAATGTCCAGCGAGCGGTAGATGTCGATGATCAGATTGAGCCGGCCAAGCAGGGCCTGGTTCGGCCCCGTCACCGTCAGCCCGCGGCCGGTAAAACCGTCGATCACGAAGGTCGAGATGCCCATGGCGTTGAATTCGTGCACCCAGGCGTCCGTGGTGGCGCCGACGCCGCTCGATCCATGCATCAGCACCACGACCGGCATCTTGCCGGTACCCTGCGCCACGCGGAATTCGCCGGCGACCGTGACCGGCTTGCCGGCCGCGGCATCGCCGCTGAGGAATTGCTGGTCGGAGAGGGTGAGGGACGGGATCGGGAAGATTTCTGTTCGGGCCGGGGCGTCCTTGGGCAGCGATTGAGCGCTGGCGAGCCCGGTGGAAATGCAGAGCGCAATGAGCGTCGCAGCGACGCGGAATGCCGTCGGCATCGGATCCTCCCTTATGATTTTTGGGAAGTAGATCAACCGGAGTGCGCGCTGTCAATTTGCGCGGCAGCCTCAGGCCTTGTCGGCAGGTTTCTTCGCCGTCAGCGCCTGGTCGATGGCGAAGCCGCCGATCTCGCTCATCGCCTGCGAGATCACGTCGCCCTTCCGCTCAAAACCCCGCGAGAGATGGTCGAACTGGGTGCGCGCCAGCCGCAGCACCTCGATCGGCACGGCGACGGCGGTCTCGTTGAAACTGTCGACGGAGGTGCGCAGTGTGTCGAGCTCGGTGGTGAGCTTGCCGATGTGGCTTTCCGCATTCTGCATCAGGTCGAGCAGCTTGCCGCGCTCGGTGTCGAACGCGGCCCGCTCGGCTGCTGCGGCTGCGGTCACTTCTGCAAGCTGTGCCCGCAGCGCAGCGATCTGGCTGGCCATCGCGTCGGAGGCAAGCTCGGCGGCCTCATGCCGTTGAGCATGGCGCTTGCTCTCTTCCTGCTGCTCGTGAAACAGCCGCTCGGCCGACATCGCCCGCTGCGTCAGCGATTCAATCAGGCTTGCCGCGCGCAGCAGCGTCTCGCCGTTCCGTCCCGACACCATGCTGGCCATCCGCCGCAGGAAATCGGTGGTCTCGGACGCGCTGTTCGGGGGCAGGGGAACGACCTTGGCGGACATGAGGTGATGCTTGCAGCCGGACGTGATGACCGCCGCCGTACCGACTGAGCTCACGCAACATTCGGCGCCTGATCGTAAGCTTGGAGCAAGCCTGAATCGGCAGGCCCGGTCAACCGGCGGGAGCTGACAAAATGGCGGCCATCCCGCCGCCCGTGCGGGAGATCAGGCGTCCTTCTGCCGGCCGATCCGCCCCAGATGGGTGAAGCCGAATCCTGCCGAATATTTCAGGCCATAGCCCAGCGCCCGGTCGATGCCGATATGGGCGAGCCAGATCAACGCGATGGACAAAGTGAGGGGCGAGGCGAGGCCAAAACCGAACGTCAGGAGCGTCACCGGCGCCATGTAGCTGTGGGCGGCATTGTAGATCAGCGCGCCGAATCTGGCGTCCGACAGGTACGCCAGGAAGCTCAGATCCGGGACCAGGAAGAGCAGCAGATAGACCGTCCAGGAACCATCCCAGGCCGCATAGAGCGCCGTCATCCCGGCAAACAAAGCGAGCCCCTCGAGCCGCAGCAGAATCCTGACGCCGCCGGTCACGGCGCCGGCGTCAGCAGCTCTCTCGTCCATCGTCGCCTCCCAGGCAAAACTTTGTAATTCCTTGCGCTTTCACGCTGCGGCAAGGCAGCCCTGCGGCGCCGAAAGCGGCTTCCCGCTTCGTAAAATGCCGTGTTAGAACCCCGCATCTCTTAAGGCTTAAGAACTGGCGGGAGCAAATGAAACATATCCTGGACGCCCTTGAAGACCGTCGTGCCGGTGCGAAGCTCGGCGGCGGCGAGAAGCGCATCGAGGCGCAGCACGCCCGCGGCAAGCTGACCGCCCGCGAGCGCATCGAGCTCCTGCTCGACAAGGGATCGTTCGAGGAGTTCGACATGTTCGTCGAGCACCGCTCCACCGAGTTCGGCATGGAGAAGAACAAGATCCCCGGCGACGGCGTCGTCACCGGCTGGGGCACCGTCAACGGCCGCAAGACGTTTGTGTTCGCCAAGGATTTCACGGTGTTCGGCGGGTCGCTCTCGGAAACCCACGCGCTCAAGATCACGAAACTCCAGGACATGGCGATGAAGGCGCGGGCGCCCATCATCGGCCTCTATGACGCGGGCGGCGCGCGCATCCAGGAAGGCGTTGCCGCGCTGGCTGGCTATTCCTACGTGTTCCGCCGCAATGTGCTCGCCTCGGGCGTGATCCCGCAGATCTCCGTCATCATGGGCCCCTGCGCCGGCGGCGACGTCTATTCACCGGCGATGACCGACTTCATCTTCATGGTGAAGAACACCAGCTACATGTTCGTCACCGGCCCGGACGTGGTGAAGACGGTGACCAACGAGGTCGTCACCGCCGAAGAGCTCGGTGGTGCCTCGGTGCACGCCACGCGCTCCTCGATCGCCGATGGCGCCTTCGAGAACGACGTCGAGACGCTTTTGCAGATGCGGCGCCTGATCGACTTCCTGCCGTCCAACAACACCGACGGCGTGCCGGAATGGCCGAGTTTTGACGACATCGGCCGGCTCGACATGTCCTTGGACACGCTGATCCCGGACAATCCGAACAAGCCCTACGACATGAAGGAATTGATCCTGAAGGTCGTGGACGAGGGCGACTTCTTCGAGATCGCGGACGCCTTTGCCAAGAACATCGTCACCGGCTTCGGCCGCATCGCGGGCCGCACCGTCGGCTTCGTCGCCAACCAGCCGATGGTGCTGGCCGGCGTGCTCGACTCTGACGCCTCACGTAAGGCCGCGCGCTTCGTGCGCTTTTGTGACGCCTTCAACATCCCGATCGTCACCTTCGTCGACGTGCCGGGCTTCTTACCCGGAACCGCGCAGGAATATGGCGGCCTGATCAAGCACGGCGCGAAGCTCCTGTTCGCTTACTCGCAGTGCACCGTGCCGCTGGTCACCATCATCACCCGTAAGGCCTATGGCGGCGCCTTCGACGTCATGGCGTCGAAGGAAATCGGCGCCGACATGAACTACGCCTGGCCGACCGCCCAGATCGCGGTGATGGGCGCCAAGGGCGCGGTCGAGATCATCTTCCGCTCTGACATCGGCGACCCCGACAAGATCGCCGCCCGCACCAAGGAATACGAAGACCGCTTCCTGTCCCCTTTCATCGCCGCCGAGCGCGGCTACATCGACGACGTCATCATGCCGCACTCGACCCGGAAGCGGATCGCAAGGGCACTTTCGATGCTGAAAGACAAGAAGGTGGAAACGCCGGCGAAGAAGCACGACAATTTGCCGTTGTAGGGGAGCGTAGGGCGGATTAGCGAAGCGTAATCCGCCGATCTTTTCGACATGCACGCGGCGGATTACGGCTGCGCCTAATCCGCCCTACAATCGGTATGCTCAATCCGATGACCGAAGACGATCCGACCGACGAGATTTCCGACATCGAAGATCGGATCGAGCGGCTTGCCGAGATCGCCGAGCGATGCCGGAAATACATCCTGGCATCAAAGATAGCGATCGGCAGCGGCGTGGCGCTGCTCTTGGTCACCATCCTCGGACTGTTCGGATTTGGTCAGACCGCCGCGCTCGGATCGATCGCGCTGGTGCTGGGCGGCATCGTCTCGCTCGGCTCGAACATCAGCACCTTGCGGCAGACGGACGATGCGATCGGTGCTGCGGAAGCGCGCCGTTCCGCGTTGATCGGCAGGATCGACCTGCGTGTGGTCGCCGATACACCGATGAAACTGATGTGACGCGCTGCCTTACGCGGCAGTCTTGAAAGACAGAACCTGCATTTCCGCGCGACATTGCGCGGCGAAGGCTTGAAGCCGTTCCGCGGTTTGCTGGTCGAGGATCGCCTTCGCCAGACGCTCGGCACGGGCTACTTGCTCTCTGAGATAGTCAATGCGGGCCATGTGTCACCTTCCGCCGTGGTAGTTTGAGGCAAATTGCTTCGTTCCAGTGGCCGTGAGCGTATGGCGAAGCCGCGGTTAATTATATGCGGTGGGTCACGCTCCGCGCGCCACATCCGCCGCCGCGAAATGCGCCATCTGGTCTGCGCGCGCCTTTGCGAATGCCGGACGGCCCGTTGCGCGCGCGACATAGGCGCGGCAGGCAGGGCTGTCGGCGAGCCCGTCGAAACGTTCGACGACGCGCAGCACGTCCGCCATCAGGATGTCGGCGACGGAGAAGGAGCCTGCCAGCCATTCGCGGTCGGCCAGCACCGTTTCCATGCGCTTCAAGCGAAGCTCGATGAAGTTGTCGAAGAATTTCGATCCTGGCTCGCCCATGAACTTCAGCATCGTCCACGGCAGGCTCGCCATCTCCACTGAATTGAGCGCGGCGAACACCCATTCCGTCGCCTCGCTGCGGTCGCTCGGATCGGCCGGCAGCAGCGCGTCGCTCAGTCCGCCGAGATGCAGCAGGATTGCGCCAGTCTCGAAGATCGAGAGATCGCCATCGGTCAACCATGGCGCCTGGCCGAATGGCTGGTGCGCCAGATGCGCAGGTCCGCGGTCGTCGAATGGCGTGCTGGCGACGCGATAGGACAAGGCAGCCTCTTCGAGCGCCCAGCGCACACGAAGGTCGCGTACATAGCCACGCGGCGGCGGGGGAACCCAGTCGTAGGTGATCAGGGTGAGGTCGGGCATGCGGTGTCTCCGTGCTGTCTCAAGCATAGGACGGACGGAGGCGGCGCGTTCCGACATGGGGGCGGAGTTTTTTTGCAGGATTCGTAGGGTGGATTAGCGAAGCGTAATCCACCAATGTCTGCTTCGCGGACGGAGGCATTTGCGGATTACGCTTCGCTAATCCGCGCTACGGACCTGTGTCACTGCCCGAGCTTCGCGAGCTTGCCTTGCTTTGCCGCCTCCACTGCGCGCTCGGCATCCTCCGGCAACAGAATCCGCTCCGCGACCTGCCGTGCCGCTTCGCGTCGTACCGCCGCAACATAAGCCCCATCATCCGCGTATCGCTCCGCGATGGACAGGCGCGTATCGTGCACTTCCTTCCGCGCGGCTTCTGTCGGTGCGAACGGCACCACCGCGCCTTGCAGCGGATAGAGCGCCGGCGGCCCGAACCCTGTCGCGCGCGGATTCCAGGCGGTGTAGGTCGCGCGCGGCACGGCAAGTGCGAGCTGGCGAATGCCCGCGATGGCCATGCCGTCATCGTCTGCCTTCGGCACGAACACGGGATAGCGGCCGATCTCCTTCGGCGGCAGCACGCTCTGGTCGGAGAAGGCGGTCAGCGTATGAATGCCGGCGTAGGGAAGGCCGGGAATGTCGGTCGGCACCGCGCCTTGCGCCGCGACCAGCGTGCCGTGGGCGCGCATGGGGACGCGGCTTGCCGGCGGTTTTGTGCCGTCGCTGATCCAGGCGTTGAGGTCGGTCAGCAGCGCGCGCATCGGTCCGCCCGCATGCATCGGGTTTTGCGGCAGCGACATCGCCGGCAGGCCCTTCTTCATCACATCAGTGGCTTCCGCGAAATGCGGCGTGCCCGCGATCATGTAGGCGCGGACGTTGTCGGGGAGGTCGAGGTGATTGCCGGCGAGGTCGGTCACCAGCAGCGAGGCGTGCGAGGCCCACCATTCATGCTCGCTGTCGGTCTGCATCACCTTGGGGCAGGTGGCCGAGAGCGAGCAGCGGCGCAGCACGCCATCGGTCTTGCCGGAATAGGGATCGCTCAGCGTCGCATAGGTGAAGGGGAAGAGATCGGCCTGCCACGCCGGGTCCTGCATGTGGCGCGGGTTGCGGCCGGGCTGGCCGAAGCGGACATTGGTCGCCATCCGCCGCGTGCCGGCGACATGCGGCATCAAGCCGTCGAACACCATGCGGCCCTGGAGATCCTCGTTGAAGCCGAGATAGAGGAAGTCGCGCAGGAAGCGGCCGGATTGCGAGACACCGAAACCGATGGCGCGGCTGACCGACGGATGCAGGCCGTCGAGCAGCGGGTTGGCCTGTGTCTCGTCATGGCGGAGGAAGCTGACGACGTCACGCACGGCGGCATAACCCATGCCGAGCGGCACCGGATCGCGCGCGGTGTAGGTGATCTCGTAGAGCGCGCCGGCGTCAAAGCCGTCGGGCCGGGTGATCTCCACGGTCGAGGGATCGACGAGCTTTGCGGCGAGGCCGGGCGGCGTCTGACGCGGATCGGCCCAGGCGGCGCGGACGGTGACGTTGAGGTTGGCGGCATCCGCCGCGGGCCAGGTCAGCGTCGCGCGCGCCGGGCTGGTTGTGGTGTCGAACACGAATTCTTCGCGCGCTGGGCCGGTGATGGTCTTGATGACAGGCGCGGTCATCGCGAGCTGCCCCGGCTTGGAGGGAATGTCGCCCTGCCAGCCAACCCAGACCATCGTGTAGCCCTGGCGGTGCAGAAATCCGATGCCGGCGTCATCGGCCTTGTCGGCATTGTTGGCGCCGGGCTGGGCGGAATCGTCGAACAGTTGCGGCGCGAGTTTTCTGCCGCGATTGGGCACGTCCAGCAACAGCGTGCCGTTGCCGTGGGCGGGATCGGTCGGGCGCAGGATCACGACGTCGGCGGTGGCCTCGACCTTGCCGTCGGCGTTGCGCGGCGCCAGCGCGAGATCGGTGATGACGGCGTTGCGGTCGTCGGCCGGGTTCAGTGCAAAGGTCGCGCGCGCGGTGATGCGCTCATAGGTGCCGACAGTGCCAAAACTGCGGCCGGTGAAGGCGGGCACGCGCTCCGTGATATCGAAGCGGACGATCTCGGCGCGCGAGGCGAGGGGGACAAGGCTGGCGATCGCGATGATGCCCGTGATGATCCTGCGCATGGCCGGTCCTTCCCTGCTGTCGCGCGATCGTCATGTTCCGTCGCGCGGGCTTTTTGTTGCCGGCACTATAACCAGCTATGCTGCGGCCAAACAACAGGAGGAAATCCGATGCCCGCCGCCTACTTCGTCGTCCGCGCCATCGTCACCGATGCCAAAAAGCGCGCCGCCTTCGACAGATGGTACGAGACCGAGCACGTCCCCGACGCGGTGAAGGCGTTCGGCGTCAGCAAAGCCTGGCGGTTCTGGAGCCTGGACGATCTCTCGCTGCACCAGGCGATGTATCAATTCGATGACGAGGCCAAGCTTCAGGCGATGCTGAAGGGCGACGCGCTGACAAAGCTCGTCGCCGATTTCAACCGCGACTGGCCCGAGGTGAAGCGCTCGCGCGAGACGCTGGTGCTGGCGCAGGAATTTAGCGGCTAGGCATGGCCCTGTAGCCCGGATGGAGCGCAGCGAAATCCGGGGTCTTCGCCGCGGCACGAATCCCGGATTGCGCTACGCTCCATCCGGGCTACGAAGCTGTCATCTTTGCAATGAACCTGAACGCGCGATTCAGCGGCAGTTCATGTCGCGAGCCCGACACTTCCTCTGCATCACCTAACCGATCAGAGCAGAGGACATGCCATGGAGCGCCGAAACTTTTTGAAACTTGCATGCGGTGTCGCGGCGGGAGCCGCCGCGTTCACCGCCGCCGCGCAGGCCGCGCCATTGGCGCCGCAACCGCTCGGCAATGGCGGCATGCCGCTCGCCAATCCTGACGCTCATCCCGCCGTCACCAGCAGCGAGGAAGCAGCCCAACTCAAGCCGGAGCAGGTGCACTGGCATGGCCACTGGCATCACCGTCATTGGGGCTGGCGCCGTCGTTGGCACCGCCGCCACTGGCGTCATTGGTAACGCCGCGGCTGAACTGAAAAAGGGGATCGCGATTGCGATCCCCTTTTTGCTATGGGCCAAGCCTCTTAACGAAAATGGCCGCGCAGGCTGATGCCGCGCGACCATTTCGCAAGTGCGAGAAATCAGAACGGACGGCAGCGGCCGGCGTACCAGCGGAAGCCATAGGGGCACACGCGCGGACGCACGACGACGACCGGCGGGGCGACGACGACCGGAGCGGGGGCGACGACGACCGCACGGCCCATCGGACGGCAGCCGCCATAGGGGCCGCGGTACCAGCCTGGGCCGCAGCCACCAGCGGCGCTTGCCGCTTCGCTGAAACCAACGACCGCGCTGGCGAGCATCACGGCGGCAAACAGATATTTCATATGGTCTCTTCCTTCTCGTCCTTGGGGCAAGTCTCTGGGGGCTGCGCGCTTGCGGCGCACAATGAATCAAAAGACACGATTCGACACGTTAAATTTAGGGAGATACGTGCCGGCACGGCGCGATCCAAACCTGCCAATCATGACCTGAATGCGGCATGAACATTTCGCGCGTACAGCCTCAGGCGACACGGATGGCGCTAGCGGCCGAGAAAGCCCAGCACCAGCTCCTTGTACTTCTCCGGCGCCTCCAGGAAGACGAGGTGGCCCGTGTCCGGAATGACTTCAGCCCGCGCATTCGGCATCTTCGCCGCGAACGCTTTTGCCAGCTCGGCGTTCTGCCCCATTTTTGCGCGCAGTGCCTCCGGCGCATTCGGCCGGCCCGGCGCGTTGTGGTCGTCCGCGCCCATGATGAACAACGTCGGCTCGGTAATGAGCGGAATCTCGTGCGCGACCGGCTCGCGATAGATCATCTGGCCGGATGAGACGAAGGCGCGCAGCCAGCGTGGATAATCCGGGCTGCCCTTGATGTTGAAGCGGGCATCGATGAACGGCGTGATCGCCTCAGGCGGCAGCTTGATCGCGTAATTGGTCTGGAGCTGTTTTCGGTAGCCGTCGGCGGTGAGCTTGTCCTCGCTCTCGATGATCTTCTCGGTCGGCGTCGGCGGCACGTAGAGGCGATAGTCTTCGAGGCCGATCGGCGCGGTCAGCACCAGATGCGCGACGCGATCAGGGTAGGCGCGGGCGATGCGCACGCCCAGCATGCCGCCGAGCGAATGCGCGACGACATCGGCCTTGTCGATCTTGAGATAATCGAGCAGCGCGATGGTGTTGCGCGCCAACGTGTCGAAATGCAGTTCGCCGGTGGGCTTCGACGATTTGCCGAAGCCGATCTGGTCCGGCACCACGACACGATAACCGGCGTCGTTGAGCATCTTGATGACAGGCGCCCAATAGCTCGACGGAAAATTGCGTCCGTGTAGCAGCACCACGGTGCGGCCGTTCGGCTGCGCAGGTGCTGCGTCCATATAGGCCATGCTGAGCTGCTCGCCGTCATTGACGACCGGCAGCAAGTGCACGGGATAGGGATAGGCAAAGCCTTCGAGCGCGATGCCGTAGGGCTCGCGTTGGGGTGTGTCGGCGGCACGGGCGGTGAGTGGGGAAGCGAGCAGGACCGCGGCGAGGGCGGCCGGAAGGATGCGGATCATGGAGGTCTCTGACGGGTCACGGAATGACCGTTCGCATAACCGCGTGGATGGCCGGGTCAAGCCCGGCCATGACGAGAGTCCATATTCACACGCAAACGTGTGATCAGTCCTTGCCGCTGCCGAACAGCGCCGCAAACTGCTTCTCGCCGGTGCGGGTGAAATTCACCACGCGGCTGCCGGGGGTGGCGTCGCGCGCCGCCCATTTCAGCTCGGCGAAACGCTGCATCATGGCGGCGCCGAGCGTGCCGGCGAGGTGGTGGCGCCGCTCGCTCCAGTCGAGGCAGGCCTTGCAGACCGGGCGGCGCGGATGGCTGAGCATATCGGGCGAGATCTGCAGATTCCTGGCGAGGAAGCGCTCGCCTCCGGCGGTCAACTCGATGTCCTGCTTCTTCTGCCTGACCAGGTTTCGCGTGCGCAGCGAATCCAGCATCTGCACGCCGAGATCGCCAGCGAGATGGTCGTAGCAGATCCGCGCGCGCCGCAGCGCCGGATCCTTCGGCCCGGTGCGTACGCGCATATGGCCGGTGCGTGCGGCAAGGCCGGCAAGTCCTTCGAGCACACCGGCGACGTCGTCGTCGGTGAGGCGGTAGTAGCGGTGACGGCCCTGCTTCTCCGGCTCGAGCAGTCCGCCGGCCTCGAGTTTTGCCAAATGCGAGCTCGCTGTCTGCGGCGTGATGCCGGCTTCCTGTGCGAGCTCACTCGCGGTCAGCGCGCGGCCGTTCATCAGCGCCGTGAGCATGTTGGCGCGGGCGGGGTCGCCGACCAGCGCGGCGACCATGGCGATGTCGGGTCCTGATTTCATGCTTCGATGGTAGCCGAAGCATTGTGGTCGGGCAAGGGCGTAGCGTGTTGCTGCAAACACGTCATTGCGAGCGAAGCGAAGCAATCCAGATGCTTCAGCGGCGACGGTATTGCTCGCGCTTTTCGCAATGGAAACTCAGGGAGCCCATCATGTCCGTCACCGTCTTCATCCGCTACCAGCTCGATCCCTTCAAGCGCGCACAGTTCGAGGACTATTCAAAACGCTGGCTCACCATCATCCCGAAATGCGGCGGCGACCTGATCGGCTATTTCATGCCGCATGAGGGCACCAACAACATCGCGTTCGCGCTGATCACCTTCGAAAGCCTTGCGGCCTATGAGGCCTATCGTGCGCGGCTGCGGCAGGATGCCGAAGGCATGGCGAATTTCCATTTCGCCGAGGACAACAAATTCATCCTCGCGGAGGAGCGCACCTTCCTGCGCAAGGTGGTAGTGTAGGCCAGCAACGATTGAGGAGCCGCCCATGATCGCCGTGATCTTCGAAGTCTGGCCCAAGCCGGAGCATCGCCAGGACTACTTCGACCTCGCGGCCGATCTGAAGCCAGCCTTGCAAACCATCGACGGCTTCATCTCGGTCGAGCGTTTTGAAAGCCTGACCGAGAAGGGCAAGCTCCTGTCGCTGTCATTCTGGCGGGATGAGACCGCCGTCCAGGCCTGGCGCAACACGATGGAGCACCGCCGTACCCAGGCCAAGGGCAGGGCAAAAATATTTGCCGACTATCATCTGCGCATCGCCAGCGTCATCAGGGACTACGGCATGAACGATCGCGACGAGGCGCCGAAGGACAGTCGCGCGGTGCACGATGCGCACTAGCGCGGCCGGGCGCGCAGCCCTATGTCTGCGCAGCCAACAAGGGAGAGAAACATGCATGTGACAACTGCTGACAAGCGCGCGACATTCAGGAAGATGCACGAGAGTGGCTGCTTCATCCTGCCCAATCCGGTCGATGTCGGCAGCGCCAAGGCGTTGCAGCATCTCGGTTTCAAGGCGCTTGCGTCGTCGAGCGCGGGCTTTGCCTGGACCATCGGCAAGGCCGACAACCGCGTCACCGTCGAGGATGTCTGTCAGCATCTGGCAGCACTGAGCTCTTCCGTCGACATTCCCGTGAATGCGGATTTCGAGGGCGGTTTCGCGGTTGAGCCGGACAAGGTCGCCGACAATGTCGAGCGCGGCGTGCGCACTGGCGTTGCGGGCCTGTCGATCGAGGACTCCACCGGCGACAAGGACAAGCCGATCTATGAGCGCGCACTCGCGGTCGAGCGCATCAAGGCCTCGCGCAAGGCGATCGGCGATAGCAACACGCTATTGGTCGGCCGCTGCGAGGCCTTCCTCTGGGGCGTCACCGAACTCAAGCTCGTCATCGACCGGCTCACCGCTTACGCGGATGCCGGTGCCGACTGTCTCTACGCGCCCGGCCTGAAGACGCGCGAGGACATCGCGGCAGTGGTAAAGGCTGTCGCACCAAAACCGTTCAACCTGCTGATCGGCGGCTCCGGCCTGTCGTTGAAGGAAGCCGAAGATCTCGGCGTGCGCCGGATCAGCGTCGGCGGTTCGCTCGCCCGCGCCGCCTGGGGCGGCTTCATGCGCGCGGCAAAGGAGATGGCGGAGAAGGGGACGTTTGGCGAGCTCGCCGGCGGCTATCCCGGCGGCGAGCTCAACAAGATGTTCAGCTAGAGCATGATCCGGAAAAGTGTGCAGCGGTTTTCCGGAAAGATCATGCTCAAACAATAAAGCCCAAATGAAAAGCGGCGGGACCTTTCGATCCCGCCGCTGTTGCAACGTGTTGTAAATCGTTACTTGGCGCCGTCAGACGGCGGAGCCGGATCCGGCTTTGCCGCAGGCATATCCGGAGCCGGTGCGGCCGGCTTGCTCGGCGCAGCACCCGTCGTCATGCCCGGCTGGGCGTTGTTGCGCGGCGTTACGTCACGCATGCCGGGAGGCGCGGCCGGATTGGCCGGAGCCGTCTGCTGCGCGGTCTGCGTTGTCGGCGTAGTGCTCGCCTGGTTACCCGTGCTGCTATTGTTCAAGCCATAGAACACGGCGCCCAGCACCAGGGCGACAGCCACGGCGAATAGCGCGACCTTGCCGCTGGAGGCGGGGCCTTCGCCCAACTCGGGATCGACCTGAAAGTCGCCATCCCGGCGCGCCGCGCGAAGGTACTCATCGTCGGCGAGGTTCGGGCGATACGGATCGTTGGGAAAACGGTCGTCAGCCATCATTGGTCTCCTCGTTTATTGCGGCCTGACAACCCCGAGGTGCGAGATTCTGTTCCGCGCCCCTCATGCTTTCGTCGCATGTTGTCCCGGCGACGGGAATCGGGAACCTGTTCACCCGGGAACCGCGGACGTAAGTTCCAGGGCGGGAATGAGGGAACAAAGCGATGTGGAGCCTGCCGCCGAGCGATAGCGTGCTGCATCTTCTGGCGCTGGTCGCCTTGACCGCGCAGGGCATGACGGCGGCGCTCGCCGCCGGCCGCCGCAGCATGGATTACGTCGGCGTCTGCCTGCTCGGCAGCATCACCGCGCTCGGTGGTGGCACGCTGCGCGACTTGTTTCTCGGTCACTATCCGCTGGCCTGGGTCGCGAACCCGATCTATCTCGTCCTGCCGGGCGCAGCGGCGCTGGTGACGATCCTGTTCGCACACCTCGTGCACCGGCTTCGACTAGCCTTCATCGTGCTCGATGCCATCGGCCTCGTCGTCTTCACCATGACCGGCTGCGACGTTGCCTGGCAGATGGATGCCACGCTGCCCATCGTCATCGTCTCCGGCATGGTGACGGGCTGCGCCGGCGGCGTGCTGCGCGACGTGCTCTGCAACGATGTGCCGCTGCTGTTTCGCTCTGAACTCTATGCCAGCGTCTCGGTGGTGACGGGGCTGTTCTACGCGACCGCCTTCGGCCTCAATCTCAACGCCGAGCTCTGGACCATTTTGACCTTTGTTCTAGGCATCAGCTTCCGCCTGCTCGCGGTGCGCTACAAATGGGAGATGCCGAAGTTTGTATTCACGGGAGATGAGGAGAAGTAAGGCTGACGTCGTCTCACTCCATCCACGAGGGAGACAGCTACGGCCCTTGCCCGCGCGCCTTCGCCACCTGCGCCGGCGTCACCAGCGGGCCGGCGTTGCCCCAGGAATTGCGGATGTAGTTCGTCACCGCGGCGATCTCGTCATCGGACAATTGCCTGGCATAGGGCGGCATCTCGCCGGTGTTCGGCGCCCGCGGCGTCGTCACGGTGTGGGCGCCGTCGAGGATGATGCGCAGGGTCGAGGACGGGTTGATCGACTGCAGCAGCGCATTCCCCGGCAATGGTGGATAGATGCGCGGCGCGCCGGAGCCGTCGGCTTCATGGCAGGCGATGCAGAATTTTGCGTAGACGGCCTGGCCCGCCTTCATCTCGGCCTCGTCAGGCGGCGTCACCTTCGACTCGCGCCGTACCGGCGGCATGTCTTTCAGATACGCTGCCATGGCACGCACATCGGCATCGCTCATTTTCGAGGTCGAATTGACGATCACCTCCGCCATCGGCCCGTCGGCATGGCTCCTGGCGTTGCGACCGCTCTGCAGATATTCGGTGATGTCGTCGGCACTCCACGACTGTAACCCGGTGCGGGTGGCGCCATCGAGCCGCGGCGCATACCAGCCGCCGAGGTCGCCGCCCGACAGCGCCTGCGCGGTCTTGTCGGCGCCAAAATAGTTCTTCGGCGTGTGACAGGCGCCGCAATGGCCGAGCCCGGTGACGAGATAGCCGCCCCTGTTCCACGCCGCGCTCTTGCTCTGGTCCGGCTCGAACAGGCCGGGCGTGAAGAACAGCAAGTTCCAGGCCCGCATCAAGCCGCGATAACCGAACGGCCAGCGCAGCTCCGGCGGCTTGTTGCGGCTCATGACCGGCGCGAGCGTGCCGAGATAGGCGCGGATCGCCAGCGTGTCGTCCTTGGTCATCCGGGTGAAGTAAGGGTAGGGGAAGGCCGGGTAATAGAGCGAGCCATCCGGTGCGGTGCCGGTGCGTACCGCGCGGGTGAAATCGGCATCCTGCCAGGCGCCGATTCCGGTGTCGCGGTCCGGCGTCAGGTTCGGCGCGTAGATCGCGCCGAAGGGCGTGTCGATCCGCTTGCCGCCTGCAAAGGGTTTGGCGGGATCGGCGGTGTGGCAGCCCGCGCAGTCGCCGGCCTCGACCAGCGTCTTGCCGTAGGCGATCAGCTCGGGCGACGGCTCGGCAGCGAGCGCCGCACTCGTAACCGCACTGCACAAGACCAAACCTACCAGAGCCTGGCCAGCCAGAATCCTCCGCATCGTCGACCCCCTTGCTGCGACTCATCAGCCCATTCGCATCATACGGGCGTCACGTCGTTTCGCGACGCAGGGCTATGGTGACACAAATTGAAAATCGCCCATGCCTTTCGGGCCACGAAATTGCGTTTTTTTCCTGCCGTCGCGGAAGCGCCAGATTTCTGGTGCGCCGCGTTAAATATCCGACATAGAGTGGCGCAGGTGGTCGGCGCGCCCTAGCTAAAAACAACGGGCAGGCAACGGCTTAAGCAGCCAAACGCTCAAAAGGGCGGAAGAGGACAACATGGGCATCAACCAGGGTCCGATCAGTCTCGATCAAAAATACACCCAGGACACCGGCCATATCTTCACGACGGGCATCCAGGCGCTGGTCCGCCTGCCCATGGCCCAGATTCGCCGCGACCGTGCTGCGGGGCTGAACACCGCGGGCTTCATCTCCGGCTATCGCGGCTCGCCGCTCGGCGGCTACGACCAGCAGCTTTTTGCCGCGCGAAAGCATCTCGAGCAGTACAACATCAAGTTCCAGCCCGGCGTGAACGAGGATCTGGCGGCGACCGCCGTCTGGGGATCGCAGCAGCTCAACCTCTCGCCCGGCGCCAAGTATGACGGTGTGGTCGGCATCTGGTACGGCAAGGGCCCCGGCGTCGACCGCTGCGGCGACGTGTTCCGCCACGGCAATGCCGCCGGCTCGGCCAAGAACGGCGGCGTGCTGTGCCTGGCCGGTGACGACCACGGCGCAAAGTCCTCGACCGTCCCGCATCAGTCCGACCACGCCTTCATCTCGGCGCTGATGCCGTATCTCTATCCCTCGAGCATCCACGAGATGATCGAGATGGGCCTGCTCGGTATCGCGATGTCGCGCTATTCCGGCTGCTGGGTCGGCATGAAGGTGATCACGGAGACGGTGGAGACCACCGCCGAGATCGACCTCACCGACGAGATGAAGCCCTTCATCATCCCGCCTGATTTCGAGCTGCCGCCCGGCGGCCTCAATCTGCGCTGGCCCGATGACCGTTTCGAGCAGGACCGCCGCCTGCAGGACTACAAGGGCTTTGCCGCGATCGCCTTTGCCCGCGCCAACAAGGTCAACCGCGTCACCATGGATTCGCCGAACGCCCGGTTCGGCATCATGGCCTCCGGCAAGAGCTATGAGGACGTCCGCCAGGCGCTGCGCGAGCTCGGGATCACCGAGCAGGTCGCCGCCAAGATCGGCCTTCGTCTCTACAAGATCGGCATGCCCTGGCCGCTGGAGCCGGAAGGCGTGCGCCAGTTCGCCGTCGGCCTCGAGGAAATATTCATCGTCGAGGAACGGCGCGAGATCGTCGAGAACCAGGTCAAGCAGGAGCTGTTCAACTGGCGCGACGACGTCCGCCCGCGCATCGTCGGCAAGATGGACGAGCACGACAAGCGCTTCCTGACCTTTGCCGCCGAGCTCAGCGTCGCCTCGCTTGCGACCTCGCTCACCGAGCGTCTGCTTCGATTGAATCTCAACCCCGAGATCGCGGAGATGCTCCGCGTCAAGGCCGATTGGTTCAACGGCCGCCAGGCCACCCAGATGCAGGCGACAGCGCCTGTCTCCCGCACTCCCTACTTCTGCTCCGGCTGCCCCCACAACACATCGACAAAGGTCCCCGAAGGCAGCCGCGCGCTGGCCGGCATCGGCTGCCACTTCATGGCGCTGTGGATGGACCGCTCGACCGAGACCTTTACGCATATGGGCGGCGAGGGCGTGCCGTGGGTCGGCATCGCGCCCTTCACCAACGAGAACCACATTTTCGCGAACCTCGGCGACGGCACCTATTTCCACTCGGGCCTTCTCGCGATCCGGCAGGCAGTCGCCTCCAAGACCAACATCACCTACAAGATCCTCTACAACGACGCAGTCGCCATGACCGGCGGCCAGCGTCACGACGGCGATCTCTCGCCGCAGCAGATCACCTTCCAGCTCCACGCCGAAGGCATCCGCGAGATCTATCTGGTCTCGGAGGCCCCCGACACCTATCCCGCCGACACCATCGCGCCCGGCGTGAAGCTCTATCACCGCGACGAGCTCGACAACGTCATGAAGATGTGCCGCGAGTACAAGGGCACCTCCGCCATCGTCTTCGTGCAGACCTGCGCCGCCGAGAAGCGCCGCCGCCGCAAGCGCGGTACGATGGAGGATCCGGCGCGCCGCGTCATGATCAACCCGGCCGTCTGCGAAGGCTGCGGCGACTGCTCGGTGCAGTCGAACTGCATCTCGGTCGAGCCGCTGGAGACCGAGTTCGGCCGCAAGCGCGCCATCAACCAGTCGTCCTGCAACAAGGACTATTCCTGCGTGAAGGGTTTCTGCCCGTCCTTCGTCACCGTGGACGGCGGCAAGCCCCGCCACCGCGCGCCGGCCGATCTCGGCGATATCGGTGCCATTCCCGAGCCCGCTTCGCGCCCGACGCTGGACAAGCCGTACAACATCGCGGTCGGCGGTGTCGGCGGCACCGGTGTGCTCACCATCGGCGCGCTGCTCGGCATGGCCGCGCATATCGAGGGCAAGGCCTCGATGATCCTCGACATGTCCGGCCTCGCGCAAAAGGGCGGCGCGGTGCTGAGCCACGTCCGCCTGTCCGATCATCCGGCCGAGGTGACCTGCTCGCGCATCGTCACCGGCACCGCCGACGTCGTGCTCGCCGCCGATGAGGTGGTCGCGGTCGCCAAGGACACGATCTCGCTCTGCGACACCACCCGTACCCGCGGCATCATCAACAGCCACGTCATCCCGACCGCCGATTTCGTCCTCAACCGCGACTTCAACTTCCAAACCCGCAAGCTGAACGGACTGCTGGAGACCGCGCTGCACAAGGACTCGGTCTTCTTCGACTTCACCAAGCCGGCTGAGCAGCTGCTCGGCGATAGCATCGCCACCAACATGATGATGATGGGCTTTGCCTATCAGAAGGGCCTGCTGCCGCTGTCGGCGGAAGCGATCGAGCAGGCGATCGAGGTCAACGGCGTCTCGATCAAGATGAACAAGGAGGCCTTCCGCCTCGGCCGTCTTGCGGTCGCGGACCCTGCACGTCTCGCCGATATGCTGAAGGGGACAGACGAGGTCGCCGCACCCAAGACGCTGGACGCCATGACGCTCGACGAAGTCATCGAGCACCGTAGCAAGCATCTTACCGCTTACCAGAACGGCCGCCTGGCAAAACGCTATCGCAAGCTGGTCGACCAGGTCCGCGATGCCGCGGCGAAGGGCAGCTATGGTGATGCGCTGCCGCGCGCAGTCGCGATCAACTACGCAAAGCTGCTCGCCTACAAGGATGAGTACGAGGTCGCGCGGCTCTTCACCGACGGCGGCTTCGAAAAGCAGCTCCGCGACCAGTTCGAGGGCGACTTCAAGTTCAGCTTCAATCTGGCGCCGCCGATTCTCAGCCGAGGTGTCGATGCGCTGGGCCGCCCCAAGAAGCGTGCCTTTGGCCCGTGGATGCTGAAAGCGTTCGGCGTGCTGGCGAAATTCAAGTTCCTGCGCGGCACCCCGCTCGATATCTTTGGCCGCAGCGCCGACCGCAAGCTCGAGCGCGACCTGATCGTCGGCTACGAGAAGGACGTCGCCACCGTGCTCGGCCTGTTGTCGCCGCTCACGATCGACACGTCGGTCGAGCTGTTGTCATTGCCCGACCGCATCCGCGGCTACGGCCCGGTCAAGGAGAAGGCGGTCGCGGACGCCAAGGCCCGCTACGCCCAGCTCGCGGCCGACCTCGCGAGCCCGCCGCCCGCGCCGAGGCAGATCGCGGCGGAGTAGCCAAGTCCCGTAGGGTGGGCAAAGGCGCAACGCGCCGTGCCCACCATTTCACTGGAATTGAATCAGAAGAGGTGGGCACGCTTCGCTCTGCCCCCTTCGATACTGGTTTTGCTCTATCAGCGAATGAAGCCCCGTAGCCCGGATGGAGCGAAGCACAATCCGGGATGAACGTATCCTCGGGTGATAACCCCGGATTGCGCTTCGCTCCATCCGGGCTACAAGCAGATATGGATCGATACCGAGGCTTGGGAGCAATAAATGCGGCGTGCGCTGCTGATGACGTCGGCCTTGCTGCTGGCGACGCCGGCCTCCGCCGAAATCCTGTCCTGGGATGGAGTCGGTCCCGTCCGCCTAGGCATGAATGTGAAGGCGGCCGAGCAAGCGCTGAAGACAAAGTTGCTGCCCAGGCAACTCCCGTTCGAAGATGACCAATGCTACGTGACCTGGCGCGCCGACGGACAGGATCCGGGCCTCGGTTATGTCATTGAGCATGGTAAGGTCACCGTCATTCAGGTCTATAGCTCGGACGGGAAGGCACCTCACGTGGCTGACACGCACGGGCTCGAAATCGGCGCCGCGGAGGGAGCCATCGAAGGAGCCTATGGGCAGGTGACGAAGAGCCTCGGTTTCTATGATCGCGGCGGCAACGATGTGGCCGACACCAACGCCGAGCACGATCCGAAGGATGCCAAGAGCGACTATTCGCCAGAGTACCAGCTCGAGGTCGAGAGTCCTGACCACAAGCGCTCCATCCTCTTCACGGCCCAGGCCGGCAAAGTCATCCGCCTGTCGACGGGATTGAGGCCGACAGTACTGGAGCCCGAGCCGTGCCAATAGCGCCGGAGCCGTAGCATGGGCAAAGGCGCAAAAGCGCCGCGTCCACCAACATGCGAGGGTTGCGTAGAAGGTGGGCACGCGTCGCTTTGCCCGCCCTGTGATTTCCCGTTTGAAATCAACCACCGTTCTACTGTGCATGGGGTTGTTTTCGTAAAGCAGGCGGATTCCGATAAAGCGAAATATCGCTTGTGCCGTCGGGCAAAACACCTTTAGGGTTTTGGCTGTGGTGTCCGTCATTGCGAGCGCAGCGAAGCAATCCAGAAATGCACCCGCGGAAAGATTCCTGGATTGCTTCGCTGCGCTCGCAATGACGACGCGGGAGCAGAGGGGCGCTCCATGACTGCCCCCACTTGCGCTCACCCGCTACCCTCTCGCCGCTGCCCTCTCGCCCGACGGAATATTTCCGCGCTTGCCAATCAGCCCACTGCGGTTCAGAAAAAAGAGCCAAGAAGAAACGCGAGCGGAGACCTCTGTTTTGACCATCAAGGGCAAAGCCTACATTGCCGGGATCTACGAACACCCGACCCGGCATGCGCCGGACAAATCCACCGCCCAGCTGCACACCGAGGTCGCCAAGGGCGCGATCGAGGATGCCGGGCTCTCCAAGGACGATGTCGACGGCTATTTCTGCGCGGGCGACGCGCCCGGCGGCGCCTGGCCGATGGTCGATTATCTCGGGCTGAACACCAAAAAGCTCCGGCACGTCGATTCCACCGAGACCGGCGGCTGTTCCTACATCATCCATCTCGGCCATGCGGCAGAGGCGATCGCGGCGGGCAAGTGCTCGATCGCGCTGATTACGCTCGCCGGCAAGCCGCGCACCGGCGTGATGCCGCCGCGCGCGGCCGGTGCGGAAGCCGATTTCGAGTCCGCTTACGGCGCGACCACGCACAATGCCTATGGCATGTGTGCCATGCGCCATATGCACGACTATGGCACCACGAGCGAGCAGCTCGCCTGGATCAAGGTCGCCGCGTCGCATCACGCGCAATACAATCCGCATGCGATGCTCAAGGACGTCGTCACCGTCGAGGACGTCTTGAACTCGCCGATGATCTCCGATCCCTTGCATCGCATGGATTGCTGCGTCGTCTCCGACGGCGGCGGCGCGCTGATCGTGACCACGCCCGAGATCGCCAAGAGCCTGAAGAAGCCGCTGGTCAAGCTGATCGGCCATGGCGAGGCGATGAAGGGCCCGCGCGGCGGCAAGGATCTCGATCTCACTTACTCCGCCGGCATCTGGTCCGGCCCGCGCGCGTTCGAGGAAGCCGGCATCACGCCGAAGGACATCAAATACGCCTCGATCTATGACAGCTTCACCATCACCGTACTGATGCAGCTCGAGGACCTCGGCTTCTGCAAGAAAGGCGAGGGCGGCAAGTTCGTTGCCGACGGCAACCTGATCTCGGGCGTCGGCAAGCTGCCGTTCAACACAGACGGCGGCGGCCTGTGCAGCAACCATCCCGTCAACCGCGGAGGCATGACCAAGATCATCGAAGCCGTCCGGCAGCTGCGCGGCGAGGCGCATCCGAAGGTGCAGGTGAAGAACTGCGATCTCGCCATCGCCCACGGCACCGGCGGCCTTTTGGGTGTTCGCCACGCCGCCTCGACGGCCATTCTGGAGCGCGTGTGATGAGCGAAGCCAAGAAATATCCCGCCCCGGTCACGAACCCCGAGACCGCCGCATTCTGGGACGCGGCCAAGCAGGGCAAGTTCATGATCAAGCGCTGCACCGCCTGCGGCGATGCGCATTACTTTCCGCGCTCGATCTGCCCGTTCTGCTACTCCGACAAGACGGTGTGGGAAGAGGCTTCGGGCGAGGGCACGATCTACACGTACAGCCTGATGCGGAAGTCGCCGACGGGTCCTTATGCCATCGGCTACGTCACGCTGAAGGAGGGCCCGTCGGTGCAGACCAATTTCGTCGACTGCGATCTCGAGAAGCTGAAGATCGGCCAGAAGGTGAAGGTGGTGTTCAAGCCGACCGACGGCGCCCCGCTGCCGTTCTTCACGCCGGCGTAGGACGGTCCTCATCCTGAGGAGCTTGCGAAGCAAGCGTCTCGAAGGATGGCCGCGACAAGGAAGCGTTTCGGGCATCGTCATGGTTCGAGACGGCGCAAGAGCGCCTCCTCACCATGAGGATGAGAACCACCGGGAGGAAACAAAAAAAATGTCCGCCAGATACGAAGAACTCAAAGGCCTAAAAAACATCGGCCAGAAATACGCCTACAGCGATCGTGAGGTGATGCTCTACGCCTGCGGCATCGGCCTCGGCGCCGATCCCATGGACGAGAACGAGCTCGCCTTCGTCAACGAGGGCACGTTCACGCCGCGGCCGCTGAAGGTGGTGCCGACCTTCGCCTCCGTCGCCGCGTGGGGCTCGGGGCCGGGCGAGATGAATCTCAACCGCGTGATGGTGGTCGATGGCGAGCGCGACATCACATTCCATCAGCCGCTGCCGGTGGCTGCCAACATCACCGCCGATTCCTCCGTTGTCGAGGTCTACGACAAGGGCAAGGACAAGGGCGTCGTCATCAGCCACCAGACCGTGCTCAAGAACGAGAAGGGCGAGAAGCTCGCCACGCTCGTCGCCGCGCGCTTCGCCCGCGGCGATGGTGGCTTTGGCGGGCCGAACCTGACCCAGCCCGATCCGCACATGATCCCGTCACGCGCGCCCGACAGGACCATCGACATCGTCACGCGTCCCGACCAGGCGCTGGTCTATCGCCTCTGCGGCGACCGCAATCCGCTGCACTCCGATCCGGAGTTCGCCAAGAAGGCCGGCTTCCCGCGTCCGATCCTGCACGGCATGTGCACCTACGGCATCACCTGCCGCGGCGTGCTGCAGACCTATGCGGACTACGACGCCAGCGCGTTCCGCCAGCACATCGCGCGGTTCTCCTCGCCGGTCTATCCCGGTGAGACCGTGACCATGGACCTCTGGAAGGACGGCAACACGATCTCGTTCGAAGCCAAGGTGAAGTCGCGCGGCGTCACCGTGATCAAGAACGGCAAGACGGTGCTGGGTTAGCAACACGCGACGGCCGTCGTCTCCCTCGCCCCGCCCTTGCGGGGAGAGGTGAAGGAAAACAAACAGGGAGAAGCCACCATGGGACTACTCGACGGCAAGGTTGCGCTGATCACCGGCGCGGGCGGGGGACTGGGTGAGGCCTACGCAAAGCTGTTCGCGCGGGAAGGGGCCTCGATCGTCGTCAACGATCTCGGTGGGCCCCGCGACGGCTCCGGCGCCGACAAGTCGATGGCGCAGCTTGTCGTGGACGCGATCAAGGCGGAGGGCGGCAAGGCGGTCGCCAATGGCGCCGACATCTCGACCATGGAGGGCGGCCAGTCGGTGTTCGACGACGCCATCAAGCACTTCGGCCGCGCCGACATCCTCGTCAACAATGCCGGCATCCTGCGCGACCAGACCTTCGCCAAGGCGACCGAATCCGATTGGGACAAGGTCATCAAGGTGCATCTGAAGGGTACCTTTTGTTGCACCATGCCGGTGTTTCGCTGGATGCGGGAAAACGGCGGCGGCGTCATCGTCAACACCTCCTCGACCTCGGGCCTGATCGGCAATTTCGGCCAGACCAATTACGGCGCGGCCAAGGGCGGCATCTGGGGCCTGTCCAACGTGCTGGCGATCGAGGGCCGCAAGTACAACATCCGGATCTGGACGCTCGCCCCGGGCGCCTTGACCCGCATGACCGCAGACCTGCCCCGCTATAAGGAGAACCCCGGTGCGGCCTTGGGCCCGGACGGCATCGCGCCGGCCGTGCTATACATGGTCAGCGACTTGTCGGGCGACCAGACCGGCAAGGTGCTGGGCGTGTCCGGGCCCCGAGGCGTGCGCGAAATGCGGATGATGGAAATGGAAGGCTGGAAACCGCCGCACACGGGCTGGAACGCCCGGGACATCGCAGATCACGCCAAGGAGATCTTCTTCTCCGAGGAGCAGATCAAGATGGGCGCGCGGCGGTTTTAGCCACGACAGATGATAGGACAGAGAGACCCGATGAAACTGACCGCCGACGCCAAGGGCACCTTCGCAATCGCGCCGACGCCGTTCCACGACGACGGAAGGATCGACGAGCGATCGATCGACCGCCTGACCGATTTCTACGAGGAGGTCGGCTGCGACGGCGTCACAGTGCTCGGCATTCTCGGTGAGGCGCCGAAGCTGGATGCCGCCGAGGCCGAGCAGGTGGCGGTGCGCTTCGTCAAGCGCGCCAAGAAGATGCAGGTGATCGTCGGCGTCTCCGCGCCGGGCTTTGCCACCATGCGCTCGCTGGCGAAGGCTTCGATGGACGCAGGCGCCGCCGGTGTCATGATCGCGCCGCCGCCCTCGCTCCGCACCGACGACCAGATCATCGGCTATTACAAGCAGGCGGCCGAAGCGATCGGCCCTGATGTGCCCTGGGTGCTTCAGGATTATCCGCTGACGCTCTCGGTGATCTTCACGCCCGCGGTGATCCGCAAGATCGTCACCGACAATGCGAACTGCGTGATGCTCAAGCACGAGGATTGGCCGGGCCTCGAAAAGATCTCGACGCTGCGCAACTTCCAGAAGGACGGCTCGCTTCGTCCGCTCTCGATCCTCTGCGGCAATGGCGGCATGTTCCTCGACTTCGAAATGGAGCGCGGCGCCGACGGCGCCATGACCGGCTACGCCTTCCCCGAGCTATTGATCGACGTCGTGAACCTCTCCAAGGCCGGCAAGCGCGATGCCGCCCATGATCTGTTCGACGCCCATCTGCCGTTGATCCGCTACGAGCAGCAGCCGGGTGCCGGCCTTGCCGTGCGCAAGCACGTGCTGCAGAAGCGCGGCATCATCGCCTCCAGCGCCCAGCGCAAGCCCGCTGCGACCATCACGCCGGCGGCGAAGGCGGAGGTCGATTATCTGCTGTCGCGCGTCGCCCGCGTCGACAAGCGCGCCAATCTCGGCCCGCAGTCCAGCGCCGCAGGCTAGTTGAATGCCCGAGACATCAGCATCACGCCCGGCCTCGACGATCCTCCTGCTGCGCGATGGCGCGAAGGAAGTCGAAGTCTTCATGATGGTCCGCCATCATCAGATCGAGTTCAACTCGGGCGCGCTGGTGTTTCCGGGCGGCAGTGTCGATGCCGGCGATCAGGAGATCGTCAAGCGGTCGGACCTCTATTCGGGCGGCGAGGGCCTCAGCGAGGCGGACCGTGGTTTCCGCATCGCTGCGATCCGCGAGACGTTTGAGGAAAGCGGCATCCTGCTGGCGCGCGCGAAGGGCCCGAATACGCCTGTTGATGCCAAGCGTGCCGGCGAGATTGCTGACGCGCATCGCGTTGCGCTCAACGAGCACAAGATCAGCTTCCTCAGCATTTTGGCCGACAACGGCCTCCAGCTCGCGCTCGACACGCTCGTGCCTTACGCGCACTGGATCACGCCGGAGGGCATGCCGAAGCGCTTCGACACCTGGTTCTTCCTGGCCGCAGCGCCGCCCGACCAGCTCGGCGCGCATGACGGCCGCGAGTCGACCGACTCGATCTGGGTGTCGGCACGCGAGGCAGTGGAGGGCGGTGACAGCGGCCGCTTCAAGCTGCCATTCCCGACCACGCGCAACCTGATCCGGCTTGCCAAGCAGCCAAGCGTGAAAGCCGCGCTCGATCATGCCAAGGGTATGTCCATCGTCACGGTGATGCCTGTGATGACCAAGACCGACACTGGCCGTCAGCTCCGGATTCCCCGCGAAGCCGGCTATGACGGCGAGGTGTTCGAGGTCGGCGCGGTCGGCTAGGACACTTCGACATCGGGCGAAGTATTGGCGGCCGCAGACGCGCTAGGTTCCGTCCATCGCGAATGGACGGGATGCATCCGATGGACAACCGGCAGGACACCAACATCGCCGTCGAGCTGGCGCTGCTGGTCGCGCTCGCAACGCTCTGGGGCGGCTCCTACACCTTCATCAAGCTTGGCGTCGCCACCATCCCGCCGGTCACGCTGATCGCCGCACGCACGACGATTGCGGGCCTGCTGCTGCTCGCTGTCATGTGGGCGAGGGGCATCAGGATGCCGACGGACGGGCCGACCTGGCAGCGCTTCGCCTTCCAGGCCGTGCTCAATAGCGTCATCCCCTGGACCCTGATCGCCTGGGGCGAGCGTCATGTCGATGCATCGCTCGCGACCATCCTCAACTCGGCCGGGCCGATCTTCACCTTCCTGCTCACTGCGGTGGTCACCCGCCATGAGGCCACGACGGCGCGAAAACTGTTCGGCGTGGTCGCCGGCATGGCCGGCATCCTGCTGATCGTCGGCGTCGATGCGTTCCGTGACATCGGCAGCGGCCTCGTCGCGGAAGCCGCGATCGTCGCCGCCACCATCTGCTACGCTTGCGCTGCGATCTTCGGCCGGAGCTTCAAGGGCCTCGATCCCATGGCGCCCGCGGCCGGCTCGCTGCTGGCCGGGGCGGCCGTGCTGATCCCGGCCTCGCTCGTGCTCGAACAGCCCTGGACGCTGTCGCCCTCGCTGAGTTCCGTGCTGGCGCTGCTGGCGCTGGCGGTGTTCTCGACCGCGGCGGCGTTCGCGATCTACTTCCGCCTGATCCAGACCCTCGGCTCGGTCGGCACCACCGCCCAGGCCTATCTCCGTGTCCCGATCGGGGTCGCCATCAGCGTCGCCTTCCTGGGGGAAACCCTGAGCCAGACCGCCTGGATTGGCCTGGCCTGCGTCGTCCTCGGCGTTGCCGCCATGACGATCCCGGCCCGGCGCCCGGCCGTCGCTAAACCATCATGAAAAACAGCCCGTTCCGGCCGGCGGAGGCATGTTCCCCCGGAGGGGCGATACAGCGTATATTGGGGGTGTATGGAGTCCGGTTCCGCCCCAATGCCCGTCGAAACGCCACCGAATCCGCCGCCGAAGCGATCGTTCTCGCTGTCGATCGGCCAGATGACGTTCGGCAGCTTCATTCTGGTGCTGGCGGTGATCATCGTCACCTCGACCGCCAGCGTGATCGCGATCCGGCATATCGACGCCACTTTCGCCGAGCTGCAGCGGCTCCAGAGCGTCGGCGATTTGGCGGAAGATATCGACCGCCGCATGAACGATTTGCGGCTCGCCGCGCGTGACTTCGTCACCGATCCCGGCGCCGGCATCCAGTTCCAGCAGGTGGGGGAGGCCGCCTCGACCCTGAGCGACATCCTCAAGAAGACCCGTATCGATCTTGCCCCCGAGCAGCAGGACATGATCGACGGCGTCTCCGAGCGGCTTGCGACCTATCGCAGCGGGCTGCAGCGGATCTCGACCCTGATCGATCGCCGTGCGCAGTTGCTCGCCGGGCTGCCGCCGCTGCGCGATCAGTTCGACGCGGCGGTCTCCGAAAGTGGGGACCGCGATCTCGCCGCCCGCCTGTCGGAGGCGCAGAGCCGGATTGCGCTCGGGCTGCTAGCACGCAACCCGTCCGCCGCCGAACAGGCCGCGCAGGGCATGCGGACGATGGAGATCGCAGATAGCCGGTTGAAGTCGGCCGTGAACAATTACGCCGATGCGATCATCGCGGTGGCCGTCCGCGAACGGCAGATCGCCGATATCGACCGCGAGGTGCTGGGAACCGAAGGCCGTTTGATCGGCCGCGTCACCGAATTGCTTCGTGACGTCAGTGACCGCCGCGGCCATGTCCTGTCGCGCGATTTCGCCCGGACGCTTGCCGAGGCGCGCTGGCAGAGCATCGTGCTCGGCAGCATGGGTGTGTTGATCGGCATCCTCGCCGCCGGCTTCGTGGTGCGTCGGACAGTGCGTCCGCTGGCTCAGATCGCGCGCTCGATCCGGGCGCTTGCGGCCGGCGAGAAAAGGACCTCGATCCCGTCGGCCGATCTCGACAACGAGATCGGCGACATCGCGCGCGCGGCCGAAGTGTTCCGCCGTGCTCTGGAGGAGGCCGACACGGCGCGCGAGGCGGCGGTACGGGCGCTCACCGAGCAGCGGCTGGCCGAGGAAAGCTACCGCAAGCTGTTCGAGGGCTCGGTCGACGGCATCTACGTGACGACACCGGCCGGCGATCTCCTCAACGCTAATCCGGCGCTGGCGCGGATGATGGGCTATGATAGCCCGCAGCACCTGATCGACAGCATCAACGACATCGCCCACACCATCTACGTCGATCCCGCGGCACGCGACGAGTACCAGCGGCTGATGCACCGCGACGGCATGGTGCGTGAGTTCGAATATCAGGTGCGCCAGCGCAGCGGCAACATCCTCTGGCTTTCCGACAGCGCGACCGGCGTGCGGGACGAGCAGGGCAGGATCGTCCGCTATGAGGGTACGCTGCGCGACATCACCGACCAGAAGCGGGCGGAAGACGCCATCGCCGAAGGCCGCCGCCTGCTCCAGCAGGTCATCGACACTGTGCCGGCCGTCATCAACGTCAAGGACCGCGACCTCCGTTACGTGCTGATGAACCGCTATATGGCCGGCATCTTCGGCATCGAGCCCGGCGACGCGCTCGGCCGCACCACCGCCGATCTGATGTCGCGCTACGGCGCGGCCAAGACCGACGAGAACGACAAGCGCGTGCTGAACTTGCGAAAGGGTCTTGGCTTCTACGAGGAGGAGTACAAGGACGCGTCCGGCAACATGCGGCAATGGCTGGTCAACAAGCTGCCGCTGCTCGATGCCGAGGGCGAGATCGAGCGGATCGTCACCGTGGCGCTCGATATCGGCGAGCGCAAGCGCGGCGAGCAGGAGATGCGGAAGGCCAAGGACTCCGCCGAGACGGCGCTGCGCAATCTGCGCGAGACCCAGGCTTCGCTGATCGAGGCGGAAAAGCTCGCAGCCCTCGGACGCCTGGTTGCCGGTGTCGCGCACGAGGTCAACAATCCCGTCGGCATCAGCCTTACGGTGGCGTCTGCGCTGGAGCGCAAGACGGCGATATTCAGCGCCGAGGTCGAGCGCGGCGAGCTTCGCCGCTCGACGCTCAATGATTACCTCAACACCAGCCGCGACGCGTCCTCGCAGCTCGTCTCCAATCTCAACCGCGCAGCCGAGCTGATCCAGTCGTTCAAGCAGGTCGCGGCCGACCGCAACTATTCGGACCAGCGCAGCTTCGACCTTGCCGACCTCACCGAGCAGGTGGTGATGAGCCTGCGTCCGGGCCTGCGCAAGCAGAACCTGACGCTCAACGTCGAGTGCCAGCCCAACCTGACCATGAACAGCTATCCCGGCCCGTACGGCCAGGTGCTGACCAATCTGTTCCTGAATTCGGTGGCGCACGCCTTCCCGGACGGACGTCCGGGGATCATCGACATCAGGGTGCGCGAGTCCGGCAAGGACAATGTCGAGATCATCGTCGCCGACAACGGCTGCGGCATGAGCCTCGACGTGCGCCGGCGCGCCTTCGATCCGTTCTTCACGACGCGGCGCGACCAGGGCGGTACTGGTCTCGGGCTGCACATCGTCTACAGCATCGTGACCAACCGGCTCGGCGGGCGGCTCGACCTCGATTCCGAGCCGGGCGAGGGGACGCGCATCCAGATGATCCTGCCGCGTACGGCGCCGCTGGAGCAGGCCGCCGAATAGCATCTATTGTTTGAGCATGATCTTGTCGGAAAACCGCTACACACTTTTCCGGATCATGCTCTAGTCGGCCTCTGCGAGCTTGTGCAGCGTGGCGCCGAAAATCAGGCTGGCCTTGCCGACCAGCGCCGTTCCCGTCATCTCCGCGCGGGTCTCCGTGTAGGTCCCGCTGACGCCGATGCCGACCGGGGCTGGGCCGCCGAACAGCGGGTTGTCATCGCCCCGCGGCGAGGTGTGCCGCTGCACCAGCACCTCGCCTTTGAAGGTGTGGTCGTCCTTCACCACGTAGCTGCCGGTGTAATAGAGGTAGGCATCGCCGCCAAGGATCTTGCCGTCGCGAAAAAGAATCACGCCACTGCCCTTGCCGACTCGACCATCGAGCAGGCTCACGTGAATCGAATAGAGGCCGTTCTTCATAACGTCCCGTCGGCCGGCCGCCATCGCCCAACGGCGTAACCGGTGAAGCTTTTATGCCAAAGCGCAACCCCTCGCGCAACGCGGCAGTTTCGCCGGCGGTGGTGTCCCATGCCGGCACGCGAACCGTAATTGTCCCGGCTTGTGTGTGACGCGGTTATGACGGTCTCATCATGTTGCGAGGCCAGTCGTTGCGAATCAGAGTTGGCCCGCGAAATGCATAAACCATTGTTGCACTAGCCGCGGGGTGCTGGAGCAAGACGAACGTGAGCAACTGGATCGAATCCGGCGGCGATGAGCCGCGTCTGTACAGTGCGCGTCCCACGAGTTGCGAAACACAACGACGGCGGATCGGCCGTCCCATACAGTGGCGAAGCGCAGCAAGTCTTGCTTGCGCGCTGGCGCTGATCGCGCTGGTTGCCCCACGCGGGCACGCACGCGACCGCGGTCAGTTCGTCAACACCAATACGGAACTGAAAGCCTGGTTCGACGGCTTGCGCAGCGCCAAGGGACCATGCTGTTCCGATGCCGACGGCTCGGCGATCTCGGACTCCGATTGGGAGAGCAAGGACGGGCACTATCGTGTCCGCATCCCGCGTCTGGGCTACGTGATCGAGGGCCGGGAGCAAGAGCTCGTATGGGTCGACGTGCCCGAGGAGGCCGTGATCTCGGAGCCGAACCGGGTCGGACGCACCATGGTCTGGCCGATCTACGGCTACATGGGCGTCACGATCCGATGCTTTATGCCCGGCAGTATGACCTAGCCGGGCAAGAGCACGCCCGGCTTCGATATCGGATGCGGCGCTCCGTCAGGTATATTTCTTGTCGCGCTCGAGCAGCTCGATGGAGATACCTTCGGGGCCGCGGATGAAGCAGATGCGGACGCCAGGCCGGATCGTGGTCGGCTCGCGGGTGAACGTCACGCCCTTGGCCTTGATCTCGGCGGCGGCGGCGTCGATGTCTTTCACCGTGAGCCCGAAATGGTCGAGGCCCTGATGGGGATGTGGGGGCGGCGCGCTGACGGCGCTCTCGCCTTCCAGCGGCGCGATGAAGATTCTTGCGCCGCCGAGGTTCACGTCGATGCGTCCCGGCGCGCGCACGATCTCGCCGCCGAGGATGTCGCGCAGCCAGGCCGCGGTCGCTTCCGGATCGGGGCTGCGCAGATGGATGTGATCCCAGGTGACGACGACTGGCATTTCAATTCCTTCCGATAGGGTCTTCGCGATGTTGCAGCGCATGTTAGCGATCCCGATCGACGATCGCCACCATGGCTCCTATCCGAGATTCGCGCCGTCGCGGGAACCTTAGTTCGTCTCATGGATTGAGGAAGGAGGCGAGTGACGCACCCATGAACGCAGGGTTTGGCCGGACCGGACTGGGAAGCTGCGCTGGGAATGGCGAGGGCCCGCCACGGCTCCAGCCCACAAGCGTCTGGCTCAAGCGAGGCCTGTTGTGGCTGCTGGCGGCGCTCGTGGTTGGCGGTGCCGTCTGGCTGCTGATGCCGCCGTCCGAAGGCAATGTCGCGCAAACCGAGCCTACGAATTTGGCGCTGGCGAGCATCGATCCAGCTCCCCTGACAAGCGCCTCAGATACCTCCGCTGCGGAGGCTGCCGGGCTCGATCGGTTGAAGATCTCATCGCAGACCTGGCGGCGCGGCGGGCTCGGCTCGAAGGCGCTGGTGACCTTTACCGTGCGAAATGACAATGATTATGCCGTAAAGGATGTCGAGATCGTCTGCGCCTTCACGCGGCGCGACGGCAGCCATCTGACCGACCGCAGCCGCGTGCTGGCCGATATTGTCGGCACGAAGAGTCGCAAGACCTTTGCGCGCGTCCCGGTCGGATTCGTCAATGTGAATGCCGATCAGGCGATGTGTTCGCTGGTCACCGCGCGGCGCGCCTAAAGGGCCGCGCGTTCCGCTAGCGAAAAAGTTACCGTCCTTGCCCCTTGGCCAAAAATCTTGGCGTTGCCATTTGAACCAAACGGCTGGGCCCAGGAACCAATTATAGGATCGCCTGTTAAGGCGGATAGCCCTTGCGGGGATGCGGGGGGCGGAGCGCGGCCAATGCCCATCTTTCGGTATTTCATGTTCGTCGGTGGGGCGCTGCTCGCCCTGTTGTTCGCGGCCGATTTCGTTTGGCCGACGTCGCCGGTTGCGCAGGCCGTTGCGACCGCGGGTTATGACCAGCCGCTGATCCGGATCCGATCCGATCGTCATCTGCCTGATCGTGTGGTGCTTGACACCAGCCAGCCGACTATTGCCGCGCCGGTGACGAAGACGGCAGCCGTCGCGGCGCCTCAGCCGACCGCGCAAGCGGACCCATTGACTGACATGTCGGCAAAGGCGCGGGTGCGCGAGACCTTCGCCCAGTTCACGCCGAAGGGCGATGTGGCTGCGGCCAGGAAGGTCGACGCCAAGCCGCAAGCTCAGGCTCAGGCTCAGGCTCAGGTGGCCCAGACCCAGGCTCCGCAGGCTCAGGTGCCAGCCCAGCCCAAGCGCAAGGTGGCCCGGGCGCATCCGGCGCCGCAGCGTGGTCAGCCGATGATGCTGGTGGCACAGCAGCCGCATTTCGGTCTTTTCAACACGACCTGGTAACAGCGCGCCTCTGCCCCGCCTTGATAAAGGCGGGGAGGGCTTTTTATTGTCCGACCTCTCTGCTAATTCGAACCGATCCAAGCGTCGCAGGACAGTTGGCCTGCCAGCCTATGTCCGCGGCGCTTCGGTTGTGGCCCAAGACCAGGGCCCGGGCGCTCGTAGCTCAGCTGGATAGAGCATCGGATTTCGATTCCGAGGGTCGGAGGTTCGAATCCTTCCGAGCGCGCCATTTGTCAGGCCAGAGCCTTCAGGTCTGACCGCTTCAATCCGCAAATCTCGCCTACTTGCCCTGGATCTTCAGTCCGTTGGGGCCAACGTTGATCTGGAGGCCGTCAGGCTGCTTCTTCGCCTGATAGAGATTGTAGCCAAGTACCCCCGCCGTCACGACCAACGCGCCAATAATCAGAAACAACAAATTGCGGCTAATGGACATTCGTTTCCTTTGAACCAAGGTTGCCGACAGTGAAGAAAACCCGCGCAGCGCGTGCGCGGGGCTTCAAAACTGTCCGGCACTGGCAACGTGGTTCATGAGCACTTGTTCCGGAGCAACCGTATGCGAGCGAGCCCGCGCCAGAGTGTCCGAGGGCGCTTCGTGGAAGGTCGCGCGGTAAGCCGCGGCAAACTCGCCGAGGTGATGAAAGCCCTGAGCGCGCGCGCACGAGGCGACCGATGCGCCACCGCTCCTGAGAAGCTGCGTGCGGGTGGCCCACAGCCGCTTCAGGCGGATGTATTGATGCAGGCTCATGCCGCGCACCTTGGCTACTGCACCGCCGAGAGTCCGGATCGAGACGCCGAACTCACCAGCGAGATCGGCCGTATAGATCGGGGCGGTCGGATAGGCTGCGACGTAATCGTCGATCCGCTGCACGAGCCTGGCAGATCGCGCGCCTGCATTCGCGGCGCTACGCTCCGACAACGGGTTCGTTCGAAACAGGTCATCGAAGGCGAGCAGCAGGCCCTCCTGGAGATGGGCGGCGGCTTCCGTGGTCGCGAACATGCGCGGCGCGATCGATGCAGTCCTGAGGATGTCTTGCACAAGCTGTCGCGCGTAGAGGTGAGCGACGGGGTCTGCGATGCGAACCCACAACGCGTCGGCGCGATCGAACCAGCCGCGATCCCTGAGCGTGGGCGAGAACATGATCAGCGCATGATGATTGATCTGGGGCTCGACGAAATGGCAGTCGTGGTTGCCGCGCAAGGCAATGAAGAAGCGCGAGTCGAGGTCCATTCCGCTCGAGCTGGCGCGCAGATCGTCGCTCATCGGCAGGATCACCATGCCGCCCGGCGCGCGGTAGGCGGTGTCAAGGATGCGGGCGAACGATCTTGCGACGATGATCCTGCATGCCGGCAGGTTCACGACCGCCCGCGCGGCTGCGAAATTGGCGACGTCGAGCGGAATGCTGCGGGCGTCTTCCAGCGACTCAGCCGGTCGAAACGCGTCGACGTCGGTAAACCGGATCAACTGGAGTGCGGAGGACGGGGCGAGAGCGTCGAAGAACATGCGTCTGGCCGGATGCTGCAATGTGACAATAAAATGAACGTCAGTACATGGCCATCAATGGCGAAACACGACGATTCAGTAAACAGGATTCAGTGCCGTAATATTGCGGACATCATGCCACGAGGGCGATCAGATCGATGTCACCATCAACGGTCTTTGCTCATCGGCTGACCGGTGGCGAGGTCAATGAAATGGAGCCTCGTGCAGGCAGGGCAGGCGAAGGACTCGAAGCTTCGCCCCTCGTGTCCCTGCTGCTTCTCGAGATGGGTTTGCACGTTCATGCCCGTCTGCGGGCACCGGAAAACAATCAGATCGGCCATCGGCGCAGCATGACGGCACGACGAATTTCATCTTTGATCTAGATCAGTTTTGGAGTCGCTTCAGTGTAGGCGCGATCGTGCATCGACAAGCCATGGCCTCGCAAAAGCGAAGGGGCCCTCGAGGGCCCCTTCGAAATCACCAGCGGCGATAGCGTGGCCCGTAGTAGCGGGGGCCATAATAGCGCGGCCCATACCCATAATATCGGGGTCCGTAATAGGGCGCCGGCGCGCCGTAATAGCCATAATAGTTCGGCCGCCAGAAACAGCGTCCCCAGGCGTCGCAGACCATGCGGACCTGCTCGACGTCGGAGACCTGCGGTACCACAGGTGCTGGCCCGATGGGCATGGCGGACGCCGCCGACGATGCCATGAGGGCACCGAACAAGGATGCGGCGACGAGGCCAATCTTTGGATTCATGATGTCTTCCTCTGCTTACGCGATACAGATATCGAAGTTGTTCTGATCAAATTGTGGCAGAACCGAAATGTAATGCTGATGAATAAGTCTTCAGCTCGCCCGCCGCAGGCCTGACCCCAACTCCGCAAGATTATCGTAGGTTCTCGCGTGTGACCAATGCTGCGACTGCCCCCCAGGACATCGCTGGTATTCTTAATTCTGCGCAATTTGCCGGCGCGGCATCGTCCGTAATCTTGTCATCGTGGACGATCCTTCGCTAAATTCGAAGAGCGAGATGAACAAAGGCGAGGATCGGCAAGGGCGACTGGCTCGTCGTGTGCGACGAACGCAGATCGCTCCGGGGCGAGGTCGGCAAGGACTTCGCGAAGCTGCCCGTCTATGAGATCGAGAAGCAGGTGCTGCTGTTGGGGCCGTCGGTTAGGCCGCCCGCCGCAGGAGGACGCCGCGGCGCCCTCAGTAGCAGGGGTGCCGCCGGCCGTCCTGGCCGACATAGGCGGCCGCGCTCTGGTAGCAGTGGTTGGTCGACGGGCCATCGTAGAAGGCGAAGGTGCCGGGAGTGATGCCCGGGCCGTAATTGTGCAGATAGCTGATCGGGTAGGGCAGCGGGTTGGCATGGTAACGGTGGTACCGATGATGTCCCCGTGCCTCCGCAAGGCCAGGGGCTAGGATTGCGGCCGACAGGGCAGCAACCGCGGCTACAAGCTTCAACTTGCTCATCTCGATTCTCCGGAACCCGCGCAAATAAGTCTGCTATCTATAACCACTTCGGGCCGCCGGGGCACCCATCCGGGGCCCGGAAATCGGGGCCAATCCAGCCGATTCCGGGGTGGGTGTGACAGAATTGCCGGAACTGCGGTCGAAGCCTGCCCATTTTTAGCCTTTTCGGGATGCTTAACGAATTCCCCACACAAGTATGGCCAAAGAGAATCCGGTCAAAGATTTCTTCCGCCGGCCCCTTGGGGCTTTTTGGGGGCTCTTCGAGGCCAGTCCGTTCCTGCAAGGTTTCGCCGTCACGCTGCCATGCGCATCACGCTCCTCAGCCTGCTGTTGCTCTTCGTCGCTGCCGCCACGCCGGCGCGCGCCGAGCTGCACATCACCCGTGACCATGGCGGTTACGTCGAGGAGTACAAGGTCAAGTACAAGCGCGTCCGCGACAAGGGCGAGCGGGTCATCATCGACGGCATCTGCAACTCGGCCTGCACGCTGGTGCTCGGCATCGTGCCGATGAACAAGATCTGCGTGACGCCGCGCGCGAGCCTCGGCTTCCACCAAGCCTACTACGACAAGGCCTTCACCTTCGGCATGAAGATCACCAGCGCGGAAGGGACGTCCGACCTGATGTCCTACTATCCTGACACGGTGAAGGACTGGATCCGCCGCAATGGCGGGCTCACCACCGACATGAAGAAGATCAAGAACGGGGTCGATCTCTGGAAGATCATCGATCCCTGTCCGGAAGAATGGTGATCGACTGATCTGAGCCGCGTCTTCCTCGCAGCGCAGCATCCGAAATTCGCATTGCCGCACCGCCGCCGCTCGGGCAATGAGAGCGGCAATGAATCAAAACCAGGAAAATCTGGACCAGAAAAATCTGGCCGCGCGGGCGGCGCCGGTGCTGTTCGTGCTGCTCTGGAGCACCGGCTTCATCGGCACCAAATACGTCATCAACAACGCCGATCCCTTGACCTATCTCGCCATCCGCATGGCGGTGGTGGTCGGCTTGATGACCATCATTGCAGGCGTTGCCCGTCCGAAATGGCCTGACCGCATCGGCATCGCGCACAGCGCAGTCGCCGGTATTCTCGTTCACGGCTTCTATCTCGGCGGCACCGCGATTGCGATCGCGCATTCGATTCCGGCGGGACTCTCCGCGCTCATTCCAGGCCTGCAGCCGATCCTGACCTCGACCATCGCCAACCGCTGGCTTGGCGAGAAGGTGACGCCGGTGCAATGGGGCGGCCTGCTGCTCGGTCTCGGCGGCGTGGCGCTGATCCTGCACAATCGCCCCATGACCGGCGAGGCCGGGCTCGGCTGGCTCGCCTCCGTGGTCTCGCTGATCAGCATCACGCTGGGCACGCTCTATCAGCGCCGCTACTGCAACCACATCGACTGGCGCGCCGGCAATCTCGTTCAATATGTGGCCGTCACAATCTTCTTCACGGCCGGCGCGTTCCTGTTCGAGGACCGTGTCGTGCACTGGACGCGGGAGTTCGTGCTTGCGCTCGGCTGGCTTGCGGTCGCGCTCTCGATCGGATCGATCGGCCTCTTGTACTGGTTGATCCGCCACGCGGCGGCGACGTCGGTGGCGAGCCTGTTCTATCTGGTGCCTGCGGTGACCGCGCTGATGGCCTATCTGCTGTTCGGCGAGAAGCTCGATGCGCTGGCGATCGCCGGCATGGCGATGTGTGCGGCCGCCGTGTTCGTGGTCAACCGGCGCTTCGGCACGTAGGCCCCGCTGCCGGAATACATCCCTGACGTGCGGGGGGCGCCGTGTTAGGCTGACCGCATTTCAGCGGCCCTTTCACACGGTGATTTCCATGAAGAAGGCAAAGCGCGCACTGCTCGGCAGGTCCCTGAAGCCGGTTCGGATCGCCTGCATCAACTACGCCAGAAAGATGATCAAGGACCGCGAGATGAGCCAGCTCACCGCGGCGCTCCAGAAGTGTTACGACAAGCATTTCCTGCCCGTGTGGGGCTATCCGGTCGACCTCTATGTCACGCGCAAGCCGAAGGCCACCGACTGGCAGCTGGTCTATTTCGACGATGCCTTGCACAAGAACATGCTCGGGCGCCACGAGCTGACGCATCGCGGCCAGCCGATCTCGAAGATCTTCGTCAAGGCGCTGGGCGAGGAGCCGGTCAGTGTGGCGGCCTCGCACGAGCTGTTCGAAATGGTGCTCGACCCCATGGCCAATCTCTGGGCCGACCAGAATCGGAATACCCAATATGCCTATGAGGTCTGCGATGCCGTGGAGGAGGACTCCTTCGACGTCGACGGCCTGCCGATGTCGAACTTCGTCTATCCGTCCTGGTTCGAGCCCTTCAAACATCCCCGCGGCACCAAGTTCGACCACAAGGGAACGCTGAAGGCGCCGTTCTCGATGACCGAGGGTGGCTACGTCATCAAGAAGGTCAACGGGAGGAAGGTGATCAAGGCGTTCGGCTCACCCGCGAAGCGGCGGCGCTTCAACGCTGAAGACCGGCGCGGCCATCGCAGCGAATTTCGCGATCCGAAGGGAAAGCACCACCCGGGCCGGCGCGCGTCGAAGCGGAGAGGGTAGGGCCTGTCGAGGAGACATTCTCCGGGCGCGACCGCACCCGGAGTTCGCGTTCGCGCTGCGATCAGCGCTTGGCCTTCTTTTTCTTCTTGGCTGCCTTCTTCGACGACTTCTTGGCGGCCTTTTTGGCCTTCTTCTTGGAAGCCTTCTTTGCCTTTTTCGGCGCGACTTTCTTCGCGACCTTCTTGGCGGCCTTCTTCACCTTCTTCACGGCGGTGACCGCGGCGTCCTTGGTCGTTTCCACGGCGCTGGTGATCGTCTCCATCGCCTGCTCGGTGATCGGCTTATCGTCGTCCATATCGTGTCCCCCACGGTTTGAATGGAGCGATGACGATAGCGGGTTTCATAATAGTGTCAAAGCAACGCTCAACCTTTGCGGATCTTTGCGTAGGCGGCGAGCGCGCGCTCGCGTCCCTTGGCGTGATCGACGATCGGTTGCGGATAGGTCTTGCCGAGCGTGACGCCGGCACTCCCAAGCTCGATCGGCGTCGCCTGCCAGGGCTGATGGATCAGCTTGGCTGGCACGTCCTTCAGCTCCGGTACCCAGCGCCGGACATAGGTTCCGTCAGGATCGAACTTCTCGCCCTGGAGCGTCGGGTTGAACACGCGGAAGTACGGCGCGGCGTCGGCGCCGCAGCCGGCCACCCATTGCCAGTTGGCCGGATTGCTGCCGGCATCCGCGTCGACCAGCGTGTCCCAGAACCAGGCTTCGCCGTCGCGCCAGTCGATCAGGAGGTGCTTGACCAGGAACGAGGCGACCACCATCCGGACCCGGTTGTGCATCACGCCGGTGTGCCAGAGCTCGCGCATGCCGGCATCGACGATGGGATAGCCGGTGCGGCCGCGCTGCCAGGCGGCGAGTGCCTTCGTCTCGGACTTCCAGGGGAAGTCGTCGAAACTGGTTTGCAGGTTCTCGGTGGCAAGATTGGGGTTGTCGTGGAGTAGATGCCGGCAGAACTCGCGCCAGCCGAGCTCGCTCAGGAACTTGTCGATGCCGGATCCGATCGCCGGATTCTCCGCCGCGGCGAAGCGCGCGGCGTGCCAGACCTGGCGCGGGCTGAGCTCGCCGAACCTCAGGTGCGCAGAGAGGCCTGAGGTGCCTTCGCGATCGGGGCGGTCGCGGTCGCCGACATAGCCGCGCGCGGTGTGCTTGAGGAAGTCGCGCAATCGGGCACGCGCCGACGCCTCGCCCGGCGTCCAGCTCTCGCGCAGGCCGCCGGCCCAGTCGGGCTTGGCCGGCTCGAGCTTCCAGCTCTCCGGCTTGTCGCTGGCGATCTTCGGACCCGGGCGCAGCTCCTTCGGCGCTGGCAGGGGCTTTGGCGGATCGCCGAGCAACAGCACCCGTCGCCAGAATGGAGTGAACACGCGCAAGCCCCGGCCTTCCTTGTTGCGGATCGCCGCGGGCGGGACCAGCAAGTCGCCGGGAAAACTTCGCGAGTCCACGCCGAGCTTTGCCAGCGCTGCTTCGAGCTGTTTCTCGACCGCCTGATGCGGGGCCTGAGCGATCGTATTCCAATAGACCGCACCGGCTTCGCTTTCGCGCGCCACCTCAGGGATCGCCCTGGCCGCCGGTCCTCTGCACAGAACCAGCGACCCGCCGCGCGCAGCGATGTCGGCGCCAAGCGCGCGCAGCGATTGCGCCAGCCACCAGCGTGCCGCACCGCCGGCGGCCCGTCCGGCCGCGTCGTCCAACACACACAGGCAGATCACGGGCGCGCCGGTCTTGGCGGCGGCATGGAGGGCGGGGTGGTCGGACAAACGGAGGTCGTCGCGGAACCAGACGATAACAGGCGGGGGGCTCGGCGTGGTCAGGGAATGTCCTCGTTTACGATCTGGAAAGGATGCCGCGTTTGGCGCTGTGAACCAGCGTTAATGAGGCCGTAAGCGGATTGCATGAATATGCAGGAATTACGGGGGTGGTTCCATTCATGTCCAAGTCCTTAACGGCGAAGTTCGTGCCGCAATTCAAGTTGGGGACCAAGGCCGTCCTGTGCGCGGTGCTGCTGATTGCGATGAACACCGCATTGGTGGTCGGCGCCGGCTATTGGTCGCTCAACTCCGAATTCAACGATCGCGCGCTGCGCGACATCGAGGTCAGTCTGCGCACGCTGGCCCTGGCCTTCGCCGAAATCGTTCCTGACGCCAGGATCACCATGCGGGATGGCGCGGTGGCGCGTGCCGAGATCGCCAAGATGCCGGACTTCAAGGATCACGCCATCGTCGATCGGGCAGTATCCTATGTCGGCGGCAATGCCACCCTGTTCGTGTTTGACGATGCGAGCGGGCAGTTCGTCCGCCGTTCGACCAATGTGAAGAAGGAGAATGGCGACCGCGCCGTCGGCACCCAGCTTGCTGCCGACCATCCGGCGCAAGCCGTGTTGCGACGTGGCGAAGCTTATAAGGGGCCGGCCACGCTGTTCGGCAAGTCCTTCATGACCGCTTATTTCCCGATCGCGGATGCAACCGGCAAGGTCGTCGGCATCCTCTATGTCGGCATCCCTATGGCGCAGTTCGAGGCCATGCTGACCCAGGCGATTGAGAGCATGGCGGTCGCGGCCGGCATCGCCGCCTTGCTGGTCCTGATCCTCACGATGCTGGTTGTCCGCCGCGTCACCCGGCCGCTCACCTCGGTCACGCGCTCGCTGACGGCGATCGCCAACGGCCAGAGCGACGTCGCGATCGATTGCGGGGACCGCGCCGACGAGATCGGCGAGATCGCCCGTACGGTCGCGGTGTTCAAGAGCAATTCGCTGGAGCGGGCGCGCATGCGCAGCGAGCAGGCGGAGGCCGCGGCTGCGGCGGCCGAGCAGCGCAAGGCCGATCTGCGCAACTTCGTCGGTGAGTTCCGCAGCGGCGTCGGCGGCATTCTCGACAAGGTGCTGCACTCCTCCGGCGAGTTCGAGCGTGTGGCCCGGCAATTGACCGATACCGCGCGGTCCACCGCCGACCTGTCGGCGAAATCGGCCGGCGCGTCGGAAGAGGCCTCCGACCACGTCCGTTCGGCGGCGTCAGCCTCGGACGAGCTGTCCCAATCGATCTCCGAGATCACCCGAAGGGTGCAGGAATCCAACGCGATCTCCGCCGAAGCGGTGCACCAGGCGGAGGCTACCGACCAGCGCATCGCGCAGCTCTCGGAAGCAGGCTCCCGTATCGGCGACGTCGTCAAGCTGATCACCTCGATCGCCGAGCAGACCAATCTGCTGGCGCTGAACGCCACCATCGAGGCCGCGCGTGCGGGCGATGCGGGGCGCGGTTTTGCGGTGGTGGCCCAGGAGGTCAAGACGCTCGCGGGCCAGACCGCGAAGGCCACCGACGAAATCTCGACCCAGATCGCGAGCATGCAGCTTGCGACCGAGGAGTCGGTGATCGCCATCAAGGCGATCACAGGGACCATCGAGCGCATCAGCGGCATCGCGAGCTCGATCTCGGCTGCGGTCGAGCAGCAGCGCAGCGCAACCCACAACATAGCCGCAAGCGTTCGCGCTGCGGCCACGGGCACCGCCGATGTTGCCGTCAATGTCCGTCATGCGGCTGAGGGCGCCAGCGAGACGGGCGAGACCTCGAGCCGGATGTTTGCGTCTGCCCAGGCGCTGTCAGGCGAGAGCCTGCATCTGAAGGCCGAGGTCGACAGCTTCCTCGATCGCGTGCAGGCGGCTTGATTGGAACTTGGTGAGCTGAAACCATCGGCTCGCCGGTGGCGTAGCTGACGGTGACTGCCCCGTGATCCGAGGGCAGGGAGGCCGCCAGTGAACCGCATCGCCGTGCTTTATGTCGCAACCCTGGTCGTCCTGACCGGGCTCGATTTCCTGTTCCTCGGGCTGGTCGCCAAGGGCTTCTTCACAGCGCAGGTTGGTGACATGCTGGGCGAGCTGAAGCCTTTGCCGGCGATCCTGTTCTATCTGCTCTATGTCGCCGGCGTTTTGATCTTCGTCAGCGGCTCCGCTGGCGCGACATGGCAATCGACGCTGCTCTATGGCGCGCTGTTCGGGCTGTTCTGCTATGCAACGTTCGATCTCACCGCGCTGGCGCTGCTCAAGCACTGGAGCTGGCCGGTCGCATTCCTCGACGTCGGCTGGGGCGCGGTGGTGACCGCGGTCTCGTCGACCGCGGGTCTGTTGTTGGCGGATCGTGTGACCGGCTAGGCCCTTATTTCGGCTGCGGCACGATCCGGATGTAGGGCTTCGGCTCTTTCCAGCCCTGCGGATAGATCGTCTTGGCCTCATCGTTGGAAACCGAGCCCGCGATGATCACGTCCTCGCCCTGCGACCAGTCGGCCGGCGTCGCAACGCGATGCTTGGCGGTGAGCTGGAGCGAGTCGATCACGCGCAGGATTTCCTGAAAATTCCGGCCGGTGGTCATCGGATAGACCAGCACCAGCTTGATCTTCTTGTCCGGCCCGATGATGAAGACGTTGCGGACGGTCTGGTTGTCGGCCGGCGTACGGGTGAGGGGATCGCCCGAGGTCGAGGCCGGCAGCATGCCGTAGAGTTTCGAGACGTTGAAATCGGTGTCGCCGATCATCGGGTAGTTCGGGGCGGCCCCTTGGGTCTCCTTGATGTCCTCCGACCACTTCGAATGGCGGTCGACCGGGTCGACCGAGAGGCCCATCAACTTGACGCCGCGCTTGTCGAACTCCGGCTTCAACTTGGCGAGAGCGCCGAGCTCGGTCGTACAAACCGGCGTGAAGTCCTTCGGGTGCGAGAACAGCAGCGCCCAGCTGTTGCCGATCCAGTCGTGGAACTTGATCTTCCCTTCGGTGGTCTCGGCTTCGAAGTCGGGGGCGGTGGTGCCGATCGGAAGTGTCATGGTTCTACCTCATCGCATTGAATTTGCTTGGGAATTTCTGTCTGGCCGTCAACGTCAGTATAGGGGCTCAGGGAGCCCAAGTGAACGTCAACTGAACCGCTTCAAGTAAAATGTGAATTCCTTCTCTGAAGGGCCGATATTCTAGCACTTTTCTGTTACGAGGGCGCCTGCGGCGAAACATCCCCACCGGGGCTTCACGGTCTCGATTGCCCCGATAAAGCCGTTTATGACCCGCATCACGCTCGCCCGACGCTCTCCGGAACCGAAACGGTCCTCATAGCGACTAATCGGCAACCATTGAGAAAAGTCGCGATCCCCATATCGAATCATTAACCACCCCTTTACGCCCGCATGAAAATGCTGGTCGATCAGAAGAAATCTGGAAGTGAACTATGTCCGCCGCTGCGCCTAAATCAGTTGAGTCGCCGTCCCTCGAACCGTCCTGCCGCGATACCGCGGCTCATGCCCTCTCCGTCGTGCGCGACGGCGTGATCACGGGTGAAGGCCCCACCACCAAGGGCCGGGTGCACTTTTCCCGCTCGCTCGATGCCGATGACACCGCCTGGTGCGCCCGGATCCTGACCGCCACCGCGGTCAACGACCAGCCGGTGAGCCGCGCCGAAGCCGAGGCGCTGTTCGAGATCAACGAGGCCGCGACCGAGCGCACCGATGGTGGCCGGTTCGACGATCTGCTGGCCAAGGCCGTGGCTCATTACGCCGCGAGCGCCTCCGGCCTGAAAGTGCCGCCGCGCAACGTCGCGCTGGCGCAGGACATCGAGAGCTGGGCGCCGTCCTACGCCTCGAAGGTCAATAGCGAGATGCTGGAATGGATCGCCGGCCAGATGCGCGGCAAGCGCCAGAACAATCGTCGCCTGATGGCGATGGTGGCGACCTTCCTGGGCGCCACCGCGCTGCCTCTGGCGGGCCAATTGCCGAACGTGTTCGACATTGGAATGTAAGAGACTGGGAATGTAAAAGACTGGGAATGTAAGAACCAGAAGAGATCTGTCGCGCCCCTCGCGAGGCGCGACAGAAAGCGGCGGGGTTATTTCCCCGCCGTTTTTTGTTTGCCGGCGTCCGGCTCCAGGCCCAGCGTGCGGCCGGGGAAGCCGGCGGCGTCGAAATAGCGCTGGCTGCCGACGCGCTGGACGTTGAGCACGGTCTCGAGACCGTTCTCGGACTTCTTCTTCGACTTCTCCACGGCCTTGAACGCCTTCGGCACGACGCCATTGGGCAGCGCCTCCGACATCACGCGGCCGACCAGGCCGCCATTCCCCGAGCTGCGCAGGCCGAGGAGCTGGGCCGCAGTCATGCCGACATCGGCATTGCTGACCGGGAGCTCGTCGACGAAGCCGGCTTTGAAGTCCGGTCCGATCGCAGCCATGAAGTTGTAGGTGTCGCCGCGGCTGAAGCTGCCATGCATGCCCTGGCCCTGGCGCAGCACGGTGTCGGCCACCTGCACCGAACAGTTGGTCGGCGCCTCGCCGCACTCGCTGGCATAGGAACGGAAGTTGACGACGATCGCCGGCGTCGGCGTCGCCGCCTTGCCGCGCAGATTGATGCTCGACAGCGGCAGGGTGCCGGGGAAACGCCCGAGCTGGTCGTCGACGAACAGACCGGAGACGTAGTCCTGCTCCATCAAGGCCTTGATGGTCTTGGCCGCGAGCGTCTTGTCCTTGTTCGGCAGGTAGATCAGGTCGGAGCCGCCGTTGGTGGCGACGACGAGGTCGGGCTTGGTCGGATCCTTGCCGAGCACGCCGTTGCCGGCCTTCGGATGGGCGTTACCAGTGACGGCCGCGTTCTTGTCGTTGGGGTCGAACAGCGGCAGGTCGAGCGCTTTCGCAAGGTCGATCGCCAGGAAGCCCATCGGCAAGAAGTCCTTCGGCGTGTCGTCATAGCTGACCTTGGCCGAGGGGCTGGTCTTGCTCTCCTTGGAGATGGTCGAGAAGCCGTGGTCCGCCTGGATCATGATGTTGGTGTTGGCGGCGAGGCCGAGCTCGTCGAGCGCCTTGCGGAGCTGGGCAAGGTTGTTGTCGACGTTCTTGATGCTCGCCATCGTGCTCGGGCCGTTGATGCCCGGCAGGATCTGGTTGAGGCTGTCGCCCTGGTTATGCTGGGTGCCGTCAGGATCGCGCGACCAGAACACCAGCACGAACGGCTTGTTGCGCGCCTTGAACATCGGCAGCACCACCTTGGTGGCGACGTCGGCGAAATAGGCCTGCTGCACCACGTTGGCCGTGGTGGTGCCGGGCGTCTTGGCGTCGCCCGCCTTGCCGTTGTCGCCGCGGCTGGGGGCGGTGAGGGCGAGACCGGCTTTGGTCAGCGCATCCTTCATCTCGTCCGACAGCGCCACGCCGGCCTTGCTGCCGGTGGAATCGTCGATGACGATCGAGTGCTTGCCCGGCTTCTCCGGATGATCGGTGTGGTCCCACTGATAGGTCGGGCCGACCTTGCCGATCGCCGCCGTGCTCAGGCCCTTGTCGCGGGCCATCTTCAAGACGGTCTCCTCGTTGAGATAGTCGCCCTTGAAATGCTCGTCGATGTCGCCGAGCACGGCGTCGTTCTCGATGAAGGGAACCACGGTGTCGCCGGCGGGGACCGAGGTGTAGTTGGTCCAGATCGTGTTGGAAAACACGCCGGTGTCGCCGAGATAATGGCCGGTCGACATCGCCGAGCCATTGGCCATGGTGAACGTCGGGAACAGCGAATGCGAGTTCTTGAAGTTGACGCCCTTGTCGCGGACCTCGGCCATCGCCGGCGCGGTCTCGGGCGTGATCTTCAGCGCACGCAGCCCGTCGGGGATGAACAGGATCAGGTTGCGGGGCGTGTTATTCTCAGCGGAGGCAAATCCGGTGGAAAGTACTGTCAGCCCGGCTGACAGCAACACCAGTGAACGGCGCATCAAAAATCTCCTAGCGGTGAGGCGGCTTGGCCGCCGAACCGCGGCCCCCGGCATTCGTTTAGTTTTGCTGCATGACAGTTTTGTTACAAGAGCGAGCGTATTTGAAGAAGTGACGGGGAGGTAGCCAGGCGTCCACGGATTTGTCATTGCTGGGTTGACGGGCTCTCGCCACCGTCATTGCGAGCGCAGCGAAGCAATCCAGAATCCCTCCGCGGTGGCAGTCTGGATTGCTTCACTGCGCTCGCAATGACGGAGTGTGGGGTAGCACGGTCTTTGCTCACGGTTGCCCGCCCTGCAAAACCCGTCGCGCCGATGTGGCCTGCGTCCACCGCCGCCCGGCCCGCATTCGTGACGATCGCGATACGCCCCTCTTGGGCCGCAGTGACTAATCTCTAACAAAATTCAGAATTCGAATAAAGAGAAATACTTTGCTGCTGCACTCTTGACCCAGGGCTTCGGTGTTTTGCCCGACGGGTGACGCAAGGCGTTGTGGCCGGGACGGTCATTCCGGCACGGTCGGTACTTGCGGAGTTTGTGCGAGCGCCTGTACCGGCTTGACCTCTGCCGGGCTGGCTCCGCTCCTGGCTGGATCGCGCCGTGGCGAAAGCGGGGCTGCCTTGAGGGCATAGACGATCGCGATCTGCGTTCGATTATGAAGGCGGTATTTGCGCATGATGTTGCCGATATGCGCCCGCACCGTGTTCTCCGAGATCTTGAGCTCGTAGGCGATGTTCTTGTTCTGCAGTCCGCGCGCGATGAGCATCATCAACTCGCGCTCACGCGGCGTCGGCGTAATCAAATCTTTCGAATCCGGGCTCATGACTGCTCCTCCCTGGCCTCTGGTTTGATGTCGTGGCCAACCCAGCATGTTCTCACTCCGTCTTGAGCGCCTCGATTGGACTGAGCTTGGACGCCTTGTGTGCAGGATAGAAACCAAAGATGAGGCCGGTCGCGATTGAAAAGGCGAGGGCCAGGGCTATCGCTTCGCTGTCGATCGAGGTGATCCAGCCGGCCATGCGCGCGACCGTCATCGACAGCGTGACGCCGCTGAGGACGCCGATGGCGCCGCCGAGAAGGCAGAGCACGAGCGCTTCGCAGAGAAACTGGAGACGGATATCCCGCATCCGCCCGCCGAGCGCGCGGCGGATGCCGATTTCTCGGGTGCGCTCGGTCACCGACACGATCATGACGTTCATGATGCTGATGCCGCCGACGAGCAGCGAGACCGAAGCGATGGCGACGAGCAGGAGCGCGACGGTGCGGATCGCTCCCTGCTGCGCTTCCATGGCGGCGGCTGGATCCTGAACCTTGAAGTCGTCGTCCTGACCGGCAGGGACGCGATGCCGCTGCCGCAACAGGCTTTCGATTTCGGATCGCGCCCCCGCCATCTGGCCGTCGGCGGCCACCTTCGCAATGATGTAGGCGACCGAATCCCGGTTGATGTTGCTGGCGCTGCCGAGGAACCGGAGCTTGGCCGTGGTGAGGGGGACGAAGGCGACATCGTCCTGCGCGGGGTCCTTGCGATCAAGCACGCCGACCACTTCGAGCGGGACCTTCATGATCCTGATCTGCGCGCCGATGGGATCGTCGCCTGGCGCGAACAGCTCGCGCGCAACGGTGCTTCCGAGGATCACGACCTTTCCGGCGGCGGCCTCCTCGGCGTTGGAAAAGTAGCGTCCCGAGGAAAGCTGCCAGTCGCGCACCATGAAATGGCCGGTCGTCGTGCCGTTGATCGTCGTGTTCCAGTTCTTGCCTTCATGGATGACCTGCGCCGTTCCGGCGATCGAGCCGGCCGCCGCCTGGATTTCCGGGATCTGCTCGAGGATGGCCTGCACATCGCTTTCGGTCATCGTCAGCTTGCTGCCGTCCTTGAGGCGCACGCCGCCCTGGTAGACTGCGCCGGGCATAATCATCAGCACGTTGGCGCCGATCGAGCGGATCTGCTCCTGGAGCCGCAACTGCGCGCCGGCACCGATCGCGAAAACCGTCACGATCGACGCAACGCCAATCACGATGCCGAGCATGGTCAGAAAGCTGCGCAGCGGGTTGAGGCGCAAGGCGTGCAGAGCGATCCGGAATCCCTGAAGCATCGTCATGACCCAATGCTCCGTCTGGGTAGCAACGGCGCTATCGTCTCGTCGCTGACGAGCTCGCCGTCATGCAGGCGGATGGTGCGCCGGCACTGCATCGCGATGCGCGGATCGTGCGTGATCATCACAACGGTCTGGCCGCGCTGGTTGAGTGCGGCAAACAGCGCCAGGATCTCGGCGCCGGTACGGCTGTCGAGCGCGCCGGTCGGTTCGTCTGCGAGGATGATCAGCGGAGAGGCGATCAGCGCGCGCGCGATGGCGACGCGCTGCTGCTCGCCGCCCGACAATTGCCGCGGAAAATGATGCGCCCGGTGCAGCATGCCGACGGCTTCCAGGCTCTGCTCGGCGCGGCCAAGGCGTTCCTTGTGGCCCACGCCGCAATAGACCAGCGGCAGGGCGACGTTCTCGATTGCGTTGTGGCGCGCGAGCAGATTGTAGGACTGGAACACGAAACCGATGCTGCGGGCGCGCAAGGTCGATCTGCGGTCTTCCGAGAGGTCGGCGACGTTGGTCCCCTCGAGATAGATCGCACCCTCGCTCGGGAGGTCGAGCAATCCGATCATGTTCATCAGGGTGGACTTGCCGGAACCCGATGGCCCCATCACGGCGAGGATCTCGCCCTGATCGACGTCGAAGGTGACATTGCGCACCGCCGTGACCGCGATCCCGTCGGTGCGGTAGGTCCTGCCGACGGATCGGAGACTGATGAGGGGCAGGGTGGCTGTCATGATCCGAACCTGATGCCGAGAATTTCCATGCCGGCCGGCCGGATCGCCTGTCCGATGGCGACCTGGCTGCCCTCGACAAGCTCTCCGCTCTTGAGTGCCACTTGTTCCGTACCCGCCGCGCCGACGGTCACGGGGACGCGCTGAAGTGCGCCGTTGGCGGCGCGCAGCCAGACCCCGCTGCGTCCGGGAGCTGTGTCCGCCCGCGCGCCCGAAGGCTGGAACCGCAGCGCGGCCAGCGGCACCTTCAGCACGTTGTCCTGCTGCTCGATCACGATCTTGACCAGGGCGGTCATTCCCGGGAGCAGCGCGCCGTCGAGATTGGAGGTCGACAGGACGACCGTGTAGGTGACCACGTGCTGCTGGTTTTGCGGCGCCTTGCGCACCTGCCGTACCGCTGCTTCGAAACGCCGGTCGGGATAGGCATCGACCGTGAAGTGGGAGCGCTGGCCCGGCGCGATACGCCCGATATCGGCTTCGTCGACCTGCGCGTGAATCTCCATGTCCTCCAGGCGGTGGGCGACCACGAAGGTGGTGCGGGACTCGAGGCCAACCGCCAGCGTCTGGCCTTCGTTGACGAACCGGCCGACTACGACGCCGTCGATTGGCGACCGGATCACGGTGCGGTCGAGATCGGCCTGGGCCGCCGCAAGGACGGCGGCCTTCTCCGGCACCGCCATTCGGGCCTGGTCCAGCTCGGCCTCGATCCGGCGGACGTCGGCCTGCGCACCGTCGACGGCATAGGTATTCAGGGACATGAGGACCTCGGCCTCGCGCTCCTGGGCCACACGCGCGGTGAATTCCGTCTGCGCGTCGTCGACAGTGGACGTTGCCACGACGTTTTGCGACTGGAGCGCCAGCTTGCGTTGCAAGGTCTTCTGCGCCGAGGCCTTGACCGCCTGGGCGCTGTCGAGCTTGGCGACGAGCACGTCCCGGCTGCCCTTGGCGTTTTGCAGATCGATCCTGGCGCGATCGAGCTTGGCTCGCTCGATGTCCACGAAGGAGTCGGCGACCGCCAGCGCCGCCTTGGCCTCGTCGACCTTGGCCGCGAAGCTGCGGGGATCGATCAAGGCAAGCGGCTGGTCCTTGCTGACGGTGTCGTTGAAGTCGACATAGACGCGGGCGAGCTGCCCGGACAATTGCGAGCCGACCTCGATCGTCTTGACCGGTTGCAGGGCGCCCGTGACGGTGACGGTCTGCTCGATGCTGCCGCGCTGGATCGCGGCATAGCGGAACACGGGGGCGTCCGATCCGAAGGTCGGAATTTCGCTTGTCGCGGGAACCAGAAGCCGCTTCGTCGAATGATAGGCACGCGCGGCCTTGTCGGCCGCGCTGCCGGCGGCGCCAGCGATGGCGGCCGGCCCCGTGGCGTAGATCGCGGCGAGGCCGCATGCAGTTCCGAGCAAGGCAATAATTGGCACAAATCGCATATCAAAAACCCGCCTTCTTGAAATGGCTTTGTTGGCGGCAAATTCAAAAATCGCGCTATGGTTGCAAATCATCCGAGGCGATATCGATCGTCAATATGTCGTCGCGGAAGGGCCGACGGTCGGGCGTGCTTCACGATCCAGAAGTAAAGCCCGGGGGGCGCGACCTTTCGTGACTTGCCGCGAATCCATACGGGGCGTATCGATATGAGGCGCGCGGTATCGAACTCGATCGACTGACTGAACCTCCCGTATGATCTGGCCGAAGCGGCCAGCGAGCGGCGTTCAAGTCGGCGCATGGGTGGCGACGCCATGACGCAGTCGGCGATACCGCGGCCACGATGCAGGATTGCCGCATCTCGCCGCGATGCCGCCGGCACGATCGCAGCCTTCTCATCACGAAGCCCGATATGTGAACGCCTTCACTCGTCTTCTGGGTGCGATGGCCCTAAGACGTCGAACCGGTGGATCGACGCTGTTCGCGCGGTCCCTGCGAATTCATCCAAGCACCTTGTTATCGCTTGCAAGAAGAATGGATGGCTCGTTGCTTGCTCATCGAGCCCCAAGCCGGGGAGTCCGTTGCCATGAGGTCGGCTCAAGCCACAGTTTATATCGTTGACGACGAAATTCAGATTCGAAATGCGATTGGAAGTCTCTGCGAGGAAACCGGACACCAGGTAAAATTGTTTGCCTCGACAGACGATTTTCTAGCAGAGAGTCTTTCCGCCGGTCCTTCATGTCTCGTGCTCGACGTCCGCTTTCCCGGGACGTCGCCCACCGGCCTCGAGCTTCAGCGCCGGCTGGCCGAGACGGGCGTACCCATTCCGATCGTCTTCATCAGCGGCCATTCCGACGTCCGCGTCTCGGTCGAGGCCATGAAGCGCGGTGCGGTCGAGTTTCTGCCGAAACCTTTTCGCGAGCAGGAAATCCTCGACGCGATCAGGCACGGCATCGAGCGCGATCGCAAGCGAATGGAGCGCGAAGACGCCGTGCGCGATGCAAGGCAGCGCGTCGAGACACTGACGATGCGGGAGCGCGAAATCATGCTGTTGATGGCCGAGGGGCTCGTCGCCAAGCAGATCGCGGCAAGGCTCGGCGTTAGCGAAGTGACGGCGAAAGTTCATCGCGCCAGGATGATGCGCAAGCTGGAATTGCGTTCGCCGATCGAAGTGGTGCGGCTGGTCGACAGCATGGAGCGCGACGTTGCGGCGCGGGCTGCTGCGGGACAACCGCGCAACTAGGGTTTCGAGCGGCGACTTGTCGCACGACGTCTAGTCCTTACCGATTAGCATGAACTGCAGTCTGTCGCGCGGAGCACGATCGGTTCAGAGTGATCCCACGATGTCGGCCTCCTCCAAGACGGCATCCGAACCCAGTCAGACAACTCGGCTAGAAAGGGATTTCCTATGCGCAAATTGTTTTTTGCTTCCGTTGCCATGCTCGCTCTGTCGTCCGCGGCTCAGGCTGCCAACACCGCGACCACCGTTCAAATCGGCATCGCAAACGGCTCCACCGTGAACCAGCAGGGCCACGTGAATGACTCCTCGACCACGTCCCAGCTCGGCTTCGTGAACAGCGCGAGCACCATGCAGGGCACGACCTCTCCGTCGCTCAACAATGTCAGCTCGGTGACCCAGATTGGCGTCCTTGGCAACTCGGCCACCACTGGGCAGGTTGCCACCGGCAACAACACCAGCGGGATCAGCCAGACCACGCTCTTCGGCCTCCCGCCGAACAACTCCGCTGGTGTCGGGCAGCTCGGTGGCGGACTCAACCTCAGCACCATCACGCAGCACTAACCAGCCCCGGACCTCTGGGTGCGCGCGCGCCGCGTACCCAGAGTTATGTTTCAACGGCTACGACCAGACTTCTTGGTGGAGCGGCGGATCGAATAGCTGCTCCTAGCGGAGGAACTCACATGCGGATCAACTATCTACTCGCAACAGCAGCCATGCTCAGCGCGTTGGCTTCTGTCGATGCCAAAGCCGCCAACACGATCAGCGTGTTGCAATTCGGTACGACAAATCTCTCGTCCACAACGCAGACCGGCCCGGTGAACAACACTGCGACGACGCTGCAATTCGGGGCCTTCAACCAGGCGTCGAGCATGCAACTCGGTTCATTCTCTTCGGTCAATTCAGTGACGATTGGACAAGGCGGCACGACGCCCACCGCGACCAATAACGCTACGGCTGGCCAAGTCGGAGGCGCCAACACGAGCTTGATTGGCCAGATTGGTTTGAACAACGCCGCCGGGGTGTCCCAGCTTGGCATTCTGAACGGCTCCACGATTTTGCAGCAGGCTCCTTGACCTGAGATCGTGTGGTGACTCGGCAAATATTGTGGAGGCATATGATGAACAGGCATCTTCTGGTCGTTGCGACGGCGGTTCTCGTCTCCTGCTTCGCCGCGAACGGCCCCGCGCGGGCGCAGGGCGCTGACATCAAGACGATCGTCTCGGTCAACGGGCCGCCCGTCGTCGTGAACCAGAGCAGCTCGCTCAACATGGTCGGCGTATTCCAGGTTGGCGGCAACACCGGCGCGACCGTCACCCAGAACGGAAGCAACAATGCCACGGGAGTCCTGCAATTCGGCGGGACGACATCGGCTTCGGTCGGCCAGACGGGCATGAACAATTTTGCCTTTGTCGGCCAGGCCGGTCAGTCGGCGACGAGCTTCGTGTCGCAGCTCGGTGCCATGAATACGGGGGCGATCGCTCAGTTCGGCGCGGTCAACTCATCGACGGTGATCCAGACCAGTCCGTGAGCTGATGGGGCGAGGCGATGAGATACGGTCAAAGGCTCATGGCATTGGCGGCGTTGCTCGTCGCCATCAGCGTTGCGTCCGAGGCGTCCGCAGGATCCAGGCCATTGCCGGCCATTGGTGGGCCCGGGTCCTCCTGGAGCAACAGGAGCGTGAGTATCGAGACGATCGTGGAGTTCGGCAATAACCCGCAGCCGGTCACGATCGTGGAGAACAGCAGCATCAATATTGCGCGCGTGATCGAAATCGGGACGGGGACCGTCGATGCCACGATTGTCCAGAACGGGACGCGCAACTATGTCAATGTGATTCAGGTCGGCAATACGACCAACGCGTTGATCGGACAGTCGGGCGTCAGCAACATCGCCGACATCACTCAGGTCGGCAATACGACCAATGCGCTCCTGCTTCAGATCGGCGACATGAACACGGGAGCCGTCAGGCAGTTCGGGCGTTTCAACTGGCTGTCGATCTTTCAGTTTGGACGATGATCGAGATGAAGAGGTGTGACATGAAGTTCCTCCTGCTCGCATCCGGAATGACCCTCATGACCGCAGTTGCGATGGCGCCAGCCGGCGCCGGCGAGAGCGGTGATGGTCACACCACCGTGGTCCAGGACGAAAACGGAACCGCAATCATCACGCAAAGCGGTGATCCGGCGCAGGCCGAGGTCAAGGTCGACAAGGAACCGGGCCGCACCACGGTCTATCGCCGCAGCGGCGGCAACACCGCCATCGTGTCGCAGGGCAGTGGAAATGCGCAGGACATGCTGGACTGGCTGCGCAAGCAGCAGGGCCGTTGACGCGCGGCATTCCCGGGAACGAAGTCCCCGAAGCCAGGCGAAATTCCGGGCGTTCTGCCGCACCGGGTTCCCTGTTAATCCCGTGCCTTAACCAACAATTAATTATACGTTTGCGGGTGGGCGACAGCCCGGCCTAGCGTGCGGTGGGGAGCCGCTATCTGCGAAGCCAAACGAGTTGGTGCGTATCATGATGTCCAGATCAAATGGGGCGTTGCTCGCCTCGCTCAGCGCAGCCGCGCTGCTCCTTAGCTCCGGCGACAGTTTTGCACGACCGGGCGGCGGCGCCCCGCATGGCATGGTGACCGCTGCCGCACCGCCGGCAGCAGTACGTCCGCCGATCGCGCCGGGCGCGCGGTTCCGCGGCCGCAACAATCGTTTCGTCTATTGGCCGGGCGGCGGCGGGTTCTTCAACGATGGCGCGGCGTACAGCGAGCCTTTCGCCGATGCCGGACAGCCCGTCACCAACGACGTTCGCTATACCTACACCTACGACGTTCCCTGGGACTGGGCGCATCGCTTCCCGCCGAACGTCGTGCCGTCCGACCGGCCCTATGTCCCGAGCTGTCCGACGGAATCCGTGACGGTGCCCGGCCGCGGCGGTGGCGAGCACACCGTCAACATCATGCGCTGCTACTGAGCGGCGTACGGCATCACTGAATGCGTTAGAGGATTCCTGCCGCGGTGGCCTGGTCGCGGTCGGACTGCTTCCGCCTGACATTCGCGAGCTCGCGGCTGCAAGCCACAAACGGGGTCGTTCCCGGGCGCAGCCCGAACCGACCGCAGACATCTCGATCCTCATCCGCAATGACGCGCGCTAGCTCCGCCTCGGCGGCCTGGCGCAGCGCTGGCGCCGAGACGAGCGCGTGCAGCCCAAAGGCTGTCACAACGGCAAGCACCAGCGCAGCCGCGACTGTGGGGCGCTGCATCTCGTCGGCCGTGTCATGAGAAGGGCGTGCCTTGCTTCTAGCTTCGGTCATGAAATCCTCTCCCGAATGAAACATCGATGGTCAGAAAAAATGATCGTCGAGCCGCCCGACAAAATCGCCGGATACAACATCAATACCCGCTGCGTCGCAGCGGGAACGTGAAACAGATTACAAATTTCAAGCCGGCGGATTAAGAGTCGGTACTAGCCGAGTTCAAAACTGGTTACGCCGAACACGCGGTCGAGCCGCAGTGACGGGACTGCTCCAGTGTACATTCGTGCCGTTTCGAATGTCGGCTTCAGGCCAAGGGATTCCGCTACCGCAATAGCGTCGCGGTTCACCGCGGGGATGTCGAGCACAATCTCGCTGCTTCCGCTGTTCGCCAGCAAAGCCTGGAGGATGGCGTCCGCCGCAGCGCGGTTATCGGCTACCAGCGGGCCGATCTTGTGGCCTGTCCTGCAGGGGCGGATCACCCCCCATGCGGCGAGCTTGCCGTCGCGCAGCAGTGCGCGGCCGACATGGCCGGGCGTATTGATCCAGGCGTGCAGGAAGGCCGCGCGCGGGGCAGGGAAGACGGTTGTATCGTCGGCTTCGACCAGCGCAAACGGGATCGCGTCGAGCGCAACGACATCGGCCGGCGCCTTCGGTGGTGCCGCGATGGTGCCGCCATAGCGGATATTGGCGTAAGCGAGCTGGAAGCCGGATTTTCTGTAATTGTCCTGCTGTGCCACGACGCCGTCGAGGCCGATCACGCGCGAGCCGGCATGCGCGATCGCGGCATTCCAGATGCGCAGGCCGTGACCTCTGCCACGAAAGCCTGCGCGCACGATGTAGAAGCCGAGGAAGGCGAAGCGGTCGTCGTAATTGACGCAGGAGACGGTCGCGACCGGCTCGCCGTCGATCTCGCCGACGAAGAAACCTTTCGCGTCCGGGATTGCAAAGCAGGCGGCGTCGCGCAGGCCCGGATTCCAGCCCTCGGCCGCGGCCCAGTCGATCGCGATGGAGATCTCCTCTAGGCGCAAATTGCGGATCTGCAAATCGCTCATGTTGCGTGGCCTCGTGGCGATGGGTTTGTTAGCAAGTCTGGTTTGCGGGCAAGTCTGGTTGTAGAAGGCCTGATGGCAGGCTGAGCCTCTGGTTCGCCTCAACGCTATCACAGGGATGATCGGTCATGGCAGCAGAGAAGGTCGCACTCGTCACAGCAGGCGGAAGCGGCATGGGGGCAGGGGCCGCGCGGCGGCTCGCAGCCGACGGCTTTCGTGTCGCGATCCTGTCGTCCTCCGGCAAGGGCGAGGCGCTCGCGGCTGAGCTCGGCGGGTTCGGCGTGACCGGCTCCAACACATCCAATGACGATCTGAAGCGCCTCGTCGACGGCGCGCTGGCAAAGTGGGGACGCATCGACGTGCTCGTCAACAGCGCCGGCCACGGCCCGCGTGCGGCGATCACCGAAATTACCGACGAGCAGTGGCACCTCGGCCTCGACACGTATTTGCTGAACGTGATCCGTCCGACCCGGCTGGTGATGGCGGCGATGCAGGCGCAGAAGGGCGGCGCCATCATCAACATCTCGACCGCCTGGGCGTTCGAGCCGAGCGCGATGTTTCCGACCTCGGCGGTGTTCCGCGCAGGGCTCGCGGCCTTCACCAAGATTTTCACCGATACCCATGCGGCCGACAACATCCGCATGAACAATGTGCTGCCGGGCTGGATCGACAGCCTGCCGCAAACCGATGCGCGCCGCGACAGCGTGCCGCTGAAGCGCTACGGCAAGGTCGAGGAGATCGCGGCGACGGTCTCGTTCCTGGCATCCGACGGCGCCGCCTACATCACCGGCCAGAACATCCGCGTCGACGGCGGGCTGACGCGCTCGGTCTGAGGCGGGCTCGTTCGAGCCGCGGTCTCGCTGCCTTGTTGTCACGCGACACGGTCCTGCATCGCGCGTCGCCGATGAAGGATGGTGCGTGGCCCTTGGGTCACACCCGTCATCCATCTGTACGAACTCCGGCGCACACTACGTCACAGTCCATGCGAACTTCGCGGCAGCCCAAGACGCTGCGCGGTGTGCAGACTATGCCTACCCGTGCCGGAAACACCTGACCGGTGCATTCGGAAACGCGCGGTGCGATCGCGTGGGGCAAGGAGACTGGAATGAAGAAGTTTTTGCTGGCGGCAGCGATGGTTGTGTTAGGCAGCGCGTCTACCTTCGCGGCCGATCTCGCGCCGCATTATGCCAAGGCGCCGATGATGGCGCCGGCCTACAACTGGACGGGTTTTTACGTCGGCGCCAATGTCGGCGGGCAGTGGGGTAGCGCCGATCCGAGCACTTCGACCGTGTTCTCTCCGACAGGCTACTTCGCGGCCAGCAGCGTCCCCGCCATCAGCGCGGTCGGCGCCCAGGGCGTTAACAGCTCCAGCGTGACCGGCGGCTTCACGGCCGGCTACAACTGGCAGGTCGATCGCGCGGTGCTCGGCCTCGAAGGCGACATCAACTATTTCGGCTTCAAGGGCAGCGCGTCGGGCTCGGCGCTCTATCCCTGCTGCGCGCCGACCGGCTTCACCGTGTCATCGCAGGTATCGGCCGATTGGCTTGCCACCATCCGCGGCCGCATCGGCGTCCTGGCTGCTCCGACCTGGCTGCTTTACGCCACGGGCGGCGCGGCGATCGCAGAAGTGAAGGGCAATTTCAACTTCACCGACACGTTCGCGGCGGCAACCGAGTCAAGCGCGATCCGGGACACGCGGGTCGGCTGGACCGCGGGCGTCGGCACCGAATACGCGTTCGGGGGCGGCTGGTCGCTCAAGGCCGAATATCTCTATGTTGATCTCGGCCGCGCCAGCACAACCAGCACGAACCTCGCTGCGTTCGTCCCGGCTATTTCGTTCCCGGCCAACGCTTACACCCACTCGTTCGACATCAAGTCGAACATTGTCCGCGTCGGCGTGAACTACAAGTTCGGCGGACCGGTCGTCGCCAGGTACTGATCGGTATCCCGTTCCGGTTCTCGCGTGGAAAGCCCCGGCTCGGCCGGGGCTTTCCGTTTTGACGTTCAGCCGCCGTGCGCGACCACGAGATGCGCCAGCGCGGGCAGGATCTTGTAGCGTGCGATCTCGTGCGGATATTCGCCGCGATTGGCGAGCAGCACGATGCCGAGGCGGTGCGCCGGCACCAGGCCGATATAGCCGGAGGCGTTGTTGAGGCCGCCCGGCTTGTCGACGACGGTGACGCCGGGAAGGTGCACGGTCTCCCAGGCAATGGCTTGGCCGAACGTGGCCTGGCCGAACCTTTGGTCGACGTGGAAACTCTCGCGCTGTGTCATGCGCAGCGCTTCGCGCAGCTGCGGATCGATCGAACGGCCGTCGACGGCCGCCGCGACGAAGGCTGCAATATCCCGCGCGGACGAGAACATCTGGCCGGTGCCGGGGAAGTCGAAATAGCTCTGCTGGTCGCCGATCGGGCCGATCGCGGTGCCCTGGTCGGAATAGCCCTGCACGACGCGCCGCAGGGCGGCGTCGTCCATGATCGCGCGGTTGTCAGGTCCGCGTTCGGGAATGGACGTGGCTTGCATGCCGAGCGGCGTGAGGATGCGGCTCTCGACCAGTTTTGCAATCGGCGTGCGATAGCAGCGCTCGAGCACGAGCTGGAGCAGGACGTAGCCGGCATGACTGTAGATGCGCTGCTTGCCGGGCCCAACGCCCGCAGGCGGCGTCCAGGCGTTGAGCATCGCGATGAATTGCGTCTGCGAGTACGTATCATTTGGCCAGGGCGGGTGAATCGGTCGGCAGCAGCAGTCCCGAGGTGTGCGTGGCGAGCTCGCCGATGGTGACGTGGCGGATGTAGTCGCCGTCGAGCTCCGGCAGATATTTGGGCACGGGATCGTCGAGCCGCAGCTCGCCGCGGAGCGTGCCGAGTGCCACCAGCGCCGCCTCGAACGGTTTTCTCAAAGAAGCGAGGTTGAACAGCGTGTCCGGCGTCACTGGCTGTTTGGTGGCATCATCGGCAAAGCCGTAATTGAAGAATTCGACATGGCGGCCGGCATAGAGCGCAGCCGCAAGGCCGCCCGGATGCTCCAGTGTCGCGGTCGGTGCGAGCTCGGCGGCGACGATGTCGCGCATCTGCGCGATCATGTCCGAATCCGCCGATGCGCGGCGTGGCCCGGCCAGCGCGGCCGCGAAGGGAACAAGCGCGGCGCGGGCGAGGGATCGCCTTGTGATGTGCGGTGACGAGATGACAACAGGCGGCACGTGATCCGGTGAATCATACGATGCGCCCCCGGAGACCAGTTTAGCGGGGGCATGCTGGCGTCCAATTCACGATTGCGCGTGCGGGTTCCGTGTTGGCGGGCTCTAAAAATACTTAGCTTACGAGCTAACAATCGTTGACGCCGCCTCGCGGCAGGCTTATAGTTAGCTACATGGCTAACCAATTACCCCAGCTCGACCAGGTTTTCGCAGCGCTCGCCGATCCCACGCGGCGGGCGATCGTGATGCGGCTGTGCGCCGGCGAGGCCTCGGTCGGCGAGCTCGCCGAGCCCTTCGAGATGGCGCTGCCGAGCTTCATGAAGCACATCCACGTGCTGGAGGTGAGCGGGCTCGTGCAGTCGGAAAAGTCCGGCCGCGTGCGCACCTGTCGCCTCAGTCCGGATGCGCTCGTCGGTGCGGAAGACTGGTTCCAGCACCAGCGCGCGATCTGGGAGGCGCGGCTCGACCGGTTCGAGGCTTACGTGATGAAGCTCAAGAAGGAGAGGGCGGCCGCCAAGCGGCTGTCGAAAACGACCGACAAGACCACCAACAAGCCAAGCAAACGGAAAGGTGCCGAGTGATGACGAATGCTGCCAATGCTGCCCTGTCGCAATGGTCGATCGACCGCGAGATCGTGATGTCGCGCGTGATCGACGCGCCGCGCGATCTGGTGTTCGAGGCGTGGTCCGATCCCAAGCACCTGCCGCAATGGTTCGGGCCGAAGGGATTCAAGATCGAGACCTTCGAGATCGACGTGCGCGTCGGCGGCGTCTGGCGCTTCAACATGATCGGCCCCGACGGCACCGTCTATCCTAACCGCATGCGCTTCCTCCGCATCGAGCGGCCGTCCTTCATGGAGATGTATCACGGAGACGACCAGGACGAGGATCCCGGCATGTTCCGCTTCACCATCACCTTCGCTGAGCAGGCCAACGGCAAGACCGTGCTGATGATGCGGCAGCTCGCGGCGAGCACCGAGCAGCGCGACGGCATGATCGGCTTCGGCGCCGTCGAATACGGCTACCAGACGCTGGATAAGCTCGCGGCCTATGTCGGCGGGCTGAAGAAATAAGTCCCCGCGTGATTCGGGGGGCGCCCTCGGAAGTGGCGCCCCCTAAAATAAGCCTGGAAACGCAGGCGCCATCGCAATTATGACAGCGCGCAGGCCAATTATGACAGCGCCGTCACGCAGATTTTTGTCGCGCCGTGCTGCTGATTTATGACAGGATTACTACCGTTGGATGTCATATTGACTACGGCGGAGCGATTCATGTTGCAGTGGCAGGCACGGTCAAATCCCCTCGCGTGGTGGTGGGGGTCCCTGACGCTTGTCAGTGCGGCGAACATCCTCGTCTGGTTCATGCTGTACCGCGAGTTCTATCCGACCGTCGCCGGCAGCGTCGGCGGCGGTTCGGATATCGGCCTGATGTTCCTGCTCTGCGCGGGCTATGTGTTCGGCTGCGCCTTCCGCTCGGTGCTGCCGCGCGCCGACGTACAACGCATCTGCCTGTTCGACACCTGGCTGTCGAGCGTGTTCGTCGGCCGCACGGTCGCGACCGTCGCCGAGGTCTGCTTCGCCGCGCAATGGGCGATCATCCTGCATCAGCTCGGTCACATGACCGGCGCCGAGACCGTGGTGAACATCGCGCTGGTGATCGTGCCGATCATCATCATCGCGGAATGTTTTTCCTGGTACGCGGTGGTGACGACCAACTTCCTCTTCAACGCGGTCGAGAACTCGCTGTGGGCGGTGACCTTTTTCCTCGCCGGCATTGCGCTGTGCCGCTTGATGCCGGAATTCCAGGGCCCGGTGCGCTGGGCGCTGACCGCCGGCATCATCGGCATCGCCTGCTTCCTTGCGTTCCTCGTCACCGTCGACGTGCCGATGTATCTTAGCCGCTGGAGGGCAGGGCACGAACAGGGCGGCAGGTTCCTCGGTTTCCTCGAGGGCCTGCATGACGTCTCGACGCGCTGGGTGGTGACCCACGACATCGCGCATTGGAAGGGCGAGCTGACCTGGATGTTCCTGTATTTCAGCGCCGCCGTCTGGTCGAGCCTCGCGCTCTGCGCGCTCTACGCCATGGAAGGCTATCTCACGCGTTATCTCGCCTGAAGATCAGGCATCGCCGAGATCGAGCTGCGTCAAAATTCCCTGACGCAGCGCCAGCCGGACCAGCTCGATGTCGGAGCCGACGCCGAGCTTGTCCTTGATCAGTGAATGCAAATTCGCCACCGTCTTCGGGCTGACGTGCAGCGTCTCGGCGATCTCCTCCGTCGTGTTTTCGGCGAGCAGCAGCCGCAGCACCTCGAACTCGCGCGGCGTCAGCACGTCGGCGGCCGAGCTCTCGCCGCTGATCCGGCTCAGCGCAAGCTCGTGGTCGATATCGGGGCTGATCGCGATCTTGCCGGCGAGCACGTCCATCACCGCGCGCACCAGCGTCTCCGGCGGGCTGGTCTTGGTGACGTAACCCCTCGCGCCGGCGCGTATGGCCTGCACGGCGAAGCCGGCATTCTCATGCATGGTGAAGACGAGGATCTTGGCAGCCTTGTCCCATTGCCTGATGCGCCTGACGGCCTCGACGCCGCCAATGCCGGGCATGCTGAGATCCATGATGACGAGGTCGGGCGCCTCGGACTTGAACAGGCGATAGGCCTCCGCACCGTCGCCGGCTTCGGCGATGACGCGCAGGCCCGGTTGCTTCTCGAGCACGGAGCGATAGCCCTCGCGGACGACGGAATGGTCGTCGACCAGCAGAATGGTCGCGGTCATGCCGCGTGCTCCAGCACTTGCGGATTGGCGGCTGCAAGCGGAATGACGACGCGCAGCGCGGAGCCACCGGCGGGGCCGGCCTCAAAACTCAGACGGCCGCGCAGCGCCGCGACGCGCTCGCGCATACCGAGCAAGCCCATGCCGGATTTCGCTGCGGGATCGGTCGAGCGTCCGTCATCGTCGATGGCAAGTGCGATCTCGCCGGGATGCATCGTCAATTCCAGGCTGACCTTGGTGGCGCCGGCATGCTTGGCGGCATTGGTGAGCGCTTCCTGCACGATGCGGTAGAGGTTGGCGCTGATCGTGGCCGGCAGGGTCTCGAACGTGCCGTCGAAACGGATCGAAAAGCGCGTCTCACCGCGGCTGCGTCCATTCCACCCCGCAACGAGGCCTTCGAGACTGGCGACGAGTCCCAGTTCCTCCACGTCAGGCGGGCGCAGCCGGAACAGTGTGCCGCGCAGCGTCTCCATCATGCCGGTTGCGGTCCGCGCGATACCGTCGCACTCGCCAAGCAGAGAGGGGCAGTCCTGCGCGGCGGTCTGGCGGGCAGAGGAGGCGAGCGCGCGGATGGCGGCGAGCGACTGGCCGAACTCGTCGTGTAGCTCGCGGGCGAGATGGCGGCGCTCCTCGTCCTGGAGCGCGATCAGTTTTCGCGTCAACTCGGCACGCTCGGCCAGCGCAGTGTCGAGGCTTTCGGCGAGATGGTTGAAGACGTCGCGAACCGCGGACAGCTCGGCGAGATCGAATGGCGGCAGCCGCGCGGTGAGGTCGTTGGCGGCGATCCGCTCGAGGCCGGCACGGATCATGCGGGTCGGGCGCAGGGCGCGGGCCAGTGCGGCATAGACCAGGACGCAGAACAGCGGCAGCGCGATCGCGAGCGCGAGCATCAGGCGGCCGGCCTCGTGCCAGGCCTCGGCCGTCTGCACGGCCGGATCGACCAAGACCACGGCTTCGCCAAGCTTCGTCCCGCGCAGGATCACGGGTCGCGCGGCCTCGCGGCCGGGGTCGAACAGGCTGTGGTAGAACGCCGTGAAGATCTGCGGCGGCGGATCCTCCGGGATCGGTGCGCCGCTACAGAAGCGCTGGAGCATCTCACCGCTCGTGCCGCGGAAGGCCAGGCACAGGCCCGGCGTCATCACATAGGCCGAAACGGGGTCGAGGTTGGGAAAGTCGGGGCGTGGGCTCGCCGCCCACAGGACCTTGCCCTGTTGCAGTTCCAGCGTCTTCGCCACGATGGCCGCGATCCCGTCGATGCGCGCATGAGCCGCGCGATCGGCCGTGATCAGGAAATAGGCGGAGATCGCGGCGAAGCACGCGGCCGATATGGCGGCGACGCGCAAGGTCAGGCGGACCTTGAGATCGAATCTCGGGCGGTTCCACATCGGCGGGCACCTGGCGCGAACGGAATTGTCGCGCCCGCATTAAAGGGCAGAACGCGAGCTGCGGAAAGCGGCACCCTTACCGCGGTGCAACGTCGTGAAATTTTCCCGGAACTGGTCGGGACCACCCCGGCTGCGGCGCAAGCAACGTCCGACTAGCTTGCGGCCTTTCCATCATGCGAGGTTCGCGATGCGCCGTACCCTGTCGTTGCTGTCTTTCCTTGTCCTTCTTGCGGCCGGGCTCGATGGGTGGGCCATGGCAGCTGAGACCACCGCCATTGCGCTCGACGATTTCAGCTATACCGATACCTCGGCCGAGCCGGCCGACCAGAGCGCTGCCCACGAAAAGCGACTGCAGGCGTTCATGGTCGCGCTCCGGCGTGATATCGCCGCCGACCCGCGCTACCGGCTTGCGCCGTCGGTGCAAGACGGGGCGGCGTTCAAGGTCATCGGCGGCATCCAGAAGACGAGCACGCTGGTGCAATGGGCCAAGGTCGCGGTGATCGACGTTGGCGCCAAAAAGGTCGTGATGGACAAGCTCTACACCTTCCGCGGCGACAACGATGAATCGTGGGAGCGTGCCGAGATCTTCGTCTCCCGCGAGGTCATGGCCGCGTTGGCACAGCCCTGAGGCCGACCGGAGCTAGAACGTCAGTTGCACCTTCATCGATTGCGAACGGTCGCTTGCGAGCTCGAACGCGGCAACCGCGTTCTCGAACGGCATGGTCGCCGTGATCAGCGGCTTCACGTCGATCAGGCCTTCGCCCATCAGCCGCACCGCGAGCTCGAACTCGGGATCGAAGCGGAAGGTGCCGCGGAGCTGCAATTCCTTGGCAACGATGGAGTTGATCGGCAGCGTCATCTCGCCGCCGAGGCCGAGCTGCACCAGCGTCGCGCCGGGACGGAGCACGTCGAGTGCGGTGCGGAGCGCGGCCTGATTGCCGGAGGCTTCGAACAGCGTGTCGAACACGCCCTTGCCGGCGCGCCAGGGATCGAGTGCGGTGGCATTGGCCGCGACGTTGATCGCGTGCGTGGCGCCGAGCTTTTTGGCGACCGCGAGCGGCGAGTCGGCAACATCGGTGACCACGATCTCGGACGCGCCGCCGAAGCGCGAGACAAGAATCATCAGCGCGCCGATCGGGCCGCAGCCGGTGATCAGCACGCGCTTGCCGAGCAGGGGGCCGGCCTGCTTGCCGGCGTGGAGGCACACCGCGAGCGGCTCGGCGACCGCGGCTTCCGCCAGCGACAGCTTGTCGGCGATCGGCACCGCCTGCGTCGCATCGACCGTGATGAACTCGCGAAACCCGCCCTGGACATGGGGAAAGCGCATCGCGCTGCCGAGGAAGCGCATGTCGAGGCACTGGTTGCGCATGCCTTCCTGGCAATGCAGGCACTGGCCGCACGGCTTGCTCGGATTGACCGCAACGCGCGTCCCGGCCTTCACACCGGTGACGTCGTCACCGACCGCCGCGACCACGCCGGCGATCTCGTGCCCCAGCGCCATCGGCTGCTGGATACGCACTACGCCGAAGCCGCCGTGGTGGTAGTAGTGCAAATCGGAGCCGCAGATGCCGCCATTGGCGATCTTGACGCGGACCTCGCCCGGGCCGGGCTCGGTATCCGGATAGTTGTCGATCCGCAGGTCCTTCGGGGCGTGAATGACGACGGCGCGCATGGTCTCGTTCCCTCAGGTTTCGCGATTACATCGCGGCGATCATGCCGCCATCGACATAGATGATCTGGCCATTGACGTAGGTCGAGGCATCCGAGGCGAGGAAGATCGCCGCGCCCACCAGCTCGTCCGGTCGGCCCCAGCGCTTCGAGGGGATGCGGCCCATCAGCCAGTTGTTGAAATCGGTGTTGTTGACCAGCGCCTCGTTCATGTCGGTGAGCATGTAGCCGGGGCCGATCGCATTGGCCTGGATGCCGTGCTGGGCCCATTCCACCGCCATCGAGCGGGTCAGGTTCTTGATGCCGCCCTTGGCCGCGGTGTAGGGCGCGATGGTGGGACGCGCCAGCTCGCTGCCGAGCGAGCCTATGTTGATGATCTTGCCGTGCTTGCGCGGGATCATGCGCTTGCCGGCCTCGCGGCCGATCACGAAGGCGCTGGTGAGGTCGGTCTCGATCACCTTGCGCCACTCGTCGGTGGTGAACTCGACCAGCGGCTTGCGGTGCTGGATGCCGGCATTGTTGACGAGAATGTCGACCTCGAGCCCTTCGCGGTCGAAGCGCTCGAAGGCACCGATGATCGCGGGCTCATCGATGACGTTGAACGCCGCGCCCTCGGCCTGATGTCCGGCTGCGCGAAACTCGGCGACTGCCTGCTCGACGCGCTTGGGATCGACCCCGTTGATGATGATCTTGGCGCCGGCCTTGGCCATGCCCTCGGCGATGGCGCGGCCGAGCCCGCGGGAGGAGCCGGTCACGAGCGCGGTGCGGCCGGAAAGGTCGAAGAGGGCGGTGCTCATCTCAAAGAATCCTCAAGCGTTGGAGCGACGCACGGTCAGATCGGAGCGATCGAATACGGCGGGCAGAAGGTCGACACCAAGGCCGGGGCCTTCCATGGGGAAGACGTAGCCGTCCTTGATCGTGGGCATCGTGGTGACGAGCTCATTGTACCAGCCCTTGTAGAAGGCGCGCACCGATTCCTGGATCAGCGTGTTGGGCTGGCTGAATGACATGTGGATGGCGGCGATGAAGCCGATCGGGCCGATGCAATCATGTGGCGCGAAGGGCCGGTGATAGGTCTCGGCCATCGCGGCGATCTTGCGGCCCTCGGTGAGGCCGCCGGTCCAGCACAGATCGGCCATCACCACATGCATGGCGTCGCGGTCGAGCATGTCCTTGTAGGGGAAGCGTGAGCCCAGCGTCTCGCTGGCGCAGACCCAGACGTCGGTCGAGCGCGCATATTCGGCCAGCGCCTGCGGCGAGTTCATGCGGATCGGATCTTCGTACCAGGTTGGCTTGTAGGGCTCGATCGCGCGGGCGATCTGCTTTGCGGTCGGCAAATTCCACAGCGAATGGAGCTCGACCATGATCTCCATCTTGTCGCCGACGGCTTTGCGGATCTTCTCGAACGGCTCGAGGGCCTGCTTCATCTGCGCGGCCGTGATGTAGAGACCCTTGTTCTCCTGAGCCGCCGGATCGAACGGCCAGATCTTCATCGCCGAGATGCCGCTTTCTAAAAGGCTTTCGGCGAGCGCATCGGCGCGGTTCATGAAGCCGTCGAGGTCTTCGTAGGGGCCCTTGGAGGCACCGAGATTCCAGTTGGAGACCGGGCTGATATTGGTGGAGCGGACATATTGCGTGCCGGCGCAAGTGTTGTAGATGCGCTGCTTGTCGCGGCAGAGGCCGCCGAGCATCTGGTGCACCGGCTGATTGCAGACCTTGCCGAACAGATCCCACAGCGCGATGTCGATCGCCGACGCCGCGCGATATTCCACGCCGGTCGATGACTGTGCCATCGGCAGGTTCAGCATGTCGCGATGGATCGCCTCGATGTGGAGGGGATTACGGCCGAGCAGGCGGCCGGCAAAGGTGTCGTGGATCTGCGCTTCGACGGCGCCAGCACCATAAAAGGTTTCGCCGAGACCGATCATGCCCGTATCGGTGTGAACGCGCACCCAGATGACGTTGGAGAATTCCTCGGTGCGCAGTGTCTCGATCGACGTGATCTTCACGGCAATTGTCCTCCCGTCACAGGCGCCTCGCACCGTCGTGTTTTCATTTTGCGCTGCAGCATGCGGCGCGTCCGCGAAAAGTCTTACGCTTGCTTGTAATATATCACAACATGTTTTAAGGGTGCCACAAATAAGGCGCCACTCAGCAACGAGAGCGCGGGCTGACGGGAGAGGACGACATGGCACGGCGCAAGCGCGCGCTCGAGGTGGTGAGAAACGAGGACGACGGCGAGGGCAAGCCCTCGCGGCGCAACCGTCTCAACTTCTTCGAGCTGGCCTATCAGAAGATCGAGGAGCTGCTCGTTCACTGCGAGCTCAAGCCCGGCCAGTTCATGACCATGCTTGAATTGCAGCAGATCACCGGTTTCGGCCGCACGCCGGTGCATCACGCGGTCAATCGTCTCTCGGCCGATACGCTCATCATCATCCGTCCGCGCCATGGCCTGCACATCGCGCCGATCGATCTCGCGCGCGAGCGCATGCTGCTGGCCTTGCGCCGCGACATGGAGCGCTTCGTGGTTCGTCTTGCGGCCGATCGCGCCAGCCTCTCGCATCGCAATCAGGCGCTGCATATCGAGCGTTTGCTGCGCGAGCGCCGCGCTACGCTAACCCTCGACGAGTTCAACAGCATCGATCGCCGCATCGACGCGCTGGTGCTGGAAGCGGCGGGCGAGCCGTTTCTGGTGCATACACTGCGGCCATTGCACACGCTGTACCGCCGCATCGGCTACATCCACCACCGCTTCATGCCGGGGCAGGCCGACCTGTCCGGCACGATCGATCATCATCTTTCCATTCTCAATGCCGTCGCCAACCGCCGCGTCGAGGATGCGGTGAAGGCGAGCGACGCACTGATCGACTACATGGGCGAGATGTTCACGGGCATGGAGACCGGGATCGACCCGCGCCTGCTCGATTGCAGCATCGAGCCGCTGCTCGGTGCGTAAAGAGTTTTGAAGAGAGGACCAAACATGTCGACGATGGCTGTGCCACAACCGACCGCGAGCGAAGCCGCGGTCCGCTATCTCATCACGAACTACAGCCCCAAGGGCAACAAGGTCGGCTGGCTGATGATGGCCTCGATCCTGGTCGAGGCCTGGGATCTCTATTCGATTGCCTTCGTGCTGATCTTCATCAAGGAGCAGTACAATCCCGATCCGTTGATGCTCGGCCTTGCGGCGGCCGGCACGCAGGGTGGCGCGCTGATCGGCGCGCTGCTCGGCGGCTGGCTGTCCGACAAGATCGGCCGCCGCGTGATGTTCCTGGTGACGATGGTGATGTTCATCGTGCTGGCGCTGGCGCAGGCTTTCGTGCCGAGCGTCGGCTGGCTCGTCGTGATTCGCTTCCTGCTCGGCGTTCCCCTCGGCTCGGATATCTCGACCGGCTACACCTACATCATGGAGTCCATGGCAAAGGGTGAGCGCGAGGTGATGGGCAACCGCTGGCAGTTCATGTTCGCCGTCGGTGAAGTGCTGACCATCGGTGTCATCGTGATCTTTCTGCTGTTCGACATCCAGCACGAGATGCTGTGGCGCGTGACGCTCGGCCTCGGTGCGGTGCCGGCGCTGATCATCCTGATCATGCGTCACGACGTGCCGGAGACGGCGGTGTGGCTGGTGCAGAAGGGACGTTATCGTGAGGCCAAGCAGGTCGCGCGCGAGATGTTCAACGACGATCTCGCCATGCTCCCGGACCGGGACGTGCAGGTCCCGAAGGTCAGCACGCGCGCCTTCCTCGCCGACCTCAAGCAAGACCCGATCCGCTGGCGTGCGACGGTCTACGGCTGGATCGCCTGCTTCGCGCAAGGCAGCGAGTTCTCGACCTTCGCGTTCTATTTGCCGGTGCTGTTCGTGATGGTCGGCGTGTCGAGCGTGCTCGGCATCAATCTGGTGACGATGGCGCTGTTTTGCTTCGCCGCTCTGTCCGGCTGGGTCGGTCCGTTGCTGACGCCGAAGATCGGCCACCGCGGCATCGCCATCGCCGGCTTCTCGATCGTGTTGGCGTCGCTGCTGGTCGCAGCTTTCGCGCTCTACACCGACAACAAGATCCTGCTGCCGTTTGCGGCGGCCGCCATGCTGTGGGGCCATTATTGGGACGCGTCGAACTGCATGACGATCCCGACCATGGTCGCCAAGCCCAAGTACCGCGGCACCGCGAGCGGCTTTGCCTACATGTTCGTGAAGCTGCCGTCGTTCCTGGCGATCTTCCTGTTCCCGACGGTGTTCGCTGCGGTCGGGCAGGCCAACGCCACGCTGATGGTCGCGATCTTCCCGCTGATCGGATTGCTCGCCGCAATCTTCATCCTGCCGGAAGTCTATGGCTACGAGAACGACTGAGGGACAACACCAAAGCAACAAACTGAAGGGGAGGCATCATGACGAAGTTTTCGCGCCGCGCAATGTTGGCGGGTATCGCAGGAGGGCTCGCAGCTCCGGCCCTGATCGGGCCGGCTGCGGCTGCAACGACGCTCAAAGTCTCGACGTCGTTTCCGAACGACCCGAAATTTTCGACGGCGCGGATCTGGTACGATCTCTTCTTGCCGCGGCTAAAAGAGGCGACGGACGGTCAGATCGCGGCCCAGTTTTTCCCGGACAACCAGCTCGGCCAGGAGGCCGACGTCGTCAACCAGGTCAAGTCGGGCGTGGTCGATATGATGCTGGTCGGCACGTCGATCTGGACCAACATCGTGCCCGAGATCGGAGCCTTCGATCTCGGTTACATCTTCAAGGACTATGACCACATGCGGCGGGTCGCGGCCTCGCCGGCCGGTGATGCCGTGCGACGGCTCCTGGTGCAGAAGGCCGGAGTGCATTTCCCTGCCTGGGGACGCAATCTCGGTGCGCGCAACTTCATGACGAAGTTCGCGTTCAAGACGCCCGCCGAGCTAGCCGGCAAGAAGATACGTTGCCTCCCGAACCCGGTTGTGACCGAGACCGTCAAGCTCATGGGTGCTGCCGCGACGCCGATGGCGTTTGGCGAAATCTACACCGGTCTCCAGGCCGGGGTGATCGATGGCCTGGAGCACGACGCCCCGACGGTCCTGTCGGCGAAGTTCTATGAGACTGCCAAGAATTTCACGCTGACCAAGCACATCCATACCCCCTTCGGCGCTTTCGTCAGCGACCGCACCATGACAAAGTTGCCGGCCGCGCAGCGTGACGGGCTGCTCAAGGCCATCAAGGAGGCTACCGACGATCAGTTCGCCAAGGCCGGCCAGATTGAGGCTGACGCCATGGCAGAGTTGGCGAAGCTCGGCGTAACACTCTCCGAATGCGATCGTGCTGCGTTCCGCGAGCGCGTTCGGCCGATGTGGGATCGCTTCGCAGAGCGGACGCCCGGCGCGAAGCCGTTGCTGGATGCAATTCAGCAGACCGCAAATGGGTGAGACGGTGGCGCCATCGGTCATCATCGAGCCGGCCGAGCGGCAGGCCGCCGGGAGTGGCTGGCGGACTTTCCTGATGGGGCTTCTCGCCGTTCTGGAATGGGTCACGGCCATCCTGCTCGCGACCGATCTCCTGGTCGTGATCGGCTCAGTCCTTGTCCGGCACTTTTTCGACGCGCCGGTCGAGTGGAGTGACGATGTTGCCCGTGCGCTGCTTCTTGCCGTGACCTTCCTTGGCGCCGCCGCCGCCTTGGCGCGCGGCGATAATGCCGGTGTTACCTTCTTCGTTGATCGCTTGACACCCCGGCGACGGGAGCAGGTTGATGCCGCCGTCGCCGTGCTCGTGCTGATCACAACGTCTGCCGTGTTCTGGTACGCCTGCAAGCTGCTGGTTGAGACCTCCGGCCAGACCGTCGGTGCCGGACTTCGGCAGGAAGTCTTCTTCGCTCCGCTTTGCGTTGCGACTGCGGCCATGGTGCTCTTCACGCTGGACGCGTGCCTGGCCTTCCGGCTGCGGGATACGCTCAGTGCGCTTGCCGGCTATGCGATCCTCGGCGCTCTCTGGGCTGCGTGGTCGTCCTTCGCACCCGATACCACGCCGGCGCTGCCGTGGGTCATGGGCCTCGCCTTCATCGCGTCGTTGATTGCCGGTGTGGCGATCGCCTTCGTGCTCGCGCTCTCCGCGCTCGTCTTCATCTGGTGCGGCGACATGTTGCCAGGCCAATTCCTCGCCCAGCAGATGGCGCGCGGCATCGACAATTTCGTGCTGCTCGCGGTGCCGTTCTTCATCCTGGTCGGTTACCTGATGGAGGCAAACGGCATGTCCGTCCGCCTGATCTCGCTTCTCCAGAGGGGCGCCGGTCGGATTCGCGGTGGCCTCGACGTGGTGATGGTTCTCGCGATGGTTATCTTCTCGGGCATCTCCGGCTCGAAGATGGCGGACATCGCAGCCGTCGGTTCAGTATTGGTGCCGGCCGCCCGCAAATCCGGGCAGAAGCCGGGAGACGCGGTCGCGCTGCTCGCCGCCTCGGCTGTGATGGCTGAGACGATACCCCCGTGCGTGAACCTCATCATCCTGGGTTTTGTGGCGAACCTCTCGATCGGTGGCTTGTTCATGGCAGGCCTGCTCCCCTCGGCGCTGATGGCATTCGCCCTCATCCTCGCCGCGATTGTTGCGGGGCGCCGCACGGCGCAGTCTGCAATCGTCGGAGGCACCGGCGAATCGATGTCGAGCATGGCGATCAGCGGTGTCGCGGCCTTCGGCCTGATCGCGCTGATCTTCGGTGGTTACCGCTCCGGGTTTGCGACGGCGACCGAGATTTCAGCCTTTGCGGTGGCTTATGCGCTCGCCGTCGGCTGGGTTCTGTTCCGCGAGATGACCTGGACGGCGGTCGGTTCGGTGATGCGGCACGCGGCCGTGCGCTCGGGGATGGTTCTATTCATCGTGGCTGCCGCTCAGAGCCTCGCCTACGTGCTGACGCTCCAGCAGATTCCGCACGCGATCGCGGATCTTCTGGTGGCCTTGACCGCGCAGCACGGACGGTGGGTATTCCTCCTCCTCTCTGTCCTGATCCTGATCGTGATGGGATCAGTGCTGGAAGGAGCCGCTGCACTGATCATCTTCGGGCCGCTACTCATGCCCGTTGCGCGGCAGCTCGGTGTCGATCCTCTCCACTACGGCGTCATCCTTGTCGTGGGTATGGGGATCGGGCTGTTTGCACCTCCGCTCGGTCTCGGCCTCTACGGTGCGTGCCTCATCGGCGGTGTGCGGCTCGAGGACACCATCGTGCCGATCTTGAAGTATCTCGGGATACTGTTCCTCTGCCTGATCCTGATCGCCTTTGTCCCCGAGATCAGTACGGCCTTGCCGAGGGCGCTGGGATACTGACGGCTCTCCTCGATGGGCCGCCGTGTCGTGTCGCCGATGATGACATCGTGCCTCTGTTTTGCCCGACGCGTCAAGCGGATTCGGAAAACACGCATGTTGGCGTGCGCCGGCGGACGTCGGCTACTTTGCATGGGGTTGTTTTCGACATTTTTGTCGCGCGGCTCCGGAAGCGTCGTGCCGAACCTCACCTCCTCATGTTTTGGGGCCGCGACAAGGACTGACCGCGCTCACCTGATCGCGGCGGCCAAAGCCGCGATCAGGGCGGGCGGCGTCACCAGCATGCCGAGCTTGAGGAACGGCCAGGCGCCGACCTCGATCTTCTCCCGCCGCAGCGCCACCAGCCAGAGGATGGTGGCGAGCGAGCCTGTCACTGACAGGTTTGGTCCGAGATCGACGCCGATCAGGATGGCGCTGACCACCGGCGCTGGCAGGTGATCGCTGGCCGCGACCGAGCCCGCGACGAGGCCAACCGGCAGATTGTTGGCGATATTGGTGGCCATCGCTGTTGCGATGCCGACGCTCCAGGCGGCCTGCGCCACGGATTGCGCGACGGCCTGATGCAGCAGCGCACTGAGCTGTGCGATCACGCCGGTCTTCACCAGCGCCTCGACCATCACGAAGAGCCCGCCGACCAGCGGCAACACACTCCAGGACACGCCTTTCAGCACCGGCAGCGGCGATTGGCGGCTGATCAGCAGCACGATCGCGGCCGTCACCACGCCGCAGATGAAGGTCGGCAGGCCCAGCTGCTTGTCGAGCGCGGAGGCTGTGACCAGGACGACGCCGATGGCGATGATGCCGACGGCCGTCAACTTGCCGCCGCGACCGAGCTTTGGATGCGGCACGCTGCGTGCGATGGTCTCTTCCTTCAGCGCGCGATGCTGGGTCAGGCGCAGCACGATATAGGTGAGCAGGATCGAGGCCGCCGACGGTAGCGCGAACAAGCGTAGCCATTCCGTCAATTGCGGCATGCGCGCGCCGAACACGACGAGATTAGCGGGATTGGAGATCGGCAGCACGAAGCTCGCGGCATTGGCGATGAAAGCGCAGACGAACAGATAGGGCAGCGGCTTGGCGCCGGCGGCGCGCGTCGCGGCATAGACCGCGGGCGTCAGCACGATCGCGGTGGCATCGTTGGAGAGCAGCACGGTCACGACCGTGCCGACGATGTAGATCAGCAGGAACAGCCGCTGCGGCGAGCCGGCCGCATATTCCACCGCGAGGGCTGCCAGATAATCGAACAGACCTTCGAGCCGGGCGAGTTCGGCGATCAGCATCATGCCGATCAGGAAGAGATAGACGTCGACGCCCTTCTCGATACCGGTGAGCGCATCCTGCCATGGCAGGAACCCGAGCAGCACGAGGGCGCCGGCGCCGAGCACGGCCCAGATCGCCTCGGGCAGGCGAAAAGGGCGGATGATGACGCAAGCGGTCGCGGCGACGATGATGCTCCAGGCCCAGATGGCGTCAAACGGCACGTTCAATCCTTGTGGCGCGAGTTCATTTGGCAGCGATAGCGGAAGCCGACGCTGCTGTCTTCCCCTGCGGACGCGGACCGTCGTGTGCGATTTGCCGCCTCTCGGGGAGGGCGAGCAGGCAGATCGCGGCGCCGATCGCCGCAATTGCGCCGAGCGTGATGAAGGCCGCGCTGTAACCGGCACCGACGACGACGAAGCCGGCGAGCGTCGTCGACAACGCAGCGCCAATACTCTGGGCGGTGATGACAGCGCCCTGTGCGACATTGAAGCGGCCGGTGTTACGCATCAGGTCGGCGACGATGACGGGGAAGATCGCGCCAAAAATGCCGGCGCCGATGCCGTCGAGCAATTGGACGCCGACCAGCCAGAACGGATTGTCCGAGAGCGTATAGAGCGCGCCGCGAACGGGCAGGATCAACAGCGCGGCGAGGAAGAAGCGCTTGTGGCCCCAGCGGTCGGCCTTTGCCCCGACCAGCATCGCGAAAGGCACCATCACCAATTGTGCCGCGACGATGCAGGCCGACATCAGGCTGGTGCCCATGTTCTTGTCCTGCAGCGCCAGCTTTTGCCCAACCAGCGGCAGCATCGCCGCGTTGGAAAGATGGAACAGCAGCACGCAGATCGCGAAGACGAGCAGGGGGCGACAGGTCAGCAGCACGGCGAGGCCTGACGGCTGCTCGCTCTGTGCATCGGCGTCGTCCAGCCCGCGCGCGAGGTCGTGGTCGATGGCGCGTTCGGGAATCGCCAGGATGCTGACGAGGCTCGCGATCGCCATGGCGCCGAGAAGGTAGAACACGACAGTCGGGCCTAACCAATAAGCGGAGACTCCGGCGAGCCCGGCCGCAACCGCGTTGCCGGCGTGATTAAACGTCTCATTGCGGCCGATCCGGCGGGTGAAGGCGGCGTGGCCAAAGATGCCGAGCGAGACCGCGGCGATCGCCGGAGGAAAGATGACGGCTGCGGCCTGCGCGATGCCCTGCGAGATCGCGACCGGCCCGAAGGTCGGAAACAGCGGTAGCAATAACGAGGCGAGGGTCACCATGACGGCAGCAATCGCCATCACTGTCCGCTTCGCCCGCGTCGCATCGACCAGCGCGCCGGCCGGCGTCTGCGCCACGATGCCGGCAATGGTCGAGATCGACATCACGAGACCGATCCGCGCCTCGTCCCAGTGCTGCTCGGTGAGGAGATAGACGGCGAGATAGGGGCCAAGGCCGTCGCGCACGTCGGCGAGGAAGAAGTTCGCCGCGTCCAATGCGCGGCCGGCCTGCCTTGCCTGATCGGGGTTTTCGCGCGACATCGGTCTCTCGATCGAGGCTGGAAAGCGCCCCGGCAGAAACCGATCTCACGCCACCTTTGTTCCGCCCTAAAACTTCACGGCCAGGAGAACCGCGCCGGCGCCGATCATGGCGATTCCGATCCAGCCCTGTGCCGTCGGCCGCTCGCCGAGAAAGGCGAAAGCGAACAGGGCAACCAGCACGACGCTGAGCTTGTCGATGGGTGCCACCAGTGTCGCGGGCCCGAGTTTCAGCGCGCGGAAGTAACACAGCCACGACGCGCCGGTCGCAAGCCCCGACAGCACCAGGAACAGCCACGTTTTCGACGAAACCGCCGAGGGCACGGCGAATTGGCCAGTGAAGAACAGCAGCACCGAGAAGGCCAGCAACACCACGATGGTGCGGATGAAGGTGGCCAGATCCGGATTGATGTTCTCGACGCCGACCTTGGCGAAGATCGCGGTCAGTGCGGCGAAGCAGGCGGAGAGCAGCGCCCAGCTCTGCCAGGCGGAGAAGATGGCGGGTTTCATGCGGGTTCCTTAGCGAGCCACCGACAGCTTTTCCGTGATTGCCTTGCGCAGGATGCGCGAGAGCGATTCCACCGAGTACGGTTTCTGGATCAGCTCGAAGCCGCGGTGGGCGTTCTCTGCGAGCACGTTGCTGTAGCCGCTGGTCAGCACCACCGGCAGGCCCGGATAGCGCTCGCGGATGATGCCGGCGAGCTCGACGCCGTTCATGCCGGGCATGATGACGTCGGAGAACACCAGATCGACGGCGAACTCGTTCTCGCCGAGGATGGCGAGCGCCGCATTGGCGTTGGCGACGCGGCGGGTGACGTAGCCGAGATCCTCCAGCAGCTCCGTCGAGAACTGGCCGACATCGTCATTGTCCTCGACCACGAGCACGCGGTAGCCGCGCCCGGTGGTGGCGCTTTCGCTAGTGAGCGATGCGGCTTCCTTCTCGGCTGCAGGGCTCTGCGCCTGCGGCAGATAGATCGTGAAGGTCGCGCCCTGGCCATGCTTGCTCTTCACCGCGATGTCGCCTTCGGACTGTTTTGCGAAGCCGAACGCCTGGCTGAGACCGAGGCCGGTGCCCTTGCCGACCTCCTTGGTGGTGAAGAACGGCTCGAAGATGGCGTCGATGTTTTCCGGTGCGATGCCACTGCCGGTGTCGGCCACCGAGATCGCGACGTAATCTCCGCCGCGCGCCGACTGCGCGCGCAGGCTCGGGATGCCCTCGACCTTGCGCACGGCGATGGTGAGGCGGCCTTCGCCGTCCATGGCGTCGCGGGCGTTGATGGCGAGATTGATCAGCGCCGTCTCGAACTGCGCGATGTCGGCGACCGTGAAGCAGTCGGCATCGTCGATCTCGACCGCGATCTCGATGCGGCCGCCGACCAGCGGCCGGACCAGCTGGGCCACGCCCTCGACCTGGCTGCCGACGTTGAAGATCTGCGGTTTCAGCGGCTGCCGGCGTGCGAATGCCAGAAGCTGCGCGGTCAGTTTTGAGGCGCGCTCGACAGTGTCGGAGATGGCGTCGACATAGCGGCGGCGACGCTCCTCCGGCAGCTCGCGCCGGCGCAGGAAGTCGGTCGCAGAGCGGATGATGGTGAGGAGATTGTTGAAATCGTGCGCGACGCCGCCGGTGAGCTGGCCGATCGCCTCCATCTTCTGTGACTGCCGCAGCGCCTCCTCGCCGCGGCGACGCTCGGTGATGTCGACGGCTTCCGGCACCGCTCCGGTGATGTTGCCGTGGCGGTCGAGCACCGGGCGCATGCCGAACTCGAAATCGCGCTCGCCGATGGGAAGGCGCAGCCGCATCTCCATCCGCACCGCTTCGCCTTTCAGCACGGTATCGAAGGCCTCGCGCACGGCGGCGCTCATGCCCTCAGTGGTGCTGAACCAGGGTGTGTCCCAGAACGGCTTGCCGATCACGTCCGCGGAGCTCGCCTTGATGCCGTCGAGCGCGGTCTTGTTGGCGTAGAGCAATTCACCCTTGAGGTTGACCAGCCCCTGATACTGGTTGCTGGTCCCCAAAATTGCGCGCAGCCGCGCCTCGTTGGATTCGAGCTCGGCGGTGCGCTCGGCGATGCGCTCTTCGAGCGTCTCGTTGAGCTGCCGTAGCTCGATCTCGGCCTGCTTGGCGACGGTGATGTCGTGGGCGACGCCGATGAAGCCGATATGCTTGCCGGTCGGGTCCCAGCGCGGCTGTGATTCCGAGCGCAGCCAGCGCCATTCGCCGGAGGCATCCCTGTAGCGTGCCTCCAGCACGAACGGTTTGAGCGAGGCTTCACCCTGGACCGATTGCTGCAAGACATGCGGCAGGTCGTCAGGATGCAGCACCTTGCGCCAGTCGAATGCGATGGCCTGGTCGTAGGGCAGGCCGACGAAATCGACATAGGCCTGGTTGGCGAAGGAGCGGGTGCGGTCGAGCTTTGTGACCCAGATCGGCACCGGTGCGCTGTCGGCGATCAGTCGAAAGCGCTCCTCGCTCTCGCGCAAGGTCTCGCGCACCAGCATCTGGTCGGTGACATCGATATGGGCGCCGACGAGGCGGATGGCTCGACCGTCGCTGTCGCGTTCGATCTTGGCGACGACGCGGATCCAGCGCGTCTCGCCGTCGCTGGGGCGGACGATGCGGTATTCAGCGGTGTAGTCCTCGCTGGTCCCGGCCAGCGCCTCGAGGAAATGTTTGACGGTCGCGTCGCGGTCATCGGGATGGATACGGCTGACCCAGTCCTCGTGCGATTCATCTGCGGCCTCGGGCGGCAGCCCGTGGATCATCAGATATTCCGGCGAGCGGCGGTTCTTAAAACCTTCGCGGAAGTCGACCTCGAGCCCGCCGACCTTGCCGATGCGCTGGATGCGCGCCAGCTCCGCCTCGCGCTCCTGGAGCGTGCGATAGGCTTCATCACGCTCCCGCGCGATGTCTTGGAGGTGCTGGCGCAGCCTTTCGGCGGCAATGGTCTCGGGCAAAGGATCGTTCAAGGCGTCGGCCGATGTGATGCGGGAGCGCACGTGCCGGGCCGATATTCACACAGACAAAGCGTGATAGCCATTGCTCAAAAAGGGAATAGATAAGGGAAACACCCCGCCGAACGGCGTGTGGCGGGTATGAGCGAACGCGGGGTCTGGCTATTTGTTCCAAACATTGGAACGATGGGCCGTCGATGGGCGTATCTGCGAGGCGCTGCAACTCTCATTCGTAAAATACCCTTTCCCAAGAGGCTAAATCTTGAAGCTCTTTGTCTGCCAGGCCTGCGGCAATGTTCTCTATTTCGAGAACCGCGCCTGCGAACGTTGCGGCCACCGGGTCGCCTTCCTGCCGGAGAAGGAGACGATGTCGGCCATCGAGCCCGACGGGGAGGGCTGGGCCACGCTCGCCGACAAGGGCAAGGGGCGGATGCTGTGCCGCAATGCCGAGTACGATGCCTGCAACTGGCTGACCGATGCCGGCGATACCACCGGTTATTGCCGCGCTTGCCGTCACAACGGCATCGTGCCGGATCTCTCCGACCCCGCGCAGCTCGCGGGCTGGCGCGAGCTGGAGGTGGCGAAGCACCGGCTGTTCTATTCGCTGATCCGCTGGAAGCTGCCGCTCCAGACCCGGCAGGAGAACCCCGAGCACGGGCTGATCTTCAATTTCCTCGCCGATGATCCCAACAGCGGCCAGAGAATCCTGACCGGTCATGACAACGGCCTGATCACGATCGCGCTGACTGAGACTGATGGCATCGAGCGCGAGCGGCGCAGGCTCGAGATGGGCGAGCCGTACCGGACGCTGCTCGGGCATTTCCGCCACGAGGTCGGGCACTATTTCTGGGACGTGCTGGTGCGCGACGGCGGCAAACTAGACGAATGCCGAGCTGTGTTCGGCGACGATTCCGCTGACTACGGTGAGGCCCTGCAGCGCCATTATGCCGAAGGCGCGCCGCCGGACTGGCAGCAGAATTACGTCTCGTCCTATGCGACGACGCACCCTTGGGAAGACTTTGCCGAGACCTGGGCGCATTACCTCCACATCGTCGACACCCTAGAGATGGCTAGCGAGTTCGGCATGGAGGTGCGCCCCAAGGTCGACCGCGACGGGGAGTTGTCGACGCGAATCCGGTTCAACCCCTATGAGGCGAAAGGCGTCGAGGCGATCGTCGACGCATGGCTGCCCTTCACCTTCGCCATGAACAGCGTCAACCGCGCCATGGGGATGCGCGACCTCTATCCCTTCATCCTCTCGCCCGCGGTGGTGGCGAAACTGGGCTTCATTCACAGCCTGGTCCGGGACGTGGCCAAGGCCGGGAAGCCGTAGGTCATCCAAGGGCTTCGCCGGGCCCGATCGGTCTTGCGCTGGTACGCCAGCAGGGCCGGATTTAGACCGTTGCCTCCGGCCAATTTTGATGTACCACGGGAGCCACACGGCCCGTTCCATAGGCCCCAACGGCCAGGGAAGGGTCCCGCCCAAGGTCGAGACTCAAGAAAAGCATGTTCAAACGCATTCTGATCGCCAACCGCGGCGAAATCGCCTGCCGGGTCATCAAGACCGCCCGCAAGATGGGAATTCAGACGGTTGCCGTCTATTCCGAGGCCGACCGCGACGCCCTCCATGTCGAGATGGCCGACGAGGCCGTGCTGATCGGCCCGCCGGCCGCGGCCGAGAGCTATCTGGTGATCGACAAGATCGTGGAAGCCTGCCGCAAGACCGGCGCCGAGGCCGTGCATCCCGGCTACGGCTTCCTGTCCGAGCGCGAGGCGTTTCCGCGCGCGCTGGAAGCCGCCGGCATCGTCTTCATCGGCCCTAACCCGGGCGCGATCGCGGCGATGGGCGACAAGATCGAATCCAAGAAAGCGGCTGCGAAGGCCAAGGTCTCGACCGTGCCGGGCCATCTCGGCGTGATCGAGGACGACAAGCACGCGGTCAGGATTTCCGACGAGATCGGCTATCCCGTGATGATCAAGGCCTCCGCCGGCGGCGGCGGCAAGGGTATGCGCATCGCCCATTCGAAGGCCGAGGTCGCGGAAGGTTTCAATCTCGCCAAGGCCGAGGCCAAGGCGTCGTTCGGCGACGACCGCGTCTTTGTCGAAAAGTTCATCGTCGATCCCCGCCACATCGAGATCCAGGTGCTGGGTGACAAGCACGGCAACGTGATCTATCTCGGCGAGCGCGAATGCTCGATCCAGCGCCGCAACCAGAAGGTCATCGAGGAGGCGCCGTCGCCGCTGCTCGACGAAGCCACCCGCCGCAAGATGGGCGAGCAGGCGGTCGCGCTGGCCAAGGCCGTGAACTACGATTCCGCCGGCACCGTGGAGTTCGTCGCAGGCCAGGACAAGAGCTTCTATTTCCTCGAGATGAACACGCGTCTTCAGGTCGAGCATCCCGTTACCGAGCTCGTCACCGGCGTCGACCTCGTCGAGCAGATGATCCGTGGGGCCGCAGGCGAAAAGCTCGCGCTCACGCAGAAGGACGTCACGCTGACCGGCTGGGCTGTGGAATCGCGCCTCTATGCCGAAGACCCGTTCCGCAACTTCCTGCCCTCGATCGGGCGGCTGGTGAAGTATCGCCCGCCGGCGGAAGTGAGCAAGGACGGCATCACCGTGCGAAACGATACCGGCGTGCAGGAAGGCGGCGAGATCTCGATCCATTACGATCCGATGATCGCAAAACTCGTCACGCATGCGCCATCGCGCGCGGCTGCGATCGAGGCGCAGGCCACCGCGCTGGATTCGTTCTATGTCGACGGTATCAGGCACAACATCCCGTTCCTGTCGGCGCTGATGCATCATCCGCGCTGGCGCGAGGGCAATCTGTCGACCGGCTTCATCGCCGAGGAATTTCCCAAGGGCTTTGCGGTGCGCGCGCCCGAAGGTGAAGTCGCGCGGCGGATCGCCGCGGTCGGCGCCGCCATCGATCACGTGCTCGGTGAGCGCAAGCGGCAGATCTCCGGCCAGATGGGTGGCCGCATCGTGCAGCGTGAGCGCCGCCGTGCTGTCTGGCTCGACCATCAGGAGATCTTGCTCGAGGTCGCGCGCGAGGGCGAAGCCATCGCGGTGCGCTTCGTGGACGCCGACGGCAAGGCCGGCAATGCACATCTGCTGCAGTCCGCATGGAAGCCGGGCGATCCGGTCTGGCAGGGCACCATCGATGGCCACTTCGTCGCGGTGCAGGCCCGCCCGATCGCCAACGGCATTCGTCTCGCGCATCAGGGCGTCGAGGTGCCGGTCTATGTCTGGACCGAAGCGGAAGCGGCGTCGGCGAAGTTGATGCCGGTGACGACGGCCTCCGACACTGGCAAGAAGCTGCTGTGTCCGATGCCCGGCCTCATCGTCTCGATCGCTGTGACCGAAGGCCAGGAGGTCAAGGCGGGCGAGACGCTGGCCGTGGTCGAGGCCATGAAGATGCAGAACGTGCTCCGCGCCGAGCAGGACGGCACCGTGAAGAAGATCCACGCGAGTGCGGGTGCCACGCTTGCCGTGGACGCGCTGATCTTGGAGTTTGCGTAGAGCGTGCGCGTGGGGCCCTTAGCCGGCCCCACGACCGCCGTCATTGCGAGCGCAGCGAAGCAATCCAGACTGCCTCCGCGGAAAGATTCTGGATTGCTTCGCTACGCTCGCAATGACGGAGTAAGTTGCGGCCGTGTCGCAACAGTAGAGAGGGCACCATGGCCTTTCGTTCCCGCCGCGAGAAACTGCGTTCCATCCTGTCGGGCGGAGTTTGCGTCCATCCCGGCTCGGTCTACGACGCGATCTCGATCCGCATTGCCGAGGACCTCGGCTTTCCGCTCGGCATGTTCGGCGGTTCGGTGGCCTCGCTGGCCGTGCTCGGCGATCCCGATGTCACCCTGATCACGCTCACGGAGCTGGCCGAGCAGATGCGGCGGATGTCGCGCGCCGCGGCGCTGCCGGTGCTGGTCGATGCCGATCACGGCTATGGCAATGCGCTGAACGTGCGCCGCACGGTGCAGGAGCTGGAGACGGCGGGCGCCGCCGGCCTCACCATCGAGGACACGCTGCTGCCGGCCGCCTTTGGCGAGGCGAAGGCGCAGCTGATCTCGCTGGAGGAGGGAGTCGGCAAGATGAAGGCCGCGCTCGACGGCCGCAGCGATCCCTCGCTGATCATCATGGGCCGCACCGGTGCGGCCTCGATCAGCTCGATCGAGGACGCAATCCGCCGCGCCAAGGCCTATGAAGCCACCGGCGTCGATGCACTGTTCTTCACCGGCATCAAGTCGCGCGCTGAGCTCGAAGCCATCGTATCCGCAACACGGCTGCCGATCGTGCTCGGTGGCGCGCCGGACGAATTGAACGCAATCGACTATCTCGCCAGCCAACGCGTCCGCATCGCGCTTCAGGGCCACGCGCCGATCGCGGCAGCGACACAAGCCGTCTACGACGCCCAGAAGGCATTGCGCGAGGGCACGGCGCCGAAAGCGCTGAAGGGATTGCCGTCGGCGGAGCTGACCAATCGCGTCATGCGCGAAGCCGAAATGAAAGCACGCAGCGCCGATCTGCTCGGGCTGAAAAAATGAGCCGGGCGATCCTCCAGGTCGTGATCCGCGGGCGCGTGCAAGGCGTCGGCTATCGCGCCTGGGTCGAATACCAGGCGGTGACTTGCGGCCTTGAAGGCTGGGTCCGCAACCGCCGCGACGGCAGCGTGGAAGCGCTGTTCGCGGGCACGCCGAAGCATGTTGCCGACATGGTTGCGCTGTGTCGTCACGGCCCGCCGTCATCGCGGGTGGACAGCGTGACGAGCGAAACGGCCAGCGTGGATGAGCTGAACCTGCGCAGGGCGGGGGAGGCGTTCTCGGTGTTGCCAACGGTGTAGTCGGCCATCACCTCGGCAACTTCGAGATCGCTTCGCTTAGCTCGTGGATTTCGTAGGGCTTACGCAGGATCGGGAAATCGCCGCGCACGCCGGCGGCCGCTTCGCTGTAGCCGCTGGCGAGCAGGATCGGCAGGTCGGGGTGGATCTCGCGCAGGTGATGAGCGAGGCTGAGCCCGTCCATCTTGCCGGGCATCACGATGTCGGAGAAGACGAAGTCGACACCGTTGCTCTCGAGCTCGCGCAGCGCGGATTCGGCATCCGCGACCCGGCGCACGCGATAGCCGAGCTGCTCCAGCAGGCCGATGCTGACGATGGCGACATCGGGATTGTCTTCGACCAGCAGCACTGTGCCGCTGCCGCGCACCGGCGCGACCTCGAAGGTCTCGTTCGGCGCGGTCGCGGTTGCGCGCGGCAGCAGGATAGTGAAGGTCGTGCCCTTGCCGAGCTCGCTTGCGACCTTGACCGTGCCCCCCGCCTGATGCGCAAAGCCGTGCACCTGCGACAGGCCGAGGCCGGTGCCTTTTCCGACCGGCTTCGTCGTGAAGAACGGCTCGAAAATCTTGTCGACGACGTCGGAGGGGATGCCGAGCCCGGTATCGGCGACGGTGATGGCGACGAATTCGCCGCTGCGGAGCGGACCGTCCAGAACGATGTTGCGTGCGCCGATAGTCACCGTGCCGCCGTCGGGCATGGCATCGCGGGCATTGATGACGAGATTGAGCAGCCCCGTCTCGAATTCGGAGACGTCAGCCTTGATCGGCCAGACGTCACGCTCGATGTCGAAGGCGAGACGAACGGCGCTGCCGACGCCGGCGCTCAGAACCTCGCGGATCGCCTCGATGCGGGCGCCGAACTGGATCGCTTGCGGATTGACGCTCTGCCGCCGCGCGAAGGTCAGGAGCTGTCCTGTCAGCGCGGCGCCGCGCTTGGTCGCGGTGTCGATCGCCGAGATTGCGCGCTGGAACTTTGAATCGTCGGGGTCGCCCTTCCTGAGGATGTGAAGGCTGCCGCTGATGATCATCAGCAAATTGTTGAAGTCGTGCGCGACACCGCCGGTGAGCTGGCCGAGCGCATCGAACTTCTGCGACTCTGCAAGCTGCGTCTGCATCGCCTCGAGCCTGATCTGCGCATTGCGCCGCTCGGTGATGTCGCGGGTGATTTTTGCAAAGCCGACGAGGGCGCCGTCCTCATAGATGGGATCGATGATGACGCTGGCCCAGAAGAATGTGCCGTCCTTGCGGACGCGCCAGCCTTCCTCCTCGTAGCGGCCCTGGTCCCGCGCGATGCCGAGGGCCCGCGCGGGCTTGCCGTTGGCGCGGTCGGTCTCGGTATAGAAGCGCGAGAAATGCTCGCCGAGGATCTCGTCGGGCGAATAGCCCTTGATCCGCTCGCCGCCGATGTTCCAACTTGTGATGATGCCGGTAGGATCGAGCATATAGAGCGCGTAGTCCGCGACTCCCTCCACCAACAGCCGGAAACTCCGCTCGCTTTCGAACAGGTCTCTCTGTTGATTGGACTTTTTTACCATTCCTAGACCCCGCCTCGACGGGGACAAACGCCTACGAGGGCGTTGGGTTCCCGTTCTCTGGGACGTTTTTAGGCAAATAGACCGGGCGGTATGCAGGACGCAAGGCGGTCGCGGCACTTGACATGCAATCGCATCTATCAGATATTTCTGTCATGACAGAAATAACCGGAAAGAAGAAACTCCCCGCCGCCGTCGAGCGCTTCATCCTGCATTGGGGCGACATGGGGGATCAGTGGGGCGTCAACCGCTCGGTCAGCCAGATTCATGGGCTGCTCTATCTCGCGGAGGCGCCGATGACGGCCGAGGATATCGCCGACACGCTCGGCATGGCCCGGTCCAACGTCTCCAATTCGCTGAAGGAACTGCTCGCCTGGAACCTGATCCGGCGGGTGCCGATCCTCGGCGACCGCCGCGATCATTACGAGGCCGAGACCGACATCTGGGAGGTCGCGGCCCGCATCGCGGCCCGGCGCAAGGAGCGGGAGCTTGATCCCGCGATCACGGCGCTGCGGGCCTGCGTGTCCGATGCCGCTGAGGATCCGACCATCAATCCGGTCGCGAGCAAGCGGCTGAAGGAGATGCTCGCCTTCACCGAGCTCGCCGACCACTGGTTCATGCAGATGCTGAAAGTGCCGCGGCCGCGGCTGGTCGCCTTGATGCGGCTTGGCGAGAAGATCGCCAACCTGCTGCCGCTGGGTAAGGCCAAATAGTTCTGAGGAGGGTGTGATGACGTTGGCTCGATTATCAGGCTTCAACGCACCAACCTCCGCCCACATCAAGCTGCTCGACGATCGCCGCTTCCGTACGCTGCTGTCGGACGAGGATTGGGGTCGCCTGCCGCTCGCGACCTGGCGGCGCTTCTCAAAACGCGTCGCCGACGGCGACAGCGTGGTCTATGTCGGCGTGGTCGACGAGGTCTCTTTCAGCGACATCGGCTTGTGGTTTGCGCAGGCCGCCCGCCTGATCGGCGGCCCGCTGCCGACCGGCCGCGACACCGGCGTCCCTATGATCGTGACGGTGACCGAGGACGGCGCGACCGGCGGCCAGACCTGGACCCGCATCTGCGCGCGCAAGCGCGGCTTTCCGCAGGTGATCCATTCGGCAAAGCGCTTCGCCGGCCCGACCGGGCTCGAGGAATATGTCGGCTTCGGCGTCTCCATGGCGCTGCGCATTGCGGTGGAAGGCGAGGCGCTGACCTTCCGCAGCGCCGGCTACGGTCTGCAGCTCGGGCGCTTGTGGATCCCGCTGCCGCAATGGCTCACGCCGGGTGATCTCACGGTCACACATTCCGATCTCGGCGAGGGCGCGTTCCGCTTCACCCTCGATGTCATTCATCCGCGTTACGGCGCGCTGATCCACCAGTCCGCCGTGTTCAGGGAGGCCGTATCATGACCCCGCTCTTGTGGACGCTCATCGCCATCCAGATCGTGATGGGTGTGTTCGACACTTTCTATCATCACGAGTTCACCGAGCGCCTGGCCTGGCGCCCCTCGCAGCGTTTCGAGCTGAAGCTGCACGGCATCCGCAACATGCTCTATGCGCTGCTGTTCCTGCTGCTCGGCTGGCTGGAGGTCTACGGCGTACTGGCGCTGGCGATCGTCGCTGTGCTGGTTGCGGAGATCGTCATCACACTGATGGATTTTGTTGAGGAGGATCTGAGCCGGAAATTGCCGCCGAGCGAGCGGATCAATCACACGCTGCTCGCGATCAATTACGGCGCCATCCTGGTGCTGCTTCTGCCCGTCCTGATCGATTGGGCGATGAAGCCCTCTGGCGCGAGCGTCGTGTATCAGGGCCTGCTCAGCATCGCCGCGAGCGCCTGCGCGGTTGGCGCTGCACTCTGCGGCGTCAGGGATTTTGCCGCGATGCGCCGGCTCGGCCGCATGAAGAGTGTTCCTGCAAGCGGGCTTGTCGAGAAAATCCCCGGCCGCAAGATCGTGTTGATCACCGGTGCGACCGGCTTCATCGGCAGCCGCCTTGCAGCGAGCCTCAGCGGGGCCGGGCATCACGTCATCGCGCTGATCCGCAATCCGGCGAAGGCTGAGATGCTGCCGCCGCCGGTCACGCTGATCACCAGTCTCGATCAGCTTGCCGCGGACACGCCAATCGATGCCATCGTCAATCTCGCCGGCGAGCCGATCGGCAACGGCCTGTGGACCGAAGCGAAGCGTGCGAAGATCATCGGCTCGCGCGTCGACCTGACCGGCGAGGTCGTGAAGCTGATTGCGCGGCTCGAGCGCAAGCCCGAGGTGCTCGTCAGCGGCTCCGCCATCGGCTGGTACGGCCTGTGGGCCGACCAGGTGCTGACGGAATCGGCAAAATCTCACGCCTGCTTCAGCCACGAGCTCTGCGCGGCCTGGGAGCAGGCGGCGCGGCCGGCGGAGGAGCTCGGCGTCCGCGTGGTCAATTTGCGCATCGGTCTCGTGCTCGGCACCGAAGGCGGCTTCATCACGCGCATGCTGACGCCGTTCGAGTTCGGGCTCGGCGGTCCCATTGGCACGGGGCGGCAGTGGATGTCCTGGATCGAGCGCGACGATTTGATCCGGCTGATCGCCTATGTGATGACAACGCCAGATCTCGCTGGGCCCGTCAACGCCACGGCACCGATCCCCGTCACCAACGCAAAATTCACCGAGGAGCTCGGCCGCCGCCTGCACCGGCCCGCGGTGTTTCGTATCCCCGGCGGCCTGTTGCGGCGTATCGGCGGCGGCTTTGCCGACGAGCTCCTGCTCGGCGGTCAGCGCGTGCTGCCGAACAAGGCGCTGAGCCGCGGTTTTGTCTTTCGGCACGAGACGTTGCGCAGCGCATTCGAGGCGATCTTGTGAGGTGATGTCATGTCCTGCGCTGCATGTCCGCGAGTCGTGAACGGCTGGTTCCGCGGATGCTTGACGGCAACCGCGACACTAGGGGCGTTGCCGGTCTTCGCCGCAATTCTATCTCTCCCATATCGGGGTTTTCCGGAAGGCCTGGGTCCTATCGTCGCCCTAATCTTGTTTTTCCTGCCGATCACATTGATCTTCACCTGCCTGCTCAGCGGGATGCCGTCCGCGCTCGTAATATGGCTCGGCGAGTCATTCAGAATTCGCTCTGTGCTGTTCTACGCGCCTGTCGGCGCTGCGATCGGAGCCGTGATCGCAGGCGGCATCTTCGGGACGCTCCTTGAGATGGATGTGCTCTTGGCCTTGGCTGGATGTCTGGCCGGGCTTGCCTATTGGTTTGCTGCGGGACTGGACGCGGGGCGCTAAGCAGCTCCCGCCATACTCCGGAACGTCGCCGCCACCGCACGCAGCGCCGCAAGCTTGGCGGGGTCGCTGACGTTCGAATGCAGCATCACTTTCGAGCTTCCGAGTTTCGGCAGCTTGTGCGCGGGTCCGATGTCGACCAACCCGGGAGGCGCGATCCGTCGGGCCAGCGGCGCGATCGCGAGTCCGGCAAGCGCGGCCGCAACCACCGCCGTGACGCCGCCACCGACAAAGCGTTCCCGCCAGGCGATGCCGGCCTTGTCGAGTGCGCGCACGGCGACGGCGCGGACGCCGCAGGGCGGGGCGAGTGTGGCAAGCGGTAATGCTTCGCCTCTTCGCAGCGTGAAGCGTCGTGACGCGAACCAGCCGAATTCGTCCTCGGTCAGTTTCTCGCCGCCGCGGCGGCTGCCTTCCTGGCGGACGATCACCGCGTCCAGCTCGCCCGCGTCATAGGCATCCTGCATCACGCGCGAGAAGCCGATGGTGACGGCGAGGGTGAGGTTTGACGACATCGCATGCAGCCGTTCGAGCAGCGGCACCAGTTCGGGTCCGGCGGCGTGATCGGAAATGCCGAGCGAGAGCGACTGCGCGACCGGGGCCTCGCCCGACAGCGCGCGATCATGCGCCGCGATCAGCGCGCGGGCGCGATCGAGGAAGCTGGCGCCGTCGGCGGTGAGCCGGACCGCGCGCGGCGAACGCTCGACGAGGCGTTTGCCAAGCAGCGTCTCCAGCCGCTGCAGCTTGAGACTGACCGCTGCCTGCGTCGTGCCGAGCGCCTCTGCGGCACGCGTAAAGCTCTGGAGGTCGGCGACCAGCAGGAAGGCCTGGACGGTGGCGATGTCGAGTGTGGCTGTCATTTCAAATGTTTATCACTGGTATCAACAGAGATAAGATATAAAAATGACCGGGCAAGGTCTAGCTTCTCACCAACGCCGCGCAAACAGCGCGACATTTGAGGAGAACGACGATGCCCCTGATCACCGTGTCCTACACTACCTCACGCCAGTCGCCCTCGCTGAAGGCCGACATCGCCAACGCCGTGTCCGAGCTCACCGCAAAGATTCTTCACAAGGATCCCAAGGTCACCGCCATCATCGTGAAGTCGGTCGATGCCGGCGACTGGTTCGCTGGCGGCAAGTCGCTCGCTGAGCAGAAGCTCGCCAGCTACTGGATCGACATCCACATCACCGAAGGCACCAACACCAAGGACGAGAAGGCGGCCTATCTCGCCGCCATGTTCGAGCGCATGGCCGAGATTCTTGGCCCGCTGCATCCCGAGACCTATCTGCATGTCGACGAGGTCAAGGGCGACGCCTATGGTTTTGGCGGCCTGACCCAGGAGCGCCGCTATATCGCCGGCAAGCTCGAGGTTTCGCTGAAGGCGGCGTGATGCTGTGAGCCGCGGGTGAGCCATCTCACCCGCGGCTTTTGTCGTCAGCTCGCCGCGCGGAACTGAACCTCTGAGTTGTTGAGGAAGCACATTTTGTCGAACAACTTCAGATCCAGCGGGTTCGGCAGCCTGACATCGCCGAGATCAGGGCAGGGCTTGACGGAGGGGTCATAGGATCGATCGATCTGCGAGATGAAGACGACGATCAGCCCGTTGTCGCGCGCGAAGGATTTTAGCGCGCGCACCTGAATGGTCAGATCAGGGTTTTCCCGTCTTTGGTCGAGCAGTTGCAGATAATCGATCACCACGACTGTGCCGCGGGGGGCCGCGGCCATTTGCTTGACGATGTAGTCGGCGCTGATCGCGTCGGAGCAATCGACCTCGAACAATTTGTCGAACTCCGCCGGCTCCACGCCGATCGCACGCAAGCGATCCAGCACGTCCTTTTCGGTGTATTCGAGTGAGAAGAATGCCGCACGATTGCCGGACTTCATGGCCTCCACGGCAAGCTCGAGGCTCATCAAAGTCTTGCCCTGACCGGGGCGCGCGCCGACCAGCACGAGGTCACCCGGCTGGAATTGCGGGAACAGTCTGTTGGCCGGTGTCGCTCCGGCGGCTTTCGCCGCCAGCATGCTCCAGGCGGAAAACCCTTCCGTCGTGGCGATGCGGTCAAGCGCGGCGTGGAGCGGAATGCCTTCCTCGCGGGACAGGCGCTTCGCTTTTCGCTTCAGATGATAGATCGGGGCAGACAATTTCATCGTCAAAACCTCCCATTGCGAGCTGAAACGCAATCCCTCCTTATGCCTGGCGCTCGAACAGTCGGTCCGATGGTTTAGTCACCCGGCATGAGGTCTGCTTTCCCGGCGGAGGGGGGAGGCGTGGGCGGCGCCGGATGCAAGCGTAACTGATTCCATGCCGATGGAGAACGCGCACGGCATGTCTCCAACAGGAACGCGTCAGGCGGCTGCTTCCGGCACCATCGCGCGGGTCGGCCCGAACAGCTCTTCAAAAGCCTGCCGAAGCGCGACGTCGACATCGGCCAGGGTCACCAACTGGCCGAGATCGACCAGCGAGGTGACGCCGTAGCGGGGATCGGCAACGCCGCAGGGGACGATGCCGGCGAAATGCGACAGCTCCGGCTCGACATTGATGGCGATGCCGTGGAACGAGACCCAGCGCTTCAGCCGCACGCCGATCGCCGCGATCTTGTCCTCATGCTCGGATCCCTTGTCCGGGCGCTTCACCCAGACGCCGACCCGGTCCTCGCGCCGCTCGCCGCGGACGTTGAAGGCGGCGAGCGTCTTCAGGATCAGTTCCTCCAGGCTTGCGACATAGGCCCGCACGTCCGGCCGGCGGCGCTTGAGGTCGAGCATGATGTAGGCCACCCGCTGGCCCGGGCCGTGATAGGTGAGCTGGCCGCCGCGCCCAGAGGCAAAGGTCGGGAATCGGGGATCGAGCAGGTCGGTCTCTTTGCCCGAGGTCCCAGAGGTGTAGAGCGGGGGGTGTTCGAGCAGCCAGACCAGCTCCGGGGCCTCGCCGGCCGCGATGGCGGTGACGCGGGCCTCCATGGCGGCCACGGCCTCCGGATAGGGCACCGGAGCGTCCGAGATTCGCCACTCGACGGGCTGGCCGCTGGCGGCGGAAAACGACGTCAAATCGAGCTCTTGGCGGGGGTTTTGAGGCGAATTAACCATTGGCTAACCATAACGTGGTGATGATTGCAGGCGCAAATGCCAAGTCCCTTGGCGTAGTCTCCAGTTGCGGTGGTGCTGATAGTGCCTACTCTCGACAAAGTCACCGTGGATCTCATGGTCGTCCTCGGGACGACCACCATGCCCATCCATCAAGTATTACGTCTTTCCCGCGGCGCCATCATCGAGCTGGACGCAACCGAGGCCGACGAGGTCAAGGTTCTCGCCAACAATCTGCCGGTGGCGTCCGGCGTCGTGCTGGTCGACCGCAACCGGATCGCGGTTGAGGTCAAGCAGATGCTGCCGCGGACGCAAGGCACACGATAGCGGCCTGGGCACCCGCTAAGGCCGGGTGGGGCAGGGGCGGAACATTTTCTTCCCAAGCTTGTGGAATTCGGGGCCTTTGCAGGCTTGTACCCCACTGATGGATTTGTTAGATCGGCGCCGTTGATCCGGCAGGCCTCAAGCCCCAAGCCGGCATCCCCAAAGCGCTCGTGGCGGAATTGGTAGACGCGCTGCCTTGAGGTGGCAGTGAGTAAAATCGTGGGGGTTCGAGTCCCTCCGAGCGCACCACACTCCCTTGAAAATGCTGAAGTTTTCGAGCCCGCAGGGCGCGCTTTGGCGCGGTCTCTCCACAGGCTATCCGCAGGGATATACAGACGTGGCACACAGCGCCGCCAGCGGCCGGACGGCGCTGTCAGGGTCCGGGTCCGGCGGCATGGAATCACGCTCGTGGGAAGCGCCCGGCGGGTGGCCACCCACAACGCGTTAGGGCCGCAGAGTGCGGCCTCCGTCGCAGTCCATCTACGATGTCAGGCTACCGTTTCCGGCTGCTGCGTGGCGAGGGCAGCCGCACGGGCATCCAGTCGGGCGCGGACCGTGTCCAGTTGCCGCCGGCTTTGCGACGGCGACAGCAGGCCTTTGACCTCGGTCATGATCTGGGACCGCAAGCCATTGCCGAGGATCGGTGCGCAGTGTTCGTCCTGCGTGTCTCCATGCTTGCGCAGATAGAGCGACGAATTGCTCTTCGTTTCGTCGACGCGAAGCAGGGATTCGCACGGCGCGCCTTCCGCATAGATCACGTCGTGGCGCGCAAGCTTCACATGATAGAATTCCAACTCGTCATGCTGGTCGGCCGCGTCGAGCGAGATCGTGGTGCCGTTGATCAGATGCTCGGCCGGAATCAGCACGCCGTCGATGAAGAGGGCATGCCCGCGTGTGACGAACAGATCGGCAGAGGGAACGTTCGGAGCCAGCGCCGAGCGCGCGATCCGCACAGGACGCGCATCGTCCACCCAGGGCTTGCGCCGGTCGCTCCTGGTCCGCCGCATGCGTCCGATCCATTCGATGGGACGCTGGCCGCCGAACACGGTCGGGATCATGTCGCCGACCTTGAGCTCCTCGATTTTGCGCTCGCCGGACGCGGTCGAGATCCGCGTGCCCTTCAGAAAGCAATTGGTGTGGCGATAGGCGTGCGCGCTTCCGACGCTCGCGATCGTTGCCGCCGCGGCGACGATCATGCGCCGGGTCACGGCCTTCGACGGGGTGTTCGCTTGATTTGGCTCGGACATTCTCTGACTCAAATATTGCGCCGCTCATCCGGACGGAATCGGACATGATAATCTGTAACGTTACTACAGTCCGATTATGTTATTTGAATGTTATCTATACGAACGCGCAGGCGGGGTAAACCCCTCAGGCCCGGTTGGGACTGCGACATGGTCGCGCTCGCGAAGGACTCAGAACGGCGAGTCCTCGGGCCATCGCAGCGCGTGCCATTGGCCGGCTGCGATCTGGCCGCGGCTCATTTTCGAGGCTACCGCGTTGCGCAGCTTGGCGAAATTTTCGCGCGTGCGTTTTGGCGCGTTGGCCGCGGCGAGGTTGAGCCATTTGTAGGCGGCGACGTCGTCCTGCGGAACGCCCTGGCCCTTGTCGTAGGCGAGGCCGAGCAGATATTGCGCGGTGGTGTCGCCCTGTTCGGCGGCGAGCCGGTACCAATAGCCCGCGGCATCATAGGCCTGCGGAAGTCCCTGGCCGGTTGCATACATGAAGCCGATCATGGCCTGGGCGCGGGCATTGCCGCGCTCGGCCAGCGGCAGCAACAGACGCGCGGCGGTGCTGAAGTCGTTGCGGGCGAACGCCACGCTTCCGGCGCCGAGCGCATCAGCACGGGCAGGGCTGGAAACAATGATCCCAAGGACAATGGCGAGGACGAAAAGTCTGGTTGAGCTGAACATCATCTGGTCCGGCGCTCAGCGGTAGGTGGTCGGGCCGGTCTGCTTCGGCCCGATCGCGTTGATCGTGCCGCGCAGCTTGGTGCGCAGCTCCTCGGCGACGTAATGCGCATCGGCACCGTCACGGATGATCTGCGGGCGGATGAAGATGATCAGCTCGGTGCGCTTGACCTGCTTGTCGGTCTGCCCAAACACGGCTTCGCCGATGACGGGAATCTGGTCGAGGCCCGGAATGCCCGCGCGGGATTTGGTCTGGCTGTCGCTGATCAGGCCTGCGAGCAGCACGGTCTGGCCGCTCGCGACCGCAACGGAGCTGCGCACCTTGCGGGTCGACACGGTCGGGGTCAGCGTGTTGGTCGAGGTCGAGGAGGAACTCGACGAGGTCGACGCGGCCACGGGATTGGAGATCTCCTGCTCGACGTCGAGTCTGACATTGCCATTGGCGTTGATCCGCGGCACCACACGCAGGATGATACCGGTGCTGCGATAGTCGGTGGTGTTGGCGATGGTGTTGCTGCCGGTCAGCACGGTTGCGCTTCCGGTCTGGATCGGGATCTCGTCGCCGACCTGGAGCGTGGCGATCTGGTTGTCGATCACGACGACGGAGGGGTTCGACAGCACCTTGACGTCGGTGATCGAATGCAATGCATTGAGCACGGCCCGCGGCGTGGAGGCGTTGCCGACGAGGAAGTTGAAGCCGGGGATGGCGCGCTGGAGCGCGACATCGGCAGCCGCTGCGACGACCGCGGAGGCGCCGCTATAGCCGAACGAGCCGGTGTCCGGCTTGAGCCCGAGATCTCGGCTCATGATGTAGGACTGCACGCCGTACTGCAGGTCGTCCGTCAGCGTCACCTCGGCGATCGTTGCATCGATCGCGACCTGAAGCTGCGGCTGGTCGACTTCCTTGATGGTCTGTTCGATGGTCCGATACTGTTCCTGGCTCGCATAGATCAGCAGCGTGTTGTTGACGCTGTCGGCGGTGATGCGCACGCCATCGAGAACGCCGGCGCCGCCGGGGCCCGATCGTCCGCCGCCCTGGCCCGAGGCGGAGTTGTCGAACAGGCCGCCGCCGCCCTGGGCGGCGGTCGAGCTCGAGCCATAGCTGCCCTGATTGCTGGACGACGCGTCTGCCGTGGTCGCGCTGCCGCCGCTGCCGCTCCGTCCGCTTGATCCAAAACCTCCGGAGCCGGATTGACCGGTGGGCGAGGCCGACAAGCGGTTGAGCGCGGAGCCGCCGCTTGAGCTCGCCGACATGCCGGAGCCCGGCGCGACCTGTCCGGCCGCGCTGTCCAGCGGAGATGACGAGGAGCTGGATGAGCCGCTGCCGCCGAACACGTCGTTCAGCACCCGCGCGATCTGCTTGGCGTCGCCGAATTTCACACGATAGACGTGGACTGCCGATCGTCCGGTATTGGTGGTGTCGAGGCGGTGAATCCAGGTCTCGACGCGGCTCAGCAATTCCGGCTTCCGCGTCACCGCGAGCACCGCGTTCATGCGGGCGATCGACTGGAACTTGATGACGCCCTGCGTCATGCCGCCTTCGCCGGAGTCCACGATCTTGTCGAGCTCGGCGATGATCGGTCCCGGATTGCTGTTCTGCACCGGGAAGATGCCGACGGACTGTCCCTTCAGGAAGTCCGCGTCGAAGGAGAGCACGAGGTCGACCGCGTTACGTCGCTCGCTGCCGGTGCCCTGGATCAGGATGAGATTGCGGCTGGTGTCGGCGCGGATCATGCCTTGCTTGGTGGCAAAGCTGTCGACCAGCTTGATGACCGTCTGCGCGGAGACATATTGAAGCGGCACGATCGTGATGCCGTAGCCGGGGGTCATGCGGTCTGCCGCATCCGCCGTGCCGACCCCGACCGCGTCTGACTGCGGCATCAACCGGTAGCCGGTGTCGTCGCGCACCAGCGCAACGCCGACCAGACGAAGCGCATTCTCGAGCGCGAATACGACATCGGTCTTGGGGATCGGCCGGCCCGACGACAGGCTGATATTGCCCTGGACGCGCGGGTCGATGACGTAGCCGACGCCCAGGATGTCGCCGAGCACGATCTTGGCGACGGATGCGATCGGCGAATTGTCGAAATTCAGCTCGAACCGGTCTGTGCTCGTCGTGGCGGCCTGCGCCGACACAGCAGTCGGCGTATCGTCCCCGGGATCGGCCGCGTAGATTGCGGTCTTCGCCTTGGGGCCGGTGCTGAGCTGCCGTTGCGGCAACTGGTTCGGATAACGCGGCAGCAGGTCGATCGAGCGGACCTTGTCGAAGACGTCGGGGTCCTTGTTGGCGTCGGCCTCGGCGATGTTGCCCACCGTGTTGCACGACCCGAGCGCCACGCAGATCAGCGCGCACTGGAGGACCAAGCCGATCCGGAATGCTGTTCGGCTCACTGTCGACCTCACTCACGCGCCGCCCGTTGCCGCCGCTCGCGGCGGGTCGGACCGAATGACGTTGATTAACGTTCTCCTGTGACAGTCATGTGTTATCAATGTTGCTTACGACGTGATGCGTGTGATCGAAAATGTTACTTCCACGTCGAGCGAGGCGAATCGCGCTGGAATATCAACGTGCTTGATCGTCGTCTCGCTGTAACGTGTCGAGGCCGTGAGGGCAGGCGGTCGCGGCGTCACATTTCCATCCGGACAAGTAAGGTAAACGGCGCGCTCGCCGCTTCTGGCGGCTGTCAGAGTTTTCCGGTACACGTTCATGGCTCTCCCGAATGCGCACGAGTTCGCAGCTCGTTTCGGCCAGAAGGCCGGCCTGAAGGCGGATGCGGACAAGCTCGGCAGGCTGAACGGATCCGGTCCCACCGAGGGCGGTCTGCGCAAGCTGTGGGAAATGAGCGAATTGTCGGCCAGCGAGTTTGCCGACGAGGTCGCAATATTCTTTGAGTTGCCGCGGGTCACGCTTCAGGAGATGATGGCGGCGGAATCCCGGGTGCATCAGTTCTCGCGCCGGTTTCTGCGTGAGATGGCGGTGTTTCCGTGCCAGCCCGCAGGTGGTTCGCCGGTGCTCGTGCTGGCCGACCCAACCGACCGCGCGTCGATCCAGGCGGCGGCGATTGTGCTGGGGACGGCGCCTATCATTAGAGTGGCCTCGTTCGAGGATATTGGCACCGTGCTCGACCAGCGCCTCGGCGAGGAGGAGGCGGCCAGCACCGACAACGCCGTCAATGCCACGGTACAGGACGACGACATCGACAATCTGCGCGACCTCGCCAGCGGCGCGCCGGTCGTCCGCGCCGTCAACGACCTGTTCGAGACCGCCGTGGAACTGCGCGCCAGCGACATTCATATTGAGCCCGGTCGCTCGTCGCTCACCGTGCGTATGCGCGTCGACGGCCTCCTGCGTAACGTGGCGACGCCGAGTGGCGTTCCGCCGGCGGCCGTGATCTCCCGCATCAAGATTTTGGCGGGGCTCAACATTGCCGAGCGCCGTTTGCCGCAGGACGGTGGCGCGCGCGTACGTGCGGCGCGATCGGAGATCGACGTGCGCGTCGCGATCATGCCGACGCAGCATGGCGAGTCCGCCGTGATCCGCCTGTTGCCACGTGACCGCGCCCTGCTATCGATCGACAAGCTCGGCTTCCTCGCCAGCGATCAGGCGAAATTGCGTCGCATGCTCGCCTTGCCGCACGGCATGATCATCGTCACCGGTCCGACCGGCAGCGGCAAGACCACGACGCTTGCGACGGTGCTGTCGCTGCTCAACGAGCCGACGCGAAAAATCCTGACCATCGAGGATCCCGTCGAATATGAGATCCCCGGCATCTCCCAATCCCAGGCCAAGCCGTCGATCGGCCTGACCTTTGCGACCGCGCTGCGCTCCTTCGTGCGTCAGGACCCTGACGTGATCATGGTCGGCGAGGTCCGCGACTCCGAGACGGCACATGTCGCCATCCACGCCGCGCTCACCGGCCATCTCGTGCTGACCACGCTGCATACCGAGACGGCGGCCGCAGCCGTGCCGCGCTTGCTCGATCTTGGCGTCGAGGCCTTCCTGCTGCGATCGACCCTGCGCGCGGTGATCGCGCAGCGCCTCGTGCGTCAGCTGTGCGACCGCTGCAAGACCAGCCGGCCGCTGACCCATGCCGACGTCGAGGCCGATCCGCGCTACACGGCGGTGGGTCTTTCCGTCGGTAACGTCATCTTCGAACCGGCTGGCTGTGAACGATGCGGCGGCGTCGGCTATCGCGGCCGTATCGGCGTGTTCGAGGTGCTGGAGATGAACGAGGAGGTCCGCGCGCTGGTCGAGGAGCAGTCCGACTGGGAGTCCATCGACAAGGTCGCCATCCGCAACGGCATGACGACGATGATCGAGGACGGTCTTGAAAAATGCCTGTCGGGCATGACTTCGGCGGCGGAGATCCTTCGTGTGACCACCGTGCGGTGACGAGATGCCGAACTTCCGCTATCGCGCGCTGACACAGAAGGGCGAAGTCGTTTCCGGCTCGATCACCGCGGCTGATCTCGCCGAGGTTGCCCAGCGCATCGAATATCTCGGGCTGGTCGCGATCGACGCCGGCCCGGAGGAAGAGGCCAGGGGCTGGTCGCTGTCGCTGGCCTCACTGTCGCTGTCCAGGCCGGGACCGGCTGACGTCACCATCTTCACCCGCGATCTTGCCTTATTGTTGAAAGCGGGCGCGCGCCTCAACGATGCGCTCGAACTGCTCGCCAATGACATGGATGTCGGCCGGCTGCGGCCTGTCATCAACGACATCAAGAATGCGATCATGTCCGGCGAGAGCTTTGCCGAGGCGCTCGGGCGCGAGCCGACGCTGTTTCCGGCAATGTATGTCGCCCTCGTCAGGGTCGGGGAGATGTCCGGCGGGCTCGATCACATCCTGGAGACGATCGGGATCGAGCGCACGCGGGCCGAGGCCTTGCGTCGCAAGGTGACAGGGGCGTTGCAATATCCTGCTTTCGTGCTGCTCGCGGCCGGCGGTGTCCTGATTTTCTTCGTCACATTCGTATTGCCGCAGTTTTCCGCGGTGCTGCGCGACTTCAACGCGAAGACGGACCCGGTCATCGAGGTTTTCCTTGCGCTGTCTGACGTGCTGCGCGGCCATGGCCCGGAGGTCGGCGCCGTGGTCGGCATCATCGTGATCGGCGGCTGGCTCGCCTGGCGCAGGCCAGCCGTGCGTGCGAGTGTCGTGACGCAGCTGGCGCGGCTTCCCGTGATCTCGACGGTCGTGGAATTTCATCGCGCCGCGCTGTTCTCGCGCAATCTTGGCATCCTGCTCGGCAGTGGCGTGACGCTGACCGCCACGCTACGCATCCTGATCGACATCATGACGGCCACCGGCGAGGTGCCGGCCTGGGCGGCGATGGCCGACCGCGTGCGTCATGGCGGCAGGCTTGCGGACGCTTTGGCCGCCTCGGCCGTTTTGCCGCCGGTCGCGGTGCGCATGCTGCGGCTCGGTGAGGAGACCGGCCAGCTGCCGACGTTGTCGGGCCGGGTCGCGGAATTCTACGAGGAGAAGCTGCAACGCCAGCTCGATCGTGTCGTGGCCATCATTGGCCCTGCGGCTATCATCCTCATCAGCGTCGTCGTTGGCGGATTGATCGTGTCGGTCATGACGGCGCTGCTGTCGGTCACGCAAGTTGTCGGATGAGCAAGGGAGGGCACGCATGATCCGCTTTTCGAGGAGGAGCCTGTTCGCTCCGCCGCGGCGGCGTCGACGCCGTCGCGGGGAAGAAGGTTTTACGCTGGTCGAGATGCTGGTCGTGATCACCATCATCGGCATGATCATGGCGCTGGTCGGCCCGCGCGTGCTCAACTATCTCAGCGAGTCCCGCGTGAAGGCTGCAAAAATCCAGATCCAGAGTTTTGGCAGCGCGCTCGACCTGTTTTACCTCGATGCCGGCCGCTTTCCGACGAGTTCCGAGGGGTTGGGTGCGCTCGCCCACGCGGTGAGCGGCGTGACGTCCTGGAACGGACCCTATGTGAAGGGCGCTAGCGTTCCCAACGATCCATGGGGCAATCCTTATGTCTACAAGCAGCCAGGGGAGAAGGACCCTTACGAAATCCGTTCGCTCGGTTCGGATGGCCAGGAAGGCGGGACGGGAACGGCGGGCGATATCACCTCGGCTGCGAAGTAGCGACGAGGCGGGTTTCACGCTGCTGGAGATGGTCTGCGTGCTTGCGATCATGGCACTGCTCGTTGCCATTTCGCTGCCGCGCATGCCGATATCGACGTCGCGGCCGAAGCTGGAAGCCTATGCGATCCAGATCGCGACCTTGCTCAAGGCCGATCGCAATGCGGCGCTCGGGCGACGGCTCGCGTTTGGCGCCGTCGTCGATGCGCCGGGACGAACCATCCGGGCCGGTTCGAGCGCGCGCTTCGTCAGGGTCCCTGATGACGTCGAGTTCGATGCGCTGCTGCCGCAGCGCTGCAATGGGCGCGACGTGCCGTCGACCATCACGTTTCTGCCGAGCGGGATGTCCTGCGGCGGAGCGATACGGCTGACGCGGTTCGGCAGCGGGTTCGATGTACGGGTGAACTGGTTGACGGGAGGGGTAGACATTGTCGCGCAGGATATCGTCCAGGCGTCACAGTGAAGCCGGCTTCACGATGATCGAGGCGGTGGTCGCGCTCGCGCTGGTGTCGATCGTGCTCGCCGCGATCGGCTCGCTCGTCGCCAGGAACGTGCGCGGCGCGCAGCAGCTCGAGCAACATACCGCATTGATGCAGACGGCGCGGCTGATCGCATCCCGTCTGCCGCAGGGCGGTCAGCCGCTTCCGACCGAGCTTGCGGGCAGGGAGGCCGGCTATCGCTGGCAGATGCGGATATCGCCGTTCGTGGATGACGAGACGGCGATTCCGGATTCGCCGTTCATTCCGCGCCGCATCGAGCTTCGCGTGCAATCGCCGACCGGTGCGATCGTCTCGCTCGAGACCCTGCGCCTGCAATACCGCGAGGAACGCCAATGAGGCCGCTCTGTCGCCGGGTGTGGAAATCGACTGCCGGCTTCACCATGTTCGAGGCCCTCGTCGCCATTGCGCTGATGGGACTGGTCCTCGGCGCGCTGGCGAGCGTGACGGGAGAATGGCTGCCGCCCTGGAGCCGCGGATTGGTCCAGGTTCAACGCAACGAGCAGGTCACGATCGCGCTTGACCGCCTGGCGGCCGACCTGTCTGCGGCCGAGTTCGTCATGCCGAACCGGGCGAGCACCGCTGCGCTGTTTCGCGGCGATCAATCGTCGGTCATCTTCGTGCGCTCGGCGCTCGGCCCCAACAATCGTGCGGGGCTGGAGATCGTGCGGATCGCGGAAGTGACTGATCGCGCCGGGAGGGCGCTGGTGCGGAGCCGCGCGCCGTTCGTTCTCCTTCCGAGCGGGGATCCCGCGATCGACCCGATCCCGTTTGCGGATCCGGTCGTGCTGCTGCGTGGCCCGCTTCGGATCACGTTTGCCTTTGCCGGCCCGCGTGGCGGGTGGACCGGCAATTGGCCCAACTGGGCGAGCCTGCCTGCCGTGGTCCGCTTCGACCTCCACGACGCCGAAGGCAAGGTCGTGCTGTCGACCGCGACGCGGGTCCGTGCCGACACCGGCCCGCCGCAATCCGAGCAGGCCAATGACGCGCCGCCGCCGGACACTCAGGCGCGCAACAGCAACGGGACCGGGGGTTAGGTGATTATGACCTATCCGAGGGCAGGCGGTTCGCGCGCAGGCGAGCGCGGATTCATCGTGGTTGCAGCCCTGTGGATGCTTGCCGCGCTGGCCGCACTCACCTTGGTGGGCTCGGTGTACATGACCCAATCGGCCATCGCGCTCTCCGCCTTCGATGCGACGACGCAGCTTCAGATGGTCGAGATGGCCGGCATCGAAATGGCGGTCTACCAGCTGTCTGGCGCAGCACCAGGCGCGCGCCCGAGCCATGGCAGTCTTGCATTCAGGCTGTCGAATGCGCGGGTGGCGGTCGAGTACCAGTCGGAGGCCGCCCGCATCAATCTCAACATGGCGCCACGGTCCATGATCGCCGGCTTGTTTGCGGCCCTCGGCATCGAGTCCGACGCCGCGAGCCAGCTCGCCGACAGGGTGGTGGCATGGCGGAGCGCGCCACGATCGAATGCGCAGGATGACGAAAACTCTCTTTACACATCCACGGGTCTGAACTATCTGCCCCGCCGCGCGCCCTTCAACAGCGTCGACGAGCTCTCGCTGGTGGTGGGCATGCCCGCGGCGCTGATGGAGCGGGCGCGGCCCTTCCTGACGCTGTACAGTGGCATCGCCGGGATCAACGTGCTGGAGGCGGCGCCCGAGGTCATGGCCGCGTTGCCCGACATGACATCGGTGAAGCTCGATGCATTCCTGAACCAGCGAGACTCGCTGCCGTCAACCGATCCGGAATTTGTCCTCGGCATCCTCGGCGGTAGAACGCTGGGTGCGACGGTCGCCGGGAGCGATGCCTACCGCATCCGCATGCGCGTCGTCCTTGCCGACGGAAGAGACAGCCGGTCGGAAGGCGTCATCATGCTTCCCGTAGCTGGGGTGAAGACCGCCTACCGCGTGTTCACCTGGCGGGACGAGATCGATCCATCGACAGGAGCGGCGCAGAGATGAGCATAGTGAGTGATATGACGGCCGCGCTGTCCTTGTGGATCGACACTGTGACCGGTGTCGTCAGCACCCGGCTGGCGCATGTAAAGCCGGTTCGACGGATCGAGGTCGCCGAGGATGAGACCGGCGTCTTCGCGATGCGCCTCGCGCCGACAACGAAAACTGCGGACGGCGATCTCGCGCCCTGTCGCGTCGATGTTGCCGATGGAGCGATCGCCAACGAGCTTTCTCCGCAATGGGCGGCCGCGGTTCGCGGCGGCATGGTCGAATTGCTGCTCCAGCCGTCCCGCTTCATCCTTCGCCCCATCGAGCTGCCGGGGCGCGCCGCCGAGTTCCTCGACGGGATCGTTCGGGCGCAGATCGATCGCATCACCCCCTGGTCTGCGAGCGATGCACTGTTTCACTGGACCCCGCCACATGACATTGGCGGCGATCGCATCGAAACCACCGTGATCACGACCGGGCGAGCGGCGGCGGCCTCGTTGGTGCAGGCGTTTTCGGATCTGGGAGCCGCTGGTGTCGAGATCTCAACGGTGACACCCGATCATGGTCGGATCGTCGTGCTGGATCAGCGCAGCGGCAAGCAGGCGGAAAACCGCAGACTGCGGACTGGGCTGGTCGCGGCGCTCGCGTCGACCGGCCTGCTCGCGATGCTTTCGTTCGGCTTCGGTGGGTTCGTCGCCGATTCCTATGATGCGCAGCAGCAGCAGATCCAGCAGCGGATTTCGGAGCGGCGCGCGATCATGCGCGGCAATGAGCCCGGCGCAGGCGGCAGCCCGCTCGAGCTATTGATCCGCCGCAAGCAGAGCTCGCCTGCCAGCGTGATCATCATCGAAGCGCTGTCGGCGTTGCTTCCCCAGGATACCTATGCGACCGAAGTCCGGATCGAGGGGGATAAACTGCAGATCGTCGGCGTCACCCGCGATGCGCCGTCGCTGATTTCGATCCTGGAGCAGTCGCCGCACTTTTCCAGTGCGGGCTTCTTCGCGCCGACGACACACGCCGCCAACGAGCCTGGCGAGCGCTTTCACATCGAAACCAAGCTCAAGCCATATTTCGGGTCCGGCACATGATCAGCATGCAAAGGGTCGAGGCTCTTCTCAAACGGTTTCCGATCGCGGCGGCGGCCGCCTATGTCGCGCTGATCGCCTTGTTTCTGTTTGTCACGATCGGCACGACGCTCGATATGTTGGAACGGCGCGGCGCGGTGGGGGCGGCCTCCGAGATCCTCGATCGCCTCGAGGCGCGCGGCCCGGAGCGGGCGCCGGCCCCGCAGGCCAATGTCAATGTCCCGCCTGGCTCACCCTTCCTCGAGGGGGGCAGCGCCTCGCTCGCTGGAGCCGCGCTACTCCAGCGCCTCGCGGCCGCGACCAAACGGGTGAACGGCAACACGCTGTCGTCGCAGGTCGATCTGCTCGGACCGAAATCCAAGGCGGGCTTCATCACGGCGACCTCGAGCTTCGAGATTGATCCTGTCCAACTGCAGCCGCTCCTGTACGACCTCGAGGCGGGCATGCCGTTTCTGTTCGTCGACGAGCTGGTTATCCAGGCGCCTTCGGCATCGACGCAGGGCGGCAAGCTGCGCGTCGTGCTTGGCGTGTCCGGACAGCGGCAGAGTCAGAAGTAGAGCGCGCGACCTGCACGCCGTTGCGATCATGTCACACTTGATCGAACCGCAACGATAGCATTAGTATCATTTCGTCACAGTTCCGAGAGATGCGAACGTTATTGCTCGCCTTCATGTCGATTCGGGGAAATGCGTGGGAATGCGCGCTCTTGCACTGCTGATTGGTTCGTTGCTGACCGGCAATGCCGAGGCGCTTGCCGCGAACACGCCGCTGACTGTGGATGCGCAGACCATCGATCCCGGTGGCGGTGATTTGTTTGCGCCGAGGCAAGCGGATCCGGCGCCGGTTGCGGCCGCGCCGGCCGCGGTGCCACCGGTCGCAGCGACGACCGCGCCGCCAGTCGAGCACATCACGAGCGGCAATCCGCTCTGGTCAATTCCCATGGTGCGTTTGTCCGCGACCCGCGATCAGCCGTTGTTCGCGCCTTCGCGACGGCCTGCGCCGCGCCCGGAACTGCTGGCGCGACCCGCCCCGGCGGTGGTTGTTGCGCCACCGCCGCCACCGGAGCCGGAGAAACCGCAGCTGTCGTTGTTAGGTACCGTTGCCGGATCGGGGGAAAGGATCGGATTGTTCATCGACTCCACCAGCAAGGCGGTGCTGCGGCTGAAGCGGGGCGAGAACCATCAGGGATGGACATTGCGCGATGTGCGGCCCCGTCAGGTCGAACTGGCGAAGGGGTTGGACAATACCGTTCTCGAGATGCCGTCTCCCGACATGAAGCCGGGACCGCCTGCGGCGCTCGCTGCGGCACCGCCACCGCCGCCACCGGCTGCGCTTGCCGTCAGTGCGAAGGCAGCCGGTGTGCTTCCGACGCTGACGAATGCGAACGTGCCGCGCGGACCGCAGCCGGCCCAGCCCGCCAATTTCGTAAACCCGTTCGCGCAGCAGAGGCCACGCTAGTCAGGCGAGCCAATTCGCATCGATGATGCTCGCCGCGCATCTTCGTGTGATCTGCGAGCGATCATTGCGCCGATCATGAATGGCATCGCGGCTGTCGCGGTGACGGGGAACATGACAGCCATACGCCGAACGAATGATATGGAACCGTCGCTACTTCCTTGCGCTCGGAGTCGGCGGCAAATCAATCGGAATTGGCGCCGTTGCCACGCAATGACCGCTTTTCGTCCAACATAACGATCGCTTTTCTTCGCAAATCTGAAATTGTTTTTAACATTGGTCACAGCAACGATAAGAAACATTCTTACAAGAATGGCAAATAAGCGTCGCTTGGCAGTGGGCTGCTGTTCTTGTGAACGCTCGAAGGCGAGCGTGTGTTTTTTGTTTTGGGGGGTTGAAATGCGCGCGACAAATGCGTTCGATCTGGCTTGTCTCAAGTCCGCGCAGCACGATTCAAACGAGAACGTGTACAATCTCGGCCTGAAGCAAGACGAAACCAGCCGGCTTCGCCGCATCGAAGACCTCAAGCGCGAGAATGCACTCCTGATGCGCATGGTCGAGGAAACCCAGTTGGAAGTCGTGCGCCTGCGCAAGCTGCTGTCATCTACGTGAAAATCGCGGCCGTTGCCGCCAGTCGATGCGCATCTAGCCGTGCGCATGAGCCGCCGCCATGATCGAAAATGGCCGGCCGCTGAGCTGATCGGAACGATCTGATGCTTGCAAGTCGGCGGTGTGGAGAGCACCGCCGGCTTCCCGCTGCCTCCGCCGATCTCCGTCCCACGGCTACGTCCTGAACGTCCTCCGACCCATTCTCCGAGCAATATCGCGCGCCTTGTTTTCGTAGTCGCCGCAGCAGCGGCGTCTATGAAGCAGGAACCACAAGCTGATCCGCGGTTGGTTGCGGAAAGTGTGCAGGCGCGCGCCGCGCCGTGCAGGCTTTGCGAGCGGTATGTGAGCTGAGTGCGAAACGATCATGCGATTGAGAAATTATTTGGCGATCGCATGCTCTCTCGCCTGCTCCTTTCTGCTCGGCGGCTGCGGGTTCATCTCGATGTCGGGGCCGGCGAGCGTCGACGTCAAGGCCGAGAATACCACTGTGCTGCCATTCGCCGTCGTCAAGCTCACACCCGACATCGTCCGCCAGCTCGAGAAGTTCGAGCCCAACGGGATGCCGGGCGCGCTTGCGGATAGCCGTCCACCCTCCAGCATCCGCTTCGGCATCGGCGACATCATCAGCGTCACGATCTTCGAGGCTTCGGCGGGCGGCTTATACGTCCCGATCGAAGCCGGTGTGCGGCCGGGCAACTTCGTGAGCCTGCCTGACCAGGCCGTCGACAACGACGGGAACATCACGGTGCCCTATGCCGGCAGGATCCGCGCCGCGGGCCGCACCAACGTGCAGATCCAGGACGACATCCTGGCGCAGATCAAGAAGCGTGCGATCGATCCGCAGGTCGTCGTCACATCCAGCCAGCAGCGCTCGTCGCTCGTCAGTGTGTTCGGCGAAGTGAGGACGCCGGTGCGCTTCCCGATGCCGGCTGCCGGCGCGCAGGACAGGATTACTGACGCGATCACGCGCGCCGGCGGCATCAGCGGCGCCGGCTGGGAGACCTGGGTAGTTCTCGAGCGCGCCGGCAAGCGCGCCACGCTGCCATTCGGAAATCTGGTCTACTTCCCGGCGAGCAATGTATTCGTGCAGCCGGGGGATCGGATCTATCTCTACCGCGAGCCGATGAAGTTCATCGCTTTTGGTGCGACCGGCCAGCAGGGCGAATTCAACTTTGACGCATGGCGCATCAACCTCACGCAAGCCGTTGCGAAGGCCGGCGGACTGCTTGATCTGCAAGCCGATCCAGCCTCGGTGTTTCTCTATCGCCGCGAGCCGCGTGACGTCGCCAAGCAGCTCGGCGTCGATTGCTCGAAATATGAGGGCGACACCGTTCCTATCATCTTCAACGTCAATTTCCAGGACCCGGCCGGCTATTTCGTCGCTACCAAGATGCAGATGCGGCCGTTCGACGTGCTCTATGCGGCCAATGCGCCACAGGTCGACATCACCAAGGTCCTGAACTTCATCAACACGGCGGTCGTGACAGCCGACGACGGGGTGAGCCTCGTCAACGACCTCAAGGTGGTTCGAAGCAGGCTTTGAGTGGAGGTGAGGGCAGCAGCGCTCCCGACGGGATTGCAGGCTGCCGCCGTTTTCAAATCGGGATGCGTCTGTTCCGGGGAGTTATGGTAACATGAGAGTCTCATACCGGATCGGGTGGCGGGAAATGATATCATCGCGCGGGTTGCCGGGATAAAGCGCGCTGGCTGAGGGAGGCTTCGCGGCATGGGCGATGCGCTATCGAGAGTTGGAGTTCCCCGTCGCGTATGTCTCGCGGCCTGTCTCGTCGCGCTCATGGCGGTCCCGGTGATGGCGCAGGCTCCTGGCCCGCTTGGTGTGCCAGTCAATCCGCCGGCTGGGCCGCGAGAGGGCACAATCATCGGCGGCGCGGCGGGTGGCGCCTCCGTTCAACGTTGCGTCGACGTCCAGATCGGAGGCGACAGTGCGTTCGGCTGTCTGAACGAGAAGCTTCGCCGTGAGGTGGATAAGGTCAATCCATCGCTCAACCTGCCTCCGATCGACGCGCGCTCGTCGGACGTGCGCGTCGGCCTTGGCAACGAGGCGTCCGTCCGCCAGCAATTGGGGCCCAACTACGGCCGCTCCATCACTCCCTATCGTCCACCACCTATCTCCAACGTGCTACCGCATCGCTGATGTCGAAATCCCCTCCGCAGACCAGGGCGCTGACGCCCGTACGCCGGCTGTTGTGGCCATCGATGGCGCTGTGCCTGCTCGCCGTCCTGAACGGAGAGGCGAGAGCGCAAGATGATGAGGATGGCCACGGGGCTGAGATCAGCAGCGCCGCCGCTCCGTCGACCGATGTGGCAGATATCGCGCCCGAGCCGCTGATGCTCGAGCGGTTCGCGCCGCGGCCGCTCACGGCTGCCGATTTTCCGCCGGCAAATCCACTCCTCGCCAACACCACGTTCCGGAGCAGCGCAGTGTTCGGCCGCGACTGGCGCGCCGGCCGTGCCGAGTATCGTCAGCTGATCGAGCGTGAATCGCTTTCCTTCGGCCTGCCGCCGGCGCTGGTCGATGCCGTGATGGCGGTCGAGAGCAGGTACAATCCAGCCGTGGTCGGTATGGATGGCGAGGTCGGATTGATGCAGGTGATGCTGCCGACAGCGCGGATGATGGGTTTCGCCGGCACGCCGTCGGAGCTCGCCACCCCCGAGATCAATGTCCACTATGGCGTCCAGTATCTTGCCGGCGCCTGGCGCCGCGCGGGCGGAGATCTCTGCACCGCGACGATGAAATATCGCGCCGGCCACGGCGAGACCCGCTTCTCTTATCTGTCGGTCGAATATTGCACGCGCGTCCGCGCACATTTGGCAGCCAACGGCGTTGCGGTCACCGGCTCCGTTCCGCCGCCGACGTTTGGAAGGTCGTCCACCGGTGGTGGCAGCAGCAGCGGTGGCGGCGCAGCCCGCGGCCGCATCCGGACAGCCGGCAGCACGATCAATTTCGCCGAACTCAACACGCGCCTGCGTAGCGCGGCCGAGCGAAAATCGCCGTCCGATTTGCGCTGATCCGATATCTGCCGTTCTGATATGTGCTGAGATGGGTCTGCGGCCTTGCCAGGCCCGCCGCATCATGCCCGCTTCTTGCTGCCCGTCGGACGCCGGCGCCGTACCGCGGGCGCGGGGCGGCTGGTCGTCAGCGCCTCGCCGATGGCGCGCCAGCATTTTACGGCATCGCGGAACGCGTGCTCATGGGCGGAGCTTTTGCCTCGCCAATCCATCAGTTGTTCGGCGTCCGCAATCGTCGCCTCACCCGATTTGAGGCGCATGATCCACGACAACGCCTCACGGGTTAACGGATCTAAGTGATCGACCTGATGGTTTCGTTTCGTCACGACCCAGCGCTTTCCCGCCCATGCCGGTCATGAGCGGATGGCCCCGATCGACATATCTCTGTAGGTGAGACGATGCGGCGCGCTGAAAACCGAATTTCCCGCGCACGGGTCTTTTGAGGCGCTCGGCGCAGTGCTCGACCGCCTGCTTGAGATCGGTCTCGACGGTCCGAACCGTGACGCCGAGGAGGGCGGCGATCTCGCGGTTGGGCAGGCCCTCGATCCGCGAGAGCATCAGGACGCGGCGCCGGCGCTCCGGAAGCTCGGCGATCGCACGCTTGAGTTGCTCGACGTCCGAGCGATCCTCGATCACGCGCGCGGCGTCCGGCCGATCGTCCGGAATTTCGAGCACGGCATCGACCTCGTCGGAGGTGAGGCGGCGCTTTTCGGCGCGGCGGCGGTCGGTGGCGATATTGAGGGCGATCCGAAACAGATAGGCCTTGGGGCTGCGCACGGTCCCGATCTCCCGCATGCCGGCGAGACGGAGATAGGTCTCGTTGAGGGCCTCGGAGGCGAGGTCCGGCGAGCCGAGGCGGCGCGTCAGTCGCCGGTCGAAGTCGGCATATTCGGCGAGCAGCAGGCTGCGCAGGTTGGAGATGATGTCGATCGTCATGTTACGCCCCACTTATTAAACCCCGAATTTTGCGGGACGGTAGAGAGGGCGCACAACGATAATGTGACGAACTGTTAGCCAATAACAGATGTCTAACGATAGTCGTGTTATGTTGCGTGGAATCACCACATCGATCATCGCGACGCATCGAACAGCGCGAGAATCTTTTCGCAGCGGCCGCGAGCGCGACGTCTATCGGATAAGGCCCGGAAAATCGGTGCGTCCTGGTTGGTTCGGGCTGTCCGAACATCACTGCGGGTCGGCACAGGCTGGCTGCAATGCGAGAACGATATCGAGGCTGTGGTGAATTCGCGTGGTCTGTATGAGAGGAGCGCGCGTCTTCGGTTGCGCGATGTGCGGAGAGGTCGATCGGCCACCGCATGCGCTTCGCAGCTTGTTCTCTGCGGTCTGTTGATCTGCGCGGTCTGTGCGAGGCCCGCGGCAGCGAAGCCCGAGGCCGGCGCCGCCAAACCTGCGCCGGCGAAGCCCGCGGAAGGCGCACCGGCAAAGAATGCGACGGAGCCGGCCAAACCGGCAGCTCCGGAGGCCCATTTCGACATCGACGAGTTTCGCGTCGAGGGCGCGGACAACCTGCCGCAGATCGAGGTCGAGGCGGCGGTCTATCCCTTCCTCGGTCCGAACAAGAGCGCGCAGGACGTTGAGAAAGCGCGCGCCGCGGTGGAGAAGGCCTATCACGACAAGGGTCTTCAGACCGTGAGCGTGGGCGTCCCGCAGCAGGATGCCCAGCGCGGATTCATCGTGCTCAAGGTCACCGAGAGCCGGGTCGGGCGTTTGCGCGTCAAGGGCTCGCGCTATTTCGACCTCAAGAACATCAAGGACAACGCTCCTTCGCTGAAGGAGGGGACGCTGCCGAATTTCCAGGACGTGACGAAGGACATCGTCGCACTCAACCGCTGGGCCGACCGGCGCATCACGCCGGCGCTGCGCGCGGGCGTGGCGCCCGGCACGGTCGATGTCGATCTCAACGTCGAAGATACGCTTCCGCTGCACGGCAGCGTGGAGCTCAACAACAAGCAGAGCCCGAGCACGACGCCGCTGCGGACCAGCGTCTCGATGCACTATGACGACCTCTGGCAGCTCGGCCATTCCATGACCTGGACCTACCAGTTCGCGCCGATGAATCCGAAGGACGCGATGGTCATCTCCGGCTCGTATCTGGCGCGCACGGAGATCGATTGGCTGAGCGTTCTCGTCTACGGGCTGGTCTCGGACAGTTCGGTCGCAACCGTCGGCGGCGCGAACGTAGTGGGCCCCGGCCAGGTGGTCGGCGGACGCGCGGTGCTGACACTGCCGTCGAAGGGCGATCTGTTCCAGACATTGTCGCTCGGCGTCGACTACAAGGATTTCAAGCAATCGCTGAAGCTCGGTACCGACGCATTTGACTCGCCGGTGACCTATGTGCCGCTCGTCGCCAGCTATGGTGCAACCTGGCAGGGTGAGGGGCATCTCACGCAGCTCAATGCCACGGTGACGACAGGCCTGCGTGGTATCGGCTCCAGTCGCGACGAGTTCGACGCCAAGCGCTTCGATGCCACGGCGAGCTTCATCACGCTGCATGCCGACATCTCGCACACCCAGGATTTCGCTGGAGGCTTCCAGCTCTACGCAAAACTCCAGGGCCAGGCCGCGGATCAGCCGCTGGTGTCGAGCGAGCAGTTCAGCCTCGGCGGCCAGGACACGGTGCGCGGCTATCTCGAATCCGAGGTGCTCGGCGATTACGGCGTCGCCGGAACGCTGGAAATGCGCACGCCCAACCTCGCGCAATACTTGCAGCAGAAGCTGCCCAATCCGATGGGCGAGCCGATCAAGTACAACGCGTTCGACGAGTGGCGCTTCTTTGCGTTCGTCGACGGCGGCAACGCCAGGATCCATGAGCCGCTGACGGACCAGCAGTCGCATTTCGACCTCGCCAGCTACGGCGTCGGCATGCGCATGAAGGCGCTTCGTTACTTCAACAGCATCGTTTTCGTCGGCATGCCGCTGACCAGCCAGCAGGCCACCGTCGCCAACCATCCACGGTTCAGTTTTAGGGTCTGGGGAGAATTCTAGATGTCGCTCCTTCGCTTTGGATCACGCCGCGGATACCGCCTGAGCGCACCGCTGATGCTGTTTCTCGTTCTGATGGCCGTGCTGTGGCCGAAGCCCGCGTCGGCGTGGTGGAACGATCAGTGGACGTTGCGCAAGAAGATCACGATCGATACCGGCCAGTCAGGCGCCGGGATCAGTGACGCCATCGGTACGGCGCCGATCCTGGTGCGGCTGCATGTCGGCAATTTCCGCTTCGGCGCAGCCAAGGAGGACGGCGGCGATCTTCGCTTCGTCGCTGGGGATGACAAGACGCCGCTGAAGCATCACGTCGAGAAATACGATTCGCTGCTCGGCGAGGCGCTGGTGTGGGTCAGCGTTCCCGACCTGAAGCCCGGCACCAAGAACGACATCTGGCTCTACTACGGAAACCAGAAAGCGCCGGCTGCGGTCGATGCCAAGGGGACCTACGATCCCGACACGCTGCTGGTCTATCATTTCAACGATCGCGGCACGCCGGCGCAGGACATCACGGCCTGGGCTAACTCGGCGCAGAACGCGGTGCCGGCGGCCGATGGCGCTATCATCGGGCAGGGCGCACACCTCGACGGACAGACCGCGGTCGCGCTTCCCGGCTCGCCGTCGCTCGTGCTTGCCGAAGGCGGCGAGCTGACCTGGTCGCTCTGGCTCAAGATGACCGCGCCGCAGCCGGGAGCCGTTCTGTTCGCCCGAGCCGAGGGCGCGAACGGTCTCACCGTCGGGCTCGACAATGGTGTCGCGTTCGTCGAAGTCGCGAATGGCGGTAACACCCAGCGGAGCGTGGGCGGCGCGGCGATCACGGCTGGCGGCTGGCATCAGATTGCATTCACGGCGAAGGGCGGACAGATCGCGCTCTATGTCGATGGCAGTCAGGCCGCGACGCTGGCCGCAAGCCTGCCCACCATGACTGGCGTGGCGCAACTCGGCGCTGCTGCGGCAGCGCCGGCCGCGGCCGCTCCGGCTGCCGACGCAGCGGCGGCGGCTGCCGCGGGGGATGCGACCCAGACGCCGGCGCCAGCGGCCGCACCTGCGGGCTCGGCTACGGGATTTGCCGGCGACGTCGACGAATTTCAGATCGCGAAGGTCGCGCGTCCCGCCGGCTTCATCAAGCTGGGTGCAATCGGGCAGGGACCCGACCATGCCAAGCTGATCTCGTTCAGCGTCGACGAGGAGACCTCGGGCTGGTTCAGCGGTGGCTATTTCGGCGTGATCCTGCGGTCGGTGACGCTCGACGGCTGGGTTGTCATCGGCCTGCTTGGGATCATGGCGCTCATCAGCTGGTACGTCATGGTCGATCGCATCTCGTATCTGAACCGGGTCTCTCGCGGCAACGAGCTTTTCCTTGGGCATTTCCGCGAGACCTCGACCGATATCGGTGGACTGCTCCAGCTCGACAGCGAGGAAAACGATCCGAGCTTCGGTGGCGAGATGGGCAAGAAGCAGCGCAAGTCCGTGCACGCCGCCCCGCTCTACTGTCTGTTCGCAGCCGGTGCGAAGGAGATCCGGCGGCGCTTTGCGGGTGGCGGCTATCGCCGGTTGTCGCCGCAGGCGATCCAGTCGATACGCGCCGTGCTCGACAGCGGCTTCGTGCGGGAGAGCCAGCGCCTCAACCGGCTGATGGTGATGCTCACCATCGCGATTTCCGGCGGTCCGTTCCTCGGCCTGCTCGGCACCGTCGTCGGCGTCATGATCACGTTTGCGGCGATCGCGGCCTCTGGCGACGTCAACGTCAACGCGATCGCACCGGGCATCGCGGCGGCGCTGGTTGCCACCGTCGCCGGCCTCGGCGTCGCGATCCCCTCGCTGTTTGCCTACAACTACCTGACGATCCGCATCAAGGACGTCTCCAGTGAGATGCAGGTCTTCGTCGACGAATTCATCACGCGGATCGCGGAATCCTACGAGCTTCCGGAAGAGCCGGTGAAGCAGGCGGCGGAGTGAACCCATGCAAGTCCAGTCTGACAGCAAGCCGTACGACGACATCAACATCACCCCGATGCTCGATCTCGCTTATGTGCTCCTGGTGATCTTCATCATCATGACCACGGCGACCGTGCAGGGCATGAAGGTGAACCTGCCGAAGGCGAGCGCGGCGCCGTCGCTGGCGCAGCAGACCACCAAGGCGATCACGGTCGCCAATGACGGCAAGCTGTTCCTCGACACTATCCCGGTGACGCTGCCGGAGCTCGAGCAAAGGCTGGTACAGCAGCGTGCGTTGACGCCGGAGTTTCCGATCGTCGTGCGCGGCGACGCCCAGACCCAGTACCAGAACGTCGTCGACGTGCTCGACATGCTCGGCCGCCTCAACTTCACCCAGGTCGGCATGGCGACCAAGCCGGTGGCGCGGTGAACCGGACTGCATGTGACGCCGATGGATCAGCGCGACACCACCGAGGAGAACGAAGGACCGGCCTGGTGGCGTTATCTGCTGCTGGGCGGTGGCGGTCTGTTGGTGATCGCGCTCGTGGTCGGCGGCATCATGGTTCTCTTGAGCGGCGACAAGAATCCGCCGCGCAAGGTGAACGAGCTCCAGGTGACGATGATCGTGCCGCCGCCACCTCCGCCTCCACCCCCGCCGCCGGAGCAGCAGCCCGAGCAGAAGATGGTCGAGCAGACTCCGGTCAAGCAGGAGATGATCGAGGAGAAGCCGGTCGACATTCCCAAGGAAGCGCCGCCGGATGCGCCCGATACGCCGATGGACAGTCCACCGTCGATCGAAGCCAACACCGCTGGTCCTGGAACACTGAAAGGCGGCAAGGGCGGGCTGATCGGCGGCGGAGGTGGCGGCGGTGGTGGCGGCAGCAGCAAATGGGGTTGGTACGCCAGCATCGTGCAGGCGCAGATCGAGGCGGCGCTGCGCGCCAACGACAAGACGCGTCACGCCGTGATGCAGGTCAGGGTGCGGTTATGGCCGGATCCGACCGGCCGGATCACGCGCGTGCAGCTGGTGTCCTCGACCGGCAACAACGAGCTCGACGCGGTGATCCGCGACCAGGTCCTCAGCGGCATGACGTTGCGCGAACCGCCGCCGAGGGAAATGCCGATGCCGATCGTGATGCAGGTCACGGCGCGCAGTCCGGGGTGAGAGACGGCGGCGCGAGCTGTCGGTGTGAACGAGTAAGAGAGACTGGAAGAAGGGTTGATGCCATGTGGCGTGCAGAGATGACAAAGCGACAGCTTGCGGGAACCGCAGCTATCCTGCTTGCACTTTCCGTTCCCGCCTCGGCCCAGGACGATACGCAGCCGGGCAAGCGCCCGACGGTGTCGCGCGGTGCGCCGCCGTCGTCGAACGCGACCGTCAACCTGATTAATTTGCTGGTAAAGCAGGGCACGCTCAGCGAGGACCAGGCGGCTGCGCTGGTCAAGCAGGCGGACGACGAGGCCTATGTCGCCCGCCAGGCCACGCGCGATGCGACGACGAAGGCGGAAGGCGCCGAGAAGGCGGCGACGACCGCGACGGACGCGGTCTCGCCGCCCGGCACCAAGCGCGTCACCTATGTCCCCGAGATCGTCAAGAAGCAGCTGCGCGACGAAATTCGCGCCGAGGTCATGGCGAAGGCAGAGAAGGAGAACTGGGCGTCGCCCGGCAAATATCCGGAATGGGCGCAACGGATCCGGTTCTACGGTGATATCCGTGCGCGATATGAGGGCGATCATTTCCCGGCCGGAAACGGGCCGCTGGAGAATTTCAATGCGATCAACACGGGCAATCCGTTTCTCGAGGATAACTTAAACGCGGTCAATCCTTATGCTCCGCCGAGCTACAACACGACGCAGGATCGCAATCGCTTCCGCTTCCGGGCTCGGCTTGGCGCCGATATCGACCTCTTCGACGGCTTCAGCGCAGGTCTGAGGATCGCGACGGGCGATAGCAGCTCACCGGTCTCCACCAACCAGACCTTCGGCGGCAATGGCGGCGATTTCTCGAAATACGCGCTCTGGCTCGATCGTGCGTTCGTCAAGTACCAGCCCGTGCAGGATTTCGTCGCCTCGGTTGGCAGGTTCGACAATCCGTTCTGGTCGCCGACCGATCTGGTCTGGTACAAGGAAATCGGCTTCGACGGCTTTGCAATCCAGGCCAAGCAGCAGGTCGCCGAAGGTTTCACGCCGTTTTTCGCCGGCGGCGCGTTTCCGGTCTTCAACACCGATCTGAACGCAGGCTTGAACACGTCCGATCCTTCGGGAAACATCAAGCTTCCTAGCCGCGACAAGTGGCTGTTCGGCGCGCAGGGCGGCTTTGGCGCGACGCTCGATCCCGAAACAAATCTGACGATGGCGTTCGCCTATTACGATTTCACCAACGTGCGCGGCAAGCTATCCAGCGCGTGCGTCGTCGCCGCCGCATCCGATGTTTGCGATACAGATATGCTACGGCCGACCTTTGCCCAAAAAGGCAATACGTATATGCGGCTGCGCAATATTCCCCTGGTGCTGCCCGCTGCGCTTCCGCCCACAGGCTCGGAGAACTTCCAGTTCTACGGCCTCGCCAGCGACTTCCGTCCGGTTGTTGCCAGCGCGCAGCTCGACTTCGCTCAGTTCAATCCGATCCACGTTATCCTCGATGCCGAATATATCTGGAACACGGCATTCGATCGTGCCGCGGTTGCGGCTGTCGCGGTGCGCCCGAACAACTTTGCGGGCACGCCGGACGGTAGCCCGGGTCCCTACAACGGCGGCAATCAGGGTTGGCTCGCGCGCCTGACCGTCGGCAACAAGGAGGTCAAGCATCTCTGGGATTGGAACGCTCACGTCGGCTACAAATATCTCGAGTCCGATGCGATGGTGGATGCGTTCGTCGACTCCGATTTCGGCCTGGGCGGCACCAATCTCAAGGGCTATTTCATCGGCGGCAATGTCGGCCTCGGCGAGAACGTCTGGGCCTCGGTGCGCTGGATGAGCGCCAATAACATCGCGGGTCTGCCCTATGCGGTCGATATCGTGCAGCTCGATCTCAATGCGAGGTTCTGATCATGCGGCTCCTGCGTCTCTCCTCCATTGTCGCATTGGCGTTGACGATTCCCGCGATTGCTCACGCCGACCAGGAAGGCGACCGCTTGCGCGAGGCGTTGCGATCGGCGACCGCGCAGGCGAGGGCAGCGGAAGATCAGCGCGCCGCGCTCCAGGCCAAGCTGACGGCGGCCGAGCAGGAACGTGAGCGTCTCCGCAAGCAGAACGAAGCGTTCCGCGCCCAGGTCAAGGAGGCGGAGCAGGCCTATCGCCAGGCCGTGAAGGACTTCAACGAGCGTCTCACCGAGCGCGACGATTCACTCGAGAAGTGGAAGGTCGCCTATGGCGAGGCGGCCGGGGTCGCGCGGGCCAAGGATGCCGAGCGCGCCAAGTTCGAGGCCGAAGCGACCGCGTTCAAGGCGAGCACCAAGGCCTGCGAGGCCAAGAATATTCAGCTCGCGAGGACGGCCAACGAGGTCGTGACCAAATACGAGGCGATGGACCCGTTCGAGAAGGTTCTCGACCACGATCCGGTGTTTGGATTGAAGCGGGTCGAGCACCAGAACGCGGCCCAGGACTACCGCGACAAGATCCTTGAACAGAAGGCCAAGCCATGACCCATCACGCCCTCAGGACCGTCATGCTCGCCGGCGCGCTGCTGGCTATGGCGTCCGCGGCCTTGGCCCAGACCCGCAATCCGCCGCAGCCGACACGTCCGGCGCCCGCCGCGACTGCTCCCGCTCGTCCGCCGGCTGCCGAGGATGCGTCGGCCGTGAAGAGCGGAGAGGTGATTGCGCGCGTCGGAGATAGCGATGTGACCGCCGAGGAGGTGCGTGCGACGCTCCAGCTTCTGGATGCGCGTCAGCAGGCCGCGATGGCGCACGATCCGGCGCTGCTCAGCCAAACCGTGCGGGCGATCCTCGCCAATCGCCTCGTGCTCAGGGAGGCGTCGGCCAAGAAATGGGAGCAGCAGCCCGCCGTCGTCGCCCAGCTTGCGCGTGCGCGGGAAAGCCTGATCGTCGAAACCTATCTGCAATCCGTGACCGCGCCACCCGACAGCTTTCCGAGCGAAGCCGAGATCAAGAGCGTCTACGACGCAAACGCCGGCGCTCTGCTGGTGCCCCGCCGCTTTCGCCTCGCCCAGATCTTGGTCTCGGTGGCGAAGGACGCGGACAAGGCCACCGAAGACACGGCGCGCAAGAAGCTTGATGACGTCGTCAGAAAGCTCAAACAGGCGGGCGCGGATTTTGCCGCGATCGCCCGCAGCTCGTCCGAGGATACGGCGTCGGCCGAGAAGGAGGGCGAGATCGGCTGGGTGACCGAGCCGGATCTTCGGACCGAAATCCGTGGCCAGGTCACCGGATTGCCGAAAGCAGGCGTCACCGATCCGATCCGGCTCGAGGATGGATGGCACGTGCTCAAGCTGCTGGACACCGAGGCGGCGCACTCACGGCCACTTGCGGAGGTCAGAGACGCCCTGGTTCAGCGCATGAGGGCCGAGCGCATCGAGGCCAATCGTCGCGCCTATGTCGCGGAACTCCTCAAGCAATCGCCGCCGGTCGTGAACGAGATCGCGCTCTCCAAGCTGCTCGAGGCGAAGCCTGAAGCGGCACCGTCGCGCTAGGCGAGGTTCCGTCCGAATAATCAGGCCGGGTTGCGCGAAGGTGCAGCCCAGCCGCGTTTTTTGGTTCTGCAGGACCGTCGCCAGCAGGAACCAGAATATGCAGCCCAATGCGTCGGTTACGACGGTTAATATCGTTAACCGTTAGTTAAATATCACATATATGTAACACATTATGTGATACCCGGAGGCACGTTGCGTGCTCTCAGCGGCGGCCTGAACCGGCCGGTGCGGTTCGTCGGCCGCCCTAAGCAACGCCCGTTCCCGCTGGAGTGTGCCGCGTGAATACTGATATGAGCCCGTCTGCCTTTTCGCTTCGCTGGCGCCGCATTCGGGCCGCGCTGCTGACCTCTACGGCGATCCTGCCTTGGATGGCTAGCCACCAGACGCAGGCACGCGAACTCGTTGCGACCGGTTCGTCGGTTGCTCCTGCGACTGCGGCCCAGCTCGCTGCCGGCATGGCGGCAATGCAAGCCACTGCCGCGGGAGCGCAGGCGCAAACCTCTCTCGCGCGTGCTGCAGCCGCATTGGCTGCTGCGCGTCAGGCCCAGCAGGATGCCGCGGCTGCAGCCGCACAAGCGGTCAAGTCGACGGTCAACGGGGTCGTCACCAACGGTCTGATGCCGCTTGGCGGCGTGAAGGACGTCACCGGCCAGAATGCTTGCGGCGATTCCTGTTCGTCGCTTCAGCTCAATACCCCGACCTCCTGGCAGAACGCCAACACGACCTTCACCCAGACCGTCAAGAACGGCCAGTATACGGTCGACATCACCCAGACGCAGTCGAAGGCGATCCTGAACTGGGAGACCTTCAATATCGGCCGCAATACGTCGGTGAAGTTCGAGCAGCAGTCGGCGGACTGGACCGTGCTCAATCGCGTGACCGACCCGACCGGGTCCCCGACGCAGATTCTCGGGCAGATGAGCGCGCTCGGCGGCGTCTATGTCATCAATCGTAACGGCATCATTTTCGGCGCCGGCGCGCAGGTCAATGTTCACGCGCTAGTGGCTTCCAGCCTCGACGTCGGTGCGCTGGGTTTGACGCAGAGCGCGCGCGACCAGTTCTTTCTTGGCACCGGAATCAACGGTACCAACGCCTTCTCCGTCGCGACGACACGCCCGCCGCAACTGGCGGGCACGCCGAATGACGGTGGCTATGCGGCGGAGAACAACAGTTGGGGCGATGTCAAGGTCAATGCCGGCGCCTCGATCACCGCGAGTACGGTCGACCTCGATTCCCCCGGTTTCGTCTATTTGTTCGGTCGCAACGTCTCAAACGCCGGTACGCTGACGGCGCCTGCCGGCGAGGTTGCGCTGGTCGCAGCGCGGACCATCGACCTGGTCTCCGGCGGCTACTGGAAACTGCCGTCCAACGTGCTCCCCAGCGGCGTCACCTACCGTGGCACCGATTTTTCCATCACCCAATTTGCCAGTCAGTATACCCAGGACCCCGGCGACGGGACCGGCGGCACCCCGCTCGGAAGCACCGCGCCGGGAACGGGCATCATCACCAACGACGGTGTGATCAATACGCCGCGCGGCATCACCCAGATGAACGGCGACCGGATCACGATCGGACAGGGCGGCGTCATCTCGGCGGACACCGGTATCACCCGCAACAGCATGGTGCTGCTGCGGGCCGCAACCAGTGTCGATCTCGAAGGCACGATCAGCTCGATTCCGTACGACGATCCATTGACCACCAGCCTGCCGCAAGGCGGGAGCGCGGGCAGCAATGTGCAGAGTTTCACGCCGGCCTATGTCGAGCTGTCGGCCCAGGGCTCTGTTACAGTTAGTTCGAGCGGTCTCGTCTCGGCGCCGTCGGCCAGCGTGGTGATGCGAGCCGTCGACCTGGGGCCGAACGTGAATGCTCAGGCCCTTTACAACAACTCCGCCCAGCACGTGTTTTTTGCCTCGGGCAGCCAGCAGGGCTCGCTCGGTTCCAGCCTGCCTGGCTCGCAGCGCGTGTTGCTTGAACCGGGCGCGACCATTGATGTGGCGGGCCTGCAGAACGTCGAGCTTCCGGCCAGCTATAATTTCATTCCGTTCGTGCCGCGCGGAAATGAATTCGCGGACATGCCGCTGCAGCGCAATGGCGCGCTGTACGGCCAGACGCTCTACATCGACATCCGTGCCTCCGGCACCCGCAGCGACGGCACGACCTGGGTCGGCACTCCGGTCGCCGATGCCAGCGGCACCATCCTCGGCTATGGCCGCAGCCTCCAGCAGTTGATGACCACCGGCGGGTCCGTCAGCCTGCAAACGGACCTGTTGGGGACCGACGTCAGCACCCCGGGTCGCAGCGTGATCACGCAGGCAGGTTCGGTGATCAATGTCGCCGGCGGCAACGTCACGTTCCTGCCGGGCACGGTGTCGACTACCAAGCTGCTCGGCGCCGACGGCCGCATGTACAGCATGGAGAATGCCGATCCCAACCGGGTCTACCTCGGCATCGCAGGCCGGTTCACCGTCAACCATTCCCGTTGGGGCGTGACCGAGACCTGGTCCACCGCAACACAGATTCAGGTGCCCGGCTACACCGAAGGGCACGACGCCGGCGGTGTTACGATCACCACCGTCATCCCGCAACTCGCGGGGCAGATGTATTTCGGCTCGGTCGCCGGCGAGCGGCAGATTGCGTTCGGTCTGAAACCGTCGGTGACCGGCGGCGTGACCAACACCCAGGCCAAGGGCGACGAGATGCCGTCGCAGGGCTATTTCTCTTTGACCACGCCGGGCAGCGTGGTGATCGGCACGAGTGCCGATCTGCCAACTGGTTCGCTGGCGACGACCGGCCAGATCGCGGCCATTCCGGGAGCGTCTAATCCTCCGCAGTTCGCAACTGCGATCCAAGGCCCCGACTTCACGACGACTAGTCAGTATCAAACCGTGCTCTCGGCATCTATACTGTCGGGCTACGGGTTGAGCCTGCTTAACGTCAATGCCAACGACCTGTTGGTGACTCACGATTCCGGTAACGGCGGCGTTGCGGATGCGTCGAGCACGCCGGACCTCGCGCTGGCTGCAGGCGGCAAGTTCTCTGCCACGGCGGGAACCGCCGTCAGCATCGCAGGTAAGATCTCGGCGGCGGGCGGACAGATCAATCTGCTGACGGATGCATATGCGGCGCAGAAGAACTTTGGCGGTACATGGTTCGCGCCAGCAACGACCGCGTCAGGAAAATCCGACATCTTCGTTTCGGGGGTCCTGGACGTCAGTGGCCGTTGGGTCAATGACACCCGACGGAGCGGATTGGATGCGGGAGGCCCGGCCTATACTGACGGCGGCTCCATTTCGATCGCGACCAACAAGAGCAGCAACTCAGGCACGGATACGACCGGCAGTATCCTGCTTGCGCAGGGATCGACGCTCGATGCATCGAGTGGCGGATATATTTCCTCGACCGGCTTTGCCAAGACCGTCTCGACGGGCGTGATGGCCGGGCGCGGCGGCAGCATCTCGTTGCAGCTCTATCAGGGCTACGATTATGTTGTGCAACAGAGTGGCTCGCCTGAGCAGCCGACGAAAGGCAATGTGGCCCAGCTTCAACTTGACGGAACTCTGCGCGCGTATGGCTTCCAGACCAACGGAACATTGACGCTCGGTGCCGCCAAGACGATTACAATCGACAGCACCGCACATGCCGATGCGAACTCCGGCATTGTAACGTCCACGCTCGGCGGGGGCCTGACGGCGACTACGCTCGCGGCGTCGCGGCTGACTGATGGCGGTTTCAGCTCCTATCTTATCCAGTCCGCGCCTGATGGCTGGACCGGTACCAGCGCGACAATTACCGTCGCGGCCGGGACGAACCTGACCTTGCAACAGAAGAATCTGTCGAGCCTCGCCGATTACAGCAAGCTCGGGACCGGCAACAAGGTCGCCAGCACGGCGGCCACTGCGATGCTCCCGGACGACCAGCGAAAATCGGTTGACCTCACCCTCAAGTCGGACGACATTTTGGTCGACACCGGCGCTGCGATCGTGACCGATCCGCAGGCGAAAGTGAGCTTCGGCGGCATCCCGGCGATTACAGACTCCACGCCGACGCGCGAGCGGGCAGCCCAAACCGTGCTGATCCGCGGCAGCGTGATCGATCACGCCGGCACCGTGACGGTGAACGCGCAGAGGACCTGGCTCGGTTCGCAGGCCAAGATCGACGTGTCGGGAACCTTTGTTGCGAATTCGAACTACGGAACGTCGAACGGCGCGAAAACCAGCGGCACGGTGCTCGGCGGCGGTGCCTTCATCGTCGAAGCGGCGAACCCCGTCGCGGTCACCGCCCAAGCGGGGACCTATGTCAGCGGCCTGGTGCCGGCGGGCAGCTCTGTGGTCGCCGAGACCGGCGCGGTGGTCGACGTGTCCGGCTATGCCACCACGATCCAGGCCCTGGACTCCGCGGGCAAGTCAGCGCCGTCGCAGTCCTGGAGCGATGCGGGCAGCGTGCAGATCGACGCGGCTGGCTTTGTCTGGGGCGGCACGTTCAAGGCCCTTGGCGGCCGCCTGGCCGACGGAACGCAGGTGCTGGGCGCCGACGGCAAGACTCCCGTCGCCAATGGTGGCACCATTGTTCTCGGCGGCGGCGCGATGCTGCTGCAGCAGGACTCGACCAACGTCACCGCCGCACTCTCCAACGTTGTTTCGGGCGGAGCGGCAACGCTCGCCAACATCGCAGCCAATTCGGGCTCGCTCGTTGGCCAGCTCAGGCCGGCCGGCGACGCGACATCCACGCTGTTTGCCGCCGTCGACAAGCTGGACGCGTTCGAGAACGTCTTCCTCTACAGCGGCACCGCGCCGAACGGTGCGGGACGCATTTTCACGGGGCTCTCGGGAAATACCTATGGCATCGCCGCACCATCGCTCAGCGCCCTGAAGATCGCGGGTTCAGTGAATTGGACCTCCGGTGACGGTTTGTCCCGGCTCTACGTCGCAGCCAGCACGATCGCCTCGACCACGCCGGGCAGCACCGTCACGCTCGCGGCACCCTATATGTCGCTCACCGGTGGCGGCGGCGGTGCCAGCACGTCGAACAGCTCGATCAATCTGGGCTTCGAGCGCGGCAAGGCGGGTGGTCCGGACCACATCATCGCGCAGACGATCGACATCGAGGGGGCGGATTTCGCCGGCTTCAACGACATCGAATTCAAGAGCCTCGGCGACATCCGCCTGAGCACGCCCAAGGTCGCGGACGGCCTCGGCGCGGACGCGCCCAGATTCACCGGCAAGCTTCAGGCCGCCGGCGCCAATCTGCTGCTCGATGCGCAGCGGATCTATCCCGTGTCGGCCGTCGACTTCACCATTCAAACGACCGGAAGTGTCACATTCCAGGCGACCGCCGGCGGAGGCAGCGCTGTGCCGCTGTCGGCCGGCGGTTCGTTGTCGGTCTTTGCAACGACGATCGATCAGGGCGGAAATCTGTTCGCGCCGCTCGGCAAGATCGCGCTCGGAGATGACGGGACGTTGAGCGGGATCAAGACCAGTTCGGTCACGCTCGAGCCGGGCAGTCTCACGTCGGTCACGCTCGCCGACACGGTCGTGCCCTATGGTGAAACGGTCGACGGCGTCAATTGGTACTACAACGCAAGCCTTCACCCGTTGCAGGCGGCGTCGAGCACCGGTGAGCCGGTGTTGCCCTCGAAGGGCCTTGTGCTCAACGGGAATAACGTCGCGGTCAAGCAGGGCTCGACCATCGATACCCGCGGTGGCGGCGATCTCCAGGCCATGGAATGGATCCAGGGCAAAGGCGGCTCCCGCGATACGCTGGCGACGACGCCGTCGGGCCAGACCGTCTACGCGCTGGTACCGAGCTACAACGATCCGATCGCGGCCTACGACATCCACTTCGCCACGTCGCGCAGCCTGGATGGCGGCCAGACCGTCAAGGCGGGCGACGCTTATCCGCTGGCGGGACAGCAGATCTATCTCGACGGCAGCACTGGCGTTCCTGCCGGGACGTACACGCTCTATCCCGGCCACTACGCCACTTTGCCGGGCGCGGTGCGCGTCGTCGACTACGGCAACAATCTCGGACGCAACCTCCCGTCGGGCACGACGTTGCCGGACGGCACCGTGCTGGTGTCCGGCCACTACACGCAATCGGCGCGGCCGGGCGCCTATTCGTCGGGCAGCGAGCTGTTCGCAATTCAGAGCAGCAGCGTCTGGCGTCAATACAGCGAATACAGCTTCAGCACCGCCAACAGCTATTTCACCGACAAGGCCAACCACGACGGCGTCGCGATCCCACGGCTTCCGGTCGATGCCGGCCGCATCGCTGTCGTTGCGCAGCAAACGCTCCTTCTCGGTGCGACCGAGCTGAGCGCGCCTGCCGCAGGAGGACGCGGCGGCGAGCTCGATATTTCCAGCGACAAGCTGGCCGTGCTGAGCTCCAGTGTGAATCAGCAGCCGTACGCGGCTGCCGGCTATGTCGTGGTGGCAAGCGACCAGCTCGCCAGCTTTGAAAGCGTCCTGATCGGCGGACTCCGTAGTGATACGTCGAAAGGCACGCAGATTACGGGGACCGCGTCCGAGCTCGTGGTCGATACGCCGGATGGCCTGGTGGTTCCGGAAATCATGCTCGTGACCCAGCCGGGAACGACGCAACAGACTGTCTCATCGTCGTTCCAGGTCAATGTCAGCGGCAATTGGCTCGACGGTACGACCCAATTCTCGGCCAATGCGCCGAAGGGCACCGGCACCATCTCGATCGCCACCGGCAGCGTGATCACGACCAGCGGGATCGTTCACTCCGGCGCGGGACGCAATTTCTATGTCGCCTCGAATCCGAGCAGCACCACCGCCCAGCAGGTGGCGGCCGCTCTCGGAGGAACGCTGGATTCCACCGGCACCGTGATCACCGGCGCAGACATCAACAAGCTGCCCGTCAGCGTTCCGGGCGCCGGCTACAGCAACGGCAGCCCGTCGTCCGCAGCCGTGTTGTCCAGCTACTCCACTCCGGGCCTGGGTGCCTTGTTCGTCGCGTCTCAGGATTCGACGGTTTCGGTCGCGGGACCCTCCGGATCGCCGCTGACGATCCAGTTCACGACGCTGGCGAGCAGCAACAACCCGGTGCGCAGCGCTGACGGCAGCAGCGGTCCGGCCGCGATCACTTTGCCGGGCGGCAATGTCGGTCATGTCGAGATCGAGGCGGGCGCGCACATTACGACCAACAGTCTGTTCATGCAGGCGACCGCGACCACCAACAACATCATCCTCAACAAGCCGGTCGCCGGCAATCCCAACGTGCCGGCCGCCACCATCACCGCCAACCAGGGCAAGATCGTCGGCCGCACCATCGGGATCGGCGCGAGCTCGAACGACAGCGTGACCCTGAGCCAGACCAATCTGGCTCAACTCGGCGGCGTGAAGAATCTCACTCTCGCTGCCATCAGCGGCGACATTACGTTCCACGGCTCGGATCTGATCCAGGCGACGATGCAGTCGTTGACGCTCGACGCGCGCGCGGTGACCGGGATCGGCGGCAATACAAGGATCGAGATCGGCGGCACCGTGAACCTGCTCAACAGCAGCGGCACGACCGGTACGTCGGCACGGGCCGGCCTGACCGGGACCCTCGGCATCGCTGCGGCCGACATCGTGTTCGGTGGCGGCACGCAGACGATCGCGGGATTCTCGCAAGTGAACCTCACGGCCGGCGACAAGGTTCTGTTCAGCGGTCAGGGCGGGCTGACGCTCGGGACCGGCAGCGACGTGGTCGGCCTCCAGATGGTCACGCCGCTGGTGTCGGTCGGCGGCAACACTTCGAAGGGCGGCGGATCGTTCGTCCTTGCGACCGCCGGCGTCGTCAACATCGGCGACGTCGCCAATGCCTCCGCCAGAACCAGTGCGCCTGCCGATAGCGGCGATACAGGCGGCAGCCTGATGATCCGCGGCGGCAGCGTCAGCCTCGGCGGATTTGTCGATGCTGAGAACAACCAGCACACGGGCAACGTCATCCAGGCGCAGGCCGGCTCGATCACGCTGGAAGCGACGACCGGGGATGTGACGCTCGACAACAATGCCTATGTGTCGGCGCGGGGCTACGCCAAGACCCTGGTCGACACCGTGACGTATCTCCCCGGCGGCAAGGTCGTGCTGAAGGCCGATGCGGGCAACGTGCTGACGCGCGACGCCAGCGTCATCGACGTGGCGCAGCCGGACGGCGGCGCGGGTTATGGCGGCCAGATCCAGATTCTCGCGACGACCGGCCGTGCGAGCGTGTTCGGGACCATCTACGGCAAGGGCGGCGACGGCCTCGGCGGCAGCTTCCTGATCGACACCAACAGTCTGCAGGTCGACTCGAGCCAGCCGTTCACAAAGCAGGTGATGCTCGATCCCTTGGCGGACAAGTTGCTGGTGGGCGGATTCACCGGTGCGATGGACATCCACACCCGCACCGGCAATTTGATCCTGTCGCAGGGCCACACGCTCAAGGCCAATTCGATTACGCTCACGGCGGACGATCCGACCTGGACCAGCGACGATCTGTCGGCGGCGTTCGGCCGGGTCATCATTGCCGGCACGCTCGATGCCAGCGGCTATGCAGGCAAGACTGCCGACGGCACCGGACAGGCCGGCGGCCAAGTCAGGCTTTACGGCGCCAACGAAGTGACGCTCGACACCACCGGTCTGATCGATGCGTCGACCGCGCACAGTGACGAGCGCGGCGGCGACGTGACGATCGGCATCAGCTGGAACGCCAACACGAACGGCGGCATCTATCTGAACCAGGGATCGGTCATCGACGTCCATGGCGGTACGAAGGGCGGCCTGAGCGGCGGCACCGTGCTGCTGCGTGCGCCCAACGACGGCAACAACGATGTCAACATCGCGCCGATCTCGACCAGGATCATCGGCGCCCGCGACGTGACGATCGAATCCTTCGTCAGCTTCAGCACCAACGGGCAGGGCGGCATCGATGCGTCCGGGCTCGGCTGGAACGGCATCCTCGATCCGGGCGGGCAGGTGACGACGACCAGCTTCAGGATCAATTCGGTCTACGTGCCGCCCGGCACCGGCGGTTCCTATAGCGGTGTCCCGGACGTGATCTTCTCGTCGCCCGCGACCGCGACGACCGGGCTCAAGAGCATCACGATCGCGCCGACGAGCAGCCTGTATCATCTCGATCCGAACACCTCGGGCACTTTCGTCATCGAAGCTCCCGCGGGCGGCACGGCCGCGACCGGTACCGTGACGACGGATGCGAACGGCGTTCCCACCCTGTCGATCACTAATCCGGGCAGCGGCTTTGCGGGCGCACCCGCGACCGTCCGCTTTTACAAGGATGGCGTGCTGCTGGCCTCGTATCAGACGACCAGCAGCGATTTCGCCAGCACGCAGTTTACGTCGGCGGGGCAGGCTGCGGGCACCGCGGTGATGGGGCTGAAGAGCATCTCCATCGCTACGAGCAGCAGCTGGTACCATCTCGACCCGAACGTCTCGGGCACCGTCGTGATCGACGCGCCCAATGGCGGCATTGCGGCGACCGGCACCGTGACGACGGACGCGAACGGCGTTCCGACCTTCACGATCACCAATGCGGGTAGTGGCTTCACCGGCGCGCCCGCCACCATCAGCTTCTATCGCGACGGCAAGCTCGTGCTCACCGGCCACATGAGCGCGAGCGATTTCGCCAGCAGTATGATGACCGTGGTCGGCATCAACGTGACCAATGCGGGCACAGGCTACGCCGGCGCGGCGACAGCCACCTTCTCCGGCGGCGGCAGCGGATCGACGCAGGCCGGGGCTGTCAACGCCGACATGGGCACGTCCACCGCCACAGGATCCGGCGCCTTCGCCAACGTCACGCTGCAGCAATATACGCAGGGCACGTTCACTTACGCGACCGCCACCGACTTCAAGAGCTACGGTTTCGGTGCGGCCGTCGACCGCCTGGTCAAGCCGCTCGCCGATCAGCTCGGCACGTCGGTGGTGCATCTGCGGCCCGGCGTCGACCTGGTGAACCCGTCGACGACGATCAACGGCGGCAACATCACCATTGCCAGCAGCTGGAATCTCGCGGCCGGTACGGCGTTGAACCTGCAGACGGGCCAGCGCAGCTCAGGGCAGACGTTCCAGTATTTCGATCCCACCACCAGCTACGTCGACTTCGTCTACCGCTATCTCGCCAACTATGGAACGGCGGCCTCCCCCTATTACGCAGCAGAGGCCGGCGCGCTCACGCTTCGCGCGGTCAACAACATCAACGTCAACGCCTCGATCTCCGACGGCTTCTTCCAGTTCGCGAACTATCGGGACAGCAGCTATCAGAGCGATCTCACGGCGTATCTAGGCGGCAACTCCCGATCGATCGATGGGTCCGGCGCTACCGCCGCCTATCAACTGAACGGCTACAAGACCCTTCCATTCGCACCGTACAACCCGACCGCAAATGGGGTTAGCCCGAGCTCGCTGGATCTCTCTGGGGCGGACCTGTTTCCGCATTCGCTGAACGTCTGCGTCAGCCACTGTGGCCCCGACACCGCATCCGACGTCACCACGACGATCACCAATCCGGGTTCATGGACCTATCGGCTGACCGCCGACGCCGACACGGCGAGCGCCAACCCGAACGCGATGCAATCGCTCGACAGCGTGAACGGCAGGAACGCCGGCGATGTGGTGTTGAACGGACATGTCACCAGCACGTTCAACGCTCAGAGCACCAACTTCACGGTCAATCTTGCGACCATGGTGCGCACTGGCACTGGCGACATCACAATTGAGGCCGCCCGTGACGTCTCACTCGCTGATACAGTCGCTCCGGGCACCATCTATGCCGCAGGTGTAAACACGGCTCCCTATGCCAATCCTTACGATGCGTCCGGCAAGGTCGTGGATCCAGACGGCTTCCTCGAACCTCAGGTGCTGAAGTACGGGCCGCAGAGCACGACTGCTGTTGTGAACGTTGCCACCGTGTACGGTCCGCCCACAGCTGCCGCATTCCCAACCCAGGGTGGCGACGTGTCGGTGACCGCGCAGCGCGATATCAAGGGGCGCCGGGATGTCACGACGACTCAATCGATTTTTGGCACCACCAGAACGACGCTATGGAATGCCTACTACACTCCATGGCTGATGGCTGATGCGGGGGTCGGGCAGTCCGCCACCTCCGCACTCGTTGGGGCAGGCGTGTTCGCGCCGACTGATCAAGGCATCGCCTCACAAACCGCCTGGTGGATCCAGTACGGCAGCTTTCACGATGGGATCATCAGTGCAGGCGGCAATGTGGCAGTTACCGCCGGACGCGACCTGATCGACGTGTCTGTGTCGTTGCCAACTACGGGGCGGGTGAGCGGGGGCCTTGCGTCCTTGACCAGCGGCACGATCAGCACGCCCCAAACGCATCTTTACGACAGTGGCAACATGCAGGTACGGGCCGGGCGCAATTTGCTCGGCGGCTCCTATTACGAAGGATCTGGCCATGCCAGCATTTTGGTCAATGGTGTGGTCGATCAGAACGGGACGGTTACGACCAGCAAGTTGGTGAATGGCGCTCCCATCACGTTGCCGAACTACACCCTGCTCGCGGTCGACACCGGCCAGATCAACATGGTTTCGGGTGGGTCGATGGCGATCGGAGGCGTGGTCAATCCCGCAGAGCTGCACCAGCAAAATGGTACTCAGGCCAATCCTGATCCTTCGAAGGCTGCCGCCTTCATTCTGATGAACACATACGGCCCGGATAGCGGAGTAAGCCTGACGGCGATCACCGGAAACCTGAACCTTGCTATGCCCCAGACATATGCCCTGACTACCTCGGCAGCGTGGAAAAGTGGGGTGACCTATCCCGCAAGCTTCACGGCGGTGGCGGCGGCAGGCGACATCACCACCAATGGGCTCGTGACGAACAATCCTCAGCTCACTCCCGCAATGCCGGGCATCGTGTTGACCGGCTCGGAAGGGGGCAAGTTCGAGCTGCTGGCGCAGGGGAGCATCGATCTGACGGGCGGCTTCGTGATGTCGGGTACCAATACGACGGCCCCCGCAATTTCAGCGGGACAGTCCCTGCTTGATGCTGCGTTCGATCCATACCAGCCCAACAACGGTATGACCGGTGCGTTCTCTTCTCCAATTCTCGCGCATCGAGACGACCATGATACGAATCCGGCGCGCATCTACGCAGTCACCGGCGACATTTCGGCGATCGCAACCACGACGACCAACGTCACCCGCCCGGCGGGGAAGATCGTCTCTGCCGCTCCGACTTCGTATACGAGGGTGGAGCTGAATCGGCCGGCGCAGATCTACGCTGGCCGTGACATCCTCAACCTCAATCTCATCTCCCAGAACGTCGCTGCCGACGATGTCACCACGATTCAGGCAGGTCGTGACATTTTGTACAATTACACGGGAGTATCGGCCAATCTGAGCGGCCAAGTCGTGACGCTCGGTGGCCCCGGCCTGCAGATCGCCGGACCAGGCTTCCTCTCCGTACAAGCTGGTCGCGACCTCGGGCCGTTCCTGCCGGTGACGCGCGACAGCAGCAGCTTCACGCAAGGACAGGAAGGCATCGCCTCGGTCGGCAACGCCAGTCTCTGGCCGGTCGGCAATCGCTATGTCAGCCAGGGCTCGTCCGGCCTCTACGACACCCAGCTGCTCGGCGCCTTCAGCGCGACCACCAAGAAGCGCAACGAGAAACTGCCAACCACTGGCGCGGACATCATCACCATGTTCGGTGTTGCCAACGGCATCAACTATGACGGCTATTCGACCTTGAATCCCGCCACCAAGCAGCCGGTCCTCCATCCCGGTGTGATCGACACCTACATCAATCCCGACAACGCCTCGACCGTTGCGCATAACTACATCAGCGAGCTGAAGGCCTTCCTCACCCGCATAGGCAAGCTCGCGTCTGCCGACGTCGATGACGCAGCCGCGTGGAGCATCTTCCAGTCTCTGCCGAAGGATCTCCAGCACGTCTTCGCCGACCAGGTGTTCTTTGCCGAGCTCAAGGCTGTCGGCCAGGCGCAGACCGGCACGTCGGGCCGCTACCAGCGTGGCTACGAGGCGGTCAATATCATGTTCCCGGCGGACTTCGGCTACACCCAGAACGCGCTCGGCGGCGGCACCAACGGCGCCAACACGCTGAAGCACACCGGCGATCTCGACCTGCTGCATGCGACGATCCAGACCAAGCTCGGCGGTGACATCTCGATCTTCGGCCCGGGCGGCACCATCCGCGTCGGCTCGCTGGCGCTCGAGCCGAACAATCTGCTCAAGCCGAATGATCTCGGCATCCTCACGCTCGGTGTCGGCGACATCAATACGTTCACCGACGGCAGCGTGCTGGTCAATTCGAGCCGTGTCATGACCCAGCAGGGCGGCGACATCCTGATGTGGAGCTCGAATGGCGATCTCGACGCCGGCCGCGGTGCCCAGACCACGCTGTCGTTCCCGCCGTTGCAGGTGGTGTTCGACTCCAACGACTATCAGAGCGTCGATCTCGGCGGCCTCGTCAGCGGCGCCGGCATCGCCGTAGTTCAGAGCTCGAAGGTTGCGAAGAAGTCCAACGCCTTCCTGCTCGCGCCGCGCGGCACCGTCGACGCCGGCGAGGCCGGCATCCGGGTGTCCGGCAATCTGGTCATTGCGGCGGTGCAGGTGGTCAACGCCGGCAATATCCAGGTCGGCGGCACCACGACCGGTGTTCCGACCGTCACGGCGCCGAACATCGGCGCGCTCAGCGCGGCCTCGAACACGGCCGGCGCTGCCGCCAAATCAGCGGAGCCGCCGACGGCTTCGGGCAACAACGACCGCGCCTCCGTCTTCATCGTCGAGGTGGTGGGCTATGGCGGCGGCGACAATGGCGGTCAGGACAACAACTCGTCTTCCGGCAACGGACAGGGGACCAAGTCCGACGACCAGGAGCGCAAGCAGCCGTAAGGCGGGCTTGCGCGATACAACAGGGGCCGGGGGGACCACGATGACCGACATCCACGCCATCATCCTGACGCTGGATGAGGAGAAGCACATCGCGCGCTGCATCGAGAGCATCCGCGCCCAATGCAAAAGCATCCTCGTCGTCGATTCCGGCTCGAAGGACCGCACAAGGGAGATCGCGGCGGGCCTCGGCGCGGAGGTGATCGAAAATCCCTGGATCAACTACGCGACCCAGACCAACAAGGCGATCGCGGCCAGCGCCGGCAAGACCGGCTGGCTGATGCGCATCGATGCCGACGAATATCTCACGCCGGAATCGGCGGCCGGCCTGCACGATCTGCTCGACCGGCAGCCGCACGACGTCGGTGGCGTCGTCGTCCGCCGCCAGATCGTGTTTCTCGGCCGCCGCATCAAATGGGGCGCGATCGAGCCGAGCTGGCAGCTGCGTCTCTGGCGCGCCGGGCAGGGCTCCTGCGAGCAGCGCTGGATGGACGAGCACATCATCGTCACCGGTAAAGTGGTGCGATCCACCATCGATCTCGTCGACGAGAACCTCAACTCGCTCGACTGGTGGACCGGCAAGCACAATCGCTATGCCTCACGCGAGGTGATCGACATCCTCGCCTCGCGCGGCCTGCTCGGCGAGAACATGGACATCCAGCGCCACAGCGCATCCTGGCAGGCCAAGCTCAAGCGCTTCGTCAAGGAGCGGATCTACGAAAAATTGCCCGGCGGCGTGCGGCCAGTGTTCTTTTTCCTCTACCGCTACGTCGCACGGCTCGGCTTCCTCGACGGCAAGCAAGGCTACTATTTCCACATCCTCCAGGGTTTTTGGTACCGCACCCTGGTCGATGCCAAGCTGGACGAGATCATGGCGCTGGCCAAGCGGCGGGGGATTCCGGTGAGCGAGGCGGTAAGGCTTGCGACGGGGTTCGATCCGAATGTTGCAGTTCCGGCGCTGGTGCAACAGCCGGCGCGGCCCGTTGTGCCAGAGATCGAGCGCAGCCGCGAGCGCGCCATCGCGCACTAGCCGCGGACAAGTTCGTCTGGAATTGCCCTTACGAGCGGCGAAAGCCGATCAATCGTCGACAATCTGATGATGGCACGCGCAACGTGCGGCGGAGTCGTGCACGGTCACATCATGCACAGGTGATCGCGAGTCAAAGCTGTGCCGCGTCCGTCATCCGGACGCGGCACGAGTCAACACCAACCCGTTTGACGGCTCTTATTCGGCGGCCTCGATTTCCGGCTGGCGGATCGCGGGCTTCGGCGCTTCCTTGGGACGCTGCGTCTTCTGCACCTGCAGGTCGATCCAGGCGTAGGTCTTGGCGAGGCCGCTCGCGAGCGGCTGCGACGGACGCCAAGCCAGCTTCTCGAAGATCAGCTTGTTGTTCGAGTTGCGGCCGCGCACGCCGAGCGGGCCGGGGATGTGCCGCGGGGTGATCGTCTTGCCGGCGATGTCGGCTGCGATCGCCGCGAGGCGGTTGATTGAGACCATTTCCTCGGAGCCGATGTTGACCGGGCCCGCCCAGTCCGACCGCATGAAGCGGATGGTGCCTTCCAGGCATTCGTCGATATAGAGGAACGAGCGGGTCTGCTCGCCGTCGCCCCAGATCTCGATCTCGCCGGGATTGCCGGCTTGAGCGACTTTGCGGCAGATCGCCGCCGGCGCCTTTTCCTTGCCGTCGTTCCAGGCGCCTTCGGGCCCGAAGATGTTGTGATAGCGCGCGACGCGGACCTCGAAGCCGTGATTGCGTGCATAGGCGGCATAGAGGCGCTCGCTGAACAGCTTCTCCCAGCCGTACTCGCTGTCCGGGGCTGCCGGATAGGCATCGCTCTCGGCGAGGCCGGCGTTCTCGGCCTCGAGCTGGCGGTATTCCGGATAGATGCAGGCCGACGACGAGTAGAAAATGCGAAAACTGTTGCGGCGGCGGCAGGCCTCGAGGATGTTGAGGTTGATCTGCGCCGAATTGTGCATCACCGAGGCGTCGTTCTCGCCGGTGAAGATGTAGCCCGCGCCGCCCATGTCGGCGGCGAGCTGGTAGACCTCGTCAAAGCGCGTATCGACGGCCTCGTGGCAGACCGCGAGATCCCGGAGATCGCCGACGATGAAATCGTCGGCCTGGGTCGGGCTGAAGCGGGGATATTTGAGGTCCACGCCGCGGACCCAGAAACCTTCCGCCTTCAGGCGCTTGACCAGATGGGACCCGATGAATCCGCCTGCGCCGCAGACCAATGCCTTCTTCATACGCTGCTCCTGACTAAACGTAGTTTCTTTGCTGACGATCCGTTCTCGATCGCAGCGAAATCTTCGAGTAACCGCGCGCATCGGTCGCTGTCGCCGACGTCGACGTGGAAATACGAGCTCGACTTGCGCTCGTCGCAGAGTAGGTGAACGTCGGAAGCCGTCGGGCCGATGAACATCACCGGCAGATCGGAATCGACGCAGGCATAGACCTTGGACGGCAGCACGTAGCCGACGAATGCGTTCTTCAAGGTGATGAGATGCGCGTCGGGCGTCCGGAGCAGCGATGCGAGCTGATCGAGCGGCACGAGATCCGTGCGAATGTAGGGGACCCCGGCCTTGTCGAACGCTTCGGCGACGGTGGCCGCACCCTTTCCGATGGCGTTGAGCCAGAGCAGGACCGTTCCGGATCCGTTTTTGTAATGCGCGATGTAGGCGTCGACGAATGTCGTCGTGTCGTGCGCGATGCCCCAATTGCCGGAATACAGCAGCAGAAACTTGCCCTCAGCCTGTGGCGGACGGGCGAGCGGGGGCGTGTTGGGGCCGATCGCGATCGGGGAGGGATCGCGCTTCAGCACGATGCGCTCCATGGTCACCCCGATCTCGTTCAGCCGCATCGCCTGGTCGTGTCCGAGCACCTCGAAGGTGTGGAGCCGCCGGCGCCAGAACAAAGTGAGGGTAAGGACGAATTTCAGGAACAGGCTGGGGCTGCCGCGTTCAGCGATCGCGCATTCGGGATGGAAATCGGTGATGCGATAGATCAGCCGCTTGCGCAGCAGCAAATTCGCCGGCGCGATCCAGTGCAGGAACAGCGGCGGGCTTCCGGTGAACAGGACCGTATCCGCCTTGCGAATGAAGGGTAGCGCGGCCCGCATCAGCTTGGTGTTGGTCGTGATGGTCCAGCGAATGCGCGCCGAGGTCCTGGCCTTGTCGTAGGCGGGGACCGGAACCTTGACGATCTCGAGCGCGCCGCGCTCGAAGTGCTCGATCGAGCTTTCGGCTTGCCCCGAGGTGAGCCCGACCAGCGTGACGTGAAGGCCGCGGTCGCGTGCGAGCTCACGGGCGAACAGTACGGAATATTGTCCCACCGCGCCGAAATCAGGCGGGAGCCAATCGCAGATGTAGACGAGACGGGAACCGGACATGATGATATGTTTCGTGTAACGTTATGATACTAACATGTCGCTGTGACGACACGTGAAGCTTCGCGGACGGCGGCGACCTCATGCGCCCGGTTCACGCTTGCGACTTCTCCAGCTCGCGCCAGGCCTGCGCGATCGCGTCGCTCTCGACCTTCTCGCCGAACAGGATCATGGGGATCGTGCCGAGGATGATCTTCACGTCGAGCATGAAGGACATGTTCTTGACGTACCAAACGTCGAGTGCGGCCTTGTCCGCCGGCGAGATAGCGCGACCGCCCTTGATCTGAGCCCACCCCGTGAGGCCCGGACGGACCAGGAGGCGCGCGGAATAATCCGCCGGCTGGTCGATCGGCAGCAGCGGTCGCGGTCCCACGAACGACATGCGCCCCATCAGGATGCTGATCAACTGCGGCAGCTCGTCGACCCGGGTGCGGCGCATCGCATTGCCGATCTGGGAAATGCGTTGCGACTCAAGCCTGCGGCGGCCTTGTGCATCGTGGGCGGCGGCCATGGTGCGGAACTTGAAAACCTTGAACGGCTGGGCACCGAGCCCGGGACGCTGTTGCCAGAACAGCACCGGAAATCCGACGTCCACGATCGTGACGAGCGCGGCCAGGCCCATGATAGGCGCCAGCATCACCAGCAGCACAGCCGCGCCGACAATGTCGAGGGCCCGCTTGACGGTGCGATAGGGCGAGCTGGCCAAACCCTCGCGGCTCTTTGCGTTCAATGCATAAGTCTGTGTCTGCGCTTCCGCGGCATCGCCGCTGCGCGCCGCCTGCCGGCTCGGACGCTCGGACGCAAACTTTTCGTCCAGGAATTCGAGCGGGATCGCGTTGGAGGCCTCGAGCGCAAACAAGGCCTCGCGCGCTTCGGCCGACAGCTCGCGAAGCGGAACGGCAAGCGCGATCCGGGTGATGACGACGCCGTGGACTTCGAGCGTCCGGACCACGTCGGCAACGGCTTCCGGCGTGCCGAGAACGCGATGCGACAGCAACGACTGCCCCCGCGGAGCCTGCGAGTCCAGCAGGCCCACGACGCGCACGCGATCGCGGGCGTAGCGGGTGATGCAGTGCAGATAGAGCTCGGCGAGCTCGTTGAGGCCGACGAGCAGGATGGAGTCGGCCGTGGGAACGATCACGTCCTGCTGCCAGTCGCGCGGCGAACGCCGCGCGTGCCAGAGCCGGCTCGCGATCCGCGCGCCGATCATCAGCGTGACGGTGATGAGTGCCTGGAGTAGCGGCAGGGCGCGCGGCACGCCTTCGAGCCGGTTGACGATGAAGGTCAGCACCGCAGCGCCAGCGACGATTGCGACGACGGCAGTGACGATGTCACGATAGTTTTGCGGAGAGCTGTATCGCCACACCGCCCGGGTGACACCGGACAGCGGTAGCACGATAGCGGCTGTGGAAATCGTCAGAAGACCGTACGGGATCAGTGCCAGAAGACGATCGAGCGAGAATTCCAGATTGTCGCGGAGTACCGAAGCGGCGACCAGCGCGAATGACACCAACGCCAGATCCGCCAGCAGAATGCGCAATGATCTCATGGCAATTCGCCCAATCCCTTGTCATTTCATAGCAATTCACCGCATGTGCCGGCGTTCCTGCGGGCATCGCGCGATTAACATTCAGTTAACATTCGTCTGTGACATCGGGGCGACATCACAACATCAGGTGGAAAGAGTTCCACAAGGTATGCGAGTTCGTTCCGAACTGCTGCAGTACTGCTTTCGGCCTGTGCAAACGTTGATTTGCCGGGCGGCGGTGTCGCGCGGCGACGATGACACGCGATCACGCCGCGTGGTGACGGCGCGGTGTGATCTCATGTCATCGTAACATAATATGACGTGGTGTATCCGTGCCCGCGTCGTCGAGACCGGATACGTGCCGGCGACCGCAAGGTGCGTGCCTGGGGCTCGCGCATGGCGTTACGCGCAACACAGGCGCCGCCGCAGCGAACCGTGCGGTGGGCGTTATAGGAGACGGGTGGATAGATGACCGCGATCCTGGGGCTGAACTTCAATCACGCCGATGCGTCGGCCGCGCTGATCCTGGACGGCAAGGTCGTTGCAGCTGTCGCCGAGGAGCGCTTCGGACGTCGCATCAAGCATGATCCATCGTTCCCGGAACACGCGATCAGGTCGGTCCTTGCGATCGGCGGCGTGAGTGCCAAGGACATCGATTTCATCGCGGTTCCGCGCGACGCCCAGCAAAATCGGCTGAGCAAGGCCTTGTACGTCCTGCAGAACCCCTGGCATGGCGCGCAGGCGGCGATGGAGCATCTGCGGCGCGCCAATGCCGAGAAGGGCACCGCCGACCGGGTTGCGGATGCGTGCGGCGAGGCGCCGGGCTCGCTCAAGGCCAAGGTCGTCAACGTGGAGCATCACATCGCGCATATCGCGAGCGCCTATTACTGCTCGCCGTTCGAAGGCGTCACCGCCGGCTTTTCGTACGACGCCAGCGGCGATTTCGTCAGTGCGATGGCCGCGCGATGCGAGGGCAGCCGGATCGAGGTGCTCGATCGCGTGTCCCTGCCGCACAGCCTCGGGTTCTTTTACACCGCCTGCTGCCAGTACATCGGATTCGACGGGTTCGGCGAGGAATACAAGGTCATGGGGCTCGCCCCCTATGGCGAGAACACCTACGCGGAGTTCATGCGCGAACTGGTGAGCTCGCCGGACGACGGCTGGTTCCGGCTTTCGCCCGGCTGGTTCGGAATGCATTCGGGCGGCGTCAGCGGCGGAACGGACGAGCGCAACGCGATCGTGATGGGCCAGCACTACACCGACAAGTGGCTGGAAAAGCTCGGCCCCCCGCGCAAGCGCGGCGACGAGTTGACGCAGCGCGAACGCGACATCGCCCGCTCATGCCAGGTAAGGTTCGAGGACGTCGCGATGGATTGCTTCCAGAAGCTGCATGATCGGGTTCGCAGCAACCAGATCGCCTATGCCGGCGGATGCGCGCTCAACGGCGTGGCGAACGCACGGTTGCTGCGCGACACGCCGTTCGAGAACGTCTATCTCCAGCCGGCCGCGTCCGATGACGGCTTGTGCATCGGAGCTGCGATGTGGGCCTGGCACAATGTCGCGGGCCGGTCGGAGCGCTTCTACATGAAGCACGCTTATTGGGGGCCGGAATATTCGGACAGCTTGATGCGCAAGGCTGCGGAAGCTGCCGGTTTCCCGGTCCACCGACTGTCGCCCGAAGAACTTCCCGACGCGGCCGCCCGACTGATCCGGGCAGGCCTCGTGATTGGATGGTATCAGGGCCGCTCGGAATGGGGCCCGCGCGCGCTCGGCAACCGCTCGATCGTCGCCGATCCGACACGGCATGACATCAAGGATCTCATCAACGCCAAGATCAAGCGCCGCGAGTTGTTCCGCCCGTTCGCGCCGACCATCGTCCGGCATGAGGTGAACAAGTATTTTGAACAGGATGTCTTCAGCCCGTTCATGATGCACGTCGTGAAGGTCCGTCCCGAGTGGCGCGAGCAACTCCCGGGCATCACCCATGTCGACGGCACTGGCCGTCTCCAGAGCATCGAGCGCGAGACCAACCCGCTGTACTTCGACCTGATCGAGGCATTCGGACGCCAGTCGGGGATCCCGATCGTCCTCAACACCAGCTTCAACGAGAACGAGCCGATCGTCGATACGCCGGAGCAGGCCGTGGCTTGCTTCGTGCGCACCGGCCTCGACGCGATCTGCCTTGGCAACTATGTCATCGCCAAGCCGGAGCACGAGGCGCTGGTGCGCGAGGCGTGCAAGGCGCAAGAGGTTGCGGCTGGGTAATCGCTCTGTCTGGCCGCTCGATCGACCCGCGTTGGGTCGCACGCCGCCGACGTCGGCATGGGCGCTACGCAAAGAGCCGCTGCGATCATCGCAAGCGACAACGAAGGATGACCGAATCATGTCACTGGAAAAAATACTGCCGAGCCTGCGCTGTCCAGTTAATGGAGACGAGCTCGAGCGGCGCGGCGACATGTTGATATCGGCGTCCGGCAGGGAATACCCGATCGTTCACGGCATTCCCGTGCTGCTGTCCAATACCGACGATCCGACGCTGTGGGTCGTCAAGGCTTCTTACGAAGCGGCGCGCAAGAATCCCGAGGATCCGTACCAGGCCGATACCGTGGCCGTCCTGCCGCACGAGTTGCCGGCTCTGAAGGAGCGTCTGCGTCGCGCGGGCGAGGAGAAGGTCGATCCCGTTATTTCCTTCCTGATTATCGCGACGAACGGCTATCTCTACGGCGATCTCGTCGGCACCCTCCAGGAGGTACCCATTCCGCAAATTCGTTTGCCGCAAGGCGAGGGCTTGCTGCTGGACATCGGCTGTAGCTGGGGGCGGTGGTCGGTTGCGGCCGCGCGCAAGGGCTATTCGGTCGTCGGTATCGACCCCTCGCTGGGCGGCGTCCTGGCGGCGCAGCGTCTGACACGGAAGCTCGGGCTCGACGTAACGTTCGTGGTCGGCACCGCGTTGCGGCTTCCGTTCGCTTCCGGCACGTTCGACCACATCTATTCCAATAGCGTGCTGCAGCACTTCTCCTACGAGAACGCCGAACTCGCCGTTCGGGAAGCCGCGAAGGTCTCCAAGAAGGATGCCTCCCTTCTGATGCAGATGCCGAACAAGTTCGGTATCCGCTGCCTCTACCATCAGGCGCGACGCGGATTTAGCTCCGGGACCGGGTTCGACGTCCGCTACTATTCGCCCGGAAATCTCAGGAACCTGTTCTCTTCGAGCTTCGGTCCGAGCGAGCTCAGCATCGACGGCTTCTTCGGACTTGGCATTCAGGCATCCGACCGCAAGTTCCTGCCGCTCTCGAAGAGGTTGGTCGTCGACGCATCGGAGTCTCTGCGCGGTGTATCCAGGGCGCTTCCCGGCCTCCTCAACGTTGCCGACAGCCTTTACGTGAATTCGCGCCGCGCGGCCTAAGGCCGATCGACGCCGTCCATCGTGAAAAGGCAGCTGCTGCCGGCATCACGCCGTGAAATACCCATGGAGCTCTCGGTCAGGATATCGCCCCGGCCGTCATCTCCATCGTCCGACCGTGAGTCGCAACGATCTCTGTCAGCGTTCTGCCAAGCTGCCTTGCCGGAATGCTGATTTCGAAACGTCGCAGAAAGCAGTCCCGCGCAGCTCTGCTCATCGCGTCCCTGGCGGGCGGGGGCAACGTCAAGAAACGCGCCAGCATGTCGTTGACGCCGGCCTCGTCGTCGGTCGCGACCAGGCCAGCCGCATCGGACACGATCTCGCGCCAGATGTTGACCTTGTCGGTGATCATGACCGGCTTGCCGGCTGCAAGGGCTTCGGCGACCGCGACGCCAAAATTCTCCTGATGCGAGGGCAGCACGAAAGCGTCGCAAGCGCGTAGCGCGCCCCATTTGACGTCGCCGAAAACAGTGCCCGGCCAGTGGATGCGTCCGTCGATGCCGGCCGCGCGCGCCTGCGCCTCTAGCTCATGGCGCCATCCGATCTGGTCGGGGCCCGCGATCACGAGATCAAGCCCGGGGTGTTGTGCTGCGATTCCTGAGAATGCGGTGAGCAGCAGGTCGCAGCCTTTCTTGGGATGAATGCGGCCGAGAAAGAGCAGGAACGGCCGTTCGCCGAGCGCGGGCAGGGATTTGCGGAAGGCGCCGATCTGCTGCTCGCCATCGCCGGCGATGTCCGCGGTCCCGTAGCCGACGATACGCTCGTTCACCCGGTACGGCCAGAACGTGCCGCGCGCCCGGATCATCTCGTCCTCGGTGGTGAACAGCACGGCGTTGGCGTGGCGCAGCAGCGGACCCTCGCTGAACAGCCAGAGCGCCTGCTTGAAGGCGTGCTTCAGGCCGCCGCGTGCCCAGGGATCAAGCATGCCGTGAGCGAATACGACGTAGGGAATGCCGGACCGCGGTAGCGCGCGCCGCGCTCCCAGAGCCGCATAATTCCAGAGTCCGTTGACCACCGCGATGTCGTAGCCGCCGATATGCCGCTCCAGCCATGGCACGAAATCCGGAACATAGCAGTAATGCGTCCACAGCCAGTTCAGCGCCGTCGTCGGGCGACCTATGTCGCCGTGGCCGAGTGCGAAGGTCGGCACGGGGCATTCGGCGACCCAGGGATCCCCGGGGGCGTCCAGGCAGACGATGTTCGTCTCCACGCCGAAAGCGCGGCGGGCTTCCGCCTGGCGCAGCAGCCCTTCGATGGCGCCGCCGTAACGCGGATCGACCGAGGCTATGATCTCGAGCACGCGCACCTGACGCTAGTCTCCCCTGAAAGACCTCACATGTAGGTGTGATATATAACGTTACTATGTAAGCTGCGTCGATCATTGTCGGACCGGGCAGGCGGGCTTCATCAACGTGTTAACAAAGGCTGCGATCACATCGCGTTCGCAGTGGTTTGCAGGCTCCCGGCCACGCATTCGAACGACGCCATGGAGCCGATTGCCGGCGAAGGAATGCAACGATGAGCAACGAGCAGATCGAGGCCGCGCCGCTCGTCGCGATGGATGCGCCGCCGCCTTCGGTCCGGGAAACGGTTCTTTCGATCTGGCACCGCGCCATGGGCCCGAAGGGGCGCCACCCGAACGCGGACCTCTGCCAGATGGGTGTCGGCGTCAAGCGCCTGTTCCGGATGCTCGACGAGATCGAGCAGACGCTCGGCAAGAGGATCCCGCCCGGCACCGCACTCCGGCTGCGCACCGCCGAGGCGATTGCGGATGCCGTCGCGACCGACAATTGGCCCGCTCCTTCGCCGTTGTTGCAGCTGAAGGACGGTGATGATCGTCCGCCGCTCTACATGATCGCCGGCGGCCATCGCATCGTGCTCGAAATCATCGCGCTGTCGCAGGCGACCCGGCACGGCGGCAAGACCTGGGGCCTTCAGGCTCCGGGGCTCGAAGGCGAGACGCCCGAGCTCGAGACTGTCGAGCAGATCGCCGCCCGCTTCGTCGCGCATCTCGGCGGCGACCCGGAGCAGCCGGTCAACATCGTCGGCTATTCGTTCGGCGGCGAGATCGCCTTCGAAATGGCGCGGATGCTGCATGCCCGGAATCGAAAGCTTGGCCTGGTCGGCCTGATCGATACCGGCCTTGCGGAGCGGCATTGGCCGCGGGCGATGCGTCTGCGTTATCTTGCGCAGAGCACGCTGTCGCGCGTGCGGACCTTGACCGGCGCACCCTCTGGCGGACGCATCGAGGCATTGCGCAGCCTGACGCGCCCCTTCGTCAACCGTCTGATGGGCGCGTTCTCCTACAATCCCGCCTTCTCCGAATCCTACGAGCCTGATCTCGATCCGAGGCTGCGGGTCCTGAAGGATCTCGCGATCCAGGCTCATGAACGCTACGCGCCGAAGCCCGTCGCGTTTCCGGTCGTCCTGTTCACGTCGCGGCGGAAAACATCCGATATCGCCGATCGCGTCAAAATGTGGGCGCCGAGCATTGCGAACCTCGAGGTGGTCGAGGTCGACGGCTCGCACACGACGATGGTGCTGCCCCCGCACGTCAACGGGCTCGCCGCGGAGATCTCGGCGCGTCTGGTGCCTTCGCGCACGTAGCGTCTGGCGAGCACGAGACCGGTCCGCTTCAGCCACCTCAAGTCTTCGGAAGCTGTGGTGCCGGACCCGCGGTCGCGGGCCCGCGCGATTCTGCGCCTGTCATCACGCGCTGCTTTTTGTTTGCCGACAGAAAAATGCACCCGGCAAAGCCGGGTGCATGTCTTGCTTGTAACAGTGTCGAAGGAGCCGATCAGGCGCCCGACTTGCTCGTGCAACCCGGGACCGACGGATCGCCCGCGGTGCCGAGCTGCGACGGGCCACCCGTCAGCATCGGAGCGATCTGGTCGCGCCAGGCGTTCGGGATCGTGGCGAAGCCAGCCGAGTTGATGATCGCCGCGGCGTGGCTGTCGTAGTAGTGGAAGCCGAGGTAGTTCTCGAAGTTGGAGAGCGTGCCGCCGCCGGAGCGGGAGGCATTGTAGCACTGGTACATGTCGATCCAGGTGAAGCCTGCGATCGGATACGAGTTGGGCGTACCCGGGTTCGGCACCTGGCCCTGCGAGCTCCAGTTCAGCGGATTGGCGCGCGCGTTAGCGTCCGGGAAGATCGGGTTGGCGGCGGCCATCGTGTTCAGGATGCGGGTGGGCGAGGGCCACTGGAACGCACCGGTGGCGTTGTCGACGTCGTACTGCGACTGGACGTTGGCAACCTTCATACCGGTCGAAAGAACCGGCTGAGAGTAGTCGGTGGTCGAGTAACCGATCGCACCGTTGGTGCTTTCGATCGCGCTCTTCATGCCGCCGTTGCCGTTGGCACCGACGAACTTGGAGCCGGACGGCGGGGTGAGGGTGACGCCGCAGCCATTGGTCGCGGTGCCGGTGAAGTCCGGCCAGTCGATCGTGTTCGACGCACGGAAGAACACGTCGGGGCAGGCCGTGTTGGCATGATCGGAGAACCGGAATTCCCACGAACGAACGCTCGGCGTGGCGCTGAGCGCGTCAGTGGTGTTGATCGGGCCGCTGATGCCCTGGCACTGACGGTAGAGCGCGTTGGTGAACAGGAAGTTGGTGCCGGAGCCGTCCGAGCGATGCTCGACGGTGATCTGGCCAGTGCCGAGAACGGTGTTGTTGTTGGCCTTGGTCAGCTCAGGGTCGTTCCAGGCGGTGATGTGGCCGGTGAAGATGCCGCAAACAGCCTTGCGAGTGAGGTTCAGGCCGCTGTAGGCACCCGGATAGCCGAAGGTCGTCTTGTCGGCGGTCGCACCGGCCGGCACGGCGTTGGCGATGTTGAGGGTGGTACCCGCACCGTCCTTGCCGTTGAACGCGATCACGACCGCGCCAGCGAGCGCGGGCATCTGGATCGCGTTGCCGCCGATGGCCTTCGCGGGGCCAGCAGCGTAGTTGGCCGCGTCGGTCTCGTTCCAGATATCGTCGCTGCCGATGAACTGCAGGTTCGGATAGCCATAGGTGGGCTGGAAGGACGAGACGAACGGAACGTTGTTGCTGGCAGACGGAACGCCGAGACCGGTGGCGGCGCTGGACGCGTCGTAAGCGATCAGAGCGCGCTTGCCGGCGCCCGAACCGACCGGCGAGTACAGGATCTGCATGTTCAGGCCGCTGGAGTCACCGCCAGCGTTGGCGCACTTCGGGGAGATCGGGTAGGCGGCGAGGAAGCTGGTGGGCCAGGTCGGGCCGGACGGATTGCCGTCGACCTGAACGGAATGGCAGTCCATCAGCTGACGGTACACCGGCGCGGGGAACGTCGCACCGCCACCGAAGACGAGCTGCGCATTGGCAGGCTCGGCTGCGGCGCAGCAGCCGACGGCGGCCGACGCCAGCAAATAGGCTTTCCAGTTTTTCATTGAACACTCCTGTCGAATTGTGATCCCGACCTCTTCCCACACGGGCCTCGTGTCAGGCGCGGCGGACCGTAGGGGCGACATGTTATGATTTAACGTTACATTTATGAAATTAACATTCGGCTTGTTGATGATGTGATATCGCGCGCCGCGATGCGCGAGCTCGGTGCGCCTGGAACGCATTGAGCCGCAAGACGTATGCAGAGTTGTCGCCGCGCCGTTTCGCTCGAACTCTTTGAGAGCAGCCTTGCGTCGTCGCGCAAGTTCGTGTCGCGTGCAGCCAATGAGACCAGGATCGTAGCCGTGGGCGCCGAGCCGATTCCGCCATTTGGCGCCTCGCGGCGCGCACGATATCATTCGTCACAAATCCTTCTCGCCTCCATCATGAGAGCGTTGCGCTTCGATTGTTACAGACGCCGCCGGCCCTGCTGCGCAGGATTTGCGGCAGCAGCCATGACGCCCGCAGCGGGGCGCGCGCAAAGCCCGCGCGAAATCGAGCGCCAAACAGAGAAGGACATGCGATGATCACGTGGCAGGAGGGACCTCCACCGTCATTCGATGATTGGGTGGAGATGCGGGAATTCTACCTGAGGCTACTCCGGCCGCGCAGATGAACGCTACGGCTGAGATGCAGGCTCAGCGTGGCCGCCGAGAAAGTTCCGGGCAGAGGACATCAATCGATGGCGCCGTGTCACTTCGCGCGAAGCACGAGGCGACATAAATTCGTGTAATGGTATGTATCGTAACATAGTCGAGGAATTATGATGGTTCTCAATCGTGACCGCCACCCGCTGTCGTCCGGATTGCCGGCCATGCCCGGCCGGACAATTGCGGCTCTCGTGATGGCCGCGTCCTTGTTCGCTGCGGGCGGACCGTGCCACGGCCAGGCCGCCGCAAGCGAAACCGTGATTGCCAAGGTCGACGAATTGGTGATCGACCAGACCGAATACGATCTGGCACTGCAGGCCTTTGCCGGCGACATGCGCGGACTTGACGAGAAATCCCGCCACGATTTCCTCGTCCAGTATCTGATCGACCTCAAGCTGATGGCGAGGGAGGCCCGCAAGGAGAACCTGGCGCTCGACGAGGCGGCCCTGCAGCGCAATTTCGATTTCCAGCGCAACAAGGCGCTGATGGAAAAATTGCTGGGCACCGTCGCTCAAGCGGCGATCACCGATCAGTCGGTTCGCGCGGCCTATGATCGGGCCGTCAAGGACGTGACGTCCGAGCCTGAGGTTCGCATGAAGTTCATGCACTTCAAGGTCGCCGACATCAAGGACGAGAACGCCGTCGCGGCCGTCGAAGCCAAGGCCAAGGAAGCGGTCGAGCGCGTCAAGAAGGGCGAAGATTTCGCCAAGGTCTCCGAGGAGATGACGGGCACGTCGGCTCCGGCCACGTTGATCGAAGCGAATTTCATGAACAAGCAGCAGATGGGACGCGATCTCGCGCCGGTCGCCGCCGACCTCAACATCGGAGCGGTCTCCGCGCCGATCAAGACCGAGCTCGGCTGGGACGTCGTCAGGATCGAGGACAAGCGGACGCGGACGCCGCCGGAATTTGGGGCCGTGCGCGACCGCTTCGTCGCGGTGGTCGGCCGGCAGGCTCAACTCGAGCTGATGGAAAAGCTGCGTGCCGCCGCAAAGATCGAGCGGTCCGCCAGTGCCCAACCATCCGAAGGCGAGCCGACCACGGCGGCGCAGAAGTGAGGGCCTTGCCAGGCTCGACGCCGGCGCTGCGCCGCAGCGAACGGGGTGAGTAAGTGTCACGGCCTTCCGGCGATGGAAGGCCGTCATCCCCGGATGAACGGAGGCTTGATCGACGGCGGGCTGGGCATTGCATGGACCGCGCCGGCGATTGTGACGGACTGTGGATGCCGAACTCCGGCATGCACGATCGATTGTTGAGCACGATGCCCGAACACGAATCCTCCGCAAGGCGCCCGTTCTCGACGATCGCCAATATCGGGCTTCTGCTCGGCGGCTTCGGGTTCGGACAAGGCTCGATCTTCGTCGCCCAGACCTGGCTCGTCGCAGCCGGCGATTACCATTTCCTGGCTGCCTTCGGCACACATTTTCTGTTTGCCGTGCTCGGGACCTTCCTCGTCGATGCCGGTTCGATCACCACGCTGGCGCGGCACGCGGCGGCGTCTCCGCGCGATCCGGCGTCGCAGCAGCGGCTTTGGCAGTTGTTCTGGAATACGGCGACGTTCCGCCTGGCCACGGCCGTGATCCTGATCGTCGCGACGATCGTCTATGCATTTTCTCCCATGGCGGACGGATTTTCGCGTTCCTATGCGCTGCTCGTGGCGCCGGCCTTTCTGTTCTTCGCAGGCAACGCCGCCGGGCTGCTGGATGGACTGAAGTTCAGCGGCATCAGCGGGATCTGTGGCGCGCTGCCATATGCGTCGTCGGCGTTCGCCTTGGTGCTGGCCCGCCATCAGTCGCCTGAAGTTGCCGGCGCCATTCTCGGCACCGCCTTCTCGGCGGGAAGCCTGCTCGCGATTGCGGCGCATTGGATCGTGCTGGCCAAACTGGGTTGGCAGCCCCGGCGGGGGACTGTGACAGTGCGCGGCCTGCTCGTCGCTGCGCGCGAAGGAGGGGCTATGCTTGGCGTCATGCTGCCGGGACAGCTCTATGGCCGGGCGCAAATGCTGCTGAGCGCGGCCTATCTCGGTGCCGAGACAACCGCTCTCTTCATCTATGTCAAACAGATCGTCTCCGGCGTCATCCAGGTCATTGCATTCGTTCAACGGGTCGAATTCCCGACGCTGGTCAGGCGGTTGTCGACGCCGCATGGGGGACTGTTCCGGACCATCGTCAGTGCCCAAAAACTGGTGGCTGCGGCCGGTATCCTCGCAACCTTGATTGTATTGGCGGCCGGCTTGGCGGTGGCCTCTTGGCCGGAAAGCCGGTTTGGCGCGGTCGCGCCGCTTCTGAGTGCGTTTTCCTCGACCATTCTGGCAATGACGGCGCTGCTGCTGGTAGCCCAGTCTCTTGCCGCGACCGGCGCCTATGAGGGTTTGGCGATCGACAATATCGTATTCAATGCGATGGGCTTGGCGGCCGGCTTCCTGTTCCTGAGCAGATTTGGCGTGTTCGCCTTCCTGGCGGGAGATCTGTTTTCGATCACAAGCGGCTTTCTGCTGATGGCACTCCGCCTCGGCAGGTTGAGGCAGGCCGATTTGCCGGCGGTAGGGCAGCAGCCGTGAGCGTCGCAGCCGATATCCGATTGCGCGACAGCGCCCACGCACTTTCGGAACCCGTGGGATACCGGCTCTTCACCGCGAGGTCTGCAAGGCTCACATTCTTCATCGGTTACTACATCTTGAACGTGCTGTTCGCGGCCGACACGTTCGTCGCCGCCCTGACGTTTCCCTCGTTCCTGCTGTGCTGCTTCAACGTCTCGCGGATAGCGGGCGCCTATGCGACCGTCGAGGACATGCTCTGGCTGCTGATGTACGTGTTCTTCGTCATCGCACCCTGTCAGACCCTCAGTTTCGGGCATTTCGAGAACGAAGGGCCGGTCAGCGGGTTCTTCTTCACCAATTCGGAGATCGCGACCGCGTCCGCTATTATCTTCATCTTCCTCCTGTTTGCGACCGTTACGACTGTTCTGGTCAGGCGGCTCGTCCCGACAGCGGCGCCTGTGCAATACCGGTTGAAGGACTCTGCGCTGCCTGTCCTGCTCGCGCTGAGCGTCATTGCCTTCAGTGTGTTCGTCGTATTCCAGGGCGGCCTCGGCAATGTGCTGGCGGATCGATATTCGAAAGAAGTGTCCGATGATGCCGCAGCAGGAATTCTCGCGACCTCCGCGCTCGCACTCGAGATGGTCGCCGGTCTCCTGATCTGCGTCTATCTGAAGTGCATGCCGTACCGGACAAGCACGGGCCGGGCCGTGGTCATAATTTCGTCCGTCGTCGCATTCGGCTTGCTGCTGGTTGCCCAAAATCCGTTCAACACGGCCCGTTTCTACTTCATCATTACCTGGCTGCCGATCATTCTCGTTCTCATTTCCGGCAAAGTCGGCATCAAGACGTTCTATCTGAGCGTATTGATCGGGCTCATCGTCGTTATGCCCATGCTGAACCTGACGACCCGATCCGGCGCTTCCCTGGCCGAAGCCGCTGAAACCGTCGACGTGTCGAGCGTGCTCACGATTCCCGGGCTCGATGTGCTGGACATGCTGGTCTACGAGCTGCGCTATCTGGAGCTGTCGGACTTCTTCTGGGGAACGAAGACGCTCGGTATCCTTTTCTTTTTCGTTCCGCGCGGCCTGTGGTCGGGAAAGGAAACGGTTCTGGCCAGCGATATGGGTGTTGTGCTGGCCGACCTCGGAATCGCGGGGACACCGAACCTGTCCGGCTTTGTCGCCGGAGATTTCTACGCCGATCTGGGCATGGCGGGTGTCGCGATCGGCGCGGTCGCGATCTCCTTTCTGCTGACGTTTTTTGGCAGCAAGCGCGCGGTCCTGGTGCACGGGATGGATTTGCGCGCCTTCATCTTCATGGCCTCGGTCCCGATTCTCGTTCGCGGGTCGCTCGGATCCGTGATCGCATTGACCTTCGTCGAGATGATTGCGCTGGCGGTCCTGACTCGCGTCTTGTGCCGGCGAGCCTGACCGATCCCGCGGGAAACGGGACGCCAAGTCTCGATCAATTGGAAGTCTCGATCAATTGGAGGTCTCGATCGATCGGGCGGGCATGGTCTCCAGGACGGTGCCTGTATGAGAGATGTTATCATATCGGGTTGCGGAATTATGATAGGAAACCAAGCCAAGTAACTTCTGTCATGTCCGCCGGGTAAGCGTAAACCATGGTTGTCCCCAGTCGATCTGTTGCTGCGACGGGCGTGGCCGTAACAAGACAGGAGGCTTCCATGGAGCAGATTGAATCGATCTCCGGATATGCGTACGAAGACGCGGAGCTGAATGACTCGCACAACATTCTCGTCCCGTGCCTTTTTGCCATCCTCAAATCACGCGGTGCGGCGAAAGGCTCCCGTGTGATGGATCTCGGATGCGGTAACGGCGCTATCGCCGAATTGCTCCATCGCGATGGTTTCGCGGTCGTCGGCGTCGATCCCTCGGAATCCGGCGTCCGCCAGGCCAAGATCAAGTATCCGCATCTCCAGATCGATCGGGGATCGGCCTACGATCCCGTCGCGGAAAAATATGGAAAGTTCGACTTCGTCGTCAGCCTGGAGGTCGTGGAACACCTGTATAATCCGCGCAAATACGCGGCCGCCGTCTACAGCCTGCTTGCGCCGGGCGGGACTGCGATCATCAGCACGCCCTATCACGGCTACTGGAAGAACGTCACGCTCGCCATCTCGGGCAAGATGGATAATCATTTCACCGCGCTATGGGACCATGGGCACATCAAGTTCTGGTCGTACAAGACGCTTCGCTTGTTGCTGGAAGAAGCCGGGTTTCGCGACATCGAGTTCCATCGTGTCGGGCGGATTCCTCCCTTGGCCAAATCGATGCTGGCCGTTGCCCGGAAATAGCGTGCAGGCAACGAGGCTGAGCCCACATCGGGAACGCAATTGCATGGTTCGGACGGCCTCAATCGCGCTCGCGCTAATTGCATTTACCGTCGTGAGCGCCTCCGCGGAGCCGAGCATCTTCTGGTCCAGCGATCCCGTCGGTCCCGATGAGACGGTGATCGTCACAGGCGACCATCTTGATACCGTCACCGCGATCAATATCGATCGCGTTCCCGACGGCGCCTCGAATGCGAAGCCGGCTGCGACACAGAGTGTCGAACTGCTCCAGCAGAACGCGCAGTCGGTGAAGTTCATCACACCCAGGGATCTTGCCGCCGGAATCTATCGCTTCACGCTGGTGTACCCGCAGGGCACGATGTCGAAGCGCCTCAACTTGCCGACGGTTTACTGGTCCCAGACCGCGCGCGGCGACACGGTATCGCCCGGCGGTACGATACAGGTATTTGGGCGCAATATCGTGCGTCGCTCAGCCGCGGCGAGGCTGGTGCTGGTGCCGGAAGCCGCTGGCCAGCCGGTCGCGCTGCCAGCCGCCAGCGGCGATCTCTGGCGCGGGAGCTTTCGCGTTCCTGATACGCTGCCGCTCGGCGATTATCGCCTGCGGCTTTCCAATGGCGATGGCGGCGACGATGAATTCGTCGATGCGGGACGCATTCATGTCGTCGTCGTGGCTGCGGAGAACGGCCGAACCTTCAACGTGCGTGACTACGGTGCAATCGGCGACGGCGCCGTCAACAGCGCCTTTGCCATTAGGGCCGCGGTCGACGCGGCCCAGCAGAGTGGCGGCGGCACCGTCTATCTTCCGCGCGGCCGCTACCTCATGACCGGAACGCTGATGCTGCCGCCCGGCGTCAGCTTGAGGGGCGAGCGCACCGATATCGTCAATCTGGTCTGGCAGGATGCGGAGAACCCGCCGGAAGCTCTCATCGCCGGGACCACGAATTTCGCCATCGAGGATCTCACGATCTACGCGTCCCGGCACGGTCCCATCGTCACGGGAGGGTTTCTGAAGGACCAGCCGCTGCCGAATGCGTCTGACATCGCGATCCGGCGCGTGCGGGTCCGGGCGTCGGCGTTTCGCGGTCACTTGACCCCGCTCCAGACCTATCAGCGCATGTTCTATCTGGAACAGCATTATGGCCAGTACCTTGATACGATCCGGTTGACCGGCGATCGCCTGACCGTATCCGATTGCGACCTGGTCGGATCGGGCAGGGCACTGTTTCTTCTCAAAGCGACCAACGCCGTCGTCTCCGGCAATGTGCTCAACAACGGCCGGTTCGGCTGGTACTCGATCACCGGGGCGAACCGGGTCATCTTCGAGAACAACATCGTTGCCGCTGCCGACCTTCAGGGCACCGGCGGCACGGTCAACAATCTCTGGACTGACGTCACCGGCTCCGAGAACGTGATCTTCGCCCACAATACGTTCAAGTCGATGTACGGCTGGGATCGTGAGGCGGTGGGGACTGACGGCGGCGGCGGCTTCTATTTCGGTCCGGTCTCGAGTCTCGCGCCGGATCGTCTATCGCTGCCGGGGCCTGCGAACGAGCAAATCATCGCAACGACCTGGGTCGGTGCCATCGTGATGGTCGCGGACGGGCTTGGGGCCGGCCAGTTCGCGCGCGTGGCCCGGTTCGATCCCGCCGGCGACGACAAGCCGATGTCGGTCTCGCTCGACCGCAAGCTGGCAGTGAACCTCGACGCGACGTCGGTGGTCACGATCGTCCAGATGCACCAGAACTATTTGGTCGTCGACAACACGTTCGAAGACACAGGCGTCGCGGCGGTATTCTATGGCACCGGCTTGAACCACGTGCTCGCCGGGAACGTGTCGGTGCGAACCGGCGGTTTCTTCGCGCGCGGGATGTTCTACCACCATTTCCAGCCGAGCTGGCAGATCCAGATCCTCAACAACCGCATCACCGAGGGCAATGCCTACCAGGCTGGTCCTGATCGGACCACCGCGTCCGGCGAGGCCCTGATCGCGGTTCAGGCCGTTCGCCCGGCGGGCTTGATGAAGCAGCCACCCCTCGTCCGCGGTGTGATCGTGCGCGGTAACCGGATGGATGAAGACTCTCATATCGAGATCAGCGGCGTATCGCCGGTGTTCCCGGGCGTCCGTGACGTCGTCGTGGAGGATAATGTCATCGGGGCGTCGCGTGTGGGGCTGGTGATCGACCGCGGGGTCCAGCTGACGACCGAACGGCGCAACACCGTCAATCGCATTCCGAGATAGCGTTCAGGCTAGGCCGCCGCCGTGGCACGTTCGAGCTCGCAACCTCTCTTGCGCAAGAAGGCGCGCTCAGCACCGCAAGCTAGCGGGTCAGCGCGTAGGGATCGATGATGCCGCTCTCGGCGATGGCAAGACATCCGGTCTGGGATTCGTGGAGATTGTCTTCCGCGGCGTAGTTTGTACAGCTCCAATCATAGTTGGACCCATTCTTCGAAACGATTGACGCGACGTCGAGGACGCGGACCTGGGGGTTCAATGGATCCTGGTCGCTCAGCCGGTGGTCATTCTGCCAGGTAACGCCCGCTCGAAGCGTGTCGACCACGGCCTTGATAAGGTCATTCGCCGCTTTTGCTTCACTCGGAGCGAATGGGAACGTGAGCGCTGACAATGATTGCGCGGACTTTCTAAGGCTGGTCCAACCGTTCCACAGTGTCGTCTTGTTCTTCCAGAAGTTCTCCATGAATTTGTCGTCGCCTGCATCGTTAATGCAATCCCTGCCTCCCAAATCCTCGATGAGGTTCGTGGTATATTGCCCGAGGCCGAAATGCGGAACCATGCTTGGGAACACATCATTGGGATATTTCGCAAACGTCCCACTCACATCGGCGAGCGGTTGGCCTGGTATCGCAAGATTGATGTACGCGTAGGCTGCACCGATGCTGCGTTCGACTTCGCCCCGATCGTCGCGGACGCCATCGAACGTGTCTCCAATTCCGCAGACGCGGGAGTCACCCCACAACGAGAAGGCTGGCTTTCGCGACTGCCCGAGAATGGCAAGAGGCCGAACAGATGCCCATTGGGCGGCACTGCTTCCGTAGATGAGACCGTTACCTGTAAATGCCCAGAAACCCAGAGTAGGGTCCTGCATCACAGGATTGGTGAGAAGCGACGCGTCGGCCGCACAGTTTGTTTCGCGGAGCGCCTTGTTGAAGCTGCGCGGGATGTTGCTTTGAAGATTGCCGATGTCCTGGCACAACAGCCCGGCTGCGCCTGTCGGATCCTTCTGCGCCAATCGCACCCAAAACAGGGCGTTGTCCGGGATCGCCACGTTCAGGGTGATTTCATCGGAAATCAGGAACAGCTTGAAGTCGGGGTTGTCCTCATGGGCACCTGTGCCAATCACCTCAGAAGCGCAATTCCATGTGACTTGCGTCAACGTATTGAGCGGATACTCGATCTGGGCTTGCCAGACCTTTCGCGTCTGCGGCAGGCTTGTGCCCCCACGCAGTTCGGCACCAGAATTCTGAGCGTTTGAAGCGTCAATCCCGAGCGGTTGAAGTGGGGAGAACGGGATAGCACCTGCGGTACACCGAGAAATTCCTTGTTCGGCGCGTGGCAGCCGGTTGCGACCTGCCGGAGAAAGGTCGGTATCGCAATGCCGCACCCCTGCGCTGGAGTATTCACAGCACAGCTCTGGGCCAATGCCGGGACTGACTGTCCGATCGCCATCGCCGGCACCGCGCCCAAACCCGTCTTCAAGATCGCGCGTCGCGACAGCAATGACATGGCAAGCCCCTGGTTCCCTGCCTCGATACCTACGGTTCCAATGTTGTGTTATGATAACAATGTTATGGTTGTTGAGATCGCTATGTCACGCGCGCGTGTTTTATTTCGCCGCGGCAGGGAGCGGGACGTCTCGTGGATAGAGACTGAACGAGGCCGGCAGGACGAGGATTTGGACGAGGTCGCGACAATGGCGCGAATCCTCGGCGGACAAGTATGGATACCCGAACGGTCTTACCAACCAAGGCAATCGATCAGGCCGAGCGCGATGATGCCGGTGGGACAATCTCCGTGTCCGATCTGGTCGAGCAGGTCTGGGGCTTCATCCGGCGTCAGTATCTCGTCTTCCTGATCGTCACGGCCTGTGCGATCGGCCTTGGCCTTGTCTATCTGCTGACGACGCCGGCGCGCTACACCGCACATGCGATGATGCTGATCGATTCCAGCAAGCTGCGGGTGTTGCAACAACAGCAGCAGCAGGCGTCATTCGCCGACACGCCGCTCGACACCACCCAGATCGAAACCCAGGTCGAGGTCCTGAAATCGGATGGCCTCGGGCTTGCCGTCGTCAAGGAGAAGCACCTTGCCGATGACGCCGAGTTCGCCGCGACGGGGGGACGCTTCTGGCGGACTGACGATCCCGCGCAGAGTGCGGACAGTCGGGAGTCGCAGGCGCTCGACGCGCTGTTGCGCCAGCGCGCCATCAGCCGCGTCGGCCGCACCTACGTGCTCGACATCGCCTTTACGTCGCTTAATCCCGCGCGCGCCGCCGAAATCGCCAATGCGATCGCTGAGGCCTACATCGACGACCAGCTGGAGGCGAAATACCAGGCCACGCGGCGGGCCAGCAAATGGCTCCAGGACCGGATCGCCGAGCTGCGCGAGCAGGTCTCCACGGTCGATCGCGCCGTGCTCGACTACAAGGAAAAGAACAAGATCGTCGACATTGCGGTCGCGTCGTCGGCCGGAGGTGCCAATACCAGCACGCGATCGCTAGAAGAGCAGCAGCTTGGCGAAATCACGAGCCAGCTGAGCACTGCGCGCGGCACCAGCACCGAGGCGAAGGCGCGGCTCGATCGCATCCAGGAGATCCTGAAAATGGATATCCCCGATGCGTCGGTAGTGGATTCGCTGAAGAGCGAGATCGTCATTCGCCTGCGCAATCAGTACCTCGACCTCGCCGCGCGCGAAGGCATCCTGTCGCAACGCTACGGCAGCGACCACCAGGCCGCGATCAACGTGCGGGCCCAGATGGCGCAGATCCGCCAGTCGATCACAGACGAGCTGCGCCGGATCGCCGAGGGCACCAGAAGCGACTACGAGATCGCGACCGCGCGCGAGCAGTCGCTCAAGAACAAGCTCGCCGACATGGTCTCGGACGCGCGGCTCACCAACCGCGAGCGCATCGGCTTGCGCGAGCTCGAGAGCAACGCCCAGGCAATCCACACCATCTACGACGCCTTCCTGCAGCGCTACATGGAAGCGATCCAGCAGCAATCGTTCCCGATCACGGAATCCCGAATCATCAGCCCGGCTACCGCGCCCAAGCAGAAGAGCAGTCCGCGCACGAGTGTCGTGCTGGGTCTTGCCACGGTGCTGGGCCTCGTCTTCAGCCTCGCGGCCGCGGCGTTGCGCGAGGCGCTCGACCCCGTGTTCCGCAGCACGCGGCAGGTACGGGAGACCCTCAACGTCAAATGTCTCGCCGTCGTGCCGCAGCTCGATGCGCCGCCGCGTGCGCATCTGCCGGCGTCATGGCGGCGACATTTCGGCGGCAACGCCGCCTCGCCGGCGCCGGCGGATCCGCTACTGGGCCGGGCCGTTCGCGATCCGTCTTCGCTGTTCGCCTCCGCCTTCCGCGCCATCAAGGTCGCCGTTGATGTCGGCACGGCCGGCGAGGGTAGCAGGGTCATCGGCGTGATCTCGATGCTCCCGGACGAAGGCAAGTCGACCATCGCGGGCAATTTTGCCGAGCTGATCGCCCATGTCGGCAAGAAGGTCATCCTGATCGACGGCGATCTGCGCAATCCGACGATCAGTCGGGCGATGGCCGCGCACGCCACCGATGGCCTGTTTGAGGTTCTCGCCGGAGAGGCCGAGCTCGACGATGCCGTTCGCGTCGTGCGCGGGTTCGCCTTCCTCCCGATGATCGCCGAGTCCGGTCGCGGCAACGAGCTGCTCGGCTCGGAGGCCCTGAAGCTGCTGGTCGAGCGGCTGCGCGAGACCTACGACTACATCATCATCGACCTGCCGCCGCTCGGTCCCGTCGCGGAGGTTCGCTCGACCGCGAGCCTGGTCGATTGCTATGTCCAGGTGATCGAGTGGGGCCGGTCGCGCAAGAACTCGGTGCGGCAGCAACTCCTGGGTGCGCCCGAGATCCATGAGCGGCTGCTCGGTGTGGTCCTCAACAAGGTCGACCTCCGGGAATTCGGGCGGCATGAGGGCCTCGATGCCGCCGACGGCCAGCACGGCTACTACTGAGCGCTGAAGCCGCCCGATGCCCTGGTCACGCCGCCAGGCGACCTGCGGCCGCTGGCCCATTCGGTCGCAGCACCGCTTTTTCCTTTAATTTCGTGATCGAATTTGCGATGCAGGCTCCCGGGGATGGCGGCAGCCCGAGTCTGGGCGGAATTTTGGGAGGATTCCGGTGTGTGGTAACGCGGACGCGGGCGTTCCGACCGGGACATCGGGGCGAACGCGGGTTAACCATCGGCAATTCAACGCCGGCGCGAAGGCTTTACTAGGCGGTCGATCCGCGCCAAGGCTGGCGTCGTGAACGCACCCCGACTTTTCATAACTATGTTGAAAAGGTTAACTGATAGCGCTTACTAGGGTGAAGCGGGACAGAGGCCAAAGAGGGCGAGATGGTCGGCAGGAGACATGATTCGCGGGAAATTTCGGACAAGCTGGCCCAGGCGGATCAACTCGCGGCCAGAGGCAAGACCCAGCGCGAAATATCGAAAGCGCTCGGCGTCAGCATCATGACCTATCATCGCTGGAAGAAGTTGATCAAATCCCCGGAGCCGGGGATGGATGGTGCGGACAGCATGGTCGTCAGCGGCATCAGCGCGCCGCGCGATTCCTCGTCCGCCGATGCCATCAAGCGGCTGGAGTTCGAAAACGCCCAACTGCGACGTCTTGTGACTGACATGTTGCTGGAAAAGCTGAAGTACGAAGAGGAGCTTCGTGCGCGCCAGGAGCCCCGGCTTCGCCGTCCCGAGAAGGGCTAAGACTTGGTCCCGAGCTAGGGCTTGATCCCCAGCGGGGGCGGCAAGTCGAAGGGCGAGGCAGGCGGAAGGGCGACAGGTAGCTGCGAAGCCGCCGTCGCGATCGTCGGCCCAGCCTGCTCGGCGCCGTAGGACACCCAGACATTCGGATCCGCCGCGCTCTGCCGTGACAGATAGCGATAGCTGGTCTCGTACCAGAACAGGATTTCCGGCGTCTGGTTGTCGAGGATCATTTCGCCGCGGTCGGACCGGACGGTCAGGACCGCGTGACGCGTCTTATCCCGCGTCTTATCCCGGCCGCGCTCCTCGACGATCGTGATCAGCAGCGCGCCCACCGGCCAGCCAGCCTTGGCGAGCATTCTGCGCTTGAGCAGGACCATGTCCTCGCAATCGCCGCGGTCGAGCGGATAGGCCCAGCGTTCGGTCGCGCCGTACAGCTCGGCGTCGCTGGTCCAGATCACGCGGTCATTGACGTATTTGTTGATCTCGTAGAGCTGCTGGAGCAGGTCCGGCGTCAGCGTCATTTCGCGCGCCTGCCCGGCGGTCGGCTTGCACTCCTCGGCATTGGCCGCGCAGAGCTGCAACCATCCGTTCGGCGCCTTGGTGGCGTTCCCGATCGCGGCGAACAGCGCCGGGCGGGCGAGGAAGGCGTGGGCCGGCGCGCCATCCAGTGAGACGGTCGCGGTGAGGGCGACGGCAGCCATCAGCCATCGGCCAAGCCGTGCGACGGCGTTGCGCTGCTCCCTGCAAGATCCGGTCATGCCTGTCCCCATCGGCGTCTGGATGGGAGGCTCGCAGACAGACTTCGCAATGCCGCTAAGCCGTTCCTTCAAATTGAATCGATCTCGGAGAAAGTCGCACCTCTCCCACTGGTTATGGTGTGGCTTCGATTAACGCACGCACGCGTGTAGCTCAGCCAAATGCTGAGCCTGAAGGGTCACCGTCAACTCATTGAAATGACGTCACATGCGGCCGCTGCAGGACGGCGCGCCGATCCCCTAGCCATATTCCTCGCCGATCCCGTATTCCCGGTAGATCTCGAGCGGATCGAGGTCGGGGAACAGGCGGCATTTGGCCTGGGCAAGATGCAGGCTCACCGCGGCCGGCTCCTTGCCGTTCGACAGCAGCTTGCGGATGTCGTCCATATGCGCGCCCGGCTGGTGCTTGGCCTCGAGCTGCTCCAGCGCGACCAGCGCGGTTGCGAGCGCCTCGGTCAGGACCCAGTCGTCGTGGCCCGTGATTCCCTTCTTCGGCATCGGCAGACCCCAATCCGCAGACCTCACGCATGGCAGCGGCAGCAGTCTACCGTAGCTCCCGCCGAATCTCCATCGAGCCGCGGGCTGCGTGGAACAAGGCGAGGGGCTGCTCTTGCTTGCATTATGGCGGCGCGTGGCTAAAAGGCGGCGGCACGCGGGCAATGGTATCTTTGTTGAAACAAAATCGGCGTAGACGGGCCTCGCGCGACCTCTCTCGGCTGGAGCCAGCATGGTCTTTCTAAGCTTCGTCTACCGTTTCCTGACCAACTTCGCGTTCATGGCGCTGGTCTATTTCAGCCTGAACTTCATGGAGAAGTATCAGAACCGCGCGGTCCTCGCGATCCTGGTGCTGGTCTATAGCGGCATGCGCGCGGCCTCGACACTGCGTGCGTTCTACTTCTTCCAGAAGATCGAGAAGCTGGAAGCCGAGACCAAGCGCCTGCAAGGGCCGATCAATGACGGCTCCGGCGGAACGGCGGGCCGCAGGCAGATCGTGATGGATGTCGCGCGGCTGCGCCGTGACGGCGAGCTCAAGTCCTATATGGACCTGTTCTTCCTGGCGCTGATCGTGCTGCTCTGCGTCGCCAACATCATGCGGCAGTAATAACTTTTATTCAGGCGCGCTTCTTCACTCTGGTGGCGACGCGGGTCGGGCGGGGCGCCGTGCTCTTGGCTTGAGCTGCGCGCTTCGGCGCTGCGTGCGCAGCGTGTGCGGTTCGCCGTGCCTGCATCTTGGCCGCCTTGCCCTTGCCGGCATGTGGTGCTTCGGCTGCCATCGCGAGCCGGGTTGCGGCCCGTCGCGACAAGGTCGTCGATAGCAGCACCTCGACCGAGCCCTCGGGGATCGCGAACAGATCGCGCCCGGGCGCGGGCAGGGTGGCGGCGACATCGGCCTGCGCCATGGTCTTGCGCGGCAACGCCTGTGGCTGGTGCGCGGTCTGCGTGTTGAGATCGGCGAGGCCGGGTGCCGGCAACGTCTGGGCCTGCGCGAACACGAAGTTCGGCACGGAAGGCCAGCGCGCGATCGGCGTCGTCTCCGTCGGCGGATGCAGCAGCCACTCCACGGCGGTGGTCGGCGTCGCCGGCTGGTCGGCGGTCGTGGGCACCACATGAACGATGCGATAGCCGCGCGCCTTCAGGTCGCGGATGATTTTTGGCAGCGCCGCCACGGTGCGCGCCTGGATGTCGTGCAGCAGCAGGATACCCTTGCCCTTGGCCTCCAGCCGCTGGATCGCGAGCTGGTAGACGCGATCGGACGAGATGTGGCGCCAGTCGTCGGCCGGGAAGTCGGCGCTCCACACCTGGATGCCGCGCGAGATCAGAAGGTTTTCGACGCCCTCGGCGCGCATCAGGCCGGGAATGCGGAAGAACGGCGCGAGCTTGGACGGATCGGTCATCGCAGCCGACGTCCACTCGATACCGCCGTTGATCTGCACCTCGGCCTTGTCCAACGGCATCCGGTCGAATGTCAGCGGATGGTTCATGCTGTGCGTGCCGACAGTGTGGCCCGCCGCGACCAGCTTGCGCACACCTTCCGGGTTCGCCTTGGCCTGTTCGCCGATGATGAAGAAGGTCGCCTTGATGCACTCGTCGGCGAGGATCTGCAGCACCTGGTTGGAATTCTTCGGCAGCGGACCATCGTCGAAGGTCAGCACCACCTCGTGGTCCTTCAACGGCAGCGTCTCGCGGTACTGCATGGTGCCGATGCGCGGATGCTCGTGCGGGTCGACAACGAGCGTGCGCGAGGTGCCGAGGGCGCCCGGATGGCCCGGGCATTCGGCGGCGAAGGCCGCCGGCGACGCCGTGGTCAGCAACCCCAGAAGCAGGACCGTCCACGATCGCGTCCGAAAAACAACGCTACTGCTGATCATGAACCCGGTCTGCCCTTATCTGCGTTTGCCGCCATCATAGGTCGGAGACATCAGGAAACGGTTCAGGCGCAAAGACCTTTCCCGCCTCGGGTCCCCCTCAGTCTTTGCCCGGCGTAGCATGAACAGAGTGTTAATAGGGCTCAAATCACCCCATTTTGGTCCGGCGTGACATTCCGGCATCAATGCGCGTCGGCGTTCTTCTGTGATGTGCCCGCCGGCACGATGTGGACCACGTGATAGCCGTTCTCCCGCAAATACCGCAGGAAGTCCGGCATCATGGCCGCCGTGCGCGCCTGGGCATCGTGGAACAGGATGATGCCCTTGCGGGCGGCGGCCACGCGATCGGTAATCAGCTTGAGTTCCTGCTCCGGTGTCATGTCGTTCCAGTCGCTGGCCCAGAAATCGGCCCCGAACACCACGATGCCGCGCGACTGGAGCAGGTCGAGCTGGGCTTGCGTCGACTCGAAATAGGGGAAGCGGAAGAACGGCGTCGACGGCGTCGTCGTCGAGACCCCGTGCAGCGCCATCTCGTCGGAGGCGATGCCGCGGTCGATTTCGTACTTCGCCGCATCGGCCGGGATCCGCGCCATGTACGGATGCGACCAGGTGTGGTGGCCGATGGTGTGACCCTCGCGGGCGATGCGCTTGACCATGTCTGGAAATTCGGCGGCGCTCCGGCCGACCAGGAAGAACGTCGCGCGCACGCATTCCTTCGCCAGCGCCGCCAGTACCTTGGACGTCGTCTGGGGACGCGGGCCGTCGTCGAAGGTCAGCACCACCTCGTGATCGGCGAGCGGCAGCGTCTCCGGAAAGCTCTTCAGGCCGACGCGCGGCGTGGTCTTGGCATCGACGCTCAGGATCCGCGATGTGCCGAGCGCGTCGCTCCGCGGGCAGTCGGCGGCCTCGACCGAGCCGATCGTGGCGAGGGCCGCGAGAGCAGGGCCCGCAATGATCGAGGTCCATTTCAGCCGCTGCATCTTTGCCATTGCACTCCCGATTGCCTTGAGGGTATTGCCTGACCGTCAGCCCAAATCACCAACCTGTCCAACGGCGAGGCGTTCCATGGATGAACATATGGATGGCGCTGCGTCCGCCCAGACATTGGTACTCGACCACGTCCCGATGCGCAACGAAGAGGGCGAAATCAGGCACGAATTCGTCGAGGAAATCGCCCATGCGATCGAGGCCGCCGACAGCGCCGCGTTGCGCGCCTGCGTCGCCGAGCTGCACGAGGCCGACCTCGGCGATCTCATCGCGGCGCTTGCGCCCGACGACCGCGTCCGCCTGGTCGAGCTGACCGGAACCGATTTCGACTTCTCCGCACTGAACGAAGTCGATGAGACCGTGCGCGACGAAATCCTCGACGAGCTGCCGCCCGAGACGGTGGCCGAGGGTGTCCGAGAGCTCGAATCTGACGACGCGGTCGAGCTGCTCGAAACCCTCGACGAGGAAGAGCAGGAGGAGATCCTCGAGAAGCTGCCGCTGCAGGAGCGCGTCGCGCTCGAGCGCAGCCTGCTGTATCCGGAAAACTCGGCCGGAAGGCGCATGCAGACCGAGTTCATCGCCGTGCCGCAGGATTTCACGGTCGGGCAGGCGATCGACTACATGCGCGATACGCCCGATCTGCCCGAGCGCTTCTACGAGATCTACGTCGTCGACAAGGAGCAGCACTGGCAGGGCGCAGTCTCGCTCGACGTCCTGTTGCGCGCGCGCCGTCCGGTGGCGCTTGCCGAGCTGACCGACGAGGACCGCCGCCGCGTCTCCGTCCTGGAGGACCAGGAGGAGGTGGCGCGCATGTTCGGCAAGTACAACCTCGTCGCCGCACCCGTGCTCGACACCCAGGACCGCCTCGTCGGTGTCATCACCGTCGACGACGTCGTCGACGTCATCGAGGAAGAGGCGGACGAGGACCTCAAGGCGCTCGGCGGTGTCAACAGCGATGAAGAGCTGTCGGACACGTTTCTCACCATCGCGCGCGCCCGCTTCAACTGGCTGCTGATCAATCTCGCCACAGCCTTCCTCGCGTCCTCCGTGCTCGGCCTGTTCGAGGGCCAGCTCGAACAGATGGTGGCGCTCGCCGTGCTTGCGCCGATCGTCGCGAGCCAGGGCGGCAATGCCGCGACCCAGACCATGACGGTCGCGGTGAGGGCGCTCGCGACCCGCGAGCTCGGCTCCTCCAACGCCTGGCGCGTGGTCATCCGCGAGGCGTTGGTCGGTCTCATCAACGGTCTCGCCTTTGCCGTGATCACCGGCATTGCGGCCGTGGTCTGGTTCAAGATCCCCGGCCTCGGTGTTGTCATCGGGCTTGCGATCATCGTGAACCTGGTCGCCGGCGCGCTCGGCGGCATCCTGATCCCGATGGCGCTCGAGCGCGTCAGGGCCGATCCGGCGGTGGCGTCGGGCACGTTCGTGACGACGGTGACGGATGTCGTCGGATTCTTCTCCTTCCTCGGCATCGCCACGCTGTGGTTCGGGTTGAAATAGGAAGAGGTTGGGGACGCCGCTCTCTCCATTCGTTATTGCGAGCGCAGCGAAGCAATCCAGAGTCCCTCCGTGGAAAGATTCTGGATTGCTTCGTCGCACCAGCGCAAAATTGCTTCGCAATTTTGTCGCGGGCTCCTCGCAATGACGGGATGAGGGCGGTGCACCCCTCTCGGGTGCCGGCGCGCTACGCCTTTAATCCCACCTTAAGCGTGCTGCCGCATGATCTCTCGCGCTTGGGGGAATGAGCATGCGGTTGCGGCTGAAGGCGGACGGACGGGTCGTTGAGTTGCGGGACGGGCAAGAGTTTCCCGTCCAGCCGGTCGCGTCTGCGGTCGAGCCTCCGCCGGCGGAGGCCGGTTCGCTCGCGGTGCGCGATTTGCGCCGGCGCGCCTGTCTCACCCAGATGGAGTTCGCCGCCAAGCTCGGCGTGCCCGTCGAGACCATCCGCAACTGGGAGCAGGGCAAGCGGGCCCCGCGCGGACCCGCTCGCGCACTGCTCGCCGTGATCGCGCATGCGCCCGACACGGTGTTCCAGGCGCTCGCCAAAGCTTGAACGGCTGACGCGAACCTCCCGTTAGCGTTGCACAGAAAGATCCGGCCCCGAGATCGGCGTCCTCCGTTGCACTCTGGCGGACCGGGTCCATAATGATGCCGGTGATGACATTTGGGGGCTGCCGCAACAGAGAGGATTCCTCATGCTGTTCGTCGAGGCCAATGGCGCAAGAATCCCGGCGATCGGGCTCGGGACCTGGGAGCTGAGCGGCCGGACCTGTGCGCGCGTGGTCGAGCAGGCGCTGCGGCTCGGCTACCGCCACATCGACACCGCCCAGGTCTATGACAATGAGCGCGAGGTCGGCGACGGGTTGCGCGCCTCCGGCGTCCGCCGCGACGACATCTTCGTCACCACAAAAGTCTGGACCAACCATTTCGCACCCCACGATCTCGAACGATCGGTCAAGGAGAGCCTGGTGCGCTTAAGGCTTCCCGCTGTCGACCTCTTGCTGCTGCACTGGCCCAATTCGCATGTGCCGCTGGAGGAGACGCTGGGCGCGCTGGCGCACGCCAAGCGGATGGGCCTGACACGCCACATCGGCGTCTCCAATTTCACGGTGGCGCTGATCGAGCAGGCGGTCGCGCTGTCACCCGAGCCGCTCGTCTGCAACCAGGTCGAATATCACCCTTATCTGGATCAGGCGAAGGTGAGAGCGGCCTGCGACCAGCATGGGATGGCGCTCGTCGCCTACAGCCCGATCGCCAGGGGCCGCATCAAGGCCGACCAGACGCTCGCGGGAATCGGTCGCGCCCATCACAAGACACCGGCACAGATCTGCCTGCGCTGGCTGGTGCAACAGAACGTGTCCGCGATTCCCAGAACGTCGCGTGTCGAGCGCCTGTCGGAAAATATCGAGATCTTCGATTTCGAGCTCTCGGATGACGAGATGGCGGAGGTCGCCGCACTCGCCAGCCCCAAGGGCCGCCTGACCGATTTCGGCTTCGCGCCGAAATGGGATTGAGGGGAGCCTGCTGTATGCTAGGAGCAGGTCGGCAACCCAAGATCGGGCGATGGAACGGCGGAAGATCATACGGACGGACATTGTGGCGTCAGCCATCGCGCATCTGACGCTGGTCGCGCTGATCATCGTGATCAGCGAGGTGCATCCGTTTCATTCCACGCCGCCCGAGACTGTCGCGGTCGATATCGTCACGCCGGAGCAGGTGAAGCAGGAGGAGGCCAAGGCGGAGGAAAAAGCCGAAGAGAAGGCGAAGGAGAAGCCGCCTGAGCCGCTCCCCGACTTGAAGCTGCCGAAGCTGGACTTCACCGACAAGGACAAGCCGGACCCTGCGCCCAAGCCTGCGGCCAGAGAGAAGGCAGCAGAGAAGGCGGCGCCGCAACAGAAACAGGCCTCGCACGAACCGCAACAGAAGCAGCCGCAGCCTCAGCCATCGCAGGTGCCACCGCAACAGCCGCCGCCCCAGCCTCAGGCGCAGCAGCCTCCGCCCGCCATGCCGCAGCCGCAGGCCGCGCCGCCAGCCTATCGGGCGCCGGAGCCTGACGTCACCGTCAAATACGGCGTGATGCTGGGCCTGCCGCCCGAATTGCCGCCCGCGCCGAAAGACGCGCCCAAGGATGACGGCGGCGATGCCAAGGATTCGATCGGCGCCAAGTTGCCGCCCGAGGTCATTGCCGAGCTTCGCCGGCACCTGAGGAGTTGTTCGAAGCTTCCGGCCGACGTCGCACCATCCGATGCCGTGCGCATCAGGCTGCGTGCGGTGCTTGCCACCGATGGCACGCTGGCGCGCCCGCCGATCCTGATCGAGGCGCCGCCGTCGGCGAAGGGCGTGGCCATCGTGCAATCAGCGATGAGCGCGCTGCAGGCTTGCCAGCCCTACAAGATGTTGCCCGTCGACAAGTACGAGGAATGGAAAGTGATGGACCTGTCGTTCACGCCGCAGGATTTCGGCGGGTCGTGACGCCTGTGCCGCGTCGCGCTTCGACGACCGGCTACTTCCGCAATTGCAGCTCAAACCCGCGAACCGGTGCGAGACACGCCGCACAATACTCCACCCGCACCTCGGCATTGCCCGTGCAGGGTTGACCCACCGCCATCAGGAAGCGCATCGGCTGCGCGATGAAGAAGCTGGATGATTCCACCCGGCAAGCGGCTCGTGACTTCAGCTCATTCGTGAGCGAATCGAGCCTCATGAAATGGCGAGAGGTGTCGGTGTAGCCGGCATAGTCGAACAGCTCGAATGGCGGTCTGTCCTCGTCGCGAAAGGCTTCGCGGACCATCGTCACTTGCGCGTGGACGAATCCGGCGAGCAGCAGCGCGATAGCCAGCATTTTCCAATTCGCGCGAAAGCCGTCAATGGCGAGCGCGATTGAAACGAAAAAGAGGAACTGCGGGATGATGTAGTAGCGATCGGCAACGCTGGCGATCGAAAGCCGCAGCGCCGGGAAATAGGCGATCGTCCACAGACAGAACAGCGGCAGCATGAGCTGCTCCGGCTCGCTCGGTTTGGAGCGGAGGGAGCGGAGTGCAGCCGCCGCGAACAATGCGAGCAGCAGCACCATGCGCAGGTGCAGCGCGATCATTTCGATCGGGCTGGGCAAATAAGAGACGACGCGTTCGAGCAGGATCATGCCCGAGACCGTGCCGAAAAAGCTGACATCGCCGATCGGCGACGCTGCCAGCGAGAGCACCACGAAACCGACAATCACAATGCTCGCGACCCTCGCGACACGCCGATTGGTCAAGGCTCTGATCGTGTGCGGAAGCAGGTGGCCCTCGACGCGGACATAGGCACGGGTTGCGAGCGCGATCAGGCCGAGACCGGCCAGCATCGCCGGCAAGGCCCGGGTCACGAACGCGCCGTCGCCGAAAAAATGCCGTCCGCACAGAACGATCTGGACCAGAAGGTTCAGCTGGCCGATCAGCAGCAGCTTTGCGCTGCTTTCGCCAGGCCATGTGAGTGCGACGAGGAGCGTCGCGGCGGCAAAGGACAGCGCCGCGGCAATGAAGATGGCGTGACTCCAGCAGCCCAATGAGAAGGCGAGCAGGAGAAGGAAAAGCCAGCGATGAGGGCTTCGGCCTCGTTCCAGCAGGTGCGGGAGAGTGAGCAGCACGAGCGCGAGCAGGAGGTTCTGGAGCGCGTTCACCTCCCAGGCGACCCGGCTGTAGAACAGGAACAGCAGCGAGGATCCCATCGCCAACGCGAAATAGAGCGCGGCTGCGCCTCGTTTCCAGAAGGCGAGGGCGGTCAAGCCGAGGGCCAAGCCATTCAAAATCGCGCTCGCCAGTCGCAGGCTGCCGACGCTCGCCGGGATGATCGAAAAGACCAGGCTCACGATCTCGGGGAAGAGTGATCCGGTATAGCCGTTCATGCCGCGAAGCGTGAACATCCCGCGGGCCTGCTGCTCCAGCGCGCGCAATCCGACCCAGGCCTCGTCACCGTGCAGGCCGGGAAATGAATTCAGCCGCACCAGGAGGCCGGCTGCAACCATGGCGGTGATCGATGCCAGCATCCCGGCGAAAGCAATGTTGCCCAATCGTTTCGGCTCGATTGCAGTGTGTGCCGGTGCCGGCCGAAGATCAGGATGCATTTACGCCCGGCTGCCGCTGAATTCGCGGCGGCAGGAATATGTGGGAAAATTTCCCGCGTCAATAGCTGCGAGTGTGCCCGGGCTATGTGCCGTAGCTGGCAAGCCAAGTGAAGGCCGCCAGGATTCCCGGCAGTTGCAGGTCATGACGAAGCTTGCCGGACGCCGGCAGGAGGCGGTGTTCGACCGCGACGCCGGCCCGGCGCAGCGCCTCGACATAGGCGGTCTGGACCGACGGCGACACGCGCTGGTCCTGTGGGTCGGTGAGCACGATGATCTTCTCCGGCGGATGACGCGCGACGTCGGCGACATGGTCGATCGGGTCGAGGAAGTCGCTGTGGCCGGTGATGTCGGCGGTCCAGCCGTTCTCGCGATTGCGCTGGGCCACCGCCGTATTCCCCGAGGTGATCACCGCGCAACCGATGTCGTCGCGGCGCGCGATCAGTGCGGCCACGAGATGGCCACCGCCGGACTGGCCGACGAGATTGAGACGGCGCCAGCCGAAATGCGCCTTGAGCCGGGTCAGCGCCGCATCGACCAGCGCAACTTCGCGCGGCCGGCGCCGGTCGAGATGGCGCCCCGTCGAACCCAGGATACCCGGACGCGCCAGGTGGACATAGGGGCGATGGAAGCTGGCGCTGAACTGTTCAGCCAGCGCCTGCACGTCGTAGGCTGTCGCCGCGACGTACCACTCGTTGGCCACGACCCCGTCATCGCGTTTCTCCACGGCATCGCCGCGCAGGAAGATGACGGGATCGGCCGGCGCACCTTCGGGCGCCGCGCCATAGAAAGCGAGAACGTCGGCCTTGCCGTCGACCTCGACCAAAACGCGCCCCGCGCCGTCGCCATCGGACGCGGCGCATTCAACGCCCCGAACCACATCGGCCCCGGAGAAGGGCGTGGTCGGCAGGTCAGCAATGTCTGGAAAACGGATCATGGCTTGAGTTGTCGAGGAAACGCGCACTCAGTGTCAAGCGCTGCACACGTGATCTCGGTCACGCAGTCTCTGCAATTTGCCCGACCAGGCTGAGCAAGAAATCTGTCTCTTATACACATCT
>NZ_VSSS01000062.1 GCF_008123425.1 Bradyrhizobium rifense
GTCGGGCAAAACAGGCGCACGATGGCATCGTCGGGATGTGCGCGGCGACGCCTAGAGCCCCGTTCCGATGGAATCGGAACGGGCTCTAGGTTCTTGTTTTGACGCGTTTTCTTGATGCGAACCGGAATCCACTTCGCTCGAAAACGCTCTACCGCTTCATCAGTCCAAGCCGGCTCGCGCCGACATAGAGCGAGAGCGCGGCGGCATTCGAGACGTTGAGGCTCTTGATCTCGCCGGGCATGTCGAGCCGCGCCACGACGCTGCAGGTCTCGCGAGTCAATTGCCGCAGGCCTTTGCCTTCTGCACCCAGCACCAGCGCGAGCGGCTCGCGCAACGTGACGTCCGAGAGGTCCTCGCTGCCTTCGCTGTCCAGACCAACGGTCTGGAAGCCGCTGTCGTTCAGCTCGTTCAGCGCGCGGGCGAGGTTCTGCACGGTGATCATCGGCACCAGCTCCAGCGCGCCGGAGGCGGCCTTGGCGAGCACGCCGGTCGCTTCCGGGCTGTGGCGCGCGGTGGTGACGATCGCCTTCACCGCAAACGCCGCGGCGGAACGCAGGATGGCGCCGACATTGTGCGGATCGGTGATCTGGTCGAGCACCAGCACCATCCCCTCGAGCGCTAAGTCCTCGATGTCAGGCGAGGGCAGGGGATCGGCCTCCGCGAGCAGGCCTTGATGCACGGCATCGGGCGAGAGCAGCCGGTCGATCTCCTGCGGCCGGACGATCTCGGGCGCGATGCGGGTCTCGATGTTCTCGTCCGCCAGGCGCCGGGCGGCGTTCTCGGTCAGCGTCAGCTTACGGATCTGCCGCTGCGGGTTGGCGAGCGCCAGGGTGACGGTGTGCCAGCCATAGAGGATGACGGGCCCGTCGGCATGCGAATCGCGTTCGCGCCAGGCTGGCCGGCTGGCCGATTTTCCAGGCCTGTTGAAGGGCTTAGACCCGCCACGGGGGCCCTTGGGGATGAATTTTCGATCCTTCATGGGCTCGCTTGTGTCACGGGTCCCGGAATATGGCAATTTGGACGCCCAAGGGGACGATTTTAGCTGTTCGCCTCGGTTGACTTTACCCCACCGCTTCGCCCATAACCGCGCCCGGTCGCGCCCCCATCCGGGCTGTCGCGGCCTTCACGTTCCATGGCCGTCTTCGGTCGCCGGCAAGGTCCGGCCCGATTGTGCTGCCGTCGAGCGGGGGAGTGTCCCGAGTGGCAAAGGGAGCTGACTGTAAATCAGCCGCCTTATGGCTTCGCAGGTTCGAGTCCTGCCTCCCCCACCAATCTGAAAAAGCTAGAGAATCTTGGATTTTCTAGCCAGCTTCTAAGAGGCCTCCCTCAAGGCCCTTCCTTCAAGCCCCACTCCAAGCCCCAATTGCGTCGCCGTAGACGGAACCCTCGGCGATGAGCGAACCCGCCGCGCTGAATGCACGAAGTCTAGCCCGGGTAGGGCTATCGATCCGGCTCTGCATCCTGTCTCGCCGGCCGGAGGGAGTCTGTATAGCCATACTATTTAGTGCCGAACTATCGCGGAGGACTTCATCACCTAGTTGTTTCATGCTCAACTTTCGCGCATTGAGAGGTGCGAGATTCGGTTCGGGGCAAGTCGCTCATTTGAAATTGCATTGGCCTGTCGCGCTTCGCGCCGCAACAAAGCTTGCCATCAATGGACAAACGCTCATTAAGCGAACGAGATATTTGCACGAAGTACATCACGCCAGCGCTACGCGACGCTGGCTGGGACGAAATACTGCAAATCCGTGAGGAGGTCGGCTTTACCAAGGGCCGCATCATCGTGCGCGGCAAACTCGTCACCCGTGGGAAGGCCAAGCGCGCTGACTACATCCTCTACTACAAGCCGAACATCCCGCTGGCGCTGATTGAGGCCAAGGACAACAACCACAGCGTCGGCGACGGCATCCAGCAGGGTCTCGACTATGCCGCGACGCTCGACATCCCGTTCGTGTTCGCCTCAAACGGTGACGGCTTCGTCTTCCACGACCGCACCGGCCAGAGCCTGCCGATCGAGGCGAACCTTGGGCTCGATGCCTTCCCTTCACCAGCCGATCTGTGGACTCGCTATCGCGTCTGGAAGGGCATCAGCTCCGAAGCTGAACAGATCGTGCTTCAGGACTATTACGACGACGGCAGCGGCGAGGCCAAACGCTACTACCAAGTCACCGCAGTCAATCGCACCATCGAGGCCATAGCGAAAGGAGCAAACCGTGTTTTGCTCGTGATGGCTACAGGGAGCGGGAAAACCAGAACCGCCTTTCAGATCATTTGGCGCCTGTGGAAAGCAGGCCGCAGGAAACGTATCCTGTTCCTCGCCGACCGCAACGTGCTGATCGACCAGACGATGGTGAACGACTTCCGCCCGTTCGGCGGGGCGATGGCAAAGCTATCGACCAACGCCAAAACCATCGAGCGGCAGGACGGCACCAAAGAAGACCTGCCCCTGGCACTCGACAAGAAACGCCGCATCGACACCGCCTTCGAGATCTATCTCGGACTTTATCAAGCGATTACGGGGCCGGAGGAACACCAAAAACTCTATCGCGAGTTCTCGCCCGGCTTTTTCGATCTGATCGTGATTGACGAATGTCATCGTGGCAGCGCGGCCGAGGATTCTGCATGGCGGGAAATTCTCGACCATTTTTCCGGCGCCACGCAGATCGGTATGACTGCGACTCCGAAGGAAACCGAATATGTTTCCAACACAGACTATTTTGGCGAGCCGATCTACACCTATTCGCTGAAGCAGGGGATTAGCGACGGCTTTCTTGCGCCCTATAAAGTCATTAAGGTTCACATCGATCGCGACGTGGAAGGCTATCGCCCCGAACTCGGGCAGCTCGACCGCGAAGGCAACGTGATCGAGGACCGCATTTACAACGCCAAGGATTTCGACCGCAACATCGTGCTCGACGACCGCACGGTGCTGACCGCGAAAAAGATCACCGAATTTCTCAAGGAAAGCGGTGACCGCTTTCAGAAAACAATCGTCTTCTGCGTCGACGAGGAGCACGCGGCGCGGATGCGCCAAGCGCTCGTCAACGAAAACGCTGATCTGGTCGCCGAGAACCAGCGCTATGTCATGCGCATTACCGGGAGCGACAAGGAAGGCCAGGAACAGATCGGCAATTTTATCGACCCGGAATCGAAATATCCGGTTTTGGTCACGACGTCGCGACTGCTATCGACTGGCGTGGATGCGCAGACCTGTCGCCTGATCGTGCTTGATCGCGCGGTGGGCTCGATGACCGAGTTCAAGCAGATCGTCGGGCGCGGCACCCGCGTTCATGAGGATACGAAGAAGTTTTACTTCACGTTGATCGATTTTCGCGGCGCGACAAGCCATTTTGCCGATCCGGATTTCGATGGCGATGTACCGGTTTATGAGCGGGGCGAAGGCGATCCGATCATACCACCCGACGCAACGCCGACATCCGATGACGATACAATCCCGCCGACGCCAGACGAAGATGAAACCATCGTCGATCAACCGGACTTGCAGCTGCCGCCGCCCGGTGATCCGATCCGCAAAATTTATGTCGATGGGGTCGGTGCGCGCATCATAGCCGAGCGCGTCGAATACCTCGACGAGAACGGCAAGCTTGTCACGGAAACTTTGCGCGATTTTACCAAGACTGCGCTGAAGAAGCGTTTCGCCAGCCTCGACGATTTCCTCAAGCGTTGGAAATCGACGGAAAGGAAACAGGCGATCATCGAGGAACTTGAAGCCGAGGGCCTGGCGCTCGACGCCATCGCCGACGAACTCGGCAAGAATCTTGACCCTTTCGACCTGATCTGCCATGTCGCCTTTGATAAGAAGCCGCTGACGCGCCGCGAGCGGGCCGAGAACATCAAGAAGCGCGACGTGTTCACCAAATATGGTCCGCAGGCCCGCGCCGTGCTCGATGCCTTACTTGAAAAGTACCGCGACGAGGGCGTACTCAATCTCGATGATGCCAACGTGCTGAAGGTGACGCCGTTCACCGCGATGGGCAGCGTTGTTCAACTCATCAACGCGTTCGGCGGCAGGGAGGGCTTCGAAAAGGCCGTCCACGAAATGCAGGCCGCGCTGTATCAGGAGACCGCATAGGCAATGATCGTTCGTACCACCGTCAAATCAATTCAAGACATAATGCGCCAGGACGTGGGCGTCGATGGCGATGCACAGCGCATCAGCCAGCTCACCTGGATGTTCTTCCTGAAGATCATTGACGATCAGGATCAGGAACTCGAACTGACGAGAGACGGCTACCGCTCGCCAATCCAGAAGCAATATCGGTGGCGCAGCTGGGCGGCGGACCCCGAGGGTATGACCGGTGAGCCGCTGCTGAGTTTCATCAATGACGAGCTGTTTCCGGCGCTGAAAGAGCTGAAACTCACCGGCAAGCCGGGCGACCGTCGCCGCGTGGTGCGTGACGTGTTCGAGGACGCCTACAATTACATGAAGTCCGGCCACCTCATCCGGCAGGTCGTTAACAAGATCAATGAAGTAGACTTCAACAATCTCGACGAGCGAAGGCATTTCGGCGAGTTCTACGAGCAACTGCTCAACGATCTGCAATCGGCGGGCAACGCTGGCGAATATTATACACCACGCGCCGTCACCGCCTTCATGGCCGACCGAATTGACCCACATCCCGGTGAAATCCTGTTCGATCCCGCCTGCGGCACTGGCGGCTTCCTAACCTGTGCTATCCGTCACATGGAGAAGAACTACGTCAAAACGCCCAAGCAGCGCGAAAAGATGCACGGCGCATTGCGAGCGGTAGAGAAAAAGCAACTTCCACACATGCTCTGCGTCACCAATATGCTGCTGCATGGCGTCGAGGACCCGAGCTTCGTGCGCCACGACAACACCTTGGCCCGGCCGCTGATTTCATGGAGCAAGGATGAGCGCGTTGACATTGTGCTCACCAATCCGCCGTTCGGCGGCCGCGAGGAAGACGGCATTGAGAACAACTTCCCGACGTTCCGCACCAAGGAAACGGCCGATCTGTTCCTCGCCCTGATCGTGCGCCTGCTCAAGGCAGATGGCCGCGCCGCTGTGGTGCTGCCCGACGGCACACTGTTTGGTGAGGGCGTGAAGACGCGGCTCAAGGAACATCTGATGGAGGAATGCAACCTCCACACCATCGTTCGCCTACCCAACTCCGTGTTCAAGCCCTATGCCTCGATTGGTACCAATCTCTTATTTTTCGAGAAGGGCACGCCGACTAAGGACATCTGGTTCTACGAACACCGCGTGCCCGAAGGCCAAAAGGCCTATTCCATGACCAAGCCAATCCGACTGGAGCATTTCAGAGATTGTATCGATTGGTGGGGCGGCAAGGAGCGGAAGGGCCGCGAGGAAACTCCGCAGGCATGGCGCGTGACAGCTGACGAGGTGAAAGCGCGCGGCTATAATCTCGACATCAAGAATCCGCATGCCGTGGCAGATGATCATGGAGACCCAGAAGCGCTATTGGCGGAACTCGCCGCCGCAGAGGCTGAGACGGGTGCATTGCGCGACCAATTAAAGGTGATCCTCGCCGAGGCGCTGGCGCGATGAACGCTGAACGCCTCTTGGCGCACTATCACGAGATCGCCGACGCGCCCGATGCGATCGCCCGCCTGCGCCGCTTCGTTCTAGATCTGGCCGTGCGCGGCAAACTCGTACCGCAAGATGCGGGCGACGAGCCGGCGTCGGAATTGCTGAGGCGGTCTGACAAAGGTCGACCGCAAGCGTCATTTAAAGAAAGCCGAACGGACAATAACGAAACGTCAGATCCCGAGTACGATCTTCCCGCCAATTGGCTCTGGGTACGGATTGGAGACCATCTTGAGCTGATTAATGGCATGGCTTTCAAGCCGACCGATTGGAAACCGTCTGGCATCAAAATTGTTCGGATTCAAAATCTTAATCGGCCCGACGCGCCGTTTAACTATTGCGATCCGACGATGGTACGAGATCGGTTCTTAATCAACGACGGCGCGTTTCTAATAAGCTGGTCAGGTACGCCCGGCACCTCATTCGGGGCTTTCATCTGGGAACGTGGCGAAGCGGTATTAAACCAGCACATCTTTCGATGCGATTTCCGCCTCAATGCCTTTGATCCACTCTACTTGCGCTTGGCGATCAATGGCCGTCTGGACGAAATGATTGCCAAGGCGCACGGGGGTGTTGGTCTTCAACATATTACGAAAGGCAAACTCGAAGCTCTTTTGATCGCCCTTCCACCACTCGCCGAGCAGTGCCGCATCGTGGTCAAGTTCGATGAGTTGATGCGTTTGTGCGATCGGCTGGAGGCGGCGCGGGGAGACCGTGAGAGCGTGCGCGATCGGCTGGAGGCGGCGAGTCTCACCCGCCTCAGCGCACCAGATTCCGAAACCTTCCAGGCCGATGCCCGCTTTGCGCTCGACGCGCTGCCCGCCCTCACCACACGCCCCGACCAGATCCAGCAACTGCGCCAAACCATCCTCAAGCTCGCAGTTTTCGGAAAGCTGGTACCGCAGGACCCGAAAGACGAACCAGCGTCGGAACTGCTTGATAAACTTTTAGCTCAAAAGTCGAAGGGACAGAGGGGACGCGATTGGACAGCGGGCATGTCCGACGCACGTGGGCAGATGTTTAAGGCTCCAGTCGGTTGGGCGTGGACCCGGATCGCCGACACGTGTGAACGGGTGACTGTTGGATACGTCGGACCGATGAAGGACCAATACGTCGATATTGGTATCCCCTTTCTTCGAAGCCAGAATGTTCGCGCCAACCGGTTTCGAGAAGAAGGGCTGATTTATATCTCGCCGCACTTTCATAAGAAGATAATCAAGTCAGCTTTGGTGCCAGGCGATGTTGTCGTCGTGAGATCAGGCAACGTAGGGACGGCCTGCGTTATCCCGGAGACGATTCCGGAAGCAAACTGTTCTGATCTGGTTGTGGTTCAGCGCCCTCAATGCGTTCTGCCGACTTTTCTATGTTTTTATCTGAACTCATTGGCAGCATTGCATGTTGAAGCAGGGTCGGTCGGCGTGGCTCTCACACACTTCAACACGAAGTCAGTCGCCACGATGCCTCTGCCCCTCCCACCACTCGCGGAACAACACCGCATCGTCGCCAAGGTCGATTCGCTGGTGGCGCTCTGCGACCGTCTAGAGGCGAACCTCACCGCTACGGCCGCCACCCGGCGCCGCTTGCTCGACGCGCTGTTGGCCGAAGCACTGGCGCCGACCGATGATCGCAAACTGGAGGCGGCGGAATGAGCCGCGCGCCGGCGCGCCCCGAAATGAACGGCCTCGATCCTGAGAAGGTGGCCTATTGGTATCTCCGGTTGAATGGGTTTTTCCAGATTGAGAACTTTGTGGTTCACCCAGAACGGCGTGGCGGTCAGCGGACTGACGCCGATCTGCTGGCGGTTCGTTTCCCCTTTCGTGCCGAGCGCCTGTTCGATGATCCGAACGACATCATGGCGGACGACGTACAGCAGCTCGCGCTTTCTGACGATCTGATCGATATCGTCATTGCAGAAGTGAAGACAAATCAACCTTGCACCTTGAATGGTCCGTGGACTCGAGCTGATCGGCAGAACGTCCATCGGGTACTGGCAGCGATCGGATGCCTACCATCCGGCCGGATCGAAGCAGCGGCGGCAGATATCTATCGGGCGGGCTTCCACCGGAGCGCCGCGCTTCGTATTCGTCTTGTGGCGGTGGGGCGCGATCGAAGCGATGACATTACGAAGGCGTATCCCGACGTCACGCAATTGTGCTGGACGGGAATGTTGGTGTTCATCTGGGAACGATTTCATCGATATCGACGCCAGAAGGCGCAGGTGGATCAATGGGACTCGGAGGGCCTCAAGATCAAAGAGCTCGCCGATCGGTCGAATAGCCCGGTAGATTTTATGAGAGATGCATTGCGCCTCATGGGGATAGAAGGACAATGACGCTCGCCGTTGCAGAAGCCGAAGCAACACTGAGGGCACGGCTGGGCGAGCCCGCCAAGCCGCCCACGGACTATGTGATCGGCTTCACGACGCCAAGCGGCAAGGTCCTGGCGATCCACCGCGAGGCCGCTGAGACACGCATCTGGTTTCAGCCACCGTCACCACCGACCCTCGATGGCATCCGGTTGATGGACACCCCCTCAAACGGAAACTCCAACATCAACGGACCGCTTCTGCCCCTGCGTTCGCCAGCCACGCTGCGTGTCGAAGTCGATAGTTCCGGCGCTTTGGACAGGTTTCTCGATTGGTATGCCGGTCCCGAGAGCACGCCTCAGCCGATCATGGCCGCGTCAATTGATCCATCCGCCTTCCGTGAAGCGCTTGTGCGCTTTCAGAACCTTGTTACGGCAAAGTCCGGTCATCCGTTCAACGGGTTTCACGAGGGCCTGGTTGCGGTCTGGGAGAGCTACAAGCCGCGTCTCCGCGATCATGCAATCGGTTTGCTTCGAGCAAGCGAATGGATGGAAGGCGATATCGGTTCGGGCGTGATCTTGGAATGCGTGATCGATGCTATCGAGATTCAGGACAACTCCCGCAATCTGACGAATAATCTCGTGTTCTGGCAAAACATTTATGGGCACGCCAACCGCGACCATCGCGAGCTATTGGAAGCGCGAGCGAAGCCGAAGCTTCGTCATGAACTCGAAGGTCTGTTTTTTGGGCTCTATCGAGGTGGCGCCGACGAGGGCTCAACGTTTAACCGGTTGAGAGATCTGACTGGCCGCAAGTACCCGTTGTTGGCGTATCTCTTCTTTCTCAAAGATATGGATCGTTTTATGCCGATCCAGCCCACCGGATTCGACCGCGCATTTTGGGCACTCAACATTTATTTTTCGACCATCCTCCAGTGCGGCTGGGGCAACTATTCGACATACAATGGGACACTGGCTGCATTGCGGCCGCTTATTGAGCAAACCGCCGGCCTGAAAAACGTCCGCCTTATCGATGCGCATACCTTCTGCTGGGTCTTCTCTAAACTGATAAAACTTGAATCGGAAGGCTCTGTCAGCAAAGCAACGAGCGGCAGGGATGATGGGCGCATTCTCGGTGGACGGGAAAGGTCCATTATTGAAATGCGCCTTTCCGTGGAGAACACGGTCAGGAATGCAAACGGACAAGAAGTCAAACGTACTGTAAAGAACAAGGAATTGCGGATGACCACGGTTGAGCTGGAGAGGCTCATCGGTTCTCTGCTTGACCTACAGGAGAACCGCTGCGCTTTGAGTGGTATCTCCTTCCATTTTTCCGGTCCTGAAGCAGACAGGAACCTGCTGCCATCGCTTGATCGGATCGACAGCGGGGGGCACTACGAAGTGGGTAATCTTCAGGTTGTCTGCCAGTTTATCAACTTCTGGAAAAGCGACAGTAACGATCTGGAGTTCCGCAGGCTCCTGGGATTGGTGAGGGGCCAGGAGGAAGTTGCCTAAGACCACTATCTCCAATTCGAAGTGCCTTTAGAAGAGCATCTGGAGTGCGGCGCAACGAAGCTGCGACAGGAAGTGACCATGTTGAAAGCTACTGAAGAGGAGATCCAGGAGGTCCGCGAATACTTTGAATGGCAAGCGCCCGACCTCAAACTGACCTTCATGCAGAAGGTCTATTCTGAAGTGGTCGTGAATACCCATCACGATGTCTGGGATATTCACACCAACAAAGATCGTTGGTGGGTCATTACCGGCGGCACGAACCTTTATTCTCAGGAGCAATTTCCAAACATGGACCTTGCTCTAACCTTCCATATTGGTCTGATCCTCCGCATGCCGCGCACGGAAGAACAGAAGGAAGACGATCTACGCATTCTCCCGTTTGGGTCAGTTTACCAGAAGGTTGAGGAAGCTGGCACCGCCGTGACCCAAGCGCAAAGCCTATCCGGATATCAGGCCGTTGGCGTCCGCTGCCGCGAAGCGCTTCTTGAACTGATCAGCATTGCGCAGGACGCTGCAGTTTGGACCGACGTTCCGCCGCAGCGAGCTAACTTCCGCGCTTGGGTGGAGATCATATGCAATCAGATATTGCCGAGCGACACCAACAAGGAGCGTCGAGGGGTTCTCAAAAGCGCGCTCGAATCCGCCTGGACGTTCACCAACTGGTTGACCCATTCGAAGTCGGCGACTTGGACCGATGCCGACTTGGCGCACTTATTGATCCAGCATGCCATCAGCACGACGACCGGAGCTATTCTTCGCGTGTTGCGCGGCGTGCCAGAGGAATGCCCCAAGTGCGGATCACCTCAACTTGCCCCGGAACAGGGCGAAAACTCCGCTGCACCGGGCGTTCTCTGGGAGCGACCTCGCTGCGTTGATTGCGGATGGACCGGCAGACCCCTTCCGATCTTCGACCGCGAGGATGGGCGGCCAATCATTACTCGCGAAGGTAAGGAGTCCGACGTGCATGGAATGCTTGCGATTCCGATGCGTAACATCCGCAGGCCGGGTGATCCGCCCGTTGAACAGCGACACAAAGTAGAGACACGGCCGCCGGAGTTGGCTGTTTATTTTGCTTACGGGCCGAATATGTCGACTGCGCGGCTGACCAAGCTATTGCCGAGCTGCAAGCCGACAGGTGCTGCAATCTTACCAAGGCACACGCTTCGCTTCCACAAGCGTAGCACCAAGGGGTTCGGAGAGTGCAACGCATTTCCCAGCGACGACAATGACGTGGTCGTTGGGGTCCTCTTCAGCTTCGACCCAGCCGAGCGCGCCAAGTTAGATGAAGTCGAAGGAGTCGGCGACGGCTATGAACATTCGATCGTTACGATCATCAACGAGAAAGGTCGCAGGCAGAAGGTCCTCGCCTACTTGGCCACTCCCGAGTACATAGACGACAGCCTCAAGCCGAGTGACGACTACAAGGACCAAGTCCTTGTGGGCGCTAGTGAGCACGGCCTTCCGTCAGAATACGTCACAAGATACATCCAGCCGGTTGAGGTAGCCGAACCACGTTCAGCGCCGTGATGATGTCGGCTACCGTCCGTGTAGTGGACCCGGCTCGTGCTGGCTTTAACGGCCTTCTGTGACCCACGGCAGACGTTCGCGTCATGTAGTCTAGTTTGCTAGGCTCGGCTCAGGCTCGCAGGCCTCAAACCTTGCGGATTAGAGCCGTCACGCTTCGTTCAAGCTCGACGGCGAGATGGTGGCGCTACTTCTTATCCATTGCGATCGTTAGAAGCTTATTTAGCGGCCCGTGGTTCCCCCAATTCGTCCTTGCATTCTGCCTCTCTACCTTCGACCACTTGCGCGACGAGAAATAGATGGCGCTCTGAATGTAGGGGGGCGACGTGGTGTAGACGCCCTGTAAGGTGATCCGTCGGGAATGATCCCCATAACGTCCGACGAATATCGCCGCCACTGCCCGGAGGGTCTCGTGCCGATGGGCGTCCTGAAGGATATCCAGCGCGGTTTTAACGGACGCATCGTCGTACTTGTCCGCTTGAGAGAGCGCCGCAAGAATCCACATCTTTTGCCAGTCGGTCAGCTCCGAATCCACTAGCAGGGCAAAGAGGGCGTCGAAAACGCCGTCGTGTTTCAGGAACTTGGCAACGTACGATGCATATATCTGAGCCATTGACGGACGCTTTTTGAATGACTCCAGCACATGTTGAAGTGCGTGGTCTGACTCAGCTTTGGCGAGTAAAGGCAGGCAGAACCGCTCAATGTTCTCCTCTTGTCCGAGATATGTTCCGATGGAATCGAAGAGCTGCTTCGTAGCCTCCAGACTGAGTTCGTCCTCGTCCTCCTCCTCTTCCTCATCATCTTCCCATTCGGACTGAAAGCCGTAATCGGCGTCGAAGTCATCATCGTTCAGCTGTTCACGGATCTCCTCGACGGCTTCGTCGAATAGCTCCTGCAGGTCCGGCTCTTCGGAATGAAGCTGATTTTTCGGAATGATCTTGCACTTAGCCTCATTCAGGACGAGATCATAGCTGCGTAGCCGAGGGATAAGCTGTCGCAGCAAACTCTCCGCAGCTTCGACGCTCTCGATGAAAACGTAGAGGTCATCCACGTAGCGAGCTGCCAGGACGCCATTGTCCTTCAAGAAACGATCAATTGGCTCCATGTAGAAATTTCCGAAGAGGTCCGATGGAAACATTCCCTGCAGTATGCCGCGCGAGGAGCGGTTGCTTGTATAGCTGGATAAAAGGGTCTCTAGCCGGTTCAGTAGCTCACTCGCGTATCCAGAGTCGTTCAGCACGTTAATCAGCGTGTGAAGATTCAGCGAGCCGAAATAGTTGGCAACGTCGATCTTTAGGATGTATTTGATCCCCTGTTCCTGCGAAAGCCTCGCCAGCTCGCTCTGCCAAGCGCTCCAGCAAGTCCTGGTGGGCATGAACATCGCGGGGTTATCCAGCGCCGCAAGTTGGTGACTGAACGTGCGTGAATGGTCAGTCTTCCTCTGAACGATAGGGGCTGCTTGGTCTGCCAGAACCTGATAGAGTAACCGATCGTGGGGAAGAAGAATGCTTCCTGGGCGTGAGAAGCTCGGGCCCAATCGCACGGGGTTCACCGCGACCTGTATGCGAAACGACTTTGGGACTTCGATCGTGATAGGCAGGCCGGGGCTGTATGCGCCGTTGGATAACGCCGATCTCACCTCCCGGATGAGTTCATCGCCCGCTTTTGCATAGATGAAGCCAATGTGCGGCGCGTAGATGAAGTCGGATCGAAGATCGTGGCTAATCCGCTTGAGCGCGAGTTGCCAATCCATTCTCGCTATCACCGCCCCGTCTAGACCGAAAGGTATCTTGTCCGACATACTGACTGCTCCGTATCGCAGTAAGATGCGGCTCCGCTGGTGGTATTTCAACCCCTAGTTGGCGACGGAAGCCTTGCATGCGTGATCTGGTCCAAGTCTTCCTTATCGGCACCTTCCTTCAATATTCCAGGTCGAAAGAAGGCATTTCGAGCAGGTGGCTCTAGCAAACTTGATTTTCGTTTGCGGAACGTCGGGTCGCGCCCTGTGTCGCCGCCGCGCATTTAGCCTCACAACAGCTCCCGCTGATTGAGCGGGATGATGTAAATCAGCATCGAGCAACTGACGCATATTATCCTCGCGGCCAAAAGGAGGGCTCGGCGGAGAACGCAGGCGGGAGTCGGACCGATGACAGCGTCGCTTCGGTCTGGCCGGGGCGGAAGGACACGCGCTCAAAAACGACCTCCCGATCTTCGAGAGTGGGGATGATGGTGAGCACGCGACCATAGTAGTCGTGCTGGACTGCGGGCACCGGGATTGCCTTACCATCACGACCAATGTCCGCCTGCCGAACGACTTCGTGCGGGGCTTCGTACTGAAACTTCGTCTTGTCCGTGTCGCGCGGGGAGCCGGGGTAACGATAGACCCAGCACTTCCGCACCGCGCGTCGCTCGCCAGCCTGGCGGTCGGGGCTCCTTCGGTGGATTGCGTCGTATCCCGCGACGTTTTCGGCGACGGGATTGGACCGCAGCGCGGCATTCACGGCCGTCGTCTCGATGTCGAGCGCTTCGAGCTTTGCGATCACTTCCGAAACCCGAGTAGCGTGGACCGCGTAGTCCGCGAGCAGCTTGGCGGCTTCCTTAGTGTTCGCCTTCCGCGCGGCTTCTGCACGCTGGCGCAACGCGTCGTCGGAAGCGACCTTCGCGGCGGCTTCCTCAGCCGCGATCACGTTCGGAAGCTCGGCGGCCAAGTGATTGGCGCGCGCTTCAAGTCGCGTAATTGCACGCTTGATCGCTGCTGCGTCAGCCTCAGCTTGCGCATGCTGGCTATCATTCATGACGGCAATGCCGGCAAGCACGCCCTCAAGTTGGGCGCTGTGTGCAGTGATTTCAGATTCAGCCCGTTCGATCTCGGCCCGGATCGTCGCGGAAGTGATGGCGGTCTTGGGGGCGAACAGCTTGGAGATCATATTCATTGGCATCAGCCTCGATAGTTCTGAAGAGCGTCGGTCGCGCGCAGCCATTCCGAGAAGGCGCTCGCTTCAAGATTGCAGGTGCCGAAGATATCGGCGCCCATGCCAAGCGCGGCCATTTTGCGCGCGTGAGTATGGCGCTCCTTGGCGGTGGCGTAGGTCGCAGTGGCGGCTTGCACGGCGCGCATAAGTTCATCGCGACGGGTCATGCGGCGTCTCCGCCGTCTGCGAGCCAGACCTGAAGCTGATCGACGGGATAAGCAGGTCGACCACCGATCAACAGGAACGGCGGACCTTCGCCGCGTTTGGCGAGGTTGCGCATGGTTTTCGAGCAGCAACCGATTCGCTTTGCGGCTTGCGTTCGTGAAAGAAAGACGTCGGACATGACTTCCCATCTGAAAAGTGGCCGGTGCATCTGGCAATCAAACGCACCGGCCTCGGTTTCACCCATTACTTGGTGAGGAGGAGAACCAAGTAACGGGAGCAGTATGGGAAAATCAGGGACCGCTGTCGGGACTGTTTCGGTATCCCTTAAGCCGCTTTACGGCGGCGCTTCTGGTTATCGTTGGCGGCGATGCCAGCGAGGCGCGATTCGTGCTCGGCCAGAATGGCGGCACGCTCGTCCGCTCGCATGCGGAGAAGCTTCTGCTCGATGCCGATGTCGATCAGAGCAGCCCAGGTCTGCGGGATATTCATTCGCATCTTGAGCGCGAGCGCAGTGAGTTGGCCCGCGAGTTCAGGATGGTCCAGTGCTTCAAGAGCGGCGACGGGTACAAGCCCGAATCCCAGCGTTGCCAGGGCCGCTTCAATGCTCTCTAAGCCGGGGCGATTCTTCTTTCTCCAAGCCTTCAGCGTGGCCCTACGCACGCCGCTGCGCTCTTCAAGCGAGTCGTAGGTCACTCGCTGGCGGGCCATCTCGGCAAAGACGAGTCTCGCGAACGGCCCGACGCGCTCGGGCATCGAGACGGTGCGCGGATTTCTGCGTCGCTTCCGGGTGGAGGGGAAAATTGGCGCCGCGCGGAAATCGGGCGGATACAGCGGATTATTCGGGGGCATCGGGTCATCCTGAAGGCGATTGAACTGCCTTCAGGGTCGGATAATGGCCTATTCCGCTACAGCCCATTTCGGTAGCCACTGCGCATGCGTCTAGTTTGGAGACAGAAGTGCATTCGAGAACAGAAAGTCACTGTTGAAATCTTATATCTAGCCAGATCGGGCGGTCGCACGTCACCCACGATTAGGGGGGCGCCAGGAGGACCCAAAGTGATCAGCGAGAGTCCAAATTACCAAGGCTGATCGTAAGCGAACGTGCACGCCGATAATACTTCGGTCGTTTCGTAAGGAATGCCACGAGGATCGAGGCGACCGGCCTCAGCAATGAGGTGGAGGTTCTTGCGCGGTCTGGAAGAGACGACGTAGAGCAGCTTCTTCGCGCTTTCGTCCCCGGCCGGATCGGCGAAGTGCGGTACCATCCCCTCAAGAAGAGCAAAGGCGATCACCGTGTCGTATTCGGCTCCCTTCACCCCGTGGATGGTCGAGATCGTAATGCCGCTCCGGCTGGCGAAAGCACGCCGAAACATGGTTATTTCTGAGACTCCCTGAACACCCGACTGCTCTAGCCGTTCGATCTGCGTAGCTGAGCGCGCGAAAAAAATGTGATAGTGGGCTGCGAGAGCCGGAACTTCCTCCAGTTCAAACTCCAGCGCTAGGCATAGCTCGTCGAAGAACAGTCGCAGATATTCCAGTCCATCATCGACCGCGATCTGGACAGTATTGCAACGTCGCAGCAATTCTCGCGGAGTCAAGCTACCGGCAACGACACCTGCGTTACGCAATTCGAAAATGATTTCTTTAGCCCATAGCGTGCGTCGCACGTACAGTTGAGGAGAAGGCTCGGTCAGGGCCAAGCGGGCGACCTTGTACCAAAAGTTGTCTTGATCCCGCGAAAACGGCGCCATGCCCGGGCCGTCAAAGTTATATTCAGGCAAGGCGCCCATTAGCCGCCTCGTTAGTGCTGCCAATTGCATCCAACGTGGGCCAACCACGCAAATCTCGTGAGCGGCGATTCCCTGATCAATGTTGAAGCGGATAAGCCGGACAATCTCGTCGTCAACCTCGTGATTCCCAGTCTGCTGATCAAAGGAAACTACACTGGCGTAATCACGACACTCACCCTCTGCCGAAATCGCAGCCGGTACGACATGGTAGTTTGAGAAATATTCAACCAGTCGCGAAGAAGATCGGTAATTGGTCGAGAGGCTCTTTTCCGCAAGCTGGAGGCCCGACAAGACTTCAAACTCGGCGCGGGTCATGGCATAGCCGCCGAGCGAGCCGTAAATCGCTTGGTTGGGATCGCCGACTAAAAAGGCGTTCGACTGACCGGCAGAGGACCTGAGGATCAATGCTAGGATGGCATATTGGATTTCCTTAGTATCCTGAAATTCGTCAACTAGGATGAACTTGAACAACGACCCCAGCAGTGTGGGTATTGCGGGCTCGCTTGCGACTAAGTCGTGCGCGTAACGGAGGATCATTTCGAAATCCACCAATCGCTCCGCCTCTAGGCCATTCCAAAAAGCTTCGAGCACTCCCGAGATCTGTTGACGGCGTTGTGGGTCCACTGCTTCCATTTGGAGGCCCTGTGGTGTGAAGAAGTAACCGCAGTCAAAAGTGCGAAGACGCGGACGCTGTCCTTGGCACAAAAGTTCCAGCCGACGTTCTGTTTCATGCTGATCGGCGATACGAAATCCGTGCTTTAGCTTGTCGTGATAAAGGCGGTAAGGCCGCAAGATCCAGTCTAAGCAAAAGGAATGTATGGTACCAATCCAGAGACGTTCGGTATCAACGCCCAAGCGCTCGATTNNCTTCGGCCGCGCGGTGGGTGTATGTAATTGCCACTACCCAGTGCTTGTCCGACTCCAGACGTGAGAGTTCGAGAGCGATTTTATAGGTCAGAGCTCGAGTCTTGCCGCTTCCGGGACAAGCCGTCAGAAATACGCTTCCCGGGTGCTCAATCGCCTCAACTTGCTCCGGATTCAAGTCGCGCTGTTCCCACACGAACACCATCACGCTTGTCCTAGCACCTCAATAATAACATCCCCTGGTAGCGCCTTTGCCAAAACATCAAGGAGCGAAGCGAGCTCAATCTCTCCTCGCTGGTATTGAGCCGCGTGGTCGCGGACGGATTGCGCGAGGGCTGGCGGAAGTAAGGCAGGATCATCATGCGCCCTCAGCCGGTGTGCAATCATATTGCTGAGAACCGCTCGGCTGAGAGGTCGATGGGCGGTAAAGATGGCCTCCAAGAGATATGGTGGGATACGGGTCTTTGTCGTCACTCGCTTGGCTAACTGAATTGCCAACCAGCCCTTACCGATGTTCTCAGCCATCGTTAGTATCCGCTTGCCGAACCTTTCTGGATCGGTCGAGCGCAGATCTTCCGTCGCGGTTCTAATCGTTGGGGCCGACGAATAGACCGCAGCAAGGCTGTCGACCGCCGCCTCCGCATTTCCACTTCTGATAAACTCGACTTCGAAAGTGCACGGCGCAAAATGGGTGGACAGCCAAGAATTGCCAGCCTTGAAAGAATTTAGACGCGCCTGCCGCGCGAGCCCAGCCTCTGCAGAACCCGCCGCCTTGAGCTTTAGCTTCGCAACTGCCGCCGTGTCGTCCTCGTTAGGAGTGATATCGAAGAAGCTTGCGTCCAGATCGGTAACAATTGCACAACGCTTCCGGATGCGGTCGTCGTGGAATAGCAGAGCAACGTTTTCAAACCCAGTGCTACGAATGTTTATCAGACTTATGCCGAGTTCATCGAGACTGATCCCCAATACCTCCTTCACCATCGTTGGAACGAGGATCTCCTCCGCATCGCCCTCGACGAGGATGACGCTCTTGGCGAACAGCAGATTGCTGCGCACTGCGTCCAAATAGCGTTCCAAGCTTAGGATCTGGCCGGGGTCTAGACCCGAGGCGGGCTGAAAGATTTCGCAGCGACTGCCGGAGCGGCTAAGTACGTTTACATTCTCAACATTGCTCACTTCAGATATGTGCGTGGAGTGAGTTGAGTAGATAACTTGAGTGTCCGCATAGGCCAAGCGATCGAACAAGGTCTTCTGAATATGTGTATGGATATGCGCCTCAGGCTCTTCAATCAGCAAGAAGTTAGCGCAGGCCTGCTTTGCTTTTTGGTATTTAAATTCGAGCAGCTTTAAAGTGAGATAGATTAGGTTGGCTCCGCCGAGGCTCAGTTCATGGATCGCGCCTTCGTAATCGTCGTCAGTTTCCCCGACGAAGAGCCGCAGTGATTGGAATAGTCGCTCGGCTTCAGCCGGTACCGCCGATCGTACAGCGAGGTTGGCCGGCGAATACGTTTCTCCCGCAGTGTCTCGAATGGTTTGGCGGATGTCGGAGCGGATTTCGCCGACGTCGGGCAAGTCCTCGATTGCTTGGTTTAGGTCTTTGACCTTGTCGGTGATCGGCTTGAGCTTTGCTGGATCGATTTCACCGCTCTTGCTACGTAGCAAGGTTAGGAGCGGATTAGTGCGCTGCCCCTGAAATTCGCTAACCACATCGCGAAGCGCTTGAACGAATGTAAAGCAAATTTCTTTCGAGACCGAGAGCACACGAGGAATTGGGCCGCCGAGCTGCGGAGGATTGAGCTCTTTTGGAAATGAGACCGCCTCGAAATCGCCGACCAATGTCTTGTAGGCATCGGGGTCAGTAAAGTTTGCGGTGCTCTTGCCCGTAAACACCGTTTCGTAGTCGGCGATGGTAATCCCGTTCAATATTTGCTGAAGCGCAGCTTGATCACCCTCAGCCAGTTCGCCGAGACGCTGGCGAACAGCGGCGCTCGGTCGGAAGATAAGGTTGTAAGTGGCACGCCCAACCACGCTCTGCTCGACTACGCCCGTACCGTGAAGGAAAAGGGCTTGAATGGCTTCGTCTTGCGAAACCTCGTCGAACTCCAAGCTAATGATGATCCAGTGGCCGCGCCAACTTTTCAGGCCTCGATAGAAATCTGTCTCTTGCAGGCGGTAGGCCCATCGCAGTTGATCGGCGTCAAGCAGAAGTCGAATGCCCCGAAACAGATTGGTCTTGCCCGATCCGTTTTCACCAATGATCGTGTTAACGCCAGACTTAAACTTGGCATCTGCGCGTTCGAAATTCCGGTAGTTGACGAGCTGAACGCGCGAAATGTGCATTCGTCTGTTCCTGGACCATGCTGGAGGGATTAATTGCAGAACAACTTGGTGGCTTGCGGCCACGCCGCATTAACCCACGATTGTAAATCATGACGGGCTGCTGCGATAGGGCGTGCGGCGGAGGTAGGCGGGCCGGCTATTTGAAAAGGCCGCTCGCCGATGCGAAGTGATCCGCCCGCAAGGAGATCTTGGCGAAGCTGGCGCGCGACTGCACCCGCGTAACCTCAAGGCTCGCCAGCGGCCCCAGCCGCTCTTCCAGCCACACCCGGAGGGCGGGAACGCCTCCGGGCAGGACGCCGGGGAGATAGTAGCCGCTACTTGCCGGACCGCGCGCTCCCCCTTTGCGGTAGGTGAACACCCGAATCGGAGAAACTGCCCCGGAATCCCTAATATGATTCCTATTTAGGGATTCCGGGGCAGTTTTCGCGCGCTCAGCGTCGTGCTTCGACAAGTCAAACGCGGTCATAGAGTCGCGGCTACTCGACAACACGACACCCTCGGCCATCATGTCAGCCTCGGCACCGGGGCAGACCGCGCCCCACTCAACGACCTCGTCCACCGTAACCGGCAGGACGACTTCCCCGACTAAGTCGAGAAAGCACGGCGCCGTTCGGCGGTGCGGCCTCAATCGACCGATGGCCTGCTCAAGCTCGTCTTCCGTGATGCCACGGCGGACGGCCTCGGCGAAATGGTCGGGATGGCACTCAACGTTGGCGGAGATGGCCGGACCGTCGGTCATCCGAATGCCGCCAATCCTCTTCCGGTAATATTCGCCGATAGGCTTGACCGGGTATCCGGCGAAAACGCTCGCGCGAGCCTCCACCTTGTCCGGGGACAGCCACCACCGGCCGATAACAACCAGGCCGGCCACCGTCCCAAATTCGTTTGAGCCCGAAGTTGCACCGAAGTGCATCCACGACACATTATCCGGCACCTGACGGGCGAACCGCTCCTCAAGGCCAAGGTAGGAAATGACGCCGAGACGCGCCGGTGCGATAAGCGCTGCCCGCTGCCGGATATAGCGGAGGACACCTTGCTCGTTTTGGGGGTGAGGCTTGGCATTCTGGCCGATTCCCAGGGAGCCCATAGACATGGTCTTCCCAGTGACCTGCCGCACGAGGACATGATCCGGCCATTGAATGGGGATGTCGGCCTTCACGCTGGCGGCGACCGGAAGGCCGGCAACTTCGTCCCCGAACACGGCCGCGTGCAGAATCTCGGGCGTCGTGAGCGTCGCGTCCAGCGCGAGCACCGGCGCCAACCATGACGGATCGAACGGGCGCAGCGGCGTCAGCGTGAACGCGCTGCCCGTAACGGTGATCCGTCCCGACTGCCGATGGTCGAACGCAAGGAATAACGCGATTTCGCTCCAGAGCGCGCCAACATCCCGCGCCAAGCGGTTACGAGCGCCGTGATTGTGGAGCGCGAGATTGAGTCCAGACTCCTTCATGCCCGGTTGTAGAACTTCTGGCCGAACGCGCCGCTGCTCTAAGGTCGCAGCTCGCAGGGCGGTATGCGAGAAAATGCGGTGATCTCCATCTTCGAGCACCGCGCGGGACAACGGCCCGTTGCCGTTCGCCTTTACTACGGCCAGCAGCTTCGCGCGCGTGCCGATCAGAAAATCGTGTTCTTCATCGCTGCAAAGTTCGATCTTCGCGCGCCAAAGCTCGGTGACGTCGATCGTCGTTGTATCGCCAACGGCATTGTCATGGAACTTCTCGTCGATCACAAGGCCATCTAGCTCGGGCAGGAAGTCCGGCTTTTCGTAGAGCAGTGATGCGGACGTAATGATCCAAACCTCAGGCTTCGCCTCGCGTTGCCGCTCATGGCCGCAAACAGTAGCGAACTCACATTGCACAAGCATCTCATCAATCCGGCGCATACAGACTGCGGACCTGACGCTGACACCCAGAGCAATGGCCGCAGCCACGGCCGGCAGGTTTTGGCACATGGTCTGTCCCGGCGCGTCAGGGTCGGCCTGTTCGCGGCCCCGATAGACCTGCGCCTTGATGCCGAGGCTCTTCAGGTCGAGTGCTATATCCTTTCCGAGGTCGATACGCGGGACCACATAGGCCAGGCGCCAGCCGCGCTTGGTCCACGCGGCAACATTCCGGGCGGCTTGAAATGACTTGGCCAGCATCGATCTTCACACCCCACACGGGCGACTTTTGGTGAATCAGCGGCGACTTGAGGCGTGCTTGGTTGCGATAGATGCGCCACGCCTTCATCTGCGCTTCGAAGTCGTCCAACGCACCGCGCAACGCCGAGGTGGCGTCGGCAAGCGGAAAAGCGCGGTCGGGATAGGTCGGTGACAGCGAGCCGGACTTGGTTGAGCGCAGAAGGATCAGGCGCTCTTCCGGCAGTCCAAGTTTTTGGCGCAGCCATGCCGCCGCAGCCGGATAGGGAATGCGCTGCGCCTTGGCGACGACCTTGATGGGCGTGAAGGTCTCCATGGTGCCGAAGTCCTGAATGCCGGTCGGGTGGAACGACAGGTTCGGTTGGCGGCGAGCCTCAGAGCGGCCCGAGCCTGAGCCACGCCATGGCGCGACTGCGCGATAGCCAACGCCATTCGGGCGGGTCTTTGGCAAACCCAGCGCAGGAACCCACGCATGCAGGTTCGCGAGCGCCACCGTATTCACGTCGTCGTGCCAAAGCAGGTCCTGGGCCGTCTCGCCTCGCGCGGGCCGTTCAACGGTTGCGCCACGCGGCTGCCGCTCGGGTGCGTCCCATCCGTATGCGCTAAGCACGTCCTCCATCGCCGCGACATGCGCGCTGGTGATCTCGGGAAGGTCACTGAGCGGCGTATCGAGCAACGTCCGCTCGGTGGTCCACTCATAAGGCCGACCGATGTCGGGATGCACAGTCGGGGGAAGCACCGTCTGCTTTCCGCCGCTCAGGAAGTCGAGCAAGCCGCGCTTCTCGGTGGTGCGGTAGTTCTTCGACGGCAGCGGCTCGGCGGCACGATAGAACGCGGTCACGCCCTTCCGGCCGCGTTTCGCGACCGTGTGGGGCGGCAACACCGCGAAGATGGGGTCAATCAGGGAGTCGTCGTCAACGTCCACCGCAACGAATCCACCGAAGCCGCAAGCGAGGCCGACCCCGGCATCCGGCCACCTTGACCAATGCTCGATAATCTTGAGATGGGCCTGCCGATCGCCGAACACCTGCCAGTTTTTGAGGCGATACCACTCCGGCTCACCGTCGCGGCCGACTTCGAGTCTGCCGGGCTCTTTGCCTTTCGGATTCCAGTCGTGTTCGCCCCACGGCGCGATCGGCAACGGCGAATAGCCGCGCTCGACCAGCGCCGGGGCAGTTAGAGCAAAGGGGGAGGCCATCATCACGCCCCCGACAGAGCAGGCGGCCGGAAGTTCACATCGGTAATCACAGCACGAATGGCGGCCTTGAACCGCTCGCGCGGGCTGCCGCCGCCACCGCTCCAAATCTTCGAGCAGAGATCGGCGCTGTTGCAGCAAATCGTGTCGCCGGTGCGAAGCGTGATCTCTACGTGGAAGTACCAAGGCTTCCGGCCGGGGTCGTTCGTCCACGCACGAACTCGGTAGATAGCGTTAGGAAATGCGGCGAAGTAAGCTGCGTTGATGTTTTTGACGGGCTTCCCGCAAAAACCTTGCGCACACTTCGAGTCGGAATTATAGAAATTGGGCCTCATAAGACTTTCCTTTTGCATCACCCGCCGCGCCAACGGCGGGTTTTGCTTTTAGGCTATACGACAGCAACACGCCGCGCTTCGAGCCATAGGTCCACGTCCGATCGGCGGTAACGCACGGCCCCGCCAGGAAGGCGGAACCAAGCCGGGCCGGTGCCTTCACGGCGATACCGCTGCAACGTCGGCCGCGACACGCCAAGTTCCGCCATGAGGTCATCTTGAGGTAGGAGCGCTAAGTTCGACATCTTTGGTCTCCAATCGTTCACGAAAACAAACGAACACGCCATCACATAGCTGAACAGGCCATTATGATCTCCCATGCCGAAACTCCTCTTGCGCAACGAAGCTAGGCGCCGCGTCGGTGGCAACGTTTCGTTGATACTTATTGCTGGGATTTATCAGGCGAGCCCTGCGTCGATCAGATCGGCGCGGTCGAGAAGCGCCCGCTTGCACAAGGCCTGATCGGTCGAGCCAAGCGTGGCCTCTTCATTGTGTCCGAGGCAGTCTGCGAGCAGGCGCAGGTATTCGGGCGAACCGATTTTGGGGTTGTTGTCGTCCATGGTCAGCCCTCCCTTACGCCGCGCATCCGTTGGAATTGGCCGCCGAACGGGTAGCGAGCCATGCGTCAATCTCCGCCGCATCGAAGAAACGAGAACGGCCGATGTAGATCGGCGTGGGAAAATTGTTCGTCCGCAGCTTAACCAGTCGCTCGAAAGTGGACTGCGGCATGTCGAGCTTGCCGCGCACGGTTTCGGACTTGATCAGTTGTTTCATTCTATACCTCCTGAGATTTGATGGTGGCTCAAGAGGTACAAACGGCGGCGTAGAAAATCGCGGTAGAAATTGACTGACGCTCGTTACCCCAAAACAATGGATGCTTTGTCTCTACACGTCACGCTTCAAGCGTTTCCAGATCTTCTTGATAGATTCAATCCCGACCCCAACACCCTTATCGGCCGCGACGGCGGCTTGAGCGGCCCCAACCTTCATGCCCCCCTCAACGCGCTCGTAAACGGCTAGGAAGATCTTATAGTCCCGCCATTCGCCTTGCAGCGATCCGACGGGATTGTCTCCGCCGGAGCTGCGCCACGCTTGGCTCAACTCTTCCGCCCGAAAACGGATTGGCGGTGCGCCCAACTGGGTCTGCATCGCTTTGTTCCGCAACCTTTCCGATGCAACTAGCAAACCTATCAACCTCAGCTTGGATCACATCCGGCACGGGTAGTCGGTGCCGTCGCGCCAAACTATATGCGGCCCAAGCCGCCGCAGGATTCTTGTTGACGGTGAACACTCCCGTCAGTGTGGTTAGGTCAAGTTCGGCCTTTGTGGGCAGCTTCGCCATTGATCACGCGCCCACCTTGAACTTCACGATATTCGATTCGCGTGCCGCCGAGAGATTGGCGAGGAAATCCGCCCATAGGTTGAGCGCGTGGCGCTTCTCTTGAGCGAACGAATGCCGTTGATAAACAGCCATCACGCCGCGCATCTGATGGTTCAGCACCCGTTCAATCGTCACGACGTCTACGCCCAGTCGCGGCATGGTGGTGGCCGCAGTGCGGCGAAGATCGTGGAGTCGCCATGGCTCGATTGTAACCGCGTCAGGATCAACGCCGCGCGCCACTGCATCCTCGCGCGCGATCTCAAGCATCACTTCGTCAACGCGTGTTTTCGCATGGGCGGCAGAGAATGACGCGAACACACGCGGCGAGTCCTTGACTCGGTCCATGGTGCTCAGAATCTCAACGGCGATTGGGGCGAGGGGAACGGCGTGTGCTCGACCGTTCTTCGCGCGAACGCCTGGGAGCGTCCATGTCGGCGCTTCGCCGATCAGGTCGAGTTCGGACCATTCCATGTCGCCGACTTCGTTCAACCGCTGCGCCGACAGCAAGAGCAGATGGACGAATTGACGCCGGGGCCATTCGAGCCGGTCGATTGCCCGCAGCACGAGCCGCAATTCATCATCAGTGAGGACTCGATCCCGAGGGACTTCCTTGACGACCGCAGTTCCGTCGAACGGGTTCTTTTCGACCAGTTCCTTGGTAATGCACCATTGGAAGAAATGCCGCCCATAGGCTCGCAGCCGCTTCGACTGGATCGGCGCACGCGCCTTGACCGTGTCGAGTACCCGGATTGCGTCGCTGCGCCGGATGTCATCCACCCGCCTCTTGGCCCAGCCTTTCAGTTCCCTGCCGAGAACTCGCCGTACCTCCTGGCCGGACTTCAATCCATCGGCGTGGTCGGCGTAGTAGCGAGCCAGCACGTTTGCGACCGTATCCTCGCGGCGTCGGGCTTCCTGCTCCTCGGCCGCAATCCGGGCAGCTTCTGCCCGGCGAGTAGCGCGCTTCTGGTCGGCGGGGTCCGCACCGATCGCACGTTGCCGTCGTGCGTCGCCGGCCGCATCACGGGCCTGCGCCAGCGTAAGCGCTCCGGGTCCGCTGGCCGGACCGAGTACGACAGTCACGTCTTGCGCGTCTTCCTTCTCGCCACGTCGGAACCTGTAGACGAACGTCCGCGCCCCAGACGGATACACCAACACGCGCAGGCCGGGATGCCCCACGTCCGGCAGGGCGTAGCGCTTCGCTCGCGGCTTTGCGTGTTCGATCGCCAACGCAGTCAGCGGTTTTTTCACTAGCGCCCCCTTTCTGAGCCCCACTCCAAGCCCCAACAAATACCTAGCTGTAGCGGTATTTCCTGGGATGTCGTCAGCTACCAATAGAGGGTGATGTTATTGAATAGAATGAGATTTTTTGACGCATGTGGGGCTTGGCGGTAGTTGCCGAAACTACAAGATGCCTGACTGTAAATCAGCCGCCTCATGGCTTCGCAGGTTCGAGTCCTGCCTCCCCCACCATGCTTCGCACTGACGGGCGCATGGCGCAGCCGAGCGTAGCCCGTCAGTGCCAAGCATGTCCGGCATAGCTTGAGCGCAGCGAAAGCGAAGACGGACTTTCGCCTTACCCCAGCATCTCCCGCACCATCGGCACCACTTTCCGCCCGTAGAGCTCGATGCTCGTCATCAGCTTCCCATGCGGCAACGGCCCCGCCGAATATTTCAGCTGAAACCGCGCAATGCCGAGCGCCTTCGCCGTCTTGGCGATCTTGCGCGCCACCGTTTCCGGCGAGCCGACATAGAGTGAGCCGTGCTCGGCTTCGCTGACGAATTCGTCGCGGCCCATCGGGGGCCAGCCGCGCTCGCGGCCGATGCGGTCGCGCATGGCCTTGTAGTCGGGCCACAGCTCTTCGCGGGCCTGTTCGTCGGTCTCGGCGACATAGCCGGGGGAGTGCACGCCGATCGGCTGCGCGGGGCGGCCGAACTCCTTGAAGGCGCGGTGATAGAGATCGACGTAGGGCGCGAAGCGTTCGGGATCGCCGCCGATGATGGCAAGCATCAGGGGCAAGTCGTAATGTGCGGCGCGCACCACTGATTGCGGACTGCCGCCAACACCGATCCAAGTCTTCAGCGTGCCGTTTTCGACCGGCGGGTAGACCAGTTGGTCCTTCAGCGGTGGACGCAGCTTGCCTTCCCAGCTCACCGGCTTCTGCGACAGCAATGCGGCAAACAGATCGAGCTTCTCCTCGAACAGCTCTTCGTATTTGCGCAGGTCGAAGCCGAACAGCGGAAAGGATTCCGTAAACGATCCGCGGCCGAGGATCACCTCGGCGCGTCCGTTCGAAACCGCATCCAGCGTCGCGAAGCGCTGGAACACGCGGATGGGATCGTCCGAACTCAGCACCGTCACGGCTGAGCCGAGATGAATGCGCTTGGTGCGCGATGCGATTGCGGCGAGCACGGTTTCGGGCGACGAGATCGCGAAATCGGCGCGGTGATGCTCGCCGAGCCCAATGAAGTCGAGTCCGAGCTCGTCGGCCAGCACCGCCTCGTCGACGACGTTACGGATCACCTGCGCATGCGGAAGCATGCTGCCTGTTGCGTCCTTGGTGACGTCGCCAAAGGTATCCAGTCCGAATTCGAGCGGTGCGGTCATCGATCAGGTCTCTGTAGGGAGGATCGACCAGATTTAATGGACGGCAACCAAGTCACAAGGCGGCTTTCGGAAATGCTCGGTTTCCGTTTGTGCGTCCTACTTCGACATGCGTACGACCATCTTGCCGAGCGCCGCGCGCGTCTGCATCGTCTTGAAGGCTTCGCGGAAGTCTTCGAGCGCGAAGACGCGGCCGACCGCGGGCTTCAGCTTGCCCTGGGCGAGCCAGCCGATCAGCTCCGACATCAGGCGCTGCTGCACCTCAGGCTCCCGCGTTGGAATTTGGGCGAGGTCGACGCCGAGCAGGGCGCCGCCTTTGAGCAGTGGCAGATTGAACGGCAGTGCGGGGATCGCGCCCGCGGCAAAGCCGACCACGAGATGGCGTCCGCGCCAGGCGATGGAGCGAAAGGCCTGCACCGAGATTTCGCCTCCAACGGGATCAAAGATCACGTCGGCGCCGTGTCCTCCGGTCAATTCCTTCAGCGTATCGCGCCAGCCGGTCTGCGTGTAGTCGATGTCAGCGTCGGCGCCGTGCGCCCGTGCGAACTCGCGCTTCTCCGGCGTTGACGCGGCTGCGATCACGCGGGCGCCGAGCAGCTTGCCGATTTGCACGGCCGCGATTCCGACGCCACCGGCCGCGCCCAGCACGAGAAGCTACTCGCCCGGGCCCAAGGTGGCACGCGCGCTCAGCGCATAGAGCGCTGTCAAATAATTGGCACGAAACGAGGCGGCGACTTCGGCCGCGACACCGTCCGGCAAGGGATAGACTGCTTCGGGCTTGACGACGATCTCTTCGGCAAGCGCGCCTGATCGCGTCATGCCCATCACGCGCATGCCGGGTTGAAAGCCTCCCGGTGCGCCGGGAGCCTCCTCAACAACGCCCGCGAACTCCGTCCCGGGAATGAAGGGCAGCGGATCCTTGGTCTGATAGCGCCCCTCGATCTTCAAGCCGTCGACAAAGCCGATGCCCGCCGCCTCCACCCGGATGCGCAGCTGCCCGGGCTGCATGCTCGGAGAGGGAACTTCCTTCAGCGGGATCTGATCAACGGGGGCGTATTGCTCGACGACGACGGCTTTCATGTCGGACCTCTCTGTTGCGATGATCCTGACAGGTCCTGAGGCGAAGCTCTTGTGTCTAGCGCCACATCCCCCGCATCCGAGCGCCGATGTCGATCTTCGGACCCTGCGATGCGGCGCGTGCGCCAGCTGCGGCGGCCTTCGGCCAGGCGGCGCGCTCGAACAGATAGACCAGCTGCTCCGGGATGAAGCGGGTGCGTGAGGCGTAGACGTGGCGGTCACCCCCGGCTTGCTGGCCATGGACGAAGAAACGCTGCGGCACGATGAGATGCAGATCGTCCTTGGCGCGCGTCATCGCGACGTAAAGCAGGCGGCGCTCCTCCTCGAGCTCGGCCGAGGTGCCGGCGCCGAGATCAGAGGGCATGCAGCCGTCGACGACGTTGAGCACGAACACCGACTTCCATTCCTGGCCCTTGGCGGAATGGATGGTGGAGAGGATCAGATAGTCCTCGTCGCGGAGAGGCGGACCTGACTTGTCGCTGGTCGCATCTGGCGGATCCAGCGTGAGCTCGGTCAGGAATTTTTCGCGCGATGAATAGCCGCTCGCGATCTGTTCGAGCTGCATCAGATCGGCGCGGCGCGTCTCGGAATCTTCGTGGATGCGGTCGAGATGCGGCTCGTACCACAGACGCACGCGCTCGAGATCGGCCGGCCATTCCGAGTAGCGCAAGTTTTCGACCGTGCGGACGAAGCCCGTCCAGTCAGCACCGGTGCGCGGCGGCACCGGAAGCTGGCCGAGAGCATGCAGCGGGTCCATGCTCTCGGCCATCTGGTCCAGCACGCGCTGTGCGGTCGCTGGTCCGATGCCCGGCAACAGATGCAGGATGCGAAAACCAGCGACGCGGTCGCGCGGGTTCTCGGCAAAGCGCAGCAGCGCCAGCACGTCCTTGACGTGTGCAGCGTCGAGGAATTTCAGCCCGCCGAACTTGACGAAGGGGATATTGCGGCGCGTCAGCTCGATCTCGAGCGGGCCGGAATGCGAGGAGGTGCGGAACAGCACCGCCTGGTGCTTGAGCAGCGCGCCTTGCTCGCGATTGGCCAGCACCTGCTCGACGATGTAACGGGCCTGGTCGGCCTCGTCATGCACGGTGACGAGCTGCGGCTTCTGCGAGGAGGTGCGGTCGGTCCAGAGATTCTTGGTGAAGCGCTCGCGCGCAAGGCCAATGACGCCGTTCGCCGCCGCCAGCACCGGCTGCGTCGAGCGGTAGTTGCGGTCGAGCGTGATCATCTCCGCGCGCGGCGAGAAGCTTTGCGGGAAATCCAGGATGTTGCGCACGGTCGCGGCGCGGAACGAATAGATCGACTGCGCGTCGTCGCCGACGACGGTGAGCCCGCGTCCATCAGGCTTCAGCGCCAGCAGGATCGAGGATTGCAGGCGGTTGGTGTCCTGATATTCGTCGACCAGGACGTGATCGAAGCGGCCGCCGATCTCGTCGGCGATCAGCGCGTCGCTCATCATCTGCGACCAGTAGAGCAGGAGGTCGTCGTAGTCGAGCACGTGCTGGGTCTGCTTGGCCTCCACGTAAGCGGCGAACAAGCCCTTCAATTCGGCCGCCCAGCCCGCGCACCAGGGATAATGCGCTCCCAACACCTTCTCGATCTCCATCTCGGCATTGACGCAGCGCGAGTAGATCGACAGGCACGTGCCCTTGGCCGGGAAGCGGCTCTCGGTCTTCGACAACCCGCGTTCGTGCCGGACCAGATTCATCAGGTCGGCGGAATCCTCGCGATCATGGATGGTGAAGGCGGGATCGAGCCCGATGCGCTCGGCATATTCGCGCAACAGCCGCGCCCCGATGCCGTGGAAGGTGCCGGCCCAGGTCAGCGCGTCGCGCATGATCGCGGCGTTGTTCTCGCCCAGCACTTTTCGGGAGATGCGCTCGACCCGGCCGGCCATCTCGGCGGCGGCGCGGCGGGAAAACGTCATCAGCAGGATGCGGCGCGGATCGGCGCCGGCGACGATCAGATGCGCGACGCGGTGGGCGAGCGTATTGGTCTTGCCGGAACCGGCGCCGGCAATGACGAGCAGGGGGGCGCCCACGGTCACGCCATCGGCCACGCCATGCTCTACGGCGCGGCGCTGCTCCGCATTGAGCGTGTCCAGATAGGTTGTCACGAATCGCCCCGATGAAGCCTGCAGAATCAACGATCCCCGGGCGAATCGCAATGTAGCTGGACGCGAGTCGCCCAAGGATTTAGGGGAGAGGGTAGCTCAAGTTCCAATCTGGACGGTTTTGCAGAGATGGCCGATCCCACGCCCGACCTTTTCGAGATGCGCCGGCTGGAATCGCTGAGCAACACCATTTTTGGTGTCGCGATGACGCTGCTCGCCAATGATCTGCCCAAGGCGGGCGAGTTCAAGGCCATGCCGACCTGGAGCGATCTCGCTCAGCTTTATTCCGGCCGCGTGACCGGCCTGATCCTGAGCTTCATCATCGCAGGCGTGTTCTGGATCAGCCATCACCGCCGGCTTGCCCGCCAGCCGGAAGCAGGCCGTCACATCGTGCTCCTCAATCTGATGTTCCTGCTGTCGATCGTGCTCCTGCCGGTGACCAACGGCCTTTACGGGAATTACGGCAGTAGTAGCGCCGTGGCCGTGCTGTTTGGCCTGCATCTCACCGTCATCGCCGGCTTGAATGCCACACTGTGGTGGCTCGTGATGAGTGGCTTCCGCTACCAGCTCATCGCAGCTTTGTTTCCACTGGCCGTGTTCCTGCCGGGGACTGCAGTGGCGGCGGTGGCCCCGCAATATGCGACCTATTTCTGGTTCCTGGCCTTTGGCGGACTTCTGATCCGCCGCCGCATGGATGCGGCGACGGACGGCAGGACCTGACGGCGCCGCTGTGCTTCAACCCTTGGTCGTTGTCGCGCCGAACCCATCGGCAGGCACGTAAAGCTTGACCGGTCGGATTTCGTAGACCGCGCTCGGATTGACCTCACGCAGCTTCCGCGCCGCCGCGATCGCTTCTTCATCCGTGTCGTAGTTGACGAGGTGGAAGCCCAGCAGCTGCTCCTTGGTCTCTGCGAATGGGCCGTCCAGCACGATGCCGGCGCCGGGGCCACGCAAGGTGCGGGCCTTGTGGGTGTCATCCAGACGGGCGGCCGGCCCAAGGTGTCCGCTTGCCCTCAAGGGCGCCTGAACTTCGATGACTTTGGCGACGACCGCGGCGTCCTCTGCCGCGGACCACGACAAAATCTCACCTTCGACATGGTAAGCCAGGATCGCATAAAGCATCTTCACCTCGTTCGTTTTTTGGGCGGACGTCCCGAAGGACGTATGGTCGCTGCCGACACCGACAACGGCCGACCTCAAGATATTGCGTCGCGGCGTGTGCGACGAAACGGCGCTGAAACCCGATTGCCGCTTTGCGGGGTGAACGCCGTCCGCAGAAGAGGCGACTGATGGCCACAAGAACAGTTGAGGCTCATCGGAGGCGGCAATGTCGGGGCAGACCATCAAGATCATCTGCGACGCGCGGCGGGCTGGGAAGTCCGAATCTGCCGATCTGCACGACCAGGCCGGCCATCATCGTTATTACGGCAGCTCGGTCGAGAGTGGCGGGGAGCGCATCGTCGAGAGCCGCCGCGGCAAGCGCCCGTCCGTGCTCGCTATCTTCGGCTTCTGAGCCACGCCGAGCGCGAGCACCTGCGGCGAGGGCTCACCCTTCCGAGAAAAATTTCGAAAAGACAAAAGAAAAGGCGCGGCGGGGAGACCCCCGTCGCGCCCGATTTCTTGCTCGCTGGTCCAGGGCTGAGAGCGCCCCGATGCCAAGCCCTTATTGAGAGCTTAGCGGGCGATCCCAGCGAGGTGACAGCGCTTGGTAAAAGACACTGGATCACCTCCTTTCGTTGATTGCGGGAGACCTCAGTATAGGCCGGAAGGCCGCCGCTGTTAAGGGGCGGAGGGCGGGGCGGAACCGCACCCTGTGCGCAAGGGCCGGAAAGCCGGCGAAAGCGTTCCTGGGGGCAGTTGAGACCGCCGCCCGGCCGTGTTAGGGAGCCGGTGTCGCGGGTGTAGCTCAATGGTAGAGCAGCAGCCTTCCAAGCTGAATACGAGGGTTCGATTCCCTTCACCCGCTCCAGCCTTTTCATAGACTTAGCGGAAGGGTCAGATTTCATTCTGACAAATGGGCTGCTTTACCCGTTCTGATGCTCGCTTTCCGATCGACTGTTTCGCGTGTCGCTTGATACGCTGTAGTATCCCCCGCACCGCTCTGACCGACCGAGGTGCGAGCTCATCAAATCCGAATATCTTGGTTTGGAGAAGAGGTACCGAACGCTCGTGCGGAAATCGGCGGTGGTGGCGTAGAAATAGGAAAGGCCGGACACGGCCTGCGAAGATTTGCGCCCGTGTTGCTGATACGGGCGCTACCCCAATATTTCGTGAGTTTCCGCAGGAGCAGAACAAACTTTGGGTGCAGTTTCGGTTCGGCGCTCTTTGCATGCTACGAACAAGAGGCAGCCGCCATTCTTGTATTGAGAGGGATCAAATCGTGCCTGGATAGACGCCGCTGTCGATCAGGATGTTTTTGCCCGGTGATGTAGCCGGCATGTGCCGAGCAGAGGAACGCGCAGGTAACGAACTCGTCCGGATGGCCGAAGCGCCTGGCCGGATTGCCGGTTCTGATCTCCTCGGTCACTTCAGTTACATCGCGCGACGAATTGTTGGTGAGCGCTGCGAGGTTGGATTTCAAGCGATCGGTGTCGAACGTGCCGGGAAGGAGATTGTTGAGGGTCACATTGTGCTCGGCAATGGAGCGCGCCAGACCCGCGGCGAAGCCGGTCAGGCCGGTACGGGCGCCATTCGACAGCGCAAGCATCGCGACCGGCGCCTTCACCGCGTGGGAGGTGATGTTGACGATACGACGAACTTGCGCGCGATCATGCCATCGACCGAGGCCTTGATCAGCGCGATCGGCGCCAGCATGTTGCCGTCGATCGCCTTGATCCAGTCGTTGCGCCCGAAATTCCTGAAATCGCCGGGCGGTGGTTCGCCGGCGTTGTTGACGAGAATGTCGGGATCGCGGCAGGCCGCGAGAATGGCCTCGCGACCTTCACTGGTCGTGACGTCAGCGGACGCCTTGCCCAAACCCCGGCTGGCGGCGCACACGACGGCCCTGCGGCCTCTCAACCCCAGATCCATAGTGAAGTACAACTTCGCAGTCGCCGGTTCTCTTGATCCCGTCTATTTGCTCGGCCGGCTCATGCCGGCGGGTTTGGAGCCCCACATGCAGAAGCTGGTCGGCTCGAAGCCGAATTGCCGTGCGCGGTGCGTCGCCTCATCCGCGACCTCGTCGACACCGACGGAATATTCGAAGATCATGCCGTCCGGTCCCCTGAAATAGAGGAAGCGCGCGCCGGAGGTCGGAACGCCGGCCCGGGCCGAACACGATCGGCACGCGCTTCACGTTCAGAAATTAGTAGGAGCGCAGCACGTCGTCAGGTTCGAAGCAATCCAGCCCCGGGATAAAACAGCTAAGGATACAAACCCGCTGCCCGGTGAATGATGACAGCAGGCTACCGATTTTACTGCAAGCCCAATCGTGGTTCCGCGTGCGGAACAGGAGCGCGCCGCCTGGAACAGAACGGCGAACCCCAATGACGGCAGGGCGCATCGCGACAATGCAGGCGGCGACGAGGCTGCGTCCGCAGCGGCCCCATAGATGCGCTGACGCTCGCGAAGCAGCGCACATTATTGCAGAAAGGGGGTTTAGCCGTGCGTCGAAGGCGGTTTCAATCCTGCAAAGAAAGCTGCCATCCGTAACCGCTCCCCTTGGCGTGACGAACAGGCGGCAGCGTTCCTGATCGGGAAGAAGGAGCACCAGAGAGTCCTGGTGTGGCGTTGGTAGACAATCTTATGCGTTCGCCACTGTAGTGAGGAACGCAGCTTTGAACTTGGTGATTAGAGGTGATGGCGGGCGATCACTAATTGGCAGCGCGTGCGATAATGTACAATGAACCCCTCATGGACGAGCTAAGGCAGGTCGAGCGCGAAGTTGTCGAAGGCGAGCGGCAGCTCGCGGAGCAGGAGGCCCTCGTTGTCGACTTGAAACGGCAGAACCAGGATACGAGCAAGGCCGAGGGCGAACTCGAACGGATGCGCACCGACCAGCGGCGACTTCAACAGGAGCGTCAACGTCTGCTGTCGCTGCTACAACCCTGAGACCCCGCGGCAGGCTCGCCTGCTGGATCCTTTTGGTGAGCGTGAGCAATGCCGGGAGGAGCTTCCCCGTGTGAGAAAATTCAAAAATCGCATCGTCGCAAATTTTTGCGGAGCAGCACACAAAGCTGGCGCCGATGGTGTAGCCGTCCGATGTCGAAATAATGATTGTCACCTTCACCTCTCGTTCATTCCGTCAACTTAAATGTCCCGCCGACCGTGTTGCGGTCGAGCGAAAGGCCCCAGAAACGGCTAGTCCTTGTCTTCGGTCCAGCTTTGCTCGCCGCATCCGCACCTGAACACGCGAACATTGGTTCCGCGTCCGATCCAAACATCTCTTCCAACGTGCTGGATGATTGCTGGCGGGTTATCGACGCAACCCAATCTCTTTTTGTCGATGGCCTTGCACCTGCGCCGCCGCTTCCTTCCTCCCTTGAGGTCGATCTGGTCATGGCTGCTGAATCTGTCGCGCACCCGGCTTCGCGGCGCGGCGGCGCTCGCGTGACGCTATCCGGGCAATTGAGGCGCCGAGCGGGAGATGATGAAGGGCAGCATCAACCATGCACCCACCAAGCACGTCGCCGATCACGTCCAACTTGAAAATGTCGATGTGGAATCCAGCAATGTGCTGGTCAGCAACCGGTTCCAGCTCAGGTCGAGCGTAAGACCCTCTCGCGCGCACGCTGTCCGGAACGAAATGTTGCGATTCTGCGTTTCTGCACGAGATTTCAAGGAAATGGATGTGCCGCGCTATCATTTCAATTTAGTTGATTCGAAGACCGTTGCGGACGAGGGGGGCGCTGATTTGCCTGACGACATAGTCGCTTTGGATGTTGCTGAGGAGATCGCAAGGAGACTTCTTGCGGAGCGACCCCAACTCAGGAATCGTCACTTCTCTATCCTCGTCACAAACCAGGAGGGTGAGGAGATCGGGAAAGTGCCACTGGATGTCCTTCACTGAACTCTACATAGGAGCCCTGGCTTGACATGGTGCTGAGGATCGGAGTGATCTCGGACACGCACGGTCTTCTGAGGACCGAGGCCGAACGCTCTCTTGCGGGAGTGTCGCACATCATCCACGCCGGCGATATTGGCGCGCCGGCGGTTTTGGAAGGGCTCCGCCGAATAGCACCCGTCACAGCCATCAGGGGAAACGTCGACGTTGGCGATTGGGCGAGGCGATATCCTGAAACTGAAACGGTGCACCTCGGTACCCATTGCTTCTACCTCCTCCACGATCTCCAGGCGCTGAAGATCGACCCTGCAGGATCTGGTGTGAACGCGGTGATATCAGGCCATTCGCATCGGGCGCGGATCAACTTGATCGACGGAGTACTTTTCTTGAATCCGGGGAGCGCGGGGCCGAGGCGCTTCAAACTGCCGATCACATTGGCAACGCTCGATCTGGACGAGGGCGGCCACCTACGGCCCATCATTCATGATCTGGACAAGTAAAAACGATGATGCGCACGAGCAGATGCAAGGCTGGTTGGCATTCTACTTTTTGCCATCAGCTACTATCCCAGCAGCTCCTGTCCCCAGGCACAAGCGGCTGATCAACTGCTTCTCGGATCAGTTCCCTGCACATGCGAGGGGAGATTCCGGGCTTGCAGAGTTTGCATTTTCAGGTCTTGGACCATGACTTGATTATTTTCGAACCCTGCCACGACCGATCCTTATCATAGGATATTTCGTCGGGCGCCGGATTGCGGCACAAAGGACTTTTGAGCGGCACGAGCGCTAACCTGAAAGAAACACCGAGGGCCTCAGCCCCTTCATGAAATCAGCTCGGAGTCTCGGAAGATGAATTGCCCGCGTTGCGACAAGCCGATGACCCATTCGGAAAAGATGTTCATTTGCGAGCCCTGCCGGGAGTTCGTCATTTTACTAGATCCGAAGTCCAAGCCCTCCTTACTTGCCGGGCAGGAACAGCGATGACCAGACTTGTCGGCGAGGCAAATCCTCGTCAATCGGCGACCTCGACAAAAGGGCCATGATGAATGATGCCGGACCAGCCAATCAACGGGCGAGAGCCTGAGCGCTCAGAAGACGACATTCAGCGGGAGGAGCTGGGTCCACGTGGTGTTCCAAACAAGGAGACCCCGGCGAAGATGACGCCTCAGCGCGACAAGAAGACGCCCAAGGATGTTGATCCCGGATATCCCGCTTAGGCAAACGGACAACTCCTCGTCTCATACTTCGACAAGGGAAGAGAAGCAGAAGTGAACAAGTAAGGCTGCCTGCTTTGCTGCACTTCTCTTGCTCCTCCAGTTCTCGACGGGGGTCTGCTGAACTCAACATCAATCGGAAAGACCCGCTTAGGAACACGTCAGCCCGCTTTGGATTGTGACTCGATCACATCAATCAGGAGGACAGTGATGCGAAAACTCGTTCTTGCGGCTTTTGCGATAGCCGCGATTTCCGCCGCGACCGTGGCGCCAGCCGAGGCTCGCTGGCGTGGTGGTGGCTGGCACGGAGGGTGGGGTGGCCCCGGTCTTGGCTTGGGACTTGCTGCTGGCGCTTTGGCCTTCGGAGCCGCTGCTGCTGCGTCGCCCTACTACTATGGACCCGGCTACTATCCCGGTCCCTACGGATACTACAGACCAGATCGCTATGCGTATTATGGACCTGGATATTATGGACCGCGATATTATCGCTCCTATTATCGGCCATATGGATATTGGTAACGACAATGGCCCGGTATACTCCGGGCCTTTCTGTAATCGATGCGCAAGCGCAAGCCGAGAGGGCGCAGTGGCAACAGCATAGAATGAAGCTCGACGCTGCCCTGCGGCGGGCACGGAACGGCTGAATGTCCTGGCAATCCGGACTTCCGAGCATGATCGCCGTCACGCGGATTTGAGGGGCCGACTACATCGGCGCGCCGCGGTTAGGAACCTCGCTGAAGGCGCTGGCTTGAACGGATTGATCAACACCGGCTGTTCAAGGTCCCGCCATGCCAAATTTTCGTACAACCGCTTCACGCTGGGCGGCTCCGCTGCTTGGCATTGTCATGATCGTCATCGGTCTCGTGCTGGCAGTCGGCGGGGTCTGGCTGATTGCGCTGGGTGGATCGCTATACTATCTGCCGGCCGGAATTGGCCTCACTGTTTCCGGCTGTCTGCTGCTGGGCCGGCGGCCGGAGGGCGCCTTCCTCTATCTCGCGGTTTTTCTGGCGACGCTGATCTGGGCATGGTGGGAAGTTGGGACCAATGGCTGGGCGCTGGTGCCGCGTCTGATCGGGCCTGCCGTGCTGCTCGTGCTCACCATCGCCGTCAGTCCGACGCTGGTACCGTATCGACCCGCCCGGGCTACCGTATTCGCCGTAGCGTCGATCTGCCTGCTCTTGCTCGCGACCGCGATGTTCATAGCCCCGCATCTCGGCACGGCCCAGGCCGCGGCCACGCCGGGGTCGCGCGCAGACATGAGCATGACCGATCCATCGACGCTTAAGGCGGGCGCCGATTGGCCCGCCTATGGCGGCTCGTTCAGTGCCCGGCGATATTCGCCATTGAACCAGATCAATCGTGACAATGTGGGCGCGCTGCGGCGGGCTTGGGACCTCCATACCGGTGACCTCCCGATCCAGGCGACCAAGGGAACGTACGGCGCCGAGAACACGCCGATTAAGGTCGCTGACCTGCTCTATGTCTGCACGCCGAAGGATATCGTCATCGCCGTCGATCCGGTGACCGGCAAGCAGCGTTGGCGTTTCGATCCGCAGGTGGCCGACGCAAGCATTCCCTACACGGCAGCCTGCCGCGGCGTGTCATATTTCGCTGTGCCGAATGCGGACGCGTCGAAACCATGTGCAACGCGCATCATCGAAGGAACGCTCGACGCCCGCATCATCGCCATCGATGCGAAGACCGGCGAACGCTGCCAGGAGTTTGGACATGGCGGCGAGGTCGATACCACGATCGGCATCGGCGAGCACGATCCCGGCATGTACTCGATCACCTCGGCGCCGACCATTGTGCGAGGTGTAATCGTGACCGGCCATCAGGTGCTGGACGGCCAGAAGCGCGACGCGCCGTCCGGGGTCATCCAGGGCTACGATGCGACGACGGGCGAGATCAAATGGGCCTGGGACATGGTCAAGCCTGATGCGCCGGCGGTTCCGCCGACCGGACAGACCTATACGCGCGGAACGCCGAACATGTGGACCACGGCGTCCGGCGACGAGCAGCTCGGTCTCGTCTATCTGCCGCTCGGCATCTCGGCGGTGGATTATTGGAGCGGCAGCCGTTCCGATCGCGAGAAGGAATTCGGCACCTCGCTCGTCGCCATCGATGTTGCAACCGGCAAGGTCGCCTGGCACTTCCAGACCGTACACAACGACGTCTGGGACTACGATCTGGGCTCGCAGGCCTCGCTGGTCGATTTCCCGACGGATCACGGGAATGTGCCGGCGCTCGTGCTGCCGAGCAAGCGCGGCGATATCTTCGTCCTCGATCGCAAGACCGGGCAGCCTCTGGTCGGCGTCGAAGAGCGCCCGGTGCCGCAAGGCGGCGTCGAGCCACAGTTGCGGGCAAAGACCCAACCGTTCTCGCTCTACCATACCCTGGCCAAGCCCGATCTCCAGGAGAAGGACATGTGGGGCATGTCGCCGATCGACCAGATGATCTGCCGCATCGAGTTCAAGCAGGCGAGCTACAAGGGCATCTTCACGCCGCCGACTGAGAACCCCCATTACATCGAATATCCCGGGTATAACGGCGGCTCCGATTGGGGCGGCGTGGCGATCGACCCGACGCGCGGCCTCATCATTGCCAATTACAACGACATGCCGAACTATAACCGGCTCGTGCCGCGCGAGGAGGCCAACCGGCTCGGCTGGGCGCCACGCGATCAGGCCCGCGGTCGGATCGGCGGTGCCGAGGGCGCCGGCGATCCGCAGGCCGGGGCGCCCTACGCCATCAACGTAAACGCCGGTTGGCGGCTGCCCGGAACGGGGCTGCTCTGCAAACAGCCACCTTACGGCGGCATCCGGGCGATCGATTTGAAGTCCGGCAAGACCCTGTGGGATCGGCCGCTTGGCGAGGCACGTACCAATGGCCCGTTTGGCATCCCCTCCATGCTGCCGATCACGATCGGCACACCGAACAATGGGGGTGCGGTGATCACGGCGGGCGGGCTCATCTTCATTGCCGCGGCCACCGACAATTTGATCCGGGCGATTGATCTGGAGACCGGCAAGACACTCTGGACCGACAAGCTGCCGGCCGGGGGACAGGCGACGCCGATGGTTTATGAAGCGAACGGGAGGCAGTATCTCGTCATCATGGCCGGCGGCCATCACTTTATGGAGACGCCGATTGGCGACGAACTGATCGCTTATGCGCTGCCCCGGTGAGCGAGGGACGGGAGCGGGCCTAGCGGGCCAAGACCGGCCTCTTTGGGCCGGACTTTAACATGTGCGAATCCAGAACTTGCCGTTTCGATGCATAATCGGCTCGACAATGGGGGAGCACGATGTTTGACGCCCAAACAGCCGCCTTGTTGCGGACGATCCTTGATGAGGTTTGTGGAGCCGTGTCCGGCGATGAAGCCGCTACCAGAGCCCACGTGGCATCGAAGCTCTTCGAATCCGCCAACCGCGGCGAAACCTCGGTCGAAAGTCTGACAGCAGTCGCCCGAAAGGCCCTCTCGGATGCCCCGACAATGTGGCGGTAGGGTCAGGGGCATCATCGGAATTGCCGCGCCGCCTCAACGTCTGCTCGTCTCCTCGATCCTGTCCAGCACGCGCTCTGGAGCGACGCTGCGGGCCGCCTCGTCGAGATCGTCCTGCGAGCTGGATTCGATTTGAAGCCTGTATGCGATTTGATTGAGCACGTCCGCGACCTTTGTGAGTTCGTGCTCGGTCAAGAGACTGATCTGCAGATCGAGATCTGCTCTCTTGTCAGCCTCGCCCGCCATTCGGTTCTGGGAAATCAGCACGAACGTCGAAAGAAAGATCGCTTCGACGGACGCGATCATGCCAAGGACGACGAAACTAGGATCCCACGCCATCAATCCGGGAATCCACCCCAGATTGGCCACGATCCAGAATCCGAACGCCGCGAGATGCAGGTAGACGAATGTCATGCTTCCAGCAAAAGCAGTGATAGCATCTGCCAGCTTCTGTTGGACAGTTGCCCCGGCCTGCTCACGACGGCGTCGCTCAACAAGCGCCCGAATATTTCGTTCGAGAACCGGGCTCATTTTTTCTTCGGGCGGCGGCGTCTTGTAAGTCAAGTCGTCTCGCATGATGCGCCAACGAAAGCGCTGATGGGACGTTCCTGTGAAGCTGACCGAACGCTGTGGACGCGCCGGCTGGACGGAACAGGGAACCCCAGTCCTGCTTTGAACCTGGCGGAACTTCCTGGCGTCTTCCGATATTTGCATCGAACATAGGAACGGATGTCCGGTCACTGCTTATGCTCACAAAAGAGCGAGGGAGATGCCCGGTGATGCCGCGTTTCTATTTCGATCTCCGCGACGGCGACAAGCTCGCCGTAGATGAAGAAGGGCTGGAATTGCCGGACATTGGAGCTGTTCAAGCGGAGGCAGCGATATCCCTGGCTGACATGGCTCGGGACGCAGTGCATAGCACTCCTCTGGTTCGTAACGGACACCGCATGGCGATCGAGGTTCGCGATGATGCCGGGCCGGTGATGCAAGTCAGGTTTTCTTTCGAGGTAGAGACACGGAAACATTAGTCCGCTGCTTGATCGACCAGCCGCACTCCAGCTGCAGTCGCTAAGACCGAGACGCGAAATCTGTCGCGACCCGATCGAGGAGGAGCGACGACTCCTCGATGGTCTCGAGGCGTCGCTCTTGACGAGCGCGCCACTTAGGCTGATCCCGGATTCGCCACCGGCGTGGGAGGCCGCCGCTAGGGCAATCACGCCATTGACCAGTCAGAGCCGGCTTTGGCTGCGACGCATTAACCTATGTAGGTGACCTCAAAGATGCCGGGGATGTAGCCTTGCGGTGGAATATGCGTGAGGACAGCAATGCAACGACGACGCTTCAAGCAAACGACCTCGCTTCAAGAGCGAATCGCGGAATTTTCCGAGAAGGTCCGCAAACAAGCAGATGCGGCGCCTGATGGAAGAGAGAAGGAAGAGCTCCTCAAGAGACTCCGTTGCGCCGATACCGCGGCGAACCTTGAACGGCAGTTGACCATCGAACCCTCATAGCCTCCTTGCGTCTCCGCCACACACGCAAAGTAAGCCAGCTTGCATCGCAAGCCTGGCGCCTATGCCGACTGTGCAGCGGGCATGCTGGTTCTGAGCCAAGCGGGGCTTCAACCAAACTCTTTCCGGCCAAGCGTTACAGTCATTTCAAACAATGGCCCGTCCTCACTTCTTACGGTCACAGTCACCTGCGATCCCCTTGACGTGAACACGTCCCTGGCTATGGACGTTACCGTGACAATAGCTTCCTTCCTTGCGGCTTCGACGCTGGCATACTCGGCTCCCTCGCCATCGGACACGGCAAGGAAGTCATCCCGAATGTCGAAATAGTAACGCATGTCAGAGCGAGGGATCCAAGTGAAGGTAGAGCCCGTCAAAGTCGGCTATCTCCCTCAATCTGGCTTCGTCCAGCAGGGTAATGCGGCCTCTGTCGAAATCGAGCAAACCTTTGCTGCGTAGTTCCTGCACCACTCGGTTCATATGGACCACGCTCGTTCCTACGGCGTCAGCAAGCAGCGCTTGAGTTGCTGGAAAGCTGTAGGACCGACCATCCGCGCGTCCAATTGCCGTCAGCCTGGTGTAGAGCTCGAGTACGAGGTGTGCCACGCGGCTCGTTGCATCCCGCTGGCCGACATTGCAGATCCATTCGCGGAATACCGAGGCATCGGTCAGGGTGTCGCGCCAAAGCGCCTGGGCGACATTCGGCCGGCGCTTGATGAGCTCGCGTAACGGCGCATGAGGAATAAAGCCCAGGACGGAGTTGCCCAGCGCGCTTACATCGTGATCCATGACGTGAAGAAAAAGGCTCTGCAGATCGGGGACGTCGCCTGGCTGGTGAAATGCGAGGATTTGGCGGTGCCCGGTGCCAACGATCTTGGACCGCAGAACAAATCCATCGACGACCAGACAACACGCCGATGGCCGATCCCCCAAGGATACGATCGGTTCGCCGCCCGCCATCCGTTTGACGGACATGGGGAGATTGCGGATCGCACGCTCGTCCTCTTCGTCGATCTCGGTGCTGACCCGCAATCTCTTCAAGAAGGGCTCTGTAATGTCCGCCTTGGTCATCTTCCGCTCCCGAACGCAGAACCCGATTTCGGGAAAAAAGTTCCCACACTCTGGGCCGAGATGGTTGTTCAACAGCTACGCCATACGTCCTTAATCTCAGCGGCGCGAGATGCTGCCCATCGGCTCCCTACCGATAGGGGCGTCCACCGCGTGCGTATGCGTAACGAGGATTGATGCCGCAATAGGCGTTTGTACCGGACGCGCTGGCCATGCACTGCCGGTAGCTCGCAAACTGGCAATTACCTGGATATCCCCAGATGCGGCCTTGCAGGCAGTAGCGGTCCTGCGCCGCGGCGGGCAGTGCAGAGCCAATGGTCAGTAGTACGGCGGCAATGGAAGCAATGGCAAGTGTTCTAGTGTGCATAATCAATCCTCCAGATCATCTGAATGAACGTCACGCTCCTGGTGGTGTTCCTAAGTCCGCACAGGGCGCGGCCGGCACTCCCGGAGATTCGCCGTCAGAGTGCAGGAACACCTTGCGGGCGGTGCAAGTTGGGCACCGAATAGTCGGAGCCTGACATGACCAATTATCCCACGCCACCATACCCGTCGCAAAAGCAACCGATGCCTGGTTCAACCAAAGCGATGAACCCTCGGCCTGACCATGGCGAGGAGACCTACCGGGGCGCCGGCCGTCTCGCCGGCAAGAAGGCAATCATCACGGGCGGGGACAGTGGCATCGGGCGGGCGGTTGCGATCGCCTACGCGCGCGAGGGAGCGGATGTCGTCATCGCCTACCTGGATGAGCATGAGGATGCCGCTGAGGTAGGGGATCTGATCGAACGGGAAGGCCGCAAGGTCGTTCTGATCCCGGGCGACATTCGCAGCGCCGAACATTGCCGCAGCATCGTTCGCCGGACTGTAGAGCAACTTGGCGGGCTCGATATCCTGGTCAACAATGCAGCGCACCAGGCGACGTTCAAAGACATCGGCGACATCAGCGACGAAGAATGGCAGCGAACATTCGAGACAAACATCCACGCGATGTTCTATTTGACCAAGGCTGCTGTGGCTTGCATGAAACCGGGAAGTGCAATCATCAACACGGCTTCGGTCAATTCCGACATGCCGAACCCAACCCTGCTTGCCTACGCGACGACAAAGGGCGCGATCCAGAACTTCACTGGTGGACTTGCCCAAATGTTGGCGGAGAAGGGCATTCGTGCCAATGCGGTTGCTCCGGGTCCGATCTGGACTCCTCTTATTCCATCCACGATGCCGGAGGAGGCAGTCGAGAAGTTCGGTCAACAAGTACCCATGAAACGCGCCGGGCAGCCGGCGGAGCTCGCAACGGCCTACGTCATGCTGGCCGATCCTCTTTCGAGCTACACCTCCGGCACGACGATTGCCGTCACAGGCGGGAAGCCCTTTATCTAAGCTTACACGTCCTATCGCCGAGCTTCGTCAACGCGGCCGCGTCCTTACTTGCTCGAGCGGGCTATTTCAGCGTGTATAGGTAGGCGGTAATATCTCGTGCATCATTCTGCGGAATGCCCATGCTCGGCATGGCGTTGCCTGGCAGGACCTTCTGCGGATCCCGAATCCAGAACGCCATATTCTCGGGGGAATTGCGCACGAATCCCGCAATATAGGTGCGCGTGCCGATACGATGCAGCGGTGGGCCGACGTTCCCATCAGCGCCCGCTATACCGGGAATGTCATGACAACCGCCGCAACCGTATTGGCCGATCAGCTCGGCACCGTGGCGAGCGTCTCCAGCGAAGTTGACGGGGCCGGCAGCTTCGCCCGGACCGCAGGCGGTGAGCACGGAGCCGAGCAGCAGGATCATCAGAAGACGCGTATCCGGGGCCGCAAAGAAGCAGGTCATCGGGCGCTCCGTCTCACTCATGGTTTCTGGCCGAAGCTGAACCCTTTCGTGCTCGACCAGGGATCGCTGGTCGAAACCTGCTCCGACGGCACCTGCTCGACATTTGGCGACAGTGGGCCCGCGGAGAATGTTCGGCCCCATTGATGGCTTGGCTCGTTGCTGATCTTGCCGATATAGGTCACGAGGTCCCAAATCACGGAGTCTGGCAGCACGCCGCCCCACGCCGGCATGCCGTTCGGCCGGCCCTGGTAAATGGAGAGATAGATGTTCTCAGGCTGTGAGCCGTAGATGAATAGACTATTGCTGAGTGCAGGCCCCATGCCGCCGCCGCCATTCGGCGCGTGACATCCGACGCAGTTGAGATTGACGTAATACGTCATGCCCCGTTCGAGTGCCTGCGGGTCTCCCTGTACGGGATTCTTGATGGTCGGGCTGCTGGGCTGTGCGCCCGGGAAGAGGTGGGTGACCGGCACTTGCATGAAAACGCCGGGTCTGCCGCTGCCGACACTCTCGCCAAAATCGGGCCTGGGCGCGAGCGTCCGCCTCTCGGCTTCCTGCGATTGTGGCAGGCTCTGCTGGCCGATTAATGGTCCGCCGCTGGCGCTGACCATGAGCAGAGCAATAGCAATCCTGAAGGGAGGCAGGGGCATCTAGTGTCCTCCGGAGGCGGTTTCCGGTGTCTCCACCAAGGGGACGCCGTAGTCGCGCAGCAGGGTTGCGATTTCGGCCCGATGCCCGACGATGAAGGCGTTGAGCTGATCGCGCAGAGCGTGATCGCCCTTGCGCACGCCCATCGAGATGGAAAACTGGAATTGCTGGGGCGCGAACCGGTCGCCGTCCTGGATCGGAGTGACGGTCAAAGGAACTGGCGAGAGCTTGGCGAAGTAGCCGGCGAGGGGGCCCCACGCGGCGGCAACGTCGATCTCGCGATTTTCGACCGCCTCGAGCAAGCGCGCCGGCGGATCTGCCTGGCGATAGTCGCCGTAGATCGAGTAGCCACGCACATTGTCGACAATACCTTGGTCGCCGAGTGCCTGGGCCGGTGGCGCATTGTTGCCGTCGTCGCCGATCAGGTGCACGCCGATCGTTAACTTGCGCAATTTTGGATCGAGCAGGGAAGCGACATCAAGATGCTGGTCCTGGCGCGACAGGAAGACGTAGGTCGACCGATAATAGGGGATCGTCGCCTCGACCAGATCGTAGGTCGAGGGCACGCCCATCACCACGTCGCATTTTCCGGCTTTCAAGGTGTTTCGGATAAAGCCTCGGCGCTGCGCCCACCAGGTGTAGGAGGCCTGCTTGCCCAGATGGTCCGCGATCATGGCCGCAAGCCGGTTCTCAAATCCGAGCTCGGCGCTGTTGGAAAAGGGCATGTTGTTTGGGTCGGCGCACACCCGAAGCTCGGTAGCAGACGCAGCCATGATATGGCTGGTCAAGACGACCGTGGTCGCGAGGGCTGCCGTCGCCGCCTTACTGCGCGGGCGCATGATCGTTGTCCTGCGCTGCATTTCCCAACTTGAAGACGAGCAACTCGCTGCCACCTGCGGTGTAGAACGGCAAGTCCTGGGTAGCGCCCGTGAAGCCAAGCGCGGCGTTGCGGACGCGAGGATCGACCTCGGCATTCGCCACCACCCCTGGCCAACCACCGACGCCTGAAAGAATGGCGATGTATTGCTGGCCGTCCGAGCCGCGATACGAAACCGGCTGACCGATAAATCCGGAGCCTGCCCTGAACTGCCAGAGCACATGTCCATCCTTGGCATCGACGGCTTTGAACAAACGATCCATCGTGCCGTAGAAGGCGACATCCCCGGCCGTAACCAATGCACCGCTCCAGATCGGAAGCTTCTCGTGAATTTCCCACACCTTTTTTCGAGCGACCGGGTCCCACGCCATGAACTCGCCACGGTAGCCGCCCGGACCCGCGAACATGTCGACTTCAGCACCGACATACGGGGTGCCGGCGATATAGCCGACCTGAGACGCCTTGAAATTCATGCACAGATGTTGATGCGGGACATAGAGCAGCCTTGTCCGGGGAGACCAGGCGCTCGGCTGCCAATCCTTGGCGCCAGGCGCGCTAGGACAGATATTTTCGATGGTCTTGCCGAGCAGAGGCGTCTTCTCGTCATTGGGAATGATCTTCCCTGTCTTGAGATCGACGCCTTTGTAAGCGTTGATGAAGTCGTAAGCGTCCGCCGAAATCACTTCGCCGGTCGTGCGATCCATCACATACATGTAACCGTTACGCCCGGGATGGATGAGGACCTTGCGCGGCTGTCCGTTGATGTCGAGATCGACAAGAACGTTTTCGTTGATTTCGTCATGATCGAACAGGTCGTGCGGGTTCACCTGATAGGCCCATTTGGCTTGGCCGTTGTCAGGGCTTCTCGCGAAGATCGTGGTGCTCCAGAGATTGTCGCCGCTGCGCTGGTTGGCGTTCCACGGACTGGGATTCGCGGTGCCGTAGTAGATCAGGTTTAACTCCGGGTCGTAAGAAATCCAGCCCCACATTGTGCCGCCGCCAACCTGCCAGCGATCGGCCGGCCAGCTCTTGATGCCGAGGTCTTTGCCCTTGAGGTTGTCGTAGAAAGGCTTGAAATCGTCGCCGATCAGGACATCCTTGTCCGGCCCTGTTGCGTAGGCGCGCCAGACGATGGCGCCGGTGTTTTCGTCCAGCGCGGTCACCCAGCCGCGAACCCCCATCTCACCGCCGCTGTTGCCGACCAGGATCTTTCCGTTGACGATCACCGGCGCCATGGTGATCGTTTCGCCCTTGTTGATCTCTCCAAGCTTCGTGTGCCAGAGTTCCTTGCCGCTGCCGGCATCGATCGCAACCGTGTGGTTGTCGAGCGTGTTGAGAAAGACTTTCCCATTGTCGAAGGCAAGTCCACGATTGACCACGTCGCAGCAGGCAACTCCGGCCGCGGAAGGCTCTGGCTTTGGCGCATAAGACCATTTCAGCTCGCCTGTCGTCGCGTCGAGCGCGAACACGCGGTTAGGGTATGGGCCCGCATATGGTCCGACCACATACATCGTGCCATCAATGACGATGGGGGCCGCTTCCTGTCCTCGATCGGCTCCAACCGAGAATGTCCAGGCGAGCTGCAGGCGGGAAGCATTGCCCGCATTGATCTGATCGAGTTGGCTGTAGCGGGTATTGGCATAATCCCGCGCAGCCATCGGCCATTGTGCGGGATCCTTCATGCGGCTGATCAGATCGGTTTGGGCCGAGGCGGCGGGCAGCAACGTTCCATTGACCAGGACGACGCCCAACGCTCCGACCAACGATCGCCTCATGCCCCGGCCTAGCATATGCAAACGTCTCCACAGCAACGCATGGTCCGCGCCCCGCCGCGGGCCAACTGCAAACGTACAAAGGTTGCCTCAGCTGTTGGTTCCTAACGCCGCAGAACCGAAGTGCTTATCTCACGACGTTCCCTGAGACCCCCGCGCCGAGATCGATTGCGATTTGGTCTTCCCTACCGTTGCATTTGGGGTGCCCAAAACCCGATGGGCTTTTGCCGTCTGGGCCGATATCGTAAATGATGGCGTCCTTCATGTTGGGGCTGACGCCCGCCGGAATGTGATCAAGCCCGAGATAGTGGCGCGTGCGCCAAGCGACATTGTGATCCGCACATGAGCTGTCGCCGCTGACCCCGATCGCACCGGCGATACCGTGATCGTCATAGAGCGCGAGCCCGCCGCCGAACACGATCACACCGCCCACGGGCTTGCCGACCATCGGATCATGCGCGGTGCCGAAGTCATCGGGCCGACCGGCATAGATAACCTCCGGTGAAGGCGGATTGCTGAGTGCCGCGCCGAACAGAAATCCGCCGGGTTGGGCACCCGCATATAGGTTTGCGCTCGCCATGGCCTTGTTCTTGAGGCTGAACGCGTTGGCTGTATTGGCCTTCTCTGCTGCAATGGCTCGGCTGCCGAGCCATTGATCGTCCACCTTATCGCCGCTGTAGGCGACGGCGCAGACGATTCCTTGGCGGTTGACGACGGCCGCCCACTCATTGTTGTCAAATCCCCCGTTGCTTGGACCACCCGACGCTTTGACGCTCTTCTTGAGGATGTCGGTCAACTGGTTATGGTCGACCGGACAGGAGATTGGGGGGCTCGGCTGATCCTGCGCTTGCGTTGCGGTTGGACTGAGACCGGAGATCATCAAAATCGCAAATCCCACCAATGCGCGTTGGTTGCTCATGCATCCTCCAATAACCGGTGCTGACCGTTGACCACTGCGCGACGAACGCCGAGCGAAAGCGGCGGTTCCTAGCCGATCCCGGGCATTCGGCAGGAAGCATGAGAGGAGGGCGTTTTGTTCATGCTGAGCCAGCGATGGGCGAAGACCAGCGCCACGCCGGTGTAGAGGGCTCCCATTGGCACCCACATCAGGATGCCTGCGAGCTGCTGGTCTTCCAGCTTTGAAAGACCGAAGTCCGCCGCGAGAACGCCCTGGCCGGGAATCCAGACCCGTGTCGACAAGGTCAGAAGAGCCCCGAGCACGCCGGAATGCAAGACCGTTACAAAGAGACATGCGATCCCGATCCCGTCGCGCAGCCGCGCGCTGCGTCCCGGACCGCGGCCGTGGAAAAGCACCCACCAGAATAGAAGTGCTGTCGCAAAAAAGCTGACATGCTGGAGCCGATGGACCGCGACATTCTCCAGGGCCCATGCGTAGAGAGGCGGAGCGTGCCAGATCCAGAGGGCAAGTCCGTGTAATGCCGTTGCACTGATAGGGTGGCTAAGGAAGCTCCACGCGAACGCCAAGGGCCCTGTGCTGAGGACGCGACCGACCGGGGGGCGCAGCTTTGAGGGCAGACTCCACAGCATCGGACCGTTGATCCTGGCCCAAGCCATGAGCGGAGCAGCGACCAGCATCAGCAATTCGTGCTCGACCATATGCGCGGTGAACAGGCGCTCGCCGATCCAGTGAAGAGGTGACGTAACCGCGAGCGCAACCACCAACCATCCGGTCCAGAACGCGGCAACCCGACTGTAGCTCACCCCACGCCCGCCGCCGGCGCTATGCCAGAGCCGCTGCGTTCCGATGTAAAAGGCGATGCCGACAGCATAAAGCGGAGTGAGGAGCCAAGGGTCGTAGCTCCACAGCGACGATGGGTCGATGACGTCGGATAGTCCGTGCGCGCCGGCGGACGATGGCAGGGACGCGACCAGCAGCAGAACCGCAATCAGCGCAGGCATGAGTTGACCATGGAAGCGGCGATGAGCTGATTTGCGATCACGAGCGCGAACAGCATGCCGCTGCCGACGCCCAGCCAGGCCATGAACGTCCTGGGGCCGCCGCCCCGGGCGTCGGCCCATTCTGATCCGGCACCGCGATAGACCGCCCGTGCTGAGAGCAGAGAGCCCGCCAGAGCGACGAGGATCAAAATAGTGCCTATGACCAAACTGCTGGAAGCCGTGTTGTGGCAGGCGAAATGTGTAATGACGTAAACGCCCTGCAAATTTGTAGCCCAGGCGGCGGGCCCAAGAGCAACGCCGGCCCAATAGAGCAGCTTCGAGTTTTGCTCAGGAGTACTCATAGCCTGGGGACCCAATCGAGCAGGATGTACAGAGGCAGCCATGCAAGCACGACGAAATTCCAGTAGAAGACATTGTCCGTGACGTCACTGAAGCGACGCGGCTTGGCATGCGAAGTGAACATCAGGACCGTCAGAACGATCGTGTCGCCGAGATCCGTCGCCAGATGCGTCGTATGCAGGCTGAGAATGAGCCAGACGACGGAGCCATAGGCCGAATTATCCCACCTGGTGTTGAGGTGAGCGAATTCGAATCCCCGCAAGACCAGCAGCACTATTCCGATCAGCGACATGATGATCAGGCAGACACGGACCTTCCGCAGATTGTGGCGACGCGCCACCCGATTGGTGTACTGGTTCGGGATGATGCTGAGGAGATACAGCGTAGTCTCGACGCTGCCCGGCCAAAGGTCGGGCGGCGACGCTCCAATCGGCCAGGTCGGGTTCACCGCATACAGATAAAGGTATGCACCGACGGCGATGGCAAAGCCCATGCCTTCGAGCGCCATGAAACTCATGGCGCCCCACCAGGGTCCGCTCCGGGGGCCGAAACCGTAGGTCGGCAACTCTCCGACGTTCTGAACGATTTGCTGCTTCACTCCTCGTCCTCCCTGCTGCCGGTCGGCCAGAACCAGCCGATCAGGGCGACAGCCATGGGGGGCGTACCCCAGAGCACGGCCCAAGGCGTGAAGATCGAGCCGATGAAAAACACCGTCGTGGCGAGCGCGGTGAGCAGCGGCCAGATGCTTGGCTCCGGCGAAGCTTCGCGGACCTGGGGATCGGCTTCCGCAAGCGATGTCAGTAGCACCTCGCGGCGCTCCGCACTCAAGCCGGCCACGACGCGTATGCTTTCGGTGTCCGACCACAGCGGGTCGCGATGATCGACTGCCGGAATGCGATCGAAATTGTAGGACGGCGGAGGGGAGGTCGTCGCCCACTCCAGCGTGGAGGCGTCCCAGGGGTTGTCGCCGGCCAGTGCGCCTCTGCGAGCGCTGACGACCACATTTGCAATCAGCAAGATGAAGCTGACGGCGAAAAGCGCCGCGCCGCAACTCGACAGGAGATTCAACCGGTCCCAACCCATATCGGGTATGTAAGTGTAGACCCTGCGGGGCATGCCCATGAGTCCGAGAAAATGCATCGGGAAGAACGCGACATTGAAGCCTACGAACGCAAGCCAGAAATTCCACCGCCCCAGTCTCTCGCTCAACATGCGGCCACTGATCTTCGGGAACCAGTAGTAGACGGCCCCGATCAGCGGAAACACCGCTCCGCCGATCAGCACGTAATGGAAGTGGGCGACCACAAAGTAAGTGTCGTGCACCTGGGTATCGATCGGGACCGAAGCCACCATCACGCCGGAAAGCCCGCCGATCACGAAGACCACGATGAAGCCGAGCACGAACAACAGGGGGGTACGGTAGACCGGTCGTCCATCCCATAACGTTGCAAGCCAGCAGAAGATCTGGAGCCCGCTCGGGACCGCAATGAGCATGCTGTTGGCGGTGAACAGCGCCGCGCCAAGCTGCGGCAGTCCCGTCACGAACATATGGTGCACCCACAGCCCGAACGACAGAAAGCCGGTCGCAATCAGGGAAAGCACGATCACGGGATATCCAATCACTGGCCTGCGGGCAAACGTGGCGAGAATCATGGATGCCATGCCGGTCGCAGGCAGGAAGATGATGTAGACCTCGGGATGTCCGAAGAACCAGAACAAATGCTGCCACAGCAGCACGTGCCCGCCGGCCGCCGGGTCGAAGAAATGCGTGTTGACGAGCCGGTCGAGGATCAGCGAGGTCGATGCGATCATGATGGAAGGCATCGCGAACATCACCAGGAAAGAGGTCACCAGCATCGACCAGACGAAGATGGGGATGCGGTCGAGCGTCATGCCAGGTGCGCGCAGCTTGAAGACGGTGACGACGATCTCCACGGCGACTGCAAGCGCGGCGACTTCGGTAAACGTGATCATCTGCGCCCAGACGTCGGCGCGTTTACTGGGCGTGAACTGGAGGTTCGAAAGAGGGACGTAGGCGAACCAGCCGACATCAGGGCCGACGTTGAAGATGAAGGAAATCCACAGAAAGCATCCGCCAAACAAGAACATCCAATAGCTGAACGCATTGAGGCGCGGAAACGCAATATTCCGAGTCCCGACCATCAGCGGCACGAGATAGACGGCAAAGGCCTCCATGACGGGCACGGCGAACAGGAACATCATGGTCGAGCCGTGCATCGTGAAGACCTGGTTGTAAAGGTCCGCCGACAGGACGTGTTTCTCGGCGCCCGCCAGCTGAACGCGCATGAGGAGCGCGAGAGCGCCACCGAGAAACAGGAATACAAAAGCCGTAAGGATGTAGCGCCGGCCAATGACCTTGTGATCAACCGAGGTAAGGGCGCCGATCAAGCCTGACGGGGTTCGCCAGATCCTGTCGAGCCGGGTCGAGAGTTGCAATCCGTCCAGAACATCATCGCGCAATTCTTTGTGCTGGGTGACCAGGGTCACTTGAGCTGCTCCAAATAATGATGGATCGCGATGAGTTCATCTGACTGCAACGGCATCTGCGGCATAAGATTGCCGGGTTTGATGTGCTGTGGATCGGCAAGCCATGCGCCCAGGGTTGCCGAGTTGAGGGGTAACGTACCTGCCGCAATTGTCGTTCGGCTGCCGATATGCGTCAGGTCTGGCCCGAGCTGGCCGCCAGCAAGCGTGCCGCGAACGGTGTGGCAGAGCGCGCAGCCGCGCGCGCGAAATAAATCTTCGCCCTGTTTTGCCAGCGGATCGACGGGGCTGCCTGCACTCTGGTTTTCGTGCTCGCGCCAACGCCTGAATTCATCTTGCGGCAGCGCGATCACCGAGAATGCCATGTGCGCGTGCTGCAACCCACAGAACTCGGCGCATTGGCCGCGATAGATGCCCGCCGTCTTCGCCGTGAACTGGATCTCGTTCTGCTGTCCCGTGATCAGGTCCATTTTTCCCGTGAGACTAGGGACCCAAAAACTATGGATCACGTCGGCCGATTCCAGTTGCACTCTCACAGGTTGCTCGATCGGGATCCGAATCTCGTTTGCCGTGACGAAACTCAAATGCGGGCTGTCCGCCTCATAAAGAACTTCCCACCACCATTGATGCCCAGTGATCTTCAGGGTGAGCGCGTTGGGGTCCTTCGCGAACACACTGCGCTGTCCGGCGTAGCTGACCACGGATAGCGCAAGCACGATGATGATCGTTGCTATCCCGAGCCCAAGGACAACCTGCCCGGCACGGTTCTCAAACGGCGGATCGAGCGCGAGTGCATGTTGAGAAGGTGAGGGCCGGCGCAGCAGGCCTGCGGCGAGAACGACCACGACCGCAATCCACACGATTGCTGCGACGACCAGGAACACGACAAATGTGCGGAGAATGTCTGCGGATTGCAGCGCGTGAGGGTCCAACGTAGATTGCCGCCCGGCGCAAGCACCGAGTGGCCAAGCCGCAAATAGCACAAGACCCGCTCTCATCCGTGAAGGCATTGGTGGTTAGAGACGCTCCGCCTCCTCGGAACCGGCGATAGGTACAAAGGTTCCTATTTGGGACGACGTGGCCGCAACCGGCCCTAAAGCGGCGGCCACCCTTTGACCGCGATAGTGATAGCTGCATCCCCGACCGCCATCAGCAGGAGCACGAGGGCGATAGCGACGATCGCCCCTGGCTGAGCGAGAGCACGTAGATTTTCGAACATGATGCCGCTATGTCCATGGACCTGCTCCGAAGAATGATTGCGGAAACGAGTGGTTCCAAGTGTTGAAGCAGTGGCGGTCGGCAGACTCATCTGGTCCAGACGCGCCATCACAAGCCGCCTGTCGCTGAGGAACCTTCAAATTCACGTCTGGTTGGGCGTCATGGCTTTCAAGGAAATCAGCAATGGGTTGACCCAGCTCGGCGTGCTGACGGCCAGGCCGGCAGCGTTCATCCTTTACCTCGTTTACTGCCTGCTGTGGCTATGCTTTGGCAACGGCCTGGAGTGGCATTCGCTGGCCACACTCGCGACGTGGGGAATGACACTGGTTATTCAGCGCGCGGAGCACCGGGACACGCAGGCCATTCACGCCAAGCTCGATGAGTTGCTCAAGGTTCACGGAGACGCAAAGAACGATCTCATGGATGTTGATGAGAAGGACGCCGAAGAGGTAGAGCAGGAGCGATTGCGCGTGCGCGCTTCCTAAGCGGGACAACCGAGCATGTCCAAGCGACCGAGGCAGAGGGGCCGTTCCCCGGGGGATTAGCGGGACAGCCGGCGAATTGTTTTGATCGCACGGTTGGGACCATGCCATCCCAGAAAACTGAGCTCTTTATTCTCCAACGCATTGGTTGCGCGAAAGAACTGCTCGAGCTCTTCGCGGCCATGCGATGGCAGATCCCGAATATCCCTAAGATCGGCTTCGAGGGGCGAACGGTCGGGGACTGCGAATACGCGGTCATTCCTTTCCACCCGGCCTTGGCTCTTCTGCTGGACCTCCAGTATCCCGATCGGCCTGCATTTCAAGACCACGCCGGGATAGGTCTTGGCATCGTGAATGATGAGTACATCGAGCGGATCGCCATCTTCCGCTTTGGTGGATGGAATGAAGCCCCAATCATAGGGGTAGGTGAGCCCCGCCATGAGCGGCTTCGCCAATGTAAAGGCACCGAGCTTGGGATCGAAGTCAAGCTTGCACGAACTTCCACGCGGCGTCTCGACGACCGCATGGAGATTGTTCTTGTCAGCCCAGCTGGGCAAGCTCAAGAGATCCGTCATTGAATGGACCCCGCCAGGGGCTGAGATCGGCGCGGACATTGCGCCGATCTCATCATTATCTTTCAGTTAGAATCGGAACGGGGCTCTAGCTTCTTGTTTTGACGCGTTTTCTTTACGCAACCGGTATCCACTTCGCTCGAAAACGCTCTAGGATTCGGCCTGCTCCAAAGTCGCGGGCATTTTGGCCACGGACATGAGCGATCGCGCAACCTGATTGAGTAACACATCAGCATTCTCTTCCTCGGCGAGCGATTTGGACAGCAGTGCCACGACCGCACTGTGCCGGAGTTGCTGCGCGAGATTCCGGGCGGTGGTGTAGCCGGCCATTTCATAGTGCTCGACCCGCTGAGCGGCAGCGATCAGCGCGAGGTCGGCCGCCGCGTCTTCCTTGTCCTCGCTCTCCTCCATGACCTCCTTGCCTTCCTCGATAAGGCCCATCATGCCTTTGCAAGGCTTGGCGCGGGCATTCTCGCCGAGTAGCTCGAAGCACTGATTGATACGGTCGATCTGCTCTTCCGTTTCGCCCAGATGCTGCTCTAAAAGTTCCCGCAACTGATCGAACCGGGCAGTTTGCGCCATTTTTGGCAGAGCTTTGGTGAGCTGCTTCTCTGCATGCAGGATGTCCCTCAGTTCGTGCAAGAGGAGCTCGGTCAGGCCGGCCTCGTCAGCCGGGGGTGAGCTTTCGGTGACGATGGGCGTCGCGGTGCCGGGCTCGGCAGTCTGCAGGGCCGGCGAGTCGGTAAATACCCATTCGCCACCCTCATTCCATGGACCGCGCGTGTCGATCTCGCCGTGGTCGCCCGCCCCGGTGGAGTCATTGAAGAACTGATTGACCAGACCCGGAGTCGGTGCAATCCGCCCAATACTGAACGCCGGCTTTGATAGACTCTCGAGCGCGGCGGCAAATGCCTTCATATGCGTGATCTCGCGCGTCATCAGAAACTGCAATGCATCCTTGGAACCGGCGTCGTCGCAGAAATTAATCAGCCGCTCGTAGACAATCTTCGCACGGGCTTCGGCCGCGATATTGCTTCGGAGATCGACGTCAAGTTCGCCGGTGATCTTGAGATAGTCGGCAGTCCAGGGATTTCCTTGGGAGTTGAACAAGTTCACCCCTCCGCCGCCGGCAATTGCGATGAGCGGATCCGTCTCCGCGGCTTGGCGGTCGAATTTCGACGGCGCCAGATGCATTCGCGCGAGACAGCCGACGACTTCCAAATGGCTCAATTCTTCCGTGCCGATGTCCATCAGCAGGTCCTTGCGATCGGGGTCTTCGCAATTGAGGCCCTGAATGGAATACTGCATTGCGGCCGCGAGTTCGCCGTTGGCGCCGCCGAATTGCTCTAGCAGCATATTGCCAAAGCGTGGATCGGGTTCATCGACACGGACGGTGAACATGAGCTTCTTGACGTGGTGATACATGGGAATCCCGGGGCAGGAGGAGTGGATCACGCGACAACGGCGCCCCCACTGCTTCGTTCCTGTAAGGCTTCGTTCCTATGGCTCTATTGGGACGCCCGCTGAACCTCACGGCCGGTCGAGTTCGATTATCAGACCTTCATTGGCTCGCAGGAGGACAGAGATCGGTTGGGCAGCTGGTGTGGACCAGTCCAGGTGCGTCGACAGGAGCACATTCCCGCGACAATCCCCTTCAAACTTGCGCGGCTCGGCCGCGATGTTGAGGACAATGAGCAGTTCGCTTTGGTCCAGAGATCGCTTGAACGCCAGGACATCGTTACGGGCACGGACCGGGTGGTACTCGCCGCGCTGCAGGGCCGGGTGTGCTCGCCTTAGCGCGATGAGGCTCCGGAACAGATGCAGGATAGAGCGTTCATCGCCTCGTTGCTGGTCGACGTTGCGGGCGCCATCTGTCTCCAATGGTAACCAGGGCTCACCGGTCGTGAAGCCGCCCGCTGGGCTGTCGTCCCACCGCATCGGAGCCCGCTCGGGATCGCGGCAGAGACCGTACCCTTTGACGAGCTTCTCGAAGGGATCATCGATGCGATCATCCGGGATATGAACCCGTTCACGGCCGATCTCGTCGCCCATGAAGAAGAAAGGCGTCCCTTTCAGCGTCATCAACAACATCGCCAACGTGCGCAGCGGCGCTTGTCCGATCGAGCTTGCGATGCGCTGCTTGTCGTGGCCTCCGATGACCCAGACCGGCCAGGCGCCCTCGGGCAGAGCATTCAAGTAAGCGTCGATCGCGGCTTGCAATGCGAGCACGTCCCAAGGGCAATCGAGCAATGCGAAATTGAGCGGGAGATGGAGACGCGGCCGCTCGGTTCCATAGAAATGACCAATGCGGTCCGTCTTGCCCTGAACTTCCCCGCATAGCAGCCTGCTGTCGTAGCCATCGATCACTTCGCGAATGAACTCGATACATCGCATCGTTTCTGGCCGATCGTCGGTGAAAACCGGCGTGAAGCGCTGCGGCGGCGGCTTGTCTTGGCCTTTTGGGGCCGGCGGATTGTCGCGGAGGAGGTGATCCTTGATCAAGACGGCGCTGGCGTCGACCCGAAATCCATCGATGCCGCGATCCAGCCAGAACCGCATGACGTCTGCAATGGCCGCCCGGAGATCGGGATTTCGCCAGTTCAGGTCAGGTTGCTCGACCAAAAACGAATGGTAGTAATATTGGCCTCTTGCGTCGCACCATTCCCAAGCGCTGCCACCGAAGCGGCTGAGCCAATTGTTGGGCGGAGCACCTGTCTCAGCCGGCTCCGCCCAGACGTACCAATCGGCCTTTGGATTGTCGCGAGAGGCACTGCTTTTCACGAACCAATCGTGATCACGGGACGTGTGGTTCGGCACGAGATCGAGAATGAGCTTGATGCCCAGCTCGTGCAACTTGGCGATCAGGCGATCCATATCTTCAAGGCTGCCAAACGTGGAGTCGATGGTCCGAAAGTCGGAAATGTCGTAACCGAAGTCGCGAAAGGGACTTTTGTAGATCGGCGTGAGCCAGACTGCGTCGACGCCGAGCCAGGTGAGGTACTCGATGCGCGAGATGAGGCCGGGCAGGTCTCCCTTGCCGTCGCCATTGGAGTCCTGGAAAGAAATCGGTGCCAGTTCGTAGATGACTGCGGACTTCCACCAATCGCCTGTGGCTTTATTCATGAAGAAGCTTCGCCGCGCTATCTCTTCCCGAACGTCCGTGGTCTCATGAACGCTGATCTGCAATCGTCAATCTGCCGCGTGCCATCCGTCCCGTCTTTCTGGGCGCGATTGCCGGCACAAGTGCTGGCGCATCGGTCGCGATGCGAAGCGCAAAATAGGCGATCGTCGCCTGAAGCCCGTCTTTCAGCGGCACGCGCGGGCGCCAGCCCAACGACCGTTCGGCCGTTTCAATGACAGGCTTGCGACGCTTGGGATCATCCTTTGGCAGCGCCTCGAAGCGGAGCGGGGAGTCCGAATGTGTGTATGACAGGACCTCACGGGCAATGGCTTCGATCGTAACCTCATGCGGGTTTCCCAGATTACATGGACCGGTGACGGAGGCCGGGCTCTCCATCAGCAGCTGTAATCCCCGCACAAGATCTTCGACGAAGCAGAAACTCCTGGTCTGAGTTCCGCGTCCATAGATCGTGATGGGTTCTCCCCGCAATGCCTGCACAATGAAGTTCGAGACGACCCGACCGTCATTTTCGAGCATGCGCGGTCCATAGGTGTTGAAGATGCGGGCGATTTTGATCTCGACGCCGTACATCCGGTGGTAGTCGAACATCAAGGTCTCTGCCGCCCGTTTGCCCTCATCATAGCATGCTCGTGGGCCGATCGGATTGACGTTGCCCAGATAGGACTCGGGCTGCGGATGGATTTCGGGATCGCCGTAGACCTCGCTGGTCGACGCTTGAAGCACGCGGGCTCCTTTCTGACGCGCCAATTCGAGGATGTTCAGGGTCCCGATGACGCACGTCTTCATCGTACCGATCGGATCCTTTTGGTAGTGGCGCGGCGAGGCCGGGCAGGCCAGGCTGTAGATCCGGTTGACGTCCTCGTCGATCTCAAGCGGCTCACGTACGTCATGCTCGATGAAGTGGAAATTCGGATGGTTGAGCAGAGGCCTGATATTGTCCGTCGTCCCGGTGAACAGGTTGTCGACACAGATCACTCTGTGGCCGCGCTGTAGCAAGGCGTCGCAGAGATGCGATCCGATAAAGCCGGCGCCTCCGGCAATCAAAACGGCGGAGCCGCTACGGGGCGCATTGATGCGGGTCTGGAACGTCATGGTACTCTCCCTTCAGAACTCCGCGACCTGCACCGGCCGGATTTCGGACAATTTTCTTGGTTTGCGTTGGCGCCGCGCGAGAGCTTCCAGATAATAGGTCTCCAATTGCTCGGCTCTATGATACGACGTGTGTTCGGCGAGAACTCGCTTTCGCGCGTTCGCTGCGATCGTGCGGCGGCGTTCGTCAGTCATGTCGCGCAGGATCTCGAAGACATCCTGGGGCTTCGAGACCAGCAGAATTTCCTGCGACGGCTTGAAGATCGTCTCGATTCCAGGCCATCTATCCGAGATGATCGGCGTGCCGCAGGCGGCTGCTTCAAACATCCGAACGCTTGGGGAGAAGCCGAGCGCACGCATGTCGGCGCGGGTCGCGTTCAGGGTGAAGCGCTGCTCCGAGTAGAACATCGGATGCTGTTGTGGCGTGAGATGCTCGATCCGGGACACGTTGTCCGGCCAAACTATACTTTCGGGGTATTGTGCCCCCGCAACGACAAATTGTTCGGAGGTAAGGCTGCGGGCAGGCGCGATAAGCAATTGTTCGAGAGTCGGCTGCCTGTCGTCGCTGTAGGTCCCGAGATAACCCAGCGACCATTTCGGCTCCGCCTGTTGGGGCGTGTAAAGCCGCGTGTCGGCGCTGCAATACAGTGCTCTTGCAAAGGGGCTGCCGTATTTCTCCTCGATCATCTGCGGGACTGGACCACCGGAGAAGGAGAGATAGAGGTCGAAACGCGGGATCATTGCGGCAGACAAGTAGTCCACGCCTCCTTCGAGCCGGGATAACGTGACCGGCGTATCGATGTCATAGAAGGCTGTAATGCCTTGGGCTTGGCTCGTGACCCATTCGGAAATCGCGATGCCGTCCGGGACGAAGGAGCCGATAATGACCAGATTGGCCGCACGGATGAGTTGGCCGAAGCGGCGCGGAATGTCACTCAGAGACTCATAGAGGCTGACGTTCCACCCGGAAGGCTTCACCAGATCGCGATGGTTTCGGTACCACGAGACGTCCCGCTCCAGAAAAGTAACGTGGTGGCCACGTTGCGCCAGGGCCTCGATCAGGGCGCGATAGGTCGTGGCGTGACCGTTGCCCCAGGACGATGTGACCGAAAGACCGATGACGACAATGTTGAGCTTCATTCTGCTGCCTCGATTCGCGAACTGCTTCCGATAAATAGATCGCTGAACTGGCGCGCGCGGTGCCGATAGGTGTGATGGCCGAGGATACGCAGCCGCGCGCGGCCGGCGATCGCATGCGCGCGATCGGGGCTCAGGCCGCTGATATGATCCGCGACCTCCGCGCCGGTCGAGGCCACCAGGACCTCTCGGCCAGGTTCGAGAAAATGATCGATACCGTCCCATTGATCGGTGATCAGGCAGGCTCCGGCGCCGACGGCTTCAAAGACGCGTGTTGGTGGGGAGAACCCGTAGCGAGCCATGCTGTCGCGATTGACGTTCAACGTGGCGAGACCCGAGCCAAAGAATGCGTTGTGGTCGGCGGTTCCGACATGTCCGATCTTGCGCAGATTGGCAGGCGTGTCCTTGGTTTCCCAACCGCAGCCGCCAAGTACAAAGGTCTTTTCCGGCAACGAGCGTGCAACATCGATGAAGAAAGTTTCGACTCGCTGCTCGCGATCGGGCAAGCGGTTCGCCAGCAGGCCGAGATCGCAACCGAACCGCGGCAACGGCGGCGCCGAATAATGCGTGGCGGGGTCGAGTGCATTGTAGATCGGTACGCAGTCCCGGGCACCCATGGCGCGATAGGCGGATACGACGCCGTCGCCGCCGCCATAGGTCAGCACCATGTCGTAGGACGGGATTGTGCGGCGCAGATGATGTTGCGGATCAAGCGCCATCGCCTCGAGCGTGGCGGGCGCGTCGACATCCCAGTAGATGCGCGTCGCCTTTGATGGGATGCCGGCTGCGGCGATTTCCAATTCCTGATCGAAGACGCCGACGCCGCTTGCCTTGATCAGCATGTCGGCCGATTTTGCGGCCATGTCGATACTGCGTTGCCAGCCATCTGGCGTTGCCGGATAGACGACCACTTTCGCCCAATTAGGATCCGCGATGTCGCGATGCGCCTGGCGCTCGAAAGCGTCCGGCTCGAAGAAGGTAATGTCGTGCCCGAGTGCCGCGATTTCCTTGAGCATGCCACGATAATAGGTCGCGGCGCCGTTCCAGTACGACGAAACAAGGCTGGATCCGAAGAAGCAGATCTTCATGCGACAGCTCCGACGTATGGCCGCTGCTGCGGCTGGCCCGAGACCCGGATGTTCTCCACGATGCCGAGAAGCTGTTCCGCGCGATGACGGCAGGTGTGACGTTCCCTGATGACATCGAGGCCGGCTTCCACGGTCGCGGCGGAGAGCTCGCGGTCATCCAGCAGCATGCGCAGGGTGCGTTTCATCTGTGCTCCATCGGCAGCGCTAAAATAGGTACCTTCGGGGAACAGACCTTCTGCGTCCGACCAAGGTGCGGAAACCAATGGGATGCCGCACGCCATTGCCTCGAACACGCGAATGGTCGGGATGCCGGGAAGAGACCGGACATAAGGGCCACGCGGCACATGCACCGTTGCGCGTGCGCTGGCGAAAGCCGCGGGAGCCCAGTGCGCCGGCAGCCAACCCCCGTGCCGGATGCCAGCGGCCCGTATCGTGTCGAGCGCCGTATCGGAGTAGCGGACGCCGTAGGCGCTTGCGCTGAGTTTCAGTTCAGCGACCGGATTAACCAGAAAGTCGTTGAGTTCGGCGCTTCGTTCGCCGTCGCCCCAATTGCCGATCCAGATCAAATCGTCGGTGCGTTGGATATGCGGCAACGGATGGTACAGAGCGACGTCAGCTGCCTCATGCCACGTGAATGCCCGGTCGGCCCAGCCGAGCTTCAGGTAAATCTGGCGGAGCACCTCGCCGAAGGCGAGCACGCCGTCGAACCCGTCGAGGTCGAACTGCGCAAGTTCGTCCGGCGCGCTGACGGCCCGGTGATGGGTATCGTGAAACAGCAACGTGAACGAAGCACCCTGCGCCCGCCTGCGCCCGATCTGCGCGATCAGATCGGGCGAGTTCCACTCGTGAACGATCACGAGATCGGCGCAGTGCAGCGCCTGCTCAAGATCCAGGAATGCGTCATAGCGACGAATATCAATGCCGGGAAAGAGCGTCGCGATGTCCTCCATCGCCTGAGTACCGCCCTCTCGCATGGCATTCAACCGGCTCCAGCCGTCGACGGGTTCGTAGACAATGACCTCGTGACCGAGCGCATGCAGCTCGCGGGCATAGCCGCGGAGAAAATGTGCGTTGCCGTTGTTCCAGCAGGACGTGAACGCGTGATAGAACAGGACGCATTTCATGCGCGCACCTCGATGGGACCGTCTGGCGCGTTCGCGCCCCGCGATGTGAGCAGCCCTTCGTAGAGGCTCAGGTAAGCGCTCGTCATCCGGGTCAGGGAATAGGTCAGGGAATGCTCGTAAGCGGCACGTTGCAGCCGGGTGCGTTCGCGCTCGTCGGTGCAAAGATGGACAAGCATGCGATGCAGCGCTTCGCTGTCGGCTAAATCCACGAACAGGGCGGCTCCGCTCCACAATTCCCGGAACGTCGGAATGTCGGACAGGACAAGCGCGCAACCCGCTGCCGCGGCCTCAAGGATGCACAGGCCGAACGGCTCGTAGAGCGCCGGGCTGACGAAGATTCCGGCATGCTGCAAGCGTGCGCGCATGACCTCCCGTGGCAACTGTCCAAGCCAGCTCACAGCAGTTGACGGGCTTGCATCGGCCGGTCCCGCGACCTGGACGGGCCAGGGGAGTGCGGGTGCTGCGGCAGCCAGAGCTTCGATGTTCTTGGCGCGGTCCCAAAGTCGACCGGCCGCCATGATCAGGTTCTGTTTTCGCCCGCCGGGTCCCCCGGGCGCGATCCCATTCCAGATCACCGCGCCGGGGGAGCGGGGACGGTAGATCTCCGCGATCTCGCTGTGGAATGACCGGCTCGGGCACACCCAGGCTTGAGCGTCGTCGAGAGCTGCAGCGACCCGTTCGGTGTAGCGGCGCCATCGCGGCTGCTCCAGCCAAGCCGTGTCCTGACACGCCCGCGCCCAGGAGTTTACGCAGGAATGTGCTGCGAGCACAGTTGGCGCGCGCCAGCCGAAGGATGCCTCGCGAAAGCTGTTGAGATGAACAAGGTCCGGCCTGAATTTGGTTTCGAGGCCGGCAAGGACGCGCTGCGCGTCGGATACGTTTTGTCCTTCAGGATCCTGCCATTCGAGCGCAAGGTCCGTCTCGATCAAGCGCACGCGAGAACCATGCAGCATCGCCCGCTGATCTGCCCGCGCGCGAGGGCCCATAGTCACAAGCTCGACGTCGGCGCCGGACCGAGAGAGATGCGATGCGAGACCACAGGAATAGGTCCACACACCGCCGACCGTATCGGTGGTCATCAAAATCCTGATGTCCGAGACGCAGCTCATGGCGCGACCTGAAGTTCGAGGCTGTCGAGGGGGACGGGACGCTCGTTCTGCACGTCGCTGAACTGATCGAACAACGCGAGATAGTACTGATGCGCGCGTTCCCAGGCGAAATCGTCGGGCTCGCCCCACAGCTTCCTGTAATCCGGCGAGCCCGGATAGGGGTAGAGCGGCACTGGATCATTCGCCCAAACTCCCGCATCCTGCATCTGATGGCGCCAGCGCTGCACGACCGGATCATCGTCCTCGGGCACTTCGATCAAATTGGCCTGCACGAAGGGGACGTGACGGCGTGCCTCGACCAGCCGCTCGGCCAATTGGTCGGTGGTCATCTTGCAATTCTTGGCGAGCGCGGCGCGCCCTTCCACGGTCAGGCTCTCGATACCGGCCTCGATCGAGACACAGCCGGCGTTGCCGAGCAATGCCAGCATGTCCGGTTTCCAGAGGTCGATCCGCGTCTGCACGCCAAATTTCAGCCCGCGCGTGCGGAGCCCCTCGAGCAGTTCCCTGTTCGGAAGAAAGATTTCATCGATGAAGTAGACGTATTCGATGCCCTGTTCGCGGAGCCTATCGATTTCATCGAGGATGATCACGGGAGGGCGCTTGCGATAGGCGTTACGAAAATTGTCCTTGGCGCAGAAGGTGCAGCTGTACGGGCATCCCCTTGACGCCTCGACTTCGGCGCCTGGAGCGAGCGGCTCGGCCTCGAAGCGGTGATGGTGGTGGTGATGACGCCGGATCATTTCATCCGGCCAGCGCAGGGGCGGCTGATCCTTGAAATCCACCGCCTGAGGGCCTCCATTGACCTGGACCGAAGCCCCCTCGGCAAAGCACAGGCCAGCGAACTCGCGCTCGCCATTGGCCAGCCGAAGCAAGGAGATTTCGCATTCCCCCATCACGACGATGTCGACGCCGAGCTTCTTCAGCGCCGCCCGCGGCGTGGTCGAGCCGTGAGGACCGATCGCGACCAGGACCGGGGCGAGGTCTCGCACTGCCAGCGCGAGCTGCTGTGGAACGCGGAGCTCAGGCGGCGCGCAGCGCCAGAACAGATAGGTCGGCGCGGTCGTGACGACGACCAGGTCGGGACCGAAAGCGCGCAGTTCGGCCTCGATCTCGACCAGAGACAGATCGAACATGTGCGCGTCGAGCAGCAGGGTCTTGTGCCCGGCCGCCTTCAGATAGTGCTCGGAGATTCCGAGCTCGAGCGGGAGGTGAGCGGATCGGCAGCCGAAATAGATGCTGCCGCTGAAATCCCAGTTGGGGTTGATGAGCGCAACGCGCGTCATGCCAAGGCCTCGCGGCTGCCAGGTGGTGATCCGAAACGGCTCTCGAGCCATGTGTGGAGTGAGCGGAGACCTTCCGTGATGGCAATCTGCGGAGCCCAACCAAGCGCGGTGGACAGCGCGCGCGTGTCGGTGACATACCAGGGCTGATCACCAGGACGCCAATCGGCGAAACTGTAGGCGACATTGCGGCCGGTCAGATCGGTGATTCCATCGATCAATTCCAGCAAACTGATCGCGTTGGCGGGACCCCCGCCGAGGTTGAACACGCGTCCGCGGACCGAGTCCATGCGGTCGAGCACAGCAAGCCAGGCGGTAACCGCATCCGAGACGTGAAGCGCATCACGGACCTGCTTGCCATCGCCGTAAATCGTGAGCGGATTTCCGCGGATCGCGCTCAACAGGAAATGCGCGATCCAGCCCTGATCCTCAGTCCCGAACTGGCGCGGGCCGTAGATGCAACTCATCCGCATCACAACGGTCTGGAGACCGAACACACGAGCGTAGTCGTGAACGTATTGGTCTGCCGTGCCCTTGGAACACCCATAGGGGCTATAGAAATCGAGCGGCGTGTTTTCGGAGACACCGCCGGCCAAGACACCGTCTGTCGGAACATAGCGGCGGCCGGAGAGACTGATCGCACTCTCATCGATCAGACGGCCGTAGACTTTGTTGGTGGAGGCGAAAATCACTGGTGCCTGCCTGTTGTGCAGGCGGACGGCTTCGAGGACGTTCAGCGTACCGCGCGCGTTGATCTCGAAATCGGAGGCCGGGTCGCTCACGCTGTCGGTGACCGCCACCTGCGCCGCCAGGTGCAGCACGGCACGGACTTCGCGCACGGCGTCGATCACCGGAATCGGATCGCGGATATCGGCAACCGTGATGGCAATCTTCTCGCCGTGCCTGGACTTCAGCCACTGCGCGTTTTCGCGCACTCCGGCGCGAGCGAGATTGTCCAGCACCAGAACGTTCTCGCCGCGCTCCGCAAGCCGATCGGCGAGATTGCAGCCGATGAAGCCGCAGCCGCCGGTGATAAGGACTGGCCTGTTGTCCGGGCTTTGGGTCATCACGCAACCAATCCCCGCTGCAGCAGCTCACTGGTTGCACGTTCGGCCTGATCGTCGGCGATCTGATCCGCCAGATACTCGGCGAGCTCCCCGAGGCCGTCCTTGAAAGCAACATGTGGCTCGAAGCCGAGCAGATCGCGGGACTTGCCGATATCAGCGAAGCAATGCCGGATATCGCCGGCGCGGTACTTGCCGGTGATTTCGGGTTCGATGTCAGTCCGGCCCATGACTTCGGCCAGATCTTGTGCCACCGAAATAATGGTTCGGCTGTGACCCGAGCCGACATTGAAGACGTCGTGGGCGTGCTCGGCCTCGAGCGCGATGCGGCAGGCACGCGCTACGTCATGCACGTGGACGAAATCGCGACGCTGCTGGCCGTCCTCGAACACGAGGGGCGACCGCCCGTTGAGCAGTCGGGCGGCAAAGATGGCGAGCACGCCCGTATAGGGGTTGGACAAGGCCTGGCGCGGGCCGAACACGTTGAAGAAACGCAGGGCTACCGTGGGAATGCCGTAGGCTTTGCCCGTAATCAGGCACATGCGCTCCTGCGCATATTTGTTTAGCGCGTAGATTGAGCTCAGCGACGGCTGCTTTGTTTCAGGCGTCGGAATGGGCTCGAGAGGATGACCGGCGTTGTCGCGCAACTCCCAATCGCCGCGGCGAAGCTGTTCAATCGGCCGCTCCGCGCAGGCAAACACGCTGTGGTCGGCGTTGCAATAGAGGCCTTCGCCGTAAATGCTCATGGACGAGGCAAGCACCAGCCGTTCGACGGGCCGCTTCGACAGCGCCTGCAAAAGCACGGCAGTGCCGAGCTCGTTGGTTCTGACGTAAGGTTCGATGTCGTACATGCTCTGCCCAACGCCAACGGCTGAGGCGAGATGGAGAACCATGTCGGTCCCGCGTAAAGCGTGTTCGACGGCAAGTGCATCGGTCACGTCCCCGATCACGAGCTCAGCGTCTTCGGCAAGATAGGCCGGACGCTGGCGATTGCGGCCGTGAACCTGAGGCGAGAGATTATCGAGGATTCTGACCTCGTAACCCGCCGCGAGGAGGAGATCCGCAGCATGGGAGCCGATGAAGCCCGCCCCTCCAGTGATCAATACTCGCGTCATTCACCGCTCCGTGCCGCGTGAGACCGATCTTGCGTGATCGGCCTGGATGAGAGTGGAAGCGCGCTTTACTGATGGTCGGGCGACCCGCGCGCCAGTCACGTTCTTAGAAGCGGTGCAAGGAATGTTCGTTCCTCGAAAATGTACAAACGAAAATTTCTCTAACCTGGATCAATAATCCAGGTGAATCGCGTTCGTGGTCTCAAAAGCAGGCGCCGTGAAGCAGCGGCGGCAATTCGAGATGCTTCGCGACGGAAGCTGCGATATCGGCAAAGCCGGTCCGATGGCCGATCCGGGTGGTCCAATTCGCGTTCACGGCTAAAATCGGGACCTGCTCGCGCGTGTGATCTGTGCCGCTCCAGGACGGATCGCAGCCATGATCTGCCGTGATGATCAGAAGATCGTCGCCTCGCAGGCGGTCCAGCAACTCCGGTACGCGCGCATCGAATGCTTCGAGGGCTGCGGCGTATCCCTTGACGTCGCGGCGATGGCCGTAAGTCGTGTCGAAATCCACAAAATTGGCGAATAGCAGGCCACCGTCTGCAAGGCCATGCAGCTCCTTGAGCGTTGCGTCGAATAGTGCGTTGTTGCCGTCGCCCCGTATGTTCCGTCCCGTGCCGCGGTGGGCGAAGATGTCGTCGATCTTGCCGATCGAGACGATATCGCGATGGTCACTCTCGGCGAGATCGAGGATTGTTCGTCCTGGCGGAGGAACGGAATAGTCCCGGCGGTGCGAGGTCCGTTTGAAGTCGCGTCCGGAATTACCGATGAACGGCCGCGCAATAACGCGGCCGATATTCAGGGGATCGACCAGCTTGCGTGCGATCGAACAAACCTCATAGAGGCGTTCGAGCCCAAAGGCCTCTTCATGTGCGGCGATCTGGAAAACGCTGTCGGCCGAGGTGTAACAAATCGGTTCGCCGCTTTGCATGTGGCGCTCGCCGAATTCCGCAATAATCTCCGTGCCGGAGGCGTGACAATTGCCCAGGATGCCGGGCAGCCTCGCCTGCGCACACAGGCGCTCCGTCAGTTCGCCGGGAAAACAAGGTCTTGTTCTTGGGAAATATTCCCATTCGAAGGGGACGGGAACGCCGGCGATTTCCCAGTGTCCCGACGGTGTATCCTTGCCCCGCGACATCTCGGTTGCGCATCCGAACTGGAAATGCTCACTCGCCACGTCGTCGAGACCCGGAGGAATACGTCCGGTGGCGAGGCGACAGGCATGACCCAGCCCCATTGCCACGAGATTGGGAAGACGCAGCGGGCCCTCGCGCACCTCGCTATCGGCTTGTCCGCGCGCACACGCATCGGCGATATGACCGACGGTGTCAGCGCCTTTATCGCCGTAGTGCTGGGCATCGGGCGCGCCGCCGATGCCCACAGAGTCCATCACCAGGATCAGGGCACGCATGCACGCTCCTCGTCGGCCGCCGCAGGAAGTGAGGTGTGAGCCGAAACGCCGGTTCTCACGCAGTAACGCTCGACCATTCGCGCGCAGAAGTCTGCGAATTCGTTCACGTCAAGCGGTGGACTTGTGTGGTGAGGGGAGATGCCCCTGTGTTCTGGCGTGAAGCAGAACGTGATCGTCACCTGAAATTCCGCCAGGGCGTCCATCTGACGATCGAACCAAGCAAGAGCGTTCGGACGGAAGCTGTCGGCCCACGACAAGCCGGTCCTGAGATGCACAACGCCGAGGCGCTGCATCCAGCGTACCGCGTCATCCAGGCGATGATCTTCGAAATGGAACCACTGGCACAGGCCCATTTCGCGTGCGTACCGGCCAAACAGGTCGAGCGCGGCCTTCGGCGTTCCATCCTCGCGCAGCAGCCCCATGTGAAAATGGCGATAATAGGAGGAGCCCTCAGCCTCCTTATGCCGCGTCGTGGCTTCCCAAGTGGAGGGTAGATCGTAGAGGCTGTACCAGTGAATACGTGGCGCGCGGCCGATCAGGAGGTCTGCCGTGTGCGACAGTCCCCACGCCTGCACCTCTTCGGCACCGAAGGACGAAACGCCGACTTCGGTCACCCAGACCGGGAGCGAAGTGACGGCCTTGATCTCCTCCAGCCTGTTCGGCCATTCCCCGATTTTCCATAGATTCCAGTCCAGCGGAAAGCCGTGCACAGCCACGGCATCGACATGATCGAGAACGCCCCGGGCCTGCATGTTCCGGATGAAGGATGGGTCGATCGGCGATATACCGCCCAGCACGCGCGGCAATGTCGGATGCGCGGTACGGATCGCTTTGCCCGCGGCGGTGGCCATTTCAGCGAACTTGGCCCAGTCGGGATCGATCAGGATGTCCCAATGCGATTTGTTGTTGGGTTCGTTCCAGATTTTGGCAGCTTCGATCATCAGCCTGGTCTCCGGAAGGGATAGACCGGGCCGTCGGCTTGCGGCCGCTCGGACCGCTTGCAGAGATAAACCTCGTCTTCCGGATGCGCCGTAATGGCGAACCCAGAACTGCGGAGCATGGCTTCCACGCAGGCGCGGTTGGGCACCCACCAATTGGTCGGATCATCGGCATATTTGTGCTCGATAAAGTGGAGTTTTGGATAGCCGGGCGAGTCGAAATGTTCCGTGGTCCAGAAGTCGTAGTTCTCGTCGAGGGGATCAACCTGAGCGTCGCCGCGCAGCATCGATTGGAACAGCAGGAGATCGCCAGCCACGTGCTCATGGATCAGGTCGAGGGCGAGCAAGGGATGCCGAAGGTGATAGAGGACGCCCATGAAGATCACGAGATCGAATTTTTCGCGAAGCTGGCCCACGTCATAGGCCGACATCTTGCGAAACTCGATTCTGAGCCCACTGACTTCCGCGGCGAAGCGAGCCTGCGCCAGATACTCCTCGTCGGTATCGAGGCCGAGCACTCGCTCGGCGCCACGCCGCTTCATTTCCATCGCGTAAAAGCCGGCGTTGCAGCCGATATCCAGCACGGTCTTTCCTTCGAGCCGGTCAGGAATGACGCCGGAGAACCGTCGCCATTTGACGTTCGGGTAGTCGCCGAGAAAATGCGTGGGGGCGGTCGGGACGCCGTCAAGATCGAGATTATGAAACCACGGACCCAGCGCATCGACGCGCCGGCGAATTTCGTCACGGGAAAGGACGCCTCTTGTCATGCAACCGCTCCGTCGTTCGTGATGGCCGTCGCGCGTGCGGTGTCTGGAGATCCGCCGGCCCACAATCGCGCGCGGCCGTTTCCCGTGGTGCTTCCAGCGAGAAGTGCCATGGCCGTGCGATAGCCATCGATGGTGCCGACATCGACATAGGATTCGCCGGCCTTCACTCCAGTACCGCGACCGCCGGAGGCGAGGTAAGCATTGACCAGCGTGCCGAAATATTCGTCCTGGCGCTCGCGCTTGCTCCAGAGCGCCTGGAGCTGGCGAAACCCCTGCGCGGACATCCGGAAGGCTCCCCATATCCATTTTGACGCAGCATCCGGTTGTTTCACCTGGATCTCCATCACCTGATCGCCGTCGAGCACAACGGCGTCGAAGAGCTCCGGACGTTCTACCGGAAACAGAAGGAAGGACAGATCAGCGTTCGGCAGAGCCTGCAACGCGGCCTTGGGAAACCAGACGGTGTCGGGAAGACCGACCACGACGTCTTCGTCCCTGCCAACCACTGTGGTGGCTCGGAAGACTGCATCACACAGCCCGGATGGCTCCGGCTGCACGACGTAGGCGAGCTTGGCGTCGCCATAATGGTCGCCGAAATATTCGAGGATGTCGGATTTGCCGGGTGAGATCACGAAGCAGATCTTGTCTGCACCTCCCAAGATCAGGCGCTCCAGAAGATATTCCGAGACCGCGCAGGGACGGTCAGTGCCGTCGTCTCCGCGGCTGCCGACGGGCAGCAGTTCCTTCGAGAAGGCGAGCGGCTGGATTCGGCTGCCGCGACCCGCAGCCGGGACGATGCCCCACATGTCAGGCCTCCTCGGGTTGTTGATGGCGCGTGCCACGGCAGGCGGCTCGTTCCAGCAAAGAGATGAGTTCGCGGGCGCGCTTGTCCGATGTGTGCTGGTCCATGGTGCGCTCGCGCGCCCTCTGCGCGATGCGTTGGAGTTCGGCATCCGGCATCGCCAAAGCGGCGAGTGTGTCGGTCTGGTCGCGTGCGATCAGGATCTCGTCACCGGGAACGAAGAACGCATCAATCCCCTGCCAATCGTCGCTCAGGAGCGGAACTCCGCAAGCGGCGGCTTCGAACAGTCGTCCCGACGGACACCAACCCATTTCCGCCATCGCCGAGCGCGTGACATTGAGCGTCAGGCGAGACGACGCAAAGAACGGCGCATGTTCGGATGGCGGCAAGTGTTGAACGAAATATATATTTGGCGACCATGGGAAAGCGTCGGGATACTGGGCACCTCCGATCAGGAAGCGAAGGTCGTGCCGCGCCTGCGCGGGTCTGACGAACAGTGTCTCAAGCGTTTGCTGACGATCTTCGGAATACGTACCGAGGTAAGACAAGTCCGCGCGGTAATGCGGTTGTGGCGAGACCGGCCGATGAATATCGGTATCGACGTGACCGTAAAGCGGCTCGACACGACGTGCGCCGAGCCTGGTGCAGAACTCGTCCGAGACCCGCGCGCCTCCGGTGAAACTCAGGACCAGATCGAAGTCCTTCAAGCCGCCCGGGCCGATATATGTCACGGCTTCTCCTGCCACGAGCCTCGCCAAAGTGACCGGCGTGTCGAGGTCGTAGAACACAGGAACTGCGCGACCTTCGGCAAGGATCAGTTCGGTCGCCGCGATTGCGTCCGGACAGTAGGAGGTTACGATTGCGACGTCGGCGTCGCGAACCTCGTTTCTCGCGGTGGGACGTACATTGTCCCAATCCGAAAACAGGGTCAGACGACCACCGGGGAGCTCGTGAAGATCCCGGGCTCCGGCGTAATACGGCACGTCGCGCTCGAAGAACACGATTGTGTGCCCGAGCCGCACCAGATGCTTGCAGAGCCCGCGCCACAAGGTCGCATGGCCGTTGCCCCATGAGGAGGAGATGGTCAGACCGAAAATCACGATTTTCACGCAAATACCCGCTGGTTGATGCCGGTGATCGTGAGCTCACCGTTCTCCACGCTGAGCGTACTGATGCTGGCTGGATCAATCTCGATCGCGAGGAAGTCGTCGAGTTCAATTCGGGAATAATGCAAGAGGGCGGCGCGAATCGGCTCGGCGTGGCTCACGGCGACAATGGTGTCACCGCCATGATCGCTTCGCACTTGCTCGAGATGGCTGACGACCCGGCGCTGGAGCGATCGCATGCATTCGCCGCCCGGCGGACGGCTGGCTTCGCGTTGTGTATTCCAACTGGACCATTGGGGATCGCGGCCGAGGTCTTCAAAGGCTCGTCCCGTCCATTCGCCGTAATCGAGCTCATCGAGGGCGGGCACGATCTCGATCGGGAGACCGAAGCGGGCGGCCAGAATGCAGGCCGACTGCATGCAGCGCCGCTGCGGGCTTGATTGTATCAAGGTTGGCCGCGGTTCGATGACGTCGGCACAACGCGCCATCTCCTGAGAGCCGAGATCGTCGAGCGCAATCCCCTTCATCCGGCCGCATAGCGTGCGTCCCAGCAGGGCGTGATGGCCATGACGCACGAGATGAACGATCGTCGCCATCACGTATAGGCCTTGTCTGCGATGAAGGCCCGTGTGCGGCGTCCGGCCTCCTCATCGGTGAACTGCCGCGGCGGCGACTTCATGAAGTAGCTTGAGGGGCCCGTCAGCGCGCCGGCCTGTCCGCGATCCATCGCGAGTTTGGCGCAGCGGACCGCGTCGATGACGACACCCGCTGAATTTGGGGAGTCCCAGACCTCCAGCTTGACTTCCGCACTCAGGGGAACGCCGCCGAATGTCGTTCCTTCCAGCCGAATGAACGCAAGTTTGCGGTCGGTGAGCCAGGGGACATGATCGCTGGGACCGACATGGATATTGTCGGCCTCCATGGGAACGTCGAATTGGCTGGTGACGGCTTGCGTCTTGGATATCTTCTTGGACGTCAGTCGCTCACGCTCGAGCATGTTCTTGAAATCGGTGTTGCCGCCAACGTTGAGCTGATAGGTGCGATCGAGCTTGACGCCCCGATCGCGAAACAGATTGGCAAGCACGCGGTGAACGATGGTGGCGCCGACCTGGCTCTTGATGTCGTCGCCGATGATCGGCAAACCAGCTTCCTCAAACCGCCGCTGCCAATCGGGATTCGAGGCAATGAAGACCGGAATGCAATTGACGTAGCCGCAGCCCGCCTCAATGGCACGTGCGGCGTACCATTCGCTGGCCTGCTGGGACCCGACGGGAAGATAGGATACCAGGACGTCCGTGCGCGATGTCGACAGTACGTCCGCGACGTCAGCTTCGGGAACGTCGGCAATCGGAATGTCGTCCTGGAGATAGCGGCCGATCCCGTCCATGACCGGCCCGCGTTGCACGAACACGCCGGTCTCGGCAACATCGGAGAAGCGGTGCGTGTTGTTTGGCTTGGCCCAGATCGCTTCGGCAACATCCCGTCCGACCTTGTAGGCGTTGACGTCGAATGCCGAAGCGATCTGAATATCGCTGATGTGATAGCCGCCGAGATCGACATTCATCAATCCGGGCACCGGCTCGTTCGACTCGGCGTCCCGGTAGTAGCTGAGCCCCTGGACCAGGGAGCTTGCGCAATTGCCGACACCAACAATGCCGACGCGCACGCGCCGCCTGTCTTGAAGACGTGAATGCATGGATTGAAGCCCTCCAGGAAGAACGCGGCGTCGACGTAAGTAGATCGGCGAACGTGCGGCAGGTATGTTCGTTCCTGCCCAGATCATGCTGTGGAGCGGCCATGGCGTTTTTCAGCTGCACAAAATGCAACGAGCTTAACCTGGATTAGAATCCGTGGACGTATGGAGGGAACGAAGAGCTTCTTGGTTGAAGATGAAGAAGATGATGCTGGCGGCCGCCACCTCAAGCACCCAAAGAACCAATCCTGCCGGCCGGCGTTGGACGGGAAAGCGGGGCCCTCATCCGCATGTTGGGAGCCAGCGCGCCAGTAAGGAAGGTGTCAAATGAACACGAGCCATGCAAAGACCCAAGACAGCGAAGCCCAGAAGACCACCGACCACAATGTCATTCGGAAATGGGTGGATCAGCGCGGCGGAAAGCCCGCCACCGTGAAGGCAACCGAGGAGAATGGGCACGCCGGCATCCTCCGGATCGATTTCGATCCTCCCGATGAAGGCCTGGAGCGGATCGGCTGGGACGAATTCTTCGAGAAGTTCGATGACGCCGGAATCGCGTTCCTTCATCAAGATCGGACCAAGGACGGCGAGTTGAGCCGCTTCCATAAATTTGTAAAAGCCTAGGCGAGCCGCCTCGCGTGGGCGGGACGGGCGGCTGGACAGAAGCGATGCGTGCGGGCGCGTTCCCGCAAGCCTGGGCGATCACCGACCGGGACCTGGCGAGGCTTGCGCTTCCTCCCAAGCATACCGGCCCTCGTCATCTCCAGCGGATCTGGCGGGGCGAGCAGCTTGCGGGCAAACATGTGCTTGTCCGCTGCTATCACGGGCTCGGCGACACGATCCAGTTTCTCCGCTTCATGCCCGCGCTTGCAGCTATTGCACGAAGCGTGACAGTCTGGTGCCAGGCCGAGCTGTTGCCACTGGTCGAGCGAACGGAAGGCGTTGATATCGCGATTCCGCTTCACGATGGTACGCCCTGCGTTGAATTCGAGACTGACATCGAGATCATGGAAGTCCCCCATGCTCTCCGTGCCGGACGCGAGACAGCCGAAATGCGAGCGCCGTACCTGACGCTGCCGGATGGTGGTGCACGCGCAGAACCGCTAGAAGGCTCCAGCGGTTTGGCCGTCGGTTTGGTCTGGGAGGTCGGCGCTTGGGACAAGCGGCGTGCCATTCCTGCCGAGCTTTTGCGGCGTCTTGCGTGCGACGGCATAACGCTTTACTCACTCCAGCGCGGCGCCGGCATCGATCAGCTCGCGGAGACGGGCGCGCGGGACATCAGCACGCCCGACATCGTCGCGCTTGGGCATCTTCTCCGGCAGCTCGACCTCGTCATTTGCGTCGACACGATGGTTTCGCACCTGGCGGGAGCGTTAGAATGCGAAGCCTGGGTGTTGCTGCATGCCGACTGCGACTGGCGCTGGCCCGCTTCGGAAGCACATACCTTCTGGTATCCGACCTTGCGGCTTTTCCATCAGGAAAAATTGGGGCAGTGGGACGGCGTCGTCGAACAGGTTCGGCTGGCGCTGCTCTCGCGCGCCGAGCTGAAGCGGGCGGCCGCATGAAATTTCACGCGAGCTCCACTCCCATCGAGATTGGTGTGGGCTGCGGCGGCCGCGCTTCACTGCCGTGAGGACGGGTTCGCAGATAGGCGGGATCGAAACCTGCAAGACGGACAAGGCCCGGCCAATCCGTGATGGTCATGGTTCTACCATGCCATTGCAGGAGGTTGCGCCGACGCAACTCCTGAATCGTCCGATTTGCGTGGACGGGGGAGATGCCACATGCGGCGGCGAGGTCCGACTGCGTGAAGGGCGACGGAAAGCTGAAATCTCTTGCGAGACCGACGCCGTGGAGGCGCTCCCTGATTTCGCAAAGAAGGTGCGCCACACGGCAGAGGGCGTCACGGCTGCCCAGATTCACAGTCCAGTTTCGTTGGATGGCGAGATCGGCCAGCATCATCAGATGCAACGCGTGCGCCATCGCGGCCGAATTCGCCGACAGCTCACGAAAGAAGTCGTGAGGCACCAGGGCGATGGTCGCTGATCCGAGCGCGACAAGATTGGCCCCGGCCGAAGGATGGTAAAGCGTGTGCAGATCTGGAACGTCGCCGGGAACGTATATCGACGTGATCTGCCCGTCCTGTCCCGCCGCGACATGCCAGCAGAGATAGCCTTGGAGCAGAAGGCAACAATGGTCAGTCTCAGTGTGGTGTCGTACCACAGTCTGATGAGCTCCAACGTGCACGATGGTGCTTGGCATATCCGCGAGCAGATCAAGATCCTGGGCGGTCAAATCAGTGAGGCTGGACAGTCTGTCTGCCAGCTTGGAGAAGGCGAACCCTGCTTGCATGAGGCATCCAGTTACGCGTTGCCAGCCTCCTATTTGACCTAGGTTGCAGGAATGTCGCATTAACGTTTGCTAAGTGGGCAAAGTATGTTCACGCACACCGAGTTCTCGGTCACTTGGGTTGTAACTTCACGCAACAGGCTTTGCGTGTCGTCGCGGCTACATGTTCAGGAGGGGGCGCCGGTCCTTGCTTGGCCGTTCGTCAGCTGCCTCGCTCGATCTTTGACGGCGGCGAGCCCCTTTGGAAAGCCGCTTCGGTCGGGATAGAGCCTGCGCCTTGCTTTGGGCGAGGGACGCTTCGGCTTGGTCTCCTGCGCCGCGCGGTAATCGAGCATCGCGATGCCGCCAATCATGAGAAGCGCCAGCGCGACGTTGCCCTTCTTGGGATTGTCCGGCGTCAGTGCGGAGATGAGGGCAGCAGCATCCAGGCCGTCGCCACCGACGCGCGCCCACAGGCCGGCGTTCTTGTCGACAGAGAGGGACATGATCCCGCTGATGATTTCCCGAGCGCCGAATGCGCGCACCAGCGTCTCGTGGCCCTCCATCCCCAGCGTCTCCGTGACCCGTCGCGGCGCGAAAAGCTCGGCCAATCCGAGGCCGATGCTGAACCAGCCGAGCGCACGTGCGAGCCGATCTTCGGGGCGCGCGAGACTCGTTCCGCTGTCCACGATTTTCGGATCGCCCTTGGTCCTCACGATATTGCCGAAATGAAACATGGCTTGCTCGCTCCTTCAGGGCTTCAATACGACCTTGACGCAGGAGTCCCGCTTGTCGCGAAATACCTGGTACATCTCTGGACCTCGTTCCAAAGGGACCGTATGCGTGATCACGAAGGATGGATCGATCTCACCTTGTTCGATCCGGCGAAGCAGGTCGTCGGTCCAGCGGTTGACGTGCGTCTGTCCCGTGCGCATTGTCAGCCCTTTGTTCATGAAAGCGCCCATCGGAATCTTGTCGGAGAAGCCGCTGTAGACGCCCGCAACGGAGATAATGCCGCCGGGACGGCAGACATAGATCATCTCACGCAGCACATGCGGTCGATCGCTTTCGAGCATCACCATCTGCTTGGCGCGGTCGAGCAGCGTATCCGGTTGCGAGGCCATGACATGCGATTCCATGCCGGTCGCATCGATGCACTTCTCCGGCCCCCTGCCGTCGGTCAGATGGTCGAGCCGCTCGAGAACGCTTTCGGTCTCGAAGTTGATGGTCGTGGCGCCGCCGGCCTCAGCCATGCTCAGTCGTTCCGGGATGCAGTCGATGGCGATGACCTGATTTGCACCGAGCAGGATGGCGCTGCGGATCGTCATCTGGCCCACTGGCCCGCAGCCCCAGATCGCAACGGTGTCGGTGGGCTCTATGTCGCAATGAACGGCCGCCTGCCAGCCCGTCGGGAAGATGTCGCTGAGAAACAGCAACTGCTCGTCAGGAATGCCGTCGGGAACCTTGATGTGCGTGGCATCGGCAAACGGCACGCGCAGATATTCCGCCTGGCCGCCCGGATAGCCGCCGGTCAGATGCGTGTAACCGAACAGGCCGGCGGTGGTGTGTCCGAACACCTTGTCGCCCAGCTGCCGCTTGCGGTTGGTGGTCTCGCAGACCGAAAAATTGCCGCGTTTGCATTGATCGCATTCGCCGCAAATGATGGTGAAAGGCACGACGATGCGATCGCCCTTCTTGAGCTTGCCATCCACGCCTGAGCCGACCTCGACGACTTCTCCCATGGTCTCATGTCCCATGATGTCGCCGGGCAGCATCCCCGGGATGAAGTTGTGGAACAGGTGCAGGTCCGAGCCGCAGATGGCGCAACTCGTGACCTTGATGATGGCATCACGCGGATCCTGAATTTCCGGATCGGTCACCGTGTCGCACCGGATGTCCTCCTTGCCGTGCCAAACGAGCGCTTTCATGCATGTCTCCAACTTGGGCTTGACGCATCTAAGTCGAGCAACAAACGATGGTTGCTATAGAGGCTTCAAAAAATCGCTGACGATTGCGAGGTTTCGTGAGATTTGGAACGAGCCGCTGGCGAAGCGATTGAGCGGGATCAACGAACGTCGAAGGACCCGCTCATGCCAGCCAATCAGTTTGCCGTCGTCACCGGAGCTTCCACCGGCATCGGTCTGGAACTCGCCAAATGCTGCGCCAAGGCCGGCTTCGATCTTGTGATCGCGGCCGATGAACTGGCGATCCAGAAAGCGGCCGACGAGCTTCGCAGTCTCGGCGCGAAGGTCGAGCCTGTCCAAGCTGATCTTTCAACGACCGAGGGTATCGACAAGCTGTGTGGCGTGGTTGGAAACCGGCCGATCGACGCGCTGCTGGCCAACGCCGGAGTAGGCCTCGGCAAGGCGTTCCTCGATCAGGATTTCGGGCGCATCCGGCGCGTCATCGACACCAACATTAGCGGGACACTTTACCTGATCCATCGGGCAGGCAACGAGATGCTTCGGCGCAAGAGCGGACGTATCCTGATTACGGGCTCGATCGCGGGATTCATGCCCGGCAGTTTCCAGGCGGTCTACAATGGTACGAAGGCGTTCCTGGACTCGTTTTCCTTCGCGCTCCGGGAGGAACTGCGCGATTCCGGCATCACTGTCACGTGCCTGATGCCGGGCGCAACGGAGACCGAGTTCTTCCGCCGGGCCGACATGATGGATACCAAGGTTGGGACCGAGGAAAAGGACGACCCTGCCGATGTCGCGAAGGCCGGCTTTGAGGCGATGATGAGCGGAGAATCCGACATCGTGACCGGCTTCAAGAATAAGGTCCAGACCACCGTCGCCAACGTCACGCCGAACGAGCTGCTTGCCAGGCAGCACCGCAAGATGGCCGAGCCCGGTACCGCGAAATCCTAGAGCGGACCGAGCGAGATCCCTCGCGGCCCCCAAAAAATGTGACAGCAGCAAGCTGCGGATTCACATTTCATAATGCCGATCCTATTCCCGCGGTCAAAACTCGCGCTGTGGAACGAGGCTGTGGGCGATGGACCAGGTGGAACGGTTTTTTGTCGGCACTGCGATTGCCGGCTTTGTGATGATGGTCGCAGCGCTGGCCTGGATGGCTGTGGCCTGACAAGCAATCACGGCGTCTCGCCTTTTGGCGAGCGCGATGACCGCCAAGGCCAGCTCATTTGTCCAGCCCCGCTTCGGCACGGAGCTTGTCGATCAACTCGGAGGCTTGCGCCTTGGTGAGCTGGCTCTCGGTCGGGTCCGGCTGGTGGGACTGCTCACTCAGAGTCTTGAGGTAAGAGGCTTGCGCGCCGGTCATCGGATCATCCCCGGACACCCACTCACTCGGATCCTTCTCGGTATTGTCTGCCATCGTGATCTCCCATGTTCATTTCGCTCAACGCGGCACCTGCGCATCTGTTCCCCGTTCGTTCTTCGCGGAGCCTGAGAACAGGCCCGGGATTTTTCCGCTGGCAGGTCACGACGCAACTAGCCGAAATCGCGAAAATCTCGGGGTAGATTAACCTATCCAAATGCGGGAACGCGGCCTGCGCCTGAAGCTGAGGGTGGTGCCGCTGGTCTCCCAATGGCGGCATGATCCCGGCTCCGGTGCCATACCTCCCGCCGGGGCCGGTTTCCCTCCTTCCAGAAAAAGCCGTGGAAGCGCAGATGACCGCCACACGCAAGCGAACGAAACAGACGCAATCGCTCCAGCAGCGATTGCTGACATCGGCCGACAAGGCCCGCGAGCGCGCGCAGCACATGCCGCCGGGCAAGGCACGAGACATATTGCTGCGACGTGCGATGCAGAACGAAGTGACTTCCAGCCTGACGGATTGGCTGAGTGCGCCCGTGTACAGGAGATCGGCCGAGTGACCATGCACAGCATAAGGCATTACCGCGCTTTCCAGATTGATTTGGACGGAAATGTTTTTGGCTGCATCAATCTCGTCTGTAGCGACGACGAGGAGGCCAAACGCGAGGCTGCTTCGCTCGTGCTCACCCATCGTATCGAGCTATGGCGTCTCGATAGGCGGATCGCACAATTCGACCTGCCTGCCGAGAGCGCTCACGCCGCCGCCTTCATCCGCTAGTTCGAAATTGGATCGCGCCTGCTCCCCCTGCGGCTCGGAACTGCGCGTTGCGGCTTGGGTTGGTTGAAGACTTGCGCGCATCGCGAGTTCGAAACCGAAGGCAGGTTCAGCGCTATGGCTCGCCACAACGAAACAAGCGCGGCAATGCCGCTTGATTGCGTGATCATCGGCGGCGGTCCGGCTGGATTGATGGCTGCGATCTATCTTGCACGATTTCGGCGCCGCGTATGCGTCGTCGACGCCGGTGCAAGTCGCGCTGGCTTGATTCCGCGCAGCCATAATGTTCCTGGTTTCACGCACGGCTTGTCCGGCAGTGACCTGCTTGCACGGATGTCAGCGCAATTGGCCGACCTTCAGGTACCGCGAGTCACCGCCGAGGTCACTCACCTGGCGCCGAGCCAGAACGGCTTTCGCGCCGCTTGGGCCGGAGGCGAAGCCGAAGCCAAGGCTGTCGTGCTGGCCTGCGGGATCGTGGACAATCATCCGCCATTCGAAGAGTGGCGGGTGGCGGTCGCCGACGGTCTTTTGCGCTACTGCCCGGTTTGCGATGCGTACGAAGCGATCGACCGCCGGATCGGTGTCGTCGGTCCGCCGGCGCACGCCGCAGGCAAGGCTCTGTTCCTGCGCGGTTACTCTCGGGACGTGACCATGCTCGCGACCGCGCCTGCTGATGCCGAAGCAAGATCGCGGCTGACCGCGGCCGGCGTGGAGGTCGTGGATGCCGGCGATGTGCAGTTGAAGGGCCGGGGTTGCAGGCTCGAAGCCTGCTTCAACGGAGGTAATACCGCGGAATTCGAGGTCGTCTACCCGGCGATGGGAGCGGAGGTGCGCTCGCGGCTCGCGCTATCGCTCGGCGCGGAACATACAACAGATGGATATCTCAGGATTGATGATCATCAGCGCACCTCCGTGGATGGCCTGTATGGCATCGGGGACGTCGTGACCGATCTTCATCAGATATCGGTCGCGTTCGGTCACGCGGCGGTGGCTGCCTGTGCGATCCACAGCAGCCTGCCCCGACGTCTCGTATAAGCCGTCGACCCACCATCCGGACGAAGAGAGTGCGATGAGCGGGGAAGAACAATCATCAAGAACCGCCGTCTATGCCGCCCTGGTCGGAAACATCCTGGTCGCCGTGACGAAGATCGCCGCTGCGCTCTGGACGGGAAGTTCGGCGATGACCAGCGAGGCCATCCACTCGGTCGTCGACACCACCAACGAGGCGCTGCTGCTTTACGGCTATCGTCGCGCCAATCGGCCGCCCGACGATTCCCATCCGCTCGGATACGGCCGTGAGCTCTATTTCTGGAGCTTCATCGTCGCATTGCTTATCTTCGCGCTCGGCTCGGGCGTGTCGTTCTATCAGGGCGTTCTGCACGTTCTCAGTCCGGAACCCATTGAGAATCCCATCGTCAGCTATTTGGTGCTCGGATTGTCTTTCCTGTTTGAAGGCACGACCTGGCTGATCGCTCTTCGCCGCTTTCGCGCAGACGGTGAGCGATTCGGATATTACAAGGCGTTCATCCGGAGCAAGGACCCTCCGGCGTTCATGGTTCTTCTCGAGGACAGTGCAGCGCTGATCGGAATCCTCATCGCGGCCGTCGCGACGGCGGCGACAGTATTGCTGAAGCAGCCGCTGTGGGACGGCATCGGGTCCATTCTGATCGGCATCCTTCTCGGACTTACGTCTGTCTTGCTGGCCCGTGAAAGCAAAAGCCTGCTGATTGGAGAACCGGCGGATCCGGAGCTCGCGCGGTCAATTCTCGAGCTGGCCCGGCAATCACCGGGGGTGCTGCGGGCGAACGGCTTGCTGACCGTGCAGATGTCGCCGACAGAAGTCGTCGCAGCCCTCAGCGTCGAGTTCTCCGATGATAGGCGTGCCGACGACATCGAGCAGGCGATCGTCGCGATCGAAACGCAGATCCACGAGCGTCATCCCTCGGTGCTCACGCTCTTCATCAAGCCGCAAACCAACGCGCGATATCGCCGCAATCGCGCCCGGCGCCTGCGAGAGGCCTGAAGCGGAATCCTATCGGGAGGCGCGCTTCTGGGGATCATCGCGGCGTTGGGCCGCCCTGGTGTTCTCATCGAGTCGCGCGCGCTCGCTTCTGCGCAACCGGCCGGTCTTCATGACGCCGTACAGGATCGCCCCACCCAGTATGAAGGCGCCTATGAACATCATCCAAATGGTCGTGGCCGAGGTGTCTCCAAGGAGCATTCCGACGCCGCTATTGCCCATGTCCGCTACTCGCTCTGGCTTTCCAGAACGGAAAGTCGAGGGACGCGCCAAGGTTCCTCAGTCGCAGAGAACGCGGATCGGTTGAGCAGCGGGCGCCCCTTGCCGCGCAAGCTCTGGAGGGCAGGGAAGTCCCTAAGCCGCGCGATTGTTGAACAATGCACCAAAGACGGAAAGGAGAGTGGGCGGGTCGAACGGCTTTTCACATCGCGGATGATCGCGATAGCGACCATCGAGCGCATCCCGGCCATATCCGGTCACAAACAGGAAGGGAATTGAACGCGCTGCGAGCGTATCCGCGATAGGGTATGATTTGCTGCCATGAAGATTGACGTCAAGGATGGCGCCGTCGAAGCTGCCGGGGCGTTTTCGACCACGGCAAGTGCCTCATCTAGGGAGCCGACCGGCCCGACGACATTGACTTCAGCTTCCTCCAGGAAATCGCTTAGAACCTGAGCGAGCAGGTAATCGTCCTCCACGACGAGTATCCGGCGGCCTCGAAGGATTGCGGCTTCACCCGTCACTCAACGCCCCCTGTCTTGTGGAGGCATCTGTCGCGGGCAGCGGCAGTTCAATATGACAGAGGACCCCATCCTCGCCGAATGAAAGCTTGGTCTTGGCGCGCAGGGTGTAGGCGAGCGCCCGCTCGATAAGGTCCCGCCCGAAACCCTTGCGCGACGGCTTCGATAGTTTGGGGACTCCGCTTTCCTTCCAGTTCAGCAGCAGAGTCGGAACGCTCTCGCCGTTGGTCTGAATGCTCCAGCGGACATCGAGTTTCCCCTGGCTCTCCCTAAGCGCCCCGTACTTGATGGCGTTGGTCGCAAGCTCGTGCAGGGCAAGTCCGAAGGTCTGGACCAGTTCGAATCCGAGGGCAACCGGTGGACCCGACACCGACACCCTTTCGTCGGCAGCGCCGACGGCCTGCAATTCCAGTCGGATGATGTCGCCAAGGTCGATGTGATCATCCATCGCTCCGCTGACGAGGCTCTGAACCCGGCCGAGCGCTGCAAGGCGGGTCGAGAACGCCTCCAAGGAGCCGCCTTTTCCGAGAGTCTGTTGCGCCAGCGACTGGACGACGGACAACAGATTCCGGGTTCGGTGTTGAAGCTCGGCGATGAGAACGCGCTGCCGCGCCTCCGAGCGCGTCAGGCTCGTGACATCGATGAACGTGACGATCAAGCCTTCGAACTTCTGGCCGCCGTCGCGGTAGGGTGCCAGCCGCACCAAATAGTGAGGGCCGTGTCCTTCGCTCTCGACCCTTCTTTCAATCGGAGCTGCGCCTGCAAACACCTTCGCAATGTCGTCGGCAAAGCCCGTGAGGTTCAGCTTGCTCGAAAGATCCGTGATTGGCCGTCCCTTGTCGGTCGGAAGTATGTTGAAAACCTTCGTCACCGCCGGGGTGAAACTCCGAATGACGAGCTTTGTGTCGAGAAAAACAGTCGCGACGTCGGTACTTTCAAACAGATTTTGCAGATCGTTGTTGGCGCGGTCCAACGCGTCCACCTTGCCGCTGAGCTCGGCATTGACCGTATGAAGCTCTTCATTGACCGATTGCAATTCTTCCTTGGATGCCTCGAGTTCCTCATTGGTTGACTGCATCTCCTCGTTGACCGAGACGAGCTCTTCATTGGAGGACTTCAGTTCTTCGAGAGCGGTTTCGTACTCCTCGATCATGGATTGCAGGCGATCCCGGGTCTCGCGGAGCTCGCGCTCGGTATGTGCGGCTACGCCCTCATGATTGATCTGAGCCCGGTTCAGCGCGTCCTCCCGGCTGAGCACCGGCCCCTGGTCGGAGAAAAGCACCAGGTAGAGCGGTTCGCCGGCAGTACGATCGCCCAGCGGCTCGATCGTCACATCGACGATCTGAACGCCACCTTCCTCGCTGTCCAGCGAGATGCCGTAGCGCGTTGCCGTTCGTCCGGTTTCGACAGCTTCCCGGAATAGCGTTCGCAGATCGAGCCGAAGGCTCTTGCGAGCCATCGTCAGCAGCTGCCGCGTCGGTGCCCCCGCCGGCGCTTCCAGATATTTTCCGGTCCGTGTCGAGTAGTAGACGACGTCGCCGTCATGATTCACCACGACATGCGGAGGGGCAAAATGCTCGACGACCTGCTCCTCCACGGCCTGGCGCAGGGCAAGGCCGGCGAGCGGCGGCCGTCGCGGAACGAGGTCCGCACCCAGTCCCGGCCGCAGACCGTGCAGGGCGATGGGAAGTCGTGTCGGAGAGGCGGAGTCGGCGCGCCGACGAAAAATCCGGTGTCGCTTCTCGATCGGCGCAAACAACTCCGCAAACTGGCTGACATTCTCGGCTGAACCGAGAAAGAGATAGCCTTCCGGGCGCAGCGCATAGTGGAACGTCGGGATGACTTGGTTCTGCATGTCCGCCCCGAAGTAGATCAGCAGGTTGCGGCAGGACACCAGGTCGATGCGCGAGAAAGGAGGATCGCGAATGACGCTGTGCGGCGAAAAAATGCAGAGCTCGCGCACGTCCTTGGACACGACATAGCTGCCGCCATCCGACACAAAGAAGCGCTTGCGCCGTTCCGGCGACACGGTGTCCAGCAGGGCACCCGGATAGCGGGCTGCCCGCGCCACCGAAAGCGCCCGGTCGTCGATGTCGGTTGCAAAGATCTGCACCCGCGGTACGGCGGTCAACCGGTCCATATGCTCCCGCGCCAGGATCCCGATCGAGAACACTTCCTCTCCGGTGGCACACCCCGGGATCCAGATACGAACCGTATCGTCGGCCCCGCGCCCTTCAAAAAGCTTGGGAATGACCGATGTCGCGAGCGCCTCGAAGGCGTCCTCGTCACGGAAGAAATTCGTGACGTTGATGAGCAGATCGCGGAACAGGGCGCCCACTTCAGGCGGCTCCTGCCGCAGCCGCTCGACATAGGCTTCGATCGTCGTGAGTTGGGTCACCTGCATGCGGCGCTGGACGCGGCGGATGAACGTCTTGGTCTTGTAGCCGCTGAAGTCGTGGCCGATCTGATTTCGCAGGATGCCGTAGATTTCCGGCAAGACCTGGCTGATCGTCGAATCCTCGGCGCTGTCGCCAGCTCCATTGACCATCTGCTCGAACAAGTGGTTTGCGCGGACAAACTCGACCAGCTTGGCGCCCATATCCTCGACCGGAATGGCGAAATCGATCAAGCCGGTCGAAATTGCGGCGTCCGGCATATCCGGGTGCTGGGGGCCGAAGCCGTCGCCGACCTGCGCGAACGTAATCCCGCCGCGTTCTTTGATCGCCTTGACGCCAAGCGTGCCGTCGGAATCCCCTCCGGAGAGAATGACGCCGCCGGAGAGCTCGCCGATATCGACCGCCAGCGCACTCATGAAGATGTCGATCGGCTTGCGCTCGCGGCGACTGCTGTTTTTGCGCAGCGTCAGCCGTCGGTTCTCGATGCCAAGAATGGAATCGGCAGGCATCACATAGATGTTGTCGACCTCGACGGCCATGGCGTCGGCGGCGACCCGCACCGGCAGATCCGTATAGCGGCTCACGATCTCATGAAGGAGGCTTTCCCTGTCCGGACTGAGATGGGTCACGATGACCAGCGCGAGCCCCGGTTGTGGAGGCATACCGCGAAAAAATCCTTCCAGCGCTTCGATGCCGCCAGCTGATGCGCCAAGGCAAACGATGGGAAAGTCTGCTGTGTCGGTCACGATCGTGGACTCCGCGACCGTGCGGCAACGCCGTTAACCTTGGCTCCGGTAAGTGGTCGCTTGGTCAGGCCGGGCCAGGATGAAGGCTGCGATTGCGAAGCGTCTCTCTCCAGCAGGCGCAGTGCCGCTCTGACGACCTCGCTCGATGTCCGGAAACGACCCGAGGCGACTTGTGCAGAGATGAAGTCGCAGAGTTCGCCCGTCAGGGACACGTTCAGAGTGTGCTTGCTGGGCATTGCGGAGCTCCGCTGGGTGGCAACCTCTGCTACCCTCGCAGCAAACGAGCCCATGTCAAGAACGGGATCGCAGCCGGTGGGTTCCAAAGCATGGTTCGTCGTGCGCATCGAGCGGGCAGCGAGTGTCGGCGCGATATGTGTAAGTGGATAGGACGTATCCGCCAGGACCGGTGTATGATCTGCAGCAAATAGCTGAAAATGCCCCAGGCACGACCAGCCGGTGACGGCGTTGTCGGAAGATCGATGCCTCTGAGGAAAGGACGCCGCGATGCCGCGTTTCTTTTTCGACTTCAGCTCGGACGGGACGGTAGTGGCCGATGATGTCGGAACGGAATTCCCCTCCCTTGAGGAAGCGTATCTCGATGCGTGCCAGTCCGCCCTGGAGATGTCTTTTGAAAAGCTTCGCATCCGCAGCGATCCCAACTTCGATTCAGTCGAAATCCTGGATGCCCGTCGTCAACCCTTGATGCAAGTGCCTTTCTCGGATGTGCTTCGTCCGAAGCCGTCGCGGTCGCCTGCGAGGCAGGATCAGTGCTCCGAGATCGTCAGCTCCTACCAGGAGCAATTGACCCGCGGCAAACGCCTCAAGGCTGAAATCGGCGAAGAGCTGAGAAAGATGCAGACGACATTTGGTGCCATCCGCGCCAACCTCGAACGCCTGAAATAAGGAGACGAATATCCTGGACTAGCTGCGGGCCCGCGCCTCCGCCGGGTCGAGGTACTCTGAATCGAATTCGGCGGCCTCATACAGCCCTTCTCTGTCGAAGATGGTGAGCCGACCTCGGCTCAGATCGACCAACTTCCTGTTGCGGAGCTGTTGCAAGACCCTGTTCACGTGAACGGTCGATAACCCCAGAATATCGCCAAGCTCACGTTGGGTTAAGGGGAATTCGAAATCCTCCGAGTCCCTCCCGCCGGCCAGTGAACGACAGGCGATCTCACACAGGAGATGAGCCAGGCGTGCTTCAGCCGGCTTGCGGCCGAGCCAGATCAGCCACTCCCTCTGGATCGCCGCCTTCCACGCTGTTTCGCGCCATAGCGCCCGCATGATCGTCGGCCGCTGTTGCAGGAGTGGATACAATTCGGCCCCGGGGATCGACAAAACCAGCGCGGGGGAGAAGGTGCTGATTGAATTCCCGCAGCGGCCCAGCACGAAATCTCCGGGATTGAGAGGATCGCCGGGCAGGAAAATGGAGACGATCTGCTGGCTGCCGTCTTCCAGGGTGCGGGTGGCGCGAGCCGCGCCGCTGCACAGCAGGAGCAAGGGAGCGGATTCGGATCCTTCTTCGACGATCAGTTCGCCCTTGGCAAAGTTTCGCGCCTGCGCAATCGAAAGCAGCGCCTGCTGATCCGACACGGACAGGACCATTCGGCGCGCGAACGTTGTCAGCAAGGGAGATAGATTGGTCGCGATCGGTTGTGCAGGAAGCGTGGGCGCCATCTGAGCACCTCTTCGAACGGAGGGCGCTGGGGTGCACTCCATCCAGGCCCGCAATTCGGCATAGAATTCCAGCAGGCTCGCCTCGTTCAGCAGCAGCGTTCTGAGGTGCCCCTCCTTGGACCCGGCCATCGTGCGCCGTTCGGCCGCGAGCTGTCGAAGCTCGTCGACGGTTCGGCCCTGTATGGTGAGGCGATGCAACATGCCCGGAGCGCTTTTGGAGCCCTTTTGGCTAACAACGAAGTACGGCTTTACCGGTTCCCGCCGCGTTCCAACTTTGATCTCTTGGGCCCTATTTGCTCTCACTCCATTTGCTCTCTTGGGCTCCAAATCTAGGTGTTGGCAGAGTTCAGGAACGTTCAGTTTCGCCGCCGATTGTCGCCTCAAAATCAGAGGAGATGACCTATGCGGCAGACAATTTCACGCACCATCCTGATCGCGTTTCTCGCAAGCGCCTCACTCACAGCCGCTTCGGCCCAAGGTGGCGGCGGCGGCGGCGGCTCTGGCGGATCAGGGGGAGGAGCAAGCGCAAGCGGAGGGACCGGTACGGGCGGGTCATCCGCGACCGGTAACGCCTCAAGTCCCACATCTGCGACGGCACCTAATCAGGCAAACCCGGTTGGCACTTCCACCTCGTCATCCGTCGCGACGGCGCCGGGGACGAACGCGGCCGGAACGGCTCAGTCGACTGGCACGGGCGTGTCATCCACGACGGGCAACTCCTCTAGTCCCACATCTGCGATGACCCCCACTCAGGCAAACCCGGCTGACCCTTCCAGTTCGTCATCGGTCGCGACGGCTCCGGGAACGAACAGCGCCGGCACAGCTCAGTCGACCGGCACCGGTCCGCGCGGGTCGACCACGGTCGGCATGCCCGGAAACCCTGCGGGAGGCACCAATAGTGGTCGCATCGACGGGACGGTGACCCCTGGCCCGTCGATGCAGGGCGATGCGGCAATCCGGTCCGAGAGTTCGCAGGACTCCCCGGTCGACCGAAAGATCAAGAGCATCTGCAAGGGATGCTAGCGCGCCGAGTCGGCTGCGATGAAAGGTCACCCAGCGCGTTGCCGGGTGACCAAAGTGGCGGCGGGACGTTCGCGAAACGCTCTCACCTCGGGGCATTCGTCACGAGCGGCTCAAGCGGGGGCGAGTATCTCGTTCTGGCTGATCTCTTCCGTGGCCGTATCGAGAGGGACGTCGCGGGTTGTTCTGGTAACTGTTCGCTAGCTGCGATCTAGAGAAGACGCAGCCTCGACGGTGGAGAGGAGTCCGCCGAGGCCGCTCTCACCCACGCATCATCCAAGCGAACGGCTCCTAGAGACGCGATCTCTGAATCGGCTAGTGCCGGGGGACAACGCCATTGGAAGGCGGAGTCGTTTCGTTGCGCATTCCGGGAGGGCTGGAGGCGCCTTGTCCGCCGCGTTCCACATGCGTGATGCCACCGCCGCCACCGCTTCCGGAACCGCCTGCTCCGCTACCGCCCGATCCGGCGCCGGCTCCTGCACCCGCGCCGCCTGCACCCGCGCCGGCGCCTGCGCCGCCACCGGTTCCACCAGCGCCGCCGCCTGCACCGCCAGCGCCTCCGCCTGCACCACCGCCCGCGCCCTGTGCGAACGCACCACCTACTGACGCGCTGGCCAGCAGCGCTGTGACGAATATCGCCAGGATTGTTTTACGCATCTCGTTGCTCCTTCATGGCCGAGTAATGCTCGTCCAATCGAGTACAGCTTGAAGCGTTCCTATGAGATCGGATGTGCCGAGACATTCCATCGATCATCGTATCGTCAGCGTGCAATCTGCATCGCGCTGGTGTGGCTGAGGCAAGCAAGTTTGGCAAAGCGCTCGCCGAGGGACGCGAGTGCGGCAAGTGCGCGCACTCGCGTTCGTCGCCTCTGGGCTCTCTTAACTCAAGTTAGAAAAGCGCCGCATCGGGCTGGTCGGCTACCTCAACTCGAACGTCGCTCTTCTTCGAAGGCCTCAGATGCAAGCAAAGATTCACGCGGTTATAAGAACCATGGACGCGACTGCCGGTTGAGTTCGACAACCCGATCGATGCGGAGCAGCATATGCGCGAGAACGTCCGGCATGGCGGCCTGACCCAGGTTTCGAACGATGTGTGGATCTTTGATGCGGCACGGCTTCAGGCCGCGGGTCTTCCGCTCCCGCTGCGCATGACGGTCATCAGACTCTCGACCGGCGATCTGCTGCTGCATTCCCCAGTGAAATATTCACCGGCCCTGCGCGCGCTTTTGGAGCGCTTGGGACCGATCAAATACCTGCTCGCGCCCAATGTCGCGCACTGGATGTTCTTGCGCTGCTGGCAAACCGCTATGCCCGAAATGGTCACGTTGGCCGTGCCGGGCCTGGCGAGCCGCAACCAGGTTCGCCGGTCCGGCGTTCGCATCGACCGTGAGCTCGGCGATGGAACTCCTGATGAATGGGCCAACGACATCGAGACTGTCCTGGTGAGCGCTCCCTTCTTCTGCGAGGTCGAGCTGTTCGACAAACGCAGTCGAACGCTGATCCTGACCGACATCGTGCAGAACATCGATCCAGGGATATTTCCAGGTGCCGTGAGACCTATAGCCGATCTGCTTGGCGTCACCACGCCGGACGGAATGGCACCCGTCTACCTGCGCCTTCTGCTGCGTCTTGGCGGCTGTTCTGTCCAAGCGGCGGCGCGGAGACTGGTCAGCTTCGCACCGGAGAAGGTGATCTTTGCGCATGGCGATTGGTTCGACAGCCGGGGAACGGAGCGTCTGCGCCACTCCTTGCGTTGGCTGCTTCCGCAGAGCGGTTCAGGACGTGTAGCCGGAGAAAACGAAATGGCGGGAACACGCGTCGTCATCACCGGCGCGTCCAGTGGCATCGGGCGCGCGGCGGCGCTGGCCTTTGCCGAGAAAGGTGCAAGTGTGGTCCTCGCCGCCCGACGTGCAGACGCGCTCGAGCGCCTCGCATCCGAATGCGAATCCGTTGGTGGTCGTGCGCTTGCCGTGCCGACCGATGTGACCGATGCGGAAGCCGTCAAGCGCCTCGCCGCCAAAGCGGATCAGTCCTTTGGCGGGATCGACGTCTGGATCAACAACGCCGGCACCGGCGTGTTCGGCGCCTTCCAGGAGGCCGATATCGCGTTGCATCGCAAAACGGTGGAGGTGAATCTGCTCGGCACCATGAACGGAGCGCATGCTGTTTTGCCGATTTTCCTGCGCCAGCAGCGAGGAATTCTGATCAACAATATCTCTCTCGGCGGCTGGGCGCCGACGCCGTTTGCCGCAGCCTACACGGCCAGCAAGTTCGGCCTGCGCGGCTTTACGTCGAGCTTGCGGCAGGAGCTCGCGGCACAGCCGGACATCCATGTTTGTGGCGTGTTCCCTGCGATGGTGGACACGCCCGGTTTCGTCCACGGCGCGAACATGTCCGGGCGCAGACTCGATCCGGGGCCACTGCTGTATCAACCCGAGGACGTCGCGGAAGCTTTCCTGAGCCTGGTCCGTCAACCCCGAAGCGAGATCGCGGTGGGCTGGCCGGCCCGGGCGGGCCAGATCGCGTTTGCACTCGCTCCCCGTGCGACGGAGCATCTTCTGGGCTCCGCGTTTCGTTGGCTGTTGTCTCGGGCGCGTCAGGCAGAAAAGACTGAGGGGACGATCGTGGAGGCGGCGCCTCAAGGGACGTCCGCCGATGGCGGCTGGCTCGCGCGCAAACGACTTCCGCCGGCAGCGCAGGTCAGCAAACTCATCGCGTTGATGGGCATTGCGACTCTGGTGCTCGCGTCGGCCTCGCGTGCGGCAGCCTTGCCGAGGAGACGCCAGGTTCGGAGATCATCGGCCGGGTTTAAGCGCCGAAACAGCGGTCTATCGAGCCATCGAAGTCGATAGCGGAGAGGAACTTCGCAATCGGTAGACCAAGCGCAGCAATGCCAGGTACCCCAGCTTCGCGGCGCCCGCGCGTGAAACGCAGCGTTCCAATATGTGGTGGGCGCCACTGGAAGAAAGGAACCCCTGCACAAATGCGCCATTTCAAACAAGGCAAACTGGCTCAGGCGAAAAATGATTCACCACGTCTCCGTCGGCTCAAATGACATCGAGCGTGCTCGCGCCTTTTACGATCCGCTGATGTCGCTTGTTGGCTTTCGACTTTTGAAACATTCCGAGAGGTCACTGCACTACGGCGCCTCCGATATCGTCTTCAGCCTCGAAACGCCAGTGGACGGACGTCCCGCCACTGCCGGCAACGGGGCTCACGTCGCGTTCCAGGCCCCGGATCGGGAAACCGTCAGGCGTTTTCATCGGATCGCGCTTGTCAATGGCGGCGTCGATGAAGGGGCGCCAGGTATTCGCGATAACTACAATGCCAATTATTATGGCGCCTTCGTCCGTGACCCCGACGGAAACAAGATCGAAGCCGTTACGTACACCGCGAGAGAAAGCTTCGGCCTTTAGCAGATCTCAGGCGCTGTCCCGGCGTAGGATCGAAATCCGATGGTCCGCGTTATCTTCGCGCGGCTAGGGACCGATAATGGAAACGCTCGAGACTTACCTCGACAGGAAGTACGAGGAGCTTGAGCTGTTGAACGGCTCGCTCAGAAAGCCGTTGACTGTTCGTCGCCCGGAATCGGTCGTCGAAGTGATCGAGCGCAAATTCCACCTCGCTGCAGCGCTAAAGGCCGAACATGCTCTCCACGAATGGGCATCGACCGAAACGGCCTGGGCCCAACCGGATCAGCGGCGGTCTGGACCGTTTGAATTCAGCTACGACTATCAACGTGCAGACCTCGACGTCATTGGCCCGTCATTCTACCAAATTGGGGATACGGACGTTGACGTGTGCATTTATACCTCGTCGGGCATGGCCGCGATCTCGGCGCTGCTGCTGGCCTCCGCTCGCGTCGTGGGTGAAGCGGAATTACTGCTCTTGCCGGGATCTTACAGCGAAACGGTGGAGCTGATCGAGCTTCATGCCCGGCACTTGAGTCCTCTGGTGTTGGAGAAGCCGCTCGGCGAAACGGTGCTGCCGCCGCGTCGACCCAGGATGCTGCTCCTCGATTCCTGCGCAGCGGCGGAGGACTTTGCGGCGACGCTACGGTGCGCGAAGCCCGAGCTGGATTTGGTGATCTTTGACACCACCTGCTTCTCGAGCGGTTCGGGACGTATCCGCCGGGTGATCGACTGGACGCGACGTCATCAGGTTCCTGTCGTCCTCGTTCGCAGCCACACCAAGCTGGATTCTCTCGGATTGGAATATGGCCGACTCGGCTCTGCCGCATTTCTTCGCGGTCCGGCGGAAGCCGCCGGGCGCGTGTCGCTGCGGAGTCTGATTGAGGAGACGCGCATTGCCGTCAGGCTGTTCGGAGGCGCGGCGCTGCCCGCGCACTTTCCGCCTTATGCGGGCAGCCGCGCCTATCGACATCTGACCAACAGGCGTATTGCGGCTATGTTGCACAACAGCAGGCGCACGGTGCGTTGCTTTGCCTCGGAGCTCGCTTGCGCCTCTGCAGAGCTGCATTTCGCTCACGGACTATACGTCACGCTTGCCCCTTCAAGAGCGCTGGATGAGCGGCAGGCAAAGCAGGTCGCTGCGGAGTTGAGCCACGACTTGAGCAAGGCGGGGCTGCCGCTGCGTCACGCAGGCAGCTTTGGCTTCGACTTCGGCGCTGCCGAATGGAGCTACGATGGGAGACGCGAACGCCATGTCGTGAGGATCGCGGTGCCGGATCTGCCAACGGCGCTGTGGGACGAAGTCGCCCTCGCCGCGGCGAACTGGTGGAGCGCCTGGCAGGCGCCAAAGCGCGGCGTGCGCTGATAAGAAAACATACGTAATGTCAATGGCTTGCTACTGTGCATGGGGTTGTTTTCGCGCTTTTTGTTCAGAACTGAAGATTGTTCCCAAACATGTTGCGGGTTGCCCCGCGCACTGCCTCGATGCCCTCGACATTATTCATCAGGGCGATCTCGCCCTGCTGCTCGTGACGTATGGCGTGAGCCATGACGCGCAGCCGCGGGTCGCCGCCCGAATGCCATTCGGCGTCCGCCATCTGGATCGCTCCGGCATGATGCAGGCTCATCAGGCGGACAAAGACGGCGTCAAATTCATTGCCAGTTGCTTTGCTTGCTTCTGCCATTTGCGACGGCGTCAAATACCCTGGCATCGTCTCCCGTTCTTCGGTTGTGCAAACCGGCAGTGGCTCGGTGAACCAGCCGTCCCACCAGCGCGTGAAAATGCGGTTCTCTCCCGACTGCGATGCGACCATCAGAGCCGCCAAGGCGCGCAAATGCGGTGCCCGCGCCCTTGCGATGGCGAGCTGCGCAAGTTCGATGCCCTGTTGATGATGCGTCGTCATGTGGCGAATGTATCGCTGGTCGTCGTCGACGTTGCCGCTTATGAGAGGGAAGGGAAGGGCGAGCGCGTCGGCAAGGCCCATCGTCGCCGATACCGCTAACACGCAGCCAGCGCCGACAGTCCAGCGCTGCGCGAAGCGCACCGCGCTGGTCGGCGGCGCCTGGCCGGCCGGCCAGCGCAGCCAGGCAAACAAGGGATACATCAGAGCGGACGAGAGATGCACCAGAAGGCCGATCCAATAGGGCTGCTGCAACGTGAAGATCGGCTGCCAGAACGGAAACAGCGGGACGAGCACGAACCATTCGGTCGCCGAGGTCAAAACGGCCCAGGGCACGGCGAAGCCGGCGATGGCCGCGGGGTGCAGCTTCTCGGTCCATCGGCCCAGCAGACCAAAGAACACCAGCGCCCATGAAAAGTCCGCCCATTGGTGAAAGGCGATGCCGATGGCAACCGCGCTCGCGGTGGGATCGGAGGACAGTACCGCCTCACGCGCCGGTATCGCTGCGACCGTCATCCAATCGACAAGCGGGTCGCGGCCAAGCTGGGCCGCGGTCACTTGACTGAGCAGCGTGGAGAAGGTGCTGCTGACCAAGCCGAGTTGGGCTGCCGCCAGCCAGCGCGACTTGCCAGGCGTCATGCGCCAAACAGCCTCATTGGAGAACTCCGAGCGAAAAGCCGATGACAGAAGCGCAGCGCCAGCTCGAAGTTCCTATCTGCGCCGGCGCTCAGTGAAACTCAGGTTAAAAACGAGAGCGCGGCCCAGACGGCGCGAACCAATTGCCCCTCAGGTGCGGGTCAGGAAATCCATCATTCCAAGCCAGAGCAGGATACCAAGCCAAAACAAGCCGGCGCCGGCAAAGGTGAGAGTTGTGGCGTTGCGGTGACGAAGCTCCATGAAGATCGCCGCGACAATCGCAGCTTTGACAGCCCCGATCGACATGGCAATTGCGGCGTTGAAGGCCCCAAGCGGCAGGTAGGCCAGGCTCACGGTCAGTGCGAGCAGCGCAAGGAGTGCGAGCCATGCTCCCACGAGATGACGAGGAGGGAGCCACTTCGTCATGCTGCTCGCCCCGGCAGGTAGATCAATGCAAACAGGAAAATCCAGACGATATCGACGAAGTGCCAGTAGAGCGCGGCGCTGTGCAACGCGGTCCGGTGTCGGGTCGACGGCGTCCGGTTAATGAGCAGCGCCATCACCCCCAGCACGGCGATGCCGATGACCATGTGCAGGGCATGAAGCCCGGTCGCGACGAAATAGAACAGGAAGAACAACTGAGCGCCGTCGACGTGGACAGGATCAAACCTGAAGTCGATGCCCGGAACGAGATGCTCGCGGTACTCGCTCCTGTACTCGAAGCCCTTGAGGACAAGAAACGCAACTCCGAGTCCGATGGCGCAGGCGAGCAATGTCGCGCAGAATTTTCGCGTCTCGGCCGAGAAGACCTCGACGGCCCAGGCAACGGCGAAGCTGGACGTAAGCAGGATTGCGGTATTCGCGGTGCCGATCACGAGGTCGGTCCGGCCGCTCGCGGCGGCGAAGCCGACAGGGTGGAGATGGCGATAGACGAGATAGCCGAGAATCAACGCGCCGAACAGCAGCACTTCGGTGGCAATGAACACCCACATGCCGAGCTCGGCCGCTTCGTCGCGATGCCGGCTTGAGACAAATTGCGGCGCAAATACCTTGGTCTCAGGCATTTTGCGGCTCTGCTTTGAAATCCGGGGAGTATTGATACGGCGGTCGCGTCACGACCGGCTGTTGGTCGAAATTATGCTCGGGCGGCGGCGACGGCGTTTGCCATTCCAGCCCGGGCGCATTCCAAGGATTGGCCGGCGCGCGGGCGCCGAAAAACAGTGAATAGCCGAGATAGAACAGCGGTAACAGATAAGCGGCTGCGAGAATCGTAGCCCCTCCGGACGAGAGAACATTCCAGACTTGGAATTCGGGCGGATAGACGTGATACCGGCGCGGCATGCCTTCGGCGCCGAGCACGAATTGCGGAAAGAACGTCAGGTTGAATCCGAAGAAGATCAGAACGGCCGCAGTGCGCGCCCAGTATTCGGAGTAGAGCCTGCCCGTGATCTTCGGCCACCAATAATGCAGTCCGCCGAAATAGGCGGTCACCATGCCGCCGACCATGATGTAATGAAAATGGGCGACGACGAAATAGGTGTCGGTGGCATGCACGTCGTAGGCGAGGCACGCCAGAAACAGGCCGGTGAGGCCGCCGATCGTGAACAGCCCGATGAAGGCCAACGCATACAGCATCGGCGCGTCGAAATGGATCGAACCCTTGTGCAGCGTCGCGGTCCAATTGAACACCTTGATCGCGGACGGCACGGCGACAACGAAGCTCATGAACGAGAAAACAAGGCTTGCCAGCAATGATTGCCCGCTGACGAACATGTGGTGGCCCCAGACCAGAAAGCCGACCGCGGCGATGGCGAGGCTCGCCCAAGCCACGAATTTATAGCCGAACACCGCCTTGCGTGAGAAGCAGGAGATCAATTCGTTGATCACGCCCATGCCGGGCAAGATCATGATGTAGACGGCCGGATGGGAGTAGAACCAGAACAGATGTTGGAACAGCAGTGGATCGCCACCGATGGCGGGATCAAAGATGCCGACGCCGAGCAGCCGCTCGATGGCGATCAGGACCAGCGTCATCGCCAGAACGGGTGTGGCGAGGACGAGAATGATCGACGTGGCGTAAAGCGACCAGATGAAGAGTGGCAGCCGATACCAGGTGAGGCCGGGCGCGCGCAGGCGATGGATCGTGACGATGAAGTTCAACCCGGTCAGGATCGACGAGAAGCCGGAAATGAAGACACCGGTGACCGCAACCACAACATAGCTATTGGAGTAGAGCGTGGAGAACGGCGTGTAGAACGTCCAGTATCGATCCCGCCCGCGAGAACCGCGAACAGCGTCATGGCACCTCCCAGCATGAACAGATACCAGCTCAACAGATTGAGCCGCGGAAAGGCCAGGTCACGCGCGCCGATCATCAACGGCACGATGAAATTGCCGAGTGTGTTGGGGATCGACGGGATCAGGAAGAACCACACCATGATGATGCCGTGCATGGTGAAGAGTCGATTGTACATGTCTGAGCTGACGAGATCGGCTTGCGGCGTCGCCAGCTCGATCCGGATCGCGGTTGCGGCGGCGCCGCCGATGAAGAAGAACAGGATCAGGCTTGCGAAATACAGGATCGCGATGCGCTTGTGGTCGGTGGTGAAAAGCCACGATCGCAGGCTGTATTCCGCGTTCAAATAGTTGGTGTCGATCATGATCCGTGTCCACCCAGTGACTTGATGTAGGCGATCAATTTCAGCAACTGCTCTTCATCGATCTTGCCTTCGAACGACGGCATTAGCGGTTCGTAGCCCGCGGCGATCTGGCTGCGGGGCAGCAGGATGGAGTCGCGGATATATTTGTCATCTGCGGTGACGACGCTGCCATCGGCAAGCGGCACTGGCTTTCCGTAGACCCCCTCGAGGAGTGGTGCCCGGACCTTGCTGCCGATGCCGTGACAGCCACTGCAGCCGAGCTCGCGGAACAGGACGCCGCCCTCTTGTGCGAGGGGGCTCGACGGTGTCTGGCTCCCCAGCCAGGCGGTATAGTCGGCAGCCTCCATCGCCACGATCTCTCCGCTCATGCCGGAATGCTCGGTGCCGCAATATTCGGCGCAGAACAGGTGATAATGCCCGGGCACTTGCACCGTGATTTCCAGATCCTGGTAACGACCGGGTACCACGTCGTGCTTCAGCCGCAGCGCCGGAATGAAGAAGCTGTGAATGACATCCTGCGAAGCCATCACCAGCCGGATCGGCCGGTTGACGGGAATGTGCAACGTATTGATCTCGGATTGGCCGCCGGTGTGCTGAACCTTCCACATCCACTGCCTGGCGACGACGAACACTGACATTTCTTCCGGCGGGGTTCGGAAGATCTGGAAGTAGATGCTCGCGCCCCAGACGAACAGGGCGAGGAAGCAGATCAGGGAAGCCGCCGTCCAGCCCACCTCCCAGTGCCAGCTCTTGCTGGTCTGGTGGCCCCGGTCGATCTGGTTGGACGCGCGGTATCGGACGCAGAACAGAGCCAGCAAGAAAAACAACAGGCCGAGCACGAGCGAACTGGTGACCAACAGACCGATGAAAAGAAGATCAACGTCGCCGCCATGGGGCGATACGCCGGGATGCCAAAAGGGAATCCATTGACGCCACATTGAACTGTCCGGCTAGATGACGAGCTTTGGCATCATGGCGATGGCCATGCCGGCAGCCCCTTCTGCGCCAGAAGTTCCATCGCGCGCGCGATTGGAATGCGAACGACGCCGCGGCCGCGGTCGGTCCAGCCGTAGCTTTGCGCCAATTCATCGTCGCCTCGGCGCAGGTGTTGCAAATCCCTTTGTGGCGTTATTTCCAGCTGTGGGGCGTCAGCACTCAGCGCAGGCGGGGCGGACGGCGTGCGGTGAGCCATGGTCTGCGGAAAGACGAGCGGCATCGACAGCGGCGTCGCGATCACGAACAATCCCAGCCCCAACGCAATCCAGCCGATTCCGGTCGTGTTGATATCGGTCCGCTCATAGTCGAACCCTGCCGTGTCCTTCATGGCCCGGACCTCCAAGCGCATCCGGACAATTCCAGAGCTGCAAGGGGGTTCCAAAACAGGAACGAATCCCGAGCGGCTGGATTGTTCGTCGCAATGCACTCACGAGCGGTCAGCCGGGATGGCCCAGATTTTCTCTCCTGCCGCCGATACCTGGCTGCGAATGTCCTTGCTTGCGGCGCTTTCCATTCTGGCGGGAGGAACGGCCGGCATGGTCGGCTTTGCGCGATCGAGCTACATGACGTCTACCGACTTTCGGCCTGCGCAGCCGGTTCCCTTCAGCCATCGGCATCATGCCGGCGAACTCGGGATCGACTGTCGCTATTGCCATAGCGGCGTCGAGACATCGCGACGTGCCGGATTACCGCCGACGGAAACCTGCATGACTTGCCATTCCCAGATCTGGACCAACGCGTCGATGCTGGAGCCGGTCCGACAAAGCCTCGCCGATCACCAACCGATCCAGTGGACACGGGTCGCCAAGCTTCCCGACTACGTATTCTTTCGCCACGACGTCCATATCGCCAAGGGGGTCGGCTGCGAAAGCTGCCACGGACGCATCGACCAGATGGCGCTGACTTATCGGGCCAAGGCCTTTACCATGGAGTTCTGTCTCGACTGTCACCGCGATCCCACGCCTAATCTGCGTCCGCAGGATCACGTCACCGACATGGCCTGGAAGCCCGCCGTAGATGCTCAGTCCGAAGGCAAGGAGATCGCGGCGCATGAAAGCATTCGCTTTGGCGAACTCACCCATTGCTATGTGTGTCACCGATGAGGCGCCCGTCGCAACGCATGAAGCCGTCCGCACCGCGGCAGTGGTCCAGCCTCGAAGAACTGTCCGATGATCCCGCCTTCCAGGCGTGGATCGATGCCGAATACCCGGCCGCAGCCGAATTCGCGCCGACCGCGCGGCGTCAGTTTCTCAAGCTCATGGGCGCTTCGTTCGCGCTCGCGGGGTTGACAGGATGCGAAAAGAGCCCCTTCGTCGCGGCGCTGCCCTATGTAAGCCAGCCCGAACGGGAAGCGATCGGCGAGCCGCGTTCTTTTGCGACCGCGGTGCTGCTGGACGGCTACGCGCAGCCGGTCATCGCCACCACCTATTCCGGCCGGCCGACAAAGCTCGACGGCAATCCGGAGCATCCCGTCACGAAGGGGCGCAGCGATGCGTTCATGCAGGCTGCCGTGCTTGGCCTTTATGATCCCGATCGCGCGCAAGGACCGGCTCGGCATGGCGAGCCGGTCACCTGGAAAGACGTCGCGGCCGCAATTGCCATCCTCCGTACGACTTGGGGAAGTGATCAGGGCGATGGACTGCGGATGCTGCTTGGGCCGACCAGTTCACCGACATTGTTGCGACAGCTCGATGCGCTCCGCAGCCAGTTCCCCAAGATGCGGATCCATCTTGACACGCCTGCGGGCACGACTGCGCGTGCAGCCCTCACGACTGCTGCCTATGGTCAGGCGCTCGATCTGCACTATGTGCTGGACGCCTGTGACGTTGTCGTCAGCTTCGATGATGATGTGTTGGGACCGGGTCCGGATCAGGTCCGCAACGCACGAGGCTGGGCGGCTTCGCGACGCCGGGCTGCGGATCGGCCGGGCATCACCCTTTATGCCGCCGAAAGCGTGCCATCGGCGACCGGAGTGGTTGCGGGCGAACGCCTGATCGCCGATGCCTCGCGCATGGCCCGACTTGCCGAGGCACTCGCCAGCGCGTTGGACGTTGCCGGCGCGAAAGCCGGGGATCTGACGCCGACCGAACAAAGCTGGATCGATAGCGCCGCCAAAGCCTGTCGTGCCGCTCTGGAAAGGACCATTGTGACGTCGAGCGCGTGCGGGGACGCGGCTACAGCGGTCTGGGTTGCGCGCATCAATGACGTCCTGAAGGGTGCCGCTCATACGCTCAAAGCTACCCGGCCGATCATAGGTCCGGCCGGCGCGGGAACGCTCGCTGACCTCGTGCGCGACATGCGCGCCGGCAAGGCTCAGTCGCTGATCATTCTCGATTGCAATCCGGCCTATGCGGCCGCCGGTGTGCTCGGCTTCGCGGATGCGCTCAAGCAGGTCTCGTCGACGCTGCATATCGGCTTGCAACGCGACGAAACCGGCGAACTCTGTGAATGGCAGCTTGCGATGGCGCATCCGCTGGAGAGCTGGAGCGATGCCCGGGCGGTCGACGGCACCGCGTCAATCCTGCAACCGACGATCACGCCCTTCTACGACGTCCGCAACGTGCATCAAGTCATGGCGATGCTGCTCGGCGAGATCGATCCGGCACCTGATGCGGCAGTTCGCACGACCTGGCAGTCGGCCTTCGGTGGTGAATTCGACGCTCGCTGGCGGGCGGCGCTCCACGACGGTTTCATCGAAGGGGCGGCGCCCTTCGTCGATGCAACACCCACAACGACTGGCGACATGCCGGCGGACATCGCAAGCGAAGGCCTCGATGTCGTATTTCGGCTGGATCCGACCGTCTGGGACGGCCGCTTCGCCAATATCGGCTGGTTGCAGGAACTACCCAAGCCTCTGACGACCTTGACCTGGGGCAACGCAGTGAGCGTTAGCCCGGCTTTTGCGAAGCGCATGGGGATCTCAAACGGCGATCACGTCGAAGTCGAGATCGACGATCGAAAAGTCGCGGGACCCGCCTGGATCATGCCGGGCCAGGCCGACAATACGGTCGCACTCTATCTCGGATACGGCCGCAGGCGGGCAGGGCGCGTCGGTGACGGCCTTGGCTACGATGCCTACAGCATTCAGCCAGCCGATCGCCCCTGGCTCGCCAAGGGGCGCCTTCGCAAGACCGGCGGCACCGAAACTCTGGCGGTGACCCAATTGCACCACCGCATGGAAGGATTTGATCTCGTGCGCGAGGTCAGTGCGGATCAGCCGGCACTGCCGGAGCCGAAGCCTCAAGAGAGCTTCTATCCGTCCTGGCCGTCCTCGAAGAACGCGTGGGGCATGGTGATCGACCTCGATTCCTGCATCGGTTGCAACGCCTGCGTCGCTGCGTGCACGGCGGAGAACAACGTTCCCGTCGTCGGCAAGGACCAGGTGACGGTCGGCCGCGAGATGCACTGGCTCCGTATCGCGCGCTATTATTCCGGCGAGGCGGAGACGCCGCGCAGTTTCTTCCAACCGGTCCCCTGCATGCATTGCGAGCAGGCGCCTTGCGAGATGGGTTGTCCCGTCCATGCAACGACGCACAGTCCCCAGGGCGTCAATCAGATGGTCTATAACCGCTGCATCGGCACGCGGACCTGCTCCAGCTATTGCCCTTACAAGGTGCGCCGTTTCAATTTTTACGACTATCGCACCCCGCCGGAGGCGCCTGAGCATGCTGCGCAGAATCCGGACGTCACCGTCCGCTCGCGCGGTGTGATGGAGAAGTGCACCTATTGCACACAACGGATCGAGGCCGCGCACGCCGCCGCCGACAAGGAAAACCGCGCACTGCGCGATGGCGAGGTGGTGACGGCATGCCAGGCCGCCTGCCCAACCAAGGCCATCGTCTTCGGCGACATCAATGATCCCGATTCCGAAGTGTCGCGTCTGCGGCGCGATGGCCGCCATTACGCACTGCTTGAGGAGCTCGGAACGCGGCCGCGCACGACCTATCTTGCCCGCTGGCGCGACAATGGCGGAGGGCAGGGATGACCGACCGCTCCGCCGATATTCTTCCTGCCGATCAGAGCATCGGCCGCGTTTCCGACCAGCTCACCGGTATCCCCCTGCATTTTCCGGCCGGGCGGCGCTGGCTGATTGCCATGGTGTTCGCTTCGCTGCTGCTGCTGATGTTTGTGATCTCGGTGATCGCGCTGTTTACGCGCGGGGTCGGCATCTGGGGCATCAACATCCCCGTCAATTGGGCCTTTGCGATCCATAACTATGTCTGGTGGCTCGGCATTGGGCATGCCGGCACGCTGATATCGGCGCTGTTGCTTCTGACCCAAAGCGAATGGCGAAATTCGCTCAATCGGTTCGCCGAAACCATGACGCTATTTGCGGTGGTGTGCGCCGGCATCTATCCCGTGCTGCATCTCGGACGGCCTTGGTATCTGTACTGGATGTTTCCGTATCCTGCCACGATGAACGTGTGGCCGCAGTTCCGCAGTCCGCTGGAATGGGACATCTGGGCGGTCCTCACCTATCTCACGGTTTCCTTTGCCTTCTGGTACACGGGCCTCATTCCTGATCTCGCCGCCGCGCGCGACCGTGCAACGACACGCGGCTGGCAGATCTTTTTCGGCGTTACGTCGCTCGGCTGGCGTGGATCGGCGACGCACTGGCTGCGGTGGTCCCAGGCCTATCGGCTGACGGCGGGACTGGCCGTTCCGCTGGTCGTCTCCGTCCACAGCGAGATTTCATTGCTGTTCGCGGCAGGGCAGATTCCCGGCTGGCATTCGACGATCTTCCCGCCGTATTTTGTGTTGGGCGCCGCATTTTCCGGCTTTGCCGTGGTCTCGATCATCGCGATCTCACTGCGCTCCTGGTTCGGGCTGACTAATCTTGTCACCGACGAGCATCTCGACCTCCTGGGTACGGTGCTGCTCGCGACCGGCCTGATGACCGCGTACGGCTACATCTTCGAAATTTTCGGCGCTTTGTATTCCGGCGATCCGCATGAGTTGCAGACCCTGTCCGATCGGCTGACCGGCGCCTATGCCTGGACCTATTGGGGCGCAATCTTTTTCAACTTCGTTCCGCTGCAGGCCTTGTGGTGGCGTAGCGCACGGCGAACCGGCTGGTCGCTGATGCTGATCTCGATCTCGGTTGCGCTAGGCATGTGGCTGGAGCGCTATATGATCCTGGTCACAAGCCTGTATCGCGACTTCCTGGTGTCGTCATGGGGCGGCTTCACACCAACGTTTTGGGACTGGTCGACCTATTTCGGGACCATCGGCCTGTTCCTGGTCCCGTTCCTCATTGCCATTCGCCTCATTCCACTGATCTCGATCTTCGAGACCGAGGAACTTCTGCACGAGGAGCAGGAGGCGAGGCATGGCTGAGAGCAGCTACGGCCTGCTGGCGGAGTTCGACAGCCCCGAGGCACTCAAGGCGGCGGCAAAGCAAGCACGCGCGGCTGGGTATCGCCGGCTCGACGCTTTCACGCCCTTTCCGGTCGAGGGCCTGGCGCAGATCCTGAGGCTGCCGAAGCCGAACATCTCCTGGGTCGGCTTGGCCGGCGGTGTCGCCGGTGCCAGCGTCGCACTGCTGATGCAGTGCTATGTCAACTACGACTTCCCGATCAACGTCGGTGGACGGCCGCTATACGCCTTCTCGGCGTTTCCCGTCGTGATGTTCGAATTGACGATCCTGTTCTCGGCGTTGTCGATGATCGCGGCGATGCTGTGGCAGAATGGGCTGCCGCGGCTGAATCATCCGCTGTTTGATGCCAGGCGGTTTTATCTTGCCAGCAAGGACCGCTTTTTTCTCTGCATCGCCGATGACGACGGCAGGTTCGACCAGACGGAAACCGGCAGCTTTCTCAGGCGGGCCGGAGCCAAATCGGTGGAGTTGACGGCATTATGAGGCGGGTGGCTGCCATCCTCGCAATCTCCGCGATCGTACTTGCCGGCTGCGAGCAGAACATGGACGCGCAGCCGAAATACAGCGCATACACGTATGCGCCGGCCTTTCGAGGCGGGGCATTGCGCGAGCCACCGCCGGGCTCCGTTGCGAGAGACGATCCCGCGCGGGATCTGGCCGCCATGAACAAGCCGCCGGTGACGACGGCGTTACTCGATCGCGGGCGGGACCGGTTCGGTATTTTCTGTTCGCCGTGTCATGGTGGTGGCGGCGACGGTAACGGCATCATCGTCCAGCGCGGCATGCCGCGGCCGACCAGTTATCATGACGAGCGCCTGCGAACCGCGGACGACCAGCATTTCTTCGACGTCATCAGCAATGGCTACGGTGCGATGTATTCCTACGCCGCGCGGGTGCCTCCGCGCGATCGCTGGGCCATCGTGGCCTATATCCGCGCACTTCAGTTGAGCCGGCACGCTTCGATTGATGATGTGCCTTCAGAGCAGCGTGCAAAACTGTCGGAATCTCGATGAGGCGCCAGGCCAAGATCATTGTGCTTGCGATCTCCGCGCTGATTCTGCTTGCAGGAGCGGTGATCGACCGCCGCTCGGCGCTTGCGGCCTATCTCGTGGCCTGGATCGGCCTCGGCGCGATCCCGATTGGCGCGCTGGGCGTGCAGATGACGAGCTATCTGGTGCAACGCGCCTGGACGCACGCCCTGTATGCGACCCTTGCTGCGGCAACGGCCGTGCTGCCCGTGGCCGCATTGCTGTTCACGCCGGTCCTGATCGGAATGAAGGAGCTCTATCCCGCCGCCACGGACGCGAGCTCACTGCCGGCGTTCAAAGCTGTCTATCTCGCACCGTGGTTCTTTGCATTGCGCTCCATAGTCTACTTCGTCATCCTCGCACTGCTCGCGCTCTGGCAGCGGAGCACGTGGGGCGAACCTCAGCGCATGATTCGTTCGGCATCCGCAGGGCTGATCGTCTATGCCTTGCTGGTCTCATGGGCCGGCGTCGACTGGATGGAATCGCTCGAACCGGAGTTTCACTCCTCGATCTATGGGCTCCTCTTTCTGTGCTTCACCCTGTTGAGTGGAACTAGCTTCGGCATCGGCGCCGCGCTGTTGTCGGGACGCCGTATCGGAGCCACCCGCGGCTATAGCGCATTGCTGCTGTCGACGATCCTGCTGTGGGCCTATCTGCATGCCATGCAGTACATCGTCATCTGGGCGGCAAATCTTCCTGACGAGGTCACCTGGTATCTGAAGCGATCGTCCGGCGGCTGGCCGATCGCCCTGGCAATCCTGGCGCTCGGTCAATTCGTCTTTCCGTTCCTTGCCTTGCTCAGCGGCCGAGTGAGAGCCGATCCAACCTGGCTGCTGGGCCTGTGCGGATTGACGCTGGTGATGCGGTGGCTGGAAGCCGCCGTTCTCACGCTGCCGGCAATACCGCACATTGAACTTTTGACCGTGGGGCTTCTGTTGGTCCCAGCCCTTGCTTTCATCGGAATCACTTTGTGGTGGTCGTTCGAGGTCGCGGAGCAAAGGAATTCGATGCGCGCGTGGCTCGCACCAGGCGCTCATGCCGAAACAGGATCCCGATGAGCAGCACAAGGACGGCAATCGTCGCAGCCGCGGCGGCAGCCAGCAGACGCCCGATCGCGAGCGTATAGGTCCCGCTGGCGGGATCATAACCGTAGCAGAGCAGCCGGATATGGTCGGTCCAGCCGCCGGTCTTGCCTTCGCCCGCCGCAATCAGCGCGAGTCGTATGGTCGTTGGATCGACCGTCAAGCCGGAAAGCGCGCTGGCAAGACCGCCGGACGGCGTGATGACGAAAGCCGCTGCCGGATGCGCGTACTGGTCGTGCTCGGCATCGTAGACGGAGCGAAATCCCAGCGCCTGTGCCAAAGCTCCGATTGTGGCGGCGTCACCTCGCACAAAGTCTGTCGCGGACAGAATTGCGTCCGGGCCGATCTGTGCCCGTTTCATGGCAGCGGCGTCGGCAGCCGTATCCTTGGGGTCGAGCCCGACCACGATCAGGCGAAAATCGATGCCTGGACGCAGGCCGCTGTGAGCAAGCGCATCCGAGACGATCGAGATCATCGGACCGCAGAGCGTCTCGCACGTGTAATCCGCGAGCAGCCAGACGGTCGGCTTGTTGTCGAGCCAGAACCGTAGCGGTCTTGCAGCGCCGTTTTCGCCATACAGGACGAGCGAGGCGGGCAGGGCGGCATCTGAAGGCGGGGCGACGCCAACGTTGGCCAGCTGAAGCGGCGTCACGGCGCCTGCCGGAGCTGTAGCGGTGCCGCCGACGAGACTGACGGCCAGCAAGATCGCGAGCAGTCGTATCACGGAAGTGGCGCTCCCCGAATGGGCAATTCGCCCATGAAATGCTGCCGTCTCGGGTTTCAATTTAGGAACGCTCGATTTGTTCCTGAGTTTTGCCGAAAAAAGGAGAGCAAGAGTGAACGTTATCGATCATGTCATGCGGACCTTCGCCATGATGGCCAACTTGACCGATGAGGAGGCGCGCGCAACGCGGAGCAGGCTTGAGCGTCATCTCGCTGCCTGCGAAGGTACCGAGCGTCAGCTTGCCATAGAGGGCATTCGTTTTCTGCGGCAGCCGCGACCGGTCAGGCGCCGCAGAAGCAACCTACAGCGTGATGATGTACGCAGCGGCGCCGATTAGAATGGCGAGGCCGACCAGCATGATGGCGAGAAACAGTTTTCCCACGACGACGCTCCGTGTATCCGATGCGTGCAATGAATGGCGCCCCGATCCGTTCCAGCGTAATGGAGCCCGCCGGCCGTCCGAGCGTTGCTTCACCGGTCAATGGACATTGATGATGGCGCTGGAAGAGCAGATCCGAAACTATGCCTATCAGCTTTGGGAAAAGGCGGGAAAGCCCGAGGGGCGAGATGAGGAGTTTTTGCAGGCCGCGAAGGCCGAACTCGGCGCTGAAGACGAAGCTGCTGGTACCACTGACCAGCCCAACCGGACCATCCTGCCGGGTTGATGCGGTCCCGGCAGGGGACCGCCGTCCCGCTAGTAGAGGAGATTGTCTTGGCGATCGAAATCCGCAAGGGAATGCCGCCCACCAAACTCGACCGGAAGACATTCGAGAAGCGATTCCGCTCCCGTCTTGCCGATCCCGCTTTCGATCATCTTCAGACCGAAATTGCTGCATTGCTCGATGCAGCATGGGACGGTTATTCAAACTCACGAAAATCGCCACGCACGCGGAGGGCCGGTCCGGGCTACGCAGATCCGGACTATGATCTGGCTATTGACTGGATCAGAGCCAAAGAGGCAATCGACGATGCACGTCGCCGTCATGATGATCCGGCTCAAAGAGCCCGAATTCTCATCATCAACGGCTCGTCTCGCAGTGAACATACCTGCCCGGGCGAAATGTCGAAGAGCTGGCGCATGGTGAAGCTTGCCGAGCCTTGCTTTTACGAAATGGGGTTCGATGTCGATATCCTCGACCTGTCACGCCTGACTTCGGAATACGGCAAGCAAATCCATCCCTGCAAATCGTGCGTTTCGACTTCCATGGCGCTCTGTCATTGGCCCTGCAGCTGTTACCCCAACTACTCTCTCGGGCAGACGGACGACTGGATGAATGAGATCTATCCGCTCTGGGTCGCGGCGCATGGCATCATGATCATCACGCCGGTCAATTGGTACCACACGCCGACTGTCCTCAAGGCGATGATCGACCGTCTCGTCTGCGCCGATGGCGGCAATCCGGATCCGACGTCAACCCACGGCAAGACCGCGGTTGAAGCCAAGGCGCTGGAATTGAATGGTTGGCCCTATCCCCGCCATCTGAAGGGACGCCATTTCGGCATTGTGGCGCATGGCGACAGCGTCGGCGCCGAGACCGTACGCCGTTCCCTTTCAGACTGGTTGACGGACATGCAGCTGATTTCTGCAGGTGGGCTGGCCGAGAGCGACGGCTATGTCGGGTACATGAAGCCTTATGCCGTTTCGCACAAGGAATTCGACCAAGACCGAGGTTTTCAGGAAGAGGTCTTGAACGTGGCTCGTGCCCTTGGAGCGGCGGTGGATCTCGCGCGGGCAGGGCATTTGGAAAATCCCGGCAAGGGTCTCAAGCAACCTTATCCCAAGTAGCCTTGTTCTAGAGGTCAGGTTCCATGGAAGCCGGCCGCTGTCGTCAAACAGGAACTGTTCTCCGGGACATGGTTTAAGAGCTGAGACCGAAGAGCGAACCCTTGTGACCAAGATGGACACTCCGAAAATTGAGATCGCCTTGACCGTTAACGGTGCCCGCCACGACATCGCGGTGGCCCCCTGGGAGACTTTGCTGGACGTTCTTCGTGAACGCCTGCACCTCACTGGGTCGAAGAAGGGCTGCGATCAAGGGCAGTGTGGCGCGTGTACGGTCCTGGTGGACGGGGAGCGGATCAACTCCTGCCTGGCGTTGGCCGTCTCCCGCGATGGGGCCGCGATTACCACCGTAGAGGGCTTGGCCGAGGGAGGAGAGCTTCACCCCTTGCAGGCGGCATTCATCGAGCACGACGCGTTTCAGTGCGGCTACTGCACGCCCGGCCAGCTCTGCTCGGGTGTTGCGTTGTTGCATGAGGGACGTGCCCAGACGCGCGAAGACATCCGAGAGCTGATGAGCGGCAATCTCTGCCGTTGCGGGGCCTATACCAATATCGCCGATGCGATCGAGACGGCTCTGAATCGGCAAAATGCCGGCCGGGAGGCTGCCGAATGATCCGGTTCGACTATGTCAGGGCTAACTCGGTCGCCGAGGCTGTCACGGCGCTTTCGTCCCCCGGCACACGGGCGCTCGCCGGTGGTACCAACCTCGTCGATCTCATGAAATACGATGTCATGAAGCCCCGCCGCGTGGTCGACATCAATCGGCTGCCGCTCAAGGACATCTCGGAAAGAGACAGCGGTGGTCTGAGGATCGGTGCCTTGGTCACCAACTCTGCTCTTGCCTGGGACGCACGGATTGCGAAGCGATATCCCTTGCTTGCCAGCGCCATTCTCGCCGGGGCGTCGCCACAGCTGAGAAACGCCGCCACGACCGGCGGAAATCTCCTGCAGAGAACGCGATGCTATTACTTCTACGATACGTCGACGCCGTGCAACAAGCGCGACCGGGGGGCCGGTTGCTCGGCCATCGGCGGCATCAATCGCATCCATGCGGTATTGGGCGCCAGCGATAGCTGCATCGCCGTCCACCCCTCCGACATGTGCGTCGCCCTGGCCGCTCTGGACGCAGAGGTCGAGGTCGAAGGTCCGCAAGGCGTTCGCACGATCACGTTCCCGGAATTCCATCGGCTGCCTGCGGACGATCCGCAGCAGGACAATACGATGCGAGCCGATGAACTGATTACTGCGGTGATCCTGCCGCCGGCTGATTTCGGTCGCAACCACACCTATCTGAAGGTCCGCGATCGCCTGTCCTACGCGTTCGCGCTCGTCTCCGTGGCCGCAGCCCTCGAGATGCGCGATGGCATTGTGAGGGATGCGCGCGTCGCGCTCGGCGGTGTGGCGCACAAGCCCTGGCGCGACAAGGAGGCGGAAGGCCTACTCAAGGGCGAGAGGCCGGACGAGACCACGTTTCGTGCCTTTGCCGAACGCCTGATGCGCGATGCGAAGGGGCAGGGCCAGAACGACTTCAAGATCGAGCTGGCGCGGCGCACGATCTTGCGTGCGCTTATGCAGGCTGCCGCGGGCACGCCTCAGAACCAGTCAGACAAAGTCATTCGCTGAGGGCGCATCATGGAAGCGGCAGATATTCACCACATCGGCAACCCGACCAACCGAGTAGACGGGCGGCTCAAGGTTACCGGCGCGGCGCGCTACGCCGCCGAATATGAGGCGCCTGGTCTTCTCCATGGTGTCATCGTTTCGGCGAGCGTCGCTGCCGGCCGCATCGTGAGCCTTAAGACCGAGCGCGCCTTATCGGTGCCAGGCGTGGTCGAGATCTTCACGCACGAAAACTGTGGAAGCGGTGCGTGGCTTGACCGCAACTGGAAGGATGAGGTCGCGCCGCCTGGCCATCCATTTCGGCCCCTGCATTCTGATCGCATCCTCTTTGATGGCCAACCTATTGCTCTTGTCGTCGCAGAGACTTTGGAGGCGGCCCGGGATGCCGCCTCGTTGGTGACGGCCGCCTACGAGGTCGGGCAGCATTGCACCGAGCTGGAGGTCAAGCGATCCCAGGCTTACGAGCCCCCGGAAAAGAGATCAGGCATCCCGCCGCCGCCAGAGCCTCGTGGCAAGGCGGAAGATGCCTTTGAGCGCGCCCGCCATCGCATTTCCGCCGACTACAGGATTCGCGCAGAGCACCATAATCCGATGGAGTTGTTTGCAACGACTTGCGTCTACGAAGGTAAGGACAAGCTTACGATCTACGAGAAAACGCAGGGTTCGCAGAACAGTCAGGGCTATGTCACATCCGTTTTCGGCCTGAAAACCAAGAACGTGCGGGTTATCAATCACTATGTCGGCGGCGCCTTCGGATCTGCGCTGCGGCCGCAGCAACAGTTGTTCTTTGCCGTCATGGCGAGCCTCGAGCTCAAGCGGTCCGTGAGGGTGGTTCTCACCCGCTCGCAGATGTTCTACATCGGCTACAGACCCGAGACCCGCCACGCCATCTCCCTGGCGGCGGACAATGAAGGGCGCCTGACCTCGATCATTCACGACGCCGTTGCCGCCACCTCGCATTACGAGGACTACCAGGAAAGCCTCGTGAACTGGTCGGGCATGATGTACCATTGCGACAACGTCAAGCTGAGCTACGGCCTCGCCAAGCTGAACACGGCGACGCCGTGCGACATGCGGGCGCCCGGCGCGGCTGTTGGCGTCACCGCCCTGGAATGCGCCATCGACGAACTCGCTCATGCAGCGGGGATCGATCCGCTGGAGTTTCGCAAGCGCAATTTCGCGACGCTGGATGAGAATACGGGCAAACAATTCACCTCGAAGGCGCTCGGCGCCTGTTACGAACAGGGCGCGGCAAGTATCGGATGGGAACGGCGCTCAGCCGAGCCCGGCGCGGTGCGCGATGGCCACGAACTGGTCGGGTTAGGCATGGCGACCGGGATGTGGGAAGCCGCCCTCATGAAGGCATCGGCTGAGGCTAAGCTGACGCCGGATGGACGTCTTCAGGTATCGACCGCCGCCTCCGATATCGGGACCGGCACCTGGACCATTCTCGCTCAGATAGGCGCCGATGCGCTTGGCCTGCCGGTCGGGGCCGTCACGCCGCTGATCGGCGATTCCTCGCTGTCCGCCTCGCCCGTAGAGGGAGGGTCCTGGACCGCCGCATCCAACGGATCGGCCGTCCTCGCCGCGTGTGAGGCGGTCAAGCAGACAGTGTTCAAGCACGCCAGAAAAATGGCCAATTCGCCATTGGCGGCTGCCTCCTTCGACGAGGTCGTGTTTCTTGGTGGTCGCATCGCCCTTCGGACTGATCCGGATCGCGGACTGTCTCTGGCCGAGGTGATGCACGCCTCGGATCTGCGCGAGATCAAGGCGAGCAGGAAGGCCGCTCCGAAGCTGCTACAGATGCGCAAATACGTCAGCTACACCCACTCCGCGGTATTCGCCGAAGTGAGGGTGGATAGAGACCTCGGCATCGTTCGAATTCCAAAAATCGTCTGCGCCGTGGCCGCGGGCAAAATCATCAACCCTAAGACGGCCCGCAGCCAGATCCTGGGTGGCGTGGTGATGGGCATCGGTATGGCGCTTCACGAGGAGGCCATGACCGATCATCGTCTGGGCAAGATCATGAACCATAACTTCGCGGAATATCATATTCCGGCACATGCCGACATCGCCGACATTAAGGTCATTTTTGTGGACGAGCAGGATGACAAGGTCAGCCCGCTGGGTGTGAAGGGACTCGGCGAGATCGGTATCGTCGGAACCGCAGCCGCTGTTGCGAACGCGATCTTCAATGCGACGGGCAAGCGTGGACGCGATTTTCCCATCACTCTAGACAAGATCATCAGCGGCTGATTGGAGGAAATGAATGGCACTGGCAGCATATCAGATATTCGGTGAGGCCGGCGAATGGCGCATTCGGCACGACGGGCAGTCGCACAACGTCTACCAGACGAAGGAAGCTGCCTTTGAGGCTGCCGTGGCCGCCGCCTCTCTTGCGCTCCGCCAAGGCTACGCCGTAACGGTCACCGCGCCGTCATCCGATACGGCAACCGGTGCTTCGAACGCCTCGTAGTTGGTCTTGTTGGTTGAGCGAATTGGCTGGCCAAGATAAAGTTGGAGACCGCGTTAGGCGCGGCAGATTGAAGTCACGACGACCGAGTGCGTTCTCGATCGGTGGCGGATCGTGACATAATGGAAATTGGAGCAATCTCTGGGCCTACCTCCGACTAAGTCCCTCGTCTTGGGCTGAACCTTAGCCAGGCGGACGGTTCACTAGAATCCGCTATTATCCGATCGAGACATTCGGCAACGCAGCTAAATGATGCGATGTGCCAGCAGGCGACATTTACTTTGGCGGCCTCGGCGGCAAGTCTTTGGCATCGGCTGGCGTCGGCCTGGCTTCTAGATCAGCTATCAGGTTCTTCATTTCGCCGATCTCCCTGACCTGCGCTTCAATGATGCCATCCGCGAGCTTGCGGACGCGAGCGTCTCGAATGTGAGCCCGTTCACTCGTCAGCACAGCAATTGAATGATGCGGGATCATGGCCTTCATGTAGAAAATATCGGTTACCGTTTCTTGACTGCGGACCAGCCATAGCGAAACGGCAAACACTGCAATGCATCCAATCAAAATGGAGATGTTAGCGGTGCGATTCTTGTACATACCCCACATGAAGCTGAGCATCACAGCGGCCATCACGGCTCCCATTAGAAGCGCCATCCAGGCACGCGTTTGACTGAACCATATGTGATCCATCGCGAACGTATTGAGGTACATGAGCCCGAACATGATGAGTGTGGAAGTCACAATCATGATGGCGAAACGTCCGTAAGACATCGGAAGAAGTCCTTCATACGCAGGTAACTTGATTCAGACGATGATCGCTATATGGCTCTCTCAACACAACTGGCGCGGACCGGCCAGCGCGAAAGAGCACTGATCACTGCCACGCGCTTTCACTTTTCTTTTCGTAATCCCCGAACGCCTTTTCCAGGCCGCCCAGAACTTCGGCAGCGGTCTCGAACATCGCCTTTAGCTGAGGCTCGTCGACCTTCTGAATGTCCTCGCGGAGATGGGTTCGAATTTCCTCGAGCGCCTTCTGCATCTTCCTCGTATGATGACGAGGATCGCGGTCTACGGAACTTGCCATGTTGAATCTCCTGGTTGCGATGCGGCTAAACCATCTGGAGAACGCCGGGTTCCAATCACGACATGCCGCTGGGATGGTCGGCGGCCGGCAGTAAATCCGCTCGGGGCTATTCATGACGGGGGCGAGCCAGTAGCAATTCCTAGCCCGGCAGGATGCGACCGGAATGACTGAAGACGTCGTATTCCTGGCCTCGCGCGATTCCGATGACCGTCATGCCGCAGGCCTCGGCCGTTCGGACGGCAAGAGCCGTCGGCGCGGAGACTGCAATCAGAAGTCCCGCACCCATCATCGCAGCCTTCTGAACAAGCTCGACCGAAACGCGGCTGGACAGAACGAGGGCGCCGTCGCAGCCGGATATGCCGCGCGCGGCCAGTGCGCCGGCCAGCTTGTCGAGCGCATTATGGCGACCAACGTCCTCTCTCACCAAAATTGTTCGCTCTTGCGGAAGATAGAGGCCGGCGGCGTGTGTGGCGCGTGTCCTGCGATTGAGCTCCTGCGCGTCGACCATTGCTTGCACCGCGGCTGCGATCTGGGGCGGGCGAAGCGATATGCCGCGCGGCACGGACGGCAGCACCCTTGTCGCGGACTGCAGGCTTTCAAGGCCACAAAGGCCACACCCCGTCGGCCCGACGAGTTGGCGCCGCCGCTCCATGAGTTCGCGCCCGCGCGCGGTCGTCAGCCAGGCCCGCAACTCGGTACCTTCGGGATGGCAGATGATTTCCATGTCGCGAATTTCAGCAGGATTGCTGATGATGCCCTCGGTCAGGCTGAAACCGACCGCCAGGTCGGTGAGGTCCGCCGGCGTCGCCATCAGGACCGCCAGTGATATTCCGTTATAGATTAGGGCGACCGGCGCCTCTTCCGCAAGGAGGCGTGAGGACGCCTCACGGCGATGATTGAGACGGCCTGCATTCACCATAGCAGGCAGGAGGGCGGCACGGTCCTGATCGAGCGACGCGAGATGCAAATGAGCCTCCTGTGAAGTGGTGACGCCCGAGCTGTCCCAATGGTTCCTCGACGATGAACGTCGGCGGATTGGCTCGTTGGTGCCTCGTCGACGGCGTTGGAACGAAAGATGTCGCCGGGTTTTTTCCTTTTAAGGCAGGCCTTTCTGGGAATCGGTCAATGGCAAGGTCACGCAGACTCAGCCCCAATTTGAAAGTCGAGCGATACGATGCGCCTGCGGGCGGATGGGGATCGGTCAGGTCGCTGGCCAGAAGCCTCGCACGCTCTCACGTTCCTTTCAGCGGTTCGCGCGTTCTTCTGAAGCAGAACAAGCCCGATGGCTTCGCCTGCGTGAGTTGCGCCTGGGCCAAGCCCGCCGATCCGCGCGTCTTCGAGTTCTGCGAGAACGGGGCGAAAGCAACGACGTGGGAGATCACGCATAAGCGGGTGACGCCCGAGTTTTTCGATCATCATCCCGTGAGCGAGCTGGACGCTTGGGACGATCATCAGCTCGAGGCGGCCGGGCGATTGACGCACCCGATGCGTTTCGATGCTGCGAGCGACAAATATGTGCCGGCGAGCTGGGACGAGGCTTTTGCGGAGATCGGTCGGGAGTTACGCGAGCTCGCGCCCGACAGTGCCGTGTTCTACACCTCCGGGCGGGCCTCGCTCGAGACGTCCTTCATGTATGGGCTTTTGGCCAGG
>NZ_VSSS01000063.1 GCF_008123425.1 Bradyrhizobium rifense
GTTTTCACACAGCCAGGGTCAGGCTCCCTTGCCGAAGCGGCCCGGGGTGTCTACCTCTCGCGGGTGATTTCGTGAGAGGTTCCCATGTTGGATGCCGCCGTCAAGGCGCTGTCGCAAATGATATCGCCGCCGATGCGTTCGATCCTGTGGCGGTCGATCGGGCTTGCGCTGGTGCTGATCGTCGTGCTGGCGATCGGGTTGCAGCGACTGCTGAGCTGGTTCGCCACCTATGGCGAGGTCTGGCTGGAGGGCCTGCTCGGGCCGAGCTGGCACTCGTCGCTGGAGGTGCTGTCCTGGATCATCTCGATTGCGGCCGGTTTCGGCGTCGTGTTCGGCAGTGTCTTTCTGATGCCGGCGATCACCTCGCTGGTGGCGAGCTTCTTCGTCGACGATGTCGCCGATATCGTCGAACGCGAATATTATCCGGCCGAGCGACCGGGCACGGCGCTGCCGTTCAACCAGGCCATCTTCGAGGGCATCAAGACCGCGCTGCTGACGATCCTGGTCTATCTGATCGCGCTGCCGTTCGTGTTCCTGGCCGGCGCCGGTTTCCTGATCTTCTTCCTCGCCGCCGCATGGCTGTTGGGCCGCGAATATTTCGAGCTCGCCGCGATGCGCTTCCGCTCGCCCGAGGACGCCAAGGCGATGCGGCGCGACAATGCCGCGACCATCTTCACCGCGGGCCTCTTCATCGCGGCCTTCGTCTCGATTCCGATCGTCAACCTGGCGACGCCGATCTTCGGCATGGCCTTCATGGTCCACATGCACAAGCGGCTGTCCGGACCGCGGCCCGAGCTGATCGAGCCGGCGCGGCAGATGCGGTGACCTTCATCAGGTCACCGGCACTCCGCATTTGCGCAAGAGCATCTTGGCGAAGCCGAATGGCGCCGGGGTGAACGGGCCCGGCGGGGCGCGGGTGATCAGCGCGATGAAGCCGAGTGCGACCATCGCCAGCCAGAAGCACAGCCAGAAGCCATCGATATAGGCGAGCACATTGGCCTCGCGCTGGACGAAGCCCGCGAGCGTTCCGACCGCCCGCGCTTGCGCCGAGCCCGTGCCGTGGGCCGCGAAGTGATCTGCAAGCTGCTTGAGCGCGCGCACCACGTTGACGTCGCCGACCTCCAGGTTCTGGCCGAGATAGAAGGAATGGACCTGCTCGCGGACGCGCAGCCACGTCCCCATCAGCGCCACGCCGATCTCGGCGCCGCCGAGCCGCATGATCTGGATATAGGCGGCAAAGGCCGTGGCCCGGCTGGGGTCGGAGTTCGACACCGCCAGGATGATGATCGGCAACAGCGTCGTCGATTGGCCGACCGCTTGCAGCAGCACGATGCCGATAAAATCCTCGCGCGCCCAGTCATGGGTGAGCTGGGTGCCCCAGAGATTGGCGGCGGCAAAGCAGGCAAATCCCAGCACCACCACAAGGCGCGGATCGAAATGCCGGAGCAGCCAGATCGAGATCGGCACCAGCACGAACATCGGCAGCGCGCCATAGGTGAGCAGCAGCAGCCCGCTCTGCTCCGGCCTGAGCAGGATGACATTGCCGAGGAAATTCGGCACCAGCGTCGAGTTGGAGAGCGACGTCAGGGTGTAGAGTAGGATCACGACCAGCGACAGCCCGACATTGCGCGAGAACAGGACGTTCACATGCGCCCAGGGTTGGCGGGCCAGCACCTCGTTGATGACGAAGGCCACGAACAGGACACCACCGCCAACCAGCAGCGCCATCACCGTGCCGGAGCCGAGCCAGTCCAGCCGATTGCCCTGGTCGAGGCCGGCATAGATCATTGAGACTGATGCCCCGAGCAGCAGCATACCGCCCCAATCGGCCTCGCGCAGCAACGCGCGATTGACCGGGTCGTTAGGGGTACCGAGATAGACCATCAGGCCCATCAAGGGCGCTATCACGACGCTCTGCCAGTACACCCACTGCCAGTTGAGATGATCGACATAGAAGCCGACCAGCGAGCTCGATGTATCGAGCGCGAAGCCGACGCGGATCGAATAGAGCGCGATCGCCGGCAGCCACCAGCGGATCGGCAGATTGCGGAACACGATCATCAGGGTCGCCGGCACAAAGGTGCCGAGCAGCAGGCCATGCACGACGCTGAGGATCATCAGCGTCGGATAGTCGCGTACGAAGGGAATGATGAGCGAGACGGCAGCATAGACCAGGCTCGGGATGCCGAGCACACGCCGCAGGCCGAATACGGTCGCAAGCCACGCCACCGCCGGCGCGATGAAGATCTGCGAGCCGATGCCCGCGGTGGAGAGCCAGGCCCCCTCATCGAAGCTGAGCGAGAATGCGCCGCGCAGATCGGGCAGGCCGACGGTGGTCAGGCGGCTGTCGAAATTGGCGAGGAACGAGCCGAGCAGCACCGCCGCCACGGCGAACAGCGGCTGTGGCGCGACGCCGCCGCGCGAGACCGGCCCGCGGCTGGCGTCGTCATTTTCCGCCATTCGCGCCCGCGGTGTTGATGTTGGTGACGACAGACATGCCCGGCACGAGACGGTCTAACAGCGGCTGGTTGTCGTCGAACTGGATGCGCACGGGAATGCGCTGCACGACCTTGGTGAAGTTGCCGGTGGCATTGTCAGGCGGCAGCAGCGCGACCTGCGCACCGGTCGCCGGCGCGATGCGCTCGACCTTGCCGCGGAGCTTCTCGCGCGGAAAACTGTCAACGGTGATCTCGACCGGCTGCCCGGGCACGACGTGCGTGAGCTGGGTCTCCTTGTAGTTCGCGATCACATAGACCTTTGGCAGCGGCACCACGTTGATGAGGTTGGTGCCGATGTTGACGTAATCGCCGGGCTGCACCTGGCGCTCGCCGACCACTCCGTCGAACGGCGCCGTGATTTTGGTGTAGCCGAGCTTGAGCTTGACGCTCGCCAGCGTCGCCTTGGTGGCATCGAGATCGGCGGCGCGCTGCTTCTTGGTGCCTTGCAGCACCTCGAGCTGATGCTGCTGGGCCGCGATCACGGCGCGGCTGGCGCGCACGTCGGCCTGCGCCTTGGCAAGACCCGCGACCGCCTGCTCAAGCCGCTGCCGCGTGCCAGCTTCGGTCTGCGTCAGCGATTGCTGGCGCTCCTGCTCCTGCTTGGCCTCGACCTCAAGAGCTTCCGCCGATAGGCGCGCGGCCTCGGCCTGCGCGATGGTTGCATATTGCAGCTCGATCTGGTTGGCGAGATTGTCGAGCACGGCTTGCGCGGCGGCAACGGCGGCCTCGGACTGCGCGACCTGGGCCTCGTAATCGGCAGGATCGATCTGGATCAGGAGATCGCCGGCCTTGACGCGCTGGAAGTCGGTCACGGCGACGGTCAGCACTTCGCCGGAGACGCGGCTCGCCAGCCGCGTCAGCTCGGCGCGGACATAGGCATCATTGGTGGTCTGGATCACCGCGTTGCCGACCCACTCGTCGAACCGCAGCGTCGCCAGCGCGACGAAGGCGAGCGCGACGATGACGGCAAACAGCGGGATCGCGAGCCGGCTCCAAAGCGAACTCGCCGGCGGCTGCGTCGGCTTGGATTGCATCGCCGGCGCGGCCGGCTGAGGCGACGGAGCTTGTTCCTGCTGACTCACGACATGACCTCAAAACCGACTTGCTTCACATCGTTCCGGAACGACGACGAATACTGCCATCACACCGTCTTCTCCGACCACCGGCAGAGATCATTGATCAGGCAAACCTCGCAGCGCGGCTTGCGCGCGAGGCAAGTATAGCGGCCATGCAGGATCAGCCAATGATGGGCATGCAGCATGAATTCGGCCGGGATCACCTTTTCGAGACCAAGCTCGACCTCGAGCGGCGTCTTGCCGGGCGCAAGCCCGGTGCGGTTGCCGACGCGGAAAACATGCGTGTCGACCGCCATAGTGTGCTCGCCGAAGGCCATGTTGAGCACGACGTTGGCGGTCTTGCGTCCCGCGCCCGGCAGCGACTCGATCTCGGCGCGCGTGCGCGGCACCTCGCCGCCGAAATCGCTGAGCACCTTGGCCGACAGCGCGATCACGTTCTTGGCCTTGGTGCGGTAGAGGCCGATGGTCTTGATGTATTCGCGCAGGCGTTCTTCGCCGAGATCGAGCATCTTCTGCGGCGTGTCGGCGATCTCGAACAATGCGCGTGTCGCCTTGTTGACGCCGGCATCGGTCGCCTGCGCCGACAGCACCACGGCAACCAGCAGCGTGAACGGATTGACGTGCTCGAGCTCGCCTTTCGGCTCGGGATTGGCCGCGCGGAAGCGGCTGAAGACCTCGCGAACCTCCGCCGGCGTCCAGGGTTTTGGCGCTTTAAGCGATTTCTTCGCGGGCGCCGATTTCTTGGCGGAAGGCTTGGGCTTCGCGACGGCCGCCTTTGCCTTTTTCTTCGGCACAGCCGCTTTGGGCGGGGCCGGCTTGCGGGTGATTTTCGCCATGATCAGGATATACTGAGGGACGATGAGCACAGGCAACGAAATTGAGCGCCAAGATCTTGAAGGTCATGCCGAGCAGCAGATCTTCTCCGCGCTGCTGACGCCGCATCGCTCGCTGAACCGCACCGGCTTTCTCGCCGTAATGCTGTTCCTGAGCGTCGTCAGCTTCGTCACCGGCATTGTCTTCCTGATGAAGGGCGCCTGGCCGGTGTTCGGCTTTTTCGGCCTCGACGTCCTGGTGATCTGGTGGGCCTTCAAGGCCAATTTCCGCAGCGCGCGGGCGCGCGAGGAGATCACGGTCACGACGACAGAACTGCGCGTGCGGCGGATCAGCCACCGCGGCCAGGTCGCCGAATGGACCTTCAATCCACTCTGGGTCCGCCTCGACAGGGAAGTCGACGAGGATTTTGGCATCGAGCATCTCTACCTGATCTCGCGGGGCCACCAGATCCAGATCGCCCGCTTTTTGGGGCCGGATGAAAAGGCAAGCTTTTACAAAGGCTTGATTGAGGCACTCAACGCCGCCAAGCGCGGCCCGACCTACAACCCGGTGACCTGACGGGCAGTCGGGAATCGGGTGGTTTCCCACCCGTGCCGCGCCTACATTTCCGGTCATGATGACACTCGCCATACACGACCAGCGCCTGACCAAGCCAGGCCCCCAGAACGCCGCGCTGCGCGATTATGATTCCGTGCGTCGGGCGATCGCGTTCATCTCGGAGAACTGGCGCGCGCAGCCGACCATCGAGGCGATGGCGGATGCGGCCGGCGTCACGCCCGATGAGCTGCACCATCTGTTCCGCCGCTGGGCCTCGATCACGCCGAAGGCCTTTATGCAGGCGCTCACCCTCGACCACGCCAAGGGGTTGCTGCGGGACTCCGCGAGCATCCTCGACGCGGCGCTCGATTCAGGTCTCTCGGGGCCGGGGCGGCTGCACGATCTCTTCGTCACCCATGAAGCGATGTCGCCCGGCGAATGGAAGAACGGCGGCGCGGGCCTGACCTTGCGCTACGGCTTCCACCCCTCGCCATTCGGCACGGCGATCGTGATCGCGACCGATCGCGGTTTGTCGGGACTTGCCTTCGCCGATCCCGGTGAAGAGAAGGCAGCGCTTGCCGACATGACGCGGCGCTGGCGGAACGCAACTTACATCGAGGATCATGACGGCACCGCGCCGCTCGCTCAACGCATCTTCGATACAAAACTGTGGCGGCCGGATCAGCCGCTGCGCGTGGTGATGATCGGCACCGATTTCGAGGTGCGGGTGTGGGAGACGCTGTTGAAGATCCCGATGGGGCGCGCGGTGTCCTATTCCGACATCGCCTGCAACATTGACAACCCGAAGGCCTCGCGCGCCGTGGGCGCGGCGATCGGCAGGAATCCGGTCTCCTTCGTCGTGCCTTGCCACCGCGCGCTCGGCAAGAGCGGCACGCTCACCGGCTATCACTGGGGCATCACCCGCAAGCAGGCGATGCTGGGCTGGGAAGCCGGGCAAGTCGCGCAGTAATCGCCGCGCACGTCGATGCCTCCCGATTGCGGCTTCGACCGCCGGCGGATCACGATCGCTCGGGGATGACCGGCAAGACCACGTGCGACGGGCGATCGCGGTCCAGATAGATGCTGTTGCGAGCCACTCGGCGCGAGAGGCCCTTGCCCTCGGGCGCGCCGGTGTTCGGGTTGACGTCGAAGTGAGGAAAGTTGCTCGACGAGACATCGAGCCGGATGCGGTGCCCGCGCTTGAAGAGATTGGCGGTTGGGAAAGCCTCGACCGTCACTGCAACGGGTTCGCCCGGGTGAAGCAGCTCGGGCTTCTCCCAGGAATTGCGATAGCGCAGCCGCAGGATGCCGTCGGTCAGATTCATGGCGAAGCCCTGCGGATAATCGTCTGACGCCGGATAGACGTCGATCAGCTTGATGGTGATGTCGGTATCGGGCTGGTCGGACGAAACCCAGAGATGAGCCACGATCGACCCGGTGACTTCGATGTCTCGATCGAGCACCGGCGTCTCGAAGACCAGCACGTCGGGGCGTGCGGCAAGCGGAAGATAGGGCTCGTGCGAGCCGAAGAAGCGCGGCCCCTCGGTCTGGTCAAACGCCCCGCCGACCATCACGGGAGCGCCCGAAGTCACCGTGCCACCGATCGTCGGCACCGGATGCGCTGGATCGAAATCGAAGGTCAGCGGCTCGGCCGCGGCCGCAGGCGGCTCCGGCGCCAGCCGGCCGTTCTCATGCAGATGGTAGGGCGTATTGCGCGCGTCCGGGATAGGCCAGTCCTTTTCGGCGCGCCAACGCCCGCCGTGGTCGAGCCGGCCTGCAGCGTTGCGGCGGCCGGAGCCGCCTCCCATCACGAAAATCCGCACCGGCGGCTCTTCGGCCACACCGTTGGGCTCGCCTTTCAGCCAGGCGTCGAACCAGCGCAATCTCAGGCTCAGATAGTCCTGCGCCAGGTTGCGGTCGAGCGTGGCGGCGGGCCCGAAATCGACGTCGCCTGCATAGGTCAGCGAGCGGTCGCCGTGTGTCCAGGGGCCAAGGATCAACCTGACCGGGCCCTTCTTGCGGGCCTTGAGACCCACGTAATTTTCGGTCGCCGTGCGCGGATAGGGATCGTACCAGGCCGACATGTGCACCATCGGCGCGTCGCTGAACTGGTCGTAATAGCCCGCCGCGTGAATGCCGATCTGTTTCCAGTAATCGTCGAAATTGCCGTGTTCCCACTGATCGTAGACGTAGTTTTCGTATTCGGGAGCGGGCGTCAGCGGAGAATGGCCGCGCTTCCAGGGCATGCGCGCGAACCAGCCCTTCAGGTCGATCGCTTTCATTTCGGCGCGCCGGACCGGATTGTTCTGAACCGCTGGGCTGACGATTCCGTTGTTGAAGCCCCAGGTCACCTGCTTCAGCTCGAAGGCTCCGCCCTGGCGAATCCCGCCCTGGTAGGAATTGGAGAAGCCGCCGCAGTCGAGAAACATCGCAGCAATGCCTGGCGGGTTGGTGCAGCCGAGCGCGCCCTGGGTATGAGCCGCGTAGGATAGCCCCATGGTGCCAATCTTGCCGTTGCACCATTGCTGGGCCACGATCCATTTGCAGCAATCGTAGCCGTCGTTTCCATCGCTCAAATATTTGACGAACTCGCCTTCAGAATCATAGCGCCCGCGGCAGTCCTGATAGATCACGACATAGCCGGTCCTCGCAAAGAACGCCGCGACCTCGGCACGCGACTTCGGCTTCGGCTCCGCGACGGATAATTCGGATCGACTGACGATATTGCGGCCGTAGGGGGTCCGCTCGAGAATGACCGGAAACGGGCCCGGCAGCGCCTTCCCGTTCAGCGCGGGGCGGTAGACATCGGTGGCAAGCTTGATGCCGTCGCGCATCGGCACCATGATTTTGGCCTCGAGGATCACCTCGTAGGACTGGGCCGCCTTTCCGGCACCGGCGACCGACATCAAACCAAGGCCGATGCCGAGCTTGGCGGCTTCACGTCGGGAGATTCCGCTCCGTGCCGAACCGTCCATGGAAGCCCGCCCTTTCTGCGCCGCTCCGCACCAGCTCCCGAACGACTACGACGCCAGATCCAGCTTCGACGCCACCGTCGAATCCGCATTGAGGCGGTAGATGATCGGCACGCCGGTGGCGAGCTCGCGCTTCAGGATGCCTTCGGGCGACAGCTTCTCCAGCACCATGATCAGCGCGCGCAGCGAGTTGCCGTGGGCGGCAACAAGCGTGCGCTTGCCGTTGAGCACGCCGGGCAGAATCTCCTGAACGTAATACGGCAGCGCCCGGGCGAGCGTGTCCTTCAGGCTTTCGCCGCCGGGCGGCGGCACGTCATAGGAGCGTCGCCAGATCAGCACCTGGTCCTCGCCCCACTTCTTGCGCGCGTCGTCCTTGTTGAGGCCGGAGAGATCGCCGTAGTCGCGCTCGTTCAGCGCGAGGTCCTTCGAGGTCGGCAGGCCCTTCTGGCCGAGCTCGCCGAGAATGAGATCGAGCGTGTGCTGCGCGCGCGTGAGCACCGAGGTGTAGGCGACGTCGAACACCAGGCCTTGTGCCTTCAGCTTGCGGCCGGCTTCCGAAGCTTCCTTCACGCCGAGCTCGGTGAGGTCAGGATCCTTCCAGCCGGTGAACAGGTTCTTCAGATTCCATTCGCTTTGGCCGTGCCGCACCAGCACGAGAAGACGTTCGCTCATTGACTGTTTTCCGTTGCTTGCTTTGATCAGATGTCTGCGAGGCCGAGCACATCGGCCATCGAATAGTGTCCCGGCTTCTTGCCATGCGCCCACAGCGCCGCCTTCAGCGCGCCGTGCGCGAACAGCATGCGGTCCTCGGCGAGATGCGACAGCGTGAGGCGTTCGAACGGGCCGAGGAAGGTCACGCTATGCTCGCCGGCGACGGTGCCGCCGCGCAAGGAGGCAAAGCCGATCGCGCCCGGCTTGCGCGCACCTGTGATGCCGTCACGGCCGCGCTCCGCATTGTCCTCAAGCGAGATGCCGCGGCCGGCCGCGGCCGCCTGGCCCAGCATCAGCGCAGTGCCGGACGGCGCATCGATCTTCATGCGGTGATGGGCTTCGACGATCTCGATGTCAAAATTCTCGTCGAGCGCCTTGGCGACGCGCTTGACCACTGCGGCAAGCAGATTGACGCCCAGGCTCATATTGCCCGATTGCACGACGATGGCGCGATTGGTGACGCTCTTGATCACGGCGTTGTCGGAGGCCGACAGGCCAGTGGTGCCGACGACGTGCACGATGCCGCGCTCGGCCGCGATCGCGACATTGGCGATGGTCGCGGCCGGCACGGTGAAATCGAGGATGCCGTCGGCCTCTTTCGACATCGCCCAGAGGTCCGCGGACAGCTTGATGCCATTGGCCGGCAGGCCTGCGAGCACGCCGGCATCCTTGCCGAGCAGCTCCGAGCCCGGCGCCTCCAGGGCGCCAGCCAGCACCGCGCCTTTGCTGTCGGCAATCGCCCGCGTCAGGGCGCGGCCCATCCGACCGCCGGCTCCAGCAACAATCAAGCGCATGTCTGACATGGTGTGATCCTCTCAGCGCCGTTGTAGCGGCGGGATGCAGTTCCGGCAACCGAGGGGGATTTAGCCGCATGCACGCTGCCACCCTCCCCTGGAGGGCAGGGGAGGGTAAGAGAGAGATCGCGCCTCAACCGTCCGACGGCTGCGGGCCGTCATAGCCCTCGATGATGATGAGGTCGGCGATCGCGTGCGGCTGGCGCACCTTGATGTTGGCCTGGTATTCCGGCGAATTGTAGCAGGCGATCGCGGTCTCGTAGTCCGGGAATTCGATCACGACGTTGCGGGTGCGGCTGGCGCCTTCGACGGTGGCGAACTTGCCGGCGCGGACGGCGAAGCGGCCGCCCCATTTCTTGAAGATCGGACCGTTGGCGACGGCGTAGGGCTTATAGCCCTCGTCATTGCTCACATCGACGCGTCCGATCCAGTAGCCTTTTGCCATTGTTCTTCTCCCTTGTTTTTGATGGTTAGCCGAGTGCTTGTGCGATCTCGGCGTGGATGGCTTCAGCTGTTGCCCTGGGATCAGCAGCCTCGATCACAGGTCGCGCAACGACGAGGTAGTCGGCACCCGCAGCGATTGCGCGCCCAGGGGTCATGATGCGTTTCTGATCGCCAACGGCCGAGCCGGCTGGCCGGATGCCTGGGGTGACGAGGCTCGTCTGGTGGCCCACGATCTTGCGCAGATTGCCGACCTCCTCTGGCGCGCAGACGATGCCGCCGACGCCGAGCGCCTGCGCCTGCGCCGCGCGCGCTTCGACCAGTTCGGAAACATGGAGCCGATAGCCGGCTGCATGCAGATCGTCGTCGTTGTAGGAGGTCAGCACCGTGACGGCGAGAATTTTCAAGCCGGAGCCTGCGCAACCTTCGACCGCCGCCTTCATGGTCTGCGGATAGGCATGCACGGTCAGAAAGGTAGCGCCGAGCTTGTTGATACTTTGAACACCCTGCATCACGGTGTTGCCGATGTCGTGCAGTTTCAGATCGAGAAAGACTTTCTTGCCCTTGTCTGCGAGCTTGCCGACCAGCGGCAACCCGCCGGCATAGGCAAGCCGGTAGCCGATCTTGTAGAACGTAACGCTGTCGCCAAGCCGATCGACCATCGCTTCCGCTGCGTCCAGATTTGGCAGATCGAGGCCTACGATCAGGCGGTCCTTTGGGGCGATTTCGGCTTGCGTCATGTTACCTCACATCATGCGTTGGGAGATGTCGATCAACTGCCGCACCAGCTCCTTCAGCCCGTCGCTATCGGCCTGGGTCTTGAGCCTGTCCATATCGTCATAGGCCTGGTCGGCAAAGGCGAGCGTGAATTGGCTGGCGATCACATTGGCGTGGCAGGAGGTCAGGATCAGCCGCAACGCCTGCAGCGCGCGAGCGGCGCCGAGCCGGCTCTGCGAAGCGCCGGCAAGCGCGAAGGCGCGGTTGCGGAAGACGTCGCCGCGCGCCTCGTGCGGATCCTGCACGCGGCTGACCCAGTCGATCGCATTCTTCAACAGCGGTGGCACCGAGGCATTGTATTCGGGCGAGACGATCAGCACGCCATGATGCGCGCCGATCATGCGCTTGAGATTGATCGCGTGCTTGGGCACGCCGGACTTAGCCTGGAGATCGCCATCGTAGATCGGCAGCGGAAAATCGGCGAGCGAGATGCGGGTAATGTCGACGCCGGCCTGGGCGAATTCATACGCGGCGACCGCCGCCAGCTTCACGTTGTGCGAGCCGGTGCGCAGCGAGCCGGGAATGACCAGGATTTTCGGGGCTGACATCCAATCCAATACGTTCGGCGAAACGAGCCCGCCGCGCATCAGAGGAAGCCGGCGGGAATTAGTCCCTGCGATACACCCAGACGCGGGCCGGCGGAAGGTTCATCCAGATCCGTTCCGAGGCCTCTGTGGACACGCCGGGCAGCGATTTCGGGATCGGCGGCACCACCGCATAGGTGAATTGGACGAAGGGTGCGCCGGGCGCGAGCGCCGTGAAGGCGTCGCGAATAAGCCGCAGCCGCGTCAGCATCGGTTTTGTGACCAGAGGCAGGCCGGAGACGACGGCGCTAGCCGGCGCGCTCAGCACGTTCCAGAGCGTGTCGCGCAGGCGATACGCATCGCCCTGCACCACCTTGGCCTGCGGATAGCGGTCGCGCAAAAGCGCGCAGAAGCCGGGATTGTATTCGACGAGGACGAGGCGCTTCTGGTCGACGCCGCGCTCGACCAGCGCCGAGGTGATGGCGCCGGTACCGGGTCCGAGCTCGACCACCGGAGCGTCCGAATTGATGTCGACGTAATGAGCCATGGTCCGGGCCAGCAGCTTGCCCGACGGCATCACCGCGCCCATGTGGAGGGGCTTTTCGATCCACGACCTTAGAAAGCGCACCTCGTCATCAAGACGGGGCTTCTTCAACGCACGCGCGGACGACGGCAATGGCATGTCTGGACCGGACGGGACGAGACCGCGTGACCGCGGCTGTCAGAAAATGGTCATAAACAGGTATAGGCCGAAGGCGGTACGGTCAAGACGGCTCAATTCGCCCGATTACCGAAGAAATCCTTGACCTTGGTGAAGAAGCCCTCGGATTCCGGCTGGGTGTTGCCGGAGGAGAGCTTTTCGAACTCGGCCAGCAATTCCTGCTGCTTCTTGGTGAGGTTCTGCGGGGTCTCGACCACGACCTGGACGTACATGTCGCCCATCTGGCGCGAGCGCAGCACCGGCATGCCCTTTGATGCAATGCGGAAACGGCGAGCGGACTGGGTTCCGGCCGGCACTTTCACCTTGGCCTTGTTCTTGTCGATGGTCGGCACCTCGAACTCGCCGCCGAGCGCCGCGGTCACCATCGAGATCGGCACGCGACAATGCAGATCGGCGCCATCGCGCTGGAAGAACTGGTGCTGGGCCAGCGACAGGAAGATGTAGAGATCGCCGGGCGGGCCGCCGCGGACGCCAGCCTCGCCTTCGCCGGCGAGCCTGATCCGGGTGCCATCCTCGACGCCCTGGGGGATGTTGACCGACAGCGAGCGCTCGCGGGTGACGCGGCCCTGGCCCGCGCAGGACGGGCAGGCGTCCTCGATCATCTGGCCGCGGCCCTGGCAGCCGTGGCAGGTGCGCTCGAGGGTGAAGAAGCCCTGCGACTGCCGCACGCGGCCGGCGCCGCCGCAGGTCGAGCAGGTCTTGGGCTTGGTGCCGGCCTTGGCGCCGATGCCCGAGCAGGCCTCGCAGGTCACCGAGACCGGGATCTCGATCTGCGCGGTCTTGCCGCCAAAGGCTTCCTCGAGGGTGATTTCCATGTTGTAGCGCAGATCGGCGCCACGCTCGCGGCCGCCGCGGCCACGCTGTCCGGCCATGCCGAACAGGTCTTCGAATATGTCGGAGAAGGAGGAGGCGAAGCCCGCGCCGAAGCCGGCGCCGCCGCCAGGACCGCCCTGCTCGAAGGCGGCGTGACCGAAGCGGTCATAGGCCGCGCGCTTGTCCTTGTCTTTCAGGACCTCGTAGGCCTCGTTGATTTCCTTGAACTTGATCTCGCTGGTGTCATCCCCCGGATTGCGGTCGGGATGGAACTTCATCGCAAGCTTGCGGAAGGACGATTTCAGGACGGAATCGTCGGCAGAGCGTTCGACTTCGAGGGTTTCGTAGTAGCAGCGCTTGGCGGACGTGGACATGTTCAACTCGGTCTATCCAATCGCGATTCAAGTCGGAGCGAAACAACGTCGCCACGCAACGATATAGGCAGCCTTCCGCCCAGTGGCAGAGGGCTGCATGGCAACGTTGAGCATAGCGGCTGGGAATTGATCGATCGTAACGGGACCGACTTCAAAAGAGTCTTGCTCAAAGGAGTCCTGGCCCGCCGAGCCCGACACGACGGCCTTCCCCTTGAGAGGGGAGGCCAGTGCAGCGTGTGGGGTCCAAGCCGTCCGCATCATACCCTCTCGGGCTTATGCAGACTTCTTGTTGTTCTTGTCGTCGTCGACCTCGGTGAATTCCGCGTCGACGACGTCGTCCTTGGCCGCATCCCTCTTGGCGTCGGCCTCGGCCTGCTGCGTGTACATGGCCTCACCGAGCTTCATCGAAGCCTGGGCCAGCGTGTTGGTCTTGGTCTTGATCGCCTCGGCATCGTCGCCCTTCAGCGCTTCCTTGAGGTCGCTGACGGCATCCTCGATGGCGCGGCGCTCGGTCTCGCCGACCTTCGAACCGTGCTCGGCCAGTGCCTTCTCGGTGGAGTGCACCAGCGCGTCGGCGTGGTTCTTGGCGTCGACCGCCTCGCGGCGCTGCTTGTCGGCCGCGGCATTGGCCTCGGCGTCCTTGACCATCTTGTCGATGTCGGCTTCCGACAGGCCGCCGGAGGCCTGAATGCGGATCTGCTGTTCCTTCGCGGTCGCCTTGTCCTTGGCCGAGACGTTGACGATACCGTTGGCGTCGATGTCGAAGGTCACCTCGATCTGCGGCATGCCGCGCGGAGCCGGCGGAATACCCATCAGGTCGAACTGGCCGAGCATCTTGTTGTCGGCCGCCATTTCACGCTCGCCCTGGAAGACGCGGATGGTGACCGCGTTCTGGTTGTCCTCAGCGGTCGAGAACACCTGGCTCTTCTTGGTCGGGATCGTGGTGTTGCGGTCGATGATGCGGGTGAACACGCCACCCAGCGTCTCGATGCCCAGCGACAGCGGGGTCACGTCGAGCAGCAGCACGTCCTTGACGTCGCCCTGGAGCACGCCGGCCTGGATCGCGGCACCGATCGCCACGACCTCGTCCGGGTTGACGCCCTTGTGCGGCTCCTTGCCGAACAGCTGCTTCACGACTTCCTGGACCTTCGGCATGCGCGACATGCCGCCGACCAGAACGACTTCACCGATCTCACCGGCAGTGAGGCCGGCGTCCTTGATCGCCTTGCGGCAGGGCTCGACGGTCTTCTGGACGAGGTCGTCGACCAGCGCTTCGAACTTGGCGCGGGTGAGCTTCATCGTCAGATGCTTCGGGCCGGTCTGGTCCGCGGTGATGAAGGGCAGGTTGATCTCGGTCTGCGTCGTCGACGACAGCTCGATCTTTGCCTTTTCAGCGGCTTCCTTCAGGCGCTGCAACGCGAGCTTGTCGTTGCGCAGGTTGATGCCCTGCTCCTTCTGGAACTCGTCGGCGAGGTAGCCGACCAGGCGCATGTCAAAGTCTTCGCCGCCGAGGAAGGTGTCGCCGTTGGTCGACTTCACCTCGAACACGCCGTCGCCGATTTCGAGAATGGAAATATCGAACGTGCCGCCGCCGAGATCGTACACGGCGATCGTACCTGTCTTGGTCTTGTCCAGACCATAGGCCAGCGCAGCCGCGGTCGGCTCGTTGATGATGCGCAGCACTTCAAGACCCGCGATCTTGCCGGCGTCCTTGGTGGCCTGGCGCTGGGCGTCGTTGAAGTAGGCGGGAACGGTGATGACCGCCTGGTCGACCTTCTGGCCGAGATGGGCTTCCGCGGTCTCCTTCATCTTCTGCAAGATGAACGCCGAGACCTGCGAGGGCGAGTAGGTCTGGCCGTCGGCCTCGACCCAGGCGTCGCCGTTGGAAGCCTTCACGATCTTGTACGGAACGAGCTTCTTGTCCTTCTCGACCATCGGGTCGTCGTAGCGGCGGCCAATGAGGCGCTTCACTGCGAAGAACGTACGCTCTGGATTGGTCACGGCCTGGCGCTTGGCAGGCTGGCCGACGAGGCGCTCACCGTCGTCCGTCACGGCGACGATCGAAGGCGTCGTGCGCATGCCTTCGGAATTCTCGATAACTTTGGCGTTCTTGCCATCCATTACGGCGACGCACGAATTCGTGGTGCCGAGGTCGATCCCAATGACCTTTCCCATGGTCCTGATATCCTTGTTTTTGCGGCAGGTTGGCTGGGCCCAGAAGGCACCCGAACCGAAACCCCCTAAGATCAAACATTCGCGATATTGCGATGGTTGACGCTCATATAGGAGGGGGGGAGGGGCCCGCAAGGACCGAACGCAAGTTTCGGCCGTGAAAACATTGGGTTTTGGAAGATCATATCCGGGCATCACCGCCCTTGCGGGTGAGGAAATATTAACAGGTTCGGTGATCTGCCAGCCCCCGCCGCGCTGATCAGCCCGGCCCTGTTGCCGGCGGGCCAAACCCGCTAAAAGGCCGACCTGCCGGACAGCCTCGTCATGGGGCTGCTTCGCGCGACAAAGCGGCCCGGTGGCCGACCATCGAACGGCCTCAATGTGAACCAATCAGAGTGCCCATGAAGCTGACCCGCCCCCTCGCCGCGCTCGCCCTCCTCGTTGCCACGGCATTTCCGGCGCTCGCCGCCGACGCCGTCTACCCGCCCGGCTTGCGCCTCGGCATGGTGCCGCTGGTCGGGCTGAGCACGGCAAAAACCTTTCCGGGCTTCGAGAGTGAGGACGGCAGCGTCAAGGTGCTGATCACCGAGCTGCCGCCGGCAGCCTATGGCGAGGTCGTGGGCGCCTTCAACGCCAATCCGGCCGGCACCAACGGCGTCAAGCCGGACAAGATCGAAACACCAGCGGGCCTTGCCTATTTCACCACCGAGAGCGGCAAAGCCGGCACGACCCTGGTGAAGCGCTATTCGATGATCGTGCCGGGCACCGGCTTCTCCGGCTATGTCGCGGTGCAAATCCCCGAGAACGCGTCGAAGATCTATACCGACGAGGCGGTGCGGCAGATGTTTGCGACCGCCACCACCCGCAAGGAGGTGTCGGCCGACGAGCAGCTCGGGCTGATGCCGTTCAAGATCGCCGATCTCGCCGGCTTCAAGGACATCCGTACGCTGGTGCCGGGCTCGAGCCTCATCCTGGCCGACGGCAACGAGAGTTCAGGCTATGAATCGAAGCCGTTCATGATCCTCGGCCTGATCGGCTCGACCCCGCAGCAGGCCGACGACCGCGCCCGCTTCGCCCAGGAAGCCGCGCTCCAGATCCCCGGCGTGCGCGAGTCCCGCGTCACCATGTCCGAGCCGATCCGCATCAACGGCCAGCCTGGCTTTGAGACCCGGATCGACGGCGTCAGCGGCAAGGACAAGACGCCGGTGACGGTGGTCCAGTGGATCCGCTTCGGCGGCGGCACCTCGTTGCGCATCATCGCCAGCGCTCCGCGCGATCAGTGGCCGGATGCCTTCACCCGCTTCCGCGCCGTGCGCGACGGTATCCAGCCGAAGGGCTAGATTTCTGGCGCTAAAATCCTGGGGCTGACAGCCCAGGCGCTCACCAGCGCTGGCTGCATTTTCGGGCTTTTGTTCGTACACGAACGGAATTAGGCTTCCCTCCATTGGATCAACCTTTGAGGGGAGGCGGACGATGCTGGATCGACGACAAATCTTGGCGGCGCTGGGGACCACGGCGCTCGCGAGCCTTGCTCCCACCGCACTTTTCGCAGCAGCCACGATCAAGCCGGATGACACCTCCGCGCTGCTCGTGATCGACGTGCAAAACTGCTTCCTGCCGGGCGGCAGCCTCGCGGTGAAGGAAGGCGAGCAGGTCGTGCCCGTCATCAACAAGATGGCGAAAGCGTTCTCGAACGTGGTGATGACGCAGGACTGGCACACGCCCGGCCACGTCTCGTTCGCGTCAGTGCACTCCGGCAAGAAGCCGTTCGAAACCATCGACCTGCCCTACGGCAAGCAGGTGCTGTGGCCCGACCATTGCGTGCAGGGCACCGACGGCGCCTCGCTGTCGAAGGATCTTTCGATCCCGCAGGCCGAGCTCATCATCCGCAAGGGTTTTCACAAGGACGTCGACAGCTATTCGGCGTTCCTCGAAGCCGACGGCAAGACCTCGACCGGACTTGCCGGCTATCTGAAGGGCCGCAAGATCAAGCGCGTGTTCGTTGCGGGTCTCGCAACCGATTTCTGCGTCGCCTGGACCGCGCTCGATGCGCGCAAGGCGGGCTTTGAGGTCTATGTCGTGGAAGACGCCTGCCGCGGCATCGACAATCAGGGCTCGCTGGCGAAGGCCTGGGCTGACATGGCCAAGGCCGGCGTGAAGCGGATTCAGTCTGCGGATATCGCGGTCAGCGCGTAAGCGCCGCGAAAACTGCGCGCCCCTCATCCTGAGGAGCGCGCTTCTAAGCGCGCGTCTCGAAGGATGAAAGGCCCGGATGCTAGAGCCGGGCCTTCATGGTTCGAGACGGCGCTTCGCGCCTCCTCACCATGAGGGTGAGAGCTTAATTCGCTTCGTTGCTGTTCGCGGCCGGAGCGGGCTTCGCGCCACCCTTGGCGACGCCGACCAGCGCCGGGCGCAACACGCGGTCGCCGATGGTGTAGCCGGCCTGCATGACCTGCACGACGGTGCCTGCGGGCACCGACGCATCCGGAACCTCGTACATCGCCTGCTGGAAGTTCGGATCGAACTTCTGGCCCTGCGGGTCGAACTTCTTCACGCCGTGCTTTTCCAGCGCGTTGAGCAGCGAGCGCTCAGTGAGCTCGACGCCCTCGATCAAAGCGGTCATGCCGGGATCGGCCGCAGCGCGGGTCTCGGCCGGAATGGCATCGAGCGCACGCTGGAGATTGTCGGCGATGTCGAGCACGTCGCGGGCAAAGCCGGTGACGCCGTAGAGCTTGGCGTCGGCGACCTCCTTGGCGGTGCGCTTGCGCAGATTTTCCATCTCGGCCAGCGTCCGCAGCATGCGGTCACGCGCCTCGGCGACTTCCTTCTGCAGCAATTCCACCGAACCCGGCTCGGGATCGTCGGGCATGATGTAGGGTTTCGACACAACGGGCTCGCCGGTCGCAGCGGTCGTGTCTTCGGGTTGCCGGTCTCGATCGGTCATCGGCTCTCTTTTCGAACTGGCCTTACGGGATTTTGCTGGCCCGGATATCGTGCTTCGGGCGCCGAAAATCAAGCGCCCGTGATCGGCTCAAATGCCGGTCAGCCCCCCAAGAGGCGGCTGACGATGCGGGCGGCGTAGTCCACGGTCGGGATCACACGGGCATAATTCAGCCGCGTCGGCCCGATCACGCCCAAAACGCCGACGATATGGCCGGCGGCGTCCCGGTAGGGTGAGATGATGGTGGAGGAGCCGGACAGGGAAAACAGCTTGTTCTCCGAACCGATGAAGATTCTCACACCCTCGGCGGTCTCGGCGCGGCCGAGCAGATCGACCACGCCGCGCTTGGTTTCAAGGTCATCAAACAGCAGCCGGACCCGCTCGAGGTCCTCTAGCGCGTGCAAATCCTCCAGCAGATTGGCGTGGCCTCGGACGATCAGCTGACGATTTTCATTCTCGCCGCCGGACCAACTGGCGATGCCGGCTGCGATTACCTTCTGGGTGAGCTGGTCAAGCTCGGCACGGGCTTCGCCCAGTGCGGTTTCCAGCTCGAGCCGGGCCTCGGCCAGTGTCCGACCGCGAATCCGCGCATTGAGGAAATTGCCGGCCTCCGTCAGCGCCGAGGACGGAACTCCGGGCGGAAGGGTCAACACACGGTTTTCGACCTGACCGTCCTCGCCGACCAGGATCACGAGCGCCTTCTCGGGTTCCAGCCGGACGAATTCGATATGTTTCAGGCGCGAATTGGATTTTGGCGTCAGCACCACCGCGGCGGCGCGAGTGAGGCCGGACAGCCGCGTCAACGCTTCCGACAGCGCCGCCTCGACCGATTGGGCGTGGCCGACCGAAGTCAGCTGGCTTTGGATCGACTGCCGTTCAGCGTCAGTGAGGTCGCCAACCTGCATCAAGGCATCGACAAAGAAGCGCAGGCCGAGTTCCGTCGGCAGCCTTCCGGCGGAGGTGTGCGGAGCATAGATCAGGCCGAGCTGTTCCAGATCGGCCATGACGTTGCGGACCGAGGCCGGCGACAGCGGCATCGCGATCAGACGTGAGATGTTGCGCGAGCCGACCGGCTCGCCGGTCGCGAGATAGCTTTCGACAATTTGACGAAAGATGTCGCGGGAACGCTCGTTGAGCTGGGCGAGGCCTGCGCGCGGCGCGATCAGATGGATCGGATCGTGATGGGCCACAGACGGTCACTCCTCTCGGCTGCACATAACTTGTCCATCCGGACGGCCCATGACAAGCGGGGTTTTGCGGTTCTCTGGGGACTGAAAAGCCTTGCTGCTCACCCTCAGCCCCCCTACAAGCACCGCGAATAGCCCTTACCCTGCGAGTTTTGGAGGATTTCCCATGCGGCCCAGCCGCCGTGCGCCCGACGAATTGCGCCCCGTGACGCTTGAGCGTGGCGTGGTCAAATATGCGGAGGGCTCCTGCCTCGTGAAATTCGGCGACACCCATGTGCTGGTCACCGCCACGCTGGAAGACCGCCTGCCGCCGTGGCTGAAGGGCCAGGGCCGCGGCTGGGTCACCGCCGAATACGGTATGCTGCCGCGCGCGACCTCCGAACGCACCCGCCGCGAAGCTGCCGCCGGCAAGCAGAGCGGCCGCACCGTCGAGATTCAGCGCCTGATCGGGCGTTCGTTGCGCACCATCGTCGATCTCGAAGCGCTCGGTGAGCGCCAGATCACGGTCGATTGCGACGTGCTCCAGGCCGACGGCGGCACCCGCACCGCCTCGATCACCGGTGCCTGGGTCGCGCTCGCCGACTGCATCAACTGGATGAAGACGCGCAACATGATCAAGGCCAACGTGATGCGCGACAACGTCGCCGCGATCTCCTGCGGCATTTATCAGGGCAAGCCGGTGCTGGATCTCGACTATGCCGAGGATTCGGAAGCCGAGACCGACGCCAATTTCGTCATGACCGGCGATGGCCGCATCATTGAGGTGCAGGGCACCGCGGAACGCGAGCCGTTCACGCAGGACGAGTTCCTCGCGCTGATCGCCCTGGCGCAAAAAGGTATCGCGCGTCTGGTGGACTTGCAGAAACTCGCCGTCGCGTAGTCAATAGGCCCATGCACCGCCGAATCACCGGAAAGCTCGTCATCGCGACCCACAATCCCGGCAAGCTTGCCGAGATGAAGGAACTTCTCGCGCCTCACGGCATCGAGGTGGTGTCGGCCGGTGAGCTCAGCCTGCCCGAGCCCGAAGAGACCGGCAACGACTTCCGCAGCAACGCCGCGATCAAGGCGGTCGCGGCGGCGCAGGCGACCAAGCTTCCCGCTTTCGCCGATGATTCCGGCATCGTGGTCGACGCGCTCGACGGCGCGCCCGGTATTTTCTCCGCACGCTGGGCCGGACCGTCAAAAGATTTCGCCGCGGCGATGGCACAGATCGAGCGCCTGTTGCAGGAACGTGGCGCCATCACGCCCGACAAGCGCAAGGCGCACTTCGTCTCGGCGCTCTGCGTCGCCTGGCCTGACGGCCATCTCGAAGAGGTCGAGGCGCGCGTCGACGGCACGCTGGTGTGGCCGCCGCGCGGCACTGCCGGCTTCGGCTACGATCCGATGTTCCTGCCTGATGGCTACGACCGCACCTTCGGCGAGATGACCAGCATCGAGAAGCACGGCCTGCCGCCGCTCGGCCTCGGCCTGTCGCATCGTGCCCGCGCCTTCGTGAAACTGGCGGAGATCTGCCTTGAGCCGCGCTAAGGAAGCCTTTGGCGTCTACGTGCACTGGCCGTTCTGCCTGTCGAAGTGCCCCTATTGCGACTTCAACAGCCATGTCCGCCACGCCGCGATCGACGAGACGCGCTTTGCATCCGCCTTCGCCCGCGAGATCGAAACGACCGCGCAGCGCTCGCCCGGCCGCGAGGTCACCTCGATCTTCCTCGGCGGCGGCACGCCGTCACTGATGCAGCCGGCAACCGTTGGCGCCGTGCTCGACGCCATCGGCAAGCATTGGAAAGTTGTCAACGACGTCGAAGTGACGCTGGAGGCAAATCCCACCAGTGTCGAAGCCACGCGCTTCGCCGGCTATCGCGCAGCCGGCGTCAACCGCGTCTCGCTCGGCGTGCAGGCGCTCGACGACGCCTCGCTGAAGGCGCTGGGCCGCATGCACAGCGCGCGCGAAGCGCTCGATGCCGTTGCGATCGCGCGTCGCTCGTTCGACCGTTACTCGTTCGATCTGATCTACGCCCGCCCAGACCAGACGCCGGCGATGTGGGCCGATGAGCTGCGTCTCGCCATCGATGAAGCCGCCGAGCATCTGTCGCTCTATCAGCTGACGATCGAAGAAGGCACGCCATTCTTCGGCCTGCACCAGGCCGGCAAGCTGAAGACGCCGGACGAAGCGGTCGCGCGCGCGCTTTACGACGTGACGCAGGAAACCTGCGACAAGCTCGGTTTGCCCGCTTACGAGATTTCCAATCACGCGCGGCGCGGTGCCGAGTGCCGGCACAATCTCGTGTACTGGCGCGGCGAGGAATACGCGGGCATCGGTCCCGGCGCGCATGGCCGCCTCGATATCGACGGCATCCGCCATGCCACTGCCACCGAGAAGCGTCCCGAAGCCTGGCTGATGCGCGTCGAAAGCAGCGGCCACGGCGTTGTCACCGACGATCTCCTCAACAGCGAAGAACGCGCCGACGAATTTTTGCTGATGGGATTGCGCCTGGCCGAAGGTATCGACCCCGATCGCTACACCGCGCTCTCCGGCCGCCCGCTCGACCCCAAACGCATCGCGCTCTTGCGTGAGGAAGGCGCGATCACAGTGGATGCAACGGGCCGTTTGCGCGTCACGAGCAGCGGATTCCCGGTGCTGGATGCGGTGGTCGCGGATTTGGCGGCGTAACGAGATCTCGTAGGATGGGCAAAGGCGCACTTGCGCCGTGCCCACGATCTCTCAACAAGATGGCGTGGAATTGGTGGGCACGCTTCGCTTTGCCCACCCTACCGCACCGTCGTTCCGAACTACGCCCCAAAACTCTTCGGCGAGCCCGCCACTGCGACACCGCCGCCCGTCGTCACCTTCATCACCGCGAGCCCACGTTCATTGGTTCCATCAGCGCGGAAGCGGAACAAGCCGTCGATGCCGGCGAAGCCGGAGGGATTGGTGAGCACATCGGACGAGAAGCGCGTGGTGCCCTGCGTGCGCGCGAGCGCTGCCACAAGCGCGACCGCGTCATAGGCGAGCGTTGCGGTGCGGATCGGCTCGGCGCCGTATTTGGTGCGGTAACGGCCGGAGAACGCGCGGAAGCCGGCCGGATCAGGTGCTGCGTAGAGGCCGCCTTGCAGAGCCGGGCTGGCATAGACGCGCGGGCTGTCCCAGAGACCAGTACCGAGCAGCTGGATGTTGCGCAAATTCGCGCCCGCCGCGGTCATCGCATCTGCCACGGCAACGACGGCATCGCCGTCATCGGCAACGAACAGCGCATCCGCGCTGCCAAGCTGCTGCGCCACCGTGCGCGCCGGCGTGGCGCGATCGGCACCGTATTTCTCGAACGCGACGATGCGTCCGCCGCGCCTGGGCACCGCGGCCTTCACCGCGGCTTCGACCACATTGCCGTAGGCATTGTCGGGCACCAGCACGGCGACGGAGCGCTTTCCGATGCTGGCGGAATATTCGATGATGCGATTGACGTCGGACTCCGGCAGGAAGCTCAAGAGATACACGCCGCGGCCGGCGATGCTCGAATCGGTCGAGAACGCCATCACCGAGATGCCGCGCGTGCGCGCGACCTGGGCCACGGCCGGGACCGACTGCGCGAACAGCGGCCCCAGAATGATCTCGGCGCCTTCGTCGACCGCCTGCTGCGCGCCGGCTTGCGCACCCTGCGGGCTGCCATTGTCGTCCTTGATCAGGAGCTGGATGTTCGGGTTCTGGAACTCGGCCAGCGCCATCTCGGCGGCATTGCGCATGGATTGCGCGGCGAGCCCGGCGTTGCCGGCGGCCGAGAGCGGCAGGATCACGGCAACCTTCACGCCGCCGGTGCCGGCAGTCGTCGCCTGCTGCGGTGGACCGGCCGGCTGGGCCGGCGGCGGAGATGAGCTGGAGAACGGATTGGAAAACTGGCTGAGGCTCTGCTGCACGCCGGCGCAGGCCGACAGCAAAGGCGTGCCCAACAGCAGGCCAAGCGCACTCCGCCGGGTCGCGCCCGAGAAACGGGGCCCCTGAACGGGAGACTTCGGATCACGCGGGCCCACCATGGCAGCTTCTCTTCTGACCAGCCGCAGCCGGCCGATCACAGCAAATCTTGCCGCGACAGAAGCCGCGGATTCAGGCATATTGTCGGCAAATAGTTAACCAAAACAAAAGGATAATGGCCGCTTAACGCGGCTGCCCTCGTTTCCTGGCTGGCTGTTCGCCGTCCGTTATCCAGCATCAAGGCGGGGTTTCCGCCGCGAATATGGCGCTGACGCTTCATTCCCTTGGGAATGTGATGCCGGATGCATCACATTCCAGTCCTTCCTCGCCCCTCATCTGGCACGATCTTTTTCGAAGGACCGGTTCCCAGCCCCGGGGATCATGCCTAAGTTCGGTTCATTATGCGCGCAAAGCCGGCCCCGATAAATACGCCTGAAGGCACAGACGCAGCCCCGCGCGGTTTCTCAATCGACGCCCATCGGCTCGCGGCGCCGAAGCCGGCGGCGGGCCTCTATCTGGTCGCCACCCCGATCGGCAATCTCGGCGACATCACCCTGCGCGCGCTGCAGATTCTGGCCGGGGTCGACGTCATCGCCTGCGAGGACACCCGCATCACGCGGCGCCTGACCGAGCGTTACGACATCTCGGCGCAGCTCAAGCAATATCACGAGCACAATGCCGAGGCCGCCCGCCCAAAGATCCTGGAGGCGCTGGCCGCAGGCGGCTCGGTCGCGCTGGTGTCGGATGCCGGCACGCCATTGATCTCCGATCCCGGTTACAAGCTGGTGCGCGAGGTCTGCGCCGCCGGTCATGCGGTTTATGCGCTGCCCGGCCCGTCGTCGGTGCTGGCGGCACTGTCGGTCGCGGCGCTGCCGACCGACCGTTTCTTCTTCGAGGGCTTTCTGCCCGCGAAATCCGCCGCGCGGCGGTCGCGCCTCACTGAACTCGCCCGCATCGACGCGACGCTGGTGATGTTCGAATCCGGCAACCGGGTGCAGGACACACTCGCCGAACTCGCCGAGATCATGGGCACGCGCGAGGCCGCGATCTGCCGTGAGCTGACAAAACTGCACGAGGAGATCTCGCGCGCGAAGCTCGACGAGCTGGCGCGCGAGGCAGACACGCTGGAGACACGCGGCGAATTCGTGCTGGTGATCGCTCCGCCTGCCGCGGATGCCGACGTGCTGACATTGGATGCGCTGGACGATTTGCTGCGCGAGCAGCTCGCCACGCATAGCGTCAAGGACGCCGTCGCGCACGCGGTCGCGCTCTCCGGGCGGCCGCGCCGTGAGGTCTACGCCCGCGCGCTCGAGCTCGCAAAAGATTTGCGGGGCGGCGATGGCGAAGACTAAGGACGCAGCGGAACCGAAAGTGGCCTCGCCCGAGCGCGTCGCCGCGTTCCGCACCGGCATCTCGGCCGAGAGCCGCGCCGCAGCTTTCCTGATGGCGAAGGGTTATCGCATCCTCGCCAAGCGCTACCGCACCCCGCATGGCGAGATCGACCTCGTCGCGCGCCGCCGCAATCTGATCGCCTTCGTCGAGGTCAAGGCGCGTGCCAGCCTCGATGAGGCCGCCTATGCGGTGACGCCGCGCCAGCAGCAGCGCATCATCGACGCCGCGCAGGGCTGGCTTGCCACGCATCCCGAGCATGCGGAATTCGAATTGCGATTCGACGCCATGCTGATTGCGCCGCGCTCGCTTCCGCGCCATGTGTTGGCGGCATTCGACGCCTCGACCTGAAAGGCAGACCATGAAACTGAACGTCGCCGTCCAGATGGACCCCATCGCCCGTATCAACATCAAGGGCGATTCCACCTTTGCGCTGCTTCTGGAGGCGCAGAAGCGCGGCCACGGCCTGTCCTATTACACGCCCGACAAGCTCTCGATGGTCGGCGAGGAGATCGTTGCGCCAGTGCAGCTCCTGACCGTGCGCGACGAGCCCGGCGATCACTTCACCCTCGGCGAGCCCAGGCGCGAGGCGCTCAACGGCTTCGACGTGGTGTTACTGCGCCAGGATCCGCCGTTCGACCTCGCCTACATCACCTCGACACATTTGCTCGAGCGCATTCACTCGAAGACGCTTGTGGTCAATGACCCTGCCTCGGTCCGCAACGCGCCCGAAAAGCTGTTCGTGATGAACTTTCCGCAGCTGATGCCGCCGACCCTGATCTCGCGCGACCTCGACGAGATCAACGCGTTTCGCGACAAGTACGGTGCCGTCGTGATGAAGCCGCTGCACGGCCATGGCGGCGCCGCGGTATTCCGCGTGATGCCGCAGGACATGAATTTCGGCTCGCTGTTCGACATGTTCTCGGTCACCTTCAAGGAAGCCTGGGTGATCCAGCAGTTCATCCCCGAGGTGAAGCTCGGCGACAAGCGCATCATCCTGGTCAATGGCGAGTTCGCAGGCGCGGTGAACCGCGTGCCGGCCGCCGACGACCTCCGCTCCAACATGGTGCGCGGCGGCGCGGCAAAGGAGACCGAGCTGACCCCGCGCGAGCGCGAGATCTGCGCCACCGTCGGCCCGGCGCTGCGCGAGCGCGGCCTGCTGTTCGTCGGCATCGACGTCATCAACGGCAACCTCACCGAGATCAACGTGACCTCGCCCACCGGCATCCGCGCCATCGCGCGGCTCGGCGGCCCGGACGTCGCGGCCAAGATCTGGGACGCGATCGAGCAGAAGCGAGCGAAGTAGGCGGCGGCGCTACGGACATCGATAGCAACACTGCGAGCCCATCACTAACCACCTATTCACCATGACGTCCCCGCGCCTCATGCGAGCGTATGAGCGCGCTTGCGTGAATCTACGGGGCCACCGGCCGAGCGGCTAACGCGGCATTCACCATCTGCCCAAAACCAGCAGCATCACTGACCATCACACTCGGTCTCGCAACACCCCTTATACTTTTACTCCCTACTCATCGATGCAGGGGAACCCGCCACGTGCGGTTCGAGTGCCCCGCGTAAGAGTAGAAGCGTATGAACACCGCACGCATTGTCGTTCTCGTCATCGCACTGGGCGCCGGCGGCGTCGCTGCGTATCTGGCGAGCGGCTACGACAACAAGCCCGCAGCCCCGCTCCCGTTGGCCGAGAAGCTGCCGACGGTCGAGGTGCTCGTTGCCAAATCCGACATTCAACTCGGCCAGGCCGTGAAGGCCGAGGATCTGCAATGGCAGACCTGGCCGCAATCGACTGCAAGCAGCGCCTTCATCCGCCGCGACAGCAGGCCCGACGCGCAGACCCAGATCGCCGGCTCGATCGCACGCGTGCCCTTGATGCAGGGCGAGCCGATCCGCGAGCAGAAGCTGGTGAGGGCCGACGGCTCCGGCTTCATGGCCGCGATCCTGCCGTCCGGCATGCGGGCCGTGTCCACCGAGATTTCCGCCGAGACCGCGGCCGGCGGCTTCATCCTGCCGAACGACCGCGTCGACATCGTCCTGACGCGACGCCTGAAGAATCCCGACGGCCCCAACAATAACGGCTCGACCAGCGGCAATGACCTGATCCTGTCAGAGGTCATCCTGACCAATATCCGCGTGCTCGCCATCGACCAGGCGCCGAAGGAGAAGGAGGGCCAGAACGCCGTGGTCGGCAAGACCGTCACGCTCGAGCTCCGGCCCGACCAGATCACGACGCTCTCGGTCTCGCGCCAGGGCGGCACGCTGACACTCGCACTGCGCAGCATCGCCGATGCCAGCGCCGCCGACGGGCCCGAGGACCAGGCATTCAAGCAGCGCTCGAGCGGCGTGAACGTGATCCGCTACGGCGTGCAGGCGAGACAACTGACGTCACAGAAGTGATGGGGACATGATGAACTACGGGGACAATCGGATGGGCCTGCGCATTCGGGGGAAGCGCGCTGGCTCGTTCTGGGCGGGGGCAATGCTGATACTGGGGCTGCTCGCAGCCCCCGATCTCGTCCGTGCTGCGGATGCGCCGGTCGGAGACCAGGCGCCGATGCAGGCGCCGGATCTCGGCGTGTCGCCGGTTGCGACCATCGCGTCCGCGCGGACGCGTTCACTGTCGCTCGGCATCGGCAAGTCGGTCGTCATCGACCTGCCGCGCGAGGTCAAGGACGTGCTGGTGGCCGATCCCAAGATCGCCAATGCAGTGATCCGCTCGGCGCAGCGCGCCTATATCATCGGCGGTCAGGTCGGCCAGACCAACGTGGTGTTCTTCTCCGCCGACGGCCAGCAGGTTGCTTCCTACGACATCGCGGTCAAGCGCGACCTCAACGGCATGCGCACGGCGCTGCGCACATCGCTGCCGGGCGTGCAGATCGAGGGCGTCGGCGACAGCGTGATGCTGACCGGCTCGGTGTCGAGCCCGGTCGAGGCCCAGCAGGCCGGCGACGTCGCCGCCAAGCTCGTCGGCGGCGCCGAGAAGGTCGTCAACAACATCGTCGTGCGCGGCCGCGACCAGGTGATGCTGAAGGTCGTCGTCGGCGAAGTCCGCCGCGACATCGTCAAGCAATTGGGCGTCGATCTCAGCGCCAGCCTGAATGCCGGCACCGCGGTGGTGAATTTCAACAATTCCAACCCGTTCTCGGCCAGCGGCGGACCGCTGGTCAGCGGTAACGGGCTCGGCGTTGCCGGCCTCGCCAAAGGCGTCGCTACGGTCAGCGCCACGATGCGCGCGATGGAGAGCGCCGGCGTCATGCGCACCCTGGCCGAGCCGAGCCTGACGGCGATCTCGGGTGAATCCGCGACTTTCATTGCAGGAGGCGAATTCCCGATCCCCGCAGGCTATTCCTGCGATCCGACCACGCATGTCTGTACCACCCAGATCTCCTACAAGAAGTTCGGCATATCCCTGAACTTCACGCCGGTCGTGCTCAGCGAGGGCCGGATCAGCCTGCGCGTGATGACCGAGGTCTCCGAGCTGTCGAACCAGAACGCCATCACGGTGTCGCAGGCGCTGTCCTCGAGCTCGACCAACTCGATCACCATCCCCTCGGTCCAGACCCGTCGCGCCGAGACGACGCTGGAAATTCCCTCGGGCGGCTCAATGGCGATGGCCGGCCTGATCCAGCAGCAGACCAAGCAGGCCGTCAACGGCCTGCCCGGCGTCGACCAGGTGCCGATCCTCGGCGCGCTGTTCCGCAGCCAGGACTTCGTCAACAACGAGACCGAGCTCATGGTGATCGTGACTCCCTATGTGGTGCGCGCGGTCGCCCAGAAGGAATTGTCGCGGCCCGATGACGGCTTCGCGCCGTCCTCCGATGCGCAGTCGGCGCTGCTCGGCCGCATGAACCGCCTCTACGGCATCGCGCGCCGCGTCGATCCGAACGACGGCAATCGCGGTGATTTCGGCTTCATCATCGACTGACACCAACGGTTTGGGGACCGGGGCAAGAGACTTGGGACAAGACTTGGGGCAAGAGGGGATGAAGCGATGACGAAGACAAATGATCGACGTCGCAATTTGCGCATCGCGCTCGCGCTGACGGGGCTCTCCGTCATGCTGGGAGCCTGCAACACCACGGGCGAGGTCGTCACCACCCAGACGGTGCCGACCGACTACCGCATGCGTCACCCGATCGCGGTGCAGGAAGGCAAGCGCTCGATCGTGATCTTCGTCGGCAAGGCGCGCGGCGGCCTTTCGGCCGCGCAGCACGCCGACGTGATGGGCATCGCCCAGGACTGGGTGCGCGAAGGCACCGGCTCCGTCACCGTCGACGTACCCATCGACACCACGAATTCGCGCGCGGCGGCTGCGACCTATCACGAGATCCGCGCCGTGCTCGGCAGCGGCGGCGTGCCGTCGCGCGCCATCGTCCAGCATCCCTATCGGCCCGAAGATCCCGGACTGCTGCCGACCATCCGGCTGAGCTACTCCAAGATCGCGGCGGTCGCCGGCCCCTGCGGGCTGTGGCCCGAAGACATGGGACCCTCGATCCTCGATCCCGGCTACAACGAGAACCGGCCCTACTTCAATCTCGGCTGCGCCACGCAGCGCAATCTTGCCGCGATGATCGACAATCCCGCGGACCTCGAGCAACCGCGCGCGGAGACGCCGGCCTATACTGCACGGCGCGACATCGCCTTCGACCGCTACCGCAAGGGCACTTCAACCGCGACCGGTTATCCCGAGGCTGACAAGGCCAAACTGAGCGATACAGGCAAATGACGGACTTCCACGACGACGAGGCGGACGATCCGCAGCACCCCGAGGAACACATTGCACCGGTTCCCCGGATCTCGGTGCAGGCGTTTTGCGAGACCGAGCAGACGCTCGCCGCGATAACCGCGGCCGGCCAGGACCGCCGTCTCGCCAAGGCGCATCTGACCGCCAAGAGCGGCGGCCTTGCCGCGGCGATCGAAGTCTATGACACGATGCCGACGCCGAATGTCATCGTGATCGAATCCGACGGCACGCGCGACATCCTCGAGGGCCTCGACGACCTCGCCGGCGTCTGCGACCCTGGCACCCGCGTGGTCGTGATCGGCAATCCCAACGACACCGCGCCCTATCGCGAGCTGGTGCGTCGCGGCGTCAACGACTACGTGGTCGGGCCGGTCGAAACCCTCGACGTCGTGCGCTCGATCTGCAGCCTGTTCTCGGCCTCGGAAGCCATCATCACCGGCCGCGTCATCGCGGTGGTCGGTGCCAAGGGTGGCGTCGGCGCCTCCACCGTCGCGCACAACGTCGCCTGGACCATCGCGCGCGACCTCGCGCTCGACTCCGTCGTGATCGATCTCGACCTCGCCTTCGGCACCGCCGGCCTCGACTACAACCAGGATCCGGCGCAGGGCATCGCCAACGCGGTGCTGTCGCAGGACCGGCCGGACACCGCGCTGATGGAGCGCCTGCTTTCCAAATGCACCGAGCGGCTCAGTCTGCTCGCTGCACCGGCCACCCTTGATCGCGTCTATGATTTCGGCGCCGAAGCGTTCGATGCGATCTTCGACACGCTGCGCATGACCACGCCCTGCATCGTGCTCGACGTGCCGCATCAATGGTCGGCCTGGACCAAGCGCGCGCTGGTCAACGCCGACGACATCGTCATCGTGGCCGAGCCGGATCTCGCCAACCTGCGCAACACCAAGAACATGCTGACCGTGCTCAAGGCGGCGCGGCCGAACGACCGACCGCCGCTCTACTGCATCAACCAGGTCGGCATGCACAAGCGCGCCGAGATCGACGTCAAATCGTTCGCCAAGACGATGGAGAGCCTGCCGCTGGCGGTGATCCCGTTCGATTCGAAGCTGTTCTCGACCGCCGCCAATAACGGCCAGATGATCGCGGAGGTCTCCAAGAGCCACCGCACCACCGAGCTGTTCCAGCACATGGCCAACCGCCTGGCCGGACGTGGCGAGGTGAAGAAGCCGAAGCGTTCGCTGCTCGGGCCGCTCTTGAAGAAGCTGAAGGGCAAGACCGGACGCGCATCCGCTCCGCATCGCAAGGCGTCGTAAACGCTATAGCGTTTTCGAGCGAGCAGGACTCCCAGCGGCGGCGGACTACTTCTCCGCCCGCTGCTGCTGCTTCTTCGACAGCAACTCGCGCAGCGCCGTGACCTTTGCCGCCGCCTGATCCGGGGGCAGATCGGCCTTCACGATGGTCTCGGCCTCGGCCTGCTTGCCTTCCAGTCCCAGCACCAGCGCGAGATTGGCCCGCACGCGGGAATTGGCGGGGTTACGCTGATAGGCGCGGCGCATGGTGTCCTCGGCCCGCGGCAGATTGTTCTGGAGCATGTAGGACAGGCCGAGATTGGACAAAACCTGCGGCTCGTCCGGCACGATCTTCAGCGCCGACGCATAATATTGCTGCGCTTCCTCGTTGCGGCCGAGCTGATCGAGCGCGGCACCCTGCGCCGACAGGATGCGCCAGTCCGGATCCTCGGGCGTATGCGCACGGCCGAGCACGTCAAAAGCCTGCTGGAAATTGCCATTGTCGGCGAGCGCACGGCCATAGCCGGCGAGCAGCGCCTTGTTGCTGGGATGGGCGAGCACGGCCTGCTCCATCACCGCGACCGCCTGGGCGCGCTGGCCGGTCTCGCGCAGCGCCATGCCGTAGTCGAGCGCGATGGCGGGATCGCTGGGCTTGGCGCGATAGCGCTCGCGCAAGCCGTCCATGTCGGGCTTGGCGTCTGCGGTCGCGGCAGGCTCCGACTTGCCACCGACGCCGAGCGCGCCGGTCACATCCTCCAGGCTCGTGGTCTGGCAGCCACCGAGGGCGAGCACCAGAAGCGCGGGAAGCAGGAATCTCGCCGGGGGAGAGGCAAGGGACGAACGCTTGGACATACTCTGATCACCGCCGGCGGACTGATCAGAGATGCTTTGCCGATTAACGCTAAATTCCCGTTAAGGAAACGCGTCGATCAGGACTTATCGTTTGAGCATGATCTTTCCGGAAAACCGCTACACACTTTGCGCTAACGCGGCCCTTCGGGTCCGGATCATGCTCTAGTCGGTGAATTCCGCACCGAATTCGCAGCCGATGCGCCAGCGCAGGCGGCATTGGCGGGAATAATCGGGCGCGAAGATGATGGTGAATTGCGGCGGCACTTCCAGGAATTCCGCCACGACCTTCACGCCACCGTCCGAGATATCCGTGATCGTGCAGTCCCGCGGCAGCGAGCCCGCGCCGAAATGAATCTTGGCGAGCCGCGTGCACACCCGACGTTCGCTTCTGCGGCGATTTGCAAGCATTTGAATTGTTCACCCGTTAGACCACGGCCCATCCCGCAGCCTTAGGAGTAGCGGACATTCGTTGGAATGTGCTGAGCGTAGCCGGTCGCATTCGAGGCGTAGTCGAAGCTTAGTGTCTTCGTCCCGTTTACCGGTTGTTAGGTTTCGCGGCGCCCTCACTTTCGTTCCCGTATTGTTCTTGTCAGATCGATCCCGCCCTGCTACCCTCGATTGTGCGAGGGAAGCAGCATGGTTCAGCGGGTTTCGACAGTCGCCTTTGAGGGGATCGAGGCCCGCGCGGTCGACGTGCAGGTGCAGGTCGCGCCGGGCCTGCCGGCCTTCGCCATCGTCGGCCTTCCCGACAAGGCGGTGTCGGAGGCGCGCGAGCGGGTCCGCTCGGCGCTGATCGCCTCGGGACTGGCGCTGCCGGCGCGGCGGATCATCGTCAATCTCGCACCGGCCGACCTGCCCAAGGAAGGCAGCCATTACGACCTGCCGATCGCGCTCGGGCTGATGGCGGCGATCGGCGCGATCCCGCCGGATGCGCTGACCGGCTTTACCGTGCTCGGCGAGCTCGGCCTCGACGGCTCGATTGCGCCGGTGGCCGGCGTTCTGCCCGCCGCGATCGGCGCCAATGTGCGCGAGGAAGGCCTGATCTGTCCGGCGGCCTGCGGCTCGGAAGCGGCGTGGGCGAGCCCGGATATCCAGATCGTCGCCGCGCATTCGCTGATTCAGATCGCCAACCATTTCAAGGGCACACAGGTGCTGTCGCGGCCCGTGCCGAAGGTGCACGAGGCAGCCACCTCGCCGCTCGACCTGCGCGACATCAAGGGCCAGGAGAGCGCCAAGCGCGCGCTGGAGATCGCAGCCGCGGGTGGGCATCACCTCCTGATGATCGGCGCACCCGGCACCGGCAAATCGATGCTGGCGGCGCGCCTGCCCTCGATCCTGCCGCCGCTGTCGCCGAGCGAATTGCTCGAGGTCTCGATGATCGCCTCCGTCGCCGGCGAGATCGAGGGTGGCGCGCTGACATCGCAGCGGCCGTTCCGCTCACCACATCATTCCGCCAGCATGGCCGCACTCACCGGCGGCGGCGCGCGCGCAAAGCCCGGCGAGATCTCGCTGGCGCATCAGGGCGTGCTGTTCCTCGACGAGCTGCCCGAGTTCGATCCGCGCGTGCTGGATTCGCTGCGCCAGCCGCTGGAGAACGGCGAGGTCTCGGTCTCCCGCGCCAACCACCGCGTGACTTACCCCGCGCGCTTCATGCTGATCGCAGCGATGAATCCCTGCCGCTGCGGCAATGCGTTCGAGCCCGGCTATGCCTGCAAGCGCGGACGCATCGATCGCTGCACCGGCGATTACCAGGCGCGCATCTCCGGACCGCTGATGGACCGCATTGATCTGCGCATCGAAGTGCTGGCCGTCACCGCAGCCGATCTGATCCTGCCGCCGCCGGCCGAAGGCTCAGCCGAAGTCGCTGCACGCGTCGCCGCAGCACGCGACATCCAGCTCGCGCGCTATGCGGATGCCGGCCTGCCGCGGATCCGCACCAATGCCGAGGCGCCGGCCTCGGTTCTGGAAGACATCGCCAAGCCCGACGCGCAGGGGCAAAAGCTGCTGCGCGAGGCCGCCGAAACCATGCGGCTGTCGGCGCGCGGCTATCACCGCGTGCTGCGGGTGGCGCGCACGCTCGCCGACCTCGACCGCACTGAGAAGATCGGCCGGCTGCATCTCGCCGAGGCGCTGTCCTACCGCGCACTCGCAGAGGATGTGCGCCAGATGGCCTGATCATCCAGCGCATCAACCCGGCGGTAACGAGTTTCCTTTACGCTCTGCAAACCATAGGCCCACAAGTTCCAGTCCGGGCCTGGCGAGTAGAGTGTCATGTTGCGTTTCAAGATCCTGGCCTCGGTGGTTCCCCTGTTGGCGGCTGCGGTGTTCGCCCGCAATGAGATCGGGTCGGTCTCGCAGCCCTGCATCGCCCTCGGCGAGACCTCGGTCGAGCTCACGTCCCTGTTCTGGACGGCCGGCGTGCATGTCGCCTTCACCGAAGATCCGGAGCGGGCCACGGTGCGGGTTCAAATCACCGACGATGCCGACGCTGCCGACTTCGCGGTCGTCGACGATGGTGCAAGCGACGAGCCGGGCGCCTGCCAGGGCAATCCGTCGACCCGCCTCATTACGATTGCCTCGCAGCCCGTCGACGGCGGTCCGGTAATCTATCTCTCCACCGAAGGCCCGGCTGATTACCGCATCTATGTCCGCTCGAAGACGTTCTCGCAGAAGGAAGCGGCTGCCCTGATCGTCGGCGCCCGCGGTGGCCATCCGCTTCCCCTCCAGGCCGCCTCGCTCTGAAGCGCGATCGCGCTTCAGGTTGTTGTTTGAGCATGATCTTTCCGGAAAACCGCTACACATTTTTCCGGATCATGCTCTGAGACGTTAACACCTCGTCAACCCTGTTTGGAGGCCGTCCCAAAGCCTCAAGCTGTTCGCAAGGTCGGCGAGACATCGTCGCAAATGGCGGTGGCAGGATTCGGTCAAGGGTCGGTGGCAATGGGTCGGACGTTCCGGATCAAGGTGCGCATGCGCCGCTTCAGGCGGCAGCACCCCCGAATTGCCTTCGCGATCCGCTCTTTCATGATCTTCTCGGCGACGTTCGGCGGCGCCTATGGCTTCGTCACCGGTAGCCGGGCGCCAAATTCCGGTTACGATCCCAACACCTTTGCGATCGGCGCGAGCTTCCTGTTTGCGCTGGCCTGCCTTGGCCTGGCGACGCTCAGCATGCGGCTGCGTTTCGTCAACAAGCGGATGAGGAAGCTCGCCGCCCACAACGAGGCGCTGATCGATCGCAATTGGGAGCTGAAGGAAGCCGAAGAGCGCGCCCGCAGCCTGTTCGAATCGCAGGGCGATCTCATCGTGTTGCGCGACCATCAGGGCCGCATCACCTTTGCCAACGACGCCTATTGCGCGCTGGCCGCGCAGGCGCGCAGCGCACTGGTCGGCACGCGCTTTGATTTCGATGTGCTGGAGCAGGGCGATAGCGCGCGAGAGAGCAACGGCACCCGCATCCACGACCAGAAGATCGCAACACCTGTCGGCGCGCGCTGGATCGCCTGGCGCGAGGGTTTTGTAAGACACGATGCCGGCCAGCCCGCTGAACTACAAAGCGTCGGACGCGACGTCACCGACCGCACCGAGACCGAACGCGCGCTCTCGGATGCCCGCGACCAGGCCGACGCGGCCAACCGCGCCAAATCGCGCTTCCTCGCGATGGCCTCGCACGAGATTCGTAATCCCCTCAACGGCATCATCGGCATGGGCGGCCTCTTGCTCGACACCACGCTGACGCCGGAGCAGACGACCTACGCAAGAGCGGTGAAAACCTCCGGCGAGGCGCTGATGGCGCTGATCGAGGAGCTGCTCGATTATTCCAAGATCGAAGCCGGCAAGCTCGATCTCGACCAGCGTCCCTTTGCGCTCTCGACCTTGATCGAGGAGGTCACCGAGCTGCTGGCACCGCGCGCGCAGGCGAAAAACCTCGAGATTGCGGCTTACGTGGACGAGCGCCTTCCGCTCGAAGTCGTTGGCGATGCCGCACGGCTGCGCCAGGTGCTGCTCAACCTCGCCGGCAACGCCATCAAATTCACCGCAAGCGGCGGCGTGGCGCTGATCGTCGAACCCGGGATCTGGCCGAACGAAATCAGTTTTCTGGTCCGCGATACCGGCATTGGCATCGCGCCGGACGCGCAGCAGCGCATCTTCCGCGAGTTCGAGCAGGCCGACGACCGCGTCGCCCGCACCTATGGCGGCACCGGGCTTGGCCTCGCCATCAGCGAGCGCATCGTCAAGCGCATGGGCGGCCGCATCACCCTGGAGAGCGCGCCCGGCAACGGCTCGACCTTCGAGGTCGCGATCCCGCTCGCGCCCTCGCAAGGCGACGCCGGACATACCGCATTTCCAAGTCCGGATCTCGCCGGCAAGTCGATCCTGCTGGTGGCCGATGGCATCGAAGCGTCGCTGATCGCGCGGCGGCTGGAACGCTGGGGTGCCCAGACCTGCCTGATCGCAGACGCGGCCGTTGCCGAAGCGCTGCTGCCGGAGCGCTCGTGGCATGCGGTGCTGATCGACCGCGCACACGGTCTGTTGGTCACCGACCGCATGGGCGAGGCCGCCCGCGCTCACGCAACGCAACGGCTCGTGCTGCTGACGCCGAGCTCACGTCATGACAAGCTTTCGCCGGCCTTCACCGGGTTCCTAGTGAAGCCGTTGCGCGCAGCCTCACTCGCCGCGCGCCTCTCGCTGGCGCCGGAAGTCGCCTCGCCCGATCTCGCGCCGGAGCCCGTCGAGCCCGCCGCGATCGGAACGCCCGCGAAAGGTCTTTCGATCCTCGTCGCCGAGGACAACGAGATCAACGCGCTCCTGATGCGGTCGCTGCTCACAAAACTCGGTCATCGCGTCGTCATCGCGGTCCATGGCGAGGCCGCACTGGAGTCCTGGCTTGCGGCGAGCTCTGCCGGCACGCCCTATGATCTCGTTTTGATGGACATCCAGATGCCGCAGCTCGACGGCATCGAAGCAACAAAACGCATCCGCGCGCATGAGGCCGCCACCGGTCGCCACCACACGCCGATCCTCGCGCTGACCGCGAACACGCTGGTGGAAGATCGCTACGCCTGCTTCGAGGCGGGCATGAACGGGTTTTTGATCAAGCCGCTCGATCGCGAAAAACTGGACGAGGCCCTGGCCGGGCTGGCCGCGGCGCGGCAGCTGGTGGTGTAGCAGCAAGCGACGCCGCCGTAGGGTGGGCAAAGCGTAGCGTGCCCACCAATTACATTCGAGGATGCCGATGGATGGTGGGCACGGCGCGCGAAGAGCGCGCCTTTGCCCACCCTACGAGACCGCGGACTACAGCCGCCTGAGCGCCACGCTCTCCACCACGTGATCCGCGCCCTTCTTCAGGATCAGCGTCGCACGCGGGCGGGTCGGCAAAATATTGTCCTCGAGATTGGCGAGGTTGGTGCGCTCCCAGATCGCAGTGGCGGTGGCGGTGGCCTCCTCGTCGGACAACAGCGCATAGCGGTTGAAATAGGACTTTGGATTGGTGAACGCGGTGTCGCGCAGCGCCAGGAAGCGCTTGATGTACCAGCGTCGCAGCGCCGCTTCGTCGGCGTCGATATAGACCGAGAAGTCGAAGAAGTCGGAGACCACGGGCACCGCCTTGCCGTCGCGCGGCAGCTTGCCGGTCTGCAGCACGTTGACGCCCTCGACGATCAGGATATCGGGCTGGTCGATCTCGGCCCACTGGTGCGGTACGATGTCGTAGGTCAGATGCGAATAGACCGGCGCACGCACGTTGCGGCGTCCGGACTTGATGTCGGACAGGAAACTCAGGAGCAGCGGCAGGTCGTAGCTCTCGGGAAAGCCCTTCTTCTGCATGATGCCCTGCCGGTCGAGCACGGCGTTGGGATAGAGAAAGCCGTCCGTGGTGATCAGCTCGACCTTCGGACGCGGCGACCAGCGCGCCAGCAGCGCCTGGAGTACGCGCGCCGTGGTGGACTTTCCGACCGCGACGGAGCCTGCGACGCCGATGATGTAGGGCATCTTGCGGTCGCGGATGTTGAGGAACTGGCGCTCCGCATAATACAGGCGCTGCATCGCATCGACATAGATCGAGAGCAGGCGTGACAGCGGAAGATAGATGTCCTCGACCTCCTGCAAGTCCAACCGATCGTGCAGCGAGCGCAGCCGGTCGAACTCACCCGGCTCGAGCGTCATCGGCGTATCGTCACGCAAATGCGCCCATTCCTGGCGCGTATAAATGCGGTACGGATTATACTGCTGCTCGGGTGCGCGGATATCCATGACGCCGCCTTCTCCGTTGCGACCTACTTACTTACGCGAAGCCTTCTCTTCCAACCCTGACGTCGATGTCCGCTTGTCCAGCGCGGCTTCGACTTCTTCCAGCTTTACGCCGCGCACCTTGAGCAGCACAAGGAAGTGATAGAGCAGGTCAGCGCCCTCGGCGATCAGATGCGCGCGATCGTTTTCGACTGCTGCGATTACGGTTTCGACTGCCTCCTCACCGAACTTCTTGGCGCAATGTTCAGCGCCCTTGTCCAGGAGCTTGCGGGTATAGGAGGCCTCACCACCGGACGCCGCGCGGGCGTCGATGGTTGCGGCCAGATCGTGGATCGTGAAACGCGACATCGGAATTACTCAGAAACGCACCCGGCCAGAGGCCAATCCCCGCCGGCGTGTGTAGCATTTTTATGAACGGAAGTCGTCAGGCATCCATGCGCATGGGCAACCCGCGCCGGGCCATGTGCTCCTTGGCTTCACGGATGGTGAATTCCCCGAAGTGGAAGATCGAGGCGGCCAGCACGGCGGTAGCATGCCCGTCGCGAATGCCATCGACGAGGTGGTCGAGATTGCCGACACCGCCCGAGGCGATCACGGGAACGGGAACGCTGTCGGCGATCGCCCGGGTCAGCGGGATGTCAAAGCCCTGCCTGGTACCGTCGCGATCCATCGAGGTGAGCAAAATTTCACCAGCCCCGAGCGAGACCACTTCCTGGGCATATTCGATCGCGTCGATGCCGGTCGAGTTGCGGCCGCCATGGGTAAATATCTCCCAGCGCTCGCCGCCGCCGGCGCGCTTGACCCGCTTGGCATCGATCGCGACCACGACGCACTGCCCGCCGAACTTTTCGGCGGCTTCCTTGACGAACTCGCGCCGCGACACCGCGGCGCTGTTGATCGAGACCTTGTCGGCGCCGGCGCGCAGCAGCGTCTTGATGTCGTTGACCTCACGGACACCGCCGCCGACGGTGACCGGCATGAAGCAGGCCTCCGCCGTGCGCCGGACCACGTCCAGCATGATGCCGCGGTTCTCATGGGTCGCGGTGATGTCGAGGAATGTGAGCTCGTCGGCACCGGCGGCGTCATAGGCGATCGCGGCTTCGACGGGGTCGCCGGCATCGCGCAGATCGACGAAGTTGACGCCCTTGACGACGCGGCCGTCCTTGACGTCGAGGCAGGGGATCACGCGCACCTTGAACATGTGTCAGCTCCTGGGCGGCGCGTTGCGGATCAAGGTGAGGGCGGCCGCGGGATCGAGCCGGCCGTCATAGAGCGCGCGGCCGGCGATCGCGCCGGCGAGCTTCTTCGCCCGCGGCGTCAGCATCGCCTTGACGTCCTCGATCGAGGCAAGACCGCCGGAAGCAATCACGGGGATCGAGATGGCGTCTGCAAGTGCAATGGTCGCATCGAGGTTGAGGCCCTTCAGCAGGCCGTCGCGCGCGATGTCGGTGAAGATGATGGCGGCGACGCCGGCATCCTCGAAACGCTGCGCGATCTCCAGCACGGTCACCTGCGAGGTCTCGGCCCAGCCTTCGACCGCGACCTTGCCGTCTCGAGCGTCGAGCCCGACAGCGACGCGGCCGGGGAATTTTTTCGCGGCCGCCTTCACCAATTCAGGATCGCGCACCGCGGCCGTGCCGATGATGACGCGACTGATACCCTTGCCGAGCCACGCCTCGACAGTCGCGAGATCGCGAATACCGCCACCGAGCTGCACCGGGATCTTGATGGTCTTCAGCATCCCTTCGACCGCCTGCGCATTCACCGGCTTGCCGGCGAACGCACCGTCGAGATCGACGACGTGGAGATACTCAAAGCCCTGCGTGACAAAGCTCTCGGCCTGCGCGGCAGGATCGAGATTGAACACGGTCGCGCGCGCCATGTCGCCTTGCTCGAGGCGCACGCACTGGCCGTTCTTGAGGTCGATGGCAGGAAAGAGAATCACGGTTTCCATCGCAAAAAGTTCGAGATCAAGGCGAGGCCAAAGCGCTGGCTCTTCTCGGGGTGAAATTGCGTGCCGATGACGGTGTCCTTGGCGACGATCGCGGTGACCGGCCCGCCGTAGTCGGCGCGCGCGAGCACGTCCGCCTCATTGGCAGCGTTGAGGTGATAAGAGTGCACGAAATAGGCGTGCTGGCCCTTGGGGCCGAGTGGCAGCCTCTCCAGCACCGGATGCTCCCGCAACACGTCGAGCGTGTTCCAACCCATGTGCGGGATCTTCAGGCTCTCGTCGCGCGGCGTGATCTTCTCGACGTCGCCGCCGATCCAGTTCAGGCCTTGCGTGATGACGTGCTCCTTGCCACGGGTGGCGAACAGCTGCATGCCGACGCAGATGCCCAACATCGGCCGCGCCTTCACGCGAACGGCTTCGTTGACCGCCTCGACCATGCCGTTGACGGCGTCCAGGCCGCGCCGGCAATCGGCAAAGGCGCCGACGCCCGGCAGCACCAGACGGTCGGCGCCATAGGCCTGGTCCGGATCGCTGGTGACGAAGACCTTCTGCGGATTCTCCATGCTGCGCGCGGCGCGCTCAAAGGCCTTGGCGGCGGAATGCAGATTCCCGGAACCGTAATCGATGATGGCAACGCTCATCTTGACCCTCCCGGTTCTGGAAACAAACCAATGATGCCGCCGGCCGGAATCGGCGGCGGGTTGGAAAATTGCTGACCCGGCAAATTGCGGGTCGGCGGCGGGCCGCCGCGATCGACAGCCCATTGATCGTTGACGATGCCGCGCTGTGTCTTGCTCCAGCGCTCGAAGAAGCGGTGCTCGGCGGTGTCCTCGTCGTCGCCCACGACGACGTCAAGCTGCCGCCACTTGCCGCGCGACAAGGTCCAGCGGCGCAGGCTCGAGGCCTCAAAACCCATCAGCAGCGCGACGATGGTGTTGGCGAAGAAGATCGAGCTGCGGCCGACGCCGAGGCTGTGCAGCCCGGCATCGAACGCGGCGAGAAAGACGATCCAGCCGATCAGGGCGAGCCAAAGCCTGTTCCAGAGCAGCCAGAACGGGCCCAACACCATCGCCCAGAAATGGAAGCCGTCGCGCACGAACACGAATCTGTCGGTGGCGCGCAGATCGGCCCCGCCTGGGGTGGGAGCATGAACTGTGTAGACAGGCATTTTCGATGCCCCGTTCTCGAGAATTCAATGATGCCGCCGGCAGCGCTTGGCCACCGAGACGGAGATGTCAGCCGCCAAGCGAGCCTTTGGTGGACGGGATTTCACCCGCCGTCTTGGGATCGATCGCAACCGCGGTGCGCAGCGCCCGCGCCAGGCCCTTGAAGCAGGACTCGGCGATATGGTGGCTGTTATCGCCATATAGGGTCTCGACGTGGAGAGTCACGCCGGCGTTGATGGCGAAGGCCTGGAACCACTCGCGCACCAGGTCGGTGTCGAACTCACCGATCTTGTCGCGAGGGAAGTCGGCCTTGAACACCAGGAACGGGCGGCCCGAGATGTCGATGACCACGCGTGACAGCGTCTCGTCCATGGGCATGTGCACGCCGGCATAGCGGGTGATGCCCGCCATGGTGCCGAGCGCCTGCCTGACCGCCTGGCCAAGCGCGATGCCGGTGTCTTCGGTGGTATGGTGATGATCAATGTGCAGGTCGCCAACCGCCTTGACCGTGAGGTCGATACGGGAATGGCGGGCGAGGAGATCGAGCATATGGTCGAAAAAGCCGATGCCGGTCGCGATATCAGCCACGCCGGTGCCATCGAGGTTCACGGTGACCTCGATGTCGGTTTCCTTGGTCTTGCGCTTGATCGTCGCGGTGCGCATTGAAAGCTGGTTTCCATCCTGGCTTGAGGGCCGAAAACGCCAGTCTATTAACAGCCAAATGACGCCTTCGCTACCGCGGGAACGGCTGGCCGGGCTCTACTTCTGCCTATGGTGAGCGAATTTGAGGCCGGAACGGCCCGTTGGGCGCCGGTTGTCCCTTTGCCCCTGACCGCCTAAATCAGCCCGGACAACGAGGGTCATTATGCAGGATTCCCAGAACAGCTCGCCGGTCTGGCACGGCACCACGATTTTGACGGTCCGCAAGGGCGGCAAGGTGGTGGTCGGCGGCGACGGCCAGGTCTCGATCGGCCAGACCGTGATCAAGTCCAATGCCAAAAAGGTCCGGAAACTCGGCAAGGGCGACGTCATCGGCGGCTTTGCCGGCGCCACGGCCGATGCTTTCACCCTGTTCGAGCGGCTGGAGAGCAAGCTCGAGCAATATCCGGGGCAATTGACCCGGGCCGCGGTGGAGCTCGCCAAGGACTGGCGCACCGACCGTTATTTGCGGCGGCTGGAGGCCATGATGATCGTGGCCGACAAGGACGTCTCCCTGGTGCTGACCGGGACCGGCGACGTGCTCGAGCCCGAGGCCGGCGTGATGGCGATCGGCTCCGGCGGCAATTATGCGCTGGCCGCGGCCCGCGCCCTGATCGACACCGACAAGGACGCCGAGACCATTGTCCGCCGCTCGCTCGATATCGCCGCCGACATCTGCGTCTACACCAACCGCAACGTCACCATCGAAGCGCTGACGGCCGGCTGAGCGGATGGGATTGGCCCGCAGCGACAGCCCGACCCAACCCGCGTTTCCGCCGCTCGCCTGGGTCGGCATCGCGCTCTTGCTGCTGGCGCTGCAGGCCTCGATCCTGTTTGCAATGGGGCGGGTGCCGATCTGCACCTGCGGCTACGTCAAGCTGTGGCATGGCGTGGTGAACAGCTCGGAGAATTCCCAGCACATCGCCGACTGGTACAGTTTTTCCCACGTCCTGCACGGCTTCCTGTTCTACGGACTGACGTGGCTGCTGTTCTCGCGACGTCTGACCTGGCCGGCGCGGTTGATCATCGCGATGCTGATCGAGGGCGCCTGGGAGATCGTCGAGAACTCGCCGTTCATCATCGAGCGCTACCGCGCCGGCACGATCTCGCTGGATTATTTTGGCGACAGCATCGTCAACTCGGTCTCTGACACGCTGTTCATGATGCTCGGGTTCCTCACCGCCCGCGTGCTTCCGATCCCGGTAACAGTCGTGCTCGGGCTCGCCTTCGAGATCATGCTGGCGCTGCACATTCGCGACAATCTGACGCTCAACGTCTTGATGCTCATCCATCCGATCGAGGCCGTGAAGCAATGGCAATCCGGTCCGCCGATCATTTGACGGTCAAAAAAGCGGCTTGTCCCCGCCGGCTTCTAATCCTAGCTAAGGTCCCATGACAGACTTCTCTCCCCGCGAAATCGTTTCCGAACTCGACCGTTTCATCGTCGGCCAGGCCGATGCCAAGCGCGCCGTCTCGATCGCGCTGCGCAACCGCTGGCGCCGGCAGCAGCTCGAAGGCTCGCTGCGCGAAGAGGTTCTGCCGAAGAATATTCTGATGATCGGCCCAACCGGCGTCGGCAAAACGGAAATCGCGCGGCGATTGGCAAAACTCGCGAATGCGCCGTTCCTGAAGGTCGAGGCGACAAAATTCACCGAGGTCGGCTATGTCGGCCGCGACGTCGAGCAGATCGTGCGCGATCTCGTCGAGGTCGCGATTTCCCAGGTGCGCGAGCGTAAGCGCAAGGACGTGCAGGCGCGCGCCCAGCTCGCCGCCGAAGAGCGTGTACTTGACGCCCTGGTCGGCGCCAATTCCAGCGCTGCAACCCGCGAATCCTTCCGCAAGAAGCTGCGCGCGGGCGAGCTCAACGACAAGGAAATCGAGATCGAGACGCAGTCCTCCGGCAGCGGCATGCCGATGTTCGAGATCCCCGGCATGCCGGGCGCGCAGATGGGCGCGATCTCGATCGGCGACATCTTTGGCAAGATGGGCGGCCGCAGCAAGACGCGGCGGCTGACGGTCGAGAACTCGCACGAGATCCTCGTCAACGAGGAATCCGACAAGCTGCTGGACACCGACCAACTGACGCTGGAGGCGATCAGCGCGGTCGAGAACAACGGCATCGTGTTCCTGGACGAGATCGACAAGATCTGCGCCCGCGACGGCCGCGTCGGCGGCGATGTCTCGCGCGAGGGCGTGCAGCGCGACCTGCTGCCGCTGATCGAGGGCACCACCGTCTCGACCAAGCACGGCGCGGTCAAGACCGACCACATCCTGTTCATTGCCTCCGGCGCCTTCCACGTCGCAAAGCCGTCCGACCTGCTGCCGGAATTGCAGGGCCGCCTGCCGATCCGCGTCGAATTGCAGGCCCTGACCCGCGACGACATGCGTCGCATCCTCACCGAGCCCGAGGCCTCGCTGATCAAGCAATATATTGCCTTGATGCAGACCGAGGGCGTCACGCTCGACATCACCGACGACGCCATCGATGCGCTGGCTGACGTCGCGGTCGCTGTCAATTCCACCGTCGAGAACATCGGCGCGCGCAGGCTCCAGACCGTGATGGAGCGGGTGCTGGACGACATCTCCTTCACCGCCCCCGACCGCAACGGCGAGACCGTCCGGGTCGATGCCGATTTCGTGCAGAAGCACGTCGGCGACCTCGCCAAGAATGCGGATCTGAGCCGGTTTATTTTGTGATTTCGCGCGGTCGCGCTATTGATGCCGCGTGACCGCACGCATCCTGCAAAACCCCTGGCGCCTTCTGCTCGCGATCAACGCCGCGGTCATCGTCGGCGTGTTCGTCCACAAGATCCAGCTGCCGCCTTACGTCCCCTACGTCCATCTCCTCGTCGACTATCATTTCGGCTTCATCAAGCGCGCGCTGATCGGGGCGATCGTCGCGCTGTTCACGGCCAAGGTGCCGGTCTGGCTGGTGTTCGCGCTCGGCGGCGCGACATGGCTGGTGACATCAGCCCTGTATGCAAAACTGTTTCAGAAGACGTTCGGCTTCACCGCGAAGACGCTGCCGCTGTTCGTCTTCATCGCGGGATCGCCGTTCTTCCTGAAGAATTTCATGCACACGCTCGGCCATTTCGACATCTATGGCTGTGCGCTGGCGATCATCCTGCTGCTGATGCCGGCGGGCTCATTGCTGTTCGTGGCGACGGCGGCGCTGTTCTCCATCATTCTCGTCCTGATCCACCACATTCACCTGCTGATGTATGTGCCGACGATCATCACCATCGTCGTGACCAGGCACTATCTCGCTTACGGCGTCACCCGAGCTAACGTTGCGTTCGGCATTGTCGCCCTCGCCGCCGTCTCCGTGCTGTTCTTCGCAGCCCAATTCCTCGGGACGATGCCGATTCCGGAAGCGGATTTCGTCGCGTATCTGAAGACCCGGATGGTCGATCCCTCGCGCACCGATCTCCTGCAATTCAGCTACATATGGTACCAGCCGCTCGCGAAGGAGATTTCCGACACCTGGGGCCGCCTGCCGCACAACAGTCTCGGCATTCCCGTGTTCGCGCTGCTGATCTGGCTGCACAGCCCGCTGTGGCGCTATTTTATGAACCTGATCGGCAGCCTCGCCAACGAGGCGCACCGTCGCCTCGTGATCGCGGCGCTGATCGGCGTCAGCCTCGCCTATCTCGTGATGTTTGCGATGGTGTTCGACTATTCGCGCTGGATCTCGAACTGGGCGGTCTGCATGTTCCTGATCCTGCATGCGGTGAAGATGCTGCCGGGCGACAAGGAGCCAGCGCTGATTCCGGAAGAGGATCGGAAGACCAACATCTTCGGCCTGATCATCACGCTGATCCCGCGCGTCGGGATCGTACGTCCGTTTTAGGAGGTGCGCTCCCTCTCCCGCTTGCGGGGGAGGGCTGGGGGTGGGGGTGTCTCCGCGGAGGGACTCCCCAAGAGGATAGAGCCCTCACCCGCCGCGCTCTTCGAGCGCGTCGACCTCTCCCGCAAGCGGGAGAGGTGTAGAGCCGCTAAAACTTGGCCCGCCTGATCCGGACATAAAGCGCGCCCTCACCGCCGTGCCCGATACCCGCCTCCTCAAACCCGACGACGAAGCCGCGAAACTCCGGCAGGCTCAGCCATTCCGGCACCTGCCGACGCAGCACGCCGCTTTCCCCGCCGGTCCTTCCCTTGCCGGTGATGACCAGCACGAAGGTCAGGCCATCATGATGGGCGCGGTGCAGGAAACCGGTCAGCGCGCGGTGCGCGCGCATCTGGGTCATGCCGTGCAGATCAAGCCGCGCCTCGATCTCGCTGCGGCCACGCGAGAGTTTTGTGCGCTCGCGCTTGCCGAGCGGGGCGAGCGGCGGCATCGCCGGCTTGGACGGACGCGGGGCCGGCGCTTGCGTCAATGGCCGCGGCGGCAGCGCGGGCTTGGCGACAACCGCTGCGGTCGAGGGCTCGGCGCGCGGGGCGGCGTGCACCTTCGTCGCGCGATGCTTTCGCAGCGGCTTGACCTGCTTTGCGACGAGCTCCCACAGCTCGCGGTCTTCCTCGCTGAGCACACGGCGGCGCGGCGAGGGACGCGAAGGATCCAGCACGGGCGGACGGGACGATCGCTTCATTGCTGGTGGGGACGACTCTTGGGGTGCCGGCGCGGTTCGCTGACAGGCTCTATCACGGGACGCGGCGCCGGCAACGGGATCGGGTTGGCGATGGCAACGGTTTCGCCCTTGCTTGGCGTGACAGCCGCGGCCGGCTTTGCAGAATCCTTGGCAGGCTCAGTCTGCGGAAACAGCCTTGCGATCTTCTCGGACGGCCGCGGATCCGGCACCGGCAGCCGCGCCGCGCGCACACCGGGATCGAGGCTCTTCGGCACCAGCATCACGAAATGCATGGGGTGACGCAGCCGGCCCGAGACGCGGCCGGCGTCAGCGCCCGCGCCAAAATAGAGATCGGCGCGGGCGGGGCCGATAATGGCCGAGCCGGTGTCCTGCGCGATCATCAGGCGATGGAACGGGGTCTTGGCGCGGTCGGACTCGATCGGCAGCTCGCCTTCGATGAAGAACGGCGTGCCGTAGACATGGAGCGATTTGTCGACCGCGATCGAACGGCCGGCGGTCAACGGGATGCCCTGGGCACCGACCGCCTCGTCCTTGTCGGACAGATTGACCTCGCGGAAGAAGATGTAGGAGCGGTTCTGGCGCCGCAGCTCCTTGGCGCCGTCGGGGTTCTGCGCCATCCACTCCCTGATCTTCTGCATCGACATCTCTTCCTTCGGAATGATGCCACGCTCGATCAGGATGCGCCCGACGGCGGTGTAGGGATAACCGTTATAGGAATCGTAATTGAGCCGGAGGGTGCCGCCGTCGTCGAACTTGATCCGCGCCGAGCCCTGGATCTGGGCGAACAGCAAATCGGTCGGGTCCTTCAGCCAGGCGATCTCCAGCCCGCGGCCGGCGATCTTGCCGTCCTCGATCTCGCCGCGGTCGTAATAGGGCACCAGCTTGCGGCGGCCGATCTTGCGGTAGACCGATCCCTTGTTGGGCAGGCTGACGGAGGCCTGATTGTAGCCGCGCACGAACAGGTTGGAGGGCCGGCGATAGACCGGGACGTTGTAGACATCGGTCTGCGTGTGTGAACCGTCCAGCACCGGTTCGTAATAGCCGGTGACGAAACCGTCGGGCTCGCCGAGGCGCGAGATGCGCAGCGGCGCAAAATTATCCTCGAAGAAAGTCTTTGCCTGGGCGTCGTCGGCGAGGTCGAGCGATTTGGCGGCCCGGCAGGGTTCGCTCAACGAGCCGCCCAGCGCTTTCTGCTCAGAAGCGCCGGTCTGCGCGTTGATCGAACGGCAGCTGGCGCGAAAGGTCTTGTAGGCCGCGAGATGATCGTCGTCGCTCCACCCCTTCACGTCGGCCCAGGCCAGCGGCAAATATTGTGCGCCGGGAATCTCGAACGGGAGAGGGAGCTGCGGGTAGGGCAAGGCGCGCGGCGGGATCGCGGCGACTTCGGGAAGGTGATGGTAATGGCTGCGGTAGTGGCGCCGCGCAGCCTCGGCACCAAGCGAAAACGAAGCCAGCACGACGATACCTGCGCAAAGCGCCGTCGCGCTGTTCTTCAGGAAACTCTTAATTCGCGCTTCCGGTGCCAACCAGCTTCCAGTTCGGATCGCGAGAGGTGATGTCGCGGGCGAAAGTCCAGATGTCGGTGATGTCGGCGACCGTATCGGCCCTGCCGTCGACGATGCTGCCGGCCTTGTCACGGGTGGCCGAGATCATCTGAGAGACGAAGCGGATGGTCAGCTGTGCCGTGCGGTCGCGCAGCTCGGCGCCCACCAGCTCGGCCTTGTCGATCGAGACGAAACGCGTCTCGGTCTTCTGCTCGTTCTTCTCGCGATCCTTGATCGCGGCGTCGAAGCTTTCATAGACCTCGGACGACAGCAGGTCGCGCAGCGCGCGGCGATCGCCATTGGCGAAGGCCAGCACGATCATCTCATAGGCGCCGCGGGCGCCCGAGATGAAGTGGCGCGGGTCGAAGGTGGAATCCTTGTCGACGATGGCATCGAGGCCCTGGGCGAGCGGAGTGCCCGGCTCGGTCAGGCCCTTCCAGCGATCGGAGGGCGGGGTCGGCTCGGCCGTCGGCGCCAGCGGCGCCTGGTCGATCACCTTGCCCGGCATAGTCACGACGTTCTTGTCCGGGGCACCACCCAGCGCGTTGCGAGCCGTGCGGTCGAACGGCGGCCGCTCGTTGCCGGTCCGCTGCCCCAGCACGCTGCGCAGCCGCAGGAAAATAAAGACCGCCAGCGCCAGGAAAATGATGGTGTAGATGTCCACGTGGTATTCGCTTTCTGGTCTTCTCGAGAAGGGGCCGTCGCCGGGGAAAATCGATCCGGCCAGTAGACCGTTCCATACGGGAACGGCAAGTCTACATCACCATTTTGGGTCCGCGCGTCACGTCCGCCGGATGTAGGCACGAAATTTGGCCCGGCCAATGGCGCCTTTTGGCACAGCGCACAGTGTAGCGCGTTTTATGCTTAAGGGGAAACCCGATCCTGCCCGGAAATCGCGCATCTTCAAGCGTTTAACGTGCGATTTCGGGTTAGGGGCGGGTCAAACGTCACAGTTGTGGGCGCGGCCCGGATCGACCCTCCGGAGCCGTTCATCCTTGTGGAATGAGGCAGCCCTATGTTAGCCAACCGCCGCGAAATTCAGCCCAATCGGGTAAGGAGACACTCTGATGACCAACGGTAACGGCACCCCTCCCGAGGCGGCCCAGGCTCCCCAGCTCAACGTGCTGGCGCAATATACGAAGGACCTCTCGTTCGAAAATCCGAACGCACCGACCTCGCTCCAGCCACAGAGCCAGGCGCCCCAGATCAACATCCAGATCAATGTCAGCGCCAACAATCTCAGCGATACCGAGTTCGAAGTGACCCTCTCGGTCGAGGGCAAGGCTGAGAACGCGGGCAAGGTGATGTTCTCGTTCGAGCTCGCCTATGCCGGCGTGTTCCGCATCGCCAACGTGCCGAAGGAGAACCTGCACCCGCTGGTCATGATCGAGTGCCCGCGCCTGCTGTTCCCGTTCGCCCGCGAGATCATCGCGACCGCCGTGCGCGACGGCGGGTTCCCGCCCCTGATGCTGGACCCGGTCGATTTCGTCGGTCTCTATCGCCAGAACATGGAGCGGCAAATGGCCGCGCAGCCGACGAGCGGCCAAGCCTAACTAACGGGCCTAACCGGCAGGAGGCACGGCTGGAGCGGGCAAAAACTCGTTCCAGATCGCCTTGTCGCCGAGCGTTGCGATGAAAGCCCGATGGGCTTCGCGCTCGGCGTCCGACACCCGCGGCGCGAGCGGCACAGACCGTTGCCGCCGCGGCGCATCGCCGGCGGCATTGACGCGAATGTCCTGGGCGTCCGACGCCAGCAGCAGCTGCGACTGCCGCGCTCCGACCAGATCGACATAGACTTCTGCGAGCAGTTCGGAATCGAGCAGCGCGCCGTGCTTGGTACGGTGTGAATTGTCGATCGAATAGCGCGAGCAGAGATCGTCGAGCCGGTTCGACACACCGGGATGCTTGCGCCGTGCCAGGAGCAGCGTATCGACCAGCCGCTCGCGCGGGATCGCGGGACGCTTGATCCGATCGAGCTCGGCATTGATAAAGCTGATGTCGAACGAGGCGTTGTGGATCACCAGCGGCGCATCGCCGATGAATTCCAGAAACGCGTCGACGACCTCGGGGAACAGCGGCTTGGTCGACAGAAACTCAGCCGACAGCCCGTGCACCGCAAAGGCTTCCGCCGGCATGTCCCTCTCGGGATTGATATAGACGTGATACGTCTGTCCCGTCGGCATGCGGTTGAAGATCTCGACGCAGCCGATTTCGACCAGGCGATCGCCGCGGAGCGGATCGAGGCCGGTGGTTTCGGTATCGAGAACGATTTCACGCATGATTTTGAGGTGCCGTGCAAGTAGCCGTGGAAGTCGGCGAATCAGGCTCGCCGCTGCGGCATCTTAACGACCTCGGCCAGGATGTGCGTGATTTGCGCGCGCACCGGCTCAAGTCCGTGTGAGGTATCCACGACGAAATCGGCCCGCTTGCGCTTTTCGGCATCAGGCGTCTGCTTGGCGATGATGGCGTCGAGTTTTGCTTCGTCCATGGTTCCCCGCGCGAGCACACGTTCGCGCTGAACTTCCAGCGAGGTCGAGACCACGACCACGGCGTCGACCCGCTTCTCGCCGCCGGTCTCGAACAGCAGGGGAATGTCCAGGACCACGACCGGTGCCTTGACGGCTTCGGCATCGGCAAAGAATTTTTGCCGGGACGCGCCGAGCATGGGGTGAACGATCTGCTCGAGCTGCTTGATCGCGGCGGGATCGTGCACGACGCGCGCCGACAACTTGGGCCGGTCGACCTTGCCGTTCGTGGTGGTGCCGGGGAAGGCGGCTTCGATCGCGGGCGCGGCTTCACCTTCATAGAGCTGATGGACGGCCGCATCGGCGTCGTAGACGGGCACACCGGCCTCCGCGAATAATTTGGCGGTGGTGGATTTGCCCATTCCGATCGAGCCGGTCAGTCCAAGAATCCGCATCAGCGCCCTATTATTTACACCGCAATTAGCTGCTCGTTCCGCAGGAACGCGAGCAGCGGCAGCAGCGGCAGGCCGAGAATGGTGAAATGGTCGCCCTCGATGCGCTCGAACAGATGGATGCCGAGGCCTTCGAGCTGATAGGCGCCGACGCTGGTGGTGACGGCATTGCCGGCGGCATCGAGATAGGCTGAAAGTTCGGCCTCGGACATCTGCCGCATCGTCATGCGGGCGACCGACACATCCTCGAAGACAATCTTGCCGTCATGCGCCACGGCGACGGCCGAATTCAGCTCATGGCTATGGCCGGCGAGATCGCGCAACTGTGCCAGCGCCTGTGTACGGCCGGCGGGCTTGTTGAAGAGACGATCGCCGAGCGCAAGCGTCTGGTCAGCGCCGATCACATGGCTTCCGGGACGATGGACCGAAACCGCCTTCGCCTTCTCGCGCGCCAGCAGCAGGCCGATCTCGCGCGGGTTTGAAAGTTCGGACGCGGCCTGAATGCCGCGCTCGTCGATGTCAGCGGTGACTGCTTCGAATTCGAGCCCGGCATTCGCCAACAGCATTTTGCGTGCGCTGCTCTGCGACGCGAGGATCAGAGGAGAGGTGCCGCGCCAAAAAACCATTTTCGAAAACTATTCCCAAGACTATTCAGAGGGCCGGTTGCGCTGGCGATCGCTGTAGAGCTTCATGATGGCGGCCGCGGTTTCCTCGATCGAGCGCCGCGTGACGTCCAGCAGCGGCCAGTCGTGCTTGGCGCTCAGCTTGCGCGCAAACGCAACCTCCTCGGTGACCGACTGCCTGTCGATATAGGTTTCGTTGCCGGATTCGGCGCCCATCGAGAGCAGGCGATTCTGACGGATCTGGATCAGGCGTTCCGGTGTCGCGTGCAGGCTCACCACCAGCGGCCGGGTCAGCGTCTCCAGTTGCGCCGGCACGGGAATGCCCGGCACCAGCGGCACGTTGGCAGTGCGGATGCCGCGATTGGCGAGATAGATCGACGTCGGCGTCTTCGAGGTGCGGGATACGCCGACTAGGACGACGTCGGCGTCCTCGAGCCCGTCGACGTGCTGGCCATCATCGTGAATCATCGTGTAGTTCAGCGCGTCGATGCGCTTGAAATATTCGGCGTTGAGCACGTGCTGCGCGCCGACACGACCCGTCGTCGCAGCTCCGAGATAGGCTTCGAACATCTGCATGACCGGGCCGATGATCGAGAGGCTCGGAACGTTGATGTTTTTGCATTTGTCCTCGAGCCGCGAGACCAGATCCTTCTCCAGCAGCGTGAACAGCACGATGCCCGGCGCTTCCTCGATCTCGTCGAGCACGCGATCGAGCTGCTTCTGGCTCCGCACCAGCGGATAGACATGCTCGACCGGCGTGACGTTCGCGTACTGCGCGGCGACGGCGCGCGCGACCGTAATCAGGGTCTCACCGGTGGAGTCGGAGACGAGGTGCAGATGGAAATAATTGTTCGAGGTCGGCACAAAAACTCTTTGTATGAGGACGGTGTGGTTTGTGGATTTCTGTGGACCTTAACCCCTCGGAAAGGGTTGCGCGACACCAGGGGCGGGACAAGTGCCAATTTTCTTCACACCACTGCCCCTCGGAACAACTCTGGAAGCCTTCCGAGAGGGAAACGGGATTGCGCGGACAAGTCTCTTGATAGACTGCGGATCAATACCTGCAAGCCTTTGAGTGCAGGCGACTTATCCGGTCAGGCCGGAACCGCGTTCGACATGTTGATGGATGTGAACAAGCGCGCGCCAAGTGGCGGACGGTATTGTGTGAGTCTAATCCACTGTCACTTAGACTCAGACTCTAAGAATCTAAGATTCTTTATTGGAGAAGGGCGCTCCAGACGGATATGTGTGTGAAGGTGAGACCTTAACGAGTTCTTACTATCCCCAGACCGCCGGAAGGCTGGGCGCAAAGGGGCGGACGCCGGACATGTCTGAAGACGTCTACCTCTGGATCAAGGCGCTGCACGTGATCGCGGTCATCTCTTGGATGGCCGGAATGCTCTATCTGCCGCGGCTGTTCGTCTATCACTGCGAAGCCGAGATCGGCTCGAAGCAGTCCGAAACCTTCAAGGTCATGGAACGCCGCCTGCTCAGGGCGATCATCAACCCCGCCATGATCGTCACCTGGCTTGCCGGGCTGTATCTCGCCTGGGCTGGCCATTGGTTCACCTTCGGCTGGCTGCACGTAAAACTGGCACTGGTGCTGGCACTGTCCGGGGTCCACGGCTTTTTTTCGCGCTGGGTCAAGGACTTCGCTGCCGACAGCCGCCCGCGGAGCCAGAAATTCTATCGGATTATCAACGAGGTGCCGACCGTGCTGATGATCATCATCGTCGTCATGGTGATCGTGAAGCCGTTCTAGGCAAAATCGTGAACGATCGCTCAGCGCTTCGGCTTGCGGAGTTGGAAGCGATTTTCTATATTAGCGATATCCCACCCAACGCAGGCGGATGTGGTTGTGTCTGAGCTTTTCAGAGGCCGGACACCGCATCAGGTTTGAAGCCCCCACCGGCGCTCTCCTTGCCAGACCTGCGGACCTTACCTTCTCGCGTCCGCATTTCAGAGCCTCCTCGCACCCCTCCCCAGGTTACCCCACAGGACCACCCCAATGCGGGAAATTAAACTCCAGGACCTCAAGTCGAAGACGCCGGCCGAGCTCGTCTCGTTCGCGGAAGAGAACGGGGTCGAGAATGCCAGCACCATGCGCAAGCAGGAGCTGCTGTTCGCCATCCTCAAGCAACTTGCGCTGGCCGAAACCGACATCGTCGGCGAGGGCGTCGTCGAGGTGCTCTCCGACGGTTTCGGCTTCCTCCGCTCGCCCGATGCGAATTATCTGCCGGGCCCGGACGACATCTACGTTTCGCCCTCGCAGATCCGCCGTTTCGGCCTGCGCACCGGCGACACCATCGAAGGCCACATTCGCAGCCCGAAAGAGGGCGAGCGCTATTTTGCGCTGCTGAAGGTCAACACGCTCAATTTCGAGGACCCGGAAAAGGCCAAGCACAAGGTCAATTTCGACAACCTCACGCCGCTGTTTCCAAATCAGCGTTTCCGCATGGAAATCGACGATCCGACGCGGAAAGACCTGTCTGCAAGGGTGATCGACATCGTTGCGCCGATCGGCAAGGGCCAGCGCGCGCTGATCGTCGCGCCGCCGCGCACGGGTAAAACCGTGTTGATGCAGAACATCGCGCACTCGATCACGCACAATCATCCCGAATGCTATCTGATCGTTCTTCTGATCGACGAACGTCCGGAAGAAGTCACGGACATGCAGCGATCGGTGAAGGGCGAGGTCGTGTCGTCGACCTTCGACGAGCCGGCCGTGCGTCACGTCCAGGTCGCCGAGATGGTCATCGAGAAGGCCAAGCGTCTCGTCGAGCATGGCCGCGACGTCGTGATCCTGCTCGATTCGATCACGCGTCTGGGCCGCGCCTACAACACCGTGGTGCCGTCATCCGGCAAGGTGCTGACCGGCGGTGTCGACGCCAACGCGCTGCAGCGCCCGAAGCGCTTCTTCGGTGCCGCCCGCAACATCGAGGAGGGCGGCTCGCTGACCATCATTGCGACTGCGCTGGTCGATACCGGCAGCCGCATGGACGAAGTCATTTTCGAAGAGTTCAAGGGCACCGGTAACTCGGAGCTGATCCTCGACCGGAAGGTCTCGGACAAGCGCACCTTCCCGGCCATCGACATCTCGCGCTCCGGCACCCGCAAGGAGGAGCTCATCACCGACAATCAGGTGCTGAAGAAGATGTACGTGCTCCGCCGCATCCTGAACCCGATGGGCACCATGGACGCGATCGACTTCCTGCTCGACAAGCTGCGCTCGACCAAGAGCAATTCGGAGTTCTTCGACTCCATGAACACCTGAGTGCATTGCAGCAAAAGATAAGAGGGCGCCTTCGGGCGCCCTTTTTGTTTGTGCGGCTTTACTGCGGCGAACTGCAGCATGATGGGCTTCGGAGCACGACGCACGTTCTTCCGGAAGATGTTGATATATCTATATTATACTTGACTATTGTTCATGGGATAGGGTCCGAGCGGTGGGATTTCGCAGCAAATGCGGCGTTGTATGCTGCATTGCAATATAGATATTGCTGCGGGCTGGAGCGCAGCAAAAAGAGGTCGTAGCCGGCCAGAACAGGCTGTTTGCCTTTTCCCCGCCAGCCAGACAAATAGGCCATGCACCCGCGAGACCAAACCATCTTTGCGCTATCGTCCGGCCGTCCGCCGAGCGCGATCGCCATGGTACGTGTCTCGGGTCCGCGAGCCGGCCTGGTGCTGACGACGCTTGCAGGCAAGCTGCCGGCGCCGCGGCAGGCCAGCCGCCGGCTGCTTCGGGACGGCGCAGGGCAGCCGATCGACGATGCGGTCGTGCTCTGGTTTCCGGGGCCGGGGACTGCCACGGGCGAGGACGTCGCCGAATTTCACGTCCATGGCGGACGCGCCGTGCTGGCTGCGCTCCTCGCTGCTATTTCTCTAATTCCGAATACGCGCGCGGCCGAGCCAGGCGAGTTCACGCGGCGCGCATTCGAGAACGGCAAGCTCGATCTCACCGAGGCTGAGGGCCTCGACGATCTCATCCACGCCGACACCGATCGTCAGCGCCGCCAGGCGTTGCGACAGCTGCAAGGCCTGCTCGGCAATCGCGCGCGCGACTGGCGCGAGCGCATCATCGAGGCCTCGGCGCTGATCGAGGCCGGCATCGATTTTTCCGACGAAGGCGATGTGCCCTTGGAATTGAGGGCGCCGGCCGTGAAAGCGATCAAAGCGCTGCACGACGAAATTACAAAGGTCCTTGCGGCACAGGGACATTCTGAACGCTTGCGTGACGGCCTGGTGGTTGCGATCGCAGGCGAGCCGAATGTCGGCAAGTCGACGCTGATGAATCAGCTCGCGCGCCGTGAGGTCGCGATCGTCTCGCCGCATGCCGGCACTACGCGTGACGTGATCGAGGTGCAGCTCGATCTCGACGGCTATCCGGTCACCGTCATCGACACCGCCGGCATTCGCGAGACCGACGATCCCGTCGAGCAGGAAGGCGTGCACCGGGCGAGGGCGCGGGCCGAAGATGCCGACCTCGTGCTGTGGCTGGTGGAGGGCGAGCGTGCCGCCGGTCCGCCCAGTGGCCAGGTCTGGATCGTCCGCAACAAGATCGATCTCGGGGGAGCGGGGTCTCCCGGCGAGTTCGGGATCTCGGCGAGCCGCGGCGATGGCATTCCCGAGCTGGTCGAGGCCCTCGTCGAATTCGCAGCTGACTTTTTCGGAACCACCGAGGGCGCTCTGGTGACCCGGGCCCGGCAACGCGACCTGTTGGGTCGCGCGTCAGACAGCTTGCGCCGGAGTCTCGACCTTGTAGAAGAGGGCGAGGAACTCGCCGCCGAAGAGCTGCGCGCTGCGGTCTATGCCCTGGGCCGTCTGCTCGGCCGGGTCGACGTCGAGGACGTCCTTGGGGCCATTTTCCAAAAATTCTGCATCGGAAAGTAGCGCTAGTTCTTCAATGTAGAACTAGCGCTTGTTCCATTGTTTGTGTTTCACGTGAAACGCGGCGGGGTGGATGCCGTCCTGTTTCACGTAAAAGAAGTGCCTGCACGTTCCCTGTTTCACGTGAAACACGCCCGGATCGAAGCCCCGTCATTGCGAGGATCCCTTGCGACGAAGCGATCCAGACTGTCGCCGCGGAGGGATTCTGGATTGCTTCGCTTCGCTCGCAATGACGGAGCGCGTGGCGGCCACCCCGGTCGACGGCCCACATCGTCGCCGGACGGTCCGTCTTGTTTCACGTGAAACAGCAGTCACTCCAACGCACTTCCTACTGTGCATGGGGTTGTTTTCGCGAAACCGCGCCCGGCTCTCCCGCGACCCCGTTTCACGTGAAACACGGGCATCACTGAGTTTCCACTTCCGGCTTTCCCGCCGCTGAGCTAGAAGTCCGCCCATGCGACCAGAGCGAGAGAGTTTCGACGTCATCGTCATTGGCGGCGGCCACGCCGGCTGTGAGGCTGCGGCTGCTTCCGCCCGGATGGGTGCGACGACCGCTCTGGTGACGCACCGTTTCTCCACCGTCGGCGCGATGTCCTGCAATCCGGCCATCGGCGGTCTGGGCAAGGGCCATCTGGTCCGTGAGGTCGATGCGCTAGATGGTCTGATGGGCCGGGTCGGCGACGCCGGCGGTATCCAGTTTCGCGTTCTCAACCGTCGGAAGGGTCCCGCTGTCCGTGGTCCGCGGGCCCAAGCCGACCGAAAGCTCTACGCGGCCGCCATGCAGGCCGCGATCCGGGAGACCGGGGGCCTGTCGGTCATCGAAGGCGAGGCCGACGAGCTGATTGTGGTCGATGGCCGGGTCGCCGGACTGCGCCTGGCGGACGGTCGGGAGCTTCGGGCAGGGGCTGTCGTCGTCACCACCGGCACCTTTCTCCGCGGCCTGATCCATCTTGGTGAGAATAACTGGCCCGCCGGCCGCGTCGGTGAGGCCCCTGCGATGGGTCTTTCGGCGTCCTTTGAGCGCGCCGGCTTCACCCTCGGACGGCTCAAGACCGGGACGCCGCCGCGTCTGGATGGCTCCACCATCGACTGGTCCGCGGTCGAGATGCAGCCCGGAGACGAGCCGCCCGAGCCGTTCTCGGTCATGACCAAGGGGATCACGACCCCGCAGATCCAGTGCGGGATCACCCGGACCACGGCCGCCACCCACGAAGTCATCCGGGCCAATGTCCATCGGTCCCCGATGTACTCCGGCCAGATCAAGAGCTCCGGCCCGCGCTATTGCCCCTCGATCGAGGACAAGATCGTCCGCTTCGGCGATCGCGACGGCCATCAGATCTTCCTGGAGCCGGAAGGCCTCGACGACACCACGGTCTATCCCAACGGCATTTCGACCTCGCTGCCGGAGGAAGTCCAGCTCGCGATCCTCGCCAGCATCCCTGGCCTGGAGCGGGTCAAGATGATCCGACCGGGCTACGCCATCGAATACGACCACATCGATCCCCGGGAGCTTGATCCGACCCTCCAGACCAGGCGTCTGCGTGGTCTCTTCCTGGCCGGGCAGATCAACGGCACGACGGGATACGAAGAGGCCGCCGGACAGGGCATCGTAGCGGGTCTCAACGCGGCACTTTCCGCCAGCGGGGCTGCGCTGACGGTGTTCGACCGTGCAGACGGCTATCTCGGGGTCATGATCGACGACCTCGTCACCCGCGGGATCAGCGAGCCCTATCGGATGTTCACCTCGCGGGCCGAATACCGGCTGACCCTGCGCGCGGACAATGCCGACCAGCGCCTGACCGAGAAGGGGATCGCGCTGGGATGCGTCGGGAGTGCCCGGACCCAGCATCACCGCACCAAGATGGACGCCCTGAATGCGGCCCGAACACTCTCAAAGTCGCTGACCATCACCCCGAACGAGGCCATCAAGCACGGGCTGTCCCTGAACCGGGATGGCCAGCGCCGGTCCGCCTTCGAGCTGATGGCCTATCCGGACATCGGCTGGAGCCAGGTCCGCTCGATCTGGCCGGAGCTGTCCGCCATCGATCCCGTCATCGCCACCCATCTCGAGATCGACGCCAAGTACGATGTCTATCTGGAGCGCCAGAGCGCCGACGTCGAAGCCTTCAGGCGCGACGAGGGGATGGTGCTGTCGGAGGTCGACTACAGCCTCGTCCCCGGTCTCTCCAACGAGGTCCGCGCCAAGCTGGAGAAGGCGCGGCCGTTCACGGTCGGCCAGGCCGGCCGGATCGACGGCATGACGCCGGCGGCGCTCGGCATCCTCGCGGCCTATCTCCGCCGCGAGGCGCGCAAGACTTCCAAGGCAATCGCATAGGCGTTTCACGTGAAACAGCGCGGACCGGGCGGGGACAAACCGCTATCCCGACGACCCGGAACAGGTGAGGGCGCTGCGCGTCGATCCGAACCGGTACCGACCAAGCCGAAGATCGACAAGGCGAGTGCCAATGATCAGGCACTCGACTCCATCATTGCCGCCGACAAGCGCGCGGCGCTGAAGCTCGCGCCGGTTTCACATGAAACGGAGGTGCGGCTCGATCGCTACATCGTGCTGCTGCGGGAGTGGCAGGCCAAGACCAATCTGGTTGCACCTTCGACGTTGCCGCAGCTCTGGACCCGGCACATCGCCGACTCGCTCCAGCTCGTCGATCTCGCGCCGACCGCAAAACGCTGGGCCGACCTCGGCAGCGGCGGCGGTTTTCCCGGCGTCGTGCTGGCCTGCGCCATGGCGGGGACACCGGGCGCCAGCGTCCACCTCGTCGAGCGAATCGCCAAGAAGGCCGCCTTTTTGCGCGAAGCGATTCGCGTCACCACATCTCCGGGAGTCGTACATCTCACTGAGATCGGGGATAATGTGGATAGAATCACCGGCCCTGTCGATTGCGTCACCGCCCGCGCGCTGGCTCCGCTACATCAACTCATCGGCTTTGCGGAGCCGCTGATGCGCCAGGGCGCAAAGGCGTTATTTCTCAAGGGTCAAGATGTAGAGGCTGAATTGACCGAAGCCGCTAAATATTGGAATATTCAGCCGCAGCTCCACCGAAGCCGGACGGGCGATGGTTGGATCGTCGAGCTGGCTTTAGTTGAACGGCGCGGGTGAACGTTCAGGGGCTGAGTTGGGGAATTTCGATGACCGTGATTGACGAGCCGCAGCAAGAACAGACCGCTGAAGTCCCGCATGGTCACCCGCGCATCCTGGCGCTGGCGAATCAGAAGGGCGGCGTGGGAAAGACAACCACGGCGATTAATCTCGGCACGGCGCTCGCAGCGATTGGCGAGCGTGTCCTGATCGTCGACCTCGATCCGCAGGGCAATGCCTCGACTGGTCTCGGCATCGATCGCCGCAACCGCTCGTGCTCGACCTATGACGTGCTGATCGGCGAATCGAGCTTGCGCGAGGCGGTGGTCTCGACCGCGGTGCCGCGGCTGCACATCGCGCCCTCGACCATGGACCTCTCCGGCCTCGAGCTCGAGCTCGGCACCACACCCGGCCGCGCTTTCAAGCTGCGCGACGCGATCGGCGCGCTCAACAACAACGTCTCGCCGGAGGCGGACTACACTTACGTGCTGATCGACTGCCCGCCGTCGCTCAACCTGCTCACGGTCAACGCGATGGCCGCGTCGGATTCGATCCTGGTGCCGTTGCAGTGCGAGTTCTTCGCGCTCGAAGGTCTGTCGCAATTGCTGCAGACGGTGGAGCAGGTGCGCTCGACGCTCAACCCGAACCTGTCGATCCACGGCATCGTGCTGACCATGTTCGACTCGCGCAACAATCTCTCGAACCAGGTCGTCGCCGACGTTCGCCAATTCATGGGCGAGAAGGTCTACAAGACCATGATCCCGCGCAACGTGCGCATTTCGGAAGCGCCGTCCTACGGCAAGCCGGTGCTGGTCTATGATCTCAAATGCGTCGGCAGCGAAGCGTATCTGCGGCTCGCCACCGAAGTGATCCAGCGCGAGCGCGAGCTGCGCGTCACGCATTAGCGATGCCGTAGGGTGGGTTAGCCGAAGGCGTAACCCACCACTGTCTATCTCCGCGGAAACAGAAGAGGTGGGTTACGCTTCGCTAACCCACCCTACGATTTGAAATTCAGTTCTGGAGTGCTGCAGCGTGAATCCAAGGGAGCTGGCGATGGCCGACGAAGCGCGTTCGCGACTGGGCCGGGGTCTTGCAAGTCTGATCGGCGACGTCGGCGGCGAGGCTCAGCACGTCGACCGTCCGCGCGCGCAGCGCAAGGTGCCGATCGAATTCATCAAGGCCAATCCGCGCAACCCGCGCCGCACCTTTTCGGACACCGAGCTCAAGGAGCTCTCCGAATCGATCAAGCAGCACGGCGTGATCCAGCCGATCGTGGTGCGCCCCGTGAAGGGCGCGCAGGATCGCTTCGAGATCATTGCCGGCGAACGGCGCTGGCGCGCCTCGCAGATGGCCGGCCTGCACGAAGTCCCGATCGTGCCGGTCGACATCAGCGACAGCGATGCGCTGGAATTCGCGATCGTCGAGAACGTGCAGCGCGAAGACCTCAACCCGATGGAAGAGGCGCAGGGCTATCACGCGCTCGCCAACGAGTTCAAACGCAGCCAGGACGACATCGCAAAAGTCGTCGGCAAGAGCCGCAGCCACGTCGCCAACATGATGCGACTGACCAAGCTGCCGTCCGAGGTGCAGGCCTTCATCGCGACCGGTGAGCTGACCGCCGGTCACGCCCGCGCGCTGATCGGCGTGCCCGATCCGCTCGCCGCCGCCAAGCGCATCGTCGCGGAGGGCCTTAACGTCCGCCAGGCTGAGGCGCTCGCGCATGAAGAGGGCGTGCCGGAGCGCAAGCCGCATAAGGCGCGCGCCACCGCGGGCAAGGAAAAGGATCCCGATACGGTCGATCTGGAGAAGCGCGTCAGCGACGCGCTCGGCCTCAAGGTCACCGTCAATCATCGTGATCCCGGCGGCTCCGTCCAGATCGCCTACCGCAACCTCGATCAGCTCGACGAGGTGATGAAGCGACTGGCGAAAGGCGCGCTGTAGCCGCATCGAATCTCTATCACCGTCACCCTGAGGTGGCCGCTTCTTCAGCGGCCCTCGAAGGGCGACGGCCCGGTCGCATCGGGGCCGTTCATCCTTCGAGGCTACCCGCGCGTCGTGTTGCGCCGCGCGGCTCGCACCTCAGGATGACGGATTTGGCTATCCTGGATTGCTTCGCTGCGCTCGCAATGACGAGGGAAGAGAGTGCGGCCCTAGCCCCGACGCTTCGCATTCGCGGCGATCGCCATCAGCGTACGCTGGGCGATGGCGGCGGCCAGCGTCGATTGCTTGCGGGTGTCGAGCGCGGCGGTCGCGAGTTGCTCGATGATGCCGGCGAGCCTTGCCACGCTGAAATTGCGCAGCGCGGTTTCGACCATGGGCTTTCGCGAAAAATGCAGCCGCGGATATCCGCTGTCGAGCACGGCGGAGGCAGGCTGGCCGTCGGCGATCGCGAGCGCGGATTTGTGCAGCCACGCGGCCTGGCGCTGGGCGGCCGAGATGATCACGCCGGGATAGGTGCCGGCGATCATGGCTTTTGCGAACTCGGTCTCGACGATATCGGGCCGGCCGGCGAAGGCGCCGTCGACGATGGGATCGAGCTTCAGCTCGGACGCATCGGCAACGACGGCCATCACGTCGTCCAGCGTGATCTCGCCTTTGCCGTGGGCATAGAGCGTGAGCTTGCGCAGCTCGTTGCGCGAGGCCTGGCGGTCGCCGCCGAGGAACGACATCAGCGCGGCGCGGGCATCCTGGGCGATGCGCAAATTGGCGATGCGGAGCTCGTCCTCCATCAGCTTCGCGAGGTCGCGCTCGGTGTCGGGATAGCAGCCGATCGCCACGGCGGTCTTGGCCTTCTCGCAGGCCTTGCGCAGCGGCGATTCCGGGCGCAGCTCGCCGGCCTCGATCACGATGCGGCAATCCTTCACCGGCATCTCGGCCAACGTATCGACGCCGCTGGCAAAGCTGCGCGAGCCCGCGCGGATACGAATGGCACGGCGGCCGCCGAACAGCGGCACGGTCATGGCCTCGTCGACTAGGCGCGACGGCTCGGCCGAAAGCTCGTCGCCGTCGAGTTTGACAAGGGAGAAGGGGTCGTTGGGATCGTCGACGGCGGACGCAATCAGCGCGTCGGCGCGCTCGCGCACAAGGCCGGCATCGGGACCATAGAGCAGGACGATCGGACGGCCCGCGTCGGGACGGGCAAGGAAGGAATCGATCTCTTTTCCGCGCAGTGCGACCATGTTGCCCAAGGTTCGTCATTCCAGGGCTCGCCCTGCGGGCGCCCCGGAATGACGGGAAATGAACTAGGTGCCTGCGGTGAAGAACGCGGCGAGCCGGGTGTTGATGTTCTCGGCGATCTCGTTGGCGGCACGGTCCTCGGCGTCACGCACCGCGCGGTTGCGGGAGAAGCGCTGATAGGAGCCGGGCATGTCGTAGGACACGCGCGAGAACGTCGTGCCTGTCATCACCGATTTGCCGGTCGCGACCTCGATCAGATTGTACTGGCAGTCGATGCCGTAGTTCTCGCTGTTCGGCAGACCGGTGTTGGGATCGACGATCAGGGACGACTTGCTGGAGTTGAAGCGAATCTCCAGGCGATGGGTCGGCGGCATGCCTGTGGCCGAGCCGTAAAGCTTAAAGGCGAGGGCGTTGCGGACCTCGACGCCGACCCGGGCCTCGCGCGAGGCGTTGGCCTTGTTGATCGGTGGGAGGTCGACCCCCATCAGCTTCTCGCGCAGGCCGGGGGTACCATCGGTATGCTCGGCATACATCGGCTGGAAGCAGCCGGCCGTCAGCGCCGCAAGTGCGGCGACTGCCAGCAAGCGGGCTGCGATGCGGATCCTAGCCGACAACATTCACGATCCTCTTGGGGACGATGATCACCTTGCGGACGGGCTTGCCATCCAGGGCCAGCTTTACCGCATCGAGGGCCAAAACGGCAGCCTCGATTTCCGGATTCTGGGCCGCTGTTGCAACTGTGACATCACCCCGCTTCTTGCCGTTGACCTGAACCACAAGGGTCACGCTGTCTTCAACCAGCAAATCGCGTTCGATTTGCGGCCAATCAGCCTCCGAAACCAGCCCGGGCAGGCCAAGTCCATTCTTATAGAGCACCTGCCAGCACTCCTCGGCCAGATGCGGCATCATCGGGGAGAACAGCTGGACCAGGATCTGACTGGCCTCCCGGATCGCCCAGGCGAGATCAGGCGCCGGCTTGCCGGGGCGCTGCAGCACCTCCGAAAACGTATTCGTGAATTCCCGGATATGGGCGAGGCAGACGTTGAAATGCAGCCGCTCGACGCCGGTCGTGACCTTGTCGAGCGCGCCGTGGGCGGCCTTCCGCAGGAGGAGCGCATCGGCGCCGAACGAGGCCGGCCGGGCCGCGGGGGCAGCCTTGCCGAGTTCAACCGCATCGTTCACCAGCCGCCACAGCCGCTGCACGAAGCGCGAGGCGCCCTGGACGCGCTCGTCGCTCCAGATCACGTCGCGGTCGGGCGGGGAGTCCGACAGCATGAACCAGCGGGCGACGTCGGCGCCGTAGGTCGCGATGATGTCGTCGGGGTCGACCGTATTCTTCTTCGACTTCGACATCTTCTCGATCGCGCCGATCTGGACGTCCTCGCCTGTGCTGAGCAGCGTGGCGCGGCGACCGTTGCCGCCAACCTCGACCTTCACCTCGGCCGGCTGCACCCAGGTGCCGTCGGCCTTCTGGTAGGTCTCGTGCACCACCATGCCCTGCGTGAACATTCCGGCGAACGGCTCGTCCAGCGCGATGTGCCCGGTCGCCTTCATGGCGCGGGTGAAGAAGCGGCTGTAGAGCAGATGCAGGATCGCGTGCTCGACGCCGCCGATATACTGGTCGACCGGCAGCATCCGGTTGGCGACCGCAGGCGTCGTCGGCGCGTTCTCGTTCCAGGGATCGGTGAAGCGCGCAAAATACCAGGACGAGTCCACGAAAGTGTCCATGGTATCGGTTTCGCGCTGAGCCTTGGCCCCGCATTTCGGGCAGTTGACGTGCTTCCAGGTCGGGTGATGGTCGAGCGCGTTGCCCGGCTTGTCGAAGCTCACATCCTCCGGCAGCACCACCGGCAGGTCGGCATCCGGCACCGGCACGACGTCGCACGTCGGACAGTGGATGACGGGAATCGGGCAGCCCCAATAGCGCTGGCGCGATATGCCCCAGTCGCGCAGGCGGAAATTGACCTGGCGCTCGCCAACCGGCGCGTTGCCGCGCAGTTCGCCTTCGAGGCGTTTTGCAACTTCCTCCTTCGCCTGCTCGATGGTCATGCCGTCGAGGAAGCGCGAATTGATCATGCGGCCGTCACCGTCATAGGCGGTATCGGTCACGACGAACGTCTTGGGATCCTGCCCTTCAGGGCAAACCACCGGCGTGACGCCAAGACTGTACTTGTTGACGAAGTCGAGGTCGCGCTGGTCGTGCGCGGGGCAGCCGAAGATCGCGCCGGTGCCGTATTCCATCAGCACGAAATTGGCGACATAGACCGGCAGTTTCCAGCTTGGGTCGAACGGATGGACCGCGCGGATGCCGGTATCAAAACCCTGCTTCTCCGCAGTGTCGATGATCTCCTGCGCCGTGCCGATCTTCTTGATGTCGGCAATGAATTCCGCGAGCTTCGGGTTCTTCGCGGCGGCTGCCTGCGCCAGCGGATGATCCGACGAGATCGCCATGAATTTCGCGCCGAACAGCGTGTCCGGGCGCGTCGTGAAGATCTTCAGCTCGCTCTCGCCAGCGGGCGTCGTCGCCTGATCCAGCGCGAAACGGATCAGCAGGCCTTCGGATCGGCCGATCCAGTTGCGCTGCATCAGCCGCACCTTGTCGGGCCAGCGGTCGAGCCCATCCAGCGCGGACAGCAATTCCTGCGAGTACTTCGTGATCTTGAAGACCCACTGGCTCATCTCGCGCTGTTCGACGATCGCACCGGAGCGCCAGCCGCGGCCGTCGATCACCTGCTCGTTGGCGAGCACGGTCATGTCGACCGGGTCCCAGTTGAGCTTGCGCTTCTCGCGCTCGGCGAGACCTGCGCCGAGCATGTCCAGAAACATCTTCTGTTGATGCTTGTAGTAGCTGGGGTCGCAGGTCGCGAACTCGCGCGACCAGTCCAGCGACAGCCCGATCGAGCGGAGCTGCTTCTTCATCGCGGCGATGTTGTCGTAGGTCCAGGCTTTCGGCGCGACCTTGCGCTCGATGGCGGCGTTCTCGGCCGGCAGGCCGAAGGCGTCCCAGCCCATCGGGTGCAGCACGTTGAAGCCTTTGGCGCGCATGAAGCGGGCCAGCACGTCGCCGAGCGTGTAGTTGCGGACGTGGCCGATATGGATGCGCCCGGACGGGTAGGGGAACATCTCCAGCACATAGTATTTCGGCCGGGAATCGTCGTTCTTGGAGACGAAGATCGCTTGTTCGTCCCACTGGCGTTGCCAGCGCGGTTCGGCGTCGCGGGCGTTATAGCGTTCGGAGGTCATGGAATCGTTGGGTTTTCGTGGTTTCGGCCGCCTGAAGAGGCCGGACTAGGCCATAGAAGTCCTCGGGGGGTCAATGGGTTGCCGCTGCCGGCGGCACCTCGCAATACTGCTCCGCAAAAGTACGGACAAGGGTATCGGGATCGGATTAAGGGGTCGGTGCGAGGTTGGCGGCCAACAGCACCCCGCGTCAGGCGATGGCCTCAGGTTTCAACGATCCCGATTACGACTATGCCGCGTCCATCGATGGACGGGCGATGCGGAGCATGGCCGAGCAGCGGATTCCCCCGACGCCGACCAATTTTGCCATCTGGTTCCAGTATTACGCCGGCAGCCATGACGATTTGCGCAACGCCATCGACCTCCTGATCGACCACAACCGTCCGTTCGACAGCGAGGCTGCGGGCTAGAGAGTAGGCAAGCTAGAGGTCAGCCCGCCATCGCGATTTCGGTGGTGCTGCCCTCGATCCGCAAAATGCCGTGCTCGACGACATTGTTGCGGCCGCGATGTTTGGCGGCATAGAGCGCAGCGTCGGCAGCTTCGATCAGATCGCCCGGACGCAAGGTCTCGTTCGGCCGCGTCGCCGCAACGCCGATCGACACCGTGACCACCATGTGGGCGGAGGTGATGTGCGGCAGGCAAAGCTTCAGCACGGCGGCGCGCACCTGTTCGCCGATCTCGACGGCGCGGTGCACGTCGGTGTTCGGCAGCAGCAGGCAGAATTCTTCGCCGCCGTAGCGCGCGGCAAAGCCCATCGTGTCGGCGGCGATGCCGGACAGCGACTCGCCGAGCCGTGTCAGGCAGGAATCGCCTTCGAGATGGCCGTAGGTGTCGTTGAACAGCTTGAAATGGTCGACATCGATCATCAGAAGCGCGAGCTCGCTGCCATATTGCTGCGCGCGCATCCATTCGAAGTCGAGACGGCTCTGGAAGCCGCGGCGGTTGGCAAGTCCCGACAGCATGTCGATCGACGCCATCACCGTCAGCCGGTCGTTGGTCGCGATCAGCTCGCGCTCGCGCTGGCTGAGCTGGGCGGCCATCGCGTTGAGCGCGCGCGCCAGCGGCACGAATTCGGACGGCAGCCGGTTGCGCGCCGCGCGGGCCGACAAATCGCCCTCGCCGAGACGCTTGGCCATGTCAGCGAGCATTTCGATCGGCTTGATCACGAGCTTCTCGGCGGCAATCAACGCGCCGAGCAGCACGAACACGACGACGAAGGCGAGCTGGAGATAGGCGGTGCGGATGTCGCGGTTGACCGCCGCGGACACCTTGTCCTCGTCGATGCTGGCGATCAGGCGGGAATTGGTGCCGGCGATGCGGATGAAGCTGACCGCGCGCCGCGATCCGTCGGCGGCGAGAAACGACAGCGAGCCTTCGTCCTGGTCGGAGCGCAGGGCCATGTCGGCGATCGCCGACATCAACGGCATGTTGTCGAGCGGACGACCGACCGAGCTGTGCTGGTCGGCGGGCGCAGCCAGCACGGTGCCGGCGCTGTCGACCAGCACCGCCGTGATGCCGGCGCGGCCGCCCAGATTGTTCATGACCTTCGACATCCAGTCGAGGTTGACGGTCGCGAGCACGACGGCGTCGGCGACGCCGCTGAACGCGGAGACCGGATAGACCGCCATGACGGTCGGCGACTGCACCGGCCGCGACAGGATGAAGTCCGACAGCACGAAGCGGCCGGTCTCCTGCGCCTGCTGGAAATAGGGCCGGTCGGAGAGATCGAGGCCGACATACATGTTGTTGGTCGCGCACTGGATGCGGCCGTCCTGGCCGGCGATCAGAAGCGTGCGGATCCAGGGAAGGCTCGTCGGCAGGCTCGCGCGCAGCACGTCGCAGCTCTTGCTGACGCCGCCGGCGGAGGCGCGGATGAAGGCTTCCGATTTCAGAATGGTCTCGACCGACGAGATCACTTCGCGCTGCGCGTCGGCGCTGTGCCTTGCCACCGTCGTGAATTCGGCCGTGGCCTGCGCGATTTGTTTGGTGCGGGTGTCTTCGAGCGAGCGAATGCGCTCGAGCATCAAGGGCGCAACCAGAATCACCGCGAGCAACGCAAGCCGGGCCCTGATGCCGAGGACCTGCTTGAGTTTTGCTCGTTTGCGGTTGAAACTAACGTTTGCCATCTTCGCTACCCACCCCACGGGCAAGGTAAAGCGAAGGGTTCAAAAACTCTTTCTTGAACTCGGTAAAATTGGAACTACCTCCGTTACTCCTGCAATTGATCGACGTCATGACAGAAGAAAACGCCGCGCCGGTAACCGGCGATTCACCAAACGCGCTCGCCGCGGTCGAAGCGGAGATTGCACGCGCCTGCAAGGATGCGCGGCGTGATCGCGCTTCCGTGACGCTGATCGCGGTGTCCAAGACTTTCGCGGCGGATGCAATTATCCCGGTTATCGGCGCCGGACAACGCGTGTTTGGCGAGAATCGCGTGCAGGAGGCCAAAGGCAAGTGGCCGGCGTTAACGTCTGTATACCCGGACATCGCGCTGCATCTGATCGGGCCGCTGCAATCCAACAAGGCGAAAGAGGCGGTGGCGCTGTTCGATGCCATCCATTCGGTCGACCGTCCGAGCATTTGCCAGGCGTTAGCCAAAGAAATCGAATCCCAGAACAAGCACCCGCAACTCTTCGTCCAGATCAATACCGGCGAAGAGCCGCAGAAGGCCGGCATCGCGCCCGGCGAGGCCGACGACTTCCTCGCGAGCTGCCGCGACACCTACGGGCTGACGATCTCCGGCCTGATGTGCATCCCGCCGGTGGACGAGCCGCCGGCGGCGCATTTCGCGCTGACCGCCAAGATCGCCGCGCGCAACGGATTGCAGAATCTGTCGATGGGCATGAGCGCGGATTACGCGACCGCCATCATGCTCGGCGCCACCCATGTACGCGTGGGCTCGGCAATTTTCGGGCATCGGTAAGCGTCGTTAGCGAAGGCCGCGCCCGGCAACGGCTTTCGAATTCGTCATTGCGAGCGTAGCGAAGCAATCCAGAATCTTTCCGCGGAGGGTTTCTGGATTGCTTCGCTTCGCCGCAATGACGGCGAGGCCTACGCGAACCTCACCGAGACCTTCCCCAACACCCCGAAATCCACCGCAAAATGATCGCCGGCCTGGATCGGCAGCGGCGGATGGCACGTGCCTGTCGTCACCACCTCCCCTGCCCGCAAGGTGATGCCGAGTCCGCGTAGCTCGTTGGCGAGCCAGGCCAGCGCGACGCGGGGATCGCCGAGCACGTTCTTGCCGTGACCGACATAGCGCTCGCCGCGCAGCGCGATCTGCGGCCGCTCCTCGATGAGATCCATCGCGCACCAATTTGCAGACGTTGCTGCGCCTAGCACGAACAGATGCGCGCAGGCATTGTCGGCAATGAGCTGCCCCTCGCCGGCGCCGGCAAAATCGGTGAAGCGCGAATCCGGAATCTCGATCGCGGGATGCAGCGTGTCGACGGCGGCAAGCACCTCGTCGACACTGTACGGCGCCGAACGCGGCGCCAGATCGCGCCCCATGCGGAAGCAGAATTCCGGCTCGCCAACACGCATCGCGTTGCCCTTCATCGACGCGGTGCCGCCGTCGGCGATCACGGTGTCGCGCATGATGCGACCAGCGAGCGGGCTTGTGACGTTGATGTGCTTCTGTCCGGCCTCGCTCGTCGCGGCGATCTTCCAGCCGAACACTTGATCGCCAAGTGCGGCCTGCACCGCGTAACCGTCAGTGCGGCTCTGCGGCCGCAGCCGCGTCTCGAGCGCGTCAAGCTTGCTGCCGTCGCGCCAATGTTGAATGAGGACGCGCGAGGCGGCGGCGACCTGATCCTTGTCGAGCATGTATCCTCACCCGATGATGATTCTTGTTCTTGGTCCTATCAGCCGCAGCAATTGTAGCATTGCCGCCTTGGTCATGGAGACGCAGCCTGCGGTCGGGCCGAAATTGTCGCGCGCCAGATGCAGAAACACCGCGCTGCCGCGGCCGGCGATGCGCGGCCTGGTGTTGTGGTCGATTTCGATGATGAAGTCATAGAGCTGGTCGGCGCGCTTGAGCCGGTCGCCGCCCTCGCCCTCCCCGCGCCGGATCCACTGGTTGTAGTGGCGATCGCCGGGATCTTCGCACCAGGCGTCCGCGCCCGTGATTATCCGGGCCGGCAGCAACGTCTGAGGACGGCTGTGCCGGTCGCCCCGCCACCACAATTGCCGGGGCCGAAAGCTGCCCCTAGGGGTGCCGCCATCGCCCTCGCGCTTGTTGGCCAGAATGCCGCCGCGCCCCAAGGCCACCGGAATGGTCAGCTGTCCGGCCGTTAGCCAGCCCCGGCGCGGATTGCCGGCAGCAGGCTTAACGCGGATCATCGAGAGCTGTGCAGAGCGTCGACTCATGGTATAAGGGTTTGAATTGGCGTTGTTTTTCATGTGAACGGGCAGTGTCGAATTCATTACAGGACATTCATCGAATGGCCCTGCTATTCTGGGTTAGAGTAATTCCGGCTTGTGAATCGGTAACAGCCCACTACTTCAACACGAACAACAATAAAAACAGCGACCCTTTAAACTTCCCATCACGGCCGGGTGCGGCATGCATGCGCGCCTGGTCGACCCCAAAAGGATGATCCCCTATGGCCAATGCCCGCAAGATCCTGATCGTGGATGACGATACCGATCTGCGCGACACGTTGGTGGAGCAATTATCGCTGCACGAAGAATTTGAAGCCTCCGCCGTCGATACTGGCGCCAAAGGCGCCAGTGCCGCAAAGGCCAATGCCCCGGATCTCGTGCTGATGGATGTCGGCCTTCCCGACACCGACGGTCGCGAAGTGGTCCGCTCCCTGCGCAAGGGCGGCTTCAAGGCGCCGATCATCATGCTGACGGGGCATGACACCGATTCCGACACGATTTTGGGCCTGGAATCCGGCGCCAACGACTATGTGGCAAAACCCTTCCGTTTCGCCGTGTTGCTGGCCCGCATCCGCGCCCAGCTGCGCCAGCACGAGGCCAGCGAGGACGCGGTGTTCTCGGTCGGCCCCTATTCCTTCCGTCCGGGCTCGAAGATGCTGACCGCCGCCAATGCGCGCAAGGTCCGCCTCACCGAGAAGGAAACGGCGATCCTGCGCTTCCTCTACCGGGCCGGCCAGATGCCGGTGTCGCGCGAGACCCTGCTCCAGGAGGTCTGGGGCTATAATTCCGGCGTCACCACCCACACGCTGGAAACCCACATCTACCGTCTTCGCCAGAAGATCGAGAAGGACGCCGCCAACCCGGAAATCCTGGTGACGGAAGCCGGTGGCTACAAGCTGGTGCCGTGATACGTTCCAGGAGCGCGCGATTCGTCGTAAATTAGCGCGTTCCACGAGCCTCGGACCGGAATGTCAATCGACGATGACGTAGCGCTGCTCGAGCGTGTCCCGACACTGCGCCTGTTGGGAGAGGCCTCGTTGCGCATGCTGGCGATCGGCTCCGAGCAGCGTGACTTCGTCCGCGGCGACATCCTGTTCAATCTCGGCGACGATGCCGACGCCGGCTTCGTGGTCCAGCGCGGCGCCTTTCGCGTCGATGACGGCGCCGGCGCCGAGATGATCGCGGGCCCCGGCACGCTGATTGGCGAGCTCGCGCTGGTCGTGCCGATGAAGCGACCGTCGGGCGCGGTTGCGATCGAGCATTCCTCGGTCATCCGCGTCGCGCGCAGCCTGTTTCAGCGCGTGCTCGAAAGCGACCCTGCCGCCGCACTCCGCCTCCGCGACGAATTCGCGGTTCGCTCCAGCCAGATCGCGAGCGACATTCTGATGGCCGGTGCGAAGCTGAGCACTTGAGATCGTTCCGGTCTCTCCAGACTTCATCCCTTGTTGAACGCATATAGCGCGCTGCGGTCGTCCTGATAGAGCCGCCGCAGTCCCGGCATGACCGTCAGGTGCGAGGCATCGACGTCGAGCAACCAGACATAGTCGAAGCGATCGCGCGGAATTTGCGCGATCCTTTGCGCGAGCGTGGCGCTCAGATCGCCGTCGCAGTCGCCCGGGGCTATCTCGATGTACTGAGACGGATCTGCGTTGAACGCGGTGCCGCGCGCATGGAGTGGTGTCAGCAGCTGTTGACCACCCGATGCGTCCCATTGCGAGTTGACGAAGGCGTCCCGCCGCACGATGGCAAGCGACCCCAGATGCGCGACACGCGGTGCACGCCATCGCTCGCAGCTTGGCGGCCGTGTCAGGACCGCGATGCTTGCGCCGTGCGGGACGTCCTTCAGGGCCTGCAGATGTTGCGCGTAGCCGGAATCGTAGGCGGCAAACCCGACAGCCATGGCGACGATCCGAATCGCAAAAACAGCCAGCGCCACGCCGGCAATGATCGCGGAGCCGCGCTGCATGGCGTCGGTCGGCGCGATGGCGGTGAGGCCGACGATGAAGAAGATGGGCCATAGCCGGACATCGGCATAGACCGCGCCGAACATCTCGCCTGGCATCAGCAGGATCAGAATGAGGAAGCTCGCTGCTCCGACCAGCAGTGGTGGATTCACCCTGGTGTCACGGCTGCGCATTCCAAAGTACAGCAAGCCAATCGCCAACAGCAGGCTCAGCGTGTCGAGCCAGATATTCTGGTCGCGCAGCGTCCAGACCAGTCCAAGGATCTTTGTGCCGATGTCGAAGAAATGACCTGTCGAGGCGGCGCCATTGCCTTGCCGCCAGACAATCATGAGCACAGCCGGAATCATGACCGGCCAGATGCGTCGCAGAATGACGATCACCATGGAGGGCCATGCCGCCGGGGCGCGATTCCAGCTGCGGCAGAGCTCAAAGGCGCCGACGAGGACGACCAGAACGACCCAGCCGTAGGCATGAGCGAGCCAGACTAGGCAGGCGGCCGCCGCAAACAGCGCGGCGCGCATCACCGAACCAGTCTTCCCTGTCGTCTCGACCCAGGATGCGAAAACGTGAAACGCGAGCGCGCAGCCAAGCCAATAATTCACGAAGCCAAGCTGGAACGGATAGGACATCGCGAACCATGCGGCCGCGATCGCGAAGGGCGTGAGCTCCCCATGCAATGCCCGGCTGATGCGCCCGATGGCAGAGATCATGAGGAGCGGAAGCGCCAGCGCAATCAGCCAGGCGGCGCGTTCGAGACCGAGCATCGGTGCCAGCGGAGCGATGAGCAATTCAACGCCCAGATTGCCGACCAGCTGCCAGTGAAAATCCCAGTTCTGCTGGAGCGCCGGCGAATCCGCCAGATGTAGCTGCACCTGGTAGCGGCCGATATGAGCGAGGTAATCGATCAGCGGCGGCGTGTGCACGAACCAGAAGGGTATCGTGCTCAGCAACATCAATCCCGGGACGACGAAACGGGAATTCCACCACGCGCGAACGGGCGGTTCTGTGGGGGCTGACGGTGCGGGCGTGCCCATCGTCGTCTCCGAAGGCCTAAACGTCCAGCGTCACCGTCACCGGCACGTGGTCCGACGGCCGCTCCCAGCTTCGCGCATCGCGCAAGATGTTGAAATCCTGGACCGCGTCCTTCAGCGCGCGCGAGACCCAGATGTGGTCGAGCCTGCGGCCGCGGTCGCCGACGGTCCAGTCGGCGGAACGATAGCTCCACCAGGTATAGACCTTTTCCGACATCGGGATGCGGTCGCGCGCGACGTCGACCCATTCGCCGGCGCTGAGTGCGGCCTGCAGCTTTTCGGTCTCGATCGGCGTGTGCGAGACGACTTTCAGCAGCTGCTTGTGCGACCACACGTCGTTCTCGTGGGGCGCGACGTTGAGATCGCCGACCAGGATGTGGCGATCGTCTCCGCGCGGATGCAGCGGTTCGCACACCTTCATCTCGTCGAGAAAGCGAAGCTTGTGGTCGAATTTCTCGTTCAGCGCGGGATCGGGAATGTCGCCGCCGGCGGGCACGTAGAAATTATGCAGCACCAGCGGTTTTGCGATGTTGGCCTTCTCGCCGAACGACACCGAGATATGACGCGAATCCACCTTGTCGCAGAAGGTCCGGATGTCCGAGGACTCGAATGGAATCTTCGAGACGATGGCGACGCCGTGATAGCCCTTCTGCCCGTTCAGCGCGACGTGCTCGTAACCAAGCCGCTTGAAGCGCTTTAGCGGAAAGGCGTCGTCGATGCACTTGGTCTCCTGGAGACACAGCACGTCCGGCCGCGCGCTCTTGAGAAACTTCGCGACCAGATCGATGCGCAGCCGCACCGAATTGATGTTCCAGGTTGTCAGGGAAAGACGCATGAGAATTGCGTCTTAGCAAGCTCTCGTAGGGTGGGCAAAGGCGCAAAGCGCCGTGCCCACCGTCTTTTCTGGGTTTGGATCGAGAATGGTGGGCACGCTTCGCTTTGCCCACCCTACGGCACTGCGGCACTTACCCCGGTGACGGCACGCTGTAATTGGTGAAGTCGATCTTGAACATGCTGGGATCGAGCTTCTTGCCCGCATCCAGATTATAGACCGCGATCGTGGTGTCGTAGCCCTGCGGGTCGGTGACGGTCCATTGCTTCAACTGGCCGTCCTTGGCGCCGATCATCAGCAGCAGACGGCTGGTGCCGACCAGCGCCTGCTTCTCCTCGATGGTGACGCTGATGAAGAGATCGTCGGCGGTGACGTTGACGACGTTGGTGTCCTTCATCAGGTCGATGCGGTCCGACAGCAGGAAGCGGAGCGGCGTCTGCGACAGCGGATAGACATCCTGCGTGGCGAGCTTGCGGTCGCGCACGACCACCGACGATCCGTCGGCGACGATGTCGATTGGGCTCGGCGGATCATATTCGAAGCGCAGCTTGCCGGGCTTCTGGATGTAGAAATCGCCCTGCGTCTTGCTGCCGTCGGGGCCGACCTGGACGAAATTCCCGACCAGCGTCGACAGCGAGGACAGATAGGCGCTGACTTTGGCCGCCTGCGCCTTCTGCTTGTCGTCGAACGTCTGGAAGATGCTGCTCGGCACGTTGCGGCGCGGATCGGGAATGACCGGATTCGGCGGCGCCTGCGTTGCACCTGTAATCGACGGTCCGCCCGACGGCGGAGCAGCGTCGCGGGCCTTCGGTGCCGGTTTCGGCACGGGCACGGTCTGCGCCATCGACGCTGCGGTCACCATCGCGGCGGTGACGAGCAGCACGCCCGCCACGCGCGCGCTGCGCGTCGCGAAAGTGGCCGCGAATCGAATGTCCGGATGTTGGGTCAACGCGTCGTCCTGTGTGGCTGGGCGTCGTTTTAGCGTGATTTCGGGCAAAAGCAGATAACGTTTTTGCGTGAAGTAGGACTTTGAGGCGGCTCGCCTCACATATGGCTGTCTTCTTCTTCGACCAGAATCTCGCGTTTGCCGGCGTGGTTGGCGGGTCCGACGATGCCCTCCAGTTCCATCCGCTCCATCAGCGATGCGGCGCGGTTATAGCCGATTTGCAGGCGGCGCTGGATGTAGCTGGTCGACGCCTTGCGGTCGCGTTTGACGATGGCAACGGCCTGCTGGAACAGGTCGCCGCCGCCATCCGCGCCCATGCCGCTGGCGTCGAACACGGCGCCGCCGTCCTCGTCCTCGGTCGGCTCCTCGGCCGTAACCGCCTCGAGATATTCGGGTTGGCCCTGCGTCTTGAGGTGGCGCACCACCTTCTCGACTTCATCGTCCGAGGCGAACGGGCCGTGCACGCGGCTGATGCGGCCGCCGCCGGCCATGTAGAGCATGTCGCCCTGGCCGAGCAGCTGCTCGGCGCCCATCTCGCCGAGAATCGTGCGGCTGTCGATCTTCGAGGTGACCTGGAAGGCGATGCGGGTCGGGAAGTTCGCCTTGATGGTGCCGGTGATGACGTCGACCGAGGGACGCTGTGTCGCGAGGATGACATGCAGGCCGGCGGCGCGCGCCATCTGCGCGAGACGCTGAACGGCGCCTTCGATGTCCTTGCCGGCGACCATCATCAGGTCGGCCATTTCGTCGACGATGATGACGATGTAGGGCAGCGGGTCGAGCGAGAGCTTTTCTTCCTCGTAGATCGCCTTGCCGGTTTCCTTGTCGAAGCCGGTGTGCACGGTGCGTGTCGGCTCTTCGCCCTTGGCCTTCAATTCGCCCAGGCGCGTGTTGTAGCCGTCGATGTTGCGCACACCGAGCTTGGCCATGTTCTTGTAGCGCTCTTCCATCCATCTCGCGCACGGCCCATTTCAGCGCGACCACCGCCTTCTTCGGATCGGTCACGACGGGGGTGAGCAGATGCGGAATGCCGTCATAGACGGAGAGCTCGAGCATCTTCGGATCGACCATGATCAGCCGGCACTGGTCCGGGCGTAGCCGGTAGACCAGGCTGAGAATCATGGTGTTGATGGCGACCGACTTGCCGGAGCCGGTGGTACCGGCGATCAGCATGTGCGGCGTGCGCGCGAGGTCGATGATGACAGGATCGCCGCCGATGGTCTTGCCGAGGCAGAGCGGCAGTTTTGCAACCGTGTCGATGGTTTCCTTGGCGACCAGCAGCTCGCGCAGATAGACCTTTTCACGATGCGCGTTCGGCAGCTCGATGCCGATGGCGTTGCGGCCGGGGACGACGGCGACGCGCGCCGACAGCGCGCTCATCGAACGGGCGATGTCGTCGGCAAGGCCGATCACGCGCGACGACTTGATGCCGGGAGCCGGCTCCAGCTCGTACAGCGTGACGACCGGACCTGGATTGGCTTTCACGATCTCGCCGCGCACGCCGAAATCCTGCAGCACGCCTTCGAGCGCGCGCGAATTGGCTTCCAGCTCGGCCTTGCTGAGCGGCTGGCGATCGCCGGCCTTGGGCGCAGCCAGCACGGACACGGACGGAAGCTCGAACTTGTCGGAGGATTTCTTGGAAGCGGCTTTCGGTGCGGCCTTCTTGCGCGGAGCACGCGCGGCCGGCTCCTCTTCTTCCTCCTCCTCGTCTTCGTCTTCTTCGTGCTGGTCCTCGTAATCCTCGTCCGCGGACTGCGGCGAGATCGAGGGCGCGGCACGGCCGCCGAGATTGGGTTCCTGCCGGCAGAACGAAACGGCCTTGGTCTTCGATCCGCTCGAGACCAGCGAGCGATAGGCCGCGCCGAACAGCCAGATCAGCCGTGCCTTGGTGCTCATCACCGCGTGGAACAGCCAGCCCAGCGACACCGAGCCGCGATCGCTCTCCTCGTCTTCGTCGAGCGGCTTGTCGTCGTCCTCGATCTCCGCGAGCTCTTCGTCATGCTCGCGTGCGCCGAGCCCGCAGGCGATCAGGAAGGTCGCAGCCAGCGCGACGAACAGGATAGTGGCGAGCACCATGCGATAGATCGCGCCGGGCGGCCCGAAAATGACCGCGGGCGCGCGCACCAGCGCATCGCCGACCACGCCGCCAAGCCCGGTCGGCAGCGGCCAGGCGCCACCATGCGGCCAGCAGCTGACAAAGCCCGCCGCGATCACGGTGCAGAGAATCCAGGAGCCGAGCCGCAGCGCCTCGCGGTCGAACGGGCGATGGGTCATCATGCGCCAGCCCCACACCGCGACCGTCAGGATCAGCATGATCGCGCCGAGCCCGAGGATCTGCATCGCGAGGTCGGCGCCGATGGCGCCGGCATAGCCGAGAATGTTGCGGATCGGCCGCGAGGTCGCGTGGCTGAGGCTCGGGTCCTGGACTGACCAGGTCATCAGCGCGGCGGACGCGACGCCCGAGAGCGTGATCAGGCCGAAGCCGGCGAGCTCACGCGCGCGCCGGCTCAGTGCCTCGCGGATCGAGGGCGGCAGATGGCCGACCAGGGGAATCACACGTTCGATTGCCGACATGCTCATGGGCCCGCCTAACCCAGAGTTTCGACCAGCCGGTGCAGCGCCTGCGCCGTGGTCTCACTATCCTGCACCAGTGCCAGGCGAATATAGCCGGCACCGGGATTGAAGCCGTCGGGCTGACGCCGCGCCAGATAGGAACCGGGCACCACGCGCACGCCGGCTTCCTTGAAAAGCCTGAGAGTCACGGAGACATCGTCGCCGATCTCGGACGTATTGAGCCAGACGCAGAAGCCGGCGTCGGGCCGGCGATAGCCGTAACGATTGCCGATGATCTGGTCGGCGAGGTCGAACTTGATCCGGTAGAGCCTGCGGTTCTCCTCGACATGCGCCTCGTCGCCGTAAGCAACGATCGCGACATGCTGGAGCGGCACCGGCACCTGCGGCGCCGCGATGTTGCGCAGCTCCAGAAACATGCCGATGAGCTTCTTGTCGCCGGCGGCGAAGCCGACGCGCAGGCCCGGCAGGTTGGAGCGCTTCGACAGCGACTGGAACGCAACCACGCGGGTGAAATCGGGGCCCGCACATTCGAGCGCGCTGCCCGGTGCTTCGCGGGTGTAGATCTCGGAATAGCACTCGTCGCTCAGGATCACGAAGTTATGGCGATCGGCGAGGCTCTTCAGGCGCGTGAAATAATCGCGCGACGCGACCGAGCCCTGCGGATTGGCGGGTGACGCCAGATAGAACGCGACCGTGCGCGCGAGCGTCGCTTCGTCGATGGCGTCGAGATCGGGCAGGAAGCCGTTTTCGACGGTGGTCGGCAGATAGACCGGCTCGCAGGCGGCGGCACCGGCGCCAGCGCCATAGACCGGATAGAACGGGTTCGGCATCAGGATGGCGGGCTTGCCGGGACGCGGGCCGACATAGCGCGCTGCGGCGATCGCGGCGAGGAACAGCCCCTCGCGGCTGCCATTGAGGACGAGAATCTCGCTCTTGGGGTCGAGCTGCCGCGGCAGCCTGAAGCGCGACGACAACCAGGCGCTCGCGGCCTGGCGGAACGGCTCGGTGCCCTGGTTCATCGGGTAACGGCCGAAATCGGCGATGTGCTTGGCCAGCACCGGACCGACGAAGTCAGGCACCGGATGCTGCGGTTCGCCGACTGCGAGCGAAATCAAGGGCTTGCCGGGTTGATGCGGCGCCAGCAGCTCGTTCAGCCGGACGAAGGGCGAGCGTTCGTTGTCGGAGCTTCCACCGGCTAGCGGCGCACGGGATGAAGCGGTCATAGCCATTCTGGGCGCCAGCACTCTTGGAACGGCCGGCGCATGGATACGCCAGCGGAAAAGCGGTTCAGTTCACCATAGATAGGGCGAGGTTAAGACGCGATTAACCATCGGTCGGCCGGCCCGTCCAGAGCCGGAAAAATGAGGCTGGATAACAACGGGATGCGGTGGTGGTCCTAACCTCTCCCGCTTGCGGGAGAGGTCGACGCGCCCCGGGCGATGCGGAGCATTGTCCCGCGCGCGGCGGGTGAGGGCTCTCTCCTCTTGGGGAGTCTCTCTGTGGAGGCACCCCCACCCTCCCCCGCGAGCTGGAGAGGGAGCGCACCGGATTTCCTGGCTCAACTCGATCTTCAGTGCGCCGGCAGCTTCTCGAAGGTCGCCATGCCCGCGGGGATCGCGTGGAACTCCTGCTTGTCGCAGGTGTAGATCGCCATCTGCGGGTGGAACTGCTTTGGCTCGTCCAGCGTGCCGACCTTTACGATCGTGGCCGGCAGTCCCGGAACCTTGGTTACCAGATGGGTGCCGCATTCGGCGCAGAATTCCCGCGTCACGGCGTGCTCGAGGTCCTTGCGGGTGAACTGTTTGGGTTGCCCGGTGATGTAGGTGAAGCCCGCCACCGGCATCGCGATGAAGGTGTTGGGCGCGCCGCCCGAGATGTACTGGCACTCGCGGCAGTGACATTGGGCCTGCATCATCGGATCGCCCTCGGCCACATAGCGCACTTCGCCGCAATAGCATCCGCCTTCCAAACGCATGACGACCTCCCGTTTTGTTGTTCGTTGTGGTCGTTATTTCTGCGCCGGCAATCTGGAATGGCAATCTCTTTCTTCGAGGCGGGGGCAAAAAGAAAGGGGCTCCAACTTGCGCTGGAGCCCCTCAACGGTCGGGGCATTGCCGGGTATGTGCCCAAACCGTAGTTGTGGACGCGATCCCCGAGGAGAGATCGCGCCCCGGGAGGAGTGGTTACATGTTGTAGGCGCGCTCGGTGTGGTCGGTGATGTCGAGACCTTCACGCTCGCTCTCGACATTGGCGCGGAGGCCAACGATCACATCGACGACCTTGTAGAGGATCGCCGAACCGACGCCCGACCACACCAGCGTGGTGCAGACGGCTTCGATCTGGGAGATCATCTGCGCCGCGAAGTCGTAATCGGCAACCTTGGGCGGGATCGCGGTGTAGTCGATGATGCCCGCACCACCGAGAGCCGGATTGACCAGGATGCCGGTGCCGAGGGCACCGACGATGCCGCCGATGCAGTGCACGCCGAAGACATCGAGCGAGTCATCGTAGCCGAGCGCGTTCTTCACGACGGTGCAGAAGAACAGGCAGACCACGCCGACCACGAGGCCGAGGACGATCGCACCCATCACGCCGGAGAAGCCGGCGGCAGGCGTAACGGCCACGAGGCCCGCGACAGCGCCGGAGATGACGCCGAGCACCGACGGATGACCCTTCACGATCCACTCCGCGAACATCCACGACAGCGCGGCGGCTGCGGTGGCGACGAAGGAGTTGGTCATGGCGAGCGCAGCGCCGCCGTTGGCTTCGAGGTTGGAGCCGGCGTTGAAGCCGAACCAGCCGACCCAGAGCAGCGAGGCGCCGATCATCGACATGGTCAGCGAGTGCGGAGCCATCAGGTCCTTGCCGTAGCCGGTGCGCTTGCCGATCAGCAGAGCGCCGACGAGACCTGCGATGCCGGCGTTGATGTGCACCACGGTGCCGCCAGCGAAGTCGATCGCGCCTTTCTTGAAGATCCAGCCGGCGTCGGCGTTGATCTCGTCGAGCTTGGCCTGAGCCGCGGTCTTCGCAGCTGCATCACCCGCAGCAGCCAGAGCCTTGGCAGCGTCCTGGATCGCGTCCGGGCCGGGCCAGTACCAGACCATGTGCGCGATCGGGAAGTAGATCAGCGTGACCCAGAGCGGGATGAACAGGGCGATCGCCGAGAACTTCATGCGCTCGGCGAAGGCGCCGACGATGAGGGCGGGCGTGATCGCCGCGAACGTCATCTGGAAGCACACATAGACGAGCTCCGAGATGTTGGCGTCGACCGAGAAGGTCGCGGCCTTCGAGTCGGTGGTGACCCCCATCATGAAGGCCTTGGAGAAGCCGCCGATGAAGTCGGAGCCGCCGGTGAAGGCGAGGCTGTAGCCGTACACGGCCCAGATCACGGTGACGACGCAGACGGTGTAGAACACCTGCATCAGGACCGAGAGCATGTTCTTGGAACGAACGAGACCGCCGTAGAACAGCGCGAGACCCGGGATCGTCATCAACAGCACGAGCACTGTCGATGTCAGCATCCAGGCGTTATCTCCCTTGTTGACCGTTGGCTCGGCATAGGCTGCGGTCGCAGCGAACAGGCCGACTGCGAGAGCCGCCAATCCCGCGCCATAGGGACGCTTAAACGTCATTTCATTTACTCCTGATTGGATTTTGGTTGAGCGCGAAATCAAAGGGCCGCGGCGTCGGCCTCACCGGTGCGGATGCGGACCGCATGATCGAGGTTGATGACGAAGATCTTGCCGTCGCCGATCTGTCCGGTTTTCGCAGCCGACGTGATGGCGTCGATGGTCTTGTCGACCTGCTCGGAGGCGACAGCGACTTCGATCTTGATCTTGGGCAGGAAGCTCACGGCATATTCGGCGCCGCGGTAGATTTCCGTATGGCCTTTCTGACGGCCATATCCCTTGACTTCCGTCACCGTGAGACCGTGAACGCCAATGGCGGTCAGGGCGTCACGGACTTCTTCCAGCTTGAATGGCTTGATAATCGCCATAACAATTTTCATGGGTCCTATCCCCGCTTGGGCCCGGTCCGGACGTGGCCGGGCGTTTCTCGACTGGTTCGCCACGAGGGAGAAGTTCACTACGCGGGCACAGCCACGACCCTTAGAATCAAATGCCGTGCCAGATCGGGCGGCTTGCCTAACGGACTATGAAAGCGGGGGTTTTCGCGTTTGACGGGTATTGCGGTGTAGTGCGCTATTACGTCGCGCTCAATCCATGGTCATACCTGATCAAAAAGAAGGCACGACAGGCTACCGACACAATCGCTGCCCACGTGTCGGGCAGCGGAGAGGTATTTAATTACAGGAAAAGCTCCTGAAGGGCCTCGCCGCGCTGCGAAATATCGAAGCGGCTCCCGCCGTGCTCACGGGATATGCGCAACCGACTTCGACCATCAGGCTGGCTCGCGCTCCGCGAAGACCCGGTCGATCAATCCCCACTCGACCCCTTGCGGCGCGGTCATGAAGTGGTCGCGGTCCAGGGTCCGTTCCACCTCGGCTTCGGTGCGCCCGCAATGCTGCGCGTAAAGCCGGGTGATGCGCCGCTTGGTCTCCTGCATTTCGTTGGCGTGGATCAGGATGTCGGACGCCTGGCCCTGGAAGCCGCCGAGCGGCTGATGCACGTGAAGGCTCGCATTGGGCAGCGCTGCGCGGTGACCGGGCTCGCCGGCCATCAGCAGGAACGAGCCCATCGAGCGCGCGGTCCCCATGCACAGCGTATGAACCGGCGCCTTGATGAACTGCATGGTGTCGTACATGGCCAGCCCGGAGGTGACCACGCCGCCATAGGAGTTGATGTAGAGATTGATCGGCCTGTTCGGGTTCTCCGCCTCCAGGAACAGCAGTTGCGCGCAGACCAGTCCGGACATCGCATCATTGACCTCGCCGTTGAGGAAGATGATGCGCTCGCGCAGGAGCCGCGAATAGATGTCGAAGGATCGTTCGCCGCGGGCGGATTGTTCGACAACCATAGGGACGAGCTGAAGCATGTCGCGCATCGGCGACCTCCATGTCTGCAAGTGATGAAGTCTGTTTGTTGTTAGGCCGCCGCGCGCATCATGCAGCAATTGCTGTTGGCCGCTTGCGGTAGTGCTACCTCGCAGGCCTGCTGGATGATGCGGAAGCGGGTGCCGCCGTCCTCGTTCGGCTCGATCCGGAAGATGACGTGGCTCTCGCGAAACGGCGGCTCTGAATCGCGAAGCCGGTAGCGCACCTCTTCGCCTGCGATCGTTGATTCCGGCTCGGCGCCCGCAAGGTCGCAATCCGGCAGCCAGCGCTCGCGCAAGGCCGGAATGGTCACGGCGCGCCAGACCTTTGCCGGCGGCGCATCGAAATCATATTCGAGCACCAGGGCTTCGTCGGAGGGATCAGGCTTCGCTGCGTCGCTCATTGATCCATATCCTTCAAGAGATCGGCGAGTGCTTCCATGCGCTTCGGCCAGTAGGCGCGGTAGCGCGCAAGCCATGCCCCGATGGCGACGATTCCGTCCGGGTCGACTTCGTAATTCACAAAGCGGCCCTGCCGCTGCTCGCGCACGAGGCCCGCCGCGCGCAGCACCGAAAGATGCTGCGACATCGCCGGCTGGCTGATCTCCAAGCCGTCGCGCAAGGCGCTGGCATTCAGGCTTCCGCCAGCGAGCTTCTCAAAGACTTTTCGGCGCGTCGGGTCGGCTAGCGCCTTGAAGATGTCGGCTTCGATCATGCCAATACATAAGCATGTACTTATGTGTTGCGCAAGCCCCTACTGGAGGGCTTCGCCGTGCTGTGAAATGTCGAGCCCCTCGAGCTCGTGCTCGCGCGACACACGCAAGGGCACGAACAGGCCGACCAGCTTGAGCAGGACAAAGCTCACGCCCGCCGACCGGACGAAGGTGACGGCGACGCCGTAGAGCTGGATCAGCAATTGCTGCGGACGGCCCTCGAGCAGCCCGGCCGTGCCGCCGATCGCGCTGGTCGCGAACACGCCGGCGAGCAGCGTGCCGGTCAGTCCGCCAATGCCGTGGACGCCGAACACGTCGAGCGAATCGTCGTAATTGAAGCGGTGCTTCAGCCAGGTGCAGGCCCAGTAGCAAATCCCGCCTGCGGCGATGCCGATGACGATGCCGTGCCACGGCGCGACGAAGCCGGACGCCGGCGTGATGGTGCCGAGGCCGGCCACCGCGCCGGAGATCATGCCGAGCACGGAGGGCTTGCGCCGGGTCGACCATTCGATCGCGCCCCAGGTCAGCGCGCCGGAGCAGGCCGCGAGATGCGTCGCGATGATCGCCATCACGGCGCGCGAATTGGCAGCACCGGCCGAGCCGCCGTTGAATCCGAACCAGCCGACCCACAACAGGCCGGTGCCCATCACCGCGAGCGAGAGATCGAATGGCGACAGATTTTCAGTGCCGTAGCCGTGACGGCGCCCCATCACCTTCGCTGCGACGAGGCCGCCGGTGCCGGCCGACAGATGCACGACGAGACCGCCGGCGAAATCCAGCACGCCCATGCTGGCGAGGAAGCCGCCGCCCCACACCCAATGCGCCAGTGGAATGTAGACGAAGATGAACCAGGCGACGGAGAACAGGAGATAGGCGGAGAACCGCATCCGGTCGGCGACCGAGCCCGCGACCAGCGCCACCGTGATGATCGCAAACGTCATCTGGTACAGCATGAACAGCGCTTCGGGGATGGTCTTCGCTGCCGGGTTCACGCTGTCCATGGTCATGCCGGCGAGGAACCAGCGGTCGAGCGAACCGATCCACGGGCCGTCGCCGACGAAGCACAGCGAATAGCCGAACGCGACCCAGAGAATGGAGATGATCGTCACCGCGGCAAGGCTCTGCGCCATGGTCGCGAGCACGTTCTTCTTGCGGACCATGCCGGAATAGAACAGCGCAAGTCCCGGGATCGTCATCATCAGCACCAGCGCGGTGGCGACGATCATCCAGGCGGTGTCGGCGGTGTTGATCTCGCCCGTCGTGGCGTGTGCCGGCGCGGCCATGACCAAAGCAAATCCGATCGGCGCAGCCATAGCGGCTACGCGGCGCAACAATCCCGCCATGTCATTTCCCCCGGCATAGTGATGGCGTCGCACGCGTGGCGTCGTTGCCCGCCGCGATCGAAGAAGAGATTGCGTTAGAGCGCGTCGCTGTCGGTTTCGCCGGTGCGGATGCGCAGTGCATGGTCGATCGGCGTGACGAAGATCTTGCCGTCGCCGATCTGCCCGGTGCGGGCGGTCGCGGTGATCACGGCGACCGCCTTGTCGGCGACGTCGGTGGCGACCGCGATCTCGATCCGCAGCTTTGGCAGGAAGTTCACAACATATTCCGCACCGCGATAGATCTCGGTGTGACCCTTCTGGCGGCCGTAGCCCTTCACCTCGGTCACGGTCATGCCGTGGACGCCGATTGCCGTCAGGGCCTGACGGACCTCATCGAGCTTGAAAGGTTTGATGATCGCGACGACGAGTTTCATGGTCAGGCCTATTTCCCGGGGGGCGCCGCGCCGTCCCCCGGCGCTGCGTCAATCTGGCATCTTTCCGGGCAAATGGCACAAAAAACTTGCAGATTGAAGCGGAAAAACGTTTGGCCATATGAACGGCCGCCTCTGTACAGGGCAACGGTTCATCCTTCACAATGCATTTTTGGCATGGATGCGGTGAACCCGCGCCTGCCGAGCGGTACATAAGTATTTTGGGGGGCGCGTCATGGCGAGTTGGTTCTACGCATCCGAGGGCAAGCAGCAGGGGCCCTATCCGGAGGGGCAATTCCGCGACCTGATCGCCCAGGGCGTCGTGCGCAGCGATACGCTGGTGTGGTCCGAGGGCATGGCGGGCTGGCAGAAGGCTGCCGAAATTCCCGGTCTGATGACAGGTGGCGGCGCGCCGCCGATCATTCCCGCCGGAGGCCCGCCGATGATGGGCGGCGGTGGCTATACCGGTACGGGCAGCACTGCCGGCGGATCTCTGTCGGTCGATTTCGGCATCCTCGACTTCACCTGGCGCACGCTGGTGATGCTGATCGGCTCGTGCTTCATCATCCCGATTCCGTGGCTGTTCGTCTGGTACACGCAATGGATCGTGTCCTGTGTGAGAGTTCCGGGTCGGCCGAATCTCTCTTTCACCGGCAGCGCCATGGCGATCGTGCCGTGGTTCTTCGGCTTCATCGTTGTGGCGATCGTCGTCGGCTACACCGGCATTCAGATTTTGAGCACCGCGCTCTACATCGTCCAGATCGTTCTCTACTGGATGCTGCTGAAATGGATGATCGCCAACATTGCCTCCAACGGGCAGCCGCTCGGCCTCAGCTTCACCGGCTCGGTGCTGGGCTATATCGGCTGGAACCTCCTGTTCGCGGTTTCCATCATCACCATCATCGGATGGGCCTGGGTCGCCGCAGCGCAGCTGCGCTGGACCTATCGCAACATCCAGGGCACGCGGCGCGAGATCATCTTCAGGGGCAGCGGATTAGGGATTCTCTGGCGCGGAATCGTGGCGGCGATCCTGTGCGGCTTCATCATCCCGATCCCGTGGGTTTATCGCTGGATCATGAACTGGTTCGCGTCGCAGACCGAACTCGCGCCGCACGGTTCGCTGTAAGCACGACCCGAACAGCCCAGAGCGCAATTTATCGCGCTTGGGCGATCACCTCCTCCGCTCGCGCACGGAGCCTTCCTGCGCGACGGAGGCGACCAGCGTACCGTCGGGCTTGAAGATCGAGCCGCGGGTCAGGCCGCGGCCGCCTTGCGCGCTCGGCGAATCCTGCGCGTAGAGCAGCCATTCGTCCGCGCGGAACGGGCGGTGAAACCACATCGCGTGGTCGAGGCTCGCCGGCATCATGCGCTTGTCGAACAGCGTGCGGCCATAGCGCGCCATGATCGCATCGAGCAGCGAGAAGTCCGAGGCATAGGCGAGCGCGCACATGTGCAGCGCCGGATCGTCCGGCAGCGTGGCCGCGGTCTTGATCCAGACATGGATGCGACCGTCCTCGATCTTCTGGCCGAAGTAGCGGCCGAGCTCGACCGGGCGCAGCTCGATCGGACGATCGGATTCATAGTAGCGGCGGATGAAGTCCGGCATCTCGCGGAACATCGGCTGCTTCGCCACCTCCTCTGCCGTCAGCTTTTCCGGCGGCGGCACGTCGGGCATCTTCTCCTGGTGGTCGAACGCGGTCTCTTCCTCGGCATGGAACGACACCATGATCGAGAAGATCGCGTTGCCGTGCTGGATCGCGGTGACGCGGCGGGTCGAATAGCTCTTGCCGTCGCGCAGCCGCTCGACCTGGTAGATGATCGGGATCTGCGGATCGCCCGGCAGGATGAAATAGCAATGCAGCGAATGCGGCAGCCTGCCCTCGACGGTGCGGCAGGCCGCGACCATCGCCTGCCCGATCACCTGTCCGCCGAACACCCGCTGCCAGCTCGTCTTCGGGCTGTTGCCCCGGAACAAATTCACCTCGAGCTGCTCGAGGTCGAGGATCGAGATGAGATCGATCAGTCCTTTGGACATGGTGGTGCTTTCTTGCCGTCATGTCGGTGCGAGCCGTCGCCCCGGAATGACACATCTGGGCCGTTCCGCCCTTGTTTCACCGCACTGTTTCGCCCACCTCAAGTCTGCTAGCAAGACCAAGAGTTGGCCGGGAATTTGGTATGTCACAGAATAGCATAGTCATTGGCGGCGGGGCGTTTGCGGGCCTGGCGCTCGCGCTGGCGCTGCGCCAGGGGCTGGGACCCGAGATTCCCGTCATCGTCGCCGATCCCGCGCTCGCGACACGGCCGAGCCGCGATCCCCGCGCGACCGCGATCGTCGCGGCCTGCCGCCGCCTGTTCGAGGCGCTCGACGCCTGGGACGATGTCAAGGCTGAGGCCCAGCCGATCCTCGACATGGTCGTCACCGATTCCAAGCTCGAGGACGCCACGCGTCCGGCGTTCCTGAACTTCGCCGGCGATGTCGCGCCCGGCGAACCCTTTGCGCATATGGTCGAGAACCGCCGCCTGATCGATGCGCTGGTTGTCCGCGCTGAAGCTGAAGGCATCGATCTCCGCGCCACCATTGTTGCATCCTACGACGCGAGTGCCGATGGCATGGCTGTGACGCTCGGCGATGGCAGCAGGATTGCGGCGAGCCTGCTGGTCGCGGCCGATGGTGCGAAGTCGAAGCTGCGCGAGCGGGCCGGCATCGCCACCCATGGCTGGGAATACGATCAATCCGGCATCGTCGTCACCGTCGGCCACGAGCGCGATCATGAAGGCCGTGCCGAAGAGCACTTCTTGCCCGCGGGTCCGTTTGCGATCCTGCCGCTGACCGGCAAGCGATCGTCGCTGGTGTGGACCGAGCGCCGCAGCGAGGCCGCGCGCATCATCGGCTTGAGCGAAGACGAATTTCACGGTGAGCTCGAGCAGCGTTTTGGTTTGCACCTCGGCGAGATCAAGGCGCTCGACAAGCCGCGTGCGTTCCCGCTGTCCTATTTCGTGGCGCGCTCCTTCGTCGCCGAGCGCCTCGCGCTGGTCGGCGATTCCGCCCACGTCATTCACCCCATCGCCGGACAGGGCCTCAACATGGGACTGAAGGATGTCGCCGCACTGGCCGAGGTCGTGGTCGATGCCGCACGGCTCGGCATGGATCTCGGCGGCGCCGACGTGCTCGATCGCTACCAGCGCTGGCGCCGTTTCGACACCATGGCGATGGGCGTCGCCACCAACTCGCTGAACTTCCTGTTCTCGAACAAGTCGACCTTGCTGCGCACGGTGCGCGACATCGGCCTCGGTATCGTCGACCGCACCCCGCCGCTGAAGAATCTTTTTATTCGCCAGGCGGCAGGGCTGACGGGTGAGATCCCGAAGTTGCTGAAGGGCGAGGCGCTGTAGGGTCGATTTGTAGCCCGGATGGAGCGACGCGTAATCCGGGGTTGGTGCGTCATTCGCGGTGCCCCGGATTTCGCTGCGCTCCATCCGGGCTACGAATTCCTCAATCGATCTTCCGCGCCTCTTCCGGCAGCATGATCGGGATGCCGTCGCGGATCGGATAAGCGAGCTTGGCGCTGCGCGAGATCAGCTCCTGCTTGGCGGAATCGAATTCCAGCGGGCCCTTAGTCAGCGGGCAGACCAGGATCTCCAGCAGTTTTGGATCGACGCTGGCTTCGGGGCGTTCGGTGGGCGCGTTCATCATGGTCTCCGGCGATCCGCTGCGTTTAGCATAGAAAATTGCGCACGCCCATTGTGGCGGGCAGAGCGTTTAGGCGGACACCATCTTCTGGATCTCGTCGAGCAGGCCCTGCAGCCGCGTAGCCGGCAGTTGGGGAGCCGAGAACGCATAGCCCAAAAACGTCCAGTACAGGATCTGCGCGCGCGCCTGCGCGGTTGCTGCGGAGAATCCGCGTCGTTGCAGCAGGGCTTCGATATAGTCGAGCCTGCGGCGGTCGATGGCGCGGACGGCCGCTTGCGTCGCCGGATCGAACGCCGCCCAGTTGCGCACCGCGCGCTCCAGATCGAGCCGGGCGCCAAAGGTCCTGCGCAGCAGCGCCGTCAGCGGCTCGTCGCTGTCGGCCTCGACACCGGCGATGATCTCTTCGGCCGCGATCTCGCGCCAGCGTTTCAGGATGGCGGCGTGGAACGCGCCGAGATCGGCAAAATGCCAGTAAAAGCTGCCGCGGGAGACGCCCATGGCCCTTGCCAATGGATCGGCCTTCAGCGCGGTAAAGCCGCTCTTGGTGAGCGCCTTGAGGCCCTGGCTGATCCAGTCGTCGGCGGAAAGCTGGTCGGTCATGTCGGGTTCCGAAATCGAACCATACACTAGTGTATTGACAGGCAGCAGGCCAGCGTCTATCTCACCATACATAGCTGTATGGAGACCTCGATGCGTGATCTCTTGCTCCAGTGCGCCGGAACCCTCGCCGTCGTGGTGGCCGTCATCCATGGCATCCTCGGTGAGACCAAGGTCTTTCCCCGCGCCACGATCGAGCCACCGCGGCTCCGTACCCTGATCCGCCTGGTCTGGCAGGCCTCGACCGTGGCCTGGATCGGCTGCGGCGTGCTCCTGATCGCGACGCCCTGGATGGACTCCGCGCTGGCGCGCCGCTGGATCGTCATCACCATGGTCTGCGTGTTCGGCTTCTCCGCCTGTGCCAACGCTTGGGCGACACGTGGCCGGCATTTCGGCTGGATGGCGCTGAGCGTGGTCGTGGCGATGTCGGTGGCCGGCTACTGACGTCATGAGACGTAAGGCCGCAGCGTTGCTGCAAATGCGCACTGCTTGCGGAGAGTGCTGATCTTTTGGCTCCCGTTAGAATATCTCTAAGGCCATCCGAGCCCCGCGCCGAGTTGACTTCACCTCCTCCTTTGCTTCCTTCGGGCGCGCTTCGCGCACACGACAGAGGAGGAGACATTCGTGAGAGTCATTCGTGTTCTTGCCATTGCACTGACGGTCGGGATCGGCATGGGGTCGACGGCGATGGCCGACGGTTTCAAGAACTGCACCAAGCTCGACAAGGCGTCGTGGAAACCGGCCGGCGATGCCGAAGCCAAGGCCAAGGCGGCCGGCTACGAGGTGCGGCGCTCCAAGATCGAAGGCTCGTGCTATGAGGTCTATGGCGTCAAGGAAGGCAAGCTCTACGAGCTGTTCTACAGCCCGGAAGATCTCAGCCTGAAGCACACGATCGCCAAGTAAGGCTCTAGGTAAGGCTCTACGCCAAGGGTGATCCCGGCTTGAACGACAAAGCGGTACGAGAGGTGCGCGGGGTGTCCAATCGGACCCCTGCCGATCGAACGGTCGCGGTCTGGGACCTCCCGCTACGGCTATGGCACTGGGCTCTCGCAGCCAGCGTCCTCGCCGCGCGGTTCACGCCCACCGTCTACGACAGCCTTCACCGCGTCGTCGGCTATACGGTCATCGGGCTTTTGGTCTTCCGCCTGGTCTGGGGATTTTGCGGCAGCCGCTATGCGCGCTTTCGCATGATCGGCGTCAGGCTTCGTGCTGCGCCCAACTATCTCTGGAATCTGCGCCGCGGCATCACCGGCCGCTACATCGGGCTCAATCCGGCCGGCACCTTGATGCTGGTGGCGCTTCTATTGTCACTCACCGTCTCGGCGATCACAGGTGCTCTGTCGGTGACCGTCACCTTCTTCGGCGTCTGGTGGATCGAGGACACCCACGCTTACGCGTCGGACGCGGCCATCGTCCTGGTTGCGCTGCATGTGGTCGGCGTGGTGCTGATGGGCATGCTTCAGCGCGAGAACCTGATCCGCGCCATGATCACAGGGCGCAAGCGCATCCGCAACCGTCGCTAGGCGGAACTGGCAGAGTTCGAACGGATGCAGCCGCGGGCTCGCTGACCCGCGTAGTTTCACGGGACACTCGCACGCTCTTACCCGCATAACTACTGCCAACTCGTGTCATTTTCCCAGCAACGTTTACCCCGCGATAGGTATGCAACTGGGCATTGCGGAAAATTAACGCGGAGCAAGTCCGGCCGGATCAATCCTCGGTAATATTGACGAGGGAGCGATTGCGAATGTTCCGCGTTTTTACCTGTCTCACGGCAGAGCATGATTGGCGGCTTGTCATGCTCGCCGGTCTGGTTTGCTTCGTTGCAAGCATTGTAGCCGTCAGCATCTTTCATCGCGCGAAAGCGTCGTCAGCCAGGAGGCGGCTGATCTGGATTGCGATCGCCGGTGCCGCCATCGGCTACGGAATCTGGGCTACGCATTTTGTAGCAATGCTCGCCTACGAGCCTGGCGTCTCGACCGACTACGGCATCGCGCTGACAGCGCTGTCGCTCGCCGCGGCAATGATCCTGACGTCGGTCGGCTTTGGCGTTGCGGTCAGCAACTCCGGCCGATGGCGCGCGGCTGCCGGCGGCGGCATCATCGGCGCTGGTATCGCAAGCATGCACTATCTCGGCATGTGGGCCCTCGAAGTGCCGGGTTACGTGACCTGGTCGCCTGGGCTGGTGTTCGTCTCGATCGCCCTCGGCATGGTCCTGGGCTACGCTGCACTCGCGGTCGCTCTGGGTCGTCATGACAAGTGGGGAACCTTCGTCGCTGCATTGCTGCTGACGCTCGCCATCGTGTCGCACCATTTCACGGCCATGGGGGCCGTGCAGATCGTTCCGGACCCGACGCTGAACAACAACGATACCCTGTCGCTTTCGCCCGCCTTTCTCGCGATGGCAATCGCGGGTGTGGCACTGTCAGTGCTCGGGATGAGTCTTGTCGGCGTGCTGACCGATCGGCGCCTAGCGACCAGAACCAGCAGATTCAAGGAAATCATCGGTCAGCTTTCGATCGCCCGGCAGCAACTCGAAGGTTCGCAAAGAGAGCTCCAGGAGCAGAAACTCAGGCTCGATACGGCCATCAACAATATGGTTGAGGGTGTTTGTATGTTCGATGCGGAGAAGCGACTTGTCGTCTGTAACGAGCGTTATGCCCGGCTCTACCAGCTGCCGCCGGAATTGCTGAGAACGGGGACACCGCACACCGACATCATCCGGCATCGCATCGTGAACGGCATCCTCAAGGGCGACACCAGCGAGGGCGCGGCCGAGAAATTCGTCTCGAAATTGGCCGCGTTGCCATTCGATGCGGTCTCGAGCAGGATCGACGAGTTCGCGGACGGTCGGTTGATCTGCGTGACGCGACAGCCAATGGCCGGTGGCGGGTGGGTGGCCACCCATCTTGATGTCACCGAGCAACGCCGGTCCGAGGCCAAGATCACTCATATGGCGCAACACGATGCGCTGACCGATCTGCCGAACCGCGTGCTGCTCAGAGAGCGGATGGAGGATGCCATTGCGGTTACGCGCAATGGCGGCCTCGATCTGGCCGTGCTCATGCTCGATCTCGATCGCTTCAAGGAAGTCAACGACACGCTGGGACATCCGGCGGGCGATGCGCTGCTGCGCGCCGTCGCCGCGCGTTTGCGCGAGTGCACCACGGAAACCGCGTTGATCGCCCGACTGGGCGGCGACGAGTTCGCGGTGATCGACTACGTGACCAATCCGGCCGTGGAAGCCGCCGCCCTTGCCGAGAGGATCAGGAAGGCACTTTGCGAACCCTTCGATCTCGGTGATCACCGGGTCACGGTGGGCACCAGCATTGGCATCGCCATCGCGCCGCGCGATGGCGACGATTCGGACGTGCTCATGAAGAGCGCGGATCTCGCCCTCTACTCGGCCAAGGGTGACGGACGCGGTGCGTTCCGTTTCTTCGAGCCGGAACTCGACGAACTCATGCATGCGCGACGCAACCTGGAGCGCGACATGCGGGATGCGATTGCTCGCGGTGAATTCGAGCTCCATTACCAGCCATTCGTCGACGCCGCGACCGGAGAGATCCGCGGCTTCGAGTCCCTGCTACGCTGGCATCACCCGCAGCGAGGCCTGGTCATGCCCGGCGAATTCATCCCGCTTGCGGAAGAGAACGGCTTGATCGTGCCGCTGGGAGAATGGGTCTTGAGGACCGCCTGTGCGGAAGCCGCCAAATGGCCCGCCGATCTCAGGATCGCGATCAACCTGTCTCCCGCTCAATTCAGGAGCAAGGAGCTTGTCCGGGTCGTGGTCGGCGCGCTGGCGAATTCGGGCGTTGCGCCGCACCGGCTCGAGCTCGAGGTCACCGAGACGGTGATCATGCATGACAGCGAAGCTGTCTTCACAGCGCTCGGTCAACTTCGCGGGCTCGGCGTGCGAATCGCGCTCGACGATTTCGGCACCGGCTATTCATCGCTGAGTTTTCTGCAAAGATTCCCCTTCGACAAGATCAAGATCGACCGCAGCTTCGTCAACGAACTGTCCGGCACGAGGGAAGAGGCGCAGCATCTCGCGCGAGCCGTGGTTCGTTTCGCAGTCAGCCTCGGCAAGACGACGACCGGCGAAGGCGTCGAAACGAAGGAGCAGCGGGACATTCTCCGTGAAGAGGGCTGCGTCGAAACCCAAGGCTATTATTTCAGCCGCCCGATGCCTGCATCCGGCGTCGCGAAAATGCTGCGGCGAGCTGCCAGGGCAGCTATCCGCGCTGCGTGAGTATCCCGGTGGTCACTGCAGCGGCGGATCGCCGCTGGTGCGCTTCTTGGCGAGGTCCATCTCGGTGACCGCGATCAGGATCTCGGCGCGGGTCTTCAAATCGAGAGCTTCCAGCATCGCCTGTTTCTCGGCGGGGCCGTAGGGCGACATCATCGCCAGCGCATTGACGAGCGCCTCATTGGGCGCGCTCTCGACGCCCTCCCAGTCGACCTTGAGGTTGTTGGCCTTCAAGAAATCCGCCAGCACCGTCAGCAGCGCTTCGCGATCGACCTCGTCCTCGCCCTTGCGCGCGGTGAAGTCGTCGATGAAGGCAAAGAAGTCCGCCTTGCACTGCCGGTAGGCGGTCAGCACCTCGAGCTCTTCGACCACCCTGAAGCGCGCGACGCCAGTGAGCTCTAGGATGTAGCGGCCGTCACCGGATTCGGCGAGCTGGGTGATGCGGCCGACGCAGCCGACGCGAAACAGCGCCGGCTTGTCGGAATTTTTCGGCGAATGCGCCGCATCCGGCTGGATCATGCCGATCAGGCGATGGCCATCGCGAAAACTGTCGTCGACCATCGCGAGATAGCGTGGCTCGAAGATGTTGAGCGGCATCTGGCCGCGCGGCAATAGCAGCGCGCCCGGCAGCGGAAACACCGGGATGATTTCCGGAAGGTCGGCGGGGCCGCGATATTCGATGTTGATCGGCATCTGGTCCCCGCTGACGTCGCCTGCACGTATTCCTTATGAAAACAGGATCGTCGACAAGCGCTTGCGCCCCTCGACGGTTGCATCATCCGTGCCGCCCCAGGCCTCGAAGAACTGCACCAGCTGCTTGCGGGCGCCGTCGTCGTTCCATTTGCGGTCGCGCTTGATGATCGCGAGCAGCTGTTCGGTGGCGGCGGCCCGGTTTCCTTGCGCGTTCAGCGCGGTGGCCAGGTCGAAGCGTGCCTGATGATCGAGCGGGTTTGCGGCGACTTTCTGTTCCAGTTCAGCGACGGGCCCGAGCGACTCTGCCTGCTCGGCGAGATCGATCGCGGTCTGCACGGCCTTCACGGCAGGATCGTTGCGCTTGGATTCCGGCACCATGGCCAGTGTCTGCTTGGCCTGCTCCATCGCACCGGAGGTGACGTAGCATTTGGCGAGGCCGGCGAGCGCTGCGATGTTGGTCGAATCATACTGGAGCACTTCGGCGTAGATCTGCGCGGCGGCTGCGGCGTCGCCTTCGGCAAGAACGGCCTCGGCCTCCTGCAGAATCTCGGCGATGTTCGGCTCGCCGGGCGCTGTCACGCCCTTGGTGACCTTCTCGATGAAGGCATTGATCTGGCTCTCCGGCACCGCGCCCATAAAGCCGTCGGCGGGCTGGCCGTTGACGAAGGCGATCACGGCCGGGATCGACTGGATGCCCATCTGGCCCGGGATCGCCGGATGCTGGTCGATGTTCATCTTGACCAGCTTGACCTTGCCCTTGGCCGCCTTGACCGCCTTCTCCAGGATGGGGGTGAGCTGCTTGCAGGGGCCGCACCACTCCGCCCAGAAGTCGATCAGGACCGGCTGGCGCTTCGATTCCTCGATGACGTCCTTCACGAAGGTCTGGGTGGTGGTGTCCTTGATCAGATCGGCTGCAGCCGGGCTCGCTCCGTTACCCTGGTCGATGATCGTCACGGGATCCCCTCGTCTGATGTCTGGAATGGCGGGTCTTTAGCACGTCGCCATCACATATGCTTCGGTGTCTGCTTCGGTGTCGGCCCTAAAATTGGGCCGGGACGGCCGAATTTCAATCCATGGCTGCCGATTCGGCAGTTCCGGGGCATTTGGGGGCGATTCGACCGGGTTCGGGCTCATATTGGGGCTCCGAAAGCGAATTGATGCCGCCGGTAGCTGTTGCATTCGCCGCCCGCTTTTGGCATACGACAGCCGTTGCCGGCGCGTCACGCGACCGACACAGGATGCGGGTGTAGCTCAGTGGTAGAGCACGACCTTGCCAAGGTCGGGGTCGAGGGTTCGAGCCCCTTCGCCCGCTCCAATTTTTCCCAAAGCATCCAGCCAAACCGGGTCGGGCCGTGGTTTTCCACGCCCCTGGCGGCTGGCTCGGGTCTCACATGACAATTCTCGTCACGGGCAGTGCTGGCCACCTCGGCGAGGCCATTCTCCGGACGCTCCGGCGTTGCGGGTCGCTGGTGCGCGGGATCGACCTGAAGGCATCGGCTTTTACCGATGCCACGGGCTCGATCGTCGATCCCGGCTTCGTCCGGGCGCAGATGGACGGCGCCACCGCTGTCATCCATACGGCGACGCTGCACAAGCCGCATGTGGCGACCCACAGCAAGCAGGCCTTTGTCGATACCAACGTCACCGGCACGCTCAATCTGCTCGAGGCGGCGGTCGCTGCCGGCGTGAAGAGTTTTGTCTTCACCAGCACCACCAGTGCATTCGGTTCCCAACTCCGGCCGGAGGCAGGCCAGGCCGCGGTGTGGGTCACCGAGGATTTGCCGTCGGTGCCCAAAAACATTTACGGCACCACAAAACTGATGGCGGAAAATCTGTGCGAGTTGTTCTTTCGCGAGCGCGGGCTGCCGGTCGTGGTGTTGCGGACCTCGCGGTTCTTTCCGGAGGACGACGACGATCCCGCCATGCGGTCGGCCTACCCGCTGGACAACGCGCAAGCCAACGAGCTCCTCTATCGCCGGTTGGATATAGCGGACGCGGTGAGCGCCCATCTGCTCGCCGTGACGCGTGCGCCGCAGCTCGGCTTTGGGCGCTATATCGTCTCGGCTACAACCCCATTTGGGCAGCACCATCTCGCGGCGCTCGCCCGTGATGCGGCTGGTGTCGTGCGCGAGCTCTACCCGGATTGCGCCCAGCTCTATGCGACGCGCGGCTGGCGGCTCTTCCCCGAGATCGACCGCGTCTACGTGAACGACCGCGCGCGGTGCGAGCTGGGTTGGCGTCCGGAATTCGATTTCGCCCATGTGCTGCGCAGCCTGCGCGATGGCTCCGATTTCCGCAGCTCCCTGGCGCGCGAGGTGGGAGCGAAGGGCTATCACGATACGCAATTTGACGATGGACCGTATCCCGTCGCCAAATAGTCGCCGCTTTTGTCAATTCGCACGATGTTTCAGATGCGTGGTCGGCGTCACCGCGCACCATCCGGTCTCGGCCGTTCTACTGTGCATGGGGTTGTTTTCGCGGTTTTGGATTGGTCGACCATTCTGCTGCCTGCAAATGAGGCGTGCGTCATTGCGATTCCGCGTTGCAGCGAGAGCATTGTCGTCGCCGCGTTCGCTCCGAGAGAAAATCCGTCTCAATTTTTATTGAGCGCAACTGCAGCGCACGCGACGCGCTTCTCACGGCTCGCAGATGTGCTAACCTTTTTGCGTCTGCCACCTCGACAGACTCCGAACTTCGCCTATTCGAACATCAAAATAAATACGTGCAGCCCTGACGGCTGCCTTAGGGGAGTGACGCGATGAAATCGATCATCCATCGATCCGTGTTGGCGCTTGCAGCGGTTGCCCTTCTTGCCGGGACCAGCGTTGGCAATGCGCAGGACAAAAGCAAACCGCTGAAGAAATACGAATCCGGCACCAAGGAATTCTGGACCCATCCGCCGGACGACTGGTTCCTCGGCGACGAGACCGAGGCGCAGAAGGGCCTCGCGCCGCCCTCGGGTCCGCCGACCGGCGCCTCCGATGCCGAGCTCGCCAACATCATCAAGAAGGTGAAGCTGCCGGCGGGCTTCAAGATGGAGGTCTACGCCTCCGGCGTGCTGGCCGCGCGGCAGATGGCCTGGGGTGACAAGGGCACGCTGTTCGTCGGCTCGTTCGGCCTCGGCAACGTCTATGCCATCAAGGACAGCAACGGAAAGAAAGAGGTCAAGACCATCCTCAAGGGGCTGAACATGCCCACGGGTCTGGCCGTCAAGGACGGTGCGCTCTACGTCATCGCGGTCGACAAGCTGATCCGCTACGACGACATCGAAAACAAGCTCGACAATCCCGGCGAGGGCAAGGTCGTCTATGACGACATGCCGTCCTATGCCGCGCATGGCTGGAAGTATATCGCTGTCGACAAGGACGGCTGGTTCTACATTCCGTTCGGACCGCCCTTCAACGTCGGCATTCCCCCGACCAGCGTCTCGCAGATCCGGCGCGTCGATCCCAAGACCGGCAACGCCGAAACCTACGCGCTCGGCGTTCGCAACTCGGTCGGCGGCGACGTCGATCCGCGCACCGGCAAGTACTGGTTCACGGAAAACGCCCGTGACTGGGTCAGCGACGATCTGCCCTCCGACAAGCTGAATATGATCTCGAAGATGGGCGAGCATTTCGGCTACCCCTACTGCCACCAGGGCGACCTTCCCGATCCGAAGTTCGCGATGGGCCACAAATGCTCCGAGTTCACGCCGCCCGTGCTGAATCTCGGTGCCCACGTCGCTCCGCTCGGCATGAAGTTCTATACCGGCGACCAGTTCCCCGCCGAGTACAAGAACAACATCCTGATCGCCGAGCACGGCTCCTGGAATCGCCACAAGTACCAGGGTGGCAACATCACGCGCGTGATCGTCGGGCCCGACGGCAAGAACGCCAAGAAGGAAGTGTTCGCCTCCGGCTGGATCGAAGGTGACCAGGGCTATCTCGGCCGTCCGGACGACATCATCCTCGCCAAGGACGGATCGATCCTCGTCGCCGACGACTGGGCCGGCGCGATCTATCGCATCAGCTACAGCAAGAAGTAGAGCGACATGACCACGAGGCTGCGGTGGCCGAGAGGCGCCGCAGCCTCTTTCATTTCAAATTCACATGCTGTCGTTCCGGACTGCGCGCCGCCCGCGCGTAAGCCTGGAACCCGTAACCCCGAATGGTGGTTATGGAGTCCGGGCGCGTCTTCAGCCGCCCGGAATGACAAGTCCGTCAGAGTGGAATTCCATCATGCGCCGGCAGTTTATCTCGCACGCAATCAGCGCGGCTGCGCTCCTCACGCTTGGCGCCCTCTCCGCAAGTGCCGCCGACAATACGGCCGTCCAGGAGAAGGCTGCCGTGTGCTCCGGCTGTCACGGCGAGAACGGCATCTCGCAGACCGAGAACATTCCCTCGCTGGCCGGTCAGCCGGATCAATTCCTGCAATGGCAGCTCGTGTTCTTCCGCGCCGGCTCGCGCAAGAACGAGCAGATGCAGCCGATTGCCGAGGAGATCACCAACGAGGACGTCCGCAGTCTCGGCGCCTATTTCGCGGCCATGACGCCACCGAAAGCAGCTGAGGACAAGGATCCGGACTTGTCGCAGAAGGGCTCGCAAGTGGCCGTCGGCCGCCGCTGCGCCTCATGTCACACGGATAGCTTCGCCGGCACCAAGGCCGTCGCGCGGCTCGCGGGTCAGCGCGAGGAATATCTGGTCAAGGCGCTGCGCGACTACAAGACCAGCCAGCGCGTCGGCGGCGGCGGCGCCGCGATGGCCGACGTCGCCTATCACATGAGCGATGAGGAAATCACCGCCGTCGCGCACTATCTCGCGTATTTCAAATAGCGGAACGGGCGGCTATCCCGCCCGCTGCTTCTCATACGCCTTGAGATGTGTGTAGGCGATGCGCAGCTTCGGCACCGGGACCTTGGCGGCATCGGCGCGCGCGATGAGATCGCCGATCACGTGATCGGCCTCGACCGGAAAGCCTCCCTTGATGTCGCGGAACATCGAGGCCGTCATCGGCGAGCCTTCGGTGGTGAGGTTGCCCTTCACGCGCTCGAAGAACGGACCGCCCGGCGTGTAGCCCGACGCGGTGGCGATCGAGCTGGTTTCATCGAGCATGCCGAGCAAAAAGTCGCGGCCGCCAGGCGCGGCGAGAATGTTGCCGACGGAGGTGCGCATCAGGCTGGTGCTTGCGGCGAGCGAGGACAGGAACACCCACTTCTCCCACATGTCCTGCATGATGTTCTGGCTGGCGGTGGCGCCGTTGATGCCGCTCTTGAAGGCTTCGTCGATCGCCTTGACGCGATCCGATAATTTGCCGTCGCGCTCGCCGTAATTGATCGACTGCATCGGCTGCAGCTGCACCACCTCGCGCTTTTCGTTCAAGGTCGCGGCGATGGCGCAGAGACCGCCGAGCACGCGCTCCTCGCCGAACTTTTGGTCGAGCGTATCGAGATGCTTCATGCCGTTGAGCATCGGGATGATCGCGGTGTTCGGCCCGACTGCGGCGGCGAACGAGGTGATGGCGTCGTCGAGATCGAACGCCTTGCAGCTGAGCAGCACGACGTCGAATTTTTCCTTGAGCGCGTCTGCCTGCACGGTCGGCGGATTCTTCAGCGTCACATCGCCATTCGGGCTCTTGATGACGAGGCCGTCGCTCGCGAGCTCGCTGGCGCGGCGCGGCCGGACCAGGAATGTGACGTCGCGGCCGGCCTGCAACAGCCTGCCACCAAAATAGCCGCCGATGGCGCCGGCGCCGACCACGAGGATACGCATGGGAAAGTCCTTATTGTTGCTATTGGCGGTCTATCTATAGTCGCCCTTGCGCGCGAAGCGAAGCAACCCGGAATGTTACCGCGATCACATTCTGTCGCCGAAGATGCGGAGACTACTTCTCCAGCACCATCTCCTCGACCTCGCGCAGCTGCTCCTTGCCGAAAAACATCTCGTCACCGACGAAGAAGGTCGGCGAGCCGAATGCGCCGCGGGCGACTGCCTCCTCGGTGTTCTTGATCAGCTTGCCTTTCACCTCGGGCTCCCCGGCGCGGGCGAACAGCTTTTGAGCATCGAGACCCGAGGACGCCAACGCCTTCGCCGCGACCTCGGGGTCGTCCATCTTCTTCGGCTCGCGCCACATGTGGTGGAAGGCGGCGTCGACATATTTTTCGAATACGCCCTCGAGCTGCGCCGCGATCGCCGTGCGCATCAGGTTCAGCGTGTTGACGGGGAAGAACGGATTCATGACATAGGGCGGAACTTGGAAACGCTTGACGAAGCGCTCGGTCTCGACCTGCTGGAATTCGCGCTTGTTCTTGACGCCGGCGAGCGTCTCGGCCGGCGACTTGTTGTTGGTCGACTTGAAGATGCCGCCGAGCAGGATCGGCACATATTCGAATTTGACGCCGATGCGCTGCTCGATCGCCGGGATCGCCAGATGGCTGAGATAGGCGTTCGGGCTGCCGAAATCGAACAGGAATTGTGGGGCTGTGCGGGTCAAATTCGTTCTCCCTGACGTCACTTTTCACCCATTGTGGCGCAGGGCGCGCTACAGGTCCACCGTTTAATGACGGTCATAATATCTTGATGATCAGATCAGGCGCGGGATTGCCTTCTTGCGCCAGACCAGGAGGTAATAGCCCATCTGCAAAACGAACATGGCGCAGAACACGATCGGATAGGCGGCCCATACGCCGACGAGGCCGATCGTGCGGCTCAGGATCACCGCCGACGGCAGCTCGATCGCGACGATGGCGAAGATCGACAGCAGCATGGGTGTCAGCGCAACGCCGGCGGCGCGCATGGCGCCGGAAAACGTCGTCGCAAGGCCGAACGGCACCGAGCTCCACAAGGCGATGATGAGCAGCCCCTTCGCCAGATCGAGCACGGTGCTGTCGGTGATGAAGATGCCGAGCACGCTGCGCGGCATCAGGTAAATCAGTGCGACCAAACCGCCCGTCAGCACGAGGTTGAACGCAAGTCCGGTGCGGACGATGCCGTCGAGCCGCGCCCGGTCGCCGCCGCCGATGGCCTGCGCGCCGAGGATCGAGACCGCGATCGAAATCGACAGCGCCGTGAACTGCGTGTAGCCCATCACCTGATTGACCGCGCCGTAAGCCGCGGTTGCGTCCGAGCCGAAGCCGTTGACGAGGCCGAGCAGAACCAGCTCGGCGATCGCCATCACGACCATGCCGACCGCACTGGGTAATCCAATGCCGAGGATCTGTCCGATCACAGCGCGATTGAGCCGCACATGGCGCAGCAGTGCGACGTCCGGTGCGAGCGCGTGCTTCTTCCGCAGCAGATAGGCTGCCAGCGCGAGCAGCGTCACTGCGTTGGAGATCGCAGCCGCCCAGGCCGGGCTGGTGATGCCGAACGCAGGCAGTCCGAATGCGCCGCGGATCAACATCGGCGTCAGGATCAGGCCGATCGCTGTCGACAACGCCAACGCCAGCAGCGGTGTCACGGCATCACCGACGCCGCGGATCATCGCCGTCATCAGCAGGAACACGAAGCCGAGCGGCATCGTCAGCAGCATGATGCGCGCATAGGCGCTGGCCTGGTCAAGAATGTCTGCGGGCGTCGCGAGCGCCATCATCAATTGCCGGCTGAAGAGCCCGCCGATCAGTCCCACGGATATCGAGAGCAGCAGGCCGACCGCGAGCGTCGTGCCGACGACGCTTTTGATCCTCCCGTGCTCGCCCGCACCAAAGGCCTGGCCGATCAGCACGGTGGCGCCGGTGCTCAGGCCCATGACGAAGGCGAACAGAAAGAAAAACACCGGGAAGAATGTCGAGACCGCCGCCAGTGCATCCACGCCGATCATCTGGCCGAGATAGACATTGCTGACGGTGCCAAACAACGATTGCAGCGCGTTGCTCAGCATCAACGGTGCGAGGAAGCGCAGGAAGCTTTTCCAGACCGGTTTTGGAGCAGACATGGATGTGCCTTTCATCGGGCGAGCAGAGCCGTTGCCGCACGATGCGCGCGGCTTGGCCGTCGATGGGGTTGTTGGAGAGCGGCGCGCGGTTTACGCGCGGTCGCTGTAGGCGAGCTTGACGATGTGGTCGCGGATGTCGGCCGGCCAGTCGGCGATCAATCCGGTGAAGCGCCGCCGGTCATCCGCAAACAGCGCACGCGAGGCTTCCTCGAACTGCGCCAGATTGCCGGTCATGGTCGACATGAAGTGATAGGCCGCATCGCGCGCCTGCCGCTCGCGGTCCTTGTCGCCGCTCGCGCGTCGCGCCTCGTCGACGAGTTTTCGTAGCGCGACCGAAGCGCCGCCGGGCTGCGCGCCGAGCCACTCCCAGTGTCGCGGCAGCAGCGTCACCTCGCGCGCGACCACGCCGAGCTTCGGCCGGCCGCGGCCGCGCGGTTCGGTTGGTGGAGCAGTCTCCTCAACCGGCGGCGGGATCAGCTTCGCCAGACGCGCCAGCACCTCGCGGTCGCCGCCGCGCAGATCGAAGTCGATCGATCGGCCCGTGGCGTCCTCGAAGATGATGATGGGCTCGTCCGGCCGTGGCGCCACGCGCTTGACGACGAGCGCGACCTCTCCGGCCGGCCCCGACGCCAGGCGGCGCGGCCCCTGGAAGGCGGTGAAAGTCTTTTGCATTGAAATCATTGCCATATTGAAGACGTTGGCGAATTTAATACCCGGGTAAATTGCTGAGGTCAATATACCCGGATGAAAATATCCATCCGGATGGCTCGACATTGCAGTCCCGGACTGGCACCTACGCGGCCGACCGACCACGCCTAGCCCTGAGGATCTCGCGATGCTGACCGTCCACCACCTCAACAATTCGCGTTCGCAGCGGGTGCTGTGGCTGCTCGAGGAGTTGGGCGTGCCCTACGAGATCGTGCGCTATCAGCGCCAGCCCGATATGCGCGCGCCGAAGGAACTGCGCGCGATCCATCCGCTGGGCAAGTCGCCGGTCATCACCGACAACGGCAACACCATCGCCGAGTCCGGCGCGATCATCGAATATCTCATCGCGACCTACGGCAATGGCCGGCTGATCCCGCCGCCGAACACGCCGGAGCGGCTGCGCTTCACCTATTGGCTGCATTATGCCGAGGGCTCCGCGATGTCGCCGCTGCTCTTGAAGCTGCTGTTCACGCTGATGCCGAAGCGCGCGCCGGCGCTGCTTCGTCCGCTGGTGCGCAAGGTCTCGAACCAGGCGCTCACCGCGCTGGTCAATCCGCAGCTCAAGCAGCACATGGACTATTGGGAAGGCGAACTCGGAAAGACCGAGTGGTTCGCCGGCAACGAGTTCACCGCGGCCGACATCCAGATGAGCTTTCCGCTTGAAGCAGCGCAAGCGCGTGGCGGGCTCGAGCAGGGCCATCCCAAGGCGATGGCGTTCCTGGAGCGCATCCATGCGCGGCCGGCCTATGCGCGCGCCCTCGAGAAGGGCGGGCCGTACCAAGTGGGGCGGTAAGTTTCCTCACCGCCCCGATATGACCTGTCAGTCCGCGTGTAGCACGCGACCGCGCGTCTCCGGCAGTGCGAAGGCGGCGATGAAGAACAGCGCGTAAGCTGCCACCGCGAAGATCGCGATTGCGTTCGCGAGCGACGTCGACGCCGAGAGCGCGCCGACAAGAAACGGGAACAGCGCGCCGATGCCGCGGCCGAAATTGTAGCAAAAGCCCTGGCCCGAGCCGCGCAGCCGCGTCGGATAGAGTTCGGTCAGGAATGCGCCGATCCCTGAGAAATAGCCGGAGGCGAAGAAGCCCAGCGGGAAGCCGAGCACCCACAGGATCTCGTTGGTGAGCGGCAGCTGCGTATAGAGCAGCACGATGGCGATCGCGCCGATAGAGAAGGTCAGGAACAGGTTGCGCCGTCCGATCCGGTCGGCGAGCCAGGCGCCGACCAGATAGCCGATGAACGAGCCGATGATCAGCGTCGAGAGATAGCCGGTCGAGCCGACGATCGACAGATGCCGCTCCTTGGTCAGAAACTGCGGCACCCAGAAGGTGATGGCGTAGTAGCCGCCCTGGCAGCCCGTTGCGGCGAGCGACGCGAGAATCGTGGTCTTCAAAATCGGGCCCGAAAAGATCTCCCAGAGCGCGGGGCGGTCGCCGCTCGCGGCCTGCTTCGCGCGGGCCTCAGCCGCGATCTCGGGCTCCGTGACGGAGCGGCGGATATAGAACACCAGCAGCGCCGGAAGCGCGCCGATCACGAACATCCAGCGCCACGCCGTCTCCGCCGGCATCATTGAGAACAGGATCGCCTGCGACAGCACTGCAAGGCCCCAGCCGACGGCCCAGCCCGACTGCACCGAGCCGACCGCGCGTCCGCGATATTGCGGCCGGATCGCCTCGCCCATCAGCACGGCGCCCGCGGCCCATTCGCCGCCGAAGCCGAGACCAAGCACGGCGCGCGCGATCAGAAGCTGCTCGAAATTCTGCACGACCGCGCAGACCAGCGAGAAGACCGAGAACCAGATGATGGTAATCTGGAGCGTCTTGACCCGGCCGATATGGTCGGAGAGATAGCCGCCAAGCCAGCCGCCGATGGCGGAAGCCAGCAGCGTCACCGTGCCGGCTAGGCCGGCTGAGGCTGCATCGACCTTCCACAGCGCGATGATGGTGCCGATCACCAGCGGGTAGATCATGAAGTCCATGCCGTCGAGCGCCCAGCCTGCCGCGCAGGCCCAGAACGTCCTTCGCTCCGGCGCATTCATGTCGCGATAGAAGGCGAGAAGACTGGTGTCCTCGATCTCGGCGCGTTCGATGCGCCCAGTCGGATCGGCTGTGGTCATGTGCGTTTCCCCGGCAAATTCTTTTGGCCGGGCGGTGGTAGCACGCGCGGCGGCCGGCGCAAGCCGGCGCGCACGGTCGTGCCATGCAGGGGCAGGGTTACTGTCCTGCTGCTTCCGCGCCGCGTGAGCGCGGATCCGGCGCGCCGAGAGGTCCGTTCGGCGTCACGAGAATCGAATTGGCGGAGGTCTGTCCCATCGGCTCGACGATGAGATGATTCATTGCCTTCAGCTCGAACAGCACATCGTCGGGAAAGCCACGCTCGACACGCACCTCGTCCGGCAGCCATTGATGATGCAGCCGCGGTGCGGCGACTGCGGCGGCGACGTCCATTTTGTAGTCGAGCACGTTCACGATCACCTGGAGCACGGTCGAGATGATGCGGCTGCCGCCGGGCGAGCCCGTCACCAGCACCGGTTTGCCGTCCTTCAGTACGATGGTCGGCGACATCGAGGACAGCGGCCGCTTGCCGGGCCCGGGCAGATTGGGCTCGTAGCCGACGAGGCCGTAGGCATTGGAAGCGCCGACGGCGGCAGTGAAATCGTCGAGCTCGTTGTTGAGCAGCACGCCGGTGCCATCGGCGACAAGGCCGACGCCGTAGCTGAAGTTCAGCGTGTAGGTGTTGCTGACGGCGTTGCCGCTGCTGTCGACGACGGAGAAATGCGTGGTGTTGCTGCCTTCGCGCGGCGCGGGCGGGGCGGAAACGATCTCCTTCGACGGCGTCGCGCGATCGGTCGAGATGCTCGCGCGCAGCTTGGCCGCATAGGTCTTCGCCGTGAGCGTTTCGATCGGTGCATTGACGAAGGCTGGATCGCCGAGATAGCGCGCGCGATCCGCATAGGCGCGCTTCATGGCTTCGATCAGCAGATGCAGCGATGCCGGTGAGCCCTGCTTCAAATCGGCGAGCTGAAAGCCTTCGAGGATGTTGAGCGATTCCGCCAGCACGACACCGCCGGACGATGGCAGCGGCATCGAGACGATGTCATAGCCGCGATAGGTGCCGCGCGCCGGCGAACGGATCACGGCCTGATAGGCCTTCAGATCAGCCGGGGTCATGATGCCGCCGGCGTCGGACACGGCCTTGGCGAGCTTCTCCGCCACCGGACCCTCGTAGAAGCCGCGCGGTCCTTGCGTTGCGACACTCGCCAGCGTGTCGGCGAGATCGCTCTGCACCAGCCTGTCGCCTTCGCCGAACGGCGTGCCGTTGGGCTTTGCGAAAATTTTGGCCGAGGACGGCCAGCGTGCCAGCCGCGGGTACCAGCCCGGCAGGGTATCTGCGATGTCGTCGCTGACGATAAATCCGTCGCGCGCGAGTGTGACAGCAGGTTCGAGCAATTGCGCCAGCGTGAACTTGCCCGAGCCATATTTCGCGAGCGCGAGCGCCAGGCCGGCGACCGTGCCGGGCACGCCGATGCCAAGTCCGGAATCGCGCGACTTGGCGGGATCAGGCTTGCCGTCGGCTCCGAGGAATATCTGCGCCGTGGTCGCCGCCGGCGCGGTCTCGCGATAGTCGATCGCGATGTCTTCACTGCGCTCAGTGGAATGGATCACCATGAAGCCGCCACCGCCGATATTGCCGGCACGCGGATAAGTCACTGCCATCGCAAAGCCGGTCGCGACGGCCGCGTCGACGGCATTGCCACCACGTCGCAGGATGTCGGCGCCGACCTGCGCAGATATTTTCTCCTGCGCCACCACCATGCCGTGCTCGGCGGGGACCGCGTGCACCGTGTCGAGCGCCGGCGGGACATAGGCCCGCCGCGCATCCTGCGCGGTCGCTGAGGCAAGTCCAAACGCCAGAGTGGCGATGAGTGCGAAAAATGTCCGCCGTGTCGAAAATGACGCCATCATCAAATTTCTGCCGTGGCTTCGAGCCAATTCACACGCGTCGCAGTAATGCTATACCGTTTGCGCTAAGAGTAGCAAAACTGTTCGTGATGAGGACTGCGTAATGACGACGATCGCCCCGGGGGCGCGCATGGCCAGCGCCCCGCGGACCTATCCGCCGCGCGCCGCTGTCGTCAGCTGGATTTTCTTCGATTGGGCCGCGCAGCCCTATTTCACGCTGATTACGACCTTCGTGTTCGCGCCCTATTTCGCCACCAGCATCGCGCCGGATCCCGCCACGGGCCAATCGCTCTGGGGTTTTGCGATGGCAGCAGCTGGCATGGCGATCGCGCTGTTGTCACCCGTGCTTGGTGCCATCGCGGACGCCTCGGGCCGCCGCAAGCCGTGGATCGCCGCGTTCGGTGCGCTGCTGGTGGTGGCCTCCAGCACATTGTGGATCGGCAAGCCCGGCAATCACGCCATCATTCCACCGCTGCTGCTCGCGGTCGCGCTTGCCAGCGTCGGTGCAGAGTTCGCCACCGTCTTCAACAATGCGATGATGCCGACCCTGGTGCCGCCGGAGCGCATCGGCCGTCTCTCCGGCACCGGCTGGGCCACGGGCTATATCGGCGGCATCGTCAGCCTGATCATCGTGCTCGGCTTCTTCGCCGCCAATCCAGAGACCGGCCGCACGCTGCTCGGCTTCACGCCGCTGTTCGGGCTGGACCCCGCCGCCCATGAAGGTGACCGTGCGGCGGGACCGCTGACCGGGCTGTGGTTCATCATCTTCGTGACGCCGATGTTCCTGTTCACGCCGGATTATCCGGCGAAGCGTCCGGTTCGCGAGGCGCTGCATGAAGGCCTGGCGGATCTGAAGCGATCGCTGAAGGATTTGCCGCAGCAGAAATCGCTCGCGGCGTTTCTGCTCGCCAACATGATCTATACGGACGGCCTGGTGTCGCTGTTCGCGTTCGGCGGCATCTATGCCGCAGGCACCTTCGGCTGGCACACGATCCAGATCGGCACGTTTGGAATCATCCTCGCCATCGCCGGTACCTTCGGTGCGTGGCTCGGCGGCAAGCTCGACGACTTTCTTGGGCCGAAGCGCGTCATCGCCGGCAGCATGCTGATCCTGTTGCTTGCGGTGGCCGCGATCCTGCTCGTCGATAAGGACAGCGTGCTGTTCGTCAAGGTCGCGCCGCCTCAACCGGGCGCAGCCATGTTCTCGAGCGCCGCCGAGCGCGCCTACGTGATCCTGGGCTGCCTGATCGGCGCGGCTGGCGGCCCGCTTCAGGCGGCATCGCGCACGCTGCTGATCCGCCTCGCGCCGAAGGATCGCATCGCACAGTATTTTGGTCTGTTCGCGCTGACCGGGAAGGTGACGTCCTTCATCGGCCCGCTGCTGATCGGCGTGATCACCGCGGCAACCGCGAGCCAGAAGGCCGGCATGGCCGTGCTGGTGGTGTTTTTCGTCACAGGGTTCGCGCTGCTGATGCGGGTGCGGGAAGAGTAAGACTCCGCGGTCGTCCCGGCGAACGCCCTA
>NZ_VSSS01000064.1 GCF_008123425.1 Bradyrhizobium rifense
TGCGAAGAAAATCGCGCTTACGAAGCTGTCGCAGGTGATCGCGAAAGCCGCCTTGGCTTTTTCGTCCTCAAAGCAAAAGCGCGTGCCGACGTCTGCGCGATCAGTCCACCAACCGATCTTGTTCTCCTTTGCAATACGGAAGGCTTCTCCCCGCAGAAGATCAAGCTGCCTTCCGGCGGCATGAACGATCAGGCAATTAACCTTGGTCATGAATGTGATCCTCAAAATGAACTTGGCGCTCAATTTGATTCCGAAGAAAAAAGAAGATCGTGTGGCGGATTGACCGTTCTCTAATTGGCGCCCGCAAAGTTCCTACCGCCTTTTGAAGCCGTCGGCATACGGGGAAGCCTTCGGCGGGGTGTTGTAAATCGAGCAAGGCGCGCCAGCGCCACCACCGTCACATTCGTGCGGCCTATCCTAGGGTTGACCAGGGTGGGGCTTCGCAGACCCACCCGATAGAGTAGGACCTTCCCACAAAGGTTGGCGACCTCGGCATTTCCTACTGAGGTCTTAACTGTCGGTTCGGCGCGCGGCTACTAACTTCCTGTCTACCCTTATGAACCGACATGTAGCTGCACTGCGTCAACGGAAGCGATGGGCCAAGTTCAGAAGTCTTCGTACGCGATGTCGGAGCTTGTCCTCCGAGGAACGACTGCGCCACTCCTTCGTTGGGCTGATCATCTGGACAGCAAAGGAACACGATCATGGACCGTGAACACGTGAAAGGCGCGGCGGACAAAGCCAAAGGCGCGATCAAAGAAGGTGCCGGTAAGCTTGCTGGCGACAAAGACATGGAGGCCGAGGGCAAGATGGATAAAGCCAAGGGAGCCGCCCACAACGCCGCAGGAGACATGAAGGATGTAGCGCGGGACGCCGCTGACGCGCTCAAAAAGTAAAAAGATGTAAGACCAGAACTAGCCGCCTCCGGGCGGCTAGTTCTTTTGGGAGACAGTAAACGATCCAAGCGTCGCCACCGCTCCCAGTATTCCAGCGATCTTCTTGTCCATGGATACTCCTTCGGTTCATGGGCGCCGGCATAAAGCCGGTAAGCCGCAACGCTACGGATTGCCGAATGTTCCCGATAGTTACTAGTAGATCGGTAGCGGCATCGTCGGCAGGCAATCGTTTTGAGAGACAGCTTCTTGCGTAAATCGAACGACACCTGCGGACCAGGTGACGATCCAAAACTGAGATCAACTGCTTCCGATCAGAACCCCGGTAGCGAGAACCAGTCCTCCGCCAAGCATGACCTTGGCTGCAGCGGAAATTGGAGGTGTTTCCATATAGCGCCACTGGATGTAGGCAATCGCTAGAAGCTCGATGACTACAACAACGGCTGCAATCGCTGTCGCGGTAAAAAAGCTAGGGATCAAATAGGGTAGCGTGTGGCCGATGCCGCCTGCGATTGTCATGAGGCCACAAACCAGCCCTCGCAAATAAGGCTTTCCTCGTCCCGATAATTTTCCGTCGTCGGCCAAAGCCGAACGCGCCTAGGCGGTAATCGTCCCCCACCGACTGCTCAGTCGTCGGCCGTGCGATCAAAGTGAACGTCGCATCGGGATAGCGCGTCCACACCTCAATGTCCTCTGAAGTTACCGTCAAATATCCAAAAAGGCATCTATATGACCCGGCTCGGTTACCCGGCCGATTTTGTCCCAATGATCTTGTTGACCCGCATTGAACCGCCCCGGGTTTGCCGGAGGTTGTGTTTCGGCATGGAATATTGCAAGCCGAATGACAGTCCTGCCGGAGATTGGCTAGGCGTGGCTGGCGGCGGGCGAGATAGCGGTGCCGGACAAACGGGCCCGCGTGGGCGTCGCCTTCGACGCCATGGCCTTCCACCAGCACGATCCGGTCCTGCGGCGGTTTGCTGAAGTGGTGACCGCGATCGGCGGCGACCGCGACCACGGTGCCCTCCATCGAGAGCGCCTGCGGCATCAGGCCGCCCGGGCGACCGAGCGCCGCTTCTGGCGCAGGTAGCGCGTGATCTCCGGAAGAGCCATCGCGTTCAGGACCCGGTCGGCAGGGACACCGCCCTTCCGAGCCATCTCGACCCCCCAGTGCATGTGGTCGAGTTCGGGGATCGAGTGCGCGTCCGGATTGATGCTGAGCATGCAGCCCAACTCAAGGGCGGCCTGGTGCCAGCGCCAATCCAGATCTAGTCGCCATGGGTGGGCGTTGATCTCGACGACGACGTCATGCCTGGCGCAGGCCCGAAGCACCTTCTCGACGTCGATTTCGTAGCCAGGCCGCCGCTGTAGCTGCCGCCCGGTCATGTGGCCGATGATGGTGGTGTGAGGATTGGCAATGGCCCGAAGCAGGCGCTGCGTCTGAACCTTGCGATCCAGTTTGAAGCGACCGTGAATGCTGGCGACCACAAAATCGAAGCGCTCCAGCACCTCTTCTAGATAGTCGAGAGAGCCGTCGGCCAAGATGTCGGATTCGATGCCCTTGAGAATTCGGAAATCCTTACCGAAGCGCTTGTTCAGCCGGTCGGCTTCCCGGTGCTGCTGCGCGATCTCCTCGACCGAGAGACCGCCGGCATAGTGGGCGGACTTGGAATGGTCGGCCACCCCGAAATATTCGAAACCGCGCTGACGCGTAGCCTTGGCCATGGTCTCCAAGGTCTCGGTGCCGTCCGAGGCATCGGTGTGACAGTGAAGGATTCCGCGCAGGTCGTTGTCGGTGACCAGATTCGGCAGCTTGCCTTTCAAAGCCAGTTCGACCTCACCGCGCCCCTCCCGGAGTTCCGGATCGATGTACGGCAGACCGAGGGCGCAATAGATCTCGGCCTCATCGCCGGCGATCAGGGTGCGGCCCTTGTGCAAGCCGTCGGCTTCCAATCGCATTCCCTTCTCGCTGGCCAGCGCCTGAAGCTGGGCAACGTGAGCGGCAGAGCCAGTGGCGAAGAGAAGGGCGGCGCCGAACTGCTTATGGTCGGACAAGCGGATCTGCAATCCATTTGCGGCGGACGGCTTCGGGGTTTTGGCGACCTTGGGCGCTTCTGCAACGATCGTGAGGTCACCGACGAGTTCGCAGCCGCGGCGGAAGTCGCCTGCGACCGTTATGCGCTTGAGTTCGGGCCGTGCCTTGCGAAGCGAATCCTTGGCGTGGGCGAGCAGAGCGGCGGCACGGTGCAGGTGAAGGCGCCCTTCTCCGCTTTTCGCGATGGCCAGACTTTGCAGTATCTTGGTCTGCAGCGCCGCGCCAAGTCCCTTGGCCTTCTTGATGCGATCGTCCTTGGCCGCGGCCTCCAGCTCGGTGAGTGAGGCGATGCCGAGATCCTTGTAGAGACGCAGCACTTTCTCAGGGCGAAGACCGGGCACGGAAAGCATCTGGAGCACGCCCTCGGGGATCTCCTTCCGCAGCTTTTCAAGGCTCGGATGAGTGCCCGTCTTGTGAAGCTGGGTGATGATGTCGGCGATCGCCTCGCCGACGCCGGGGATTTCCATGAGCCGGTCTTCTGCGATTAGGACGTCAAGCGGGTCGACGAGGGCTGCCAAGCTGTCGGCGGCCCGAGAATAAGCTTTTGCCCGGTAGGGGTTGCCGCCACGCAACGCGGTCCGCTGTGCGTATTCTCGCAGGAGACTTGCGACAGTGCGGGCATCGAGGGAAGCCACTTAACGAGCCTCCCGTCCCACGCCCTGCCCACTCGCTGGATCAAAGCGATTTTGGACAGTCGGCCCGTCGTCCGCTCGATTGTCGATTGATCTCTCAAGCTTCTGGGCTGCCCTGAAGTCCTCAAGGTGCTGCGTGTTCGGGCTGTAAGCGGCCTCTTTCTTGAGGAGATTGTAGATCCGCCCGGCCAGCAGCTGCAGATGCTTCAACCTGCCATGCGGCACGGATCGGGCCTTGCACGGAGCTCGGACAGCGTACGCACGAAAGTAGTCGAAAGCGTTTGACATGATGTCGATAACGTCGACTCTCGCCTATAGTTCTCTTACCGGCGTCCGCCTTGGCGGCGAGCGTCCACGCGCCCGCTCAAAGGTCCTCGCGCAGCCCCGCGAGGCCCGCGCGATCGACGCCGACCGCTCGCGGCCATGGCACAAGCGCGGATGAAACTTTCCGTGCGGGCTCCTGGCAAGGAATCTGCTGGCGTAGGAACTATCCATTTTCCGAGCAGTCTTGCATTTTGCTGGCTCGCCGCCGAGCTGGCAGAGCGGCTCCGGCGTACCCCCGTCCCCAAGCCTG
>NZ_VSSS01000065.1 GCF_008123425.1 Bradyrhizobium rifense
CGAGGAGGGTATCTATCACGCACTCGCAAAAGGCTTTATCGAGCGAGGTTCGTCGACTTCCGCTAAATGATTGATCGACGAGTCGGATTTCACCATCCAGGTCACCAAATGTACGATGATAAACTCCTATTATGGCTTTCAGTGGCCGTGGGCGTCTTCGTGGTCGGGTTCTCGCTCTACCTTCTCCACTTCATTTTCTCTTAGATTGGAGCCCGTTGGGGTCTGTTGTCGCGGGCCGTGGTTTCGCCTGCTGGCCCATCGCGACGTAGCGTTGCCCGATGGCGAACTTGGCTTTGTATCAAATGTCTGCTTCGCGCCGAGACGGTCTTAAGTCTCGATAACTGGACGTTACCGATGGCAAAGGCCGGTTGGAGCCGACAGCAGACGTCCGCAGACGGCCCGCTGCGGCCTTGTCGCGGCCACTGATTGCGGGCAGACTAGTAGTGACACGAGAGGGCAAGGGGCCATGCAGCGCCGGCTTGCAGCCATTCTAGCGGCGGACGTGGTCGGCTATAGCCGACTGATGGGCGTCGACGAGATTGGGACTCTCAATTCCCTCAAATCACACCGCCGCGAACTGGTCGACTGCGGCATTTCCGAGCACCACGGCCGCATCGTCAAAACCACCGGCGACGGGATGCTCGTGGAATTTGCCAGCGTCGTGGATGCAGTCGCCTGCGCGGTCAAGATCCAGCACACTATGGTCGGGCGCAACGCAGGCGTCGCTGCGGAGCGACAGATCGTATTCCGGATTGGGATCAACGTCGGCGACATCATTATCGACGGCGACGATATCTTCGGCGACGGCGTCAACATCGCGGCGCGCCTGGAAACGCTCTGCGAACCCGGCGGAGTATGCATATCAAGGGCGGCGAACGACCAGATCCGAGATAAGCTGTCGATGGCCTTCGCCGATCTGGGCGAGCAGGCCGTAAAGAATATCTCGCGTGCGGTCGGCGTGTTCGGGCTCACTGCCAAGGACATCGAGGCAATTCCGGACGCCGCGATTCTCTCGTCTGCGGACGAAACGGTGGCGACGTCGACCGTTAGCCACAAGCAGGAAATCCACTTCTGCCAGACCCGCGACGGCGTGCAGCTGGCCTACGCCCGGATGGGCCAGGGGCATCCGCTGGTAAAGACCGGGCACTGGATGACCCACATCGAATTCGACTTCGAAAGTCCGATCTGGCGCCATCTTTATCAGGAATTGTCCCGCGAGCACGATTTCGTCCGATACGACGCAAGGGGAAATGGGCTGTCGGATCGTGAGGTCCCGGACGTTACATTCGAGCGGTTCGTGGACGACCTCGAAACGGTGGTCGACGCCGCGGGCATCGGACGGTTCGCGCTGCTGGGCATATCGCAGGGATGCGCGGTTTCGATCGCCTACGCGGTGCGGCGTCCGGAGCGGGTGTCGCATCTAATTCTCTACGGAGGTTACGCCGTCGGCTGGAAGAAGCGCGCCAGGACCGAGGCGGAGAAGGCGGCCGGAGATGCGATGTTGACGCTGATGCGGCTGGGATGGGGGCAAGAGAATCCAGCCTTCAGGCAGATGTTCACATCCCAGTTTATTCCGGACGCGAACAAGGAGCAGGCTGACTGGTTCAACGAGTTCCAGCGGATCTCGAGCTCAGCCGAAGACGCCGCGCGCAATCTTTTGGCGAATGGCAACGTGGAAATCAGTTCGCTGCTTCCGCAGGTCAAGGTACCCACTCTCGTCATGCACTGCCGCAACGACGCGAGGGTGCCGTTCGAAGCCGGCCGCCGACTGGCCGCGGGGATTCCGGGCGCCCGCTTCGTTCCGCTCGAGGGCCGGAACCACATCATGCTTGAAGGCGAGCCGGCTTTGGTGCGGTTTCTCGATGAGTTACGGTCGTTCCTGGCCTCCGATACTAAACACTAACATTGGGTACTGGGCTGACCAAAATGCGTCGCGGGTTTTCTTTCATGTCTGTCCTCGGCCCGTAGCCGATTTCATGGATCGAATGTCTGCTTCGCGTCGAGAGCGGTCCTAGATCTCGATAATCACGCCTTTCGTGAGTGAGCCAATGGTAGATGTAGAGGTCAATCAGCGAAAGCGTAGCTAGCGACCGTAGCTTCGATAAGAGGCAACATCATCTCCCCCGGAAAGTACAAAAACTTCCAGGGCATAGCGCTGTTGGTGAGGAGGAGCGGTGATCCGCCCAGCGCCGAACTCTGACAAGGCGCTTCCAAGTTGCAGGTCAAGATGCAAACCCCTTTCCCATCACTTGGCTCTCAGGCCGACGACGCTTCTCGGGATAGCAATCCACTTCTATCGCGATGGCCAACGCAATCTTCGCTAGATTTTCTTTGATCTCTCGGCGCACACGTCGTGCACACGCCGCCATCTAACTAATTGAAAGAATTAAACTCTCGCTCCAATCCGTCATCGGAGAAATCGAGTTCACCGGTTGCGGTAAGGGCGGGCCGGTCGCAGAAAGACGCCGCAACGTCGCCGATCGAGACGACCAGCCTACGCTGCAGTAGCCCTACATGTGGAACGGAAAAGTCAGCGTTCTTGCTCCTTCATTCTTAGCCGCCCTTCACGCGCCTCGCCTTTCTGGGTTCCCGGTCGGTGACGGTCCTGAACAGGTTCTAGAACCGTCGCTCGCGCAAACGAATGCCCGTTCTTTAGATGCTGGGCGATGCGCTCCTTGGCGAACGCCATAATGCTCTGGCGAGCATTTTCATCGTTCGGCAGAGCGCGTTCGAGAAGCTTGTTGATGATGACAATCTGGGATTGGGCCGCGAGCAGGTCGGAATCATGCGCAGCCGCCGGTCGGTCTGCACGGCGTGCCTCCACGGTCACACTCCACCTGTTGCGCCACATCTGCCGCCGTTCAATGCCAGCAAGGCCTGTGGCGGCGTCTGTGAACTTGATCGCCCTGATGACGGGCTCGACGCCTTCCCTGCGCATAAGGATGCGGTCGCCAGGCTTGCCGCCACTGTCTGCGACGTCCTTTTCAAGGCCGACGCCCCACAACTGATGGCGCCGGCCATCATCCAGTTCGATGGCTATATAGGTTGATGGCTCCGCGTCGGGGCGGTTGCGGTAGGCGCCATGACCGACCTCCATCAGACGTCCGGAAACACCCTTGTCGTAGTCGAGCCTATCTGGCCGCAGCGGCTTGTCCGGAGTCGAGCGAGCGTCTACCTCGTTGGTCCGGGCCTGGGCTCGTTCCCATGCCGCTCGTCGATCAGCGAGCGCCTGGTTATCAAGCTCAGTTGGCTGATACCCCTTCACATCCATGAAGTGCGCGCGTGCCTCGAGCCAAGCCTCGCGTCGGAACTCGACGGAACCACGGACGTGAAGGGCGTCCCACTGGCGATGTTGTGCCACGCTGACCATGTCTCGGATCACTTCGGCGGCAGCTATGCGGGTGACCAGGCGATCGTCAGTCGTCTTGAACGCGAGGTACTCTTTCCGCTCATCGGCATAGAGCCGCGCCTCGCGGTCAGATCCATCCTTTCCGGATTCGCTGGCGACCACGTAATATTTCCGACGGATACGGTCCGGAAACCCACTATCGGTGACCTCCGCGGATGAAGGCTTGTTGGGGGCTGTTGCTATGGACTCGTCTTCTCCCTTTTCTCGGGCGGAAGCGCGCCCCGCGCGACGTTGCCGCCCCAGGCTGAATTCCTCGCCAGAGTCATGCTTGTCGTTCATGCTGCTCACCCTTCTGCCTGCGGCCGGTCCGCCGCGGCGGCGGAATGACCTGAGCGTCGATGTAGTTCAGGGTCCAGGCTTTCAGGTCGTCTTCGGAGAGGCCTTCAAGGTCGATATCCACGTCCCCGAAATCGAAACTTGCGTCGGCAGGGATCGTCGAAGGATCGGCGACCTCCTCGTCGGTCATCGGTCGCGACCGAAATACCATGCGGAGCTCAGCGACTTCGGACCGAAGCTCTTTGATCTCTGCCTCAATCAGCGCATTCGAACGGCCTTTGGGCATCTCCGAAACAGGCGGCGGGAGCAGACGCCGCAGGAAAGCCTTGTCTTCGTAATACACGATCTTGTCGGTGATGACGGGCGGCAGCCCCGAGGCTAGGATGAAGGCCTTGGACCTAGGCAAGAGTTTCAATTCCTGCGGCAACATCAGGGCGCGACGATGCTCGGAGATCGTCTCGCTGGTCGAGCGCGTCGCAAGCCCTTTTGGTCCGCTGCGGCTGCGCGCCTTCACGGTGTCGTAGCCGATGCGCTCTGAGAGCTCATTGGCCACGTCCTGCTCCTTCGGGGCGAAGACGACCTCGACGGCGTGGTTCGTTATGAAGTTGCGGGCGGCATCGATGCCGTAGATCGCGCGCAGTTGCGCTGGGCTCTGTATCACGGTGAGAAGGCGGATGCCGTATCCGGCGATGAACGCGACCGATTTCGCAAGCACATTGACATTGCCCAGCGCTGGAAACTCATCGAGCAAGAGCAGCACCTTGCGATTGAGTTTGGAATTCTGCTCCGGCAGTTCGCGAGTATTGAGATCGACCACCTGCTGGAAGAACAGATTGAGAAGCGGCGCCATGCGGTCGAGATTGTCTGGCGTGACGCCGAGATAGATCGACATCGGCCGTTGCCGCAGCTGCCGCAAATCAAAATCGTTGGTCGATGTCGCTGCATCGATGCGGGGGTTGAGCCAGAGACCGAGCCTTGCGGTAACGGTCTTGCGCACCGAATTCATGGTGTTTTCGGAGGCGGCGAGAAAGTCGTTCAACGCGGTGACACAATGTCGCGACAGTGGCGAAGGACCGGACTTGCGAGCGGCGATAGTCTTCGCGAAATGCGTCTTGAGGTCAGGGGCCGCGGACAACTGGTGCAGGATCTCGCCAATCGTCAAGGGCAAGCCTGGCGTTTCCGCGACATAGCCTCCGACAGCCACAAAAGCCGACCGTGCCGCCTCGAACCAGAACGGATCGCCACGGCTTTCGGCCGGAAACAGCATCACCGCGATGCGCTGCAAATCGTCATAGAGATCGGCGGGATCGCTGCGCACATAACCTAATGGATTATAGCGCGCCGTGCGGCCGCTCTCCTCGAGCGGGTCGAACAGATGGACCTCTTGCCCATGCGCTGCACGAAATCCCGCCGAGCAATCCCAGTTCTCCTTCTTCACATCCAGCACGACAACTGAATCCGGCCAATTGAGCAGGTTCGGAATGACATAGCCGACACCTTTGCCGGCGCGAGTTGGCGCGTAGATCAGCACGTGTTCCGATCCGCCAAAACAGAGCAGTTTGCCGTCCTTGCGGCCGAGCAGCACGCCTTCCTTGGATCGCAGGCCGGCGGCCTTGATCTCGCGCTCCAAGGCGAAACGGGCGCTGCCATGAAGCGGCAGAGGTCGCTGCCGGAGGATAGCGCCGAGCAGGCCAAAGACGACGATCACCCCGGCTAGAGTTGAGAGCGTCAGCCAGCGGTCAAAGCGTGGGTCAGTGCCGTACCGGGGCCAGCCCGTGGCGATCTCGGACCAATGGATGCCTCCGTCGTGATGCCTGAGCCCGAGCAGCAGAATATTTGAGGCGACCAGCAGAAACAGCCCGATTGCGCCGACCGCAAGCGCAGTACCGAGCGCGAACCTAGTGGGCGTGGTCGCGTTTGCGAACGGGGTCATAATAGATTTCCGAGATGCGGTACCGGCCGTCTCGCTTCTGCATCTGGACGACGACGTCGACCAGAAGCAGCAGGAGCGAGCGGATATCGTCGCGATGAAGGTCACGGCCTTCCGCACTTTCCTTCACCAACAAGGTCAGTTGCTCGAAGGCGAGCCGGGCGCTATCGGCGTGGACCGTCGTGATGGACCCCGGATGTCCGGAGTTCACATTCCTCAAATAGAAGAACGCGATCCCATCCCGAAGCTCCTGCAGCAGGATCCGATCTGGCCGCATCCGCAAGCACGACTCGAGCAGTTCGCGCGGTCCGATCCTGGCGACGCCCTGCCCGTCCTTGGCATAGAGCAGCCGCACGCAATTCTGGTGCGGGATGACAAGCTCGGCGGTGTCCTCGATCGTGATGAGCCGCTCATGCGCCGGGATCGCCGCGATCAGCGCCTTGGACAGGGTGGTTTTGCCGGAGCCGGTCGCTCCAGAAATGAGAATGTTGCGGCGGCTCCGCACCGCGAGCTCGAGGAACTCGCGCCAGGCGCCGGCCTCTTTCAGGGCAAGCAAGCGATGCTCGTCAGGGCGGAGCTCATTCCCCGTGACACGGACCTCGTCGAACAGTCTTGCCTGCTCGAAGGCGTCAAGCGTCATGGTCAGGGTCGATGGCTTGCGGATTGTCAGGCTGATCGTCCCGGGCGGCACAGCCGGCGGGACCACGATCTGACAGCGCTCCTCGCCGATCAAGCTGGTCGAGACGACCGGATGCTCCGGACCGATGTCCTGGCGGGTATGACCGGCCGCGGCAGTCGCCAGATGCGACAGATAAGCGTGCGTCAACGTCGGCGCGTCATGGCGGGTCCAACCGCCCGGCCCTTCCACGAAGATCTCGCCCGGGCGGTTGACGACGATTTCGGTCAGGGTCTCGTCCGCCAGGTATGGTGCCAGCGGCTCCAGATAGCGCTCCAGGACCAGGCGGCCACCGTCGCGTTCGCTCGATGCACCCGCGCTCATTTCGTCACCACGGCCGGGGCCACGATGGTTCCAGGGATGGTGCGGTCGAGAATCTGGGTCCGGGCCTCAATTCGCCGAAGTTGGTAGACCGAGGAGAAATCGACGTCGCGCGCAACAAAGATGTTCACGAGTTCGCCCTGGTTCTTGTTCAGCGTCGGCGGGATGTTGATCGACTGCTCAACCGCAATAGCGGCGGCGGTGTTGGTAGCGCCCGCGGTGTTGTTGATCTGGATGGAGCCGTCCTGCATCTGCTGACGACCGATCGATGAGGCATCGCTGACGATCGAGAGCAGGAGCGCCGACCCGAACCGCTCAAAGAAGTGGGTGTCAATGTCGCCGTCGAAGCCGGCGCGGCCCAGCGCATCGGTGGCCGGCGATGACAGTGCTGCAATCACGCCGGTCGGCGTCTTGGCGCGGGTCCACAGCACGAACAGGCGCTTTGAGCCGCGCCGCATATTGCCGCGATACTCGCCAACGACCTGCGTGCCTTTTTCCATGAGCACCACGTTGCCGGAATCCGACATCACGTCCCGTATGACGACGCAGGAGACGAAGCCGGCCACATCAGACGACATCGCAGTCTCCAGTACGCACGGAATTGAAGTACCCTGGGTGACCAGCAGATTGCGGTTGGGAAGCCGCGCGGCGCGTACGCCATCGATCGGCGTAGGTTTCAGCTTGTCGGCAAGGTCGTTGCGCGGCTCGCCCCGTCCAAACCCATAGGGATCGGCAATGACACTTCCGGTCACGCTATCGCGGGCGGGAGGCCCGGAAGAAATCGGCCTATTATACGCCAGCACTGGGGCGCGCCGGGCGCTCTCCAGCAGCTGGTCGGAGGCGGGTGCCGGCGCCGCTGGCGCAGCTGCGACCGGCGTGGCTGCAATTGAAGCCGTGATGATTGGTGCGGACGGCGGTTCCGGTGCGGGCTCGAACGCCGCCGCCGGCCGGATCATGAGCTTGCGGGCGGAATCGCTCACTGGCTTATCGCTCTTCCAGGTGCTCCAGATGATTAGAAAGGCAAAAGCGGTCAGCGCCAGCGCGCCGAAGCCGCGCTTGAGCATCGCCGCTCGACCATTGTCCCCGCCTCCCACGGGGGTAATGCCGCGGTCGCCGGCAATCGTCTCATCGTGATGCTCGGTCATGTCGCGCCCGCCTATCGTGACTTCAGGGATGGAGGTGATTTCTTCGCCCGCCGCTCGATCGAGGGGCTGGTGGTATTGGTACCGGGGTTGATCCCCACCGCGTCGAATGCCTCGTTAAAAATGCAGAGCACGTTGCCTCCTTTGCGCAGCCGAAACTCTCGTGCTGTGGCATGGACGACCACGAGCTCGCCGCGGACGTCCTTGGGCACCAGGCTTTCCGAGCCGTCTGAGTTGATCAGGTAGATCGCCGGAACTTCGCGGTTGCCCGCGAAGCGGAAAGTGGTCTCCTTGCCGTCATCGAACACGGCTTCCGGCTCGAGGTCGACCGATCCCTGCGCCGAAAAGCGCCAGTTGCGCGCCCCATAGGCATGATGCAAGTCGAAGGTCTGCTCGATCAGCGCGCCTTCCCGCTCGGCGCCACGCGCGGCCGCTTCCATGCGTCGGCGCTCAATCTCGTCACCGGGATAGGCGAAGCGCACAACGAAATAACTGTCCGCAAGCGTGGTCTCGGCGATCGACAGTTCGAACTGGTAAGAGCGCTTGCGGCCGTCGGGGCGGGTGGTCACAACCTGCAGATTGGTCGGCGGATGCTTTTCCCGAGGCTTGAGGAATAGGATCGAACCCGCCGGTGCGACTTCCCATGCGACGGAGTCGCCGATCGCGACATGCGCGACCTCCTCGTCATCAGCAAACAAAATCTGGGTTGAGGCCCGGATGACGCCGTTGACCCGCACCACGTTGGCCGGATCGTAAGTGACCGTGCGCACGCGCGCGTCGCGTTGACCAGGTGCGGGCTGCTGCAGTGCCAGCGCCGGCCCAGGGAATGCCAGCGCAAAGATCATCAAAAGGACGGAACGTTTCATGGCACGACCTCCGGGTCGGCGCGATATTCCGAAACCAGAAAGCCGAGGGGATTAATGAGACGGTCGGCGGAGGACATTGGCGCGCTGGCGTAGGAGAACGTCAGCGTCGAGACCCAATGGGTGATGCGGGTTTCCTCGCCCTTGCGGCTCTCCTTCATGAACCGCACGGATGCGACATTGTCGGCCAGCAGCGAGATCGCCTTGATGCGTACGGTGGCGACCCCGAAGCGGCCTTGGACGACCTGCGGGCTTTCGGGATTGGAGCCGCGGTACCATGCCGCGAAACGGGCTTGCTCGCCCGCCCCGGACAGCAAGGAGATGGTTCGAAAGTTGGATTCCGCCTCCGGATAGCTGTAGCCCTCGCGCGCACGAACGTAGCGTCCGAGAAAATACTTGGTCACGGCCTCATCGTAGCGCGCCGGCGTCGATTTGAGCGCGGAGACCGTATCAACAATGCCGGTGGCATTATCGACCCGGATGACGAACGGCTCGACTGTTTTGAGTGGCGCAAGGGCTGCGACCGCACCGACCGAGGCGGCCGCCAATACACAGGCACCCGCGGCGATCACCCATGCCGTTCGGCGCGAACGATGGGCCGACAGCAACAGATCCTGTTCCCACCGGCGCGCGTTGTCGAAATAGGTCTTCAGATCATCCTGCCGGACCATCTCACGCCTCCCTGCCGCAGGCACGGTAAGAGGCTGCAATGTCCAACCGAGAGCTCGAATTGGCGGTATGGCTGGATGGCGCGGACGGGCCGGCCTCGCCTTTGCGGATGATGGGTGCTGGCGCCGACGGCGGAATTGGCGGCTCGGGCGCGGCCAATGGCGTGCCGTTCTCCCAATCCCAAAGTGAACGATTGAGCGGTCGGCGTGTCAAACCGTCACAGGACGGCGGCCCCTTTGACCAGTTCGCGCAACCCCCAAGCTGCCATGCGATAACGCAAATGATGAATAGTCGACGCCACATCGTTCTGATGCCCCTGTCTTTCTTGTCGCCTGATGCGGCGATCTTTGCTTACGCTGTAGTGCCCTGGGATCGGACCCGCCGCATACTGCCGCCCTGCCGGCTGCCTCTGACTGCGGCGAGACCGCGGCTCGCCGACCAGCGGGCGCCGGCGTAGGCGCCGCCCGCTGCCGCCGTGGCATTGGCAATCAGGGGACTTGTGACCAGCCGGCTTGCGAGCGATGCTCCACCCCCGGCAAGACCGCCTGCGATGATCGGCAGTTGCAGCGAGATGTATCCGGACAGACCGAGCACGGCGCTAATCGCAACTGCGGCCACTACCATCTCGCCGGCTGTGCCCGCATTGGCTGCGAACCTGTCGATGAAGCCGCTGACGGTGCTTAACATCAGTCCGACCAGCGCGACCACCAGCACCAACAGGATTACGAAATTCGCGACCTGCCGAAGCCAGGCTTCCGTAAACGGCCGCGTCGCCTCAAATAGCCCCAGCGCAATGAAGATCGGTCCGAGCGCTATGACGACGCCAAGACCAACTTTCGCGTAAAGCAGGATGGCAAACTGCAAGAAAGAACCAACCGCCACGAAGACCAGGAGAATGGCGGCAATCAGCGCCGGCGCGATGTTGGTCAGACCGGCTTGTTCGTAGATCTTGTTCGCAACGTCGATCCCTTTAGAGAGAAGCTGATCGAAAGGAGCTCCGGAGCTGGTATTTAGTCCTGAGCCCGCTAACGCATTGCCGATTTCCTTGGGCAAGGAGTCGAAGAACAGGCCCGTGACGTATTGCTGGAACGCGTTAGAATTGGTCGCGAGCAGAACCACGACCACGATCCGCATGGCCCGCCATGCGAATTCCATGATCGGTTCGGAAATCGCGCCGCGCATCACAGCAAAACCGTAGAGGACCACATAGAGCATCACGGCGACGCGCAGCGGGCCATCGATGTACGACGCGAGATTCGACACGGAGGTCGACACGAAGGCCGTAATGGGTTGCTCGAATTCCTTCAGGAAACTGTCAAAGACGTTTATGGCCATGGCGGCGGTCCTTACTTCAGGGCGTCTTTCATTTCTTGGATGGTGACCTTGTTACGCGCTTCATTCGCGTTGACGCAGTCGGGCGTGTTCCCACGTTCGCCTGGGTTATCGCGGCACGCCTTGAGCGTTGCTTGAAGCTCGTCCCGATGCTCGAAAAACCAGCTGACGGTCTTCGTCTGCTGGGTCGTATCGGATTCGTTACAACCCGTAAGAGCGGCGGCAACAGCGATCAGCAGAATGGATGCTCTCAGTCTCATTGCAGCGCCGCTTTCATTTCATCGACCAGTTGACGCTGCTTTTCGCGCTCCCGTTGCCCGTCCATGTCTGTGCGAGCCTGCTGGATCATCGCGAGGCCCTGCATCCGGAGCACATCGTTCTGCAGCAGCGCCTGTTCGGCCTGCAGCCGGGCTGACAAATCCAATGTCTCCTTGACGTCGGTCGCCGAACTGATGCGAGTTCTGAGTTCCTCAAGTGCATCGATACGCTGCGAAGCCGCGTCATAGACTGCCTGGCCCATGGAGTGCTTGGCGCCGGTCGCGCGATCCGGTCGAGCTCGCTCTGGTAATACGAATTGCCGCTGTTGCCAGCATATGCGCGGTTCTGGGACAGATAGTGGTCGATCGCGTCGGCAAAGTTGCCCCCGCCCTGCCCCGCGACGACGAGACGTTCGATGTCTGAGAACTGTTGGGGCAGAGTTTTCCGGAACTGCGGTGTGTTCAAGAGCGAACCGATGTCGTTGGCGTTGGTCCGCTTATTAAAACTGTCGTAGAGCTGCTTGGCCTGGTTCAATTGATCCTGCGCCACCTTGAGCTGCGACGTCAGGGTATCGACCTGCTTCTTCAGCTCCGTCAGTTGCTCGAATTGCCGCGCGAAGACGTTGGGGTCGAACACAATTTCGGCTGCTGCCGGAGACGCGATCAGGAGGGCTGCGACTGACGCGGAGGCAAGCATCGCCGCCATGCGCTGAACCATCATCGAACTTTCCTCCGCTCCGCGTGAAATACCGGCAGCCATTGGGCCGCATCGCCGCCGACCTCGCTGCGAATGCGATCGAGCAGTTCGACCGTTTCCGTCCGCCCTGACAGCACGGCAAGGGCGTCGTCGAAACCGCCTAGATCAAGTTCCGCCACGACCGAGTTGTGGCCCTGCTTGACGAGAAACCGCCGGCTCTCGGGCGCGAGCTCCTCCTTGATCAGGCGGAATTCAGTGTCAGTCAGATGGAAGCCATCGACATAGTCCGTTCGTGTTCCCCTCGCGTTCGGAAGGAAGATTTGCGTCGGGCATTGCTCGACAATGGTGTGCGCGATCGGCGAGGCCAGCGCATCGCGTGGCGACTGCGTGCCGAACACCATGACGCCATTCTGCTTGCGGATGGTTTTCAGCTTGTTGTTGGCGAGATCCCGAAATGCCTCGTCGCCGAGCGCCTTCCAGAACTCGTCGATGTCGATGATCAGGCGGCGGCCGTCGATCAGCCGCTCGACCCGATGGAAGAGATACATCATCAGCGGCGTGCGAACGGCCGGATGATCGAGGAGATCGGTCATGTCGAACCCGATGAACCCGGCCTCTAACCCGATGGCATCCTGCTCGCCATCGAGCACCCAGCCGAAAGGCGCGCCCCGGCACCATCGCTCCAACCGTGCGCCAATGCCTTCGCGATCTTGCTGGCCGAGAAAGGCCCGCAGCGCCCCGAACGAGCGCTCTGCCTGCCGCAGATGACCCAGAGCTCGTAACCCGGAATCGATCCGCTCCTCCTCGGTCACCGTCAGCGGCCGGTTTTCCGGCGTGACGAGTTTCCGGATGAGTGCGCCGAGGAAGAACAGATTCGCTGGCGTCAGCTCCAAGGCCTTGAGCGGCGCGCAGCCGGTCGCAAGGCCATTATGGAGTGTCAGATAGGTCCCGCCGGCGGCGCGGACGAAAATCTCTGCGCCACGGTCTTTGTCGAAGAAGACATAGGTGGCCCCGAGCCGCTCGGCCTGCGACAGCAGGAAGTTCTGTACGACCGTCTTGCCGGACCCGGACGGACCGCAGATGAAGGTGTTGCCGAGATCGCCGTGATGGAACGAGAAGTAGAACGGCGAGCCGGAGGCTGTTTTGAGCATCGCAACCGCCGGACCCCAATGGTTGTCGGCAGCCCTTCCGGTGGGATAGGTGTGGAACGGGGAGAAAGCCGCGAAATTGCGGGAGCTGATCGCCCCAGTACGTGCCCGATATTTGAACAGACCGGGCAGCTGCGCCCAATAAGCGGCTTCAAGTCCAAGATCTTCGCGCGCGACCACGCTACCGGCATCGGCCAGTGCACGTCGCGCCAGGCTCATATATCCCTGTAGCTGGGAAGGCGTCTCCGCATAGATCAGCAGCGAGAGGTGATGATCGCCGAGCGCGAATCTGTTGGATTCGAGATCGTCGAGCGCATCAGCGAGTTCGTCGATTTGCGAGGCCGCCGGATCCTGCGCCGAGACCAGCTGGTTCTGCTTGCGCGTCAGAACGGTCTTAGCGTCGGCTTTTGAGAGAAACGCAAAAGATTGCGTGAGGATGATCTCGAACGGCGCGGAAAGCAGTGCGTTCAACAGCCCAGGTCTGGTGGACGCTGGATATTCCTTGATCCCGAACATGCCAGCGAAGCGCGATCCGCCGGCACCCCGGATTTCGATGGCTTCGCGGCCGAAGATGACACGATTCGAATAGAGCGCGGGGCCGATCGGCCCTTGCGGCAATGGTACCGGGAGCCACTCCCCGCTTGTGATGGCGTGAAGCAGTTCCATGGGTTCTGAAAACACGATCCCGTTGCGCTCGACTAATCCCATGGTCTGGGCACCGTAACGCTCCAGGGCCGCGACCATGTCGCGCCTGGCATCCTCGAGCCGCTTCAAGGCGTCGTTGTCGACTTCGACGGATTGCGCAGCGCGTCGGCCAAGCTGCTTGAAGAACGCCGCGGCGACGTCCGTGGTGGCGCGGCCGGGATGCCAGACCAGCGTCAGATAGAGATCGTTGCGAAAGAGCGCCTCGTGACGAAGCCGGTCGCGATATTGCGCGTCAAGTGCGGCTGCAAATGTCGAGCGGAACGTACCGACCGGGTAGTCCGACGTTCGACGGCGCACCAGATGGGCCCATAGCGCCAGCCGTGGATCCGCCACGTTGCGCAGCGTGAGGTTCAGCTTGGCGTGAAGGTCGTTCAGATCCGCCGTCTCGGCGGTTTCGAACGAAGTGCCGTCAAGCCTGATCGTCGTGAGCAGCGCTCGTGTCGTGAGACTGATCACCGTATCCGTGACATGCCGGCCGAACGGCAGGTAGACGTCAGGCCCGATCTCTCGGGTCTTCAGCGCTGCGTTACGCATAGCCAAGTTCTCTTGTTCGATATCGCCGAACGAGCTTGAGCGGCGTGCAGGACGATCCGCCCCAAAATGACGCGTTGCGCGTGCGCCCTCGCGTTTCGATCCAGGCAAGCAGAATCCGGAACATGTTGGGGTCGTGGCGGCAGATGATGCGGCAAAGACCATGGATCGGAACCGCGACCAAGCCGTAGAGAATGCTGCCAGCTACTAGAAACAGGATGCAGGAAAACATCACATTGAGCGCCATGGCTTCCATGGTGACGCCAGCAATCATGGCCGGACGCGTGCAGGCCAGGAACAAGGTGTCCTCCGTGAGACGCGGGGCCTCGATCATCAATGCCCCCCGGTCAAGGTCGAGACCACCTCGGAGGCGCCGAAGGTAATGGCGACGCCGAGCACGACGTAGGCGGCCTTGCGCAGATCGAGGTAACCGAACATCCAGGCAATGCCGACGATGATGACGGCCAGCGTTGCCAGCAGGCGGGCGACGTTGCCGGTCAGCATGTTGACGATGTTCTGCAGCACGCCTTCGATATTCGCGGTCTGCGCAAACGCCGGCTCAACCAACGCGACGCTGAGGACGGCCCCCATGCAAAGGAGGGCAGCGGAGTGTTTAAGAGGAGAAGTCATGGCACGGCTCCGATTGGCACTGCAGCCGGACCCAGCCCGGACCGCGGTATTGAGTTGAGATGAAAAACGGCGATCCTCATCGTTCGTAAACAAAGGCTGACGTGCCTATTCGCGAGCGATAAACGTCCCAGGGCCGGCGCTCGCTGGCAGAGGCTGCGGGTGGATTGATCGCCGTATCGCCGGTGGGGCGATTGCGATCGGTGGTCGCCATCGGCTCGATGCGAGGCTCCGAGACGTGACCGGATGTGTTCGGCGCGAAGCTCGCGACAACCTCGGCAATCGCCTGGTCGCGGTCTGCGCGTTTTATGCTCGCCGTTTGCAGTCGCGCATCGAACAGTCTGCCAAGCCCGGCAATGTGCTGGCACGGATCGAAGGTGGTACTAGCCGTCAGCCCGGCGTTTCGTGTTTCCTCCGCATCAAGTTGACCGAGACCCGTTCGGACCTGCTGGCCGGTCGCGATGGCCTCGGTTGCGAGCTGGATGGCTTCGTCACGGTCGGTTGCCTGAATCGGAATCGATTTGCGCCCCTGAATCGTGATCAGCAGCGGCTCGAACGAGCTCGCCTGCCGGACGATTGCCGTCAGCGGCCGAACCATTGCCGTGGGGGCGCATCGTTCGACCAGGGCTGCGAATGCAGCTGGATCCATGCTTGAGAGCCTTCTTGTCAGGAGCCGAAGACGTTGGATGCTAGGCGGCGATCGCCAGGCTTGATGGCGCGTCAATCGCACCCCCTGAAATCTGCCCGGCCGCTCGGATCGCGCCGAGAGCCTCTGCGGTGATGGGCAACAATCCAGCGACGGCTTTCGTCGGCCCGATTTGACGAGGCGTGCCGAGGCGGTCGAGATGCCATCCGGCCCGGCGCAGGATGCGTTCCATGCGCAGATCAGTGACCGTTGCGATGGCCTGAAGGTCGCGCTGCTGACCCCATTCGATCATGGCCGCAAACAGCAGGAACGTCGCCTTGCGCAGACCGTTCTCTGCGGTTGCCGCCACACTCTTGGTGTCAACGCAAAAGCGCGAGCTCTCCCAAATTGTGGTCGCTTTCGGCGCCGGGTTGCCATCCAGCAACACCGGGAACGTATCCGCGAGCATGTTGCGCCCAGTGGTCGGCAGTAGGCGAACACAACCCACGACGTCGGTCTGCTCGAGTGCCAGCAGATATGTCGGCTTGAAGGTGTCGTACTGATCGATCTCCAATCCGTTGGAAACAGAGACCTCCCAGTCGAGCCGATCCTTGAACACGCGCCTTCGCAGGCGATGCATTCCCAGCGTTAGTTCGGAGTCGTGCAGGAGTGCCGCACGGCTACGCACAATGACCTTCATTCTTAACCTCAAACTTACGAATCACAGCTTCGAGATCAAGAAAGCAGCCGCGGTCACGGCGTTGCGCTGTCAGTTCTGACAGGGCGCTATGGATCGTCGGCGCGCGAACCGTATTCGCAGGGCGCGACTAACTTTGGAAACTCTATAAACTCGTGACGCGCATATCTGACAGCGCAAGGAATGGAATTCCTTCACCTCTATGAATGGAGAAAAATTGTTCCCTGGGTGACTCGGTCGGAGGTTGTCCTTCCTCTGTCTGTATTTTCGCGTTTGCCGCTGTAGTTCTGAGGCCGGCAATATCGAATTGTTCGTGCCGCAAAGCTGCCGCAACGTCGCATTACGGACTGCACGTCGAGCGCGAATCGTCAAATTGTTCGCGTTGTGGGAACTAAGAAGTGACTGAAGTAACGCAATGAAAGATCTCAAAAGAACATGCAACGAGTTGGTCGATTGTCTTCATTCTGCCTGTACGGAAGATGATTTTCGGCGCATCGCGGAACGAACCGCACATGCCTTGGGATTCCGGTGGTTCGCCTATTTTGGGCAGCGCGCGAATGGCCCCCATCTGATCTCATCTTATCCGAAGAGCTGGACCAGCCACTATTTCCGCGAAGGCTATCACAACATCGATCCCGTTCTTCAGGAGCCGCGAAACACGAGCCGTGTGTTCCTGTGGGATGGACGTGAGGCGCGAAGCGCAAAGTCGGCGAAAGAGCGCCGTCTGTTTGACGATGCACTCAGCTTCAAGATCAGGACTGGCCTCACGGTTCGCATTCCCTCGAGTCAGAACCAGTTCGCGGCGTTTACGTTGGCGGTGGACGAGCGCAGCCTGGGACTCGAACGTTTCATCGAGACCTCGCAGGACATGTTGGAAATGGTAGGGCACACATACCATGCACATGTGAGTGCCGCTAGAGTTGGATGCACGATCCCGAACGAGCAGCAGGGTTGCGCGCTGACTCAGCGCGAGCGGCAGTGTCTCGGTTGGATTTCTGACGGCAAGACAATGCAAGATGTAGCTGAGCTTCTCGGTATCAAACCGCGAGGCGTGAAGTTTCATTTGGACAATGCCAGGCGAAATCTCGCTGCATCGACCTTTCACACGCTGTGGCGCTTGCGTTTCGACAGGGATTGCTCCCGTAAGCGCAAAACAGCTGTTCGGCTTGTAAGATGTGCCCAGCATCGACCGTTCAATCGGGATGGGAGACTGGGCGGTCGCACTCAGGGCGCGGGATCCTTTGGTACATAACCACGGCGTGCTTTGCGGGCGAGCCAAGCCTCGAGCGCTTCGACGGCCTGGACCCTCCCGGCAAACAGATCCATCCGCCGGCGGCCGCGTTGGCCGAGACGCCCCCATTCGCGCACCAGCGCCGTATCACCGAACAGAGTCGGTTCGATCGTGAGGACATAGAACCTCGCCATATTGGAGGCCGGATCGCACCGTTGGAGCACGAGGTATGGCACTGTGAGTTCGGACATGCGCAAGAATCGCAACTGTCGAAACCGCCGTCCAATTAATTTATCGAATCGATCAGGCCTCTCGATTCAGAATGTTAATACCGGTGATGAAAGCCATTGAGGGTGCTCAACAAGCGGTCTCCGAAACTATAGGGTGTTGTGCGCCTCTGACTGCGAAGAAAGTGGGCGTCGCCCTGCGGGCCGGGCTGGAGGCTGCGCTGAAGCCCCGCGAGCGGGTCTTCCCCCTTTACGGGCTGCCATCCCTGACGCGAAACGGCCCGAGTCCCCGAACAAGACAGCGGCTGAGTCATCGAAAGCTACCGTATATTCGCGTCGGACCTTTCGCAGAGCAACCTCCAGGTGGGCAAATCCACTTTCGCTCCCGACAAAAGGACGGCGGCAGTTCTCGCTGTCAATCAGACTAACACTGCGTCCGATGGACGAAAGATGTGCGCGCTGGCTCGCCATGCTTTTCGGTGATGGACCAACCCCGCTCTCGAATGGGCTTTCCTTGGTTCTGGTGCGGCCTTCCACGATCAACCCGCAAGGGGTTCGCTACGCAAGCGTGCGACCTCTTCGGCTTCGCCTGCGAGGTGACCGCAGCCACCCCCGAACACGTCGGCGCCTGTCGAGCGGGGATGGTCCCCGCCGCAAGACGGGAGCCTTTCAATGTCGCACAATCTCACCCTCGCTCAGAACCACGCCTTCGATCTGGCCCGCACGCTGATGGTGCCTGTCATACTTTTCCAGGCTGAGAGCGAATTCGGTGTGATGGTCTCCAGCGAATACGACGGCGACCAGGACGCCATCGTCCATGAATATGACCCCTGGTGCCCGGCTCATTGAGCCGGGTGACCGGTTGCCGCTGGCGCCATGCCGGCTGCAAGGGAAGCTTCGCCGCGCCCAGGTATCTGACAAATTCGACAGCTTGTACGCGCGCCCTTGCATTCGGCAGGCTTCGCGGCCGTTCGGGGATGTGCCGCAAGGCCAGGAACAAGTGAGACCAACAGAACAAGGGGCCGGACGCCGCGTGCGCGACGCCGGTGCAAACAATGGACAAGAGAGAAATCGAAGAGCTGCGCGAAAATGTTGGCTGCGCAGCCCTGCTGGAGAAAGACGGCTGGAAGGTCGATCTCAAGGAAAGTACCCGCCGTGCGATCAAGTATCGCCGCGACACCAACATCATCATCGTCATCCACCAGGGCCGCGGCTGGTTCGATCCCCTGTCGCCGGCGAAAGGGGACGTGTTTTCGCTCGCCCAACATCTTGGCGCCGTTGGATTCGCTGACGCGTGTGATCGTGTTTCCGGCGTCGTCGGCTTCGTGCCCAGCGCGCCCGCCTGGCGGCCGACCGCAAGTCCAAAACCGCTCGCCTCGATCGCGCAGCGTTGGTGTCGCCGATCCGAACCTCGGCCCGGCTCCGCGAGCTGGCGCTACCTGGTCGACGAGCGGCATATCCCCGAACGGATCATCGTCGCTGCCATTGGCGAAGGACGACTTCGCGAGGGCCCGCAAGGCAGCATGTGGGCGGCACACAGCAATTCGGTCGGCGTCATCACTGGCTGGGAGGAGCGTGGCCGGAGCTGGCGCGGGTTTGCGACGGGCGGTACGAAAGAGCTGTTCCGCCTGGGTTCCGCGGATTCCTTGCGCATCTGTGTGACGGAAGCCGCAGTCGATGCGATGAGCCTTGCCGCTCTCGAAGAGCTGCGTGATGACACTCTGTATATCAGCACGGGCGGGGGATGGGCGCCGGCAACAGAGACGGCGGTCCGCGCTTTGGCCGGGCGCGCCAATGCCGTCATTGTCGCCGCGACCGATAACAATCGGCAGGGCGAAGTCTACGCCCGTCGGATTCGGGAGATCGCGGACGAGGCCGGCTCTCGTTTCCTGCGGTCGCAGCCGCTCACCGACGATTGGAACGAAGACCTCAGCGCCGCCCGAATCGGAGGTGGACAGGAAGGCAATACGGCATGGTCCCGTGCTGTATGTCGTCCGCGCGAAGGCGAGCGAATATGAGGAATGAGAAAAAGCGAGGATCGCTGCCGCATGCCCGGCCGGCGCGTCAAGGGTGAAGCTTCGCCCGCGTGCCGCGGCCCTTGACCCGCCGGACCGGAGAGGCGGCTGCCGAGGAGGTGTGACGAAGGACTGAAGCGATGAGGAGATCAGGCGGATCGCTCGCGCTTCAGCCCGGTCAGGCTGAAAAGGAGCCGCCGATGCACACCTCACTCACCATCCGCAAAGTCTTCGAAGGCGTCGCAACCCGCCCCGAGATGTACCGCATGTTCCACCGCCATCGCGGCGATCCGGCAATGGCCGAAGGCGACGCCCCGCATCTCTTTGCGGGCGAGTGGTTCGAGATCGCAGAATGCGATCATGATTATATGCTCGAGATCCTGCCGCCGCTATGGATGCGCGCCGACATGTTCGCGATGCGCGAATTTATGACCGGCAGCGTCACCAGCATCTTCTTCGCGCTCACCATCGATGGCAGGCGACGCTGGATCCACGGCTATTGCGACTTGTCGGCCCCCGGTTCGCCGGAGCGGATGAAGGCAGAGATCATCGAGCGCGAATCGCGGCCGGTCCGCGCCATGACGCGCGACGAGCGGCTTGAGCACATCTGGTCGAGCACGCATGACGACTATCGCGGCTATGCCGGCGAACGCTGGCCCGCGCCCATGCGCGGTCGCCGCACCGTGCTCGTCTACGCCGGCCAGCGCGGCACCGTCCTGAAGCTTCTCGACGACCTGGCGGAGGCGGAGATCGCGGCCAAGCTGCCGGTGCAGCTGCGCCATCTGCCGGAGACGGTCGCGGCCTAGCCTCGCCCTTCCCTTCCCGACCTGCGAGCAGCCCGGCCACGCGCCGGGCTTCGCATTCCCGCATCCGGCCCTGGCGCCGGCTCTCCGTCAAACCCGCAAGCGCCCATGCCCTCCGTCGCAGCCCGCGCCGGCGGACGACTGCGCGCGCCCAGCAGAAGGACATTTCCAAATGGCGCATGACGATCCTTTCACCCTCGACCTCTTCGGCAACACCGCCCTTTCATCGGGCCTCGGCCTCGGCGTTACTGCGTTCGGCCCCGATCCCGGCGGCGACGACGATCATGGTGACGATCCGCCGCCGTCGCCGTCGGTCCCCGCAGGGCCGGCGGTCTCGTGGACGCAGCCCTCCCCGGCCGGCTCGCGCAAGCGCTGCGACAATTTCTACCTTGCTGATGCGCGCGGCCTCGCAAGGAACTGGAAGCAGCGCGCCCGCGACAATGTTGCGGCGGTCCGGCTCGCCTCACAGGTCGAGGCCGAGCAGCGGCCCGCGACGATTGAGGAGCAGCGGCGACTGATCCGCTTTACCGGCTTCGGCGCGTCGGAGCTTGCCAATGGCATCTTCCGCCGGCCGGGCGAGACCGAGTTCGCGAAGGGCTGGGACGCGATCGGCGCCGATCTGGAGGACGCGGTCGATGATGTTGACTACGCCTCGCTCGCGCGCTGTACCCAGTACGCCCATTTCACGCCGGAGTTCATCGTGCGGGCGATCTGGGCGGCATTGCTGCGGCTCGGCTGGCGCGGCGGACGTGTGCTCGAGCCCGGGATCGGCACCGGCCTGTTTCCGGCACTGATGCCCGAACCGCTACGCCATATCTCGCACGTCACGGGCGTCGAGCTCGATCCCGTCACGGCGCGCATCGCCCGGTTGCTGCAGCCGCGGGCGCGGATCGTCACCGGCGATTTCGCGCGCGCCGATCTACCGGCGAGGTTCGACCTTGCGATCGGCAATCCGCCCTTCTCCGATCGCACCGTCCGCTCGGATCGCGCGCTGCGGTCGCTCGGCCTGCGGCTCCATGACTATTTCATCGTCAAGGCGATCAAGCTGTTGAAGCCGGGCGGGCTCGCCGCCTTCGTCACCTCGCACGGCACGATGGACAAGGCGGATGGCTCCGCGCGCGAGCTGATCGTTGAGCATGCCGATCTCCTCGGTGCGATCCGCTTGCCGGAAGGCAGCTTCCGCGCCGATGCCGGCACCGACGTCGTGGTCGACATCCTGTTCTTCCGCCGGCGCAAGCACGGCGAGCCGGAAGGCGACCTGTCCTGGCTCGAGCTCGAGGAAGTGCGCCCGGCGACGGAGGATGAGGGCGCCGTTCGCGTCAACCGCTGGTTTGCGCACCATCCTGGTCTTGTGCTCGGCGCGCACGCGCTGACCTCCGGTCCGTTCGGAGAGACCTACACCTGTCTTCCCAAGGCGGGCGAGGACCTCGCGCCCGTACTGGCCGAGGCGATCACCCTCCTTCCCGACGCCATCTATGACGGCGAACAGGAGGCGATCGACTCTGACGGCGAGGACGAGGTCGTGCCGGCGAAGCCGGATAGCTCCGCGAGCCTCACGGCGCGCGAGGGCAGCTACCTCCTGGATCACCGGCATGGCCTGACGCAGATCCTCGACGGGGAGCCAGTCCCTGTTGCGGTGCGCAAGGGCCGCAGCGCCGACGGCATTCCGGAAAAGCATGCCCGGATCATCCAGAAGCTGATCCCGATCCGCGATGCGGTGCGCGAGGTGCTGAAATACCAGGAGCTCGACCAACCGTGGAAGGACGCGCAGGTCCGCTTACGCATCGCCTGGTCGAACTTCGTCCGCGCCTTCGGCCCGATCAACACGACCGTCGTCTCGACAACGGAAGATCCAGAAACCGGCGAGGTCCGCGAGACACACCGCCGGCCGAACCTCCAGCCCTTTCTCGATGATCCCGATTGCTGGCTCGTCGCGTCGATCGAGGACTACGACCTCGAATCCGATACGGCACGGCCGGGCCCGATTTTCACCGAACGGGTGCTCGCTCCGCCGGCGCCGCCCGTCATCACCAGCGCCGCTGACGCGCTGGCCGTCGTGCTCAACGAGCGCGGCCATGTCGATCCCGATCACATCGCCGAGCTCGTGCATCGCGATGCGGACGACGTGATCGCCGATCTCCGCAGCGCCATCTTCCGCGATCCGGCCGACGGCTCCTGGCAAACCGCCGACGCCTATCTTTCAGGCGCGGTTCGATCGAAGCTCGCGGCGGCGCAGGCCGCGGCCGCGCTCGACCGCGAATATGAGCGCAATGTGGCGGCCCTGCGGGAGGTGCAACCCCTCGACCTCCGGCCATCAGATATCACCGCGCGTCTCGGCGCTCCGTGGATCCCCGCCGCCGACATCGTCGTCTTCGTCAAGGAGACGATAGGCGCGGAGATCAAGATCCACCACATGCCGGAACTGGCATCGTGGACCGTGGAAGCCCGCCAGCTCGGCTGGATGGCCGCGGGCACCTCCGAATGGGGCACCGAGCGGCGGCACGCCGGCCAGCTTCTCTCCGATGCGCTCAATTCCTCGGTGCCCCAGATCTTCGACACCATCAAGGACGGCGACAGCGAGCGCCGTGTCCTCAACGTCATCGATACCGAGGCGGCGAAGGAGAAGCTGCACAAGATCAAGACCGCCTTCCAGAACTGGATCTGGTCCGATCCTGATCGAACCGATCGCCTGGCGCGGGTCTACAACGACCGGTTCAACAACATCGTGCCGCGCGCCTTCGACGGCTCGCACCTGAAGCTGCCGGGCGCCTCGGGCGCATTCGTTCTCTACGAGCATCAGAAGCGTGGCATCTGGCGCATCATCGCCTCGGGCGCGACCTATCTCGCCCATGCCGTGGGCGCCGGCAAGACGATGACGATGGCGGCTGCCATCATGGAGCAGCGCCGCCTTGGCCTGGTTGCCAAGGCCATGCTGGTCGTTCCCGGCCACTGCCTGGCGCAGGCCGCGCGTGAGTTCCTGGCGCTCTATCCGGGCGCGCGCATCCTCGTCGCCGACGAGACCAACTTTACCAAGGACAAGCGGCATCGCTTCCTATCGCGCGCCGCGACCGCGACTTGGGATGCGATCATCATTACCCATTCCGCCTTCCGCTTCATCGGCGTGCCGTCCGCGTTCGAGCAGCAGATGATCCAGGATGAGCTCGAGCTCTACGAGCAACTGCTCAGCAAGGTCGAGAGCGACGACCGGGTCTCGCGCAAAAGGCTCGAGCGGCTGAAGGAGGGATTGAAGGAACGGCTCGAAGCGCTCGCCACCCGCAAGGACGATCTCCTCACCATCTCCGAGATCGGCGTCGACCAGATCATCGTCGACGAGGCGCAGGAGTTCCGCAAGCTGTCCTTCGCCACCAACATGTCGACGCTGAAGGGCGTCGATCCCAACGGCTCGCAGCGCGCCTGGGACCTCTATGTAAAGTCCCGCTTCATCGCGACAAAGAACCCCGGCCGAGCGCTGGTGCTCGCCTCCGGCACGCCGATCACCAACACGCTCGGCGAGATGTTCTCGGTGCAGCGTTATCTCGGCTACGCGGCGCTTTTGGATCGCGGGTTGCACGAGTTCGATGCCTGGGCCTCGACCTTCGGCGACGTCTCGACCGAGCTCGAGCTTCAGCCGTCCGGCAAATACAAGCCGGTCACACGCTTTGCGACCTTCGTCAATGTCCCCGAGCTGATCGCCATGTTCCGGTCCTTCGCCGACGTGATGACGCCGGAGGACCTGCGGCAGCACGTGAAGGTCCCGGCCATCTCGACGGGCAAGCGGCAGATCCTGACCGCAAAGCCAACCCCGGCTTTCAGGCGCTACCAGTCCCTGCTAGACGCGCGGATCAAGGCAATCGAGATGCGCGACCGGCCGCCGGAGCCGGGCGACGACATCCTGCTCTCCGTCATTACCGATGGCCGCCATGCCGCAATCGATTTGCGTCTGGTCGATCCAGGTAGCGACAACGAGCCGGACAACAAGCTGAACCTGCTCGTCGCCAACGCCTTCCGCATCTGGAAGGAAACATCGGACAACAGCTACGTGCGCGCGGACGGCAAGCCCTACGAGCTGTCGGGCGCCGCGCAGATGATCTTCTCCGATCTCGGCACCATCAGCGTCGAGAAGACACGCGGCTTCTCGGCCTATCGCTGGATCAGGGACGAGCTGGTCCGCATGGGTGTGCCGGCATCCGAGATCGCCTTTATGCAGGACTTCAGGAAGTCCGAGGCCAAGCAGCGCCTGTTCGGCGACGTGCGCGCCGGCAAGGTCCGCTTCCTGATCGGCTCCTCCGACACGATGGGGACTGGCGTCAACGCGCAGCTTCGGCTGAAGGCGCTCCACCACCTCGACGTGCCGTGGCTGCCGTCGCAGATCGCGCAGCGCGAGGGCCGCATCGAGCGGCAGGGCAATCAGCACGATGTCATCGAGATCTTCGCCTATGCCACGGAGGGGTCGCTCGACGCGAGCATGTGGCAGAACAACGAACGCAAGGCCCGCTTCATCGCCGCGGCGCTCTCCGGCGATACGTCGATTCGCCGGCTCGAGGACCTCGGCGAAGGTCAGGCCAACCAGTTTGCGATGGCCAAGGCGATCGCGAGCGGCGACCAACGGCTGATGCAGAAGGCGGGACTGGAAGCCGACATCGCGCGGCTGGAACGTCTCCGCGCGGCGCATATCGATGATCAGCACACCGTCCGCCGGCAGATCCGCGACGCGGAGCGTGACATCGAGTTCTGCACGCGGCGGATCGTAGATGTCGGCAACGATATTGAACGCCGCGTTGCGACGGCCGCCGACGCCTTCGCCGCGAGCGTGGCCGGCAAGCGCTATGTCGAGCGCAAGGAGACCGGCCGCGCACTGATGAAGGAAATCCTGACCCTCGTGCAGCTCCAGCAGGAGGGCGAGATTGTGATCGCCACGATCGGCGGCTTTGACCTCGAATATTCCGGCGAACGCTTCGGCGGCGACGGTTACCGCTACTGCACCGTGCTGCTACGCACCGGCGCGGGAGCAGAGGTCGAGCTGCCTGTCACGGTCACGCCGCTCGGCGCGATCTCGCGTCTCGAACACGCGCTCGACGACTTCGAGGGCGAGCGGGAGCGCTATCGTCAGCGTCTCGCGGATACACGTCGTAGGCTCGCCTCGTATCAGGCGCGCGAGGACGGCGACTTCGCCTTCGCCGCCGAGCTCATCGAGAAGCGCCGGCAATTGGCGGAAGTGGAGAAGGCCCTTGCGACGGATGTGGAGGGGAGCGGCGAGAACGCCATCGCAGCGTGACGAGGAAGGGGTGTCTGTCAACATAGCTGTAATTGCTCGGCTTTTCTGGACGCATCTCATTCAATCTACGGTCCTAGCCACGGCCCTTCGCGGTCTCCCACGCCAGCGCGGCATGCTTTGTCGGTCTCGTTGAGGATAAGCCCCTGCGCGAGGCCGTCAAAGTGACGCCCCGCGCCTTGGAGCGCCGTGTCGTTGGGCAGAGCCTGGATACCTGAGTAAGTCGGATCGAATCCCGTATTGTCGTCGAATATGTTGCCATCGCCCGCACGAGCTGCGAGATCTGGCTGTCGATCTTGAGGCCACCGGCGGTGATCCCCTGCAAGGTGCTGGCACCTCCTGAAAACCAGTTGCTGATGGTCGTGCTGGTGTTGGTCCCAAGAAGATCGATCTTGAGATCATTTCCGGCTTGCTCGAACCACAAGTTTTGATTGGTGATCCCGCTCAGGAAATCGATCTCATTCTTCGAGCCTGTCGCGGATGCGCTGCCGCTCCAGCATCGGACGCATCAGGCCGCGATCGGACCGGGTGTTGCAGACCTCGATGTCAACGGCGATCTGCTGGCTGGCCGCACTCGTCACCTGCACGTTGTAGGCTGGGCGGAAGCCGCCGTCGGCCATCTTCATGACCCGTGCATCGGCGTCCGTCGTGGAAGCCCGCGGCTCCTTCGGCTTCTTGCCGTTGCCGCGTTTTTCTTCGCGCTCCTTGCGCTGCTGCTTGATCTCGGCAAGCGCCGCCTGCGCCGCTTTGACGCGTGCCTGACGCTCGCGCGCGGCGCGCTCCTTGCGGCCTTCATGCGCTGATTGCTGGCGTCCGAGCGTGCGTCGACCTCGCGCTTGAGATCTTCCACAACCGCCTCAGCCTGAGCCAGATGTTTGTCCAGTGTTGCCTCGCGCCGGAACGAGGCGGCTCCCGCGCTGGCCCGGACCCGCACCCCGTCCTGCGCCAGCGTCTCCAGATCGACGAGGCCAGCCTTCGCCAGCGCCGCCAGATGCTCGCAAAGCAGCCGGTCGAGCAGCTCGGCCCAACCGACCCGGAAGTCCGCCAGCGTGTGATGGTTCACCGACACCCCGCCACACAGCCAACGACAGGCGTCATGGCTCTCGCACAGCCGTTCCAAAGCGCGCGCGCTGCCGACGCCCTCGTTGGTGGCATAGAGCCACAACGCCAGCAAAAGCCGCGGCGATGTCGCGGGGTGACCGGGCCGCTCACCCCGCGCCTTGATCCGGTTCTCCAACTCGCTCAGATCAACCCCTTCGACATAGGACCAGAACAGGCGCACCGGATGGTCTTCCCCAATCAGGCTCTCGATATCCACCGCCCGCAACTCGATCTGGTCGCGTTGGGGTTCTCGGAGCCGCGGCGCGCCGAGCGGCGCCGCTCCAGCCTGCGCCTTCGCCTGCTCCGGCAGCTGCCCAAATAACTCATCAGCCGACATCGCCGCCTCCTGCCAATCCATCGCGGCAAGAGAATCATACGTACCTGCGATCCGCTATACTTGCTTGCAAGCAGTCAAAAGATTCACACCCTCTGACAAGCAGGGCGTTGCCGGTGCGGCTGGCGGTCACGTCCCCGGCGTTCAGGTCCGTGAAGCTCAGGGTATCAACATCTATCGCAGAGCCTGACCGGTCGGCGATCTCATCGTTGCCGTCCCCTGATCTGTAAAAATACGTGTCGGAGCCATCGTTGCACTGCCGATAGTCATTTTCCTTGTCGCCGAAAAGGAGGAGCACGCTAGCGGAGAATCGCAGGCTCAAGAAGCTGCTGGCCGAACCGATGTTGGACGCACCGACGCTGAAGGAGATGCAATTCGGCAACATTTGGAAAAAAAGCACCGCCAAAGATCGGTATCGCTTCGACTTCAACCGAACGGTTGATGTGCGGCGCGCCATCTCCTTCCACCTTCGCTCGGCCTGGGATGAATGGGAGCTGCTATTCGGCTCTCGCATCTTGAGTCTGGCCCGATCGATCAAGATTGGTCGACGTTTTGGAGCTGAGAGCGCAAATGCCTCGTATAGTCACTGAAGCGATGTTTCGTTTGATTAAATCCCGCGTGCGCGTCGCCCAGCTCTGGAGCGCGGCACGTTACGCGACCGGCATGGTAGCGCTCGCCACGGCAATTTCTGCGCCGGTTGGTTCCGCGTCGGCTCAACAAGCCTGTGCGCTCAGCCCAGGACCTGGCACCGGAACTGCAGTAGCCAGTAAAGACCTTGCATGCGGTGCCGGCTCGTTCGCCTCGGGCACGGCCACCGAAGGCGCCACGGCGATCGGCCAAGGTTCCTCGGCCGGTGGCGGGAGCACATCAGTAGGTGCCGGCGCTGGTTCAACTGTTTTCGCAACTGGTGCGACGAGCATCGGTGCAAACGCCAATGCCACATTTGTTCCTTCAGGCTCATACAGCACTGCGATCGGCGCCGGTGTTGTTACAGCAGGTATTAGCTCTGCTGCGCTTTCGAGTGGGGATTACAGTGTAGCGATCGGTGGTGGCGACGGAGTCGGCGGCGTAGGCGCGCAATCCACCGGCGTCAAATCGATCGCGATCGGCCTGAGCAGTGCCGCGGCGGGCGTGTCCTCGACCGCGATCGGGAGCGGAGCCAGCGCCACGACCGACAACTCCGTCGCCCTGGGCAACGCGGTGACCGCCAACGGCACCAATTCCTTCGCGGCCGGCAACAACTCCCACGCCAACGGGGCAAGCGGCGTCGCCATCGGCGATGGCACGACAGCAAGCGGCGCCAACAGCACGGCGACCGGCCAGAATAGTCATGCGACCGGCACGTCTGCCAGCGCCTACGGACGGGGCAGCACGGCGGGCGGCCTCGCCAGCACTGCCCTGGGCAGCGCGGCGACCGCAAGCGGCCTCAGTTCCTTAGCTGTCGGCAACTCTTCCAGCGCGACGGGGGTCGGCGGCATCGCCATCGGCACGAGCTCGGAGGCATCGGCGTCAAGCGCCTTCGCTGCCGGCGACCACGCCAGCGCATCGGGAGCGGGCGGCGCCGCCATTGGCAACCACTCGGTCGCATCGGCGGCAAATACGACGGCGATCGGCAGTGGTGCGAAAGCCACGACCGACAACTCCGTTGCGCTGGGCAACGCAGTGACCGCCAGCGGCACCAATTCCTTCGCAGCCGGCAACAACTCCAGCGCCACCGGGGCAAGCGGCGTCGCCATCGGCGATGGTGCAACCGCCGGCACCGGCGCCAATGCCATCGCCATCGGCACCGGCGCCGTCTCGACCGGCTCGGTCGCGATCGGCGCCAGTTCGTCGGCGGCATTCGGCAACACCGCGATCGGCGACGGCGCGCAAGCGAGTGCAGCCTCCGGCAGCTCTGCTTTCGGCAACGGCGCGGTCGCTTCCGCCACGAATGCCACCGCGATCGGCACCGGAGCCGTGGCATCGGGCGCCAATTCGGTGGCGATCGGCAACGGATCGGTCGCTTCCGCCGCCAACACCGTGTCGGTCGGCTCGACGGGAGGCGAGCGCCGCATCACCAATGTTGCAGCCGGCATCAACCCGACCGATGCCGTCAATGTCAGCCAACTCGCCGGCATCACCGGCGGCTTCCAGGGGCAGATCAGCAACTTGCAGAACCAGGTGACAGACAACTTGCGCGAAGCGCGCGCCGGCATCGCCTTGGCGATGGCCGCAGGTGCGCTTCAGTTCGATCAACGGCCCGGCAAGGTGTCGGTCGCAGGTTCCTATGGAAATTTCAAAGGCTCGTCCGGCCTTGCGATCGGCATCGGCTATGCCGCAACGGACCGCTGGCGGGTCAATGCCACTTTCTCCGGTTCGCCGGATCAAGGCGCTTACGGCGGCGTGGTGTCCAGTTCGTTTACGCTGAACTAGCCGCGATGAATCCTGGATTTGGAAGTGGCATTGCGTGATATCGTGCGCCGATCGGGAATAGCCATTGGCGTCCTGCTGTGCCTGGCCATCGGCGACGCGTTCGCACAAGCGCCCTCTCAAGCTGAAGTGCCGCCGGGCGCAAATGGTCCCAGACCGATTGCCGCCCAACCACCCGCAACGGCGCAGCAGCCAAAGGTAACAGCGAAGAAAGCGGCTCCGCCGGCAACGCCGCCTGTCGCATCGATTCCGATCGTTTCCGATGTCGGCAGTTTAAGTCCGCCGGAAAAACCGGAGCCGGTCCTGCACGCCAAAAATGCCGGTCTCGGTCCATGCACGAGCGCAGTCGAGCGCGGATCGGCGTCGTCGATCGATGCGCCCCACAGCGCCTTTTCCAACTGGAATCCCGGCGCGCCCAATTTGCACGCCTTTCAATCCATCGTCGTCGAAACCTACCAGAGCCCGATTGCGCCGCGCGCGGCTTCGGTGATTTTGGCAAGTCCTTCCGTCAACGGATGCGATGCGACTTCCATTCAGGTGTTTCCATCGGCGCGGCCCTGCATTGACGTCGAAAAGGACATTCTGAAGTCTTCCGCGATGATTGGAAAACTGGCGGGACTTCCACTGTACCGGAGCAACGCCGGCGAACATCGGATCCTGATGCCGACCGCTGGCAATGGATGCGTGATCATCGGCGTCAGCGTTCAGTATGTCGCCGGTGCAGCCGCGGCGCCGACGGTCGCTCAACCGGCGCCGAAAATTTCACCATCTCCGATGCCGCCGGCGAAATGACAGGGCATGGCACCTCGCCGCGCAAGTGCGGCCTCTCTGTCTTGTGATCGGTGTGGGCGGCAGCGTTGCCCAAATCGGACCGGGCTCAACCGAACGGTGGAGGCAGCGGCCGCCCGTTTCGGATTGAGTGTTTCTGCATTGCCGCATCAGACGCCAGCGCGTGCGCTCCGTGTGTCGACCAAGCCGCTGACGGATCAGATCGCGAAGCCCTGGATGGAACGATGACCCGAATGCCGAACGCGATCGAGTTCAATTTCACCAATCAGATTGCAGGAAAATAAGATGGCCGGACCGAACGACGCACAAGGCGAAATCGTACGCGTTTCAACCGCTCAGGATGGAACGCCGGCTAACGGTGATACCTACTTCTTCGGCTTTTCACCGGATGGCACCAAGGTGCTCCTTCAGTCTTACGCAACCAATCTGGTTCCGGGGCTGAACCTGACTGTCAGTGGCGCTCGGCTCTATGTGAAGGATCTCACCACAGGCGCAGTGACCCTTGTCTCCTCACCCGGAGGAACCGATTCGGCCGCTTTGGACTCTGACGGCTCAGGCACTTTCGGGACCAACGACTCCGTTATCTTCTCGTCGTCCTCCGACAAGCTCGTACCAGACGATACGAATGGTGTGTCTGATATCTTTGAGAAAGACCTCACGACGGGCGCGATCACGCGGTTGTCGACCACCGCTTCGGGTGTGCAAGCTAACGGCCTGAGTAGCAGTGGAGTCCTGTCGCCGGATGGACATCGGCTTCTATTTTCTTCTTTCGCTTCGAACCTTGTTCCCGGAGATACGAATAATTCGTACGACGCCTTTATCAAGGATCTCGGCACTGGCGTGATCACCCGCGTTTCGACGTCGAGTAGCGGGGCCGAACTCAATGGCGGGCTTTCCGGAAGTCAGATCCGCTGGAACGCCAATCAGCTTTTTTTCACATCTGACGCCACGAATGCCAGCGCCGGCGATAACAATGGGGCGACGGATCTCTTCGTCAAAGACCTGACTACTGGAATTGTCTCTCGAATTTCAGACGTCGCGGATGGAGTTCAGGCGAATGGCTCTACCAAGGCTTTCAGCGTTTCCCACGACGGCACAAAAGTCGCGTTCTGGTCGGACGCCAGCAACCTTGTCGCCGGCGATACCAATGGCGTCGCGGATCTTTTCGTCAAGGACCTCAAGACCGGGATAATCACGCGCGTCTCCACGACCTCAGATGGAAGCCAAACCGATTCCGGGGTCTTCGCGAGCCAATATGCACCGTCGTTCTCTGCCGACGACAGCAAGCTCGCCTTCATGTCCCTGTCCGGCGACCTTGTTCCAGGCGACACCAATGGTGGCCGCGACATTTTCATTAAGGACCTCGTCACCGGTGCCGTCACTCGCGTATCGACAGCTGCCGACGGATCGCAGGGCATCTATCAGAATCCGGACGGAAACTTCACCTATCCGGGCGGCTTCTCGCCCGACGCCAGCATGATCGCCTTTACTTCGGCAGAAAGCGGCCTCGTGGCGGGTGGCAAGCCACCCTCCCTCGACGAGGTCTTCATCAAGACGCTGCACCCAGCGCCGGGCACGGCGGCGGACACATACGTTGCGAGCTATAGCGCGCCGCTCAAGGTGGATGTGGCCCATGGCCTGCTCGCCAACGACTCCGTGGCGGCCGGCGAGCGCACCCTGGCGGTCACCTCCTTTTCAGACGCCAAGCACGGGCGGGTCGACCTGAACCCGGATGGGTCATTCACCTACACGCCAGACGGGACTTTCATCGGGACCGACAGCTTCACTTACAAGGCTGGCGCCGGCTACCAGTCGAGCCAAGACACAACGGTCACGATCAAAGTAACCGGCAATATCGAGCGGGTGGATACGCAGGCGGATGGCAGCCAGGCCTATTTCGGCGTGTTTGCCGGAACACCCGTCTTGTCGTCGGACGGAAAATATGCCGCCTTCGTCACGCACTCCTCCGATCTCGCGCCAAACCCCTATGCCGCCGCGGCTCAGGTCGTGCTCAAGAACCTGGCGACCGGCGACCTGACCATTGTCTCCGGCCCGGAGGGTGGCGACAGTCCGGTGTTTTCCCCCGATGGAACGAAAGTCGCTTTCTCGTCGGGTGACCGCAACATCATAGTTGATGATCTCGTTTCGGGCACATCCACCGTGGTCTCGACGACCCCGGGCGGGACGGTTGGTGTCGGGCTCAGCTACTCTCCGGTCTTCTCGCTCGACGGCAACAGCATCCTGTTCAGATCGTCAAGCTCCGACCTCACCGACAATTTGGCCGGCGACCTTTTCGTCAAGAACCTCACGACCGGCACCACCACCCGCGTTTTGACAGCGGCTGATGGCACGCCTGCCGACGGGCAACTGGTCGGCTCACTCGAGCCCGGATATTCATTTTCGCCCGATGGCAAATGGGTCGTGTTCGCATCCACCGCCGACAATCTCGTCGCAGGAGATACCAACCACGGATCCGACATCTTCGCCAAAAATCTCCAGACGGGACAAGTTATCCGCGTCTCCACGACGGCCGACGGCGCGCAGGCCTACGGCGATTCTGAATTGCCTGTGTTTTCTCCGGATGGAAAATCTGTGGCTTTTCAGAGCGCCGCCGAGAACCTTGTCCTTGGCGATACCAACAAAGCCCCGGATATTTTTATCAAGAACCTGGAAACAGGCGCGATCACGCGGGTTTCGACTGGTGCGAATGGGGAACAGGGGACGACAACCGCGACCGCGTATTATGAATATCCGGTCTTCTCGCCCGACGGAACGCGGATCGCCTTTGTCTCGACGGACGCCAATCTTGTCCCCGGCGTCGGCAACAGCACAGGTGACATCTACGAGAAGAATCTCGTGACGGGAGCGATCAGGCTCGTCTCCGACGACTCCTTCGGGACGGACGGAAGCGGCTGGTCGACGAACCCCACCTATTCCACCGATGGGACCAAAATCAGCTTTTTCTCCTACGCAGCCAATCTCGTGCCGGGCGACACCAATGGAGCGGGCGATGTCTTCATCAAGGATCTGACCAAGTTTCCCTACGATCCGTCACATCCGGTCGACGTCGCACCGACCCTCGCCAGCATCAGCCCTGCAGACGAAGCGACCGATGTCGCGGCAGCCGCTGACATTACTCTGAATTTCGACAAGACTGTCCATGCTGGCCACGGCACGATCACGATCACAGGCGACGCCGGCGACGTACGCACGATCGATGTCACCGACGCCAGTCAGGTCATCTTCTCCGGCACGACCATGACGATCAATCCGACCGACAATTTCGCGGGCGGGCAGACCTACCATGTCACGTTCGGGGCCGCTGTCGTCGTCGATGCTGCCGGCACCGCGTTCGCCGGCCTCTCCAACGGCACGCTCGATTTCACCACGGCAGTGCCGACGCCGCCCGACATCGACGGCAAGGTGGTCGATGGTTATCTGTCAGGCGCGACCGTATTCGTGGACGCGAATGTCGATCACGCACTGAGCGCCGGTGAAGTCTCGACCACCTCGGACAGCCAGGGTAATTTTATGCTCCCCGGCGGCGGTGGCGGCGCCCTCGTTGCCATCGGCGGCACCGACATTGCGACCGGTCTTGCCTTCAAAGGCTTCATGTCTGCCCCGTCCGGCGCGACAGTGATTACGCCGCTGACCACTCTGGCGGAGATGCTGACCGAGAGCGGGGTTGCCGATCCGGTCGGGACAGTTCTGCAGGCGTTGGGGCTTCCGGCAGGTACGGATCTTCTTCACATCGATCCCGTGGCAGCGAATGCGGCCGGCGACGCCTCGGCCTTCGCGCTGCTCGTGGCCGGTACGACTGTGATCGCGGATGTCGCACTGATCGTAGCTGGCCTCGAAGGACAAGCAAATGCGACCGCGATGGCGGCCACTGCGACGGCATACTCGGCCTTCGCCAGTATCATCGCCGGCCACCCGACCATCGACCTGACCGATGCCAGTCTGCTCGGACAGATCGCGACCCTCGCCGGCCTGACCGGCGACGCCGCGGACCAAGTCACGGAGGCGCTGGTATCGATCAACGGCCAGATCCATGCCGCGCCGGATGCGGCGTCGCTGAGCGCGATCCAGACCGACGCGCAAGGCAATCTCGCCGATACCATCGCGACCCCTGCGGCGCCGACGCTGACACTCGCCCACGATTCCGGTGCGTCGAACTCCGACCACATCACCAGCGACGCAACCATCGCGGTCGCGGCCGTATCCGGAGAAACCCTTGTTTACACGGTGGATGGAAGCGTCGTTGCTTCCTATGACCCCGCAGGTCTCACGCAAGGCCACCACCACGTCAGCGTCACCCAGACCAATGCCACCGGATACGTTTCGGCCGCCGGCGAGATCGATTTCACCTACGACACCACAGCGCCGGATCTGGCATTCACCGCGCCATCCGGACCCATCATCACTGATAGGCCGACTGAAATCTCCGGCACAGCCGGACCTGAGGATTCCGGACGGACCATCGACATCACCGAAGGCACGTCGGTGCTCGGTACCGCGATCGTGGGCTCCGACGGCGCGTGGCATGCTGACGTCACGCTCCACGGCGTCGGCGATCACACGCTGGTCGCATCGGTCACCGACCTCGCGGGCAATACCGATCAGATCTCGACCACGCTGTCGGCGACGGCCAATCGCCTACCCACCGCCGGCAATGACCATGTCACCGCGCAGGAGCATACCCCGCTGGTGATATCGGCCGCCGCACTTCTCGCCAACGACACCGATCCCGACGGCGACACGCTGAATCTGGTCAACGTCGGTCACGCGACCCACGGCGAGGTGGTGTTCGATGCCGCCCACGAGACCGTCACCTTCACGCCGGATGCAGGCTATAGTGGTGCCGCGGCGTTCGACTACACGATTTCCGATGGCCATGGCGGCGTGGTCACGGGGACCGTCGGCGTTAACATCAAGTCAGGCTCCACCGGCGGCGGCTGGGGCGACGTCCACTACACTTCGTTCGATGGATTCAAATTCAACCTGCAGTCGACTGGCGACTATGTCATTGCCCATGCAATGTCCGGCCCGGAATTCGAGGTCGAAGGACGCGCTGAAAATCTGGGGCACACCGGGGTGAGTTATCTGACAGCCGTTGCTGTCGAAGCCGGTGACCACCTCATCGTATTCGACGAGGCCAAGCCGGGCACGATGCTCGTCGACGGCCATGCCGTCACGTTCGCGGTCGGCGACCGCCTCGATCTCGGCGATGGTGTCGTCATCGGCAGGGCGACAGCGAAGACGCACCAGATCGAAACACCGCTCGACTTCGTCGAAATGCTCGATCATGGCACCTATCTCGATCTTTCCGTGCATGCGGGAAGCGCCCGCGGGCCCGGCAGTTTCGAAGGATTGCTCGGCAATCTCGATGGTAACGCCAAGAACGATTTCGGCCTTGCCAATGGCACGTGGCTGGTCAATCCGAATACCAAGGTAATCGAAGGGCTGTTTGCGGATGCCTGGCGGGTTGGACCGCAGGACGACATGCTCGTGAGCCTCGGCAACGAAACTTTCACGCAAAGGCGAAGCGATGCGACACATGATCATGCGTCGGCGATCTCCGTACACGACTGGCACTTGATCTGAGCGTTTTCCGAAGGAGATCGCGGCCCGTTCCTGTTGATCGGACAAGCATTCCCGCAGCCGTCTCGCGGCGGGGCCTGTAGCTCAACGGTTAGCCGCAACCGATCAAACCAAGGCTGCTGCTGCCCCGCGGATGCGACTTATACGACTGCCCACGCCGCAAACAATAGTCTTCCGATTTCGGTGACTGCCAAGCCTTCAAACGCCAGGCCAGGAGTCGCGTCGCCGCTGTGTGCTTCAAGGTGTGCGGTGTGACGTTTCCTGCGTTAGGATCCCGCCCGGTGAGGCGCACTCCTGTCACCAAGCCTGCCTTGATCGACGCCACTGCCTTGCCGTTCCACTCGACAAAGTGCCTGTTCGCTGTGCCATCTGGCAATTTGCCACGATAGTGGCGCACCAAAATCTACGCTGGTCTGCGATATTCCACGCCTGTACAACGCTCGGCTAAGGTGGGAGGCAGTCGACTCGCGCCGTACACACACTGAAAGCCATCAGGTCTCAGAGCATATTGGTATCCCACAGGTCGGTTGATGCGATTGCCGAGTTGCATCAATACCGTGGTCATTCGAATGAGCGGTGTCGGGAATGGTCGATCCGGAATTTTTGTCGCAGCTGATCGGCGATATCTACGACGCAGCACTCGACTCCAGCTTATGGGTAGGCGTCCTCGAGCAGGCGACGCAATTCATCGGCGGAACTGCGGCTGGAATTTACTGGAAGGACATCACCGTTCAGGGTGAACTTCACTACGTTTACAATGTTGAACCGTCCAGCGTGGACGCGTATTTTAACAACTACATCCGTTTCGATCCGAGTTTGACGGCTCAATTTTTTTTTAAGGTTGAGGAGATTTACAACACGACTAACGTTTTGCCTTATCATGAGTTCATCGAGACGGCTTTCTATAAGGAGTGGGTCAAGCCGAACGGGTGGGCCGATCATTTGGCTGCCACGCTCGACAAATCCGCAACGAGCTTCGCTCAGTTCGGAGTCTTCCGGAATGAGCGCCAAGGGCTTGCCGACGACGATATGCGGCAGCGCATGCGTCTGCTGGTTCCTCACGTGCGCCGCGCGGTGTTGATCGGCAATGTCATCGACCTTCAAAAGGAAAAGGCCGGAAGTCTATCAGATGCGTTCAACAGGCTCGACGCTAGTGTTTTTCTGTTGGACGATCATTGTCATATTGCATTCTCCAACATAGCCGCACAAGCGCTGCTCAATGATGCGACGATTTTACGAACCGTCAACAATACGTTGATCGCTGTGGACCCACATGCGGCGCAGGTATTGCGCAATGTTATCGCCGCCGCGAACGCTGGCGATGGCGCTGTCGGCACGGATGGTGTGGCCATTCCGCTGTCTAGCAAGCCTGGCCAGAACTGGGTCGCTGATATCCTGCCGCTGACGTCAGGGGCGCGCCGTCAAGCCGGGGGCCGACACTCTGCGGTCGCTGCCGTCTTCGTCCGAAAGGTATCAATGGCGGCGCCTTATCCGATCGAAGTGGCGGCGCGACAATTCCGACTCACACCGAGCGAAGTGCGGGTACTCGATGCGGTGCTGAAGGTAGGCGGAGTACCTAAGATAGCGGAGGCGCTTGGCGTCAGCGAGGCCACCGTGAAAACTCATCTCCAGAATATCTTTGGAAAGACCGGCGTGCGCCGTCAGGCTGACTTGATCAAGCTTGTTGCGGGAGATGCCCGGCCGTTTCCCGGGTAAGAGAGGACGAAACGTGTTGCTGCCACTAGTCGCGGAGCACGATGCTCGTCGACGGCCATGCCGTCACGTTTGCGGTCGGCGACCGCCTCGACCTCGGAGATGGTGTCGTCATCGGCAGGGCGACAGCGACGACGCACCAGATCGAAACACCGCTCGACTTCGTTGAAATGCTCGATCATGACAGCTATTTGGATCTATCCGTGCATGCGGGAAGCGTCCGCGGGCCCGGCAGTTTCGAAGGATTGCTCGGCAATCTCGATGGCAACTCCAGGAGCGATTTCGGCCTTCCCCACGGGTCGTCGCTGATCAATCCAAGCACCAAGGTAATCGAAGGGCTGTTTGCCCGATGCCTGGCGGGTCGGACCGCACGACAACATGCTCGTGAGCCTCGGAGACGTCACTGCACTACGGTGCATCGGACATCGTTTTCGGTCTCGAAACTCCCGTAGATGGGCTGCCGGCAACCGCCGGGAATGGCGTTCACATCGCCTTCCAAGCACCCGACCGTGAGACGCTTCCACACGACTGCCCTTGCGAGTGGGGGAGCCTACGAAGGGACTCCGGGCATTCGGGACAATTGCAATCCCCAGCCAAAAAAACAAGATGTTCGATCAAGTCGTCACTTGGAAGATCAGTTTTCGTAAGAAATGTGCCATGTAGTCGAGCGCTAGATCTTGCGCTTCCTTTTGAGGCAGTATCGTCAGGATTGCTCCGGACGGTTCGGCGCTGACGTCTCTTAGCTGTCTTGCCAGGTCGATGGTCGGATTGGCGGCAAAGCGTGCCTGTAAGCTAATGTCGCCCGATTTCGGGTCTCGCGCAGCATCTAGCGCCGCAGCAATGTGCTCGGATCGTTTTGCCTCATCGACTGCTCGATCACGCAGGACGACGTGCAATCGAAAGCTATGATCTGGACGGGTATTGCAAAACCTTACAGTATCCGCTCGAACAGAGTACTGCGCGCAAGCGTCGGGTTGTTTCGCTGTTAGAGACGCTTTACGCCCATCGCCGATTTTCAGATAGCTGGACCAGTTCGACAAATTACCTGCCCAACACGAAGGCAGGCGGGATTGTCGTTGTCACGCGTTCAATTTACGAAAGAATATAAATCGCGAGAGGGGACAACTTATGGATGACATGACCATGTGCCCGTTCGCGGGTGCAACCCACGCACATACGAACCGTGACTGGTGGCCGACCCGATTAGCAAGAACATCGACGAACTGCGAAGTACAGTATGTCGGCGCAAGTCACTGAATTTTCCGTTGAATTCGAACGATCACGAACAGTGGCGAACAATATAGGCGGAAAGGAAAGCCCGCTCGCAGATCGGTCAGGCCGGTAACGCTGATGCTCAACCGCGGCCTGCGCGATCCCGGCCCGTCGTCCTTCGCATGGCTTAAGAGCCCTGCTTGTCCGGCCGGCCAGGGATGCTCGGCCGCAGTTGTGCCGGCCTGACCGCTCCGCGGGCCGGGGGATGTCTTCGGAAAGAAGACGGAAAAGGACGCGCGAGCCGCGGTCCGCGAACCCCGAACAGGAGAAATCCCATGCAACTCATCAAGGTCGATCCGCATGCGCTGAAGGAGAGTCCGGACCGCATGCGTCAGACGAAGTCGACGCCGCAGGCTGACGCCCTCCTGCTGGCGACGATCAAGGCCGTCGGCATCGTCCAGCCGCCCGTCATCACGCCCGAGACTGGCGGTGGCAACGGCTATGTCATCAACGCCGGTCATCGCCGTGTGAAGCAGGCGATCGCCGCCGGCCTCGAGGAGATCGACGTCCTCGTCGACGAGGCGGCGAACGACAACGGCGCCATGCGCGCGATGATCGAGAACATCGCCCGCGAAGCGCTCAATCCCGTCGACCAGTGGCGCGCGATCGAACGCCTCGTCGCGCTCGGCTGGACCGAGGAGGCCATCGGCGTCGCCTTGGCGCTGCCGGTGCGACAGATCAGAAAGCTCCGCCTGCTCGCGAACGTGCTGCCCGCCATGCTCGATCACATGGCCAAGGGCGACATGCCCGACGAGCGGCAGCTCCGCACCATCGCCTCCGCCTCGCTGGATGAGCAGAAGGAAGTCTGGAAGAAGCACAAGCCCTCCAAGGCCGATCCGCAGGTGTCGTGGTTTAGCGTGGCGCAGGCTCTGACCAAGGCCCGGATGTACGCACGTGATGCCAGCTTCGGCGACGACCTCGCCCAGGCTTACGGAATCCAATGGGCAGAGGATCTGTTCGCGCCAGCTGATGAGGACAGCCGCTATACCACGGATGTCGAGGCCTTCCTCGGCGCGCAGCAGGAATGGATGACGAACAACCTGCCGAAGCGCGGCATCATCGCTGAGACGACGAACTGGGGCGATGTCAAGCTGCCGCCGAAGGCAGAGCGGGTCTACGGCAAGCCCTCGAAGAGCGATTGCACCGCGATGTATCTGGACCGTGACGGCCGGGTGCAGAGCGTGCATTACCGCATGCCCGCGGCGAAGAAGGCGACGGGCAAGGCTGCCGCGGCCGACAGCGACGCTGCGGACGAGTCCGCAACAGTTTCGAAGCCGCGTCCTGACGTGACGCACAAGGGCCTCGAGATGATCGGCGACTTCCGAACGGACGCGCTGCACGAGGCGCTGGCCCGCGCGCCGATCGAGGATGACACGTTGATGGCCTTGTTGATCCTCGCCTTCGCCAGCCAGAACGTCTCGGTCGAGTCCGGTAGCGGCGGGACCTACTACGGCAACCGGCGCTTCGCCCGCCATGCCGCCGCGCTATTCGATCAGGATGGCAAGCTCGTCCTCGACATCGACACGCTCCGCGTCGCGGCGCGCTCAACCCTCATGGAAGTCCTGTCGTGCCGGGAGAACCGCACCGCCAGCGGCATCGTCGCCCGCGTCGCCGGTGACGTGGTCGGCGCGGATAACTTCCTGCCGAACATGGGCACCGACGACTTCTTGTCGTGCCTGTCGCGGGCTGCGCTCGAAGGCTCGTGCAAGGACACGCCGGTTCTCCCGCGCCAGAAGGTGAAGGACACCCGCATCGCCCTGGTTGAGCACTTCAGGGAGGGTCGCTTCGTGCATCCGGCCGCGTTGTTCGCTCCCGACAAGGTCGCCTTGTTGTCGTGGCTGGCGAAGAACGCCGTCGTCGAAGACGACGCGGCCGACGACCAGGTGGAGGACCCGGAGGCCGGCGATACCGACGATGGCGAAGCCTTGGACGCCGAGGCGTTCCGCGAGGCGGCGGAATAGCCGGTCCCCACCCAACGATCCGAATGACACCCCGCCGCCGGCTCAGCTGGCGGCGGCTTCGTTTCCACCGCCATGAACAGGAGTACGTCATGTCCGCACAGTTGATCTACGACCTCGTCCCGCTCGGCGCGATCGTCCGGTTTTCAGACGGCACGCCGCGACCACCGGAGCGCCACCGCAAGAAGCTCGCGGCCTGGGAATACCGCAATAGCGGCGGCCGGCTGATCCGCAAGCAACCCGAACGCCGCGTCGGCAACACCGTCATCAGTGCGAGCATCACGCTGCACACCGGCGATTATGGCGGCGACGGTGTCGTGGTGCTTCGCGTCCACCGCTCGTTCTCGGTCGACAGCGACCTTAAATTCGCTGTGACCGAGCGCCCGAAGGCCGGCGCGGTGCGCGTGGTCGACCGGCCCGGCGAGGATGCCGAGTTGGTCTATCTCGCCGGCAGCCGCGCCGATGCCGAAACGTGGCTACAAAGCCACGGCTATCCAAATGCCGTTCTCGACGAGGTGATGGCCGATGCGGTCGCGGCCGACGTTGCAGAGGGGAGGACAGCCGCATGACCGCGCCCACCCTCCCCACCACCATCACCGATGACTCAGCCTCGGGATTCCCCGAGGTTGCGTTCGGTCGCAGCGGCGATGGCTTCCTCGCGGCGCGCGTTGCCGACACCGCCTTCGCCATGCTGCCGGCACGCGAGGGCCGCCACTATCTCGCAACCGGCTGGCGCATCGGCCGGCCGATCGCCGAATGGAAGCACTCCGACTTCTACGGCCATTCGGGCGAGCTCGCCGACGAGGCCGCCTTCCGCGCGAAGATCGCGGAGAATGCCGAGCACCAGCGCGAGGCGCGTGCGCTCGGCCGCCGCGACATCGCCTCCACGGCGAACACGCCTTGGGGCCCATCTCAGGGCGCGACCGTCTATGCGGAAGGCGTCGTCTGCCATTCGACGGCAGGACACGGCGGCTTTCATCTTTCCGCCGAACGCAACCGCAGCGTCCATTCGATGCTGCGCGCGCGGGGTGGCTGGTACGAGGAGGACGAGGGCTGGGCGATCGTGGCGATCATCTTCCCGAATCTGTTCACCAGCTACGAGCGGCGCTGCGCGGAGCGCACGATTAGGGATAGCTGGCCCGATGCCTGGGAGGTGATTTTCGGGACCCTGCTCCAGCCCGGCGAATCCCGGGAGAAGGATCGGCGCGCCTTCGAGACCGAGCACGCCTACGATTGGATCGTCGTGTCGGCGAACGCGTCGGATCAGCATCCCGGCTTTGTCGAAGTCGTCGCCACGCCGGGCGGCCGACGTGGCGCAGGCACCGAGGAGCGGCGCTTCCTGGTCCCGTCCGACGAGTACCGAATGGGTCGCTTCGGCTTCGTCGTCGATGAGACCCGCCACTCGGTCTATTCCGGGCCATCGAGCTTCGTCACCTGGCAAGGGAGGACGTCCCCATGAAGATCTCCCCCGAGCGCCTCGCCCAGCTTTCGCGCGTGGAGGAGGCGCGCCGCCAGACGCAGCGCCAACTCGACATGATCGACCGGCAGATCATCCGTCGCATGACGGCGCTGATATCACAGCTCGGTCGCAAGCGGTCGGGATACCGCCGCGGCAAGCCGCCCGACCCGAGTGCGTTCTTGGAACGCTACCGCTGGAATCTTGCGGCGATCACGGCAGCGCGCCAGCCGGAGATCGACGCGTTATCGCGCAAGCTCGCCCGGCAGGATACCGCGATCGAGATGCTGCGGGCTCGGTGCGCGCCGGAGTCTCGACACGCTCGTGACGACCCGGAGCGCGCACATCGCAAGGACGAATGTCGCAGTCCGGCCGAGTGTCGTCCAGGGAAGCGGCATGGCGCTGCGGCATAGCGGACCACGCAGGTGCATACTTCGCGGCATTCCCGGCCACACGTTGCGAGCACAGAAGCGGCGGAGGCCAGATCGAACCTTTCCGGTATCGCCAACCCGGCCCGTATTCTGTCGCCTCTCCCCTCGGGTTTGCTGCGGTCTGCGCCCCCGGCGGTCCGCTTCAAGGCCAAGTCGCAAGCGACCGGAGACCGCCGATCTCGGCAAGGCCCGGCCGCGTCCGGCGCAGGGCCCAGCAGCCTGGGACCCCGCTTGTCCGCAACCGGACCTTGCTCGCCTGGCGGTGCCCGGACCTTGAAGCGGCCCTCATCCCGGCGGCGCTGGGCGACCGCACCCGAGGGGAGAGCCGGCAGGGGCCGGACCGAACCCGACGGCGAAACCAGAAAAGGAGTTCACCATGACCAAGACCGCTCGCGCACCCCGCACCAACGCCCGCGTCGTCCCGCTTCGCCGCGGCACCACCGTCGAAATGGTCCGGCTCGTTTGCCCGGACGCAGCCCAGGCCACCCGCATCGCCGAGAGCTTCGGCCTCCCCGTCCTCGACAGCGACGCCATCCGCGACCTGCATCAGCGGCTCATCAGCGAGACCGCCGACGCGCTTGACGAAGGCGTCAACGAACGCGCCATGCAGATTCACCTGCAGCGCATCGTCGGCTCCTATGTCGGCTCGGCCCACGGCGCTGGGCAGTTCTACAGCCGCGCGGTCACCGAAGCACGCGAGGCGACGGCAAAGCTCGCCAACGACACGCGCGACGAAGACCTCGATGGACCGGTCGGGTTCGAATCCGCGGCCCAGCGCAAGCGCGAATTCGCCGCCGAGGTCGCCGTTCAGGCACACGCACTGCGCATGGCGGCGGAAGGAGCCGCCGCAGCCTACGAGCACGTCGTCGGCGAGAGCTGGAAGCCGTTCGAACGCCAGCCCGAACAACCCGGCGAGACCGTCAGCCGCAAGGCGGCCGAGGTTCAGATGGCGGCGTTCGGGTGACGCCGCCGGCGGGGCTTCGGCCCCGCCTCTCGCTCACCATCCGATATCGGCCGGTCCTTCGGGACCGGCCTTTTTCATGTCGCACATCGCGACGGCGCAAACGAGCAAAGAGAAATGACCCGGGATGGAGCGCACGTTGCGGCCCGTACCGGCTTTCGGTCGATGCTCCGGCCGGCGCGGCAGCGCAACGGCTTTGCCGTCCTCCACTGCGTTCCGGTCCGGCGTCTCTCCCCTCACCCCGACCATCAGCGTCACCGGATGCGCGACCCCGCAGGCCTTCGCAGCGGACCGCCGTGACGGGCCGCGACGGGCGCGGCCTCCAACGGAGGTTAGAATTATGACTGGTAAGGAAACCAAACCCCGCGCCGACATCTATGCGCGCATCACCGATCGCATCGTCGCAGACCTTGAGCGCGGTGTGCGTCCGTGGGTCAAGCCATGGAATGCGGCCACCGCGGCTGGATGCATCACGCGCCCGCTGCGCCACAACGGCATGCCCTATCAGGGCATTAACGTCGTGCTGCTGTGGTCGGAAGCGGTCGCGCGCGGCTTCACGTCACCGATCTGGATGACGTTCAAACAATCACTCGAGCTCGGCGGCCACATCCGCAAGGGCGAGACCGGAACGATGGTGGTCTACGCCAACAAGATCACCAAGACCGAGACCGATGAGCATGGCGACGACGTCGAACGGACGGTTCCGTTCCTGCGCGCCTATACCGTGTTTTGCGTCGACCAGATCGACGACCTGCCGGATCACTATTACGGGCGCCCGGCGCCGACCATCGCGCCGGCGCAGCGCATCGCGCATGTGGACGCCTTCTTCGCCAACACCGGCGCGACCATCCGGCATGGCGGTGACAAGGCTTTCTTCGCACCATCGCTCGACATCATCCAGATGCCGCCGTTCGAAAGTTTCCGTGACGCCGAGAGCTATGCCGCCACGCTCGCGCATGAATGCGTGCATAATGCCGCGATCCAGATTATGCCGCATCTGCTCGGCTGGGCCCGGTTGGCGGCATGATCGCGCCAATCCCATTCGGCATAATCTTCGTCGCTCCAACAACAAGGAGCACGAAGATCATGTCTCAATATTTGCAGACCTGCATCGAGCCGCATCTTGGCTCGTTCGCAGCGAGTTTTGCGGCGGAGAATTACAGCGCCGGCACGGTCAAGACCTACCTATCGATCCTACGAAAGGTGGGTCACGCGATGGATGTCCAGGGCATCGGTCCTTCAGCGTTGACGCTCGATATGGCCGAGCATCTGGGACGCAAGGTGCCGCGTAAGAAAACCGGCACGATATGGCCGTATAGGTTGGCCCGCCGGTTCGCGCAGCATCTCCTCGATATCGGCGTGACGCATCCAGTGCCGTTGAGCGAGGCGCAGCAAGAGCGTGCGGCCCTACTGGCGGACTTCGAGACCTATTTGGTCAAGCATCGCGGCCTTAGCCCGCGGACGATCTATCACACGCTGCGGTTCGCCAACCGGTTCCTCGATCATCGCTTTGGCGATGCGATGGTTGATCCGGGGCGGTTGCGGCCCGCCGACGTGATCGGCTTCCTTGAGCACGTAATGGCAAGTGCGCGGCGCGACAAGACGGTAGCGACGCATGTTCGTATCTTCCTGCAATATCTGTTCGGCAACGGCGCGACAGCGACCAATCTAGCGCTGAGTCTGCCTAGAACGGCGAAACGCTGGGGAGCACGACTGCCGCGCCATCTGGTGCCCGAGGGCGTTGAGGCGGTGCTCGCCTGCGTGCGCGCCAACCCGCGGCACGGGGCTCGGGACTATGCGATGCTGCTCATCATGGCCCGGCTTGGCTTGCGTGCTGCCGAGGTCATCGCGATCCGGTTGGACGATGTCGACTGGCGCGCGGGCGAACTCTTGGTTCGTGGCAAGGGCAAACTCCACGATCGCGTGCCGATCAGCTCGGAGGTTGGCGATGCGCTGAGCCGCTATCTGCGCGAGGAGCGCGGCCCCACGTCCTGCCGCATGATGTTCGTTACCCATCGCGCGCCACACCGTCCGTTCAATGACAGCCAAATCGTCAACGCCGTCCTAAAGGATGCCCTGAAGGCGACCGGCCAGAAACCGGTGACGCCCTATGTGGGATCGCACCTGCTGCGTCATAGCCTTGCGGTCCAGTTGGTGAACTCGGGTGCATCGCTCGACGAGGTGGGCGACGTGCTGCGGCATCGCTCACGCACATCGACCATGATATATGCCCGTCTCGACATAGATGGGCTGCGGTCGATAGCAATGCCCTGGCCCGTAGTGGGAGGCGCGCAATGAGCCTCACCTCCCAACTCGATCGCTATCTGGCCGTGCGGCGCAGCCTCGGCTACGACCTGAGCACCAGCGAGCGCATCCTCCGCCGCTTCACGCGGTTTGCCGACCGCGAGCGTGCGACGCATATCGACACGGCGCTGTTCCTGCGCTGGCATGCTACGCTCGACGAGGCCAACGGCAGGACGCGAGCGGCGCGGCTTACCGTCGTGCGCCTCTTCGCGCAGTGGCTAAGTAGCTTCGATCTGGCGCATGAAGCCCCGCCCCGGGGATTGTTGCCGAATACCGTGATGCGCTCCCGACCGTATATCTACAGCGATGCGGAAGTCGCTTCGATCATCGCGGCCGCAATGGCACTTCCGTCGATTTGCGGATTGCGCGGGCTGACCTGCTCGACGCTGTTCGCACTCATCGCGATCACGGGCCTGCGCGTCAGCGAGGGGCTCGCGCTCGATGGAGACGACCTCGATGCCGATAATGGTGCGTTACGCGTCCGACAGGGTAAGAACGGTAAGGAGCGACTGCTGCCGCTCGACCCCAGCGCCGTCGAGCGACTGCTAGACTATCGCGTCAAACGCGACCGGTTGATCGGTCATCCGGCGAAGCCGATGTTCGTAACTGACAAGGCGACCCGGCTCACCGACTGTGGGGCACGCTACAACTTTGCGCAAGCATGCCAGCAGATCGGATTGCGATCCGAGCAGCAGTACCAGCGGCACGGCCGGGGACCGCGCATCCACGACCTGCGCCACACCTTCGCCGTGCGTACGATGATCAACTGGTACCGGACTGGCAAGGACCCGGCGCGCGAGATGATTCGGCTGACGACCTATCTGGGTCATAGCAACCCTTCTGGAACATATTGGTATCTGGAGGCGGTCCCGGAGCTGCTCGATCTAGCGATGGGCCGCGCCACCGCGAGCGGCGGGGAGATGGCACAATGAGCACCATCGCCTTACCTGCGCTGATCCAGCGCTTCTTCACCGAGCGGCTTTGCACGCAACTGGAGGCGAGCCGACATACGGTCGCTGGCTATCGCGATACGTTCCGGCTGCTGCTCAGGTACGCGAGCACTCGCCGCAACAAGCCGTCAGTCAACCTGACGGTCGAAGATATCGACGCCGATCTGGTCGCGGACTTCCTCGCCCATACCGAGACCACGCGGGGCAATAGCGCTCGCAGCCGCAACACCCGGCTCGCGGCGATCCGATCGTTCTTCCGCTTCGTCGCGATGACCGATCCGACCTGGCTACTGCACTGCCAGCGTATCCTAGCCATGCCCAACAAGCGCTATGTGAAGCGTGCAGTTACGTTCCTCGATGCCGAAGAGATGGCGGCGTTGCTGGCGGCTCCGGATCGTACCACATGGGCGGGCCGGCGCGATCATGCTCTGCTGTTGCTCGCAATCCAGACAGGCCTGCGAGCTTCCGAACTGGTCGGCCTTACCCGGGGCGATGTCGCGCTTGGAACCGGCGCTCACATCCGTTGCATGGGCAAGGGTCGCAAGGAGCGCGCCACCCCACTTCGCCGCGAGACAGCCAAGCTGCTGGCGACGTGGATCGGCAACGACAAAGATCAGAGCAAGCCGACAATCGCGATCTCAGCCGCTACGCAAAGGATCGCAGCGAGCGCGCCCGTGAAGAGCTGGTTGCGGAACTTGGCGCGTGCTTCCTCAGCGCGGACCTTGGTATCGTGCCCGAACTCGAGCCGCGTGCCGATCATGCGAGTTACCTTGCATCGTGGTTGGAGGTGCTAGCCAACGACAGGCGCTTCATCTTCAGCGCGGCCGCCCACGCTCAGCGGGCAGTCACCTATCTGCACGATCTTCAACCCAAGCCGGCCGAGATCGACCAAGCGGCATGAGGTGCAACGATCCGTGTCTCGGCCGCTTGCGCTCATCGTTCACCTTTCTAGATAATGACGAAGGCCTCATCTCACGGCGGGGGGCCTTTCTTTTGTGCGTCGTCATGCCTGTGCCGGCGACTGGAGAGGCGGTGCTTCCCATCCCGACGGCGTAGGGGAGATGCGCCGGGCCGGTTCTTCAGGCTTCCAAGATGCCCGTCTGTTTCTGGGCGAGCGTTTTTCCGAAGCCGCGGAAGGCTGATGTCATCACGATACGACAGTCTGGGGTTGTTATTGCGTCCGCTGGACTGGCGGAAAGCTTACGCGGCGCACGCGAGTGCTTTCACCAATGCGCCCGTCGTCGTGCGGTGTGGCTTGCCTGTCGCTCAGTCGTATCCTCATCGTTCGGCCTGTCGCGCCCAATGCGTCCTCGATTTGGCATGTCTAACCGAAGGCCGTCGTCGCTGCGCTCCGCCTCGATCAAAAAGACCGCAACGGCCGTTCTCGGCTTTCTTCCCCTGGCCGCTGCGCGCCCATTCCTCGCGAGACAAGAAAGCCTCGCCCTGGCCGCCCTCTACTGCGTGGCGGCCCTTCGGGTGCGGCCCGATCGCCTCCGGTCAACGACAGCCATCGAGGTCGCGATGGTCGCGGCCCGAGAACGAAAGAGGACACGAACATGGCTACCATCGGCAACTTCATCGTCAACGGCAACGGCTTCGTCGGCACCGTCAAGACCCTCGCTCTAGGCACCGTCAAGACCAAGATCGTTCCGGCCGAACGCACTTCAGACAAGGCCCCGGACTACCGCATCTTCGCGGGCGCGAACATCGAGTTCGGCGCCATGTGGAAGAAGAAGTCCCAGGACACGGGCCGCGAGTACCACTCGGTAAAGCTGGACGACCCGAGCTTCCCGGCTCCGATCTACGCGACGCTGGTCGAGGTCGAAGGCGAGGAAGGCCACTCGCTCATCTGGTCTCGCCCGAGTCGCGACTGAGACGCCGCGCAGGTGGCCCCGCCGCGAGGCGGGGCCTTCACCCCGTAGGCGGAAAGGAGAAACGATTTTGAACGCGCGCGTAAGGTCGGCATGCGCTGCCTCATCGTGCAGCTTATCCCTTCACGGATAGCCGATGGGGAGGCCGGCAGGGCCTCGTCGGCAGTCACACCGCATCACCTGCGGGCCGTGGCGACGGCCCACCTACGCTCATCCAAATAGCCGAGCCAGCGCATTCGATTGCTCGGTGAATTTTCGGGCGTTGGCCTTCCGAAGCCGTTCCAAGTTTTGCAGCTTCCATCGCAGGCCGGGAAGCTGCTCCAAGTGCGGCACGCCTAGTAGCGACCATTCGGGCTCTGCGGCAACCAGCGACAGCAGGAAGCGGCGCTCGTCGGCGCTCAGACCTTGCTGCAGTTCGCGCATCATTCGCTCGCGCGCTGCCAAGAGCGCGTCAAGTTCAACGGGCTCGGTGGTCATGCCCGCGAAATTGTGCTCGAACTCCTGGCGGAGATCCCGCAGCGATGGAAACAGGACCTCATGCACCGGCCGGTTATGGCTCGCGAGATAGACGACGAAAGCGCGGCGAATGCCGGCCGTGATTCCCTCGTGCGCGAAAAGCTGCGTGACGTCGAACAAATCGCGGGGATGCTGGCGGTCCATCGCCGCAACCAGTTTGCCGCCATATACGTCTTCGAACGACGCCACCGGGATTTCGAGATCCGCCTGCAGCGTGTCGCGCGCGGCCTCTGTCAGCGACGCGATGTGCACCGGATGGACGGTGCCGCGCATGACGAAGTTGACCTCGATCTTGACCTCAATGCCCCCTCGCCGCACCATCAGCTTGGTCTCGCCGGAATCCGTCGCGGCCGGCGCATGGGTCAGAAAGCCCTGCTTCTGCAGGCGCGCGGCCGACTGACGGATGGCCTCGTTGATGCGCCGCAGCGCCTGCTCGCGCGGCAGTGTGTGGTCGGGAAACACCAGATCGAGATCGACCGAGAGCCGCGGCATGTCGCGCACGAACAGGTTGATCGCCGTGCCGCCCTTGAGTGCGAACGTATCGTCGATGAGCACCAGCGGCGCCACGCGCGTCAGCAACCGCGCGCTGTCGAGGTAGACCTGGTTCATGGCTTCAGCACCAGGAGCCCGTCAGCGGAGCGGGACACCCAGGCCCTGTCGCTGCCCTTGGGCAGTTGAGACGGATCGAGTTTGCCGGCCCAGGGCTGTGAGAGTTCGCGGCCAAGCTGCAGGCACAGACGCACGGTCTTGACGCTGGTGCAGCGCTTGAGCAGGTCTCGCAGCAGATCGGCCCGCAGACTGTAAGTGCTTTCGACCAGCTCGCGCGCTTCTTGCAGCGGCTGCCGGACGCCGACTTCGCTCAGCACCTCCAGCAATGCGCGTTCCGGCGCCGAGACGAGCGGGCCGCCCTTGCGGCTCTCGAAGGGCCGGACATGAAGCAGCGCGCCCGGTTCTTCCTTGAAGAGTCGCTTGCGGTGGTACTCGGCCGGGAAGCGCTGGGTGAACCACTCCGGGAGGCGTCCCGCTTTCCAGCCGTACAGATGGAGGACGGGCCGCTGGGGGACGTACTGGCGGATGCCGTGCCAGTCGAAGGCCGACTTCCCGCCGACATGCAATCCTTCGAAGCTCCGCTGCAGCAGGACGAGGCTCGGGTGCAAAGTGGGCGGATCGTTTGGCCGGCAATAGACGCCGCGTGCCAACCGTTGCAACCAGCCGGCGCGGACATAGTGGACGGCAAGGTCAGCCGATATCCCGAGGACGGCGAGGTCACCGGAGGTCAGCGGCGCCCCCGGCGCCAAGCGGGTACAGAGCCTGTTTAGTTTGTTTCTTTGGGTCGTAGCCATGCTACGATAATAAGAATAATATCAAAGTTCTGCAAGTTTGAATTGGAAGCTGAAGTCGTAGTCAGGCTACGATAACCCGGATTAAGCTAAGGGAACCTCAAGATCAGCCATGAACCCGTCAGCTGCGGTTGCGCTATGCCCGGTGATACCCGACAGGCACCACGTGGTGCGCAACTACTCACCGGTGCACGAACGCGCCTACTCTCCGCTGACAAGAAACCCTGCCGGCGAATACACCCCATGCAGAAGTCAGCGGCCAATCTTGATGTCGCCGATGTCGCGCCGACCGCGCCGATTCTGACCGGCTATGACGAGCAGCACCTGGTTACCTATCTCCGTCTGCTCGACGCCGCAGCCGATGGCGCCGACTGGAAAGAGGTCGCGCGGACCGTGCTGCATATTGACGTCGCGCGCGAGCCGGATCGGGCGCGCCGGGCGTGGGAAACCCATCTCGCCCGTGCCCGCTGGATCACCGAGCATGGCTACCGGGATCTGCTGCGGGGCGGGGCACCGCACTGAGGGCGCCTACAGAATCCCCCAGGCCCGATATCGTCCCCTGCCGGTCACCTCCCGCAGGTCAAGCTCGCCGACCAGGTCCTGAGCGGCGCGCGGCGTGATCTTAAGCTCCTTCGCGATCATACCGGCCGAGGCGATCGGCCGGGTCAGCATATAGTCGAGCAGCGCCGGCAGTTTTGACGTGGCGCGACGGCCGGCGAGTTTTCGGGCGAGCAGGGTTCGCTGGTTAAGCCAGCGGTCGTGGTCCTTGAGCCCGGCCGCCGCGGCAGCGGTGATGGCCTCGAGTTGCACGGCGAGTCGCGCCGCCGCGTCGCGCGGCCGCCGGCGTTCGCGGGGGATCGCCTTCAACCCGTCATGCAGGCAGGGCAGATGCCAGCGGGTCTTGGCCCGCGCGCGCAACACGCTGGCTGCCAGCAGCCGGCCGAGCCAGGGCGTGTGCTGCAGCGGGGCGATGGCGTCCCAAGCCTCAGTCGCAAGCGCGGCCGCGAGCGTCGGCGGCAATATGCGGGTCTGCTCGACCACGGCGCGCCAGTCGTCGAGACGCGCGTCCTCGTCCCAGTCGGGGTCGTAGACCAGCGGGTCCCGCTCGGACTGGGTGCGACTCCCGCCGGCGAGTGTCCGCTCCGCCTTGGCATTCGCGGCGTCGACCGCGGCGAAGGCGGCGGCCAGGTGCGGGTCGGACTCGATGCCGCCAAGCGGCGTGTCGAGATCAGCGTCTCCGCTATCGTAGCCGCCGACGAAGCTTCGCTCCCCTTCCTTTCGGATGCCCCTGCCCTCCTCCCACTCGCCCTGCCCGGTGCGGCCGCGCAGGCTGTCGAGCCCCGCCGGCGATGGCGCCCAATCCGGCTTCGCGTCGGCGATGCGGCGCCGGGTCCGTAGCATGGCGTGGGCGCGGGTGAGTTCGTGGGTCGGGGCGCGGATGTCCATGCCGGCGTCGTGGAGAACCAGATCTTCGAGGTGGACCAATTCGCCTTCCAGCCACAGACTGGCGCAGGCGTCAGTATAATGTGTGCGCGCAATCCAGCCGTCGCGGATCGGGCTCTTGGCCAGGCGTTCGTCGAGCCGGGCAAGCGCGTCCTCGGCGATGGCGAGCGGGCTGGCTAGCTGAGCCCAAGGCAGTGGATCGGGAATTGAGTGACCGTTTTGCAAGGTCTTGTTAACCTTAACAGGAATCGTTCAAACGGAAGCTATCACGGGAATAACTTCGGTCATAGCGACAGGCTGGTTCCCCGTGGCACTCGCTGTCAATAATCACTGCTTATCGATTGAGCAGACCGTTAAAGCGCATAAGCGATCCCAGGGCCGCAGCCCGGTAGACTCCCTGCCCTGGTCCGGACAAGCCCCCTTCTTTCCGCGCGCCGCGGCCGCCCCAGCCGGGTCGCTTAGGCGGCTTCGATATCGGTTTGCGGAAAGTCACCGCCCTTGAACATCAAGGGCTGCCCCAGATGCCGGGCGCAAGCGTAGGCAAAACAGTCCCCGAAATTGAGGCTCGCCGGATGCCGGCCCTTGCCGAATCGGTCGAAGGCGTCGAGCGCGAGCCTTGCCGTTTCAGCCGGCACCGCGACTATGGAGATCTCCATCAGCGCCAAATACTCTTCGACCGCTTCGGCGGCGGCGCTGACCGAAAGATCCAGCACGCGCGCGACCGCGACCGCCGCCTCCCATACCGCCAACGGTGACGTCAAACGCGCTCCGGTCTGCTGCAGGCGAGCCAAAAGCTCTCGTGCCTCCTCCTCGTCGGTCAGGAGCGCGGTCAAAGCCGAAGCGTCGATGAACATCAGGTGTCCTCATACAAACTGTCGCGGAACGCCTTATCGGCGGGCTGTCCCTTGGCGGCGTCGCCCCTCGCGCGTAGATCCCGGCAGAACTGGACGCCAAGGTCGACCAAAGACGGCTTGCCCTGCTCGCGCTCGAGCTCATGGGCGAGCGCCACGTGCACTGCTTCGGTGAGGCCGAGTTTTTTTAGCGAGGCCACCTTGCGAGCGAGCGCGTCGGTCTCCGGGTTCTTGATGTGGAAGGCCATGGCGCGCTCCTCTAGACCGCATCGTGTATACCTATATACCATCACGGATACACTGACGGAAGGGCCGGCCTCGTCGTTGGCGCCCCTAAGACGCGCGGCCTTCGTTGCGTGTGAGGGCAACTTTTATGGTTAGTTGGCTATGAACGCCTGCCCTCTCCGTCTCCCGGGTGCTACTTCCCTCAGGGCTGTCCTCGCAGATCATCTGGCCCTTCGGGCTATTAACGACCATCCCACCCTCGCCCGCTCCTTCCTCGCTTTGAATTCTGCGCGGCGCGGATCGACGTCGACTGCTGATGCGATACCGATCGTGACTCGACTGGTGCAACGCGCCTTGGCGAATTGAAGCGAGGGATGACCGCAGGGCACAAATTGTTGTCAGCTGACAACATCCATCCTTGGCAGGGCCCTGTTGTCAGCTGACAACAATCGCCCAGGGGGGCGCTACTGTCTGCCATGATCCAGCGGCGTCCATGGGTCAGATCGGCTTCGTTCGAGAGCCACGCAGCTCGATATCCGCGCCAGCACCCACCATCGGGAGATCGTATTCGTTCGACGGCCTTGCCGCTCGCCAAAAGGGGCACCCCACGCCGGACGCCTTCCGATCAACCTGCGAGCTCGGCCTGAACCTCGCCCAAGGTCCTGAATGCGTTCGCCTGCTTGGCCCCTCACGCCGGTCCATTGTTGCGCTGGTCGATTCGAGTCAACAGGAGGTTCCCGCGCGGCGATACGATGCGGGCTTTCGAGGAAAACCGTCCCTATCTGGAACCCGGGCGCGGCGAGCGTTCCCGCGAATGGATCTGAAGGCCCGGCGTCGAGCTCCCCGCTCAAGATTGGATCCGCACCGCATCCCGGACGAGGTGGCGGCCCGTTGCCGTTCCTTCGTCGGATCGCACGCGCCCGGGGTGAAGCGATGATTGACGCGCTGCGGCACTCCTGCATCGTTGAAAAGGGCAAGGGGCCCCGTTGCAGCGCCGAGCCCTGAGGTCGATGTCGCGCCTGGCGATCCGTCGGTGTGGCCACACGGAAGTGCAAGAGAAGGGCCAGCGCGGATGACCTGGGATGCGTCTGCTCGGTTGCTTGCGACCTGTTCGCCCGGCCGGCCGGTGGATCCCCTGCGACAGTGCGGTTCTTCTGCTTGCCCTTTTTGGGGCGAGCGGCGACGCAGCGAAGTGACGCGCCAGCCCCCCGATCAACACCCGGGAAGGTCCGGCGCGCCGCCGATCCAAGCGAGACGACATCGTCGCTTTACGGTTGTCTTGCCATTCAGCGCGGGCGTCTGAGGCCATTGTCGTGAACGAGGCGGGGAGGGTGCTTCTCGCGGGACCGCGGCGCCAGACGTTGGGCAATGGCGGGCAGGAGCCGACGCTACATGGCGGCGCGATTCTCTAGAATTTGCCCTACATGACCTGAGATCAGAGCACTGAACGGAGGCTACGCACCGGGGCGTGTCCCGTCGTCCGGACTCCAGCCGTGGCAGCACCGTTCAGCGCAGCGGTTGGCGAGCTAAAAAAATGACGCTCTGGGGAGTCGTGAAGGCGAGCCGACTCACGCCATAGTCGAGGCTCATCCATTCGTGCTGAGCCGTTGTTGTCAGCTGACAACAACAGGGCGGTGCACCAAAAAAAAGGCCCGCGCGCCGTTTGGCACGTCATCGAGCGTTAATAACTCGTTAACCCTTTAATTCTTGCTCAAATCACAGAATCGTGGCCATCTCTCAAGACGGAGACTAGGCGTCTGACGAGCAGAAACCGTCTTGAGAAGGCAAATGGCGATCTTAGCGGAAAATTCGGCTACCATGAGCGAGACTGCGTCTGCGCGGATCACTCGGCACGCGGGCATTCTTTCCGGCCAGCTTCGCTCGCTCGCGACAACTCTTTTCCCGCCTTCGGCGAGCAAGTCGCTCCGGTCGTTCACCTCTGGAGAGGTTGCGCGAATTGCGGGCGTGTCCGATGGGTACCTTCGGCAGCTCTCTCTTGACGGACTTGGACCGACCCCAGCGACAGGAATCGGGGGGCGACGGTCCTACACTCTGGGTCAGATTCATGAGTTGCGCGAGTATCTAGCCACTGCGCGGCCGCGCGAAGCAATGGAATTCCTTCCGCGCCGGCGCCCAGGCGACAAGCTCCAAATCATCACCGTCGCAAACTTCAAAGGCGGCTCCGCCAAGACGACGACGGCATTGTATCTGTCGCAATACCTCGCCCTTGCCGGCTTTCGGGTCCTCGCGATTGACCTCGATCCGCAAGCTTCGCTTTCAGCAATGTTCGGGTACCAACCCGAGTTTGACATTGGGGCGAACGAAACCCTGTACGGGGCCATCCGATATGACGAACACCGCCGGCCACTGCGCGAGATTGTCCGGCCGACCTATTTTGACGGGATAGGGCTCGTTCCAGGCAATCTCGAGCTTATGGAATTTGAGCACACTACGCCTCGAGCAATGGTCGAGCGGCGAGAACGCGGACACGACCTGTTCTTTCGCCGTGTCGCCAGTGCCATCGACCAGGTTGCAGACGAATACGACGTCGTTGTGATCGACTGCCCACCCCAACTTGGTTACCTGACCATGGGCGCGCTAAACGCGGCGACCGCTATGCTCGTGACCATCCACCCGCAGATGGTTGATGTCGCATCCATGAGCCAATTTCTCCTCATGACGTCGGACCTCATGTCCGTCATCGAAGAAGCTGGCGGGCGACTCGATCACGATTTCATCCGGTACGTCATCACGCGTCACGATCCCAATGACGTGCCTGAAGCTCAAATTGTGGCCCTCCTGCGTACCCTATTTGGTTCGGATGTACTCCAGGCGACTGTGTGGAAATCGACCGCGATCGCCAACGCCGGTCTCACGAAGCAATCGCTTTATGAGTTGGAGCGCGGAGCCGTAGGGCGGGGCGCCTACGATCGAGCGTTGGAGTCGGTCGACGCGGTCAATGCCGAAATCGCGCAACTTCTTAAGAAGGTGTGGGGTCGATGAGCAAACGTACTGACACTATCAAGAGCCTTTTCACGGCCCCGCAATCAAGTGCGTTGTCAGCTGACAACATGCCCGCTGCCTTGCCGCGGGTCTCGTCGGGCTCGGTTCGCTCGTTGAAAGACTCTTTCTCTGAGGTTGAGAAAGAGAACGAGGAGCTTCGCGAAAGAATTGCATCCGGGGCTGTGATACTTGAAATCGACCCCTCGCTCGTCGATCCGTCACCGCTGGCCGACCGTTTTCGCGATCAGGATGATAGCTCGTTCGAAGCGCTCAAACAGTCGATCTCACAGCGTGGCCAAGAGGTGCCCATTCTCGTTCGGGAGCATCCTGAAGCGAAAGGGCGCTATCAGAGCGCCTATGGTCATCGCCGCGTCCGCGCCACGCGCGAACTAGGTATTTCCGTCAAAGCGATTCTGCGACCGTTGTCAGATGAAGCGCTTGTCGTGGCGCAAGGACTTGAGAACGCACCGCGCGAAGATTTGAGTTTCATTGAGCGCGCCAGCTTCGCGATGCATATCGAGGATGCCGGGCATAGCCGCTCAGTCGTGCAAGATGCGTTGTCGGTCGATCGGGCGGAGGCCTCGAAACTTCTTGCCGTGGCTCGATCGGTTCCTGCCGAGGTCATTCAAGCAATCGGGAAAGCCCCGAAAGTTGGCCGCGGCCGCTGGCAGTCATTCGCTGAATTGATCAAGGATTCCGCGGCACTCAAACGTGTCAGAGCGGCGATCGCCGAACCTAAATTTGCAGAGCGCGAAACCGACGCACGATTTCTTGCAGCATTCTCCGCAGCAACCCGTCCATCTCGCGGGGAGCCCCGGAAAGAGCCGGACGAGAAGCCGGTCTTTTCCGTGTCCGGGGATAAGATTGCGCACGTGCGTCAGGCCGAGCGCGAATTGAAGCTTACCATCGACAAGAATGTCTCGACGACATTCGCGGCATTTCTTGTGGACCAACTCCCGGCCCTGTTCGACGCCTTTTCCAAGAAGAGCAGTGGTCAGGAAAGTACCGAGGCCTGACGGTCTCGTCCCGTAAACACGAACCAGGAGCAGACAAGGCAAAAGAAAAAGGCCCCCGAAACGGAGTTCCGGAAGCCCTTCTCTTCAAGTTTGGCGACTGACAGAGAATCACTTTCGCGAATCGCAGTCAAGCGTTTCTACGCGATTTTATCGTCGTTTCGGCGAGCGGATTTTCTTTGCCCAACTGAGGCAAAGACATGCAGTCACACTCTCCAACGACGCCCTTTGGGCGGCGATCGCTGACGCTTGCCCATGTGGCAAGCCAGATGGTCGCAACGGCACGTCCTCCCGAGAAGATCGTGCACAAATGGAAGATCTTCCACGCCATCTGCACGGCACGGCCGCGGCTTGGGGTGTCGGAGCGCGCGCTCTCGGTGCTAAACGCGCTCTTAACCTTCCATCCCGAGACCGCGCTGACGGGAGAGGATGACCTGATTGTCTTCCCCTCGAACCATCAGCTCGCTCGGCGAGCGCACGGCATGCCGGCATCGACGCTGCGACGCCACCTCGCTGTGCTGGTCGACGCGGGGCTAATCGTTCGGCGCGACAGTCCAAATGGCAAGCGATATGCGCGGAAGGACGATGCTGGCGAAATCGAGCTCGCGTTCGGCTTCGATCTGTCACCGCTCGTCGTGCGTTCGGAAGAGTTCGAGAGCCTGGCGGCCGATTTCGAAGCCGAGGCCCGCGCACTCAAGCTCGTACGAGAGCGCATCACGCTGTGCCGGCGCGACATCGCGAAGATGATTGCAACTGGCATCGAGGAAGCCGTCCCGACGCGAAGGGGAGGGCAGGGGCCTGCCGATTGGCAGGTCGTGCACGCTGCCTTCCGCGCGATCGTCGATCAGATTCCGCGCACGGCGACGCGCCAGGAGCTCGAGCCGATCGCCGACGAGTTGTCTCAGCTCGCCGACGACGTGCTCAATCTTCTGGAAACACATATCAAATCGAAGAATCCGAGCGCCAATGAGTCCCATTCTGAGCGCCACATACAGAATTCAAATCCAGATGCCCTCATTGATCTTGAACCTAGCCTCCGAGAAGGCAGGGCTGCGGGAGCTGAGCCAAAGCCTCAACCATCGCGAGTCGGGGAGGGGGCGTATCCATTGGGAATGGTCCTGAGTGCATGCCCGGACATCGTCGATTATGCGAAGGGCGGGATTTCGAACTGGCGTGATTTCCTAGCCACAGCTAGCGTTGTGCGATCGATGCTGGGGATCAGTCCCAGCGCCTGGGATGAGGCGCAAAAGGTCATGGGCGAGGTGCCCGCAGCCATCGTCGTCGCGTGTATCCTGCAGCGCGGGACGGCGATCAATTCCGCCGGCGGTTATCTGCGCGGTTTGACGCGAAAAGCCGAGGTCGGCGAATTTTCGCTTGGCCCGATCCTGATGGCGCAGATCAATTCTCGCCGGCGAGACAAGCAGCGGGCGTGAGGCGATGAGGCGCCGTTCCCAGACCTTGCCTTTTTCGTGTGATCGAAATACCCGCACTGACCCGGCTTCTGCGCTATGTCGACGCAAAGCCGTTCGGAAGGATCGTCATGGCAAAACACCCTCCAATCATCCTCACGCCGTTTTTCCAGCCTCGTGATGAAGGCGCCGCGGAGCAACGGATGTACGTGGCGGGGTTCGCGGACGAGGCGGGCGAGGCCTGGGGGACGCTGATTCCGTTGGATGCGGAGATGGTCGAGCTTGCCGTTCTGGGACAACAGACATTCACCGTCTGGTGCAACTCCGACGGTCGCATCCAACCGCAGCCGAGCAGCGACAGTCTTTTTGAAGAGCTTCTGGAGAAAGGCCAATTGAAGGAGACGCCCCTCGATGAGCTCGTCGCCGAAGCCGTCGAGCAGGGCAGGAATGAACCCAATGATGACATCCTCGATATGTTCGAGACCCTGTATGAGCGGCTGGTGCGGGCCGTGGGCATGGTCGCTGACGAGATCGCGCGGCGCAGGCGATGACTCTTCGCGGCGCGCGTGCGCGGTTCAGTGCCGTAGGGCCAGCTTGTACTAACGCGAGCACCACGATCCGCGCGGCCGATACCCGGACCGGTCGATGAAAACATAGAAAACCGACGACCGGGCCGCGCTCCGACTACTCTTAAGCTTCGCCGGAGCCGGAAAACAGCGCCGTCGGCGGCGTCGCGCGCGGCGGCGGGAGGATCCGACCGCCCCGGGCTCCCGGTTTGCTCTTGAGATCGTATCGCTGGGCTAGGTCGAGTAGCCGCCGCTTGGTGAACGGGTCCGCGTACTCCGCCAGATCGCGCGCCCGCTGTGCGAAGCCTCTATAAAATTCTTCCACGACGCCACCCCGCAACATCACTGAAAATCGGATTTCAACGTGAGACGCGCTCCGCGTCAAGCGGCCTGGTGCATGCGGACAATTTTCGGCGATTTACTTGTGCTCGCGGCGCACGGGGAACTAAGCTGGTCCCGGCAGGCAAAAACCATGACTCCGCTCTACCTCAGCCGGAAGCTGTGCCCGAAGTGCGGTAAGCCGATGACGGCCGTGCCGGACGACGTCGCGCCCGGCCGGCCGCGCTACGTCTGCCTGGTCTGCGAGGACGATCCGCTGCGCGATCCCGCCGCCCGGAAGTGGGCGGAAAGCCCGCTGCGACCGCCGGCCAAATAACGTTCGAGTTGAAATCGAGCCCGGCAGCCGGATTGCTGCAGCGGCCGATTGTGCTCACAACCCTCTCCGTCGATGTGGCGTGACAACCCGAACGCTTAGCTTCGTTCCATCGCGCGTGCCGGCGGAATCATCCCCGGACTCGGAGGCCGGCATGCCCAGCGACGCCAGCATCTGTTTTACGCCTCGGGGGCGTTCGGTCGCATGGATGCGGAGGGCAGGGTTGATCCACATGGCGAGTACGTTGCCAGCCTCGCTCTCGATCTTGCGATCGCGAGTTCGACTGGTGCGCCGAAATTGCTGACAGCGACGATCTCCATTGCGGGTGATGACGCGCCGTCCAGGTGGCATACTTAAGGTGAGCCGCATTTTGCTGCCACGCCCGTTGCCGAATGGCCGAACGGATTAGAGCCGCCTGTCTTCATTCCATGTGTTTTCGCGACGGGCGCATCCATCAGCGTCCTCGATAAAGGCTGGTCTGACCGAAGGCCGATCCCGCTTCGCGGGCTCTCGATCTTGTCCCTGCAACGTCCGTCCTCGACTTTCTTCCCCTGGCGCTGCGCACCATTCCTCGCGGTCCAAGAAAGTCGCTGCCGGCCGCCCTCCACTTCATTTCGGCCCTTTGGGTGCAGGTCGATCGCCTCCGGTCTCACGACCGCCATCGAGGTCGCGATAGGCGCGGCCCGAGAAAACCAAGGGAATGAGACAATGGCTACCATCGGCACCTTCAGCTCAACGGGCAACGGCTTCTCCGGCGCCATCAAGACGCTCAACCTCAACGTCAAGGCCAAGCTGATCCGCGTCGACAACCCTTCCGACAAGGGACCGCATTTCCGCATCTACTCCGGCAACGTCGAGTTGGGCGCGGCCTGGCAGAAGACCGCGAAGGACACCGAGCGCGACTATCTCTCCGTCAAGCTGGACGATCCGAGCTTCCCGGCTCCGATCTACGCCACCCTGATCGAGGTCGAAGGTGCGGAAGGCCTCCAACTGATCTGGTCCCGGCCGAACCGCGACTGAGGCTCAGCCAGTGGGCTCCGCCGCAAGGCGGGGCCCGCTCCCTTCGACTGGAGATGCGATCATGACCGTCGACACCATTGAAGAATTGCGCGCCGAGCTGCGCGAATGCGTGTTCACGCCGGCCGAGCGCAAGGCGCTCGAAGTCGAGCTAGCCGAACTCATCCGCCAACGCAACGAAGCGCTCGCAGCCGAGGAGGGGGCGTAAGCCCCCTCCTGCATCTTACGATGCACCGTCGTTACGCGATCAGGATCGATACTTCATGAGCTCGAACACAATCTTCCCGACCATCACGCACATGTCGAGCCGGCCAACGACCGGCAACGCCCCCGCGCGGCCTGATCGGTGCCCGCCCGGCGGCAGATCGACCCCAGTAATGGCGGACTACGCTTCGCTATCCGCCTTACGATTTCGCGCACGGGCGGATGGAGCCTGACAGGCGTGCTTCCCTAACGCAAAATCCACCCGCTCGTATTGACTCGCATTGCGAATGGGCGAATCCTTCCAACAACGCAATTGCCACCGCCAATTTCAGCACTACGAATTTCGGCGCCCCGGCCTTTATCGGCGCCATCTGGGTAAATTCTTTCTGAACAGAAACGGAGGGGCCGATGCGCGCGCTCGCCTTGAGAACCGTCTCTCTTCTCACCCTCGCTATCCTGGGCTCGATCTCCCCCACGCGTAGCGCACACGCGCAGGACGGGACCGACGAGCAATTTGGCAAGGTTCACTTCCAGACCTCCTGCAACGAGGTGGCGCAGCGCCGCTTTGACCGCGGGATGCGCTATCAGCACTCGTTCTGGTACCGGCCCGCGAAAGAGATTTTCGAGGAGACGTTGCAGGCCGATCCGGAATGCGCGATCGCCTATTGGGGCATTGCCCTGAGTCTGCTGTACAATCCGCATTTTCCCGCGCCGAAGGAAAACCTCACCGAGGGCCTCGGCGCTCTGCAGAAGGCCAAGGCACTCGGCGCCAAGAGCGAACGCGAACGCGACTATATCGACGCGCTGCTGGCCTTCTATTCGGGCGACGAAAAGACGACGTTTGGCCAACGCGCGCAGGCCTATCTCAAGGCAACCGAAGCCGTCGCCGCGCGCTATCCCGATGATGACGAGGCGCAGATCGCCTATGCTATCACGCTGAATGTCACGGCGTCACCAAACGACAAGACCTATGCCAACCAGCTCAAGGGCGCGGCCATTTTGGAGCCGATCTTCAAGCGGCAGCCGCGGCACCCCGGCGTCGCGCATTACCTGATCCACCTCTACGACTATCCGGCGATCGCAGAGCGAGGTCTCGATGCTGCCAAGCGCTATTCCGAGATCGCGCCGGCGGCGCCGCACGCTTTGCATATGCCGTCGCACATCTTCACGCGCGTCGGCTACTGGAACGAATCCATCGACGCCAATAGTCGTTCTGCCAAGGCAGCCAAAGAGGGCAAGGACCCCAGCGAGCAGCTGCATGCCGACGACTATATGGTCTACGCCCTGCTCCAGCTTGCGCAGGACAGCCGAGCCCGCGACGTCATCGCGGACATGATTGCGACCACCGGGTATGCGCCGGCCGTCCGCGCCGGTCCCTACGCGATAGCGGCCAGTCAGGCACGCTATATGGTCGAGCGCGGCGATTGGCAGGGCGCTGCCGCGCTGAAGGTCGAGCCGAGCAGGTTCGCCTACGTCGATGCGATCACCTATTTCGCCCGCGCCCTTGGCGCCGCGCGCACCGGCAATGCAGACGCAGCAACGGCGGACATCGCCAAGCTGGCGGAGTTGCGGGACAAGCTGCAGCAGGACAAGGACGCCTATTGGGCTGAGATCGTCGACATTCAGCGGCAGGTCGCCACAGCCTGGCAGCTCAATGCCCAGGGAAAACAGGAGGACGCGTTGGAAGCGATGCGCCTTGCCGCCGATGCCGAAGACAAGACCGAAAAATCCATCGTGACGCCGGGACCGCTTGCCCCCGCGCGCGAGCTTTACGGGACCATGCTGCTCGAACGCGGCATGGCGACGGAGGCATTGGCCGCATTTGAAAGCACCATGCGCAAGGAGCCGAACCGCTTTGGCGCGACCATCGGCGCCGCTCACGCGGCCGAGAAAGCGGGGGATACTGTGAAGGCCCGCCAGTATTACGCGAAGATCGTCGAAACAGCGAGAAATGGCGACTCATCTCGGGAAGACCTCGCGGCCGCACGAAAGTTGATGGCTCAGAATTAGCAATGATGCCGCGGCAGCTTCCATGCGCTTGACAAGCAAATTCGTTGCGATCAGCACAGCCACCACACTGCTCTGCGCAGCCGCTGCGGTCTGGATCTTGCGATCTGGTGAACCGGCAAGCGCAACAGCGGCATCCGGCGAGATCCGCCCGGTGTGGACGGAAACCGAATGGCCTTTCGGGGCAGATCCCTGGGGTAAAGGAAAAGCGTTCCGCTGCAAGGCCGACGATTGCGGCGGCGAAGTCCAGCTCTACGTTCGCGCCAAGCTCGGCTTTTGCAATTGCGCCACCGGCGTCGCAGACGATGGCGACCTCGAGCAAATGGGCGACTTGGCGCTGATTGGGAAGGCAACGCCGATCGGTTCCGGCCGACAGATCATCGTCGGTCCGATGCGCGGCCGCAGCCGGGCCTATCGCGTCGAGGGAAATCGCAACGCCGCGCTCTCACTCGCCTTCAATCAGCGCTGCGACATGGTCGCCGCGACGGCTTTGGTTGGACCGGGCGCGCCCACGCCACTGGAGCCGGCGGTGCTGGCGTTCCTCAATAGCGACCGCATGTTGCAATGGGCCGAGATTGCGCTTGGGTTATGAGTCAAAGCAATTCGGCTTCCGTCGTTCGCAGAACCATAGGACCTCCCGCTCTTCGTCAAGGATAACGTCCCTTAGTGGGTGTGAGCTCCGTCCTGTTTCGATTTTGCCTTGGTCTGGCATCAAGGCCGCGAAACAGATAGAGCCGCCATCACAGGCAGAGCCGTAATCCTCGAAAGAATGTCAGACCAAGGCGGTTTTTCGTCCGTGACAGCGTAACCGCGCCTCCGCTTGGCACGCTCCAGGCGTACGAATGCTTCGATCGCCTCCGCACTACCATCGAAGGTCTGCACCATGGTCTTGCCACTCGTGCCGATCCGGCCCCAATTGCGGATCAGCGACATTTCTCCGAACAAGGTGAGCTGCGTGGATAGCGCATAAAACCGCCGCATATTGTGCGCGGCATCGATGCGGCGCAGATGAAGCGGTTCTGGTTCGGCACGGACAGATTCTCGCTTCGGAGGGAAGCGCCGTCCAATGAGTTTTATGAATCGACCGGGCAGATCGATTCATTTTATCGATAGGTCCATTGCGCCGCAGCTGCCGCGACCCGTCCTATTGCCGGATTGAATCTCTCCTCGATGGAGACTTCGCCAACAAAACTTCCTGCGGCTCTTCCAGCCCAGTCTGCTTGGGCGAGCCCCTTCGGGGACGGCTCTGCTCGCGCCGCCGCGGCGACGCCCCGGAGCCCACAAGCGGTCTCCGCGCCTTCGCGTGACGATCCTCTCGCGACCTGTCGCGGAGCGACCAGCAACGAGCACAATCCCAGTTCGCGCCCAGAATTTCCCTCGACGGCTATGGGCTGACCTGACTCTTGTGGCAGGGGCTTCGCCGGACGAATTCCGGGATCGTTCCGGTGACCGGATTCGCAATTGCTGTTGGTTCAAACCAACATCCGCCACGACATGATTGGACGAGGACATGCCGCCCACGCCGTTAGACCCATTTCGGACCTCAAGATGAAGACCATTGTCATCAACAATCAAAAGGGCGGGGTCGGCAAGACGACGCTTGCTGTGCATTTGGCCTGGTTCATGGCGGAAGCGGATCGCCGCGTTCTCGTCATCGACGTTGATGCACAGAGCAATGCGTCGGATACGTTGAGGCACTACGCCGGTTCAACGTTAGCCGCGGATCTGTTCAAGCCGGGGATACGGGTCGTAGCTCGAGAAGACGAAGGCCTAACGCTCGCGCCGGCCGATAGCTCGCTGACCGATCTCGATCGCAGCAGTGCGGCCGCCATAACGACTCTGCAAGAGAACCTCGCTATCGCGTCGGATCAGTTCGATGCCTGCGTCATCGATACGCCGCCATCACTTGGACTGCGCAGTGTCGGCTGTTTGGTTGCGGCGTCGCATGTGCTTGCCCCCATCTATCTAGAGGATTATTCGATTAAAGGCGTCAAAGGTCTGATGCAGACTGTGATCGGGGTGCAGAGGCGCTATGGCCGCCAGGATACGAAGTTTCTCGGGTTGCTGCCTTCGAACTTCAACACGAAATCGCCCCGTCAAAGGAGCCATCTTGAGCAACTGTTGCGCGAGGCGGGCAAATATGTGTTCCCGGGTCAGATCGTTGCAAGGGACGGCTACGCCGAGGCCGTTGCGGAACGCCTGCCGGTCTGGAAGTTGAAGCGCCGCTCTGCGCAGGAGGCTGGTCGGGAAATCCGCGATGTTCTCGCCAAGATCGTCGCGCAGATGGACGAGCCGGCACATGGCGCTTGATCTCAGCTTTAAGCAGCTCATAGACGCCGCGGAAGATGCTGGCGCCTCAACCGGGCAACCGACTTCGATATCCATCGACCGTATTGACGAAGATCCGGACCAGCCTCGTCGCAATTTCGACGAACAGAAGCTCGAGGAGCTTGCGGAATCAGTCCGTCAGCATGGCGTGCTGCAACCGATCGTGCTGCGGCAAGCGACCGAGGAAGGTCGGTACGTGATCGTCATGGGGGCGAGGCGGTATCGTGCCGCCAAGCGCGCTGGGCTCCGTGACATCCCAGCTTTCATCCATGCCGTTGGTTCTGCGGATCGTTATGTTCAGATGATCGAGAATATCCAGCGTGATGACCTCAATGCCCGCGAAATTGCGGTGTTCATCGCGGACCGTTTGGAGCAGGGTGACAACCAAGCGGACATCTCGCGCAAGCTCGGCAAGCCGAGGGACTGGGTGTCTCGCTACGCGTCGGTACAGAGCATGCCGGAGTTCCTCCGGTCGAAGCTTGCCAGCTCATCAATCCGTGCTGTGTATGAACTCTACCAGGCTTGGCGCGAGCAGCCGAACGCCATCGAAACTTTATGCGCAGCACAGGATAGCTTCACCGACTCCCACGCCCGTCAATTGGCTCGCAAAGTTCGGACCGAAGTCCGCGGCTCCCCTGCTGATGGCGAGGGGCTGCCTGGAGCTCAACCCGCACGACGCCCGATCGCACCGCAAGTGGCATTGCGACTCAGGGAGAGCGACCGCGTGACGGCGATCGCGGAAAAGCCCCCCAACTCTTCGGTCGATCGAAACGGGCGAATGAGCGGACCACTGACGATCCGAGTGCGTCACCAAAGTCGCACCGGCCGTCTTCTGGTCGATCGACTCGCGTCTCAAGGCTCACGGCACGCAGTCCTGTTGGTTGATGGCGCAGAAGAGGCGGAAGAGGTTCCAGCATCGACCATCACAATCGAAGAGATCCTTTTCGCATGAAGCTGGTCTTAGACAGCCTCCTCAGAAACGCTGCTTCATTTGGTGCACCGGCGCAGCGGATTTCCCATCCGAAGGATGGCGCGTTAGCGCAGCAGCCGGAGGCCGAACGCGCCCCCCAAAGCGCTGTAGAGAGGCCGGAGGCTGCTGGAAAGCCGCGGTCCGCATATTCGGTGCCAATATTGCCGATCTGCACGCGCGGCGTTCGTGGAGCACAAGGATCAGGGGCGACGGCTTCGTCATTCCCGAGGAATTCTCCGCCTCAATCGTCGGTTGGATTGGATCCCACCTGCTGCAACTCCCGAGCTTTCACTGCCGAGCCTGTTGGTTTGAACCATCGTGGAGCGGGTGGAAGGAGTCGCGTTTTCTAGTGCAGGATAGGCTTCGCGCCAGCGATGTATTACATCGAGATCGGGATTGGAGTGCATGGCTCTGATCTCGCTTCGCGTCCCCGACGAAGTCGCTGCGGAGTTCTCAGTTCTTGCAGCTACCCAGGGCGGCAAATCCGCGCTGCTGCGGCGTCTCATTGCTGATGCACTAGCTGCACCAGCGCCGCGCATCTTGGCGTTGCCGGTCGGACGGCCGGAAAAGGTGACGGTGCGATTTCGCGAGAGCGAGATGCGGCAGCTGGCAGAGGTCTCACATCAGCGCGGCATGACCCGAACCGGCTGGATCGTCGCGCTGGTGCGCTCGCGATTGGGGTCGCCGGTGCAGCATTCCCCGCACGAGCATGACGCGCTTCGCGCGATCGTTCGCGAGCTCAATCGGATCGGCGGCAACATCAACCAGATCGCGCGGGCCGCAAACACCAGTGTGCTACAGGGCAGGGCGGTTGAGCCCGATTTGTCGGTAATTCAAGAAGCCAAATTGGTCATCGAAAGAGAGCTCGCGCAATTGCGTAGTGCGCTGCACGGCAACGCGGATTATTGGGATGGACGGCGATGAGCCGTCGCTCGCCGCGGCCAGCCAACCTGGACTCCGAACTTCCGCCGATCTCGTATGTTTGGGAAACGCCCAATCGGCGCCCACGGCGGGCCGAGTGGGATATCCCCGATCCGGCCGCTCCAGGCCGTCTTACGCCGGCGATGCGTGCAAAGCTCGAACGCATCGTGCGCCGAGCGCCCGAGGTGATGGTCAAGATCACCGGTCGTACCAAGGACGTGGCGCATCTCAAATCGCACCTGGCCTACATCACGCGAAATGGCGAGCTCGATGCGGAAACAGAGCAGGGCGCGACGCTGGCGGGTCGTTCCGGATTGAAAGATCTGCAGCAACGCTGGGAGGATGATGCCGGCCTCGACGACAAGCGTCGCCGTGATGGATCGATTTCGATCAACATCATCCTATCAATGCCGGCTGGCACGGATGCCGTCGCCGTCAAGGATTCGGCTCGGGCATTTGCCATCGAGACGTTCGGGGACAATCACGACTACGTCTTCGTCCAGCACCTCGATGGCAAGCATCCCCACGTACACTTGACCGTTCGGTCGCTGGGCCATAACGGCAAGCGCCTCAATCCCCGCAAGGCGGATCTTCAGGTCTGGCGGGAACGGTTTGCTGGCGAGCTCCGGCTTCGCGGAATCGCAGCGGAGGCAACGCCGCGGCGAACCCGCGGGCGGGTTCGAAAGGCCGATCGGGGGGCGGTGCTCGCTATGCGCAAGCGAAAGATCACGCCCGATGTCGATCGGCTCGCCAGACAGGAGGTGCTTTCGGAGGTGAGGGGCGGCAAGGCGGCCAAACATCCTTGGGACGAACAAACTAAGTCACGTCAGGATGCGATCCGAAGGCGATATCTCGACAATGCCGCCGAGCTGCAGCGCTCTGGAGAGGCGGCTGATCACGCGCTCGCGCGACAGATACGGCAATTCGTCGACGACATGCCTGCCATCGAAACTCGCCGGCATGCGTTGAAAAATGAGCTTGCTGAGCTTGCCAATACCCGTTGTCGCGGCGCGGAGCAGGGCGTTGATGCAGAGGGGCACGACAAAACACGAGGCGACGAGCGGAGCAGATAGGCGGATCATAATCCTCGGGGCGCAGGTTCGAGTACCTCTCCAGTGTAACCCGTTGATTTCCCAGACTTGGCCGATCGACGGCACTGCGATTTACAAAGTGCGGCAGGCTAACGGGGGTTCGAATCCCACTCTCTCCGCCATCGGCCGCGCTAAACGCCTGAAACTCCGCATTTACCTATAAAATAAGGCTTTCCGAAAAGTCTCGGTGGTACACAGGAGTGGTCACCGTGAGACTTGTCGTGATCGGCCCTTGGAAGAATCCGCGCTCGAACGTCTATTGGTTCAGACGCCGCATTCCGGCGAAATATCGCAGGTTCGGCATGCCCGCCGAGATCAAGTTCAGTCTCGGCACCACCGATCTGGAAGAGGCCAAGATCCTCTGCCAGGAGGAGAACCTGAAGCTCGAGCGGCAGTGGCGCGCCAATCTGCCGGGCGAGCAGCCGACGCAGCTCACGCACCTCCAGATCGTCGCGCTCGCCGGCGAACTCTACAAGGAAACGGTGACGGCCCGCCGCGACGAGCCCGGTCCTCCGGCCGAGATCGAACGGTTGTTGAGAGAGCACGCGAAGCGCAAACGGCCCCCGATCGGTCCGCTCGATCCGCACCTGTACATGACGTTCGGCCTCGAAGCGCGGGCGTTCCTGCAGCGGAAGGGAATCCATCTCGTCGGCGACCGGCTCCAATCCTTCATCCGTTCCTTTGTCGAGGCCAAAGAGCTCGCGACGCAAGAATTGCTGCAGAACGCGAAGAAGGACTACACACCCAACGACAAGGTCGCCGCGCGCTTTCCGGAATACAAGCCGCCGAATCCCGCGAAGAAGTTCGACGTGCTGTGGGGCGAGTTCGTCGAGGCCAAGGAGCTGGCGGCGTCGACGCGCAAGAAGTGGGAGCCGTATTTCGCGCAGCTGATCAGACGCATCGGTACCGACGACATGAGCAGCGTGACCGAACAGCATCTGCTCGATTGGCGCGATGCGCTGCTGGCGTCGAAAGCGTCGCGACGCAACGTGAAATTCGGCTACATCGCCGCGGCCCGAGCTTTCTTCGGGTGGGCCAAGAACGAGAAGAAACTGACGATCAATCCAGCCGCCGAAGTCATCGTCACCCTCTCCGAAAAGAAGAAAAAGAAAAAAGTCTGTCAATCGGCCTGCAAATTTGGCTCTGACTCATTTCTGATG
>NZ_VSSS01000066.1 GCF_008123425.1 Bradyrhizobium rifense
TGCTTTTGCGCATCGTCCGTCTCCTCGGTGGAGAACAGAACCCTAACTCAAAACCGGGGGCGTTTCAGGGGAGCAGGTCACGACGACATGACTCGGACCTCTATCTTCGACATAAATTGTTTGGCGGAGCACCGTGCAACTCATGAATGAGTTGATGGGGGTGACGTCCGGTGGTGTATGAAATGAGTTTGGAAGCCCCCCGGGACGATTAACTCGTATCAGTTGGATACTTCGCAGGATGGATGGGGATAGTTGCCAATTATCCCATAATTCTCTGCAGTTCATGTTACGACTTCTGATATGCAACAAGCGGCTGCTCCCGTAGAAATTTAGCGAAGTTTTGCGGCCGATTTTCAGTAACTATTTCAAACAAAATAAATGAGGCCGGGGGAATGCGGTGAAAATATTCTCCGTGACAATCGAAAACTTCCGTGGAATTCGCTCAACCAAGCTAGTGCTGCCTGATCACGCCGTACTGATCGGAGATAACAACACCGGCAAATCATCGGTGTTGGAAGCGATCGATCTAGCTCTTGGGCCAGATCGGCTAAGCCGCCGACCTCCGGTGGATGAGCATGACTTCTATCAGGGCAAATATCTGGCAGTCGAGAGTGCGCAGGCACCCGAAGGTGCGGCGCCTGCCGCGAAGCCCAAGATCACCGTCGAGGTAACGATCACTGCCCTTTCGCCGGAACAGCAGGCGCGCTTTGGAGCCAACGTCGAGTGGCTATACGAGCACCGGGCTATTCTACGAAGAGGCGAATCCCGGCGGTGTGGACGTTGCCGAGATCAAAGCGGCGCTTCGGATCACATTTATTGGCGAGTACGATTCTGATGAAGATGACTTCGTCGGCAATACCTACTTCACCCGCAGTCTATCAGAAGAAGAGAAGCCAACGCCATTTACGAAGAAGGACAAGCAGCACTGCGGCTTTCTTTTCCTGCGGTCGCTAAGGACGGGATCTCGGGCGCTCAGTCTCGAACACGGCAGCTTGCTCGATATTATCCTGCGGCTGAAGGAAATCCGGCCGCAGATGTGGGAGGGAACGATTGGAACGCTCGGCGGCTTTGATGTCGCCAGCGATCCCGCGCTCGGCTTGTCTGGCGTTCTGGATAGCATCGACAGATCGCTGAAGAAATACGTCCCGCGAGAGTGGGGCGTGAAGCCTCATCTCAAGGTATCAAACCTTACGCGCGAGCATTTGCGCAAGGTGGTGACCGCCTTCATCGCCACTGGCACTGGCGATCACGCAGCGCCGTTCTTCCGTCAGGGGACGGGCACGATCAACATGCTTGTCCTGGCGATGCTGTCTCAGATCGCAGAGGACAAACAGAACGTCATTTTCGCAATGGAAGAAGCCGAAACTGCGATTCCTCCATATGCACAAAAGCGAATTGTTCATGAGTTACGGAAGCTTTCGGCTCAGTCTCTCTTCACCTCTCATTCTCCTTATGTACTAGAGGAGTTCAAGCTCGAAGAAACCATCATCCTTTCGCGATCCGATGATGGAGAACTTACCCAAGCTAAGATCGAGCTGCCGGAGAGCGTCAAACACAAGCGTTACCGACAGGAATTTCGCACACGGTTCTGCGAAGGGTTGCTCTCGCGTCGCGTACTGATTGCGGAGGGTGCGACGGAGGCGACCTCGTTCCCAGTCGCCGCGCGCCGATTGTCGGAACTAAATCCCACCGCCTACGCATCGTTGGAAGCTTTGGGTGTGTGCGTGATTGACGCTGGCACCGAAACACAGATCGCTGACCTCGCATTGTTATACAAGAGTCTCGGTAAGCGAACTTTTGCTCTATGCGACAAGCAGACTGACCCGGCCAAGGCCGCGATCGAGGCCCAGGTCGAACGTCTCTTCATGCATGGAGAGAAGGGCATCGAGGATCTGATACTCAAAAATACCACGCAAGCGGCGCTCGAACGGTTCGCTGATCAGCTCGAATGGCCGCCGCATCTGCTGGCGAAATATCCAGTTCCGAAGGCGCAGGCCATCGCGGCTTTAACGGACTATTTCGGTTGGTCGAAAGGGAATTGGGGGATCGCCGAGTTTCTGAGTCAGTGCTCTGAGGCGGAGGTGCCTGTGTGGATACGTGACACTTGCATCACTCTTAGGGCTCTTTGTGATCCACTGCCCCCGCCACCGCCATTTCCTTGGGCTGGTGCCGCTCCAGGCGTTGGGCCGGTCAGTTAGACGACGATGTCATGGTGGACCTAACTAAGGGACAGAAGGAAATTATTCAGGCCGGCGGGCATCAGCTCGTCACCGGTGGCCCCGGTTCGGGGAAAACTACCGTGTCGATCCTAAAGTCCGCCAAGATCGCGCGTGAAGGATTGGGATTAGGTCAGAGAATCTTATTCCTGAGTTTCGCTCGGGCGACGGTCTCGCGCGTCTTAGAAGCGATCGACGAAGAAAATGCGATCACTAGAGAGGAGAAGCAGAGGATCGAGGTAGACACCTATCATTCCTTCTTCTGGCGCATCCTGAAGACGCACGGCTACCTTGTTGGCTTTCCACGGCGTCTGGCAATCTTAACCCCTCCAAACGAGGTGATCGCTTTGTCTGCGGTGCGCAGCGGCTACAAGCCGGCCTCGAAGCTCACGGATAAGGAAAAGGTGGAGAAGCGAGCGCGTGAGGGAGTTGAGCGCACTCGGTTGGCGATTGAGGAGGGCAAGGTCTGCTTTGACTTGTTTGCCGACCGCGTTGCGATATTGCTGCATGGCTCCAACAGGGTTCGCTCGCTCATTTCGACTACATATCCGTATATAATCTTGGATGAGTTTCAGGACACCACCGCCGATCAATGGCGAGTTGTGCAGGCGCTTGGCGGGAGTAGCACCCTGATTGCTCTTGCCGATCCGGAGCAGCGCATCTTTGATTTCATCGGTGCCGATCCGGAGAGACTAAATCAGTTCCAGGCAGCGTTTGCCCCGTCGGTCCACGACCTTGCCGACGACAATCATAGAAGTACTGGGACGGATATTGCGCTCTTCGGCAACGACATTCTGCGCGGTAAATTTCGGCAGAACGAATATCGGGGTATCGGAGTCGAAGTGTTCGAGTCCAATCCCAACCAGGCTTATGCGTCACTGGTTGGGCTGGTGCTCCAGGCTCGTAGACGCCTTATTGAGGGCGGCCGACGCGACTGGTCGCTGGCTATACTCGTGCCGACCAAGCGGATGACCCGACTGGTGTCGGACGTGTTGCGCGAGCCTTTCGGCAGCGTGCCGCCGATTTCTCATACTGCCGCAGTTGACATGGAGGGGCCCATCCTAGCCGCGGAAATCGTGGCCTTCCTGCTGCAACAGGGGACGCACTCTGGCTGCTTCGACGAACTCATCGAGCTACTCTGCAGTTATTTCCACGGCCGTGGAGGTGCGTCCCCGACTAAAGGTGACATCAGTGAAGCATCTCGATACCGGGCTGCTTTGGCAAAGTGGAACGAGTGTGTTGCAGCCGTTCGGCCAACGCCTGGTAACAGCGTTCTCAAGAATACCTTCGCAGTCCACCAAGCTTCGGCGGCGTTGGTAATGACAGGGGATCCGGACGTTGACTGGGTGGCATTGCGTGCGATTCTCGATACAGGCGTCTGTTCGCGACTGAATGACGTGGCGAGGGAGGTCCGCAATTTGCGGCTTCTTGAGCGGGGGACCCAACTGCGTCAGGGGCTCGCCCAAGATTGGCGGGATACGGGTGGCTATCGCAACGCCCTTACGATCACGCGGGAATCCTTCGTGCAAGAGCATTTCGCGATGGCGCGTAAACCGGAATCTGGAGTCATTGTGATGAACATGCACAAGGCGAAGGGAAAGCAGTTTGACGAGGTGATCATCTTCGAGGGGTGGCCAAAAAGAGTTAGGCGCGAGATCGTGGCGAATCCCGATCGGATCGTGACCGGTAACGTGAAGGACGGTCCTATGGCGCAAGCGCGTCAGAACTTCCGCGTCAGTATCACTCGGGCGAAATTGCGCACGACCATCTTGACGCCTCGGGACGATATCTGCGTGTTGCTGAAGTCTGAATTACGGTGACAGTGCTG
>NZ_VSSS01000067.1 GCF_008123425.1 Bradyrhizobium rifense
GATATGTGCATGCCCTAGGGCTTTCGCCGGGACGGCAGCGGAGTTTTTGGCGCGAGCGTCGGCTGCTGGCGCCTACGACTCGATCTTCACGTACTCGAAATCACCCGGCTTGTTATCGATACCCACCTTCGGCGGCGAAATCCACGACGCGAACTGGCCGGTCTCGGTGACGGGCTGCATCAGCGAGGTGATGAAGTCGCCGTCGACGGTCGAGGGCAGCCAATCGTCCTTGCGCTTGGTCCAGGTGGCGTCGTCGATCAAGAGACCATCCGGCGTGGCGTGGATGCCCTTGAACTCGCCGATGTGGCGATGGAAAGCGACGTTCGGCAGCTTGAGCTGAAAGTTATAGCCCGCGGTCGAGATCACCTTGTTCCAGCGCAGCATGCCCTTGACGCAATCCTGGCTGTAATCGTCGCGCAGGCGCATGTTGAGCGCTGTCAGCGCCGGCTCGTCGACCAGCTTGATCTCGCCGTCGATGAACTTGAGCACCGGATAGGTCGCGTTCTTGAGCTGGTGATCGTCGTCGATCTGGGTCTCGTGATAGCGGCCCTTGATGCCGGTGTTGAAGGCGTTGGCCGCGTTGGTCGAGACTTCCGAGCCGAACAGATCAAGCGACAGCGTGTAGTGCAGGTTCAGCTTCTTCTGGATAGTCGGAAGATCGATCACGCCGAGCGCGCGGACTTTTGCGATATCGGTCGGATCGGTGATGCCGGCCTCGCGCATCGCGTCGCAAGTGCGCTGCACGACGCGGGTGATGCCGGTCTCGCCGACGAACATGTGATGCGCTTCCTCCGTCAACATGAAGCGGCAGGTGCGCGACAGCGGGTCGAAGCCCGACTGCGCCAGCGAGTGCAGCTGCATCTTGCCGTCGCGGTCGGTGAAATAGGTGAACATGAAGAAGGACAGCCAGTCCGGCGTCGCCTCGTTGAAGGCCCCGAGCATGCGCGGCGCGTCGGCATCGCCGGAGCGGCGGCGCAGCAAATCATCGGCTTCCTCGCGGCCGTCGCGACCAAAGTACTTCTGCAGCAGGTAGACCATCGCCCAGAGATGGCGGCCTTCCTCGACGTTGACCTGGAACAGATTGCGCATGTCGTAGAGCGAGGGCGCGGTCTTGCCGAGATGGCGCTGCTGCTCGACCGAGGCGGGCTCCGTGTCGCCCTGGATCACGATCAGGCGGCGCAGCATGGCGCGGTACTCGCCCGGGACTTCCTGCCAGGCCGGCTCGCCAAAATGCTCGCCGAAGGGAACGACGCGATTCTCTTCCTGCGGCGCGAGCAGAATGCCCCAGCGATAGTCGGGCATGCGGACATAATCGAACTTGGCCCAGCCGCGCGGATCAACGGAGTAAGCGGTGCGCAGATACACCAGCGATTCCTGGAAGCCTTCCGGCCCCATGTCGCTCCACCAATCCATGTAGCCTGGGTGCCAGCCTTCCAGCGCCTTCAGCACCTGGCGGTCTTCCGCGAGATTCACGTTGTTCGGAATCTTGGTCGAGTAGTCGACGTTCATGATGTTCATGTTCATGGCCGTGCTCCTTAAACCCGCGTCATATCGAATTTCGGCTTCTGGCCGCTGCCATAGCGGCGCAGCGCGCCTTCCTCGCCGACGGCGTTCGGGCGCTGGAAGATCCAGTTCTGCCACGCGGTCAGGCGCGAGAAGATTTTTGATTCCATCGTCTCCGGACCGACGAAGCGCAGGCTCGCTTCCATGCCGGTGAGACTGTCGGGCGAGAAGCTGGCGCGTTCCTCCAGGAACACGCGGACCTCGTCGTCCCAATCGATGTCGTCGAGCGCGAAGGTGACGAGGCCGAGTTCTTCGGCCTGCTCGGCGTCGAGACTGGTGCCGCGCGTAGCTTCCGCGCGCTCCACATCCGCCGGATCGGCCTGGAAGCGCGACTCCAGCCGCGTCAGGCCATGGCTCATCGGATACGGGCCGAAATTCATCGCCGACAGTTCGATCGACGGCGGCGGCTGGTTGTCGCCCTGGCGCGTGCCGATCAGCATGTAGGACCGGTCGGCGGCGAAGACGAGCTCGGCCAAGGTGCCGGCAAAGCACGAGCCGGGCTCGACCAGCGCCACCAGCGTGCGCGAGGTGACATCGATGCGCTTGAGCACCCGCTTCCAGTAGTGGCGGATTTCGTTGACCAGCCAGTGCGCCTTGTTGGCTTCAAGGAAGGCGTCGCTGGCGAGCACATGGGCGCGGTCGCCGTGGCTCTTGAACACCAGCATCGCGATCTCGAGCTCGTTGATGCGCAAATGCAGGATGGCGTCGTCGAGCTCGCGCGCGACCTGCAGCGGCCAGAACGCAGCGCCCTGCGCCATCATGCCGTCGATGTCGGCGGGAGCCGCTGCCTCCGGCGCCTTGATCGAGATGGTGGCGATGCGGGCTGTGCGGTCGATATCGACGGTGACGAAGCCGTAGCGGATGCTGGTCTCGTCGATCGTGCGCTTGAGCGGGGAAAGCGCGATGCCCTTGCCGCTGCCAGCGCGTTTCGACGCGGCCGCAAATTCCTTGGCGCGCTCGACGACCTTGGCCTCGAGCTTGGAGTTCGGCGCGATCTCGTCAACGAGGCGCCACTGCACGGCGCGCTTGCCCTTGACGCCTTCCTCGATGGTACAGAAAAAATCAGCGTGGTCGCGGCGCACTTTTCGCTTGTCGACGACACGGGTGAGACCGCCGGTGCCCGGCAGCACCGCGAGCAGCGGCACCTCGGGCAGCGCGACGGCGGAGGCGCCGTCGTCGGCGAGAATGATGTGGTCGGTCGCGAGCGCCAGCTCATAGCCGCCGCCGGCGGCGGAGCCGTTTACGACCGTGATGAAGCGCTGGCCGGAATTCTCCGATGAATCTTCCATGCCGTTGCGGGTCTCGTTGGTGAACTTGCAGAAGTTCACTTTGTGAGCGTGGGTTGAGCCCGCGAGCATGCGGATGTTGGCGCCGGCGCAGAACACGCGGTTCTTGGCCGAGCGCATCACTACGACCTTCACCTCGGGATGCTCGAAGCGCAGCCGTTGCACCACGTCGGCAAGCTCGATGTCCACCCCGAGATCGTAGGAATTGAGCTTGAGCAGATAGCCCTCGAACAGGCCGCCATTCTCGTCGACGTCCATGGTCAGCGTCGCGACGTCACCATCGACCGCCAGCTTCCAGTGCTTGTAGCGGGACGGTTCGGTCTGGAAATCGATGAACGTAGCGCCGCCTGCGAGGCGCCGATCTTCCCCGGCCATGGGCCACCCTTGAACTCGTCTTGGTTTTACCGTTAGATGCACAATAATGCATGTTGCTGAGCGCGTCTAGTCTCTAATCGCCGATACATGCACTTTGTTTCATAGGGACGCTCAGGACCGCACGATGGCGCCGAGCCCGATCCAGTCGGCCTTGGTGAGCTGGGCACGGCCGAGCTTGGCCTGCAGCAAGGCCGTTAGCGCCGGCACTGGAAAGCTCTCGACAAAGCCGTCACCGGCCGGGGCCGCCTTCCGGGAAGTCAGCGCGCGCAGCTCGGTGAGCGCATCTCCAAACAAGCGCGCCGCCGAATGCGCCTTCTGCATGCGCAGCCGCAGATTCGCATTGGCGACAAGGATGCAGGCCCGCAGCAAAATGCGCTCGCGGCCGCCTTGCGGCGCCGCGGCCCACAACGCTTCCAGCACCTCCTGCGATTCCCAGAAATAGCCGCGGTCGTTCAGCGCAAGCCCATAGCGCAGCGCCGGATGGCGCGCCGGCACGTAGCCACGGAACGCCGAGGGCACCAACGCCTTGGCGATATCGAGCGTCTCGTAGTCCGCATCCAGCTCGGTCGTCTCGCCCGGCACATAGGCCCATTGCGGCCATGGCAAAGCGCCGCTCGCATGTGAAGGCACATTCATAGATGTGCCTCCGCGTGATCATGCGGCGCGCCCCTGGAGTCCCTGATCGTCGCGCAGGGCCGCTTTTGCAAATTGCTCAATTGCGTCAAGCGTCGCTCCGGGCGCTTCACGATGCGGGGAATGGCCCGCGTCTGAAATAATCTTCAAATCTACCGGACAGTAGCACTCTTCCTGCGCGATTTCGACCTGCTGCAGTGTCCCATATTGGTCATCCCTACCTTGCACGACCAAGACAGGAACGCGGATGTAGGCCAGATATTCCGAGATGTCCCAATCACGGAATTTCGGATCGAGCCAGGCGCCGTTCCAGCCGTAAAAGGCATTGTCGACGTCCTTGTGCCAGCGCGCGAGCTTTGCCTTGAGATCGGTGGTTTCGTACGTTGTCTTGATCGCGGCGATCGACTCCACCGAGATGTCCTCGACGATGAAATGCGGCGCAATCAGCGCGATGCCTTGCAGGCGATGATCCTGATGCGCGCCGGCATAGATCGCCGCAATCGAGCCGCCGTCGGAATGGCCGAGCAGCAGGCCACGCTTGAAGGGAATGGCGTCGAGTACCTTGGGCAGCACATCGAGCGCCTCGTGCTGCATGTAGTCGAGCGGACGTGGCAGCGTCACCGGGCTCGACTGGCCATAGCCCGCACGCGAATAGACGAAGATGCCGGCGCCGGTCGCTTGCTGGATCTTCTCAGGAAAATCGTTCCAGAGGCCGACCGAGCCGAGACCTTCGTGCAGCATGACGATGGTCGGCGCGTCAGCGGATTGCGGTGCGAGCCATTTGTATTCGAGGCGGGCCGTGCCGATGCTGAGGAAGCCGGTGGGGGTGAGAGTCATGGTCGAATTCCTGTTCGCTCGGCCTGCACGTTCAATTCGTGCCCTCGCGCAATTTGAACCGCTGGATCTTTCCCGTCGCCGTCTTCGGCAGCGAGTCCACCACGTCGATCCAGCGCGGATATTTCCACGGGCCGATCTTCTGCTTGACGTGCTCCTTCAGCATCTCCTGCAAGTCCGTCGTCTTCACGCCCGGGCGCAGCACGACGAAAGCCTTCGGCTTGAGCAGCCCTTCCGGATCAGCTTCGGGCACGACAGCGGCTTCCAGCACCGCCGGATGCGTGATCAGCGCGCTCTCGACCTCGAACGGTGAGACCCAGATGCCGGAGACCTTGAACATGTCGTCGGCGCGGCCGCAGAAGGTGTAGCGGCCCTCGCCGTCGCGGATATATTTGTCGCCGGTGCGGGTCCACGGTCCTTCAAAGGTGCGGCGGCTCTTGTGACGCTGGTTCCAGTAGCCTTCGCCAGCCGATGGCGCATCGACCAGGAGCTCGCCGACCTCGCCGTCAGCGACGTCCTGCCCGGCCTCGTTGACGAGCCGCACCGCATAGCCCGGCACCGGCTTGCCGGACGAGCCGTATTTGATGTCGCCCGGCGCGTTCGACAGGAAGATGTGCAGCAGCTCGGTCGAGCCGACACCGTCGAGAATGTCGACACCGAAGCGCGCCTTCCAGCTGTTGCCGACGGATTCCGGCAGCGCTTCGCCGGCCGAGGTGCAGATGCGCAAGGACTTGCCGCCGCGCTCGCTCTTCATCGTCTCGTCGTTGAGCATCGCCGCGAACAGCGTCGGCACGCCGTAGAAGATCGACGGATTGTAGCGGTTCATCAGGTCGAACATCCGCGCCGGCGTCGGGCGCTCGCTGTTCAGAATTGTGGTGGCGCCAACCGACATCGGGAAGGTCAGCGCATTGCCAAGGCCATAGGCGAAGAACAGCTTTGCGGCGGAGAGGCCGACATCGTTCTCGCGGATGCCGAGCACCTGTTTCGCATAGGTGTCGGCGGTCGCCTGCAAATTCGAATGGATGTGGCGCACGCCCTTGGGCATGCCGGTCGAACCGGACGAATAGAGCCAGAATGCCGGCTCATCCGGATGGGTCGCGGCGGTCGTGAATTGATCGCTCTCATCAGCGATCTCCTCGGCGAACTGCTTGTGGCCATTCTGCTTGGCGCCGGAGACAACGACATGCTCGAGATCCGGCATGCGGCCGACGACGTCCTTGATGACGGGATAGAGCACTTCCGAGACGAACAGCACGCGGGCCCGGCAGTCGGCGAGGATGTAGGCGTATTGATCCGCGGTCAGCAGCGTGTTGAGCGGCACCGGCACGATGCCGGCGCGGATCGCGCCCAAGAACACGATCGGGAAGTCGACCGTATCCAGCATGATCATCGCCACGCGCTCTTCGCGGCGGACGCCGAGCCGGCGCAGCATGTTGGCGGCGCGGCGCGTCTCGCGCTGGAGCTCGCCATAGGTGAGCCTCGAGACGGTGTCGTCGAAGACGAGCTTGCTGCCCCGGCCCTCCTCGACGTTACGGTCGAGCAGCCAGGTCACCGCGTTGTAGGATCCCTCGCTCACGGTCGTCCCCCCCCCGAATTTAGAATTATAATTCATAGAAAGACATTGCGACAGCTTGCTGTCAATGCCAGCAGGCATTATGTTTCATTAAAACGCGCCGCAGGACCTCCTTTAAAGAAGGTACCCGCTAAAGAAGGCTCATGACCGACAGTCCCGACGCCGAATCCCGCTTTCTCGAACAGCTCGGCCAGCGCGTGCGCACCATGCGCGCGCTGCGCGGCATGTCGCGCAAGGTGCTCGCCAAGGTATCAGGAATCTCGGAGCGCTACATCGCGCAGCTCGAGAGCGGCAAGGGCAATGTCTCCATCGTGCTGCTCCGCCGCGTCGCCGACGCGATGGGCGCGCATCTGGAAGATCTACTTCCCTCAGCCGATCCGACGCCGGACTGGCAGATGTTCCGCGATCTGCTGCGCAAGGCAACGCCGGCGCAGATCGCGCAAGCCAAGGATCTGCTCGCCGGCGGCAGTGCCTCGGCGCCGCGGCGCGCGCCGTTCTGCGGCATCGCGCTGATCGGCCTGCGCGGCGCCGGCAAATCGACGCTTGGGCGGATGCTGGCGAAGAAAATCGGCTGGAGCTTTGTCGAGCTCAACAAGGAGGTCGAGCAGCAGAACGGGCTCTCGGTCGCCGAGATCATCGCGCTCTACGGCCAGGAAGGCTTTCGCCGCATGGAGCAGGCTGCGCTGCAACAGTTGCTCGCGCGCAACGAGCTGATGGTGCTGGCGACCGGCGGCGGCATCGTCTCGGAGCCGCTGACCTTCGACCAGATCCTGTCGTCGTTCTACACGATCTGGCTCAAGGCCGAGCCCGAGGAGCACATGGCCCGCGTCCGCCGCCAGGGCGATCTGCGCCCGATGGCGGATGATCGCTCGGCGATGGCCGAGCTACGCAACATCCTGCTCAGCCGCGAGCCGCTCTATGCGCGCGCGGCGGCGGTGGTGGATACGGCGGGGTTGTCGGTCGATGCCGCGGCCGCGCGGCTGATCGATGCGGTGCGGCCGGTGCTGCAGAACGAAGCGCGCAGCTTCGGGCTGCGCAGTGTGGCGCTCTAGTCTGGAACGCGGAATGACCGACAGCGACGTCACCACCTCCATATTCGAGCGGATCGGCGGCCGTGCCACGATCGACCTGTTGGTCGATCGCTTCTACGACCGCATGGACACGCTGCCGGAGGCGAAGGTGATCCGCGCGATGCATGCGGACGATCTCGGCCTGATCAGGGATGTGCTGAAGCGCTATCTCACGGAATGGACCGGTGGCCCAAAACTCTATTCTCCCGAGAAAGGCCATCCACGGCTGCGGCAGCGGCATATCGGCTTTGCCATCGGCGATGCGGAACGCGACGCGTGGCTGCTGTGCATGCGTGGTGCGATGGAGGAAACAGTGACAGACAGCGCCGCGCGGCAGGACCTCGATCGCGCGATATCCGGACTTGCCGACTGGATGCGCAACCGGTAGCGCCGCTTACAACAGCTGCGAACGCACCGATTCTGCCCCCTCGCGCAGCAGCGGCAGGAAGCGGTCGATCAATTCCCGCGCCGGCACGCGATCGACATGGGCGCCCATGTTGATGGCGGCGATGATCACGTCGTCGTAGCGGTGGACGGGCACCGAGATCGAGCGGAAATGCGGCTCGGCTTCGCGGTCGACCAGCGAATAGCCCTGGGCACGATCAGCCGCGATACGCGCAAGCAGCGTCTTGGGATCGGTCACCGTCTCCGGCGTCAGTGCCTCGCGCTTCATCTCTTTCAGGCGCGCAAGACAATCCACATCGTCAAGCTGGCCGAGCATGGCGCGGCCGACCGAGGTGCAGAACGCAGGCAACCGATAGCCGATCTCCAATCCGCCGGAGAACATTCGTGCCGGGCTGCTGCGCGCGATGAATACGACGTCATCGCCGTCGAGCACCGCGAGCGAGGAGATTTCGTTCGCCGCGGTCGCGACGCGATCGAGCACCGGCTGCAGCACCGTGACGAGCTGGTTGGAGCGCAGATAGGACGCCGCCAGCGTCAGCACATGCGGCGTCAGCGAGAACAGTTTTCCGTCGCCACTGACAAAGCCTCCGCGCTGGAGCGTGAACAGCATGCGCCGCGCGGTGGCGCGCGGGAGATCAGCGGCGCGGGCGAGATCGCTCAGCGTCATCGGGCCTGCGTTAGTGCCGAAGCATTGCAGCAGGCGCAGGCCGCGATCGAGGGCTTCGACGAAATCCGTCGATCGTCCGTCAGTGTCGCTCCGCTTCAGCTTAGGCATCGGTCGGGATAGTCCTGCAAAATAGTGCTTGCTGCCGATCCAAGGCATGTCATAATTCGCCCATTCGTTCAATAGGCGAACAAAACGCCCCTCACGAAAAGGACGCGACCGCCATGATGAGCCAGGAGCAGAACGACCTGATCACCCGTACCGGGCCGAAAGACCCGTGCGGCAGACTGATGCGGAGCTACTGGCAGCCGGCGGCCCTGGTCGACGAGCTGGAGGGTGAGCGACCGATCCGTCCCGTCAAATTGCTCGGCGAAAACCTGGTGCTGTTTCGGGACGAGACCGGGCGTTACGGCCTGATCGATCGCCACTGCGCCCATCGCGGCGCCGACCTCGCCTTCGGACGGCTCGAACACGGCGGGCTGCGCTGCGCCTTCCACGGCTGGCTGTTCGACGCGACCGGCCAGTGCGTCGAAACGCCGGCCGAGCCGAAGGATTCAAAGCTCTGCCAGAACATTCGCCAGCGCTCCTATCCCGTGGTGGAGAAGAGCGGCATCCTCTGGGCCTATCTCGGCGAAGGTGAGCCGCCGGCATTCCCGGAGCTTGACTGCTTCGTCGCGACCGGCACGCATACCTTTGCATTCAAGGGCCATATGGCCTGCAACTGGCTGCAGGCGCTGGAGGTCGGCATCGATCCCGCGCACGCCTCCTATCTGCATCGCTTCTTCGAGGACGAGGACACGTCCACGGCCTACGGCAAGCAGTTTCGCGGCGCTTCGGCGGGAAGCGACCTGCCGATGACAAAAATCCTGCGCGAATACGATCGTCCGATCATCAATGTCGAGCACACCGAATACGGGCTCCGGCTGATCGCGCTGCGCGAGATCGACGAGGAGCGCACGCATGTGCGCGTCACCAACCAGCTCTTCCCGCACGGCTTCGTCATCCCCATGAGCACGGAGATGACGATCACGCAGTGGCACGTGCCGGTCGACGACGAGAACTGCTACTGGTACGCGATCTTCACCAGCTATTCGAACCCGGTCGACAAGACAAAGATGCGCGAGCAGCGGCTCGAGCTCTACGAGCTGCCCGACTACAAGTCGCGCAAGAACCGCGGCAATGATTACGGCTTCGATCCGCACGAGCAGCAGACCGCGACCTATACCGGCATGGGCAACGACATCAACGTCCACGACCAGTGGGCGGTGGAATCGATGGGCGCGATCCAGGACCGCACCAAGGAGCATCTCGGCTCGAGCGACAAGGCGATCGTGCAATATCGCCGCCTGCTGCGGCAGGAGATCGAGAAGGTCGGCGGCGGCGAGAAGCCGATGCTGTTCCTGGACGAGGCCAATGCGCGCTCCATTCAGGGCCCGGCGACCATGGACGGCATCGGCCCGACACGCGGCTGGGAGACTTATTGGATGGAAGTCGACGTCAAGCGTCGCCGCGGCGCGCCGTGGACCGCGCCGGTGCCGAAGGAGATCGCCGACAACGTGCATCGGCTGACGGCGGCGGAGTGACGTGCGTGGACGGACCCCGTAGGGTGGGCAAAGGCGCAAAGCGCCGTGCCCACCATGCTTCCGTTCGGGCGATAGAAATGGTGGGCACGCTTCGCTTTGCCCACCCTACGGCAGTTGAAGGAGTGGTGAAGTGACTTTCGTCGCGCGTCATGCGCTGTGGTCGGATGAGCAGACAGACGCCGCAGCGCGCGTGCGCCGCATCGTCGAGGAGAAGAAGCTCGAGGTCATCCGCCTCGCCTTCCCCGACCAGCACGGCATTTTGCGCGGCAAGACCATCATCGCGTCCGAGGCGGTTGCGTCGCTGGAGAGCGGCTGCTCCATCACCACCACCATGCTCGCCAAGGACACCTCGCACCGCACGGTGTTTCCGGTCTTCACCTCAGGCGGCGGCTTCGGCATGAAGGAGATGGAGGGCGCAGCCGACGTGCTGATGGTCGCCGATCCCACGACATTCCGCGTGCTGCCATGGGCGCCGGCCACAGGCTGGGTGTTGTGCGATCTCTATTTCAATGACGGCCGTCCGGTGCCGTTCGCGACGCGCGGGCTCTACGCACGCGTGCTCGACGAGCTCGGACGCCGCGGCCACGATTTCGTCGCAGGCCTCGAGGTCGAATTCCACATCTTCAAGCTCGATGACGCGCATATGCGGCCCGAGGACGCCGGCCAGCCCGGCACGCCGCCCTCGGTGAGCCTGCTCTCTCACGGCTATCAATACCTCACCGAGCAGCGTTTTGATCAGATGGAGCCGGTGCTCGAGATCCTGCGGCGTGACATCGTCGCGCTTGGGCTGCCGCTGCGCTCGGTCGAGGTCGAATTCGGGCCGAGCCAGTGCGAATTCACCTTTGCGCCGAAGAAGGGTCTGGAGCCCGCCGACAACATGGTGCTGTTCCGCAGCGCCGTGAAGCAGATCGCGCGCCGGCACGGCTATCATGCCACCTTCATGTGCCGGCCGAAACTGCCTAATTTGTTTGCGAGCGGCTGGCACCTGCATCAATCGATCGTCTCCCGCACGACGGGCGAGAACCAGTTCATGACGAAGGAAGGCAGCGAGCCGCTCAGCGCCTTCGGTCGCTCATATCTCGCAGGCCTGCTCGATCACGCCCGCGCCGCGACAGTGTTCACGACGCCGACCATCAACGGCTACAAGCGCTACCGCTCCTATTCGCTGGCGCCGGACCGCGCGATCTGGGGCCGCGACAATCGCGGCGTGATGATCCGCGTGCTCGGTGGCGCCAACGATGCTGCCACGCGCCTGGAAAACCGCGTCGGCGAGCCCGCCGCCAACCCGTATCTCTACATGGCCGCGCAGATCCTCTCAGGTCTCGACGGTGTCGACCGCAAGCTCGATCCCGGCCCCTCGGCCGACACGCCCTACGAGACCAAGGCGCCGCTGCTGCCGAAATCCTTGCGCGATGCGGTCTCCGCGCTGAAGGATGATCCGTTCTTCCGCGAAAAATTCGGCGCGGAGTTCATCGACTACTACACCCACATCAAGAACGCCGAGATCGACCGTTTCTTGTCGGAGGTGACCGACTGGGAACATCGCGAATATTTCGAGATGTTCTGACGGCTCCGTTACGGCGCCTTCGGCTTCTGCCTGAGGTAGAGATAGGTCGGCAACAGGCCGAGCGCGACGATCGCGACCATCACCCACCATCCGCGCTGGAACGCCACGAGGCGCTCCGGCAGGGATGACGGCGAGCCGATGATGGCGACGAAGATCGCAACGCCGACCGCGAGCGAGGCCTGGCGGATCATATTGATCACGCCGGAGCCGGTCGCGAAGGACGACGGCGGCAGGCCTGCGGCGCTGACGCCCATCAGGGTCGGGAACGTCAAGCCGACGCCAATGCCGGTCGGGATCATGCCCATGATCACGAAGGCCGGATGCGGTTCGGGTCCAATCAGGGTTGCCCAGGCAACCAGGCCGGCCGCGAACACGACGATGCCGGCGGTGACGACGGGCGCAGCGCCGAAGCGCGCGATCAAGCGCCCGGCAAACAGCAGCGAGGTGATCGGCACCATCAGCGGCCCCGGCGCGATCGCAAGTCCGGTCTGCAACGCCGACCATCCCCACGCCGTCTGTTCCCACAGCGCGACCGACAGCAGCATGGCGCCGAAGGCTGCCGAGTAAGGCGCCATCACCAGGGCAGCCCCGGTGAAGGGACGGATGCGAAACACCGCCGGATCGACAAAGGGATTTTCAGTGCGCAGGCAGCGCCAGACGAACAGTGCAAGCAGAATGGCGGCGGCGGCAAAACTGTAGCCGATGGCCGGCGCGCGAAAACCCCAGTCGCTGACCTTGACGATGGCGAAGACGAGCGCGCCGATACCGCCTGTCACCAGCACGGCATCGAAGAATTTGGGCCGTGGCGCGTCATGACCCTCGATCTCCGGCAGCTTCCACCAGCCGATCACCATGGCGATGAGGCCGATCGGGACATTGACGAAGAAGATCCAGCGCCAGTTGACCGCAACGAGCACGCCGCCGACGACCGGCCCGAGCGCTGCGGCAAGACCGCCGATTGCCGTCCAAGTCCGCACCGCACCGCCGCGTTTCTCCGGCGCGAACACCGCCAGCAGCAGGCCGAGCGAGGTCGGCGTCATCAGTGCGGCGCCTGCGGCCTGCACGATACGAAACGCGGTCAACATCCCGACGCTGTTGGCGGCCGCGCAGGCGGCCGATGCCACCGTGAAGAGGCCGACACCGAGCAGGAAGCTGAGATTTCTGCGATGGCGCTCGGCGAGCCGTCCGAAGAACACCAGCAGCGCGGCATAGGCAATGGCGTAGCCGTTCAAGACCCACGACATATCATCGAGCGAGGCGTCCTTGAAATCCTGCCCGATGCTGGGCAGCGCGACGTTGACGATGAAGAGGTCGAGATTGGCAAGGCAAATGCCGACGCAGACGATCGCCAGCACCAGGTTTGGCGACGTCGACGGACGGGGAGGCTTGGGCCGCAGCGAGAGATCGTCGAGCGGAACCGCGCGCGCGAAGGTGCCGCGTTCAATACTGTTCATGGATTATGCCTTTTGGTGATGCAATTCAGCCCGCTCGGGGACCAGCGACGGATCCCCGGCGATGCCCGCCAACAGGTTTCGCAGCTCGGCGGCGGCACGCTTGCCAAAGCCGTTTTCGAACTTCTCCTGCGCCGCGAGCCAGAGTGGCCGTGCGTCGGCAAGGCGCGAACGTCCCGCCCGGGTCAGCTTGACCAGGCGGCTTCGTCGATCGGCTTCATCGCGCTCCAGGGTGACGAGGCCGTCGCGCTGAAGCGGCCGCAAATTCTGGCCGATGGTGGATTGATCCATGACCAGCGCCCCGGCGAGGTCGCCGATCGCAGGCGCGGCATCGCCGCGGCGATGGATCTCGGTCAGCATCGCGTATTGGGTTGAGCGCAGCCCCGAGGGCTCCAGCGCGGCATCGTAGAACAGCGTCATGTGGCGCGACGCCTTGCGCAGCGCCGCACAATTGCAGCGATTCCGCTCCAAGACAGGAAGCTCTTGCTCGGCCATCACGCCCCCATTACCGGGATATCCCGCTATATGAAGGGATATCCCGATATTATCGCAACGTCAACCCGGGAGGTCTCTTGGGCTTCGGCGGGGACACGCCTCACACCCCTGTGAGGAGACTTCGTCAGCGCAGTTCCGACGACATCACGCCGGTCCCGAACGAAGCCGTTTTCCTGACGCCGTGAAAACGGCCGGAAAGACGCGAGGTCTATCCTTGTCGTAGATGATCAACAATGGAGTTCGATCATGTTGGGTAAATTGTTCAGCCTGATCTATCACCTGTCCTGCCGGACAACCCTGGTCGAGATCGGCAGACACCACCTCGCCCGCTGATGGCAAGTCAGGTCAGATGGATTGACCAAACGAAAGGGGGTTTCCATGCGCAAGCTGATCGTGATCGCGGCGATGTCGCTGCTGGCGAGCCAAGCCTATGCCGGCGGTCCGCGCAGCCTGAGCCTTTCTGCAACCAATGCGAGCCAGGTGACTGACCAGCCGGCAACCACAACTCCGCCGCAGGCCACACAGGCTCCGACCGCAACGCCACCGGCGAATGTGCAGACGGCGACCACCACGCCGGCCTCAACGCCGACGGCCGCACCAGCGCAGACCGCGACAGCGCCGGCCGCAACGCCTGCGAAGCCGACTACGGAAACGGCCAAGCCGAAGCATCGCGAACCATCCACCGAAGCGCGCGTGATCCGCGAGCTGCATCGGCACGGGATTTATTGGTGAGAGGGCTTAGCTCTCTCTTCCGTCATTGCGAGCGCAGCGAAGCAATCCAGACTGTCCCCGCGGAAAGACTCTGGATTGCTTGGCTACGCTCGCAATGACGGGGAGAGAGCGGGGCTAGATCCCCAGATACTTGTGCTGGAGGTCCGGCTCGGCCATCAGCTGGTCCGACGTGCCGCTCCACACGGTCTTGCCACGCTCGATGATGAAATGGCGGTCGCAGATGCGGGCGAGGTGGTCGACGTTCTTGTCGACGACCAGGATCGACTGTCCACGGCTCTTCAGCAGCGACAGGCAGTTCCAGATCTCTTCGCGGATCAGCGGCGCCAGCCCCTCGGTCGCTTCGTCCAGGATCAGGAGCTTTGGGTTCGTCATGAGCGCGCGGCCGATGGCGAGCATCTGCTGCTCGCCGCCGGAGAGCTGGTTGCCCATGTTGGCGGCGCGCTCGGCGAGCCGCGGGAACAACACGTAGATCGCAGCGAGCGTCCAGGGATTGGCGCTGCTGAAGCGATCGGCGGCGGCCGCGACGAGATTTTCGCGTACGGTGAGGTTCGGGAAGATCTGGCGGCCCTCAGGCACGAGCCCGATGCCGAGCTTGGCGATCCGGTACGACGGAAGCTGCCGGACCTCGGTATCCGCAAAGCTGATGCTGCCGGCGCGCGCCGGCGTCAGGCCCATGATCGAGCGGATCGTCGTGGTCTTGCCCATGCCGTTGCGGCCCATCAGTGAGACCATCTCGCCGGGCTTGATCGACAGCGACAGGCCGAACAGCACCTGGCTGAGGCCGTAGCAGGTCTCGATACCGTCGACGTCGAGCAGTGTGTCAGCCATGGTGCGTCACCACGTGCTGGTCGCCGAGATAGGCGCGCTTGACGTCTTCGTTGGCGCGGATCGCGGCGGGATCGCCCGACGCAATGACGCGGCCATAAACCAGCACCGAGATGCGGTCGGCCAGCGCGAACACCGCCGGCATGTCGTGCTCGACCAGCACGATCGAGACCTCTTTGCGCAGCTCCTGGAGCAGCTTTACCATGCCCTGGGATTCGGTGACGCCGAGACCGGCCATGGGCTCGTCGAGCAGCAGCAATTTTGGCCTGCTGGCGAGCGCCACCGCAAGCTCGATCTGGCGCCGCTCGCCATGGCTGAGCTTCGACACCAGAACATCGGCGCGATGAGCCAGCCCGACGCGATCGAGCGCTGCGTGCGCGGCATCGCGCAGGCCCTTCTCCTTGCGCGCATTGGCGAAGAAGCGGAACGAGTGGCCTGCATGCGCCTGGGCCGCCAGCGCGACATTGTCGGCGGCGGTGAAGTCGAGCAGCAGCGAGGTGATCTGGAATGAACGTGCGAGACCCAGCGCGCAGCGGCGATAGGCCGGCAGATGGGTGATGTCGCGGCCGCCCAACGAGACGCTGCCGGAATGCGGCTCGAGATGCCCGGTGAGCTGGCTGATCAGCGTGGTCTTGCCGGCACCGTTCGGGCCGATGATGGCGTGCAGCTCGCCCGCGGCAACGTCGAGCGAGACGTTGTCAGTCGCGGTGATGCCGCCGAAGCGGCGCACCAGCTTTTCGACGCGGAGCAAGGGTTCAGCCACGATTGAGCCTCCCCAGCAGGCCCATGATTCCGCCACGACCGAACAGCACGATCAGCAGCAGCAGCGGGCCCATGATCAGCGCCCAATATTCGGTGATCTGCGACAGAAACTCTTCCAGCAGCAGATAGACCACCGCGCCCATGACAGGGCCAAACAGCGTGCCCATGCCGCCCAGGATCACCATCACCATGAGATCGCCGGAGCGGGTCCAGTACATCACGGCCGGGCTGACGAAATCGGTGTTGTTGGCGAGCAGTGCGCCGGCGAGCCCGCACATGGTGCCCGAGATGACGAAGCAGACCAGCTGGTAGCGCTTGGCCGGGAAGCCGATCGCCTGCATGCGCTGCTCGTTGGAGCGCAGGCCCTGCACCACGAGGCCGAAGCGCGAATTGACGATGCGCCAGATCAGGAAGAGTACCGCGAACAGGCAGGCCAGGCAGAGATAATAGAACTGCGTGCGGTTCGACAGGTTGATCAGGCCGGAGAAGTCGCTGCGCTTGTAAACGGTGAGACCATCATCGCCGCCGTAACGTGCAAGGCCCGAGGCGACGTAATAGGCCATCTGCGCGAAGGCGAGCGTGATCATGATGAAATAGACGCCGCGGGTGCGCAAAGAGAGCGCGCCGATCACCAGCGCATAGATCGCAGACGCAGCGAGCGCGACGGGAAACTGGATGAAGCCGCTTCCGACACCTTCCTGCGCGAGCATGCCGACGGCGTAGCCGCCAATGCCGAGATAGGCGGCGTGGCCAAAGCTCATCATGCCGCCAAACCCCATGATGAGGTTGAGGCTCGCCGCAGCCAGCGCCAGGATGACGATGCGGGTGAACAGCGTCATGATGAAGATGTTGCCGGACAGATACGAATAGAGCGGCAGCAACACGAGGCCCGCCAGCATCAGGGCCGTGACGGCCTTGCTCACCGAGAAAGTCTTCATCGACGATTGGCCGGAAACAGCCCCTCCGGCCGGACCACCAGCACGATCGCCATCAGCAGATAGATCAGCATGGACGAGAGCGCGGGCGCGGCGGTGGAGGCGGCGGCGCCACTCAGCACCTGCCGCAGCAGATTGGGCAGAAAGGCGCGGCCGAGCGTGTCGATCATCCCGACGAAGATCGCAGCGAGGAACGCGCCGCGGATCGAGCCGATGCCGCCGATCACGATGATGACGAAGGCGAGGATGAGGATGTTCTCACCCATGCCGATCTGCACGGTGAGGATCGGCGCCTGCATCATGCCGGCCAACCCTGCGAGCGCCGCACCGAGCCCGAACACCAGCGTGTAGAGCAGCTTGATGTTGATGCCGAGCGCGCCGATCATCTCGCGGTTGGAGGCGCCGGCGCGGATCAGCATGCCGATGCGGGTGCGCATCACGCCGAGATAGAGCAGTAGCGCCACCAGCAGCGCGACGACGATGATGGCGAGGCGGTACGCCGGATAGTGAATGCCGGGCAGGATCGGCACCGGCACTGTAAGCCAGGCCGGCAGCGGCAGCGCGAGGCCCGCTGGGCCCCAGATCAGCCGCACGGCTTCATTGAAGAACAGGATCAGGCCGAAGGTCGCGAGCACGTGGTCGAGATGGTCGCGCCCGTACAGATGCCGCAGCGCACTCATTTCGAGCACGATGCCGAGCACAAGGGTAGCACCTAACGCCAGCAGCGCGCCGAGCAGGAAGCTGCCGGTCCACGCCGCGAAGGTCGCGGCGAAATAGGCGCCCATCATGTAGAGCGAGCCGTGCGCGAGGTTGACGAGATCCATGATCCCGAACACCAGCGTCAGGCCGGCGGCGAGCAGGAACAGCAGCAAGCCGAACTGCAATCCGTTCAAGAACTGTTCGACGACGAGCAGCATCAAAACTCTTTCAGGCGCATGCGGACGCGCGCCGATGTTCGAACACAGTCGCCATCAGTGAAAGAGCTCCCCCTGCCTCTTCAAGGCGGAAAAATGGGTAATGGCAGTATCGTTCCGAGGCAAGAGCGATTCCGCGCCGGACATGCACTTTGTTGCATGCCGGTGCATGCGATCAAAATCAGACCTTGTAAAACCAGCCTTGCAAGAAGACTGCCGCGCGGGGTGGGTCAGCCTGCCGCACCCAAACGATCACCCTCCCCCTGTTGCCAGGGAGAGGGTGGGCCGCTTGTCGGAATGAAGATATTTCTAGTGCGACGTGATCTGGCGGGGGAGGTCATCCGGCTCGTTGAGCTCGCTATTGGCCGTCGAGGCCTCCAGCGCCGCCATCCGGAACAGGTAGGCGAGCGTCGCCAACCCGGTGTCTTCGGCCATCTGCGCCAGCTCAAGCGCCATGTCGGACATGTAGCCGAGATTCTCGTCCTTGGTTTGCGCCATGATCTGGCTGTCTCGCATCATGTTCGACATCTCAGGCGCTCTTTCGTTGCGCGGCGGTGCGGCCGCAAAGGTTGGCACGGGCGATACAATCGAGACGCGGTCCGTCCTGTTGGACGAGGCTCTTCATCCCGATCCGGTCGCGGACGACGTTGAGTGATTCCTGGCGGATCTCGATGGTCGCGGCCATGGTCCAGGAGTCCTCGACCAGCGCCGGCAATCCCAGCGGCGTGACGACGAAGCCAATGTCGTGGAAGCGCGGCAGCCACCATGTCTCCATGACGAGAGAAAGCCGCTCGATGCCCTGATCGAGACAGAACTCCTGCGCCGCCGCCATCAGTTGCAGATTGAACGCGCCGTCACGCCGCTCGCGCGTCACGAAGAAGCGCGACCACTCCCAGATCTGCGGATCGACCGGGCAGCCGCGCACCGCAGCGAGATGGGGGAAGACCTCGCTCATCATGGTCGGCTTGGTGGTTGGATACAGGCGGGAGCCACCGAGCACGCGGCGGTTCTCGAGAGCCAGCAAATAGATTGCGTCCTCGTTGTCGTAGACGTCGATCTCGCGGCTGTCGGGCTTGCGCAGCCCCTCCCACTTCCGCTCTTCGACGAAAATCTCGTGACGCATCCTGAAGTGCTGCTCCAGTACGTCTTCGTAGAGGTGCCGGTTCTCGGCAGAAATGACATGAATCATGAACTCCCCCATGGCTTGAAATGGGGGCAGCCTCAGCGAAAAAGGCCAAACCTACTATTGGGAAATTTCCCAGTAGGCGAAGATTTCAGGGATTGATGATTCTTTGGCGGATCGCGATCGCGACCGCATGCGTCCGGTTGACGGCACCGAGCTTGCGCGCAGCGGTTGCAAGATGCTCTTCCGCAGTGCGCTGCGTGATGTTCAGGATCTCGCCGATCTCCCACGCAGACTTGCCCTGCGACGCCCAGGCGATCACCTCGCGCTCGCGCGGGGTCAGCCGCGCCGACGGATGCGGCGATGGCGCGAGCAGGCGGCGAATGTGGTCGAAGCCGTACATCGCGATCAAATGCAGTGCTGGCTTGCTGCGGGCATTGAGATCGAGATGAACGCCGCCGAGCGAGACGCCGGCCTCATAGCCGGTCAAGCCGTGGATCGGCACGACGAAACCGCGCGACATGCGGAAATCGGCGGCGCGCCGCATCACTTCCACTGCGCCCGGCTCCTGTTCCGCATCATAAGGCGCTTCCGACCATTCGAACGGATTGACCGTCTGGCGGCACTTCCGGATCACGGGATCGACGCGATCGTAGCTCTTTTCGGTGTAGAGGCTGAACCACTCCGCCGGCCATTTCTTGGCCAGCACCATCTGGGAAAAGCGCTGATCGGGATTCGGCAATCCGGTGACGATGATATGCTCGAAGCCATAGCGGCCGAACGCGAGCGCAAGCGCGTCCATGGCGTCAGGAACCTTGCGATAGGCTCCCAGCCCTTCGATGAAGTCCAGCGCTTCCCGGCCATAATCCACGGCGGACATCGGTGCGTCCCCTGACCCTCGCCGTTCCGTATAGCACGTCTTTGGGGGCTGCCTCAATTCACCGCGTCCGTAAATTCCCGGTGTGGCACTGCACCGAGGATTTAATCTACTTGTGGAGGAAGTGACGTCAAGTTACACCTATGACGTCTAGAGCGGGAAAGCCACGATGGAAGATGAGAACATCGCCCTCAACAGCGTGCTCGGCCTGGAATTGAACCGCGTGTTTTTCGCCGTGCGCGATACGGCAAACAAGCAGAAGATCATCGAGTTCGCGCGCGACGTGCTTCAAAGCGAGCGCCCCAAGCTCGTCGACAGCGCCTCACCGGAAAATCCTGCGAGATAGCACGCAGGTGCAGCAGACGGCGCCGATGCAACGGATCGCGCGATCGATGCCTTCGATTTGAGCGCGCCGCTTTTGGCCGAAACACCCTGACTGCGAATTTACCCGCCCTCCTCCGCCTCCACCAAAGTTACACTTGCCGCTGGATGACATCACGGCTGTCGTGAGATGATCGCCGCCACGATCGTCTTTCGGATGCCAGGGATATTTCAAGACCATGATGACGCTGCGCCAGGTTGAAGTGATCCGTGCCGTGATGGTGACGGGCACCATTGGCGGCGCGGCGAAGCTGTTGAACGTGTCGGCGCCTGGGATCAGCCGGCTGGTCAAATACACCGAGCGCTCGCTCGGCATCCGCTTCTTCCAGCGCCAGAACGGCCGCTACTTCCCGACGCCCGAAGCCGAGAACATTTTCGAGCAGATCAACGGCGTCTACAAGAAGGTCGACGACCTCTCCGAGATCATCTCCAAGATCGGCCGCGGCGGATTGTCGGAACTGCGCATCGGCTCGGTGCCGAGCATCTCGCAGGTGATGGTGCCGCGCGCGATCGAGCGCGTCCGCCGCCGCTATCCCGATCTCGGCATCGACATCAACATCCTCAAGCTCGAGGAGGCCATCGACTATCTCCTGCTCGGCCGCGGCGAGTGCGTGGCGATGAGCTACCGGTTGGAGCATTCCGGCCTCGACTTCATGCCGCTCGCCTCGGGCGAGCTCTATTGCATCGTGCCGCCCGGCCACGAGCTTGCCGGCCGCAAGCAGGTCTCGGCCGCCGAGATCACCCGCTATCCGCTGATCGGCATCGATCCGAACGACCCTTACGGCCGGATCATGGCCGAGATTTTTGCGCGCAACCGGCTGGAGTACAACATCACCATCCGCGCGCGGTTCGGCACCACGGTCTGCGCGCTGGTGAAGGCTGGGCTCGGCGTAGCCATCATCGACCAGTTCACGGTGGCCCATGGCGGCTATCCCGGCATCGAGCTGATCAAGATCACCGAGCCGACCCGCTTCGACACCTACATTGCGGTCAAGCGCGGCGCACCGCTGTCGCTCCACGTCGAGTATTTCATCGAGTCCCTGCGCGCCGAGATGCGCGCGGTCGAGCCGTCCTGCGGCAACGGCAAGGCCGCCGCGGGGCGCGGGCGGAAGAAATAACATTATGTTAGGTTTGTTGGATAAATGGGTAATTGTGTTAGGCAGGGGAAAGACTATCGTCCCTCTTGGAATGGCGCGGATTTCCCCGCTAATGGCCGGACCTCAACGCGCCTCAAGAGACGATAGTGGATCATGTCTAGCCGCGGACCCATCGCCCCCAAAAAACTCCTGACCGGCCTGATCGGCGCGCCGATCGCCCATTCCGCCTCCCCCGCCATGCACGAGCGCGCCGCCGAGGCGCTTGGCCTGCGCGGCCACTATCAGCTCATCGAAGTGGCGGGCGCGGACGCGACGGCGCTGAGCATGATGCTCGAGGGCGTGCGGCGGCTCGGCTTTGCCGGCGTCAACGTCACTTTTCCCTACAAGGAAGCCGTGGTCCCGCTGCTCGACGAGCTGGCCACGACTGCGGCCACCATGGCCGCGGTCAACACCGTCGTCGTCAAGGACGGCCGCCTGATCGGCCACAACACCGACACCACCGGCTTTGCGCGCGCCGTCAAGCCGCTGCTGGCACCTGCCGGAAATGCAGTGGCCGTGATCGGCACCGGCGGCGTCGGCAAGGCGATCGCCTTTGCGCTGGCGAGCCTAGAGGTGGCTGACCTCCGCATCTTCGATAGCGAGCTGGCGCGGGCCGAAAAACTCGCCGCGCTGCTGGCCAGGCATGGTGGCGCGCGGGTCGCCAAGAGCGTCGAGGACGCGCTCGACGGCGCAACCGGCCTCGTCAACGGCACGCCGGTCGGCATGCTGCCGAACCGGGACACGCCGGTCGCACCAGCGCTGCTGCGCCAGAGCTTGTGGGTCGCCGACGCCGTCTATTCGCCGCTGATCACGCCGCTCCTTGCCGCCGCGCAGGAGAAGGGCGCGCGGATCATGACTGGGCGCGAGCTTGCGATCTACCAGGCCGCCGACGCCTTCGAACTGTTCACAGGCCTTGCCCCGTCGACCGAAGTCATGGGAGAGGCTTTTGACGCCGTGATGGCCGCGCGCAGCGCCGCCTATCAGGCAGCTTGAGACGAAGCGGCCGGACACAAGGCCGCTTGCAAAATTGAACCGGGAGGTGAGGACGATGAAATCAACGCTACTGGTGGGCGCGCTGCTCACCGCAATCACGACCACGGGCGCCTTTGCACAGGCGATCAAGCTTGCCGACGTCGCCGAACTCTCGGGTGGCGGCGCCACCGTCGGCACCAACTGGAAGAACGGCATCGACCTCGCGATCGAGGAGATCAACGCCAAGGGCGGCGTGCTCGGCCGCAAGCTTGAAGTCAGCCATGCCGACTCGCAGTCCAACCCCGGCGTGGCGCGCGCGCAGGTGCAGAAGGCACTCGACGCCGAGCCCTATGTGCTGCTCGGGCCCGGCTATTCCGGCTCGGTGAAGGTCACCGCCCCGCTCGCGGCCGAAGCCGGCATTGCGCAGATCATGGGCGGAGAAGCCGCCGAGCTGACCCAGGCCGGCAACAAGTTCCTGTTCCGCACCTCGTTCGGCCAGCAGTCTTCGATGCCGAAGGTCGCAAAATACATCCACGACGACATGAAGGCGAAGTCGGTCGCGGTGGCCTGGGTCAACAATGACTTCGGTCGCGGCGGGCGCGACGTCGTCGTCAAGGAGCTGGAGCGGCTCGGCTCCAAGGTCGTCGCCGATCTCTCGACCGAAGCCGGACAAGCCGATTTCGCCGCCGACGTCGGCAAGATCAAGGCCGCCAATCCCGACGCCGTGTTCGTCTATCTCAACGAGGAAGAGAGCGCGCGTATTCTCAAGGAGCTCAAGCGCCAGGGCGTCACCGCGCCGCTGATGGGCGAGACCACGCTGATCGGCCAGAAGGTGATCGAGCTCGCCGGCGACGCCGCCAACGGCGCGCGCGGCCATGTCGGCCTCACCACGGATGCCCCGGTCGATTTGATCAAGACGTTCCGCGACAAGTTCGCGAAGAAGTACAATTACGTTCCTGATCATAACGGCCTGAAGGGCTACCTCGCCGTCTACATGGTGAAGGCCACCACCGAGAAGATGGGCAAGGTCGATTCCAAGGCCTTCGCCGACACGCTGCATGGCTTGACCATCAAGGCCGCGGACGAGCCGGGCATTTTGATGGACGTCACCTTCAACGAGACCGGCGACATCGACCGACAGAGTTTTCTGGTCGAGGTGGTCGAAGGCAAGCAGGTGGTGAAGCAGGTGCTGCCGAAAGTGAAGTGAGGAACGAGGTCTCTCACCTCTCCCCGCTTGCGGGGTCTCTCTTCTCCCTCTCCCCGCTCTTCGCGGGGAGAGGGAGAAGTAAGGAGAACGGGGCGAGGGAGAAGAAAGAGCGGCGCAAGGGACACGAGAGGGGAAAATGTCCAATCTGTTCGATCTTCTGGTCGCGGGACTGGCCACTGGCGCGATCTATGCGCTGGTCGCGGTTGGCTTCACGCTGCTGTGGCAGACCTCGCAGACCATCAATTTCGCGCAAGGCGAGTTCGTGATGCTGCCCGCGTTCCTGATGCTGGCGGCAATGCATGCCGGCGCGCCGTTCTGGCTCGCGATCATCCTTGGCATCCTCATGTCGATGATCCTGCTTGGACTGGCCTTCAAGGTGCTGCTGGTCGATCCGATGATGCGCCATGGCGTGCTGCCACTGGCGATCGCGACCATGGCGCTGGCGATCGGCATCAAGGAAGCCGTCAAACAGTTCTTCAGCGCGGAAGCTTCGCCCTTCCCGTCGATTGTGCCGACCGGCGACATCGCCATCCTCGGCCACGCCGTATCGCTGCAAAGCATCGGCGTGCTCGTCGTCGCCATCCTTGCCGTGTTCGGCCTGACGACGCTGCTCAACCGCACGTCGCTCGGCCACCAGATGCAGGCGGCAGCCCAGAACCCGACGGTTGCGCGCATCATCGGCGTGCCCGTCGAGCGCATGATCCTGCTGACCTTCCTGATCAATGCCTTCCTGGTCGCGTTGGCCTCGCTGCTGATCACGCCGATCTATCTGGCGAAATTCTCGAGCGGCGAGGTGCTGGGCCAGGCGGCCTTCATTGCCGCGATCGTCGGCGGCTTCAACCAGGTGCGCGGCGCGATCGCTGGTGGCCTGTTGATCGGCGTGCTCGACAACCTCGCGGCCGCCTATGTCTCGACGCAGTACCGCGCCGCCGTGCCGATGATCTTCCTGATCGCCGTCATCCTGCTCCGGCCGCAAGGACTGCTCGGCCGCGCCGAGGAGCGCACGGTATGAGCGGTTTTGCCAAACCCCTGAAGATCGCGCTCGGCCTCATCGTCATCGCCGGCCTGATCGTCATTCCCATGAACTTCAACCGCTACGGCCTGTTCATCCTAAGCCAGTGGGCGGTGATGACGATCGCCGCGATGGGCCTCAACCTCACGCTCGGCTATGCCGGCCAGGTTTCGCTGGCGCAGGGCGCATTCGTCGGCATCGGCGCCTATGCGGCCGCGATCATGACGACCCACGGCTGGCCGCTGCCGGCCGCGATCCCGGTTGCGATCGTACTGAGCTTCGGCGTCGGCTGGGTGCTCGGCTATCCAGCACTGCGCGTGCAGCACCACTACCTTGCCTTCGTCACGCTCGCCTTCTCGACCCTGGCCTTCCTGGTGTTCCGCAACGAGAGCTGGCTCACCGGCGGCATCTACGGCATCTCCAACATTCCGCGGCCGCATATCTTCGGCATCGCGACCAACAAGCCGCTGCCGTTCTACTATGTCTGCCTCGGCTCGCTCGCAATCGCGTCCCTCGCGGTCTGGTGGCTGATTCGTTCGCCCTGGGGCCGCGCCTTCATGGCGCTGCGGGAAAATCCGCTCCGCGCGCAGTCGCTCGGCATCGATACGCGCCGCTACACGCTGATGGCCTTTGCGATCGGCTCGGCACTCGGCGGCGTCGCCGGCGCGCTCTATGCGCCGCTGACGCAATATATCGATCCCGTGCCGTTCAACCTGTCGCTCTCGCTCGATCTCCTGATGATGGTGATCGTCGGTGGCGCCGGCTTCTATTTTGGCCCGTTCCTGGGTGCGATGATTGCGGTGCTGCTGCCGGAATGGCTGCGCTTCACGGAAGGCTATTATCTGATGCTCTACGCGATCGCGGTGATGGGACTCTTGATCTGGTCGCCAACGGGCATCTTGGGAATCCTTGACCGCTATCTCGCCGAGCGTCGCACCAAGGCCGCCTCCGCGTTGCGCGCCGTCGCAAAGTCTCGCCTGGAGACGGCGCAATGAGTGCAGTCCTCGAAGTCACCGACATCCAGAAGAGCTTTGGCGGCATCACCGCGGTCGACGGTGTCTCGTTCGACGTCCGCGAGGGTGAGATCCTCGGCCTGATCGGCCCGAACGGCTGCGGCAAGTCGACCTTGTTCAACTGCATCCTCGGCCAGCTCACGCCATCAGGCGGCGAGGTCAAGCTTGACGGCAAGGTCGTCACCGGCCTGCGCCCCTCCGAACTCAACAAGCTCGGCGTCAGCCGCACCTTCCAGCTCCTGCAGGTATTCCCAAAACTCTCGGTGCGCGAGAACCTGATCCTCGCGGGCCAGGAGCATCAGGGCAACATGGCCTCGCGCCTGGTCGGGCGCTCCGATGCCGGGCTGACTGATACCGCCAACCAGATGATCGGCTTCTTCAAGCTCGATCATCTCGCCGCGGAACCTGCCGGCGGTCTCTCCTACGGCCAGCAAAAGCTGCTCGACGCCGCCATGGCCTTCATGGGCGGCCCGCGCCTGGTGTTGCTCGACGAGCCCGCCGGCGGCGTCAATCCGACGATGCTGTCGGATCTGAAGGAACGCCTCATCGCGATCAACCGCGAGAAGAACGCCACCTTCGTCGTGATCGAGCACAACATGGAGTTCGTGATGTCGCTGTGCTCGCGGGTGATGGTGATGGCGGAAGGCAAGGTGCTGGCGATGGGGCGACCGGACGAGGTCCGGAAAAACCCCGCCGTGATCGAAGCCTATCTCGGACATTAGGGAAAGCGGGCCATGAGCGATCCGATCCTCTCGGTTCACAACCTCGTCGGCGGCTACGGCAAGATGACGATCCTGAACGGCACGACATTTTCGGTGCCGCCGGCGACGATCACCACGATCATCGGCCCGAACGGCGCCGGCAAGTCGACCGTGTTCAAGGCGATCTTCGGCCTACTTAGGCTGCGCGAGGGCAAGATCAATTTTGCCGGCCGCGACGTCACCAATCTGAGCCAGCGCGCGCTGCTCAACGCCGGCATCTGCTACGTGCCGCAGGGCCGCAACATCTTTCCCGAGCTCTCAGTCCGCAGCAATATCGAGCTTGGCGGCGTCTCCGCCGGAAAGGGTATCGATCTGCCGACGCGCATCGAGGCAGCGCTCGACCTGTTTCCCGCGCTGCGCCGCAAGTCGACGCAGCAGGCCTCGACGCTCTCCGGCGGCGAGCAGAAGCAGCTCGAGATCGCTCGCTCGCTGCTGCTCGAACCAAAGCTGGTGCTGATCGACGAGCCCTCGATCGGCCTGTCGCCGCTGATGGTGCAGCAGACCTTCGATATCCTGAAGAGCCTGCGTGACCGCGGGGTCACCATCCTGATGATCGAGCAGAACGCGCGCTCGGCGCTGCAGATATCGGACATCGGCATTGTGCTCGAGCTCGGTCAGACCCGCATGATCGACAAGGCGGAGCGTATTTTGAACGATCCCCGCATCGGCCAGCTGTTCCTCGGCGGCGCCATGGAAGAGAGCGCGGCATGAGTGCGCCAATGCGCATCGCTGTCGCCGGTGCCGGCCTGATCGGCCGCCGCCATATCGAATTGATCGACGCTTCGCCCGATTGCGTGCTGGCCGGCATCGCTGACCCCTCCCCCGCCGCGAAAGAGTTCGCGCAGGCACGCAGCACACCCTGGCATTCGGATCACCGCACGCTGCTGGCGGACGAGAAGCCTGATGGCCTGATCATCGCCTCACCGAACGCGCTGCACTTCCAGATGGCGCTCGACTGCGCACAAGCCGGCGTGCCCGCGCTGATCGAGAAGCCGGTGACCGACACGGTCGCGGCCGCGCAGCGGCTATGCGCGGCAGTCAAACGGACCGGCGTACCAATGCTGGTCGGCCATCACCGCCGGCACAATCCGATCATCAAGGCCGCGCGCGAAACGGTGACGACCGGCAAGCTCGGCGAGCTTACGGCCGTGGTCGGACTGTGGCTCCTGAAGAAGCCCGACGATTACTTTGACGTGGCGTGGCGGCGTGAGCACGGAGGCGGCCCGTTGCTCATCAACCTCATCCACGACATCGACAATCTCCGCTTCATCTGCGGCGAGATCACCGAGGTGCAGGCGCTGACCTCGAACAAGGTTCGCGGCTTCGCTGTCGAGGACACCGCCGCATTGCTGCTGCGCTTCGCCAATGGCGCGCTGGGAACGGTGACCGTGTCGGACGCAACGCCGGCGCCGTGGAGCTGGGAGCTGACGTCGGGCGAGAACGCTGCATACCCGAAGCAGGATCAGCCCTGTTGCATCCTCTCCGGCACCGCGGGCTCGCTGTCCGTGCCGAATATGGAGCTATGGTTCTACGCGCAAGAGCCCGGCTGGCATGCGCCGCTGGCGCGCGAGACCGTCGTCCCGGCAGCGCTCGATCCGCTGGCCGAGCAGCTCCGGCATTTCTGCGCGGTCATCAGGGGTCGCGAACAACCGCTCATCCCAGTCGAAGATGCGATGGGCACGCTCGCGATCGTCGAGGCCGTCAGTGAAGCAGCACGCACGGGCCAAAAAATATCGCCGGGCCAAATCATGGAGCAGGCAGCATGAACAAGCGCTCGATCGCAACCGTTTCCCTCTCAGGGGCGCTGGACGAAAAACTTCGCGCCATCGCATCCGCTGGCTTCGAGGCCGTCGAGATTTTCGAGAACGACCTGCTGTCCTTCGGTTCCGGCCCGCGCGATATCGCAAAGCTGTGCACGGACCTCAATCTCGAGATCTGCGCGTTCCAGCCATTCCGCGATTTCGAGGGCATGCCGGAGCCACAGCGCTCGCGCAATTTTGTCCGCGCCGAGCGCAAATTCGATCTGATGCAGGAGCTCGGCACCGATTTGCTGCTGATCTGCTCCAACGTCTCCCCTCACTCGCTCGGCGGCATCGACCGCGCAGCCGATGATTTTCGCGAGCTCGGCGATCGCGCCGCCAAGCGCGGTTTGCGCGTCGGCTATGAGGCGCTGGCCTGGGGGCGGCACGTCAACGACTATCGCGATGCCTGGGAAATCGTGCGGCGCGCCGATCATCCGGCGATTGGCGTCATCCTCGACAGTTTTCACGCGCTGGCGCCGGGCTTCCCGGTGCGCGCGATGGCCTCGATCCCCGGCAACAAAATCTTTCTGGTGCAGTTGGCCGATGCGCCGAAGCTCGAGCTCGACATCCTGTCGTGGAGCCGGCACTTCCGCTCCTTCCCCGGCCAGGGCGACCTGCCGGTCGGCGAGTTCATGCAGGCGATCGCGGCGACCGGCTACTCCGGTCCGTGGTCGTTGGAGATCTTCAACGACCAGTTCCGCGCCGGCTCGGCGGCGCAGACCGCGGTGGACGGCCTGCGCTCGCTGATCCTGTTGCAGGACCAGCTCGCCCCGGATTGGCCAAAGCTCGTCGGCGAGCCCTTGGCACCGAAGGCCAAGAGCAGCGGCACGGGCTTCATCGAGTTCGCCGTCAACGAGACCAAGGCCGGCGAGCTCGCGCATCTGTTCTCGCAACTCGGCTTCCGCAAGACCGGCAAGCATCACAGCAAGGCCGTGGAGCGCTGGTCGCAGGGTGCGGTTGAACTCGTCATCAATTCCGAGACCGACGGTTTTGCGCATTCGCATTACGTCACGCACGGCCCCGGTGTCTGCGCCATCGCGCTGGACGTCGACAATGCCGGCCTTGCCATGCAGCGCGCCGAAACGCTGAAGGCGCGCACCTTCTACCAGCCGGTCGGGCCGGGCGAGCTGGAGATCCCCGCGATCCACGGCGTCGGCGGCAGTCTGCTCTATTTCCTCGACCAGGCCGGCAAGAACTGGGACACGGATTTTGCGCCAGTTGCGAGCGATGCAAGCGCGGATGCGCTGCTCGCCATCGACCACATCGCGCAGTCGATGCCCTATGACGAGATGCTGTCCTGGCTCTTGTTCTACACCGGCATCCTCGACCTCAAGCGGCTGCCGCAGATGGAGATCGCCGACCCCCGCGGTCTCGTGCAGAGCCAGGCCGTCATCAACGGCGACCAGAGCCTGCGCTTCGTGCTCAACGGCTCATCCGCCAACCGCACGCTGCCGGCGCGTTTCATCTCGGAGTTTTTCGGCTCGGGCGTGCAGCACGTCGCGTTTGCCTGCCAGGATATCTTTGCCGCGGTCGCTGCGATGCGCGCCCGCGGCGCGGACTTCCTGGATATCCCTGACAATTACTACGACGACATCGAAGCCAAATACGATCTCGCCCCCGATGTCATGGCCAAGCTCCGCGCCAACCACATCCTCTACGACCGCGAGGGCGACGGCGAGTTCTTCCAGGTCTACACGCACATCTTTGATGAGCGATTCTTCTTCGAGATCGTGGAGCGACGGAGCTACCAGGGCTTTGGTGCGGCCAATGCCGGGATCAGGCTGGCCGCGCAGTCCCGCGAGGTGCGCCCCGTCAGCATGCCGCGGGTGTAGGCGGTGTCCATCGCCGTCATTGCGAGCGTAGCGAAGCAATCCAGACTGCATCCGCGGAAAGACTCTGGATTGCTTCGCTACGCTCGCAATGACGGAGGAGAGAGCTGAGAGCCCCTCTCCCGCGAGCGGGAAGAGGGGAGATATCTCACTTCATCTGACACTTGTCATGAAAACGATCCTGATCATTCTCCACGATCGTCGCCACAGTCTTCAGCGAAAGCTGGCCTTCGCCGTCCTTCACCACGTCCTGCAGATAGAAGCTCTGCACCGGGATGTGGTTGTTGCCGAACTTGAAGGGGCCGCGCAGCGACTTGATGTTGGCCTTCTCCATCTCGGCCTTCATCGCGTCCTTCTTGCTGGTATCGCCCTTCACCGCGACGACCGCGCTGTTGATGAGCTGGGCCGCGTCATAGGCTTGCGCGCCATAATAGGTCGGACGCAGGCCGGTGTACTTCTTGCGGTAGTCGGCGACGAAGCGCTTGTTCTGCTCGTTGGGGAGGTCGTTGACCCATTCCTGCGCGCCGGGAACCCCTAACGCGTTCTCCTTCTGCAGCGGCAGCGACAGCTCGTCGACGGTGAACGCCGTGTAGAGCGGCATCGTGCTCTTCAGGCCCGCCTGCGCATATTGATTGAGGAACTGCACGCCGGCGGGCCCCGGATAGAACACGAAGATCGACTCGGCGCCCGAGGCGCGTGCCTTGGAGAGCTCGGCGGAGAAGTCGAGTTGGCTCGGCCACACCGTGTATTCCTCGCCCTTCACCTCACCCTTGAACGTGCTCTTCACGCCCGCGAGCATGTCCTTGCCGGCGGCGTAGTTCGGCCCGATCAGGAACACGCTCTTGACGCCCCTCTGGTTCATGTAGAGGCCCATGGCGGCCGGCGTCTGGTCGTTCTGCCAGGACGTCGAGAACACGTAAGGGCTGCACAGCTCGCCGGCGAGCTGCGATGGGCCGGCATTGGCCGAGATCAGGAAGGTCTGCGAGTCGACTGCGGTCTTGAGCGAGGCCAGCAACACGTTCGACCAAATGTAGCCGGCGAGGAAATCGACCTTGTCGGACTGCACCAGCTTTTCGGTCTTCTGCTTGCCGACATCCGGCTTCTGGCCGTCGTCCTCATAGATCACCTCGACCGGCTTGCCATCCATCTTGCGGCCGATGTGGTCGAGTGCGAGCTCGAAGGAGTTGCGCATGTCGTTGCCGATCACGGCGCCCGGGCCGCTGAAGGTCGAGACGAAACCGATCTTGATGGTGTCGCCGGCGAATGCCGGGCTTGCCAGCGCGAGCGCAGCCGCACCCGCCAGCCAGAATGCTGTCTTCATAACCACTCCCCTCCTTATTATTGATCCCGGAAACGGGGTGATCGCCGCCCCGGGCCTGTCTCTATTGAACGCAAAATCTGTCGCGTCGCCAATGGCTCAGCGCCCGCCCCTGCACCATATTTCGCCCCAATCGTCGATGGCAAGAAATATAATTCTACTTACTTCGACGAAGGCTGCGGCGCTTTTCCACGGGGAATATCGATACGCCGAGACTATTCGGTGATTGATGACGACTATTGGACCACGGCGCCCAATCCGCACTTAAATGAGGAAGTCAGAGCAGCGAGATTCGAGGGTACATCATGACCACGACACCGCATCGCGTCGTCATCGTCGGGGCCGGCTTCGGCGGGCTGGAGACGACCTACCGGCTGGCGGGCGCGCCGGTCGAGATCACGCTGATCGACCGCCGCAACCATCATCTGTTTCAGCCGCTGCTCTATCAGGTGGCCACCGCCTCGCTCGCGACCAGCGAGATCGCGTGGCCGGTCCGCCATCTCATGCGCGACCGGCGCGAGGTGACGACACTGTTTGCGACCGTCAGCGGCGTCGATGCCGCCAGGCGCCGCGTGCTGATCGACGACGGCAGCGAGGTGCCCTACGACACGCTGGTGCTCGCCACCGGCGCGCGCCACGCCTATTTCGGCCACGACGAGTGGGAGCAGTTCGCGCCGGGCCTGAAGACGCTGGAGGATGCGACCACCTTGCGCCGCCACATCCTGGTGGCGTTCGAGCGCGCCGAGCGAGAGATCGATCCGGCCAAACGGGCGGCCCGGATGACCTTCGTCATCGTCGGCGCCGGACCGACTGGCGTCGAGCTTGCCGGCACTATCGCGGAAATGGCGCACGACACCCTGCCGGACGATTTCCGCAACATCGATACGACCAAGGCCCGCGTGGTCCTGATCGAGGCCGGACCGCGCGTGCTGGCGGGTTTTGCCGACGATCTCTCGGCCTATGCACAGGCCTCGCTTGAGAAGATCGGCGTGGAGGTCGTGCTTGGCCAGGCCGTCACCGAGATCGACCGCGACGGCGTCGTCTATGGCGGGCAGCGGCTGAACGCGAAAACCATGATCTGGGCCGCCGGCGTGCGCGCCTCGCCCGCTGCCGAATGGCTGGACGCACCGGCCGATCGCGCCGGGCGCGTGCAAGTCGAGGACGATCTCACCATCCCAGGCCATCCCGACATCTTCGCGATCGGCGACACCGTCTTGATCAACGCCTGGGATGGCAAGCCGGTGCCCGGCATCGCGCCTGCCGCCAAGCAGCAAGGGCAGCACGTCGCCGACACCATCAAGGCGCGGCTGCGCGGCGAGAGCAAGGGCGCGTTCCGCTACAAACACTCTGGCAGCCTCGCGCAGATCGGCAAACGGCTCGCGGTGATCGATTTCGGCCGCATCAAGCTGCGCGGCACGATCGCATGGTGGATCTGGGGCATCGCCCACATCTACTTCCTGATCGGCCTCCGCCACCGCCTCAGCGTCGCGCTGAGCTGGCTCTGGATCTACGCCCGCGACCAGCGCGCGGCGAGGTTGATCACGCAGGGAAGCAGCAAGGTGGTGGGGTAAACGTCAAGTACCCCCGGCAAATATATATAGCCTTAGGTCGTCGAGCGCCGAGATTGAACCCGATGACCGCCAGTATTTTATCCATCACACGCTGAATTCATTTTGGAGGCGGCTATGTCCGTCATGGACTTCTTCGCATCGCTTTCGTTCTTGTTAATCGCCGGCATCGTAGCTCTTGCCCTTTTGGTACTGAGCATCCGCGTGGCCAATCAATATGAACGGAGCGTCGTGTTCCGGCTCGGCAAGTTCAACCGTACCGCCGGCCCCGGCCTTTACCTCGTCTGGCCAGTGATCGAATGGCAGACCAAGCTCGACCTACGCACGATCACCGCCAATGTCGAGCAGCAGGAAGGCATCACGCGAGACAACGTGCCGATCAAGGTCGACGCCGTGGTCTGGTATCGCATCGTCGACCCCGAACGCGCCGTCATCGAGGTGAAGGCCGTCTCGAATGCTGTTGTGCAGGTCTCCTTGACGACACTGCGCGCCGTGCTCGGCCAGCATACGCTGGATGAGATACTGAAGGCGCAGGACACCATCGCCGAGGTCATGCAGAAGTCGATCGACGCTATTACCGAACCCTGGGGCGTGAAGGTCGAACTCGTGCAGATGAAGAATGTCGAGATCCCACCGAGCATGCAACGCGCGATGGCCCAGGAAGCCGAGGCCCTGCGCGAGAAGCGCGCCCGCCTGATCAAGGCAGAAGCCGAACTCGACGCCGCGGAACAACTCCGTCAGGCCGCCGAGGTGATCATGCAAAACCCCGCCGGCCTCGAACTGCGGCGCATGCAGATGATCACCGAGGTCGGCGCCGAGCAGAACACGATGACCATCATCATGATGCCGAGCGAGTTCGTCGCGATGGCAAGGGGAATTGCGGACGCGGCGAAGGTCGTGGCGAGCAAGGGTTGAAGAGGAGCTAATGCGCCTGCACTCCCTCTCCCCGTTCTTACGGGGGAGAGGGTCGGTTCGCTACTTCACCAGCTCACACCCGCCCTCCGCCATCGGGCGAAACGCCTGCTCCGCGGGGATCGTCGAAACCAGCTTGTAATAGTCATACGGATATTTCGAATCCTCCGGCTTTTTCACCTCGAACAGATACATCGGATGCACGACGCGGCCGTCCTGGCGGATCGTGGTGTCGCCGAACAACCTGTCCTTGCCTTTGAATTTCTTCATCTCGGGCACAACGTCCTTGGCATTGTCGCTGCCCGTCACCGCGACCGCGTTGAGATAGGCGAGCGTGGACGCATAGACGCCGGCCTGGTTGCCGCTCGGCATCTTGCCGTTCATGCCGGGACGCGCGGCGAAGCGCATTGCGAAGGCGCGGGTGTCGTCATTCATGTCCCAGTAAAAGGCTTCCATGAGCTGCAGGCCCTGCGCGACCTTGATCCCCATGCCGTGGACGTCGTTGATGAACAGCAGGAAAGCGACGAGCTTCTGCCCGCTCTGCTGGATGCCGAACTCGGATGCCTGCTTCACCGCATTGATGGTGTCGCCGCCGGCATTGGCAAGGCCGATCACCTGCGCCTTTGAGCCCTGCGCCTGCAGCAGGAACGAGGCGAAGTCGGAGGTGCCGAGCGGATGTTTTGAAGAGCCCAGCACCTTGCCGCCGCGGCCGTCGATGTATTTCTGCGCCTCCGCCTCGATGCCCTTGCCGAGCGCGTAATCGACCGTCAGAAAATACCAGTCCTTGCCGCCGCGCGACATCATCGCCGCCGCCGTGGTGTTGCCGGTCGCCCAGGTGTCGTTGACCCATTGGATGGTATTCGGTGAGCAGGCCTTTCCCGTGAGATCGGCGCTCGCGGTCGACGACGCGAGGTACGTCATGCGGCTGTCGCGCAACAGCGTGTTGATGGAGAGGCCGACCGCCGAGTTCGGCACATCGACGATGGCGTCGACGCCTTCGACGTCGAGCCATTTGCGCGCGATGGCGTTGCCGACATCGGCCTTGTTCTGATGGTCGGCATAGACGATCTCGACCTTGATGCCTTTTCCGCCACCATTGAAATCCTCGGCCGCCATGCGCGCAGCCTCGACCGAGCCCATGCCATTGGTATCCTGAAAAATGCCGGAGATGTCGTTGAGCACTCCGACGCGCACGACATTGTCGGAGATCTCGGCGCTCGCCGTGCCGCCGATCAGGCTCGCAGCGAGCGCGAGCGTCCACTTCAAGTTCTTCATTGGTCCCTCCCCTTTGTTGTTTTCGCCGCCGACAGCATCAGGCCGGCGTGATCGTCACCGGCAGGCTGTCGAGCCCGCGCAGCGTGTTGTTGAAGCGGCGCTTAGGTTCGCCTGTGATCTCGATCTTTGCGATGCGCCGTGCCAGCGCCGACAGCATCGTCTCGCCTTCGAGCCGCGCCACCAGCTGGCCGACGCACATATGGATGCCCGAGCCGTAGCCGACATGACCGGAGGTGCGACGGGTGATGTCGTAACTGTCAGGCTTGTCCCAGCGCCGCGGATCACGGTTGGTGGCCGCGAGGAACATCAGCACTTTCTCGCCTTCGCCGATGGTCGCGCCGGAGAGCTCGACATCGCGCGTCGTGGTGCGGAAGAAGGTCTGCACCGGGCTCTCGAACCGCACGGCCTCTTCGAAAGCGTTGCGCGCGAGCGTGAGATCGCTGCGCAAGCGCCGCCACTGATCGGGGAAGCGAGCCAGGCAATAGACGGCGGCACCGATACCGTTGACCGTGGTGTCGAGGCCAGCCGACAGCAGCGAGCGTACCAGCAACGGCGCCTCCGTCGCCGTGATGGCGCCCTCGTCGACATGGGCGTGGATGCAGGCGCCGATGCCGCCGGGCGTGAGGTTGTCGCGCTGGCACTGATCCGTGACGTAGGCTTGGTGCGGCGCCGAACGCGCGATCGCGTCCTGGCGCAGCTGGTTCGGCGGACCGAAGGCGTTGAACACCAGACTCGCATAGGGAATGAGATTCTCCCGGCCCTCCGGTTTCAACCCAAGCGCATCCGGGAAGATCGAGAGTGGATAGGCTTCCGCAAGATCCGTAATCGCATCAAAGCTGCGCTTTTCGAGCAGCACATCGACCCGCTCCTCCGCCGCCGCCACAAAGCGGTCGCGCAGCCCCTTCATCACGGTCGGCGACAGCACCTTTGACAGCACGGCGCGGGTGCGGGTGTGCTCGGGAGGATCGGCCTCGAGGATCAGGCTTGGCGGCCGCCACGGCGTCTCCTTCTTGAAGTCGGACAGGCCGACACCGCGGCTGGAGCAGAACGTCGCGGGATCATTCAGAACCGCATGAACCTCGGCATACCGTGCCACGCCATAGAGCTTCCACCTGTCGAGATAGACGACCGGCCCCGTCTCGCGCAGCAGCTCATGCGTGGGATACGGATCGGCAAAAAAATTCATGTCGAAGGGATCGACGTCGAGATGCGGGACGCCGTTTGCAGTCGAGCCGGGTGCGCTCATGAAGGTCCTCCCTCATTTTGATCTTGTGAAAGGGCGGCGCTTGCCCTTAGGTCTTTGGGCACGCTGCGAGACAGATTCCCGATATGCCGCCTTCGACCAGATCCCGCCCAAAGCCTGCGCCCGCTGAATTCGGGCCGACACTCGATCTCGATCGCTACGTCCCGGCGTTCATCACCTTCATCGCCAACAAGCTCTCGAACAGCGCGACCGCGTTCTATCAGCGGCAGTTCGGCGTCAACGTCACGGAGTGGCGGATCATGTCGCTGCTGGCGATCGAGCCCGGCATTCCCGCCTCGCGCATCTGCCACGTCATCGGCTTCGACAAGGGCCCGGTAAGCCGCACGCTTGCCGGCCTGGAGAAGCGCGGGCATGTGTCGATCCGCACCGACCCGAACGACGGCCGCACCCATTCGATCTCGCTGACAGCAAGGGGCCGCGCCACCCATGACAAGGTGATCGTCGCAGCGTTCGAACGCGAGCGGCGTCTGCTGTCCTGTCTGAGCAAGGACGAGCGCGAGGTTCTGATCGACCTGCTGCGTCGATTGCACGAAAATCTCGGCGCCGTGACCGGCGGCAGCGAGGCCTGACGGACCACGCGCCGGGCGCAATCGGGTATCACCTCCAGGCATGCGCGGGCGCTTGCCCGCGGCACCTTCTCTGCCGAGCATCGTTTCCTCCGATCCGACGCAGCGGTTCCTCCGCCGTCATCCTTGTCCGGAACGGTTCGCACAAATTAGTTGCTTCGGCAACAAAAGAATCGTGCAGGATATTGCGGCAGAATGGCTGGCGTATTTGGGCGAGCTGCTCGCCCCATCCTCCGTCATTGCGAGCGCAGCGAAGCGATCCAGAGTCTTTCCGCGGATGGTTTCTGGATTGCTTCGCTGCGCTCGCAATGACGGGGTGAGAGAGCGTGGCCTCGCTCTGACTTGATCAGTCGGCCGCTACAACCCGATCCACTCACCCGACGCATCATCATTCAACTGCGCCACGGAATCCGCACGCCGCGTCAAGACCGCGCGCTGGTTGATGTAGCCCTTGTCGGTGATCTCGCCGCCATCGACCGAAGGTGGCTCGGCGAGCAGCAGCGCGCGCGTGGCGTGGCCGGAGGAATTGGCGCCCTGCTGCTTCAGTTTTGCGAGTCCCTGCGCGATGGCGGTCCTGACCTTGTCGTGCGCCAACACATCATTCACGCCCGCCGCCTCTGGCAGACCAGCGTGCGCGCGGCAGGCGACGAGGTTCGGGAACACCAGAAACCGCACCTCGTCGCCACCATGGCCGGTCACGACGATGTCCTGCGCCAGCGGCGCAAGCGCGGCGATGCCGGCGACGCGTAGCGTGCCGACGTTGACCCAGGTGCCGGAATTGAGCTTGAAATCCTCGGCGACACGGCCATCGAAGAACAGGCCGCGGTCGGGCCGCTCAGTGTCCGCAAGCTTTACGGCGTCGCCGATGAAATAAAACCCTTCCTCGTCAAAAGCCTGCCTGGTCAACTCCGGCGCCTTCCAATAGCCCGGCGTGACGTTGGGGCCGCGCACGCGCACCTCCAGCTTGTCGCCGGAATTGACGAGCTTCAATTCGGTGCCTGGAATCGGCACGCCGATATTGCCGGAGCGCTCAGCAAGGAAATGGCAGTCGGTCGCCAGTGGCGAGGTCTCGGTCGAGCCCCAGGCCGAGACCATCGGCATCGCACGACCGACAGTCTTGATCGAAAGCTCTTCAAGAGCGTCCCACAGATTCTGCGGCAATGCCGCGCCGGCATAGAAGGCGAACTTCACCTCGTTGAAGAAACGGCGGCGCAGGTCGTCGTCGCCGCGCAGCGTCGCGATCAGCATATCGAAGCCGCGCGGCACGTTGAAATAGACCGTCGGCATCACGCTTTTCAGATTGGCCAGCGACGTCGCGAACAGGCCGGGCGCGGGCTTGCCGCCGTCGATATAGAGCGAACCGCCATTGCGCAGCACCAGATTGAAATTGTGGTTGGCGCCGAAGGTGTGGCTCCAGGGCAACCAATCGAGAATGACGAGATCGTCGGACTGTTCGAGAAAGGTCCAGGTCTGCGCCTTGGCCTGCTGGCTCGAGGTCAGCATGCGCTGGGTGTTGATGACCGCCTTGGGCGTGCCGGTCGAGCCTGAGGTGAACAGGAATTTTGCGATCGTGTCTGGAGACACTGCGGCAAAGGCTTTTGCAACGTCAAGCGTCTCAGGAGTTGACGCGATGGTGCGGAACGCAAGTGCATCGGCATCGCCAGCATTGCCACTGATGATCTGCGCCTTATGCAGCGGCTTGATCGCAGCGAGCGCCGCCGCAAACGGCTTGATAGCAGAAACGTAGATCGCGCCGGGGTCAAGCAGCGCGATCATGCTTTTCAGCTTGTCAAAATCCCTGGACATCAGCGAATAGGCCGGCGAGATCGCGGCCGAGGGCACGCCGACATGCTCGGCGGCTAGCGCAAGCAGCGCGTGATCGATGCTGTTGTCCGAGAGAATGACAACGGGACGCTCCGCGCTGAGCCGTGCGTCAGGATCCAGGACGCCGCGGCGCGTATACGCCGCAGAGCACCTGCGTAAGTCACGGTGGCCCAGGGCGTATCGGCGCTGTCTCGCTCGGCGAGGAAGATCGTGTCCGGCGTCTGCCGCGCAAAATGCTCCAGCCAGTCGCCGATGCAGCGCGCGCAGTCGCGCAAGGGATCGGGCGAGCGCAGCACGATGCTGCCGTCGGCGCGATGCTCGGCGACGGTCTTGGGCGTTGCGAACAGGCTCGAAGCGTCACCGCGAGTGGCTGACGTCATGGTTTCCTCCTCGCCCGGGGCGTCCGGGATCGGCCGCAGCCTCGTTCCGGGCTGCTTTGGTCATAATGTTGGGCGGGACAATTGTTGTCGTCAACAACAATCTTCCGTTGGCACCGTCGAGGCGCTAAGGTCGCACGGCAGGAGACACGATGTGACAGCCAGCGCAACCCAGACTTCCCCCCGCAAACGCGCCGGCAATGGCGCTGCGCGGCGGATCGACGCGGACGAGATCGGCCTCGACGCGTTGGTCGGCCACGCCGGCTATGCGGTGCGGCGCTTCCAGATCTGGATCTTTCAGGATTTCATCAAGACGCTCGGCGAGGTCGACATCAGGCCGACGCAATATTCGGTGCTGACCGTGATCGGCGCCAATCCCGGCCTGTCGCAGATGGCGGTGGCAAAGCGCCTCGGCATCGAGCGTGCCCGGCTGGTGCATCTGCTCGACAGCCTCGAGCAGCGCAAGCTGGTGAAGCGGATCAAGTCGAAATTGGACCGGCGCTCGCATGCGCTGCATCTCACCGCGCAGGGCGAGACCGCACTGGCCAAATTCAAACGCCTCGCCGCCGAGCACGAGCGGCATGTCGAGGAGAAGATTGGTAAGGCCAACCGGGAGCAGCTGCTTCAGATCCTCGCTGGCTTCACCTGATCCGGACTGCTCATCATTTGGGCAAGTGCCCGCAACAGGGCCTTGGCACGTCCGCCCAATCGATCATCGAGAAATCCCACAAGCTGCTGATTTTTCGATAGTATCCGGAGCCGCCACGCTGCCCGGATAATGTACACAATGGCACATCGCTTGCTTCATTCCGGCTGAAGACAAGTTGCCGGAGTTTTATCGCCATGAAGGCTGAAATGGGGGCTGAGCAGCCTGAAACGATCGCCGCGATCGTGGCCGCGCATCGCGCGGGCACGATGACGCCGGCGCAGACGATCGCGCGGACCTATCAGCGCATCCGCGACCACAACGATCCCGCCATCTTCATCAGCGTGAGCGACGAGAAGGACGCGATCGCGGAGGCTGAAAAGCTTGCCGCGAAGGACCCTGCCAGCCTGCCGCTCTATGGCGTGCCGGTCGCGGTGAAGGACAATATCGACGCGCTGGGCTTTCCGACCACGGCGGCCTGCCCGGCTTTCTCCTATACACCGACGCACGACTCGACCGCGGTCGAGCGGCTGCGCGCGGCGGGCGCGATCATCATCGGCAAAACCAATCTCGACCAGTTCGCAACCGGTCTCGTCGGCGTGCGTTCGCCCTATGGCATTCCCAAGAATTCGATTCGTGAGGACCTCATTCCCGGCGGCTCGAGCTCGGGCTCGGCTGTGGCGGTCGGCGCCGGGCTCGTGCCGCTGACGCTCGGCACCGATACGGCCGGATCCGGCCGCGTGCCGGCGATGCTCAACAACATCGTCGGGCTGAAGCCGAGCCTCGGCATGATCTCGACCGCAGGCCTCGTGCCGGCATGCCGCACGCTCGACTGCATCTCGGTGTTTGCACTGACGGTCGATGATGCTGCGCTCGCGCTGTCGGTGATGGCCGGTCCCGACCAGGCCGATCCGTTCTCACGCGACCGGCCGCTGGGCGCGCTCACGCCCTTCCCGGCGAATCTGCGCCTGGGCGTGCCGCGTAACGGGCAGCTGATCTTCTTCGGCGACAAGAAGGCGGAAGCCGCTTACGGCGAAGCCATGAAGCGCTGGAGCGCACTCGGCGCTGAGCTGGTCGAGTTCGACCTCGAACCGTTCTACGAGACGGCGCGGCTGCTCTATGAAGGCCCCTGGGTTGCCGAGCGCTATCTCGTGATCAAGAATCTGCTCGCCTCGGCCCCGGACTCGATTCATCCGGTCACGCGCGAGATCACCGCGGCCGGCGCACGGCTGACAGCGGCGGACACCTTCTCTGCGCTCTACCGCTTGCAGGGCCTGCGCAAGATCGCCGAGCGCACCTTTACCAATATCGACGCGCTGGTGCTGCCGACGGCGCCGACGGCCTACACGACCGCGCAGGTGCTGGCCAATCCGATCGAGCTCAACAGCCGGCTCGGCACCTACACCAATTTTGTCAATCTGCTCGACCTCTGCGGCCTCGCCGTGCCGGCAGCGATGCGCGCGGACGGCATTCCATTCGGCATCACGCTGCTGGCGCCCGCAGGCCGCGATGCGATGCTTGCGAGCATCGGACGCGTGTTCCATGCCGATACGAAGTTGACAGTCGGTGCGAACGGCGTGATGCAGGCGCCGCTTTCGGCGCTTCCCGCAGACAGCGGCGACGAGATCCCGATCGCCGTGGTCGGCGCGCATCTCTCGGGCATGGCGCTGAACGGCGACTTGAAGGCGCTGAATGCAAAGCTGATCGAGGCGACCAAGACCGCGCCGGACTACAAGCTCTATGCGCTGAAAACCACGCCGCCGAAGCCGGGCCTGCTGCGTGTCGAGGCCGGCAAGGGCGCGTCGATCGAGCTGGAGATCTGGTCGCTGTCGTCATCGGCCTTCGGGAAGTTCGTCAACGCGATCCCTGCGCCGATGGCGATCGGTACGATCCAGCTCGCCGACGGTCGCAGTGTGAAGGGCTTTCTCGTCGAACCGGAGGTGCTTGGCGAGGCGCGGGACATCACGGCGTATGGCGGCTGGCGCGCATATATGAAGGAAGCCGCGACAACCTAGGTACCGTAGGGTGGGCAAAGCGGAGCGTGCCCACCAAATTCCAGATCATCGCGGAAGATGGTGGGCACGGCGCTTCGCGCCTTTGCCCACCCTACGGCACCTACGAAATCACACCGACACCGCGTAAATCTCATACTCCCCGCGCACGAGCTCGATATGCGCGCGCATCGCGGCGGCCGCGCCCTGCTTGTCGCCGCGCATGATGGCGACGACAACGCGGTCGTGCTCCGCTTGCGACTTGGCGAGACGGCCGAGGTTGCGGAATTGGGCGCGGCGGAATGGCTGCACGCGGACTCGCGTCGCCAGCGTGATCTCGGCGATGTAGCCGTTCTGCGAGCCCGCATAGATCGCGTTGTGGAATCGCTCGTTGACCTCGTGGAAGCGGTCGGGATTGCCGGCGTAGCTGAGAACGCGGAGCTCCTCGTGGATCGCTTCGAGACCATGACGCTCGGCGGCCGACATACGCTCGGCGGCAAGGCCGGCGCACAGCGCCTCCAGCTCCGCCATCGCCTCGAACATGCCTGTGAGACGCTCGATCGAGGGCTGCGCGACCACCGCACCGCGATGGGGCCGCGCCTCGACCAGGCCGCTCGCGACCAGTTGCCGCAGCGCTTCGCGCACCGGCGTGCGCGAGACACTGAAGCGCCTTGCGATGTCGGTCTCGTCCAGCGGCGCGCCGGGCGCGAGAGTTCCACGCACGATCTCGTCGGCAAGCTGGAGACGCAGTTCCTCGGCGCGCGTGACCTTCTGCACCGATGGCGAGGCACGGTCGACGCGCGGCACCATCGGCTCGGCCGGCAGTGTCCCGGGCGGAAAATCGTCAAGCGTCATACGGTCAGGTCTCTTTCGACTCGTCGATGATGCTGACATGGGCAGCGACGACGCGCCAGCCCTCCGGGAAGCGAATCCAGGTCTGCATCTGCCGGCCGACCTTGCCGGGAGCCGTGTCGCGATAGAACAGGGTGGAGGCGACAGCCGTATCGCGGCCGTAGCTGGAGATCACCGTCCTGGCGGTGCGGCGGTTGAGGCCGACCGGCGAGCGGCCGGCGCGGAAGCCGGAGATCGCCTCATAGCCATAGAGGTTCTCGCCAATGCCGTAGCGCAGCGTGCGAGGATCGTTGCGGAACAGCTCGCCGAGCACGGCGACGTCGTTGCTGACAAGGGCCTGCTCATAGCGCTCGAACGCGGCTTTGACTTCCGCGATCACGTCGGGGAGATCGATCTCCATCTCAGAATCCTTTTGGTGACGGCGCGGCGACCACGCCCATCTTCTCCAATGCGTGCGCGACGCGCAACGCGATGTCCTCGCGCCAGGGTGCAGCAATGATCTGCACGCCGATCGGCAGCGGTTCGAGCGGCACCGGCACTGCGACGACGGGCAGGCCGATGAACGAGATCGGCTGGGTGTGGATGCCGATATTGGCGCGCACCGGCAGATCGACGCCGTCGAGATTGAAATTCACCTGGCCGAGCTTTGGCGCGGTGCAGGGCGTCGCCGGGGCGATCAGCACATCGACGGACTTGAAGATCTCCGCGAATTGCGCGCGATACCAGCGGCGAAACTTTTGCGCGCGGTCGACCAGCGGTGCCGGCACCATGGCGCCCGCGATCAGCCGGTCGCGCACGGCCGGATCGAAATCGTTGGGGCGCTTGCGCAGGCGATCGAGATGCAGCGAGGCGCCTTCGGTGGTGGTGATGACATAAGCCGCCGCGCGGGCGCGCGCGGCTTCGGGCACATCGACCACCTTCGTCGCGCCGAGCGCCTTGACGACACGGCTGACGGCTTCGACGGCTTCCGGAAACACGTTCTTCTGGAAGTAGCCCCCGGCGATCGCGATGCGCAGGTCCGACACCGGATTGGCGAGTAGCGGCAGCGTCGGCTCGAGGCCACGTGTGGTGGTGCAGGCGGCATCGTCGGCATCCGGGCCCTGCATCGCGTCATAGGCGAGCGCGAGATCGGTGACGGAGCGCGCGAACGGGCCGAGATGATCGAGGCTCGCGACGAACGGAAAAGAGCGCGCCCGTGACAGCCGGCCGTAGGTCGGCTTCAAACCAAAGATGCCGCAGAAAGACGACGGCACGCGGATCGAACCGTTGGTGTCCGATCCCAGCGCGATCGGCACCAGCGCGCCGCCGACGGCGCTGCCGGAGCCACCTGACGAGCCGCCGGCCATCCGCGTCGTGTCATGCGGATTGCGCGAGGGACCATCATGGATGTTCTCGCCAGTGAAGTCGTAGGCGTATTCGCCCATGTTGAGCGCGCCGACGAGAACAGCGCCGGCCGCTTCCATCCGCTCGATCAAGGTCGCGTCGCGCTTCGACGGTGCGAGATCGCGGTTGATCTTCGAGCCGGCCCGCGTCGGCAGACCCGCGACGTCAAACAGGTTCTTCACCGCGAAAGGCACGCCGGCGAGCGGGCCGACGGTCTTGCCGGCAGCGATGTCGGCGTCGACGGCGCGTGCCTTCGTGCGGGCGCGATCCGCGGTGACGTCGGTGAAGGAATTGAGAACGCCGTCGTGCTGCTTGATACGCGCGAGCGCCGCTTCCGTGGCATCGAGTGCGGACATCTTGCCGCGCACAACCGCACTCGCGATCTCCGAGGCCGTCATCTCTGGCTTCGTGGTCATGGCAGCATCAGGCCGTGAAGATCGGCGCCGGCTCGGTCTCGTCCGGCAGCGCGAATTCGTCGACCAGGCGGGCGAGCCGCAGCGACACTTCGAGATTGGCGCGCACCGCGGGCCGCCAGGCGTCCTCGACCGGCAATGCCAGCGCTTTCGATACGGCGTCGATATAGTCGTCCAGCGGCTCGGCCATCACGCTCCCAAACAATCGCTCAGTGCACCGGCAACGGCGGATGCGGGATCGCCGTCAGCAGCTCCTTGGTGTAGTCGTCCTGCGGATCGCTCAAGACCCTCTCGGAAGAGCCTTCCTCGACGATCCGCCCCGTCCGCATCACAATGACACGATCGCACAACAAGCGCACTACATTCAAATCATGCGAGACGAACAGATAGCTCATACCTAGCCGCGCTTTCAGGTCCTGAAGCAGGTTCAGCACCACCGCCTGCACGGAGACGTCCAGCGCCGCGGTCGGCTCGTCCAGGATGACGAGCTTTGGATGCAGCGCGATGGCGCGGGCGATGCCGACGCGGGCCTTCTGGCCGCCGGAGAGCTGGTGCGGGAAGCGATCCAGCAGATTGTGCGGCAGGCCGACCATGGTGGCCAGTTCCTCACAGCGGGCGCGGAGCGCATCGCGCCCCTTGATGTCACCGAGCTGCATGATCGGGTCGACGATGGCGCGGGCGGCGGTGAAGCGCGGGTTCAGGCTGTCGGTCGGGTCCTGGAACACCATCTGGATGCGGCTGCGCTGCGGCAGCCGGGCGAAGGACGCAGGCGCGATGGCGCCGATGTCCTCGCCGTCGAACTGGATCAGGCCGGAGGTCTGGTCCAGGAGCCGCATCACCATCATCGACGTGGTCGATTTGCCGCAGCCGGATTCGCCGACAAGGCCAACGCTCTCGCCGTGGCCGATCGAGAAGCTGATGCCGTCGACCGCACGGAACACATCCGGCTCAACGGGCGGCTTGCGGCCGAACAGTTTTCCGAGCGTGGCGGTGGCGCCCTGGCGGGGATATTCCTTGACGAGCTTTTCGATGAGCAGGAGCGGCTTTTGGCCCTCTGCACTTGCCACGGCGGCCGGGGCGGACTCCGCGGCCGCAGCGCCCTCCTCCTCCGGCAACAGATCCCGCAAGCTCACGCCGAGCCGCGGCGTCGCGCGCATCAGCTTCTTGGTGTAGGGGTGCTGCGGGTTGGCGAAGATGTCGGCGGCCTTGGCGGTCTCGACCACCCGGCCCTTTTCCATCACCACGACGCGGTCGCAATAGGCGGCCGCCAAACCCAGGTCGTGGGTGATCAGGATGGTCGACATCGCCTTGCGCTTGGTCAGCTCGACGATCAGGTCCATCACCGCCTTCTGCGTGGTGACGTCGAGGCCGGTGGTCGGCTCGTCCGCGATCAGCAATTGCGGATTGCAGGCGAGCGCGAGGGCGATGACGACGCGCTGGCACATGCCGCCGGAGAGCTCGAACGGATAGGCGTGATAGCGCTCGCGGGGGCGGGCGATCTTGACCTGTTCCAGCGCCTCGATCGCCTTTTCGCCGTGGTCCGAAACCATGGCCTGCTGCACATGGGTGCGCAGCACGTCCTCGATCTGGTCGCCGACTTTCCGGATCGGGTTCAGCGCCGCGCGCGGGTTCTGGAAGATCATCGAGACTTCGCGGCCGCGCAAATCGCGCATCTGGCCTTCGGTGGCAGCCTTGACGTCGATGCCCGAAAACATCACCGAGCCTTCGGCGATCTTGCCGGCGCGGTCGAGGATGCGCATCACCGCGTAGGATGTCACCGACTTGCCGGAGCCGGACTCGCCGACGATGGCGAGCGTCTCGCCCTTGGCGACGGAGATGTTGACGTGCTGCACGGCTTTGACGATGCCGCGGCGGGTGCTGAATTCGACCGTGAGGTCCTGGACGTCGAGCAACGGCTGGGCGGTCATGAATGCCTCCCGTCACTCAAAGAGCTCGAAAACAACCCCATGCACAGTAGAACGGCGTTGGAATCATTGGAGAATTTTCGCGGAAAATGAGCCATCACGTCCTCCGCTGGGGGTCGACGATGTCGCGCAGGCCGTCGCCGAGGAGGTTGAAGCAGAACACGGCGATCATCAGTGCGAGGCCGGGGAACAGCGCGATCCACCATTCGCCCGACACCATGAAGCCCGCGCCCTCGGCGACCATGATGCCCCATTCGGCGGTTGGCGGACGGACGCCGAGGCCGATGAACGACAGGCCTGCAGCATTCAAAATGGCGTAGCCCATGGTGAGCGACATCTGCACGATCATGATCGGCATGATGTTCGGCAGGATGTGCATCAGCAGGATGCGGAATTCGCCGTTGCCGGAGAGACGCGCCGCCTGCACGAAGCCAGCATTGCGGCGGACATTCGCCTCGGCGCGCGCGACGCGGGCATAGAGCGGGAAGTTGACGATGGCGGTAGCGAGGATGATGTTCTGCACGGTATTGCCGAGTGCTGCGACAATGCCCATCGCCAGCACGAACAGCGGGAACGCCATGATGGTGTCGGCTATGCGGCCGACGATGCGATCGGTCCAGCCGCCGAAATAGCCCGCCGCGATGCCGGCGAGGCCGCCCATCAAAAACACCAGCACGACGGAGGCGACCGCGATGAAGGTATCGAGCCGCGTCGCCACCACGACGCGGCTGAAGATGTCGCGGCCCAACTGGTCAGTGCCAAACCAGTGCGCCGCCGACGGTGCCTTCAACGCCGCTGCGGTGTCGGAGGCGAGCGGATCGTACGGCACAACATATGGGCCGAAGACCGCGGCAAGGAGAATGACGATCAGTAGGGCGAAAGAAAAGCCCGTGACCTTGTTCTCGCCAAGCACATAGCGGGTCTGTTCGAGGATCGCAGTGAGTCCCGAGGTTCGCGCGGGACCGGCCGGTTCAACAGCAGGCGCAACGGAGCTCATTATGTCCCCCTAGCCTTCAAGTCTGACGCGTGGATCAATCACGCCATAGAGAATGTCGATCACGAGATTCAAAAGCACGTACATCACGGCCATGGTCAGCACGAAACCCTGCACCGGCGCGAAGTCCGACGAGATCAGCGCTTCCACCGCATAGGAGCCGATGCCGGGCCAGGCGAACACTTTTTCCATCAGCACGTTGGCCCCTAGCAGGAACGAGAACACCATGCTGAGCGTGGTGATCACAGGCAGCATCGCATTGCGAAAGGCATAGGTGACGATGACGGTTGCCGGTGACAGGCCGCTGGCGCGCGCGGTGCGGACGAACTCCGACGACAACACTGCCAGCATCGAGGCGCGCGTCATGCGCGCGATCGGCGCCAGCGAGAAGATCGCGAGCGTCGTCGCGGGCAATATGAGCTGGCTCAGCGCCGAGCGGAACGCTTCGAAGTCACGCGCGATCAGCGTGTCGATCAGATAGAAGCCGGTCACGGTCTGCGGCGCGCTGTAGAAGACGTCGAGACGCCCGAGCGGCGCCGGAGACCAGCCGAGCCGGAAGTAGAAGAAATAGACCAGCACCAGGCCGGTGAAGAACACCGGCAGCGAGACGCCGGCCGTCGTTGTTATTCGGCAGAGATGATCGATCCATGATCCCGGTCTTGTTGCAGCCAGCACGCCGAGCGGAATGGCGATGACGATGGAGACGATCAGGCCGAGCAGCGTCAGCTCGGCGGACGCCGGAAGGCGGTTGCGAATTTCGGCTGCGACCGGCTGGCCTGTCGTGAGCGAGTTGCCGAAATCGCCATGCGCGAGATCGTTGGTGTAGCGGAAGAACTGCTCGATCAGCGGCTTGTCGAGACCGAGCTTTTTGCGGATCTGCTCGACCGCTTCCTTGGTCGCGGCGGGCCCCGCAAAATACGCGGCCGGATCACCCGGCAGCGCGCGCGTCAGCAGGAATGTGACGATGACGACGCCGATCAGCGAGGGAATCGCGAACATCAGGCGCTTGCCAATCATGGTGAGCATGACGCCTCACCCCTTCGCCATCGCGCGATAGTCCAGGCGGCGGTGGAACCAGTATTGGTAGCCGCTGATATTCTTCTGCATCGCGACGTTGACGAAGGGCTGGTACAGCGGGATGCGCGGGATGTCGGTGTAGGCGAGATCGACGAAGCCTTTGACGTCGGTGTCGTAGGTCGCCATATCGCCGGTGGCGGCTGCGGTGCGCGCGCCGTCGATGAGCTTGTCCATCTCCGCCGACTTGTAGCTCATGGTGTTGAAGACGGAATTGTTGCCGTGATAGCACCAGTAGAAGAAGTATTCGGGGTAATCGAGCCAGCCCGAAAACACGTTGGTGAAGAGCGGCATCTCCTTCTTGTTTAACTCGGTGCGCCAGTTGGCGCCGGGCACCTTGTTGATGGTGGTCTTGATGCCGATCTGCGCCAAGCTCTCCTGCACCAGCACGCAGAGCGGCTCGTTGACACCGGCGAAGTTGAGATCGAACGAGATCGTGGTCTCGAAGCCGCCCGCGAGGCCCGCTTCCGCCATCAGCGTCTTCGCCTTCTCGATGTCGGTGTTGTATTTGTGCGGCTGCGGCCAGGCGACTTCGGTCGGCTTGTCCTTTGCCGCGCCGAACATCGGGTTCGCCAGCCCGAACATCACGGCATCCATGATCTTCTGATAGGGCAGCGCGTAGGCCACCGCCTGACGGACTTTTGGATTATCGAACGGCGGCTTGGTGACGTTCATGCCGATATACTGGATGCCGTTGGAGAACGGCAGCGACACCACGTTGAGCTTGCCGCTGGCCTTCATTTCCTGGAAATCCTTGTTCGGGAGTTCGTAGGAGATGTCGGCGTCGCCGCGCTCCAGCAGTGCGCGGCGGTTGCCGGCCTGCGGCACCATGCGCCAGATGACGCGCTTGATCTTCGGCAGCGGACCGCAGACCCAATCCTCGTTGCGCTCCATGATCACTTCGGTGCCGGCGGTCCACTTCGTCACCTTGTAGGCGCCGGAGCCCGCCGTCTGCTGCTTGGTGAATTCGAGACCCCAGGGATCCTTCTCGTTGGCGTTCTTCTTCACGAGCTCGGAGTTGACGATGCAGGGCACGATGACGGCGAGATCGGGGACCGTCAGCCTGTCCTTCTTCAGGAAGTCGACGCGCACCGTATGGTCGTCGATGACGACGAACTGCTCCGGCTTGGTCAGCGAGCCCGCGCTCATCTGGAAGGTCGGGAAGCCGCCGACGCTGACGGCGCGATCGAGCGACCACTTCACGTCCTTGGCGGTGACGGGCGTGCCGTCGTGGAATTTGGCGTTCTTGCGCAGCTTGAAGGTGACCGACATGTCGTCGATCTTGAACTCCTCGGCGAGCTCGGGCTTGAACTTGTCGCGGTCGTAATAGGGCACGCCGCCGGGACCGACCTTCATCTCGTGGCTGATCAGCCGGTCGTAGCAATTCCAGGACACTTCATAGCCGGGCACGTTGGTGCCGACGCCGTGGATGTCGAGATTGTTCGGGCCGCCTTCCGAGACGATCAGCAGCGTCTCCGAGCGCGCGTCGGCATAGGCCGAGGAAACCACCTGTGGCATCGCCGGAAGCGTCGCGCCGGCGGCCAATCCGGAAACGGACTTGAGGAAATCGCGGCGCTTCATGAGGATGCTCCAACTCAAAAGTTTTTGGTTGGAACTGGATTCGCAAGGTTCGTGCCAAGGCTTAACGAGAGGTTAGCTTCGGCTTATGCAATTGATATCGCATCTAAATCCTAGAAATCAGTGACGGAGCGCCAACGCTCAGCTCTTATGCATTGCATACAAAGCAGAGCATTTGCTTATTAAATAGACTGAAGCGGCCTGCGGCCTAATAAATGTGCGCGACGATGCCCTATCACCTCCGCGAGCTATCAAGAGGATGAAAGCGCGCCCTCGAACCCGTCATTGCGAGCGTAGCGAAGCAATCCAGAATCTTTCCGCGGACGCAGTCTGGATTGCTTCGCTACGCTCGCAATGACGGCTGATGGGGCGATCACTCCGCCCAGACCAACTCCTGCAGCGCGACCAGATCATCCGCCTTGTCCTGCCAGCCCTCGATGCAGATGTGACTGTTGAGGTCACTGGCCTGGTGCAGCAGCAGCAGCGCCATCAGGCGCCGCTTCAGCGCGTAGTCCGGCTTTTCGTAGCCAAAACCTTCGAGCAGGCTGCGCACCCTCCCCGGCCGGCCCGCCGACATGAAGGCGCTGGGGCCGAGCAGATCGTAATCGCGCCAGCCCGCCCGGACGTCGCCGAAATCGAACAGGCCGGCGAGCGACCAGTCGCCGTCGTGGCAAGCGAGCAAAAAGTTCTCCGGAATGTACTCGCCGATCAGGATCACCGGCGGCGCGTCCATCGGAATCAGGGTTGCCGCATCGCGCAGGAGACCGTCGAGGCCTTCAAGGAATTTTGGCGCGAGGCCGAGACGCGTGTGCCTGTTACGACAGCCCAGCATCTGTGTGCGCATGAACGCATCCCAGCGCGGCTCGATCTCTGCGAGCAGGCCGAGCGGCACGCGCTGCACGGCGGCAATCGTCTCGCCAATCTGGCGCAGCACGCGCTCCTTCTGCGCTTCCGGCAATGATGGCCACACTTCCGAGCCGAGCATGCCGGCGAGGCGCGCGATGACGAGATAAGGCCAGCCATCGCGCTCGCCCTCCGCGACGATCTCGGGGATCGGCAGATGAAGCCGGCCCGCAAGCTGCATCAGCGAGCCGCGCTCGGAGACGAATTGAGCGCGCAGCAGCGGCGGGAAAATTTTCAGGATCAGTTTTTCGCCGAGCCCGACCACGAGATTGGTGCCGGTCGAAAACACATGCGGCGCGCTGACGTCGATGCCGTGGCTGCGGGCGATGTCGAGGGCGATCGGCAGCCATTGCGGCGGATCGGAGCGCCAGGCGCGAAAGGTTTTCGCGTCGGCGAAGTGAGGCAGTGTCATCGACATCGCAACCAACTTGATTGTCATCGGAAGAGAAATGCCCTGCCGCTACGGGAAGAGCAAATGCATTTCGAAAGCAGGATTCCCTGCGGCCATCCTTCGAGACGCCCGCTTCGCGGGCTCCTCAGGATGAGGGCGGAGTGCGCGGCAGCAAGTTCGGCGGGCACCCATGCCGCTTAGCCTCATCCTGAGGAGACCGCGGAGCGGTCGTCTCGAAGGACGAGGCACGCGCTCTGGCTGCTGCTACCGATCCGGGCTGGCGCGCTCGAACTGGCGCAGGAGCTTGTTGCCGCGCTCGACTGCGGCATCGAGGGCGGCTTGCGCGCTCTTCTGGCCCGCAAAAGCCTGCTCGAGCTCCTCCTCGATCGTGCCGCGGATCAGGTTGAAGGAGCCGAGCCTTATGCCTTTCGAGTTCTCGGTCGGCGGATGCAGCGTGATTTCCTCGAACGAGATCGCCGAGCCCGGATTGCGCTCGTAAAATCCTTGCGCGCGCGTCAGCTCGAAGGAGGCGCGGGTGATCGGCAAATAGCCGGTGTTCTGATGCCAGGCGGCCTGCACGCCCGGCTGCGACAGATAGGCGAAGAACCGCGCCACGCCCTTGTATTCCTCGCGCGGACGGTCGCGCAGCACCCACAGCGTGGCGCCGCCGATGATCGAGTTCTGCGGCGCACCTTTCACGTCGGGCCAATACGGCATCATGCCGTAGCCGATCTCGAACTTCGAATTCGCCTTGATGTCGGCGCGCGTCGCCGAGGAGCCGATGAAGATGCCGCATTCGCCGTTCTGGAAGCGCGGCTCGGCCGACTGCCCGCGGCCGCTATAGTCGAACAGTTTTGTCTTCTGCCATTCGGCGAGCTGGGCGATGTGCTTGACCACGACCGGATTGTTGATGGTCAATTCCGCATCGAGGCCGGCAAAGCCATTCGCGCGCGTGGCCAGCGGCAGATTGTGAAACGCCGAAAGATTCTCGACATGGATCCAGGACGGCCAGGACGTGGTGAAGCCGCAGACGGCGCCGCGGTCACGCAGCCGCTTTGCAATGACGCCAAGCTCCGGCCACGTCTTCGGCGGCGTCTCGGGATCGAGGCCGGCGTCGCGGAACATGGTCTTGTTGTAATAGAGGATCGGCGTCGACGAGTTGAACGGGAACGACAGCAGATTGCCGCTCGCATCGGTGTAATAGCCGGAGACCGCTGGAAGATAGTCGTTGAGCGAGAACGGCTCGCCCATGTCGCGCATCATGCTGTACACCGGATAAATCGCGCCCTTGGCCGCGGTCATGGTGGCGGTGGCGACCTCGTTGACCTGGACGATCGCGGGCTGGCTGCGGGAGCGGAAGGCGAAGATCGCAGCGGTCACCGTCTCAGTGTAGCTGCCCTTGTAGCTCGGCACGATCCGGTAATCGGACTGCGAGGTGTTGAAGTCGGAGGCGAGCTTTTCGAGCTGCTTGCCGAGCTCGCCCGACATGGCGTGCCACCACGCGATGTCGGTGGCGGCGCGCGCCTCGCAGCTCAAGGCGAGGGCCAAGGTGGCGGCGGCGACCTGCAAAAGGCGCAATGCTGAACTCACGATGGCTCTTCCCGGATCAAGCGGCAAAAGGCGACCGGACCCTGCTTAAGGCGCGACACAAGCGGTTTCAACCGGGAATAAAGACGGGCCGCGCCGCACAATCGCCCGGGGACCCGACCCGGGATGGCCTTCCCTTTACCATCTGCTAGATTGCATTGAACCTTTTGGTCCCGCCATAGACTCCATCTCCGAGGGGTTGAGTGTGCCAGTGCTGAACCGTGCCGAACTCTCACGGACCGGGGTGATCTTCGTCGCGCTTTTGCTCGCCATCTACGCGACGGGCGCTGCTGCGCGTGAATTCCGCGCCGCCGACACCCAGACCGAGGACTACCCGACCGTCCAGGCGCTGCGCTACATGGGCGCGCTGATCGCCGAGCGCACCGGCGGCCGGCACGAGATCAAGGTGTTTCACTCCCGCCAGCTCGGCGAGGAGAAGGAGACGATCGAGCAGACCCGCGCCGGCGCGATCGACCTCAACCGGACCAATGTGGCCCCGATCGGCAATTTCGTTCCGGCGATGAACGTGCTCGCCATGCCGTTCCTGTTTCGGTCCATCGAGCACATGCAGAAGGTGCTGGACGGGCCGATCGGCAACGAGATTTTGGGAAGCTTCGAGCCCTACGGCTTCGTCGGGCTCGCCTTCTACGATTCCGGGGCGCGCTCGATCTACAATGCGGTCCGCCCGGTGAAGAGCATCGCCGATCTCAAGGGATTGCGGATCCGGGTGCAGCAATCGGAGTTGATGAGCGAGATGATCCGCTCGCTCGGCGCCGAGCCGGTCGAATTGCCCTATGGGCAGGTGCTCACGGGGCTCGCGACCCGTCTGATCGACGGCGCCGAAAACAACTGGCCATCCTTCGTGACCACCGACCATTACAAACATGCCGGCTACTACTCCCTGACCGAGCACACCATGAGCCCGGAGGTGCTGGTGATCTCGCTCAAGGCCTGGAAGAGCCTGTCGGCCGACGACCAGCAGATTTTCCGTGAGGCCGCGCTGCGCTCCAGCCAGTTCATGCGCGAGAAGTGGCGCGACCTCGAGGAGCAGTCGCAGCGCAAGGCGGAAGCCGCCGGCATCACGGTGATCAAGGACATCGACCGCAAGCCGTTCGAGGACGCGATGGCGCCGATCTACGCCAAGGCCGCGAAGGACCCCGCCGCGGCCGCGCTGATCGAACGCATTCGCAAGGTGGAGTGACACGACTGGCCGCGCCCGGACACAGCGAGCTCGCAGAGCGGCCGCCCGGCCCGATCGGGCGGACGCGCGCGCGCCTCGTCGGCGTGCTGCGGGCGGTGCCGATCCGCTGGCGCATCCTGTCGATCGCGGCGCTGAACTCCGCCGTCGTGATCGTGCTGGTGGCGATGATCTGGAACGGCGCGCAGGTGCTGGGCTCGGCCTGGGACGACGTCCGCCAGGTGCGCGAATCCGACCGCATCCTGGCGCTGCTCGAAAGCGAGACCGGACGCCTGCAGAACCTGATCCACCGCTACATCAACCAGCCGAGCCCGGACCTGTTCGCCGAGATCCTGCTGCTGCGCGAGGCCGTGCTCGGCACGCTGACCGACCGTGCCGCCAAGGACCCGATGCTGTCGGGCTCGGTCGAGGAGCTGGAGCGCACCACGGACCGCTTCCTCAACGGCTTTGGCGAGCTGCGCAGCGTGCAGGCGACCATCGCCAGGACCTATGAAGAGCAGGTGCAGGGCCCGGCCAAGGACATGGCGGGCCTCTACTCCATCATCGAGGGCGCCACCGGCCATCGCGACGCGCTGATCTGGCCCTCGCTCGGCAAGTCGCGCGAGGCTTTCACCGCGATGCTGGTCGCGGCCAACTCCTACTATCTGTCGCTGTCGCCGGGCGCCGCCGACGATGCGCGCCGCAACACCGAGACGATCGAGAAGACCATTCCGGTCATGATCGATCTCGCCGACAACGATCTGCAGCGCATGGCGCTGCAAAAGCTCGCCGCCCGCACCATGGCGCTGCGCGAGGGCTTTGCAAAACTGTCCGAGCAGCTCACCAACCGCACCGAACTGCTGCGCAACACCATCGACGCCAGCCAGGCCGAGGCGATCGGCGCCATCGACGATCTCTCGACCAAGATGCGCCAGCGCGAGCAGAAGGCGCAGGAGACGTTCGACCGCACGCTGGCCGACATTTCACGGCGGGTGCTGTCGATCGCGGTGATCTTCCTCGGCATCATCCTCACCGCAGGCGTGCTGATCGCGCTGTCGATCCGGCTGCCGCTGCAGCAGATCATGGCGGCGATGCGCGCGATCACGCTCGGCGATCTCGGCCGCGAGGTGCAGGGCACCAAGGCCCGCGACGAGGTCGGGGCCATGGCGCGCGCGGTGGAGGTGTTCCGCGAGAACGCGATCGCCAAGCGCGAGACCGAGGACGAGCTGCGGGCCTCGAAGGAAAAAGCCGAGAGCGCGCTGCTCGAGCTCAACACCGCGCAGCAGAATCTGATCGACGCCGAGCGGCTCGCAGCGCTCGGCGGCCTCGTCGCCGGCGTCGCGCATGAGGTCAACAACCCCATCGGCATCAGCCTGACGGTTGCCTCGAGTTTTGCCCGACGCAGCGAGATCTTCGAGGCCCAGCTCAGGGGCGACGGCGGCCTGCGCCGCTCGCAGCTGGAAGAGTTCGTGCAGTCCTCGCGCGATGCCTCGCAGCAGCTGGTCGCCAACCTCACCCGCGCCGGCGAGCTGATCCAGTCGTTCAAGCAGGTCGCGGTCGACCGCTCCCATGCCGAGCGCCGGCAATTCTCATTGAGCGAAGCGACCGACCAGATCATCGCGAGCCTTAAGCCCGTGCTGAAGCGCTCGCCGATCACGCTCAAGGTCGACGTGCCCGAGGGGCTGCTGCTGGATGGCTATCCCGGCTCTTATGGCCAGATCCTGACCAATCTGTTCCTCAACGCCGCCAACCACGCCTTCGCCGACCGCCGCGCCGGCACCATCACGATCTCGGCGCGGCCGCGCGGCACCGACGATATCGAGATCATCTTCGCCGATGACGGGGCCGGCATGACCCCCGACGTGCAGCGCCAGGCCTTTGACCCATTCTTTACCACCCGGCGCAATGAAGGTGGCACGGGACTCGGGCTTCATATCGTCTATAACCTCGTCACCCAGCAGCTCGGGGGGCGGATGATGCTGGAATCCAAGCTGGGACAAGGCACTACTTTTCGGATTATCATGCCGCGGATCGCCAAGGGCGGCGCGCAAAGCACAGAAAGTGACGGGACTTCGCAATGGCCGAACAGGACGATGTCCTCCACCTGATCGACGACACCGGTACCGCGTCGGAGGATATGGACGCCCGGAAATGGAAGATCGCCGTCATCGACGACGATCCGGCCGTGCATGACGGCACCCGCTTTGCGCTGTCCGATTACAACCTGAACGGCCAGGGGCTGGAAATCCTCTCCGCCCATTCCGCGGCCGAAGGTCGCAAGCTGATGGCGGCGCACAACGACATCGCCGCGGTGCTGCTCGACGTCATCATGGAGACCGACGTCGCCGGCCTGGAGCTCGTCGAATACATCCGCAACGAGCTCAAGAACGAGACCGTGCGTATCATCCTGCGCACCGGACAGCCCGGCCAGGCGCCGGAGCGGCGCGTGATCGTGCAGTACGACATCAACGACTACAAGGCCAAGACCGAGCTCACCGCCGACAAGCTGTTCACCTCGCTGACCGCGGCGCTGCGCTCCTACCAGCAGCTCGAGCGCATGGTGCAGACGCGGCGCGGGCTCGAGATCATCATCGATGCCGCCTCGACGCTGTACGACTTCAAGTCGATGCAGCGACTCGCCGAGGGCGTGCTGACCCAGCTCGCCTCGCTGCTCAATGTCGACTGCGCCGGCATACTGGTTCTGCGCGACAATGGCGGCGTCGATCCCGAGCTCTCGGTGCTCGCGGGCAGCGGCTGCTACAGCCGCTTCATCGGCACCACCTCGTCGAAGGCGCTCGACCCCGATCTGCGCGAGATGGTCGAAGCCGCCTTCCAGCGCCGCAAGAACGAATTCGCCGACCATCGCAGCGTGATCTATCTGCGCACCGGCTCCGGCCGCGAGGTCGTGGTGCTGCTGCAGTCCGAGCGCGATCTGTCGGAAACCGACCGCTCGCTGGTCGAGATCTTCTCCAGCCGGCTCTCGATCGCGTTCGACAACGTCATCCTCTACCAGCAGCTCCAGGACGCCAACACCCAGCTGGAAGACCGCGTCGCCCAGCGCACCCGCGCGCTGATGCAGGCCAATCGGCGGCTGTCGGCACAATGGCTGCGGCTGCAGCGCGCCAACGGCTTCAAGAACGAGATCCTGGGCACCGTCGCACACGATCTGAAGAACCCGCTCGGCGTCATCCTCGGCCGCACCGAGATGCTGAAGGAGCTGATCTCGACCGGCGCGTCGGCGAGCGGCGTGGTCGCCCAGGTCGATCACATCCGCGACGCCACCAAGCGCCTGACCACGATGGTCGACCATCTGATCTCGGACGCGATGGCTGACGCCTTCGACATCACCATCCGCCGCGAGCCGGTCGATGTCGCAGCCCTGGTGAAGGAGGTCGCGGACGCCAACCAGCCGCTCGCGGTCAACAAGCAGCAGGCGATCAGCGTCACGGCGCCGCCCAATTTCGTCACCATGTGCGACACCGACCGTATCCGCGAAGCGATCGACAATCTGATCAGCAACGCCATCAAATACTCGCCGATCGCCGGCAAGATCACCGTCGCGGTCACCCATGAGGGCAATGACACCGTCATCCGCGTCAGCGACGAGGGCGCCGGCCTGTCACCGGAGGATCTCGGCCGCCTGTTCGGCCGGTTCCAGCGGCTATCCGCAAAACCGACAGCAGGTGAGAGCTCGACGGGGCTTGGGTTGTCCATCGTCAAGCGTATTATCGACATGCATGGCGGCGAGGTAACCGCCGAGAGCGACGGCCCGGGCAAGGGCTCGACCTTCACCATCACCCTGCCCGCGACCGAACTATCGTAACCTTGAGTGCCGAGATCTGAGTGACATGACACAAAGCCAGCACATCATGATCGTCGACGACGAGGCCCCGGCCCGGGAGATGGTCGGCGATTACCTCAAGATGCACGGCTTCACCGTGACGCTGTGCGATGGCGGAAAGAGCTTGCGCACCGCGATCGACGGCAGCATGCCCGACCTCGTCGTGCTCGACCTCAACATGCCCGAGGAAGACGGCCTCTCGATCATCCGCGACCTCAAGAGCCGCATCAACGTTCCCGTCATCATGCTTACGGCGACCGCGAGCCCGATCGACCGCGTCGTCGGCCTCGAGCTCGGCGCCGACGATTACGTCGCAAAACCCTGTGAGCTGCGTGAATTGATGGCGCGCATTCGCTCGGTGCTGCGGCGGAGCGCGCCGGCGAAAGCCGCCAGCGCTGAGACGGCGCCCGCGAAATCGGACAAGGATCAATTGGTGCGCTTCGGCACCAAATGGCTCGACCTCGAGGCCCAGGCCCTGCGCGACGACGAGGGCAACGAGCATCCTTTGACCGCGTCCGAATTCGGACTGCTCAAGGTGTTTGCGGCCAATCCGAAGCGCGTGCTGTCGCGCGAGCGCCTGCTGGAGCTGGCCAATGCGCGCGACGCCGAAGCCTTCGACCGCGCCGTCGATCTCCGCATCATGCGCATCCGCCGCAAGATCGAGCCCGACCCGACCAAGCCCGCCGTGATCCGCACCATCCGCGGCGGCGGCTATCTGTTCTCGCCCGCGGGCGAGAAGGCGTAGACGCGTCACCAGGTGCCGTAGGGTGGGCAACGGCGAAGCGTGCCCACCATTCTCACAGCATCTGCAGAAAGATCGTGGGCACGGCGCGAAGTGCGCCTTTGCCCACGGCACCGATGTGTGTGGCGCGCGGCGAACGCAAGACCCGGAAATTCGTTCCGCCTAGTCCAAATCGCCGATACCGTATTTTCCACACATTGAAATTCCACGCTTTTTTGGTCCGAATGTTTCGTCGCGGCTTGTCCGACGAAACAATTTGGTGGCGCACGAAACCATTTTCCCCTTTTCGTGCAGACGTCCCGAAACGTTGGCTCATTAACACTTTGGTCCAAGGAAACGCCGCTCGGTTGCGGCGCACCGGGGAGCTAAGTCAATGCCGAACGTCATCGCCATCAACGCCCAAGCCAGCCAGAGCATCATTGCCGCTCAGGCGACCTCGGACGACATGCTCCTGGAGAGCATTGCCGACGGCAACCGGACGTCCATGCACATCCTTTATTGCCGTCACAACGTGCGGGTTTACCGCTTCATTCTCCGCATCGTGCGTGATGCGACCACGGCCGAAGACCTGGTCAGCCAGGTGTTCCTGGACGTGTGGCGGACCGCCGGCCAGTTCCAGGGCCGCTCGCAGGTCTCGACCTGGCTGCTCTCGATCGCCCGCTTCAAGGCGCTGACCGCAATGCGCCAGCGCCGGTTCGAGGATATCGACCAGGAAGATGTGCGCCAGATCCCGGACAGTTGCGACACGCCCGAGACCTCGCTCGACCGCAGCGACACCAGCGCCATCCTGCGCGCCTGCGTGCAAAAACTGTCACCCGCGCATCGCGAGATCATTACCCTCGTCTACTACCATGAGAAGTCGGTGGAGGAGGTCGGGCAGATCATCGGTATCCCCCAGAGCACGGTGAAGACCCGGATGTTCTACGCCCGCAAGCAGCTCGCCGATCTGCTTAAGAATTGCGGCGTCGACCGCTTCGCCGCCTAAGATCAGGGATTTCAATGTGATAGGACCGGCTCACCGGCCCCATCCCGGGACACGAAAGCGTTACCACCGACGAAACAAATGAAACAAACCACAACATCAGGCGGAAAAACTTCGGCCCTATAAAGATCGCATACGGTTTCGTTAAACCTCCCAAGACCTCCAACGACCCGGACGGGATGCCCCCCTCCGGGTCGTTTTGTATTTGGGGCTGGGTAAGCGTCTCCCCCGTCACGAGCGCGTGACACCGCGTAACGATCCCCGCCCCCATCCCGAACTGCCCTCGTGACCCCCATCACGAGTGCCCCATGCTCGAACTCCTCTTCGCTGTCCTCGCCGGCATCCTCACCATCGCGGCCCCCTGCACGCTGCCGATGTTGCCGATCCTGCTCGGCGCCTCGATCGGACGCACCTCGCATCTTCGCCCCGCGATGATCGCGCTCGGCTTCGTCGTGTCCTTCTCCGCGGTCGCGCTGCTGCTCGGCGCGCTGACGCGGTTGTTCGATTTCGATCCGAATGTGCTGCGCGAGGCGGCGTCGATCCTGCTGATCGGCTTCGGCCTGTTGATGCTGTGGCCGGCGCCGTTCGAATGGCTGTCGATCCGGCTCAATGGCTGGCTCAATCTCGGCAATGCGGGCGGCATGCAGCGCGAGAGCGCGCTCGGCGGTCTCGTGCTCGGGACGACGCTGGGCCTGGTCTGGACGCCCTGCGCCGGCCCGGTGCTCGGCTCGATCCTGACGCTGGTCGCGACCTCGAAGAGTCTGCCCTGGGCCAGCACGCTGCTGGTCGCCTACGCGATCGGTGCTGCGATCCCGATGCTGGCGATCGCCTATGGCGGACAGGCCGCGACCACACGCGTGCGCAGTCTCGCGCGGATCTCGCCGCGGCTGCAGCAGGGCTTTGGCGTGGTCGTGATCGCCTTCGCGCTCGCCGCCTACTTCCAATACGACACGCTGATCGTGGCGTGGCTCACCGGCTTCTACCCCACCGGCCAGATCGGCCTGTGATCGCTTCACCTCTCAACGGAGAACAAGTCCATGACCTTCAAACTGCTCGCCGTCTCCGCCGCACTGATCGGCTTCGCCGTCACCGGCGCCGTCATCCCCGGCTTCTGCGACGAGGCCACGCCCGCCGCGCTGGTCAAGGTCGCTGCCGCAAGCCAAACGACGACCGCGCCCGACTTCGCCGGCATCAGCAACTGGTTCAACTCGAAGCCGCTGAACATCGCCGACCTCCGCGGCAAGGTCGTGCTGGTCGACTTCTGGACCTATGGCTGCGTCAACTGCGTCAACACACTGCCGCACGTCACCGATCTCTACGCCAAGTACAAGGATAAAGGCCTCGTCGTAGTCGGCGTGCACACGCCGGAATTCCCGTTCGAGCGCTCGGCGTCCAACGTGCAGGCCGCACTGAAGCGCCACGGCATCACCTATCCCGTTGCGCAGGACAATGATTCCCAAACCTGGAACGCCTACCGCAACCAATATTGGCCAGCGCAGTACATCATCGACCAGAGCGGCAAGATCGTGTTCCAGCACGAAGGCGAAGGCCGTTATGACGAGATCGACCGCACGGTGGCCAGGCTGCTGAACGCCAGCAGCTGATGCCGCCTGCTGCGGCTTTGCGTTGTTGCTTGACTCCACGGCCCCCTCCGTGGAGGTTCGCCGCGACGCAAATCAGCCGCTGCAATGGACGACGCGACCACCAGCAACGACATCCGCCTTCGCGAAGGCTCCTCGATCGCGCAGCGGCTGGTCGTGGCCGGCCCTGCGGCGGCCGTTGCGCTGTGTTTCACGCCCGGCCTGTTCACGCACGACATCATCGAAGTGATCATCTCCGTGGTCGCGCTACTGGCGGGCGCGGCCTTCGTCGGCGTCATCATGCTGGCGCCGGCGGTGGTGTGGATCATCACGCCGGATGAAATCCTGATCGGACGGCAACGTCCGTTCGGGAAGCTGCAGACCAGGATCGTCACGAAAGACGACATCACAGGACTTCAGGTTCCCGGCAGCAAAACCGCAAAAGCCCGCTTCCAGCTGGCCTTCACGCTGGCCTCGGGCGAGCGCCTGACCTCCCCGCCTCTCTCCGACGTCACGCATGTGCGCGACACCGTGGCGCGGATCGCCGCGCAATTCGACGTTCCCGACGTCGAAGCCCCCGTCAATCCGCTCGATGCCAGCAACCCCGAGATGCGTCTTGGCGACCCCGTCGAACCGTTTTCGCAGAGAGACATCCGGATCGCGGCCTTGATCGCGGTTGCACTGAGCGTCGCGCCTTACGCCTACAGGCTCTGGCGCGGTTTGCCGCCCAATTGGATCGACATCATGCTGCTGCCGCTTGGCGTGGTCGCCGCGCTCGCGGTCTACAGATTTGCCAATCTCGTCACCGGCGCCTTCTGGATCATCCGCGAGGGCGATATCCGCGTCGAACGCCTGCGGGGCAATGGCGAGATGCGGGCCGACCATATCGAAGGGCAGAACGTGAAAGCGATCACGATCGAACGCCGCGGCCGGTCCGAGGACGAGCACTGCATCGTGGCGATCCGATTGCAGTCGGGGCGGAGGTTTCGCAGCCCCCGAATCGGCTCGCGCAACGAGGCCCGCGCCGTGGGCGCCGAGATCGTCCGGCGGCTTGGGATTGGGGCGGAGGCCAGTCAGATATGACCTGTTGGCGAAGTTGACCTCACCGCGCGTTCAGTCTGAGCCTCTCCCGCTTGCGGGAGAGGTATGGGCCGCCTTCGGCGGCCGTGCTTTTAAGAGACGCCAAGGCCGAGGCCTTGGCTCTGGCGTAGCGCCGGGTGAGGGCTCTCTCCGCATCGGGAGTGTCCCATTGCGGAAGCACCCTCTCCCCGACCCTCCCCCGCAAGCGGGGGAGGGAGCGCACCACCTTCGCGGTAGCAATCTGTGCTTTTCGCGCCATCCCCCGTTCATGGATTGCCGGGCTTCGTCAAAAAACCAAAGCATTCTCGTGACATACCAGACGGGCGCGCCTTGAACTTGCCACGAAGCTGCCCCTGAGTTCAGATGGTTCCTGACGATTTGCGCTGGGGCAGCTGGGAGAGCTTGAAATGACGGATTTTCGTCGCCTGACCGGGGCGTTTGTGGCTGCGATCGGCCTGATCCTGTCCGCGCCGCAGGCCTTCGCCCAGCAGCCGGACCGCGGCGACGAGCCGGGCCTGATCGCCGATGACAGCTATGAGCTCGATCCGGAATGGCAGAAGCAGGTCGTCTACTACCGTACGACCGAAGCGCCGGGCACCATCATTATCTCGACCACCGAGCGCCACCTCTATCTGGTGCAGCCCGGTGGACGCGCGATCCGCTACGGCATCGGCGTCGGCCGCGACGGTTTTCAGTGGCAGGGGCTGGTGAACATCACCAACAAGAAGGAGTGGCCGGATTGGACGCCGCCGCCGGAGATGATCCAGCGCCAGCCCTATCTTCCGCGCTTCATGGCCGGCGGCCCCGGCAATCCACTCGGCGCCCGCGCCATGTATCTCGGCACCACCGTCTACCGCATCCATGGCACCAACCGTCCCGATACGATCGGCACCAAGGTGTCCTCGGGCTGCTTCCGTCTCGTCAACAATGACGTCGCCGATCTCTACGATCGCGTCCCGGTCGGAACCAAAGTGGTCATCCGGCAGAAGCCTGAACTCTAAATATCCCGCCTCTTCCAGAATTCCTTTTCCCGATTGATTCGAGAGAGCAACATGATGCGCACATTTCGAGGCGGCCTGCTGATCGGGCTCGCGGTCGCCGTGCTGGTCGCCGCCTTCGCCATCACCTACGAATTCTACGACACCCGCACGCTGAAGCGCACGGTGCGCCGCGGCGAAGTGCTGTGCGGCGTCAACAAGGGCCTGCCGGGCTTCTCGATCCCCGACGACAAGGGCAACTGGACCGGTTTCGACGTCGATTTCTGCCGCGCAGTGGCGGCCGCGATCTTCGACGACCCGAGCAAGGCGCGCTTCGTGCCGCTCGACGCCAGCGAGCGCTTCAAGGAATTGCAGAGCCGCAAGGTCGACATCCTCTCGCGCAACTCGACCTGGAGCATGTCGCGTGAGCTCGACTACGATCTCTACTTCCCGGCCGTCGCCTATTACGACGGCGAAGGCTTTATGGTGCCGCGCTCCCGCAACAAGGAGACGTCGCTGGACCTCGCCGACAGCAAGGTCTGCGTGCAATCAGGCACCACCACGCTGCTCAACCTCGCCGACTACTTCCGTGCCAACAACATGAAGTATGAGCTGGTGAAGTTCGACAAGCTGGAAGACGTGGTGAAGGCCTACGACACCGGCAAATGCGACACGCTCACCGCCGACGTCTCGCAGCTCTATGCGCTGCGGTTGAACATGTCCAAGCCCGGCGACCACATGATCCTGCCCGACATGATCTCCAAGGAGCCGCTCGCCCCCGTCGTGCGCCAGCGCGACGACGACTGGATGATGATCGTGAAATGGACGCTCTACGCCATGATCAACGCCGAAGAGCTCGGCGTCACCTCGGAGAACATCGACGACGCCCTGAAGTCGAAGAAGCCGGAAGTGATGCGGCTGGTCGGCACCGAGGGTAATTATGGCGAGCAGCTCGGCCTGACCAAGGACTGGGCCGTGCGCATCATCCGCCGCGTCGGCAATTACGGCGAGATGTACGAGCGCAATATCGGCGACAAGTCGCAGCTGAAGATTCCGCGCGGCATGAACCAGCTGTGGAACGCGGGTGGCGTGCAGTATGCACCGCCGGTGAGGTAAGGGCGACGGCTCTAGCCGCGTCATTGCGAGCGAAGCGAAGCAATCCAGACTGCCTCCGAGGAAAGATTCTGGATTGCTTCGTCGCAAGAGCTCCTCGCAATGACGAGTTCGGGACGGGCACTTACCGCCCTCTCATCTGCCGTAGCCCGGATGGAGCGCAGTGCAATCCGGGGCCTTCACGTCACAGAAGGACTTTCCCGGATTTCGCTGCGCTCCATCCGGGCTACGAGCTCAATACCCCCGCGCCTTCGCCAGCTGCTCGGTGTGGTAGTTCGCATCGCCGAACAGCTCCTCGCACACGCGTGCGCGCTTCATGAAGAAGCCGATGTCGAACTGGTCGGTCATGCCCATGCCGCCATGCATCTGCACGCCTTCCTGCACCGCGCGGGTGGCGGTGGTGCCGGCGCGCGCCTTTGCCACGGCGACGGCTGAGGCGGCCTTGGCGATATCAGCATCCAACGCCTGCAGCGCCTTCATCGTGGCGGCGCGGGTGATCTCGATGTCGACATAGAGCTCGGCGGCGCGGTGCTGCAGCGCCTGGAATTCGCCGATCAGCTTGCCGAACTGCTTTCTGTTCTTGAGATACTCGACGGTGCGATTGAAGACTTCCTCGCTCAGGCCCACCATTTCGGAAGCCACAGCGCCGCGGCCGATATCGAGCACGCCGTCGAGCAAGACGGCACCCTGATCGACCTCGCCGAGCACACTATCGGCATTGACCTCGACATTGGCGAGCTCGATGCGCGCCGCGTTGTGCGCGTCGACCATGATGGTGCGCTCGACCGCGACGCCCTTGGCCCTGGGGTTGACCAGGAACAGCGTCAGGCCGTCGCGCTCGCCGGCGGAGCCGGCGGTGCGCGCGGCAACGATGAAGAGATCGGCGACGTGGCCGTCCACGACGAGCGCCTTGGCACCCGAGAGCTTGAAACCGTTGCCGGCGCGCACGGCCTGCAGATTCGTCTGCAGCGGGCGATGCTTTACGCCCTCATCGATCGCAAGCGTCGCGAGCAGCGAGCCGTTGGAAATTTTTGGCAGGTACTCCGATTTCTGCGCGACATTGCCGCCACGGTTCAGCGCCGAGGCAGCGACCACGCTGGTGGCGAGGAAGGGCGACGGCATCAAGGTGCGGCCGATCTCCTCCATCACGATCCCGGCTTCCATGAAACCGAGACCGCTACCGCCGAACTCTTCCGGCACCAGCAGGCCGGCAAAGCCCATCTCGGCGAAGGAGTGCCACAGCTCCTTCGAGAAGCCGGTGGGATCTTTGCTATCGCGCAAAGATCGCAGGTGCGACACCGGCGCCTTGTCGCTGATCAGCCCGCGCGCGCTATCGCGGAGCATCGATTGTTCTTCGGTGAGGACGAGGGCCATGTGGGCTCCAACAAGGTTCTGTTCGATTGAATTCAGTGGTGACCCTCATGGTGATGAGGCGCGTTAGCGCCGTCTCGAACCACGAGGCCATCCTTCGAAACGCGGCCTTGCGGCCGCTCCTCAGGATGAGGACTGCGCCTCAAGCCCCCGGCAAATCCAGGATGCGCTTGGCGACGATGCCGAGCATGACCTCGGTGGTGCCGCCCTCGATCGAGTTGGCCTTGGTCCGCAGCCAGGCGCGCGGGCGGGCGCCTTGGCGCGAACGCTCGCTCTCCCATTCCAGCGCATCGACGCCGCCGGCCGACATCAAAATCTCGTAGCGGCGCTTGTTGAGCTCGGTGCCGTAATATTTCATCGCCGACGAGAACGCCGGATGCGCTTGTCCGGCCTTGGCGAGATCGACGGCGCGCTCGGCGCAGGCCGCAAGCGCGGCTTCGTCGACGTCGAAGCTCGCGATCCGGCCACGCAGCATGGAATCATCGAGCTTGCCTTGCGGATCGGTACCGACCGAGTCGGCCGCGATCTGGCCGAGCGGACGGCCGACACCGCGCTCGCCCATGCCCGAGATCATCGCACGCTCGTGCTGGAGCAGATATTTTGCGACGTCCCAGCCACGGTTGACGGTGCCAACCACATGCGACTTCGGCACGCGGACGCCGTCGAAGAAGGTCTCGCAGAACGGCGAATAGCCGGAGATCAGAAGGATCGGCTTGGTCGTCACGCCCTTGGACGTCATGTCGAACAGGATGAAGCTGATGCCGTCGTGCTTCTTCGCGGCCGAGTCGGTGCGCACCAGGCAGAAGATCCAGTCGGCGTAGTTGGCGTAGGAGGTCCAGATCTTCGAACCCGTGATGACGAAATCTTCGCCGTCGCTTTCGGCGCGGGTCTGCAGCGAAGCAAGATCGGAGCCGGCGTTCGGCTCGGAATAACCCTGGCACCAGCGGATCAGGCCCGCCGCGATTTTCGGCAGATGCTCCTTCTTCTGCGCCTCGTTGCCGTATTTCAGCAGCGCCGGCCCAAGCATCCAGATGCCGAAGCTCGACAGCGGCGGACGCGCGCCCATCCTGGCCATCTCGGAACGCAGCACCTTGTGCTCGGCGGCGCTGAGGCCACCGCCGCCGTATTCTTTCGGCCAGTCCGGCACGGTCCAGCCCTTGTCGCGCATGCGCTCGAACCAGATGCGTTGCGGCTCGGACGAGAACTTTGCGTTGCGTCCGCCCCAGAACACGTCGGTGTCCGACGTCGCGGGCTTACGCATTTCCGGCGGACAGTTGGCCTCGAGCCAGGCGCGCGTTTCGCCGCGGAATGTTTCGAGATCGTCGTTCTCAGCTTCACTGGTTTTGGGGTCAGTCATTGGTCGTTTCCATCAATCACAATCGACTTGTTGGGCGCGACTCTGGGCCATCGCACTGTGGAATTCAACCACTTCCGCAGCCCGTCATCCGCTATAGTCGCGGCCGCGACGGTGCTTGAAAACAAAGAGGAAACGAGAATGCGCCTGAAACTTCTTTCGCCTGGCGAAATGAACGAGAGCCAGCGGCAGACCTATGACGAGTCGATTACCGGCAAGCGCGGCAAGCCTCCGGCGCCGATGATGGCCTGGCTCAACAGTCCCGACATGGCCCGTCACGCCACGCGGCTCGGCGAAGTCCTGCGCTACGACACGATCTTTCCGGCAAAGCTTTCGGAGATCGCGATCCTGGTGACGGCGCGGCACTGGACCGCGCATTACGAATGGTATGCGCACAAGCGCCTCGCGCTCGCCGGCGGCATGAAGCCTGACATCATTGACGCGATCCGCGATCGCCGCACGCCGGAGTTCGACGATCCCAAGGGCAAGATGATCTACGACGTCGCGAAGTCGCTGCATGAGGGCCACGGCGTGGAGAAGGGGCTCTACGATGAGGCGGTGAAGCTGCTGAGCGAGCGCGGCGTCGTCGAGGTGATTGGCCTGTGCGGCTATTACACGATGGTGTCGATGACGCTGAACACCTTTGAGTTCGAACTGCCCGAGGGCGAGGTGCCGGAGCTGTCATAGTTTCGCATCCGGAAACGATGGGTTTCGGGATAGGGCCGTAGCGCTGTCCCGAAACCGGGCCTATCTGGAGCAGACCAACGGAGCATCCACATGTCGCAAGCCCCTGCCGTCGCCGCCGGCACAAGGATCGGCCACGTCCATCTCAAGGTCGCCGATCTCGATCGCGCGCTCGGCTTCTATTGCGGCGTGCTCGGCTTCGAGCTGATGCAGCGGATGGGCTTGGGCGCGGCCTTCATCTCGGCCGGCGGTTATCACCACCATATCGGGCTCAACACCTGGGAGAGCAAGGGCGGCTCGCCGCCGCCGCCAGGCACGACAGGGCTGTTTCACACCGCGATCCTCTATCCGACCCGGCCGGCGCTGGCGGACGCGCTGCACCGGGTGCTGACGGCCGGCATTGCTCTCGATGGCGCCAGTGACCACGGCGTGTCCGAGGCGCTGTATCTGCGTGATCCCGATGAGAACGGCGTGGAGCTGTATTGGGACAAGCCGCGGGAGCAATGGCCGTTCGGGCCGGATGGGAAGCTTGCGATGTTTACCAAGAGGCTGGATGTTGAAGGGTTGCTGAAACAGCGGGAAGGGTAAACTCCGTTCTCTCCCCGTCATTGCGAGCGCAGTTGCGTAGGGTGGGCAAAGCGAAGCGTGCCCACCATCTCTCGCGACGGAGACAGGTGGTGGGCACGGCGCTAAGCGCCTTTGCCACCCTACGAGAGCCGCGCTTTTGGCCTTCCCCGCACCATGATCAACGCCGCAGCCACCACCTCCAGCGCAATACAGAGATAGAACGGCAGCGCATACCCGCCGGAGAAATCGCGCAAGGCCCCGACCACCCCGGGGCCGAACGCGTAGGTCACCTGGTTGATCGCGGTGTTCAGGCTGATCAGCACGCCGAACGAGGCGGAGTCGAATTCCCGCTGCACGATCAGCGACGGCATCGTGATGAGATTGCCGACGGAGAAGCCGAACACCGCGCAGGCTGTGATCAGCACATAGTCATTGTGCAGATTGATGACGACGCACAACGCGACCGCCTGGCTCAGGAACGACAGCGCCGACGCCAGCCGCTGGTTGAGGCGGTCGATCACCATCGAGAACAGCACACGGCCGATCACCGCCATCGCAGTGAGCACCGCGACTGCGACGGCGGCACGTTCGCGGCCGATGATGGGATCGAGGAACGAGATCAGGTGCACGATGAAGCCGACCTGCGCGAACAGCACCAGCGCGAAGGCAATCGTCACCGTGAGGAATCCGATATCGCGCAGCGCGCGCGAGCGGATCTCTGCCGATGATTGCGGCTTTGCTTTCGCCGCGCCATGGCAGCCATGGAGGTCGGGCGGCCGACCGACGACCAGCAAGATCACCGGCAGGAGCAGCACCAGCATGGCTGCGGACGTGGCGAACATCGCGTTTCCGAAGCCGATATGACTGATCATCGTCACCAGCAGCGGCACGCCGACGATGCCGCCAAAACTGGCGCCGTTCAGCGCCAGGCTGATCGCCATGCCGCGCTTCTGGTCGAACCAGAGGCTGATCGTGTTGGTGATCATGGCGAGGCTGGTGCCGGCCCAGCCGAAGGCGAGCACGGCATCGGCCAGATAAAGCTGCCAGGGCTCGCGCACCGCGCCGATCGCGACCGCTGCGGCCGCCATCGCCAGCGTGCCGGCGATGAGACAAAGCCGCGGGCCATATTTTCTGACGGCCTCGCCGACGAAGACGACCAGCAGTGCGCCGAACAGATAGAAGAACGTGGTGCCGGACGAGATCAGCGAGGCCGGCCAGCCCCGCGCGCGCTGCAGTTCGGCGACATAGACGCTCTGGCCGTAGAAGCCGAGCCCCCAGCCGAAGGTCGCAAGCAGGAAGCAGACGGCGACGATGCGCCAGCCTTCGTAGCGGAGCGAGGATTCGTCGATTCGCGAGGTATGCCGGGGATTGTCGAGCATTTGCGCTTCTCCTTCGTGTTCCCCGCGTTGCGATCTTCTGTCCATGACGACCATCATGTAGCGATGTGGGATCAGAAAATCACTTCGACAGCGATCGAAGTATCAACGTTGCTGACAGCCTCCTGCCAAACTTAAATCGCGTCCGGGAACTCGCCCATCGCCGATTCCAGCCGCGCCTTGCGGCGGCGGGCAAAGGAGGCGAGCGAGAGCGCGGCGAGACCGAGCAACACCGGCGGGAACACCACCATGTTCACCGCGGACCAGCCGTAATTCGCAAGCAGCTGTCCCGATGAGAACGAGCCGATCGCCATCATCCCGAACACCAGGAAATCATTGAACGCCTGCACCTTGTTGCGCTCCTGCGGGCGATGGGTCTCCAGCACCAGCGCGGACGCGCCGATGAAGGAGAAATTCCAGCCGATACCGAGCACGATCAGCGTGGCCCAGAAATGCATCGCCGTGATGCCGGAGAGGCCGATGGTGGCGGCGCCCGCTTCCAGCAGTAGACCTGCGGCAACGATCTTCGGCGCGCCGAAGCGGGCGATCAACGCGCCGGTGAAGAAGCTCGGGCCGTACATGGCGACGATGTGCCATTGAATGCCGAAATTGGAATCGGACAGGCTCAGCCCGCACATCTTCATGGCGAGCGGCGCCGAGGTCATCACCAAATTCATCATGGGATAGGAGATGACGCCGCAAAGGGCTGCTGCGATGAAGCGCGGCTGGGTCACGATGGTGAGCAGCGGCCGTCCGCCATGCAGATCGGCAGGGGCCGGCTTCGGCATGTCGACGCCGGCAACGATGCCCATCGCGACCAGCGCGACCGCCGCCTGAACCAGGAAGCTGAAGGCGAACAGATAGGGCGACCAGATGTCCATGGTCCATTGCACCAGCTGCGGACCGAGCACGCCGGCGAACACGCCACCCGCCATCACCCACGACACGGCCTTAGGCCGATAGGCCGCGCTGGCGCCGTCGGCGGCTGCGAAGCGATAGGATTGCGCCACCGAGCCGTAGAGGCCGCCGAGGAAGGTCGCTAGACAGAACAGCGCGAACGAGGCGTGCAGGATCGCGAACGAGCCGATGAGACCGGTGAGCGTGCCGAGGCCGGTGCCGACAACGAAGGCCGCGCGACGGCCGAAGCGGCGCGAGATCGCACCGGTCGGCAGCGTGCCGGCGGCGAGGCCCACCACATACATCGAGATCGGCACGGTCGCGAACGACATATCGGGCGCGAGCGTGGCGCCGACGATCGAGCCGGTGGCGAAGATCACCGCCGAGTTGGCGCCAGTCAGCGCCTGGGCGGCAGCGAGGCGCACCACATTGCTACGCACGCGGACGTCGTCGGCAATCTCATCGGCTGAAGTCACATCTAACATCGGCATTTCCGCCCGCAGGGTCTTTTAAGTAAAAGCCTTGGTGATTCCCGGCACTATGGAGGGGCGCGGGAGGGCGGGCAACCGGCGCAAACGGGCGCAGGCCATGCCTCTGACGCAATCGGATGGACCATACCGCACCGCGCTCTTGACGGCTTGCGCTCGATCAAATCCTATCCGCCGCGCGATCTCAGGGAGTCCGTTCATGTCCGTCGATAACCGGCCTACGCTCAGCGCTCCCGACGACGATCCCTGGCTCTGGCTGGAGGAGGTCGAAGGCGCCCGCGCGCTCGATTTCGTCGAGCAGCAGAACCGCCTGACGCTGGACAAATTCGGCGGCGCGGCGTTCGAACGCGACACCGACATCCTTGCCGCGATCTACGACCGATCGGACAACATTCCCTATGTCAGCCGCAGCGACGGCCTGCTCTACAATCTCTGGAAGGACGCGAAAAACCCGCGCGGCCTGTGGCGGCGAACCACGATGGCGGAATTTCGCAAGCCCGAGACGTCCTGGGAGACGCTGCTCGACATCGACAAACTCGCGGCGGAAGAAGGCGAGGACTGGCTTCTAAATTGGTCGAGCTCGTTTCCGGGCGACGCGCCGCAGACGATCCTGAGCCTGTCGCGCGGCGGCAGCGACGCCGTCACCTTGCGCGAGTTCGACCTCAACACGAAGAGCTTCGTTGCCGGAGGCTTCACGCTGCCGGAAGCCAAGGGCGGCGTCGATTGGGTCGATGCCGACACGCTGCTGTTGTCGAGCGCTTATGGAGGCGACGACATGGCGACGAGCTCCGGCTATTCGCGGACGGTGCGGTTGTGGCGGCGCGGCGAGCCTGTCGAGAATGCTCGCGTGGTCTTCGAAACCACGCCGGATCGCATGAGCGCATCCTGCGACGTCGACCGCACCGGCGAGGCGCCTCGGTTCTGGTTCATCGACCGGCTCGACTTCTTCAAGTTCGACGTCTGGCTGGGCACCGAAACCGGCGCGACCGTCAAGCTCGACCTTCCCTCCGATATCTGGCTGCAGGCTCACCGTGACTGGTTCGCGATCAAGCTGCGCTCGGCTTGGAGCGTGGCCGGCGTCACCCATACCGCGGACAGCGTGCTTGGCATTTCGCTGTCGGCCTTTCTCGCCGGAGATCGCAACTTCACCGTCGTCTTCGCACCAGGCGCGCGCCGCGCGCTCCAGGGATTTTCCTGGGCCGACGGCAAGCTGCTGCTGTCCATTCTCGACGAGCTGCGGCCGGTGTTCGAGATCTGCACGCCGTCGGCCTCGGGCTGGAGCCGCGAAACCCTGCGCGGGCTCCCCGGGATCGGCGTCGTCGATGTCTGGCGCTTCGATCACCACGAATCCGAGAGCAATGGTGACCTGCTCGCCAATGTGCAGGATCCGCTCACGCCGCCGTCGCTGATGCTGATCGAGCGCGGCGTCGAAAGTCCGACGGTGCTGAAGCAGGCGCCGAAGACGTTCAACGCTGACGGCCTCGTCGTCACGCAGCACGAGGCGATCTCGATCGACGGCGAGCGCATTCCCTATGTCCAGACCGGTCCCGCCGGCGAGACCGGCGATGCGCCGGTCTATATGAGCGCCTATGGCGGCTTCGGTCTCGCGGTGAAGCCGCAATACAATTCGTCGCTCGGCAAGCTCTGGCTGGAGCGCGGCGGCACCACGGTGCAGGCGAATTTGCGCGGCGGCGGCGAGTTCGGTACGCGCTGGCACGATGCGGGGCGATACGCCGGCAAGAAGCTGTCGCATGATGATTTCGCAGCAGTTGCTGCCGATCTCGTGCGCCGCGGCGTGACGCAGCCAAAACGTATCGCCGCCCAAGGCGGATCGAACGGCGGCATCCTCATCACCAACATGCTGGTGCGATACCCCGAGCGCTTCGGCGCGTTGTTCTGCACCATCCCGCTGATCGACATGCGCCGCTACACAAAGCTGCTCGCCGGCGCGAGCTGGATCGCGGAATATGGCGATCCCGACAAGCCCGAGGAATGGGAGTGGCTGAAGACCTACTCCGCCTACCACAACGCAAAGCCCGGCCAGCCCTATCCGCCGATCCTGATTGCCACCACACGACGCGACGACCGCGTCCATCCCGGCCACGCGCGCAAGATGGCGGCAAAGCTGCAGGCGATGGGCTATGAGGCCTGGTTCTACGAGCCGGCCGCCGGCGGCCACGGCTACGGCAAGGACAACAAGGAACGCGCCGGCTTCCAGGTGCTGGGATTTCAGTTCTTGAAGGAGAAGATCGGGTGGCGGGACGGCGAGGTGTGAGGGCGTCGCGCCTCACCCGCGCCCAAACACCAGCGTCAGATTGTTTGCGGGCATGTCGATGGTATCGATGAGACGAAGCCCCGCACCACGTGCGAGCGCCTCGACATCGCCGACGTCGCGCACGCCCCAGTCGGGATTGCCTTCGCGCAAGGAGGTGTCGAACACGGCGTTGCTGAGTGCGGTGTGCTTGCCGTCGCGCTTGAACGGGCCGTAGAGGAAAAGCTGGCCGTCGGACCGCAAGTAACGGCCGGCGCCGGCGAACAGGCCTTCGGCCACGGTCCATGGTGCGATGTGAATGACGTTGGCGCAGAACACGGCGGCCAGATTATTCGGCCCCCGCCCGCTCTTCATCTCCGGGCACCAGTCGGGATCGACAAGATCGATCCGCAACGGCGAGCGGACATTGGACAGGCCCGAATGCACGCGCCAGGCCTCGATGCTCTTCACATGGCGCTGGTTGAGATCGCTCGGCCACCAGACGAGATCAGGCGTATGGCGGGCGAAATGGACCACGTGCTGGCCGGTTCCGCTGCCGACCTCGACCACGTCGCCCGACCGTCCCGCGAGGTGCTTTCCGAGCGCCGCCCAGAGCGGTTCGTGATTGCGATGGAAGGCCGGCGCATCGAGACGGCCGTCGGATTCGACCCTCCCGCCGTCCCTGCCAAATTCAACGACATATTCAGCCAATTCATGTCCCCGGAAAACGAGAAAGCAGACCAAAACGCAACGAGGGCAAAACGCCCCCAGACTTTGCCGGTTGAAGCCGGCTTGATGAACGATTTATCTCTTCAGTTGCAATGCAAAAGATATTAACGCCATTTTGCGCCCTGCATAGTCTTGATTGTCAGGGCATGCCCTTTGTGCTTTTGAACACTATCTTTTGCAGATATCTTAAGCCTCGGAACGACGCCTTGACCGCCTTTCCTCGCAAGCCCGCCCTGCTCCTCGCGCTGGTCGTCCTCACGGGCCTCGCCGCGCACCCGGCTGGTGCGCAGTCCGCAATCGCGGAGGGCGAAAAGCTCGCGTTCGACCGCGGCAAGGGCAATTGCCTGACCTGTCACGTCATCAAGGGCGGCGATTTGCCGGGCACGATCGGGCCGGAGCTGAAGGACATCAAGGCCAAATACCCCGACCGCAACGAGCTGGTCGCGATCCTGTTCGACGAGACCAAGCGCAATCCGCAGACCATGATGCCGCCGTTCGGCCGCAACCGGCTTTTGACCGACCAGGAGATCAGCGCGATCGTTGATTTCCTGCAGACGCTGTAATGGCGGGCCCAGGAGATTTGAGATGACCACACATACCGGCCCTCATCCGACGCGGCGCCTGATCCTTCAAGGCGCGGCCTCGGTCGCGCTGATCGGCCTCGGCAATCTGCCGTTCGCGCCCGCACGCGCCGCGGCCAATGACAAATATCCGGAAGAGGCGTTCAAGCTGAAGAACGAGGCCGACGCGATCAAGGCCCTCTATGGCAAGACCGCTGAGCCGTCCGACAAGATCAAGCTCGATGCACCCGAGATCGCCGAGAATGGCGGCGTGGTGCCGATCTCGGTGACGACGACGCTCGACAAGGTCACGTCGATCTCGTTCTTCGTCGCCGAGAACCCGAACGCGCTCGCAGCAAGCTACAAGATTCCTGACGGCACGATCCCCGCTGTCGCCAATCGCCTGAAGATGGCGAAGACCAGCAGCGTGACCGCAATCGTGGAAGCCGACGGCAAGCTCTACAGCGCGACCAAGGAAGTGAAGGTCACCGTGGGCGGCTGCGGCGGTTAGAGGAATCAACATGGCATCCAGCATTCGCGTACGCGCAACATCCAACGGCGACATCACCGAGGTGCAGACGCTGATCCAGCACCCCATGGATACCGGCCTGGTCAAGGACGCCAAGGGCGAGCTGATCCCTGCGCACTACATCCAGGAGCTGAAGTTCGCATGTAACGGCAAGGACGTCTTCGTCGCCAATTGGGGCACCGCGATTTCCAAGGACCCCTACGTCAAGTTCAGCTTCAAGAGCGCCAAGAAGGGTGACGATTTGAAGATCTCCTGGACCGACAACAAGGGTGGGTCTGACGAGACCACCGCGAAGATCGCATGATGAAGGCCCGCACTGCCCTCCTGCTTGGTTCGTTGAGCGCCGCGCTGGTCGCGTTTGCGCTCACATCTCCGCGCGTGGTCGCGGCCGACAAGGTCGATCCCGTCGCCGATGCCAAGGCGTTCCAGAACTTCTTCTTCCAGAAATTTCCGAACGTGAAGCACGAGGATTTCGTCAACGGTCCTTATTCCATGAATGAGGACATGAAGCGGCAATGGCAGGAGAAGGAAGAATTTCCGCCCTACGAGTTTGCGCTCGATGCCGGCAAGGAGATGTTTGCGACGCCGTTCAAGAACGGCAAGACCTACGCCGATTGCTTCCCGAACGGCGGCATCGGCATTCGCCAGAACTACCCCTACTTCGACACTGGGGAAGGCAAGGTCGTCACGCTGGAGCTCGCGCTCAATCGCTGCCGCGAGGCCAATGGCGAGGCGCCCTACTCCTACGTCAAGGACGAGATGGCCTCGCTCACGGCGTACATGGCCTTCACCTCGCGCGGCAAGGCGATGGACATCAGGATTCCCGATGATCGCCGCGCGCTGGAAGCGTTCGAGAACGGCAAGCGTTATTTCTACACCCGCCGCGGTCAGATGAACTTCTCCTGCGCGAGCTGCCATGTGCAGAGCCCGGGCGAGCGCATCCGCGCTGAAGTGCTGGCGCCGGCACTCGGCATCCTCAACGCGCTGCCGATCTACCGCTCCGAATGGAGTGGCATGGGCACCACCAGCCGTCGCTTCATCACCTGCAACAGCCAGACCCGCGCGGTTCCGCTGGAGCCGCAGGCGGATGAATATCGCGACGTCGAATATTTCCTCTCCTACGTCGCCAACGGCCTGCCGATTTCCGGACCGGGAGCGCGGCCATGAAGCGGTCACTTACCTTGGCCATGTTGCTGGCCCTGAGCTTCGCGCCGATGGCGCGCGCGGCAACCGAGGCAGACTACAAGGCGGCCTATGCTGCCGCGGAGGCTGCGTCCAAGGAGGCAGCCGGCATGCGCAACCAGTGGACCACGACCGTCTCGACGCTGGCAGCCGCCAAAAAGGCGGGCGATGGCGGCGATTTCGACCGTGCCGTGGCCGCAGCAAAAGAGGCTGAAGCGCTGGCGAAAGCATCCGTCTTCCAGGCGACCTCTGAAAAAGAAACCTGGAAGGCGATGGAAATCCGCTAGAATGACAGTGGAACCGTCGAACTGCCGAGAATAGGCGCGGAGAATTAGGGATGGCGATCCGCCGCCGCGATTTCCTGAAGAGCTCAGCAATTGCTGCCGCATCGCTGGTGCTGCCGCGGTTTGCGCGCGGCACCGAAACCGCGAGCATTTACGACATCGAGCGGTTCGGCAATGCGCGGATCCTGCATCTCACCGACACGCATGCGCAGCTCAACCCGGTCTATTTCCGCGAGCCCAGCGTCAATATCGGCATTGGCGAGATGACGGGACGGCCGCCGCATCTGGTCGGTCACGCTTTCCTGGAGCACTTTGGCATCCGGCCCGACAGCGCCGACGCCTATGCCTTCACCTCTGTCGAGTTCGAGAAGTCCGCCGGACGCTTCGGCAAGCTCGGCGGCTTCGCCCATCTGAAGACGCTGATCGACCGCCTGCGCAGTGATGTCGGCGACAAGCACGCCATGCTGGTCGACGGCGGCGATCTCTGGCAGGGCACCGGGCTCGCCAACATCATGCAGGGTCGCGACATGGTCGAGGTCGCCAATCTGCTCGGCATCGAGGCGATGACCGGGCATTGGGAGTTCACCTATGGCGAGCAGGTGCTGCGTGAGAATCTCGAGCACTTCAAGGGCGAGTTTCTGGCGCAGAACGTCTTCCTGACCGAGGAAGCGGCGTTCAACGATGCCCCCGCCTTCGACAAGGCGACGGGGCGCGTGTTCAAGCCGTCGACCATCAGGGAGATCGGAGGCCATCGCGTCGCGATCATCGGCCAGGCCTTTCCCTACGTGCCGATCGCGCATCCCAAGCGCTTCACGCCGGACTGGACCTTCGGCATCCGCGAGGAAGAGCTGCAGAAGCATGTCGATGCGTTGCGCGGCGCCGACAAGGTCGATGCGGTGATCCTGCTGTCGCACAACGGCATAGACGTCGACCTCAAGCTCGCAAGCCGCGTCACCGGCATCGATGTCATCCTCGGCGGCCACACCCATGATGCCGTGCCGCAACCGATCGCCGTGAAGAATGCTGGCGGTACGACGCTCGTCACCAATGCCGGCTCCAACGGGAAATTTTTGGGCGTGCTTGATCTCGCGCTCGACAAGGGCAAGGTCAGCGACGTCAAGTATCATCTGCTGCCGGTGTATTCCGAGCTGCTGAAGCCCGACCCTGCAATGGCCGAGCTGATCGGAAAGCTGCGCGCGCCGCACGTGACCGACTGGGTGGACAAGATCGCAACGCCCGACCGGCTGCTCTATCGCCGCGACAATTTCGCCGGCCCCATCGACGAGTTGATCTGCACCGCGCTACGCAGCGAGCTCGACGCCGAGATCGCTCTGTCACCGGGTTTCCGCTGGGGCATCACCGCGCTCTCCGGCCAGCCGCTGACCATGGAGGATGTGCTGGCGGAAACCGCGATCACCTATCCCGAGACCTATGTGCAGGAGATGACGGGCACAGAGATCAAGGACGTGCTGGAAGACATCTGCGACAATCTCTTCAATCCCGATCCCTATTACCAGCAGGGCGGCGACATGGTGCGCGCCGGTGGGCTCAGCTACACCTGCAGCCCGACCAACGCGATCGGCAGCCGCATCTCCGAGCTCAAGCTCACCAATGGCAAGGCGCTCAGCGCCAGCCGCCACTACAAGGTCGCGGGCTGGGCCTCGGTCAACGGCCAGCAGGGCGCACCGGTGTGGGACGTCGTCGGCAAATATCTGCGCTCGGGCCGGATGTTTCGGGAGCGCCTCGGCACCGGCGTCTCGCTCAAGGGCGTCGACGGCAATCCAGGCATTGCAGGATAGGGATGATGCCGTCGCAAGTTTTTCGCGCGATGCTGCTGGCGCTGCTCGTCTGGGCGGCCGCGCCGCTCGCCTTTGCGCAGCAGGTGCCGCTCCAGGACAAGCCGTTCGCCGAGCACAAGATCGTGCTGCAGCTCTCTGACGGCGATGCGAAGAAGCAGGCGCTGGTGCTGAGCGTCGCCAACAACCTCCTGAAGGCCTACGACCCCGACAAGATCGCGGTCGAGGTCGTCGCCTTCGGTCCCGGCATCGATCTGCTGCTGTCCGGCAGCGAGCGCCGCAAGCAGGTCGAGAGCCTGATCGCGCAGGGCGTGCGCTTCGACATCTGCCTCAACACGGTCGACACGATCGAACGGGAGACCGGGAAGCGGCCGGAGTTCATTCCGGCGGCGACGCCGGTGCAGGTGGGCGTCGGGCAGATCCTGTTTCTGGCGGAGAATGGGTATGTGGTGGTGGTGCCGTAGGTCTTAGCCGCACCCTCCGCTGTCGTCCCTGCCTAGTGCGCAATTGCGCACGGGTGCAGGGACGACACCGGTTTTGGGGGACCGGCCATCGACCCAAGCGCCCCACCCATCCCCACCCCCGCAATAAAAATCTTCTAAATTTTCTTATTTCAACAGTACATTACTTCTCTTGTCGGCCCCCGGTGTAGTAGAATCCTCGAAGCCACTCCACGCCGGATCCCGCCATGATCTTTCGCCAGCTCTTCGACAGCGTTTCGGGCACCTACAGCTACGTCCTTGCCAGCCGCCCCGGCGGCGAGGCGCTGATCCTTGATCCCGTGCTGGAGAAGGTCGACCGCTACTGCCAGCTGCTGCGCGAGTTGGACCTCAAGCTGGTCAAGGCCGTCGATACCCATCTGCACGCCGATCACGTCACCGGCCTCGGCGAGCTGCGCGACCGCACCCATTGCATGACCGTGATGGGCGACCAGACCAAGGCGGACGTGGTCGCCATGCGCGTTGCCGACGGCGACAAGGTGACGATCGAGGGCCTCTCGCTCGACGTGATGTACACGCCGGGCCACACCGATGATTCCTATTCCTATCTGATGGGCGACCGCGTCTTCACCGGCGATACGCTTTTGATCCGCGGCACCGGCCGCACCGATTTCCAGAACGGTTCGTCGCGCGCGCAGTACGAGTCGATCTTCAACCGGCTGCTGAAGCTGCCGGATGAGACGATGGTCTTCCCGGCGCACGACTACAAGGGCGACACCGTCTCCACCATCGGCGAGGAGAAGCGCTACAATCCGCGACTGCAGGTGCGCTCGGTCGACGAATATATCGAGCTGATGGCGAACCTGAAGCTGCCCAATCCGAAGATGATGGACGTGGCGGTGCCCGCCAACATGCATGTCGGCCTGCACCAGGAGGAGCTGGAGAAAGAGGGCCGCGTGCTCAGCGCGATCGAAGCGATCCGTTCGCTCGGCCGGCCGGACATGCTGCTGGTCGATCTGCGCGAGAGCAATGAGCGGATGAAGCACGGCATGCTAGAAGGCGCGCTGCACACGCCCTATCCGTCGGTCGAGGAGAGCCTCAAGCCCGGCGGCATGCTGCGCGAGGTCGCCGCCGCGACGGGGCGCCGCGTCGTGTTCTTCTGCGCCTTCGGCGAGCGCTCGGCGATGGCTGTTGCCGCTGCCAAGGAGGCTGGCCTTTCCAACACCGCCCACATCGCCGGCGGCATCGATGCCTGGAAGAAGGCGGGCGGGCCGGTGCTGCACGCCTGACGTTCATCGTCGCGGGCTTGAGATAAGTCAGGAACCGCAGAGCATTTGCGGGTAGGGTCGGATGACGCATCACCATCCGGAATCAGTCATGGCCAAGACCGGGAATACGACCGCCAAGCCGGGCGCGCCGCCGAAGACGAAAACCGCGGACGACAAGGCGAAGAGGCCGAAGCCGCCGCCCGACACCGACGACGATGACGAGGACGGCGACATCGCCACGCCGAAGCGCGATCGTTATGGGAACGATGACGAGCCGTTGTGAGGAGGTGAAGCTCGCCTCAGTGTGCCTCGCTGCACCACCGTTCATGCTCACGCCCCCACCCGCACTACCTGCCATGCGCCTGCGTTCATGGACAAATAACCGCCGTCCCCGATAGTTTGCGCGCCTCCTGAGACTGAATCGGAACTGCAATGGTCGACGTTCTCGCCGCACCGCAACAAGGCAAGGCGGACAGTGCGCTGCGCACGCTGACCGGGATTTCGATCGCGCATTGGGTCAGCCATTTCCATCTGCTGGTCCTGCCGATGCTGTTCCCGTTCCTTAAAGGTCAGCTCGGCGTCGGCTATGTCGAGCTCGGCTTCGCGCTGACCGTCTCTGCCGTCGTCTCCGGGCTGACGCAGGCGCCGACCGGCTATCTCGTCGACCATTTTGGCGCGCGCAAAATCCTGCTCGGCGGACTGACGCTGGGTGGGCTCGCGCTGATCATGCTCGGCCTGCATCTGAGCTACACCTCGCTGATCGCCTGCGCCGTGCTGCTCGGCCTCGCCAACAGCGTCTATCATCCCGCGGATTACGCGATCCTGGCCGAGCACATGGACGAGGCGCGGATGGGCCGCGCGTTCTCGATCCACACCTTTGCCGGCTATTTTGGCGGCGCCGTTGCGCCGGCGATCGTCGCGGCACTGATCACATTGTCCGGCGGCGTCGGCGCGCTGATCGCATCAGGCGCGATCGGCGTGCTGGTGGCGCTGCTGCTGGTCGCCATGAACATTCCCGATGCCGGCGCGCACAAGACCAAGCCGGGCAACGCGGACATGCCGAAGCAGGCCGTCATCACGCCGGCGCTGATCACGCTGACCGCGCTGTTCATGCTGCTCAGCCTGTCGGTCGCCGGCATCAACAATTTCGGCGTGGTGGCGCTGATGAGCGGCTACGGCGCGACCTACTCCGCCGCCAACGTCGCGCTGACCGCGTTCCTCGGCTCCAGCGCCGCGGGTGTGCTCGCGGGCGGCTTCCTCGCCGACCACACCGAGCGCCACGGCTATGTCGCCGCCGCCTGCTTTGCCGTGAATGCCGCCATCGTGCTGCTGATCGCGCTGGTCACGCTGCCGGGCTGGGCCTTGACCGCGACGATGGCGAGTGCGGGCTTCCTCTCCGGCGTGATCGCGCCGTCGCGAGATATGCTGGTGCGCAATGCCGCGCCTCCGGGTGCCGCCGGCCGCGCCTTCGGCATCGTCTCCACCGGCTTCAATCTCGGCGGCATCGTCAGCCCGCTGCTGTTCGGCTGGATCATGGACCAGAGCGCGCCGCATTGGGTGTTCGGGGCCTCCGTGATCTTCATGGTCGCAACCGTCGTGCTGTCGCCGTTCACGGAGCGGAAGCAAGCCAAGGCGTAGCTACAAATTCGACTGTCGTCCCGGCCTAGAGCGCAATTGGGCACGGGGCCGGGGCGACAGTGTTCGTTGCGCTGGCACCGCCCCCTACGTCGGCGACACCGCGCCCTTCAGCTCGGCTTCCCGAGGCGCTGGACCACGCGTCAGCCGCGCCTTTTCCGTGTTCGGCCAGAGCAGCAGCAGGCCGAGCAGGCCGGAGCCAATCATGATCACGGCGTTGATGGTGAAGCCGGTCATGTAGCCGTCGACTATGCTGCCGGAGCGCTGGATCACGGTGCCCATCACGTTCGGCGCAATGATGCCCGAGAGTGTGTAGAGCGCGCCGTAGATCGCGAGGATGGCGCCGCGCTGCGATGCCGGGGTGAATTCACCGAGCATCGGCGGGCAGACGACATAGATCGCGCCGCAGAGCCCAGGGCCGACCACGAGCATCACGATCTTCAGCCCTACGCCCGGGACGTACGGCATCGTTGCCAGGATCAGGCCGCCGATGATCAGCGGCACCGAGCCGAGCACGCCGCGGGAGATTCGGGTGGTGTAGCCGCGCGCCATCATCACCTGCGAGATCCAGCCGGTCAGGATCACGATGGTGGCGCCGAACACCCAGGGCAGGATCGAGATCCAGCCGGCGTCCGATTGCGAGAAGCCGAGCCCCTTGACGATGAAGGACGTGAACCAGGTGAGCCCGAGCGACAGCGCCCAATAGGCGCCGAAGGTCGCGGCCACGCAGCCGAGGAAGGTGCGCGAGGTGAGTAGCTGAACGTAGGGAATTTTCGTCTCTGTGGCCGCGAGGACCCGGGTGTTTTCGAGCGGGCCTTCCTTGCCGAAGATGAGCCAGGCGCAAACCCAGATCAGGCCGACCACGCCGAGCGCACCGAACGCATAGTGCCAGGAATGGTTGACGATGATCCAGTTCAGCATCGGCACTGCGAGGATGACGCCGAAAGCCGAACCCTGTGACAGGATCGCGGTCGGTAGCGTGCGCTTCTCGTCGGGGAACCATTTGTAGACGGCGTGCATCGCCACGGAAGCGGCCGGACCTTCGCCGGCGCCAAGCACGATGCGGCAGATCAGCAGAGTGGTGAAGGAGACGGTGCCGACCATCGGAAACTGCGCCAGCGCCCAGATCACCGCGAGCGTCAGCAGCACCCAGCGCGTCGCCACCTTGTTGACGATGAAGCCGACCACGATGGCCGAGATTGAAAACAGGAAGAAGAACGACGAGCCCAGCAGGCCGAACTGCTCCGGCTCGAGCTTCAAATCGGTCATGATCGGAACGCCGGCGAGACCGACGACGATCTTGTCGGCGAAGTTCACCAGCATGAAGAGAAAGAGAAGAAAAGTAACGGTCCAGGCGCCCTTCGGCGTTTCCTTCGTGGTCCCTTGGGACACCCCTGCCGTCCTGCCCGCCGTAGTGGGCGTTCCCTGAGCGCTCATCATTCTCCCCGTATGTCTTTTTGTCGGTACTTTTGATTTGACCGTCTTGCGAGCTAACAACGGCTTGAACGGCAACGCAACCCCGGCATTTCCACGGCAGGTGTGCTACGCAGCATTGAGCTAATTCCGTCCGGCGCATTGATCTTGCTGAGCATCCGAAACCTCTCCAAAACCTTCTCCGCGGCCGCCGAGCCGGTCCATGTGCTGCGCGGCGTCGATCTCGACCTGAAGGCCGGCGAGCGCGTTGCGCTGACCGGCGAATCCGGCAGCGGCAAGAGCACGCTGCTGCACCTGATCGCCGGGCTGGATGCCGCCGATGGCGGTACGATCCACCTGGAGGACACCGAGGTCACGAAGCTCTCCGATGCCGGCCGCGCCGCGTTGCGTCGCGACCGGATCGGCCTGGTTTTTCAGCAGTACAACCTGATCCCGAGCCTGTCGGTCGCCGACAACCTCGCTTTCCAGGCGCGTATCGCCGGTCGGCACGATGCGACCTGGACCAGGGAGTTAACCGAGCGGCTCGGGCTCGGCAGTCTGCTCAAGCGTTATCCAGAGCAAATATCAGGCGGCCAGCAGCAGCGGGTCGCGATCGGACGAGCGCTGGCGACCAAACCATCGCTGCTGCTAGCGGACGAGCCGACCGGCAATCTGGACGAAGCCACTGCCGACGACGTGCTGGCACTGACGCGCGACCTCGTCGCGCGCACCGGCTGCGGCTTCCTGATGGTGACGCACAGCCTGCATCTGGCAGGCACGCTCGACCGTCACATCGTCCTGCATGCGGGGCGGATCGCATGAGGCGCGCGCTGTGGGTGCTCGCCGTGCTGCTCAGTCATTGGCGACGGCACAGGATGCAGTTCGCCACGCTTCTGATCGGATTGATCGCCGCGACCGCGCTGTGGAGCGGTGTGCAGGCGATCAACCAGCAGGCCCGCAGCGCCTATGACCGTGCGGCAGCGACCTTTGGCGGTGTCCGCACGGCCATGCTGGTCGCGCCCAATACGGCGACCTTCCCGCAAGAGCTGTTCATAAAACTCCGCCGCGCGGGCTGGCCGGTGTCGCCGGTGCTGGAAGGCCGGGTTCAAATCAATGGACGCTCGATGCGACTGCTCGGCATCGAGCCGGTGACGCTTCCAGCTGACGTCGGCAACGCGCCGCGCCTCGGAGCGGCCGATCTCAGCAGCTTTGTTGCCGCGCCCGGCCAGACGCTGGTCGCGCAGGAGACGCTGGGCGATTTGCACGAGCAGGACGGCGCTACGCCGTCGATCAGCAGCGGTGCAAAGCTGCCGCCGCTGCATGTGCTGCCGCAGCTCGTGCCTGAGGTGTTGGTGGTCGATATCGGCGTGGCGCAGCGGCTCCTTAACAAGCCAGATCAGCTGTCGCGCCTGCTGATCGGCAAGGCAAAGGGCAAGCCTGCACCGCTGCAGAGCGTCGTCGGCGATCAGCTACAGCGGGTCGAGCCGACCGCCGAGACCGAGCTGGAGCGGCTGACCGACAGCTTTCATCTCAACCTCACCGCCTTCGGCCTGCTGTCGTTCTTCGTCGGCCTCTTCATCGTCAATTCCGCCGTCAGCCTCGCCTTCGAGCAGCGGCTGCCGATGCTGCGAACCTTGCGGGCCTGCGGCGCCTCGGCGCGGCTGGTCAATACGGTGCTGGTGATCGAGCTGGTGGCGCTGGCGCTGGTCGCGGGCTTGATCGGGCTCGTTTGCGGTTACGTCATCGCCGCGGCGCTGCTGCCTGATGTCGCAGCGTCGCTGCGCGGGCTCTATGGCGCGCAAATTCCGGGGCAGCTCACGCTCCGGCCTGAATGGTGGCTCGCCGGGATCGGCATCAGCGTCGCCGGCGCGATCGTGGCGGCTGCGACCAGCCTGATCAAGGCGATCAGGATGCCGGTGCTGGCGACCGCGCAGCCGTACGCCTGGCAGCAGCGGCAGCGCCGCTGGCTGATGCTGCAAAGTCTTGCTGCCTGCGCCGTATTCGCGGTCGCACTGCTGCTGCTCCAATACGGGCAATCGCTGATCGCGGGCTTTGGCCTGCTAGCGGCGCTGATACTCGGCGCAGCACTGATCCTGCCGGCCTTCCTCGATATCCTCCTGCTCGCCGGCCAGCGTTTTGCGCGCGGCCCGCTGGCGCTGTGGTTCTGGGCCGACAGCCGGCAGCAGCTTTCGGGATTATCGCTGGCGCTGATGGCGCTGCTGCTCGCGCTGGCCGTCAATGTCGGGGTGTCCACGATGGTGGAAACGTTCAGCCGCACTTTTATCGGCTGGCTCGACGGACGGCTCGCCGCCGACGTCTACATCAGCGCGTCCGATAATGCGCAAGGCGTCGCGATCCGCAATTGGCTGAAGGAGCGCAGTGAGGTTCAGGCCATCCTGTCGGGCGGCCGCGCAGAGACGCAAGTCCAGGGACAGCCGGTGGAATTGCTCGGCCTGCCCGATCACGCGCTCTATCGCGAGCGCTGGCCGCTCTTGGAAACCGCGCCGCGCGCCTGGACCCAGCTGGTGCCGGGCAATGCCGCCTTCATCAGCGAGCAGCTGAGCCGTCGCCTCAACGTCCGCGTCGGCGATGTGATCGAGGTGCCGGCGCCGGGCGGGACCTGGGAGCTCGACATCGTCGGCATCTATGCCGATTACGGCAACCCCAAGGGACAGCTCGCGGTGAACGTCGCGGCGCTGATCCGACAGTTTCCGCAAACGCCGCAGACAAGGATCGGGCTCATCGTCCCGCGCGACAAAATTCCGGGATTGATCGCGGCATTGCAGAAGCAGTTTTCACTCGATGATCGCAGCGTCGCCGATCAGGCGACCGTAAAGGCGGAGTCAATCCGCATCTTCAATCGCACCTTTGCGGTGACCTCGGCGCTGAATGCCTTTACGCTCGGCGTCGCCGGCATCGCGCTGTTGACCAGCCTGCTGACGCTGGCGAATTCGCGGCTGCCGCAGCTCGCGCCGCTCTGGGCGATCGGCATCACGCGGCCGCGCCTTGCGGCGATCGAGCTAACCAAGACGCTGTCGGTTGCACTGTTCACATCGCTGCTGGCGGTGCCGCTCGGGCTGCTGGTAGCGTGGTGCCTGATCGCGATCGTCAACGTGAAGGCGTTCGGCTGGCGGCTGCCGTTCCATGTATTTCCACTGCAACTGGTCGAGCTGGTCGCCGTCGCGCTGATCGCCTCGCTGCTGGCGGCGCTGCTGCCGATGATCCGGCTGGCGCGGATGCAGCCGGCAAGCCTCGTCAAGGTGTTTGCCAATGAGCGCTGACAGACTCTCGCGTCGCGCCTTTGCCGGCGGCATCGCCGCACTCACCCTCGCACGCCGCGCACGTGCGCAGGGCTATGCCGGGCTCGGCGAGACCGCCGACGGCTTTGCGAAGGTGACGCCAGGAAAGACGTTCAGCTTCCCCGCCGATCACGGGCCACATCCGGCGTTCCGCATCGAGTGGTGGTATCTCACCGCAAACCTCGTCGACAGCAATGGCGCTGCTTGCGGGCTGCAATGGACGCTGTTTCGCCAGGCCGCCAAGCCGGGACCGCAAGCCGAGGGCTGGGCCAATCAGCAGATCTGGATGGCGCATGCCGCGGTGACGCGCGCCGACACCCACCGTTTCAATGAGCTGTTTTCGCGCGGCGGTATCGGGCAGGCCAACGTCGAGGCCAAACCGTTCGCGGCGTGGATCGACGATTGGGAGATGAAGGGTTCTGGGCGCACGGATGATCGCACTCTGTCACCCGTGATGCTGAAGGCATCCGGAACCGATTTCAGCTACGCGCTGACCCTTGAGGCCGATCGGCCGGTCGTCTTGCAGGGCGACGGCGGTTACAGCCGCAAGTCCGAGCGCGGACAAGCATCCTACTATTACAGCCAGCCGTTCTACCGCGCACGCGGCACGCTCACCATCGACGACAAACCGATCGATGTGTCCGGCCAGGCCTGGATGGACCGGGAATGGAGCAGCCAGCCGCTCGATACCGACCAGACCGGCTGGGACTGGCTGTCGCTGCATCTTGCCTCCGGCGATAAGCTGATGCTGTACCGGCTACGCCAGAAGGACGGTAAGGATTATCCGTTCGGCAACTGGATCAGCGCCAATGGCGAGACGCAGATGATTGCGGGTAGCGACATCCACATGAGTCCGAAGGCGACAGCGGACGTGGCGGGCCGCAAGCTGCCGGTGGAATGGCAGATCGCGATCCCGTCCCGCGCGTTCTCGATTGCCTGCAAGCCGCTCAATCCAAAGGCATGGATGGGGACCGGCTTTTCTTACTGGGAGGGACCGATCAGCTTTGCCGGCACGCATGATGGCGTTGGCTATCTCGAGCTGACCGGCTATTGAGCTGCATCTGATTGCCGGAGGCTTCAATGTACCACCTGACTGCGCTCGTCACGCTGCTCGCTGTTCTGTTTTTCTTCTTCACGTGCATGAATGTCTCGCGGTCGCGAACCAAGACTGGCATCAAGGTGCCGGCGATGTCAGGCCATCCGGATTTCGAGCGCGCCTTCCGCATCCAGATGAACACGCTGGAATGGATGCCGATCTTCCTGCCGTCGCTCTGGCTGTTCGCGATCTATATCAGTGACCCGATCGCGGCCGGCATTGGCGCGGTCTGGATCATCGGCCGCATCGTCTATTTCATCGGCTATTCGCAGGCTGCCGCCAAGCGCGGCCCGGGCTTTGCGATCCAGGGCATCGCCGCCATCGCGCTGTGGGCTGGGGCGCTGGGCGCGGTGGTGTTAAGGTTGGTGTGAGGCGACACACCGCTACAACGCAAAATGCCGCGCGTTAGCGCGGCATTCGCATTCAGTAATGACGGCCTTACTTCGTCAGCGGGCAGCCGCTTTCCTTGGCGGTGAAGAACGCCTTGTCGCCGGGGACGGTCGCGAGTTCCTTGTAGTAATCCCACGGCTTCTTCGACTCGGATGGCTTCTTGACCTCGAACAGATACATGTCGTGGACCATGCGGCCGTTCTCGAGCACCTTGCCCTTGGCGAAGGCGTCGTCGACCGGCAGCTCCTTCAGCTTCTTGGCGACCGCCTCAGAGTCCTTGGTGCCGGCGGCCTTCACCGCCTTGAGATAGCTTAGCGTCGCCGAATAGGTGCCGGCGTGGATCATGCTCGGCATCCGGTTAGTGCGCTTGAAAAAGCGCTCGGCGAAGGCGCGCGTGGTGTCGTCATGGTCCCAATAGAAGCCCTCTGTCAGCACCAGGCCCTGCGCCGCCTGCAAGCCGAGACCGTTCACCTCGGCGAGCGTCATCAGCAGGCCGGCGAGCTTCTGGCCGCCCTGGACGATGCCGAATTCAGCCGCCTGCTTGATCGAGTTGGTGGTGTCCTGGCCGGCATTGGCGAGGCCGACGATCTTCGCCTTCGAGCTCTGCGCCTGCAGCAGAAAGGAGGAGAAGTCGGACGAGTTGAGGGGCACGCGGACCGAGCCCAGCACCTTGCCGCCATTGGCGGTGACGATCTCGCTGGTGTCCTTTTCCAGCGCATAGCCGAAGGCGTAGTCCGCGGTGAGGAAGAACCAGCTGTCGCCGCCCGCCTTGGTCAGCGCGCCGCCGGTGCCGACCGCGAGCGCGTGGGTGTCGAACGCCCAGTGGAAGCCATAGGGCGAGCACGCAGAACCGGTGATGCTCGAGGTCGCCGCACCGACCACGATGTCGATCTTCTTCTTTTCCTTCGACAGGTCCTGCACGGCGAGCGCCACCGACGACGTCGTCAGCTCGGTGATCATGTCGACATTGTCGGCGTCATACCAACGCCGCGCGATGGAGGTGGCGAGATCGGGCTTGTTCTGGTGATCGGCGGTGATCATCTCGACCTTGTGGCCGAGTACCTCGCCGCCAAAATCCTCGATCGCCATCTTGGCGGCTTCGACCGAATATTTTCCGCCGTAATCGGCATAGACGCCGGACTGATCGTTCAGGATGCCGATCTTGACGCCCTGCGCGGAGGCCGGCGCGGCCAGCAACAGAGCCGACGTTGCGACAGCGGCCAAAAGTGTTGATTTCATCTGTTAGCTCCCAGCAGTGTTCTGTTTTGAAATCGCGCGGATACTAGTGAAGAACGGCGCGCGTGCCCATCGCTTTTGCGTAGGCCGTTAGTATGGTGAGCAGCATTTGATGAGATGGCGTCGTCCTGGCCAAAGCCAGGACGACGTGGGAGCAATCAGGCAACCGTCCCCGGCTTCCCCTCGTTCTTCCCCTCCGCGAGGTTCCGCACCACCACATAGAAGATCGGGGTGAACAGCAGCCCGAACAGCGTGACGCCGATCATGCCGAAGAACACGGCGACGCCGACGGCTTGCCGCATCTCCGAACCTGAACCGGACGAGATCACCAGCGGCAGCACGCCGAGGATGAAGGCGAAGGACGTCATCAGGATCGGTCGCAGCCGCAATCGGCAGGCCTCGATCACAGCCTCCAGCCGCGGTTTGCCCTCCTTCTCGATGTCGCGCGCGAACTCGACGATCAGGATCGCGTTTTTCGCCGCAAGCCCCACCAGCACGACGAAGCCGATCTGGGTCAGGATGTTGACGTCCTGGCCCATGACGCGCACGCCGATGGTGGCAGCCAGCAGGCACATCGGCACGATCAGGATCACCGCGAACGGCAGCGTCCAGCTGCCATATTGGGCGGCGAGCACGAGATAGACGAACAGCACGCAGATCGGGAACACGTAAAGGCCGGCATTACCGCCGGTGACCTGCTGATAGGACAGGTCCGTCCATTCGAACGTGAAGCCGCTCGGCAAGATGTCGTCGGCGAGCTTCTTGATGGTGTTGAGCGCCGTGGTCGAGCTCGTGCCCGGCGCAGGCTCACCCTGCAGCTCGGACGCAGCGTAAAGGTTATAGCGCGCGACGCGGTCGGGACCTGAGACATCCTTGAAGTCGACCACGCTGCCGAGCATCACCATGTCGCCGGAGGCATTTCGCGTGCGCAAGCGCGAGAGATCGGCAGGCTCTTTGCGGAACGGGAAATCAGCCTGCGCGGTGACGTGATAGGTACGGCCGAACAGGTTGAAGTCGTTGACATAGGTCGATCCGAAATAGGTCTGGATCGTGTCGTTGATGTTGGCGATGGGTACGCCGAGCTTCTGCGCCTTGGTGCGGTCGATGTCGACGAACAGCTGCGGCGTACTGGCCGAGAACGGCGAGAACACCGTGGGGCCGAGGAGCAAGGGCGATTTGCGCGCGGCGGCGACGAGTTCGTCGGTTGCTGACGCCAGCAACTCGGGCCCGCGACCCTGGCGATCCTGGATGCGGATGGTGAAGCCGCCGCCGGTGCCGATGCCGGGCACGGCCGGTGGCGGAATGACGATGATGAAGGCGCCCTGTATCGCGGCGAGGCGCTTGCGCAGCTCGGCCGTGATGGCATTCGCGGTCAACCCCTTCTTCAGGCGTACCTCTGGTTCATCGAACACCGGGAACAGTGCGGCCGCGTTGCCGGCCTGCGTGCGCGTCGCGCCGGAGAAGCCCGCGAAAGCGGCAACGCGGATGATACCCGGCGTATCCAGCGAAATCCGCTCGATCTCTCGCACGATCTCCGTGGTGCGCGCGAGCGACGCCGCTCCGGGCAATTGCACAGAGATGATGACGTAGCCGCGGTCTTGCGCGGGGATGAAGCCCTGCGACGTCGTCCCGATCAGCCAGCCAGCGCTGCCGATCAGCACGACATAGATCAGCAGCATCACCACCGAGTGCCGGATCACGAAATTGGCGACGCCGGCATAGCCATGCGAGAGCCGATCGAACAGACGGTTGAAGGCGCCGGTGAAGCCATTCCACGCGCGTGCGATCAGATTCCAGGCGGCCGGTGGCCGCTTCTCCTCGTGCGGCGTCAGTATCTGCGAAGCCAGCGCCGGCGACAGCGTCAGCGAGCAGAAGCAGGAGATCGCGGTCGCCACCGCAATGGTGACGGCGAATTGCTGGAAGAACTGTCCGGAAATGCCGCCGATGAACGCCGTCGGCACGAACACGGCGCAGAGCACCAGTGCGATCGAGACCAGCGCGCCGCCGACCTCTTCCATGGTCTTCAGCGCTGCGTCCCGTCGACTCAGGCCATGCTCGAGATGCCTTTCGACATTCTCGACCACGACGATGGCGTCGTCGACGACGATGCCGACGGCAAGCACCAGCCCGAACAGCGTGAGATTGTTGATGGAGAAGCCTAGCGCTGCCATCACCGCGAAGGTGCCGACCAGCGACACAGGAATAGCGATGATCGGAATGATCGCCGGCCGCCAGCCCTGCAGGAACACCAGCACCACGACGACCACGAGCAGCATGGCCTCGTAGATGGTCTTGATCAGCTCGTGAACGGACTGCGCGATGAACTCCGTCGGGTTATAGCCAATGTTGTAGTCGAGGCCCTTCGGAAAGCTTTGCTTGAGCGTCGACATGGTGTCGGAGATGTTTTTCGCCGTCGCAAGCGCATTCGATCCCGGCCGCTGCGTCACCAGCATGGCAACCGCTGACTTGCGTAGCAAGAAACTATTGGTCGAGTAGGCCAGCGCACCGAGCTCAATGCGGGCGACATCGCGCAGGCGCACAGTGCGGCCATCGGAGCCGGCCTTGATCAGGATGTCCTCGAACTGCTTCTGGTCTTTCAACCGGCCCGTGAAAACGAGGTTGGGCTGGAAGGCGCGGTCGGCGATCGGAGGCTCGGCGATCTGGCCGCCCGCGATCTGCACGTTCTGGGCACGGATCGCGGCCAGCACCTCGGTCGAGGTCAGGCCGAGATTGGCGATGCGGTCAGGATCGAGCCACAACCGCATCGAATAGTCGCGCGCGCCAAAGATCTGGATGTCGCCGACGCCGTCGATGCGCAGCAGCTGGTCGCGAACCTGGAGCAGGGCGTAGTTGGAGATGTAGAGCTGGTCGAACGTGTCGTCGGGCGACAGCATGAACACGACCATCAAAATGTCGGGCGAGTTCTTGCGGGTGACGACGCCGTTGCGCTGCACCTCGTCCGGCAGCTGCGGCTGCGCGATCGCGACGCGGTTCTGCACCAGCACCTGCGCCTTGTCGAGATCGGTGCCGAGCTTGAAGGTGACGGTAATGGTGAGCTGGCCGTTCGAGGTCGCCTGGCTGTAGAGATACAGCATGTCCTCGACGCCGTTGATCTGCTGCTCAATCGGAGCGGCCACGGTATCGGACACGGTTTGCGCCGATGCGCCCGGATATTGCGTGGTGACGACGACGGTTGGCGGCACCACTTGCGGATATTCGGAGACCGGCAGCGTGGAATAGGCGAGCGCGCCGACGATCAGGAGCACGATCGACAGCACCATCGCCAAAATGGGCTGGTTGATGGAGAGGCGGCCAAGATTCATGACTTGTCACCCGCCTTCGCACCGGTCTTGGCACCGGCCGGCGCTTGAGCGGGAGACGGGGCGACCTTGGCGCCGACGCGGGCGCGCTGGATGCCGTTGACGATAACGCGGTCCTCCGCGTTCAGCCCTTCGCGGATCACGCGCAGGCCTTCATCGAGCGGCCCCAGCACCACGGGGCGCGCCTCGACGGTGTCGTCGGGCTTCACCACGAACACGATCTTGCGTGACTGGTCGGTCGCGACCGCGACGTCGGGGATCAGCAGCGCCTCGTAAGGCGCGCTGCCGATCAGGCGGACGCGGCCGAACTGGCCGGGCAGGATCGAGAGATCGGTGTTCTTGACCACGGCGCGGCTGCGCAGCGTGCCTGTGGAGACGTCGAGGCGGTTGTCGAGGAAGTTGATGGCGCCGTCATGCGACGGCTTTGTCTCGCCGGCCAGCGTCACCTGCACCGGGTTCGCGGTGTCGCGCGAGCTCGGGCGCTTACCCTCGAACCACAGCTTGCTGTATTTGATGAAGGTGGTCTCATCCATGTCGAAATAGACGTAGATCGGATCGAGCGAGACGATCGAGGTCAGCAGCGTCGACGTCCCGGTGTCGCTGCCCTGCACGAGGTTGCCGGGGCTGACGAGATGGCGGCTGACGCGGCCGGTCAGCGGCGCGGTCACATGCGTGAACTCGATATTGAGCCGGGCGGCCTTCAGCGCGCCCTCGGCCTGGGTCACCGAGGCGTGCGCGGCCTGCAAGGCCTGGCGGCGCTGGTCGACGACCTGCTCGGACACCGCACTGGTCTGCACCAGGTTTAGGCCGCGGTCGAGCTCGCGCTTGGCGAGCTCCACCTTGGCGCGGGCGTCGGAGAGCTGGCCGTCCGCCTGCTCGGCCACCGCCTCGAACGGACGCGGGTCGATGACGTAGAGCAGGTCGCCCTGGTGCACGATCGCGCCGTCCTGGAACTCGACTGAGTTGACGAAGCCGCCGACGCGGGGGCGCACCTGCACCTCCTCGACCGCCTCGAAGCGGCCGGTGAACTCGTCCCAATCGGTGACGGTGCGCTTGACCGGCTGGGCCACGGTGACCGGCGGCGGTGGCGGCGCGGCGGCTTGCGAGCTCGGCTGTCCGCAACCGCTGAGCGCGAACGCGGCTGCGAGGAGGCCGGCTATGGCGTAAGGCACTACATAGGGCCTGGGCTGAACGAAATCGTGCGTTTTGACAAATTGCTCGCTTCCGTCCGGTCCAGTCATCCCAGGTCCTCGCATAAAAGCCGCGGAAATGCAGGGTAAGCGCCTACCCGCGGGGGACACAACATGGGTCACCATGATGAAATCTTCAAGACGAATGCGCACGCAATGCTCGGTACGAGGTCCTAACCGGATGACGGGTTGACAGGGCTTGCTCAGCCTCTCCCGCTTTGCGGGAGAGGCTGACGCGCTCGCGGAGCGCGGCGGGTGAGGGCTCTCGCCACGCAGGGACGTCCTCCGCAATTCTCAACAATCCCGACGCGGAGACACCCCCACCCCAGCCCTCCCCCGCAAGCGGGAGAGGGAGCCCAGTGCCGATGCCGCCGCATGGTGCACACCATATGCGATTGCCCTGCCGTACGCGGGGAGAGGGGAGGAAGCGCCAGCGTCTTCGCACATGACGGACGCGGCGGGCTTCGCTAGACTACCCCTTACAAAACAAGACGAATTGTCCGGGGAGGACAGGCGTGCATCAGGGACGTGTCGTTTACGGCGCGATCGAGGAGGTCGTGTTCGGCCATCCGGCGACTGAGGCCGTTGTCGCGCAGATGGACCGGCTCGGCACCCGTCGCGCCTTCCTGATGGTGTCAGGCACGTTGAACCGCCAGACCGACGAGATCGCAAAAATCGTCCAGGCGCTGGGTCCGCGCTGCGCCGGGCTGTTCGATGCGATGCCCGCGCACACGCCGCGCGAGGCGGTGATCGCGGCAACCAATGCGGCGCGCGAGGTCGGCGCCGACCTCATCGTCACCGTGGGCGGCGGCTCTATCACCGATGGCGCCAAGGCGGTACAGCTTTGCCTTGCCAACGGCATCGACGACATTGACGGCATCGAGCGTATCCGCGTCCACAAGGGCGTCGCACCGGAGATGACGCCGCCGACCGTGCGCCAGATCAGCGTGCCGACCACGATTGCCGGCGGCGAGTTCTCGTCAATCGCGGGTGTCACCGACCGCAGCACGCATGTGAAGCAGATGCTGCGGCATCCGCTCACCGTGCCGCGCGCGACCATCCTCGATCCCGCCATCACCGTGCACACGCCCGAATGGCTGTTCCTCTCGACCGGCATCCGCGCCATCGACCATTGCGTCGAGGCGATCTGCTCGCGCGAGACCCACCCTTATGCCGACGCGCAATCGGTGAAGGGCCTCGCCATGCTCGCCGACGCGCTGCCGCGGGTAAAGGCCGACGCAAGCGATCTCGACGCGCGGATGGATGCGCAGATCGGCACCTGGCTGTCGATGGGGGCGCTTGCGGCCGGCGTGCCGATGGGCGCGAGCCACGGCATCGGTTACGTGCTGGGTGCCGCCTTCGACGTGCCGCACGGCTACACCTCCTGCATCATGCTGCCGGCGGTGATGCGCTGGAACGCGAGCGCAAACGCCGAGCGGCAGATGATCGTCGCTGCCGCCATGGGCTTTCCCGGCCATAGCGCCGCCGACGTGCTCGATGCCTTCATCCGCTCGCTCGGCATGCCGCGCAGCCTCGCCGACGTCCGCGTCTCACCGGAGCATTTCGACGCCATCGCCGAACAGGCGATGCGCACGAACTGGATCCCGCGCAATCCGCGCAAGATCGAGAGCCCGGCGCAGGTGCGCGAAATCCTGCTTCTAGCCGCATAATCCAGAGCCGGAGGACTGATGTATCCAGGTCAGCATGCCCGTCTACGCCCGCTGCAACCCGCCTTCATCATGGCGGCGACGGGAGAAGCCGTCACCTATCGCGAGTTCGATGCGCGCAGCAACCGGCTGGCGCATCTGTTTCGCAAGCACGGCTTGAAGCGGCTCGATCACTACTCGATCTTCATGGAGAACAATTCCCGCTATCTCGAAGCCTGCGGGGCGGGCGAGCGATCCGGCCTCTACTATACCTGCATCAACTCCTTTCTCACTGCGGGCGAGCTCGCCTATCTCCTCGTCAACAGCCAGTCCAAGATCCTGATCACGTCGGTGGCGAAACTCGACATCGCGCGTGAGGCGATCCAGGCTTGTCCCGACATCAAGCTCTGCATCGTTGCCGACGGCCCGGGCCAAAGCGATCGCATCGTCGGCTTGGCGGACGTTACCGCAGACCTTCCGAAGACGCCGATTGCGGATGAGTGGCTCGGCACCTCCATGCTCTATTCGTCGGGCACGACTGGTCGTCCCAAGGGCATTATTCGGCCGCTTCCGGAGGAGCCACCAAAGCACAATCTGGCGCTGTTCGATTTCCTGACCAAACTTTGGCACTATCGAGAAGGCATGGTCTATCTGTCGCCGGCTCCGCTTTATCACTCAGCGCCGCAGGCCGCGGTGAACCTCACGATCCGCATGGGCGGCACCGCGATCATCATGGAGACGTTCGACCCCGAGCGCTACCTCCAGCTCGTGCAACAATGGGGCATCACCCACACGCAGCTGGTCCCGACGATGTTCTCACGGATGCTGAAGCTGCCGGAAGAGGTGCGCTCCCGCTACGACCTCTCCTCGCTCGAGATCGCGATCCATGCCGCAGCGCCGTGCCCCGCGCTGGTCAAAGACGACATCATCAAATGGTGGGGGCCGATCATCCACGAATATTACGGCGCGACCGAAGGCCTCGGCTTCACGGCCTGCAACAGCGAGGAATGGCTCGCTCATCGCGGCACTGTCGGCAAGGTGCTGCTCGGCGACCTCCACATTCTCGACGAGGACATGAAGCCGTGTCCGACCGGCACGCCCGGCCAGGTCTGGTTCAAGACCGGATCGCCGTTCGAATATTTCAACGATCCGGAGAAGACCAAGGAGGCGCGCTCGGCCGACGGCAGCATGAGCACGGTCGGCGATGTCGGCTATGTCGACGAGGACCGCTTCCTCTATCTCACCGATCGCGCGACCTTCATGATCATTTCAGGAGGCGTGAACATCTATCCGCAGGAATGCGAGAATCTGCTGATCACCCATCCCAAGGTTGCAGATGCCGCGGTGTTCGGCGTGCCCAATGCCGATCTCGGCGAGGAGGTGAAGGCGGTGGTGCAGCCGATGCCCGGCGTGATGCCGGGCGACGCGCTCGCCGAGGAGCTGATCGCCTTCTGCGGGGCGTCACTGGCGCGGCAGAAGGTACCGCGCTCGGTCGATTTCGAGAAGGAATTGCCGCGCCTGCCGACGGGGAAACTGTACAAGCGGCTGCTGCGGGACCGGTATTGGGGCAACAAGACGTCACGGATTGTGTGAGCCGAGGAACTTCTCTCACATGGTGAGAGAAATACCTGCGGCCATCCGTCATCCGAATTGCCAAGAGAGCAAACGCCGTTGCGGGTTGCCTCCCTCCACGCGCGTCGGCTATCGTCCGGTCAAACAGGCCACAAATGGCCCAAAAGACTGATGTCCAGGGAGGACCGAGGATGCGGAGCGTGTGGGCGCTCGCCGCGACGGCGGCGCTATCTTTGCTGGCGTTTTCGACGACGACCTTCGCCGGTGAGCCCAAACAGGGCGGAATCCTGCGGATGTATCACCGCGACAGCCCCGGCAACGCCTCGATCCATGAGGGTGCGACCTATTCGCTCAATGTTCCCTTCATGCCGGTGTTCAACAACCTCGTCATCTACAAGCAGGACGAGGCCCAGAACACGATGGAGAACATCGTCCCCGAGCTCGCAAAGAGCTGGGCCTGGGTCAACGACAACAAGACGCTGACCTTCAGGCTGCGCCAGGGCGTCAAATGGCACGACGGCAAGCCGCTCACCTCGGCCGACGTCAAATGCACCTTCGACATGCTGATGGGCAAGTCGCAGCAAAAATTCCGGCAGAACCCGCGCAAGAGCTGGTACGACCAGGTCAACGATATTTCGACCAACGGCGATCTCGAAGTCTCCTTCAACCTGAAGCGACCGCAGCCGTCGCTGCTGGCGCTGCTCGCCTCCGGCTACACGCCGGTCTATCCCTGCCACGTCTCGCCCGGCGACATGCGCACGCATCCGATCGGCACAGGCCCGTTCAAGTTCGTCGAGTTCAAGGCCAATGAATCGATCAAGCTGACACGGAATACGGACTATTGGCGCAAAGGCCGGCCCTATCTCGACGGCATCGAGTTCACCATCATCCCGAACCGCTCGACCGCGATCCTCGCCTTCGTCGCCGGCAAGTTCGACATGACCTTCCCGACCGAGGTGAGCATTCCGCTGCTGAAGGACGTGAAATCGCAGGCGCCGAATGCGATCTGCGAGGTCGAGCCGAACAACGTCGCGACCAACATCATCGTCAATTCATCCGCGCCGCCGTTCGACAATATCGACATCCGCAAGGCCATGGCGCTGTCGCTGGACCGCAAGGCGTTCATCTCGATCATGTTCGAGGGCCAGGGCGACGTCGGCGGCACCATGCTGCCGCCACCGAACGGGCTGTGGGGCATGCCGAAGGAGATGCTGGAGACCATTCCCGGTTACGGTCCCGACATCAACGCCAACCGCGAGGAGGCCAAAAAGCTGATGCAGAAGGCGGGCTATGGCCCGGACAAGCATCTTGCCGTCAAGGTCTCAACCCGCAACATCCCCGTTTACCGCGACCCTGCCGTGATCCTGATCGACCAGCTCAAGAGCATCTATATCGACGGCGAGCTCGACGTGGTCGAGACCGCGAACTGGTTCCCGAAGATCGCGCGCAAGGACTACATGCTCGGACTCAACCTCACCGGCAACGCGGTCGATGATCCCGACCAGTCGTTCTACGAGAACTATTCCTGCGGCTCCGAGCGCAACTACACCAATTACTGCAACAAGGAGATCGAAAAGCTGTTCGACGTGCAGTCGCAAGAGACCGACATCGCCAAGCGCAAGAAACTGGTGTGGGACATCGACAAGAAGCTGCAGGAGGACGTTGCCCGTCCGATCATCTTCCACGCGCGTACCGGCACCTGCTGGCAGCCCTATGTGAAGGGCGTGACTGTGATGACCAACAGCTCCTATAATGGGTACCGGTACGAAGATTTGTGGATGGACAAGTAGCGCAGCGAACGGACGAGACAGCTCGGCGGGAGGGCGCGAATGTTTGCCTATCTGGTACGGCGCCTGTTCCTGATGCTCGTGACCCTGTTCGGGATCTCGGTCGTCATCTTCTTTCTGTTGCGCATCGTGCCCGGCAATATCGTCGACATCCTGTTCGCGGCGGCCGGTTATGTCGATCCCGCCGACAAGGCCAATCTGGAGAAGGAGCTCGGCATCGATCAGCCGCTGATCGTACAGTATTGGCACTGGATCAGCGGTTTCCTGCGCGGCGATTTTGGTTACTCCTATGTGTCGGAGAAGCCGGCGCTTCAGGAGATATTGCCGCGGATCCCGATTACGGCGCGGCTCGCTGGCCTCGCGCTGCTGTTCTCGGCCTCGATCGGCATTCCGCTTGGAGTCATCAGCGCGGTCAAACAAGGCACGCGGCTCGACTACGCGCTGCGCGTGGTGAGCTTGAGCGGATTGTCGCTGCCCTCGTTCTGGCTCGGCCTGCTGATCCTCACCGCATCGGTGGCGATGTTCGGCCAGATCCCGATCTTCAATCCCAATCCGGCGACCTGGCTCGAGGCGTTCGCAACCTATGCCGTGCCGGCCGCCGCCGTCGGCTTCCGCAGCGCCGCGCTGACCATGCGCATCACGCGATCCTCCATGCTGGAAGTGCTGCGGCAGGATTATATCCGCACCGCGCGCGCCAAGGGCGCCTCCGATGCTGCCGTGAATTATAAGCACGCGCTGAAGAACGCGATCCTGCCCGTCATCACCGTGATCGGCATCGAGGCGGCATTTTTGATTGGCGGCCTGATCGTCACAGAGACCGTGTTCAACATCCCCGGCGTCGCACGCTTCCTGGTCGAGGCGATCCGCTGGCGGGATTATCCGATCGTGCAGAACCTGGTGATGCTGATTGCGGTCGTGGTGGTCAGCGCGAATTTCATCGTCGACATGCTCTACGCCGTGTTCGATCCACGTATCAGATACACGGATTAGGAGATCAGCTTGGCTGCGATCGACTTCGACGTTGAACTGAGGCGAGCCGGCGCGCATGCCACCGGCGGCTGGCGGCGCGTGCTGTTTTTGGCGCAGCGGCACGTGCTGGGCGCTGCCGGTCTCGTCATCATGATCGCGTTCGTGCTCACGGCGATCTTCGCCGACTTCATCGCACGTTACGATCCCCTGAGCGTCGATTCCGCCCACGCACTCTTGCGTCCGAGCCTCGCGCACTGGATGGGCACGGATTCCTTCGGCCGCGACGTGTTCAGCCGCATCATCCACGGCGCGCGGATTTCGCTCGCGGTCGGCATCGGCTCGACCGCGCTCGGCGGCTCGATCGGCGTCATCGTCGGTCTGACCTCCGGCTACCTCTCCGGCTGGGTCGACCTCGTGTTCCAGCGCGTTTCCGACATCCTGCAGGCACTGCCGCTGCTGGTTCTGGCCCTGATCATGACGGCGGCCCTCGGCCCGTCGCTACCGAATGTCATCCTCGCCATTGCCATTCCGCTGATCCCGACCGTCTCACGCGTCACCCGCGCCAACACGCTGGCGCTGCGCGAGCAGCCGTTCGTCGAAGCGGCAAAATCGATCGGCATGAGCGAGGTGCGGATCGCACTCTGCCATGTGCTGCCGAACACGCTGGCGCCGCTGATCGTGCTCGCGACCGCCCAGCTCGGCTCGACCATTTTGACCGAGGCCTCGCTGTCTTTCCTCGGCCTCGGCATTCCCGAGCCTTATCCGTCCTGGGGACGCATGCTGTCGGAATCCTCGGCCGAATATGTCCGCACCGCGCCATGGCTGGTGATCTTCCCGGGCATTGCGATTAGCCTCGCCGTGTTCGGCGCCAATTTGTTCGGTGACGCCTTGCGCGACATCCTCGATCCCCGGCAGCGCGGCTGATGGCTGACACCTCCGATCTCGTGCTCGACGTGAAGAACCTGAAGACGGTGTTCTTCACCAACTCCGGCCTGTTCAAAGCGGTCGACGACGTCTCCTTCACCGTAAGCCGCGGCGAAACGCTGGCGATCGTCGGCGAATCCGGTTGCGGCAAGAGCGTCACCGCGCTGTCACTGATGCGGCTGGTGCCCGATCCGCCGGGTCGTATCGTCGGTGGCACCGTCACGCTCGAAGACACCGATCTGCTGGCGCTGAGCGAGGCCGAGATGCGCAAGATCCGGGGCGATCGCATCTCCATGATCTTCCAGGAGCCGATGACCTCGCTCAACCCGGTGATGCGGATCGGCGACCAGATCGTCGAGGCCGTGCGGCTTCACCGGAACTTATCGTCGAGGGAAGCCCAGAACATCGCGGTCGAGATGCTGCGGCTGGTGCGCATCCCCGAGCCGGTGCGGCGCGCGCGCGAATATCCGCATCAGCTCTCCGGCGGCATGCGCCAGCGCGCGATGATCGCGATGGCGCTGGCGTGCCGGCCGGCGCTGCTGATCGCGGACGAGCCAACCACCGCGCTCGACGTCACCATCCAGGCGCAGATTCTGGCGCTGATCCTCGATCTCCAAAAGGAGCTCGGCACCGGCCTCGTGCTGATCACCCATGACCTCGGCGTGGTTGCGCAGACCGCGCAACGCGTGATCGTGATGTATGCGGGCCGGAAGGTCGAGGAAGCCAGTGTCGAGGCGTTGTTCGCCGCACCAAAACATCCCTACACGCGTGGCTTGATGGCCTCGATCCCGGCCGTGCCGGCGTCCGGCGTCGCCGCGCCGGAGCGGCTGAACGAAATTTCCGGCACCGTGCCGTCGCTGGTGCGACTGCCGAAAGGCTGCGCTTTCGCGCCGCGCTGCACCCTCGCGATCAAGCGCTGCGAGGCCGAATATCCGCCGCTGACCGATTGGGGCGGCGGCCATCTCGCGGCGTGCTGGCGCGCGGCTGAAGTGGCGGAGGTGGCATGACGGAGCGACTTCTCGAAGTCACCGACCTCAAGAAGCATTATCCGGTGCGCGCCGGCGTGCTGCGCCGGCAGGTCGGCACCGTACACTCGGTCGACGGCGTCTCGTTTTCGCTTGGCGCGGGCGAGACGCTCGGGCTCGTCGGCGAATCCGGCTGCGGCAAGTCGACCGTGGCGCGCAGTGTGCTGCGGCTGATCGAACCGACCTCGGGTCAGATCCGCCTCGACGGTGAGGACATCACGCACCTGTCCAAGACGGCGCTGCGCCGGCATCGCCGTTCGATGCAGATCGTATTTCAGGACCCGTTCGCCTCGCTCAACCCGCGCATGATAGCGGGCGATATCGTCGGCGAGCCGCTGGCCGTGCATGGCCTCGCAAGCGGCAAGGCGCTGGAGGCGCGCGTCGCAAAACTGTTCGAGCAGGTTGGTCTCCGGCCCGACCAGATGCGCAATTTTCCGCATCAATTCTCCGGCGGCCAGCGCCAGCGCATCTGCATCGCGCGGGCGCTGGCGCTCGGGCCGCGCCTGATCGTCTGCGACGAGCCGGTGTCCGCGCTCGATGTCTCGATCCAGGCACAGGTAATCAATCTGCTGATCGACCTGCAGAAGCAGCACGGCTTCTCCTATCTCTTCATCGCGCACGACCTCGCCGTGGTCGCGCATATCAGCCACCGCGTCGCCGTGATGTATCTCGGCCGGATCGTCGAGATCGCCGACAAGGACGAGCTGTTCCGCAACCCGCGCCATCCCTACACGCAGGCCCTGCTCGCCTCCGTGCCGATCGCCAATCCGCTGGCGAAGAAGCTCGCGCCACTGGTCGACGGTGACGTGCCGAGCCCAGTCAATCCGCCGCCCGGCTGCGCGTTTCACACGCGCTGCCGGTTTGCGATGGAGCGGTGCAGGATTGAGCGGCCGGTGCTGATGGATGCAGGCGACGGGCACCAGGTGGCGTGCTTGCTCAATGACGGGACGGGGCAGAGCCAGTAAGCCCCAACGCCCGGATTACCGGCCACGCCGCGAGCGCGGCGGAGAGATGCTTCAGCGTGTGGCCCGAGACAATGTGCCCGGTGGCTTCGAACACGGTCACGTCGCCAAGCTCGAAAAGCTTGGCCAGCACGTAAAAGAATATCACGCCACCGAGCGGCACGCCGAGCGCGCCAGCCCGGGGCTTCGTCAACGCCAGTCCCACGGCGAGCGCCATGCCGCCGAACTGCACGACGACCCAAGGCGTGAGATTCTCGCGCGCCACCCAGGCTGCGAGCAGGCCCGCAATCATCATCAGCACCAGCACCGCCTCGCCTGCGCGCACGCTGATGCGCTCGCTGGCCGCGATGCCCAGAAAGCCCGCGAATGCCACGGCCATGCCGAGACGATCGGCCACGAGCCGTTGCGGCATGTCGGGGTCCAGATGGTAGAAGCCTGATCCCAGGCACGTGAGGATCAATCCCACGAAAAACCAGCTGGCGCCCACGGGCGCATCATTGCGGCCGCGCAGCCGTTCCGTGCCCCAAACGCCCAGCGCGAGGAAGGCGAGATTGCTCAGCACATCGCCGGCGTTGGGCACGCCGAGCCAAGAGCGCGTGTCGACGAAATGTGGGATGTGCCACGCGGCAGCGGGCAGTGCGGGCGCGAGGAGCGCTGCCACTGCGAGGACGAGGAGAGCGCCGAGCAGGTATTTTTCTCGAGCTTGCGGCACGACGAACGAGAGCCGACGGGGCGTTGGTGTGGCATCGATCTCTCGGGCGAGATCAGTCGCGGGCAACATCACGGCCTCCAAATGAATTGAACATCGTTCAACATTCGTAACTCAAAAATGAACGATGTTCAATTTAAATCTAACCACGACTCACGAAGACGATATTACATTGAAATATCTAGCTATTTTCTCCAAGCCGCAAGTGCCCGTAGGATGGGCAAAGCGAAGCGTGCCCACCACTGCATGCCATCGACGCAGGATCGTGGGCACGGCGCTTTGCGCCTTTGCCCACGACACCGCGTTTGCCGCGCTAACCGGCCCCAATCTCCGCGACGATCCTGCCTGTGGTCACCTGCTCGCCCTCGGTGACGTCGATCGCCGCGACCACGCCATCGATGCCAGCCTTGTGGACGTGCTCCATCTTCATCGCCTCCAGCATTAGCACCGGCTGGCCGGCGCTGACGCGGTCACCCGGCTTGACCAGGACGGCGACGACGCGGCCGTTCATGGCGGCGCGGACCTTGCCGTCGCCGCCATTGCTTGCGGCGGCCTTCGGCGCGGCGAGGGTTAGATCGGTGACGGCGAGTGGGATGCCGCGGTGCCGGAGGTCAAGCCGATCGCCGTCGCGCAGGAATCTTGCGCTGTCCATCACGCCGTCGTGGCGGAAGCGGATGGCGTCAGGATCGAGTTGCTCGATCTCGAATTTGTCCTGCCGACCGACGGTGGCGACGGTGTAGCTGCCATCGCGCTCACGCGTGACGTCGAGCTCAAGCGCGTGGCCTGCGATCTCGAGTTTCGCAGGCAGCGGGAACGTTGCCGACAAGCTCCGGCCACTGCGCCACTCAGGCGCACGTGGATTCGTCACGTAGAGCAGCAGGCCCGCCAGCGCCGTATCGAATGCACCGTCCACGCGCGGCGCCAGCAGTTCGTCGCGATACGCGCCGACGAACGCCGTCGTCGCCTCACCCCTGGCAAAGCCGGGATGACGCAGGCACGACATCAGGAATGCCTGATTGGTCGTCACGCCAAGCGCGGTGAGCTGCTCCAGGCCGACGATCAGCCGCCCTCTCGCCTCCTCGCGCGTGGCGCCATGGCTGATCACCTTGGCGATCATGGAATCGTAGAACGGCGGGATCTCCGAGCCCGATTGCAGCGCGTGCTCGACGCGGATGCCATCAGGCACCTGCCAGCGCGCCATGCGGCCGGACTGCGGCGTGAAATCCTGCGCGGCATCTTCCGAGCACAGCCGCACCTCGATGGCGTGGCCTGCAAAACGGATATCCTGCTGCTTCACCGGCAATGGCTCGCCGCGCGCGACGCGCAGTTGCAGCTCGACCAGATCGAGCCCGGTAATCGCTTCGGTCACGGGGTGCTCGACCTGGAGCCGCGTATTCATCTCCATGAAGTAGAACTCGCCGCAGGCATCGAGCAAAAATTCCAGCGTGCCGGCGCCCTCGTAACGCAGCGCCTTCACGGCGGCGACCGCAACCTCACCCATTTTCGCGCGCAGCTCCGGCGTCACGGCGGGCGATGGCGCCTCCTCGATCAGCTTCTGGTGCCGCCGCTGCACAGAGCAATCGCGTTCGCCGAGATGGATGGCGTTGCCGTGGCTGTCGCCGAACACCTGGATTTCGATGTGGCGGGGATTCTGGATGGCGCGCTCGAGAATGACCGTGGGATCGCCGAACGCGGCCTTCGCTTCCGACCGCGCGCTGCGCAGCGCATCGGCGAAGGATGCGGCGTCGGTGACGAGACGCATGCCGCGGCCGCCACCACCGGCAACCGCCTTGATCATCACGGGGAAGCCGATTTTCCTGGCTTCCGCGAGCATCACCTCGTCGCCCTGGTCGGCACCCTGATAGCCGGGCACGCAGGGCACGCCGGCCTTCTTCATGATCTCCTTGGCGCCGGCCTTGTTGCCCATCGCCTCGATCGCCTGCGGCGACGGGCCGATGAAGACGAGTCCGGCGTCCTTGCACGCTTGCGCAAACTCCTCATTCTCGGCGAGGAAACCGTAGCCGGGATGGACAGCATCCGCGCCACTCGCCTTGGCCGCTGCAATGATCGCAGGAATGTTGAGATAGGACTGCGCCGGCAGGGCTTCGCCGATCCGCACCGCCTGATCGGCCTGGCGCACATGGAGCGCGTCGCGATCGGCGTCCGAATAGACGGCAACGACACCGAGGCCGAGCTGCCGTGCACTCCGCATCACGCGCAGCGCGATCTCGCCGCGATTCGCGACTAGGACTTTGAAGAACGGTCGGTGCTGCACTGATCCGTTCCTCATGGCCGGGCCACCGAGAATTGCATGCGCTGGGGCGTGCGTGCATCGCCTTCGCGGCAGATCGCGAGCGCCTCGGACAGCACCGCGCGGGTATCGCGCGGATCGATCACGCCGTCGTCGAGCACGCGCGCGCTGGTCGAGAACACGTCCATCTGGCCGTCGAACACGCCGATGATCTGCGCCTTCATGGCGTCGAGCTTTTCTTTCTCGACCGGCTTGCCGCGGCGCGCGGCGGCGGCTTCCGTCACGATCGCCATGGTCTCGGCGGCCTGCTCGCCACCCATCACGGCGGTCTTGGCGTTGGGCCAGGAGAAGCAGAAGCGCGGATGGAAGCCGCGCCCGCACATGCCGTAATTGCCGGCACCGAACGAGGCGCCGCAATAGATCGTGATCTGCGGCACGGTCGCCGAGGTCACCGCCTGGATCATCTTCGAGCCGTGCTTGATCATGCCGGCTTCTTCATAGGCCTTACCGACCATGTAGCCGGTGGTGTTGTTGAGATAGAGGATCGGCGTGCGGGTCTGGCAGCAGGCCTGGATGAAATGCGTCGCCTTGTTGGCGCCGGCGGGATCGAGCGGGCCGTTGTTGGTGACGATGCCGATCGCCTGGCCCTCGATGCGGGCACGGCCGCAGACGGTGGCCGGGCCGTAGTTCGGCGCCATCTCGGTAAAATCGGAATCGTCGATGATGCGCGCGATCACCTGCTTCATGTCGACGGGGCGCTTGTGGTCCATCGGCATGATGCCGAGCAGCTCGTCCTGATCGTAGCGCGGCGCCTTGAATTGCGACGCCGCCCTGCCCGGCCGCTCCCATTCCAGCGCCGCCATGATCTCACGCGCGATACGCAACGCGTCGCGATCGTCCTCGGCGAGATAGTCGCCGAGACCGGAGATTTGCGTGTGCATCTCGGCGCCGCCGAGCTCTTCTTCCGTCGCGATCTCGCCGGTCGCGGCCTTCAGCAGCGGCGGCCCGGCAAGGAAGGCGCGGGTGCGGCCGCGAACCATGACGATGTAGTCAGAGAGGCCGGTCTGGTAGGCGCCGCCTGCGGTCGACGAACCATGCGTGACTGTGACGACGGGGAGGCCCGCCGCCGAAAGCCGCGCGAGATTGCGAAAGATGTTGCCGCCGCGGACAAAATCCTCGACGCGATAGCGCAAGAGATTGGCGCCGGCGCTTTCGACAAGCTGCACGTAAGGCAGCTTGTTCTCCAGCGCGAGCTCCTGCACCCGCAGCGTCTTGTCGAGGCCGTAAGGCTGGAGCGCGCCGGCATCGATGCCGGCATCGTTGGCGCTGACCATGCAGCGGATACCCGACACGAAGCCGATGCCGGCAATGACGCCGCCGCCGGGCACGCTCTTATTCGCATCCGGCACGTCGAACATGTAGCCGGCGAGCGTCGACAGCTCGATGAAGGGCGCACCGGGATCGAGCACCAGCGCGACGCGCTCGCGCGGCAGCAGCTGGCCGCGCTTGTGGAAGCGATCCTTTGCCGCCGCTGACGCCGCGCGCGTGCGTTCTTCCAGCGCGCGCATGCGGTCGATCAGCGCGAGCATGCCGTCACGGTTGGCGTGGTAGGCAGCGCTGCCGGGGGAGATGGTGTTTTCGAGAATGGACATGACTCTATCCTACCCGTCATTGCGAGGAGCAAAGCGACGAAGCAATCCAGTCTGTTGCCGCGGATGCACTCTGGATTGCTTCGCTTCGCTCGCAATGACGGCTGGGGCTACGTTCAGCGATTCGTCCCAAAGATCTTTCGCGCTTCGGCGGGGCTTGCGATCTCGCGGCCGGCGCGACGGGCGCAGGCGGCGATGGCCTCGATCAGCTGGCCGTTCGACGTCACCTTCTTGCCGTCGGCGAGATAGAAGGCGTCCTCGAGGCCAGTGCGCAGATGTCCGCCAAGCTCGGCGCAGCGTTGGTGCAGCGGCCAGATCTCCTCGCGGCCGATCGCAGTGACCTGAAAATGCGCTTCGGGACGCTTCAGCTTGATCAGGATCGGCAACAGATCGGGATCCGACGGCATCCCCGAAGCGACGCCCATCACGAAGTTATACTCGAGCGGGCCCTTGTACATGCCGACCTGGTGGTACATGCCGACGCAGCGGACGATGCCGACGTCAAAACATTCGAACTCGGGGATGGTGCCGACCGCGTTCATGACGTCGAGATAGTCCTTCACCTTCTCGACCGCGTTATCGAACATCATCGGCGGCCAAGCCCAAGAGTTGTCGGCCTTGACCTTCAGGTAGTTCAGCGAGCCGGCGTTGCAGGCGGCGATCTCGGGCCTGGTCTCGCGGATGCAATCCAGCGCGCCGGAGTAGTTCGGCCCGGAGACGCCCGAGGTGTGATTGATGATGACGCCGGGGCAGGCTTCACGGATCGCCTGCTGGATCTCCTTGCTGACGGCAACCTCCCAGGACGGCAGATGCCCCTTGTTCGGCGCCTGCTGACGCAGATGGATGTGCATGATGGACGCACCCGCATCGAACGCAGCCTTGGCCTCGCGCGCCATCTGCTCGGGCGTCACAGGCACGTTGTGCTGCTTCGGGTCGGTGAGCACGCCGTTCAGCGCGCAGGTGATGACGGCCTTGTCGCTCATACCACAGATGTCTCGCACGTTGAGAATTCAACGGTAGCGATCATGTGATGCGCGGCATGCGGCTTCTTGCGCGGAGAAGCTGGAAAACGAGATGCCGTAGGGTGGGTTAGCCGAAGGCGTAACCCACCTCTTTAGTTTCAGCGGAGGCAGAAGTGGTGGGTTACGCCGAGCAGATGCGCTTCGCGCATCTGCAGGGCTAACCCACCCTACGAAGCGATATCGAGCCGCACCGTCTCGCTGCTGCGATAGATCGCGAGATCGCGCGAGCCGACGAAGATCGCGCGCGGCTTCAATCCGTAGAAGCGGCGGATCGAGTGGCTGAAATGGGTCGAGTCGGGATAGCCGATATCCTGCGCGAGGTGGGCGAGGTTGAGGTCCTGATTGGCGAAGTGCAGCAAATGCCGCGCACGCTTCCAGGCCCGGAAGGAGCGGAACGAGATGCCGGTCTCCTCCTTGAACAGATGCAGGAAGCGCGAGGCTGAAAGACCCGCCTCGGCCGCGCACGTATCCGCCGTCACCGGCTCACCGGTGAAGCGCCCGATGCGGGCAACCGCGCGCGTGACCCGCGGGTCGAGCACGCGGCGCGGCAGCGCCTCGCCAAAGCACATCTCATCGAATTCAGCGGTGTTGATGTCGTTATAGCGGCGCTGGCGCAGCAGCGCGTAGGCGGCGAGAATCTTGCGGGCATAGACCGCCCGGTCCGGTCCCATCAGTCGCTGGGCCAAGGTCTCGATCACGCCATCCGGCATGCTTTCCGGCTCGAGCGTCACGCTGATTGCAGTGCGGTAGTCGCTGGCAATGGAATGCCGCTGATTCGGCAGGGTGACGAACAGTTCGGCGGTGGCGAGGACGTCATCGATGGTCAGATGCAGGCTGCCTTTCACGGCGACATAGACGTGGCAGCAACCTGGAGTCCGCTTGCGAGGGCGGCCGAGCAAGCCGGCATAAAAGACCCGCTCCGGCGTGATCAGCATCAGATGGTCGGATTCGCGACCTTTATCTTCCATTGGGATCCTCCTCGCGCGGCTCTTTGGCCGCTGCGGACGGAGGTCACCTTAGCCGAAATTTGGGCGCTGTCACGACGGGATAGCGCTGTCATGGCGCGCAAAAGATTACCATTCCGGGACGGCGGTCGGCCGTCCCGGAACCGCGATGAGACCGCAGTCCCATCCTGCGGAATGCTTACGCCCTTACGCGCGGCGCAACATTCTGCTCGACGCCGGCCTTCTGCTCCGCAGCAACCGCGCGCTTGAAACCGTCGCGCTGCTGCAAGCGTGCCCAATAGGCCGCGACATTCGGCCCGAAATCCTTGGCGAGACCGATGTTATCCGCGAGGCGGAGCGCGTAGCCGATGACGATGTCGGCGGCGGTGAAGCGGCCGGCGCACAAGGTTTCGGTATTGGCGGTCGCCGCCTCGACGGCGCGCAGCCGCCCCAGGAACCATTTGGCGTAGTCGGTGGCGACCTGCGGATTGCGGCGCTCCTCCGGCTCGAGCTGGGTGTAGCGGAGCACCAGCGTCTGCGGGAAGGTTAACGTGGCGTCGCTGAAATACATCCAGTTCAGGAAGGCGCCATAGGCGGGATCCTCGGGGCCGACCATCAGCGGCGTCGGGCCGTATTTGACGCCGAGATAGTGGCAGATGCCGGAGGACTCCGTCATCTTGGTCTCGCCGTCGACCATGAAAGGAATCGTGCCCAGCGGATTGAGCGCGAGGTATTCCTTGGCGAAGACCCGCGGCGGGAACGGCAGCATCTTCAGCTCATAAGGCAGTCCCATCTCCTCCAGCATCCAGAGCGGGCGGAACGAGCGCGCGGCGTCGCAGTGATAGAGCGTGATCATCAGGCGTTTCCCTTACTACCCGGCAGCGTACCCATCATCTTGCACAGGACCATCAGCATGACCTCGTCGGCGCCGCCGCCGATCGAGGTCAGGCGGCTGTCGCGATAGGCGCGGCTGACCGGCGTCTCGTTGGTAAAGCCCATTCCGCCCCAATATTGCAAGCAGGCGTCGGTGAGTTCGCGGCCGAGCCGGCCAGCCTTCAGCTTGGCCATGGTCGCAAGTTTGGTGACGTCCTCTCCGGCGACCAGCTGCTCGGCGGCGCGATAAATCAGCGCACGCAGCAGCTCGACCTCGGTCTGCATCTCCGCGAGCTTGAAGTGCACGACCTGGTTGTCGAGGATCGACTTCCCGAACGCCTTGCGGTTGCTTGTGTATTCGATGGTCTCGTTGATGATGTATTCGTGCGCTTTCAGGCAGGCCGCCGCGCCCCAGAGCCGCTCCTCCTGGAACTGGATCATCTGGTAGGTAAAACCCTTGTCCTCCTCGCCGATCCGGTTGCGCTTGGGCACGCGGACATTGTCGAAGAAGATTTGCGCGGTGTCCGAGGAGCGCATGCCCATCTTGTCGAGCTTGCGAGCGACGGTGACGCCCTTGCTCTTCATGGGCACGCAGATCAGCGATTTGTTGCGGTGAACGGGGCCATCGCCGGTATTGGCCAGCAGGCAGATCCAATCAGCCTGCGTGCCGTTGGTGATCCACATCTTGCCGCCGGTGATGAGGTAGTCGTCGCCATCGGAGCGCGCGCTGGTCTTGATCGAGGCGACGTCCGAACCAGCGCCAGGCTCGGAGACGCCGATGCAGGCGACGTAGTCGCCGGAGATCGAGGGGCTGAGAAACTCGCGCCGCACCTCGTCCGAGCCGAATCGCGCCAAAGCGGGCGTCGCCATGTCGGTCTGCACCCCGATCGCCATCGGCACGCCGCCACAGGTGATAGCGCCGAGCTCTTCCGCCATCATCAGCGCGTAGGAGTAATCGAGACCGGAGCCGCCGAACTCGACCGGCTTGTTCAGGCCGAGGAAGCCGAGGCTGCCCATCTTCTTGAACAGCTCGTGCGCCGGGAAGATATCGGCCTTCTCCCATTCATCGACATGCGGATTGATCTCGTTGGTGATGAATTTCTGCAGGGAACGACGGATGTCGTCGTGGTCGGCGGTAAACAGCATTCTTTCTCAGCCTCGTGCTTCACAGCCCCATCTGCCGGCTGGCGAGATCCTTCATGATCTCCTCGGTGCCGCCGCCGATGGCGTTGACCTTGACCTCGCGGTAGATGCGCTCGGCCTTGATGCCGCGCATGAAGCCGGCGCCGCCAAAGATCTGCACGGCTTCCGAGGCGCAGAACGCCATGGTCTGCGTCGCCTGGTTCTTCATCATGCAGATTTCAGCGACCGGGCTCTCGCCCTGCTCCAGCCGCCAGGCCAGCATTTCCAGCATCGCTTGCGAGGCTGCGACCTTCTGCGCCATGTCGACGATCTTGTGGCGGATGACCTGGTGCTGGGCGAGCGGCTTGCCGAAGGTTTTTCGTTCCTTGGCATAGGCGACGGCCTCATCGAGGCAGACGCGCGCGAAGGCGGTACAGCCTGCGGCCATGCCGATGCGCTCGCTGTTGAAATTCTGCATGATGATCTTGAAGCCCTGGCCCTCCTCGCCGATCAGGTTTTCGGCCGGCACGCGGCAATCGTCGAAATGCAGCGTTGCAGTGTCGGAGGCCCACCAGCCCATCTTCTTCAGCTTGGTGCGCGACAGGCCGGGCGTATCGCCCTCGATCAGGAGCAGGCTGACGCCGCCGGCGCCTTCGCCGCCGGTACGCGCCGCAACGGTCAGATAATCGGCGCGCATCCCTGAGGTGATGAAGGTCTTTTCGCCACTCACGACGTAGTGATTGCCGTCGCGCCGCGCCCTGGTCCGGAGGTTCGCGACATCAGAACCACCGCCCGGCTCGGTGATGGCGAGCGCGGAGATCTTCTCTCCCGAGAGCACTTGCGGCAGCACGCGCGCCTTTACTTCGGGGCGCGCTGCGCGTGCGATCGGCGGCGAGCCAATGGTGTGGCTCATCAGGCTCGCGCTGATGCCGCCGGCTCCTGCCCGCGCCAGTTCCTGGCTGGCCACGATCTTCATGAACTGGTCGGCGGCGATCCCGCCATGTTCCTCGGGGAATCCCAGCCCCAACAGGCCGATCTCGGCCGCCCTGCGATAGAGCGCGCGGGGGAATTCGCCGGCTTCGTCCCATTCATGGGCGAAGGGTGCGATCTCCTTGTCGACGAAGCGGCTCATGACGTCGCGGAAGGCGTCGTGCTCGGCGGTATAGAACGGGCTCTTCATTGCATGCGCGCTTTCTCTCTTCGCGTTCCACCATGGCCGGAACATTGGCGGCTCACTTGCGCCGAGTGGCTGGGTGGGGCGTGGCGCCTCGCCGGCCCAAGCCCTAGCAACTCAACGCAAGACGATTTTCGTCCCCCGCAGGCCAACTCCAAATCAAAAAAAGACTGCTGCACAAAACTCCGGCTGGCCTCCCAGGGCCATGCCGGGCATGGTGCACAGCAATAAAAAGGCAGGCGGCACAAGACCGCCGAGGGAGGGATTGTTGGCCGTTCGTTATTACGACTGGATCGCCCATCACGCGCGCCGCGCACCTCACAGGGTTGCGGCCATCGACCTCGCGAGCGAGCGCCGCTTCACTTATGCGCAGCTCGACAACCGCGTCTCGCGCCTCGCCTCATTCTTCCACCACGCGCTCAAGATCTCGCGCGGCGATCGCGTCGCGGTGCTGGCGCTGAACACGACCGATACGCTGGAGGTGCAGTTCGCCTGCGGACGGCTTGGTGCCGTCTTCGTGCCGCTGAACACCCGCCTCACCGTTCCCGAGCTTCAGTTCATCACCGGCGATTGCGCGCCGAAGGTGATGATCCACGACACTGATCTCGCCGAGACCGCGCTTACCGTTGCAAAACTCTGCAACGTCGCCATCAGCCTGCTGCTCGGCCCCGGCGGCGCCTATGAGGCCGGCATCGCCTCTGCCAAGCCGCTCGACCGCGCCGAGAACGTCACGCTCGATGACGTCTCGACCATCATGTACACGTCGGGCACCACGGGCCATCCGAAGGGCGCGACCATCACCCATGGCATGACCTTCTGGAATTGCGTCAATCTTGGCGGCCCAGCCTGCATCGGACCGTCCTCGGTGCTGCTCACCGTGCTGCCGCTGTTCCACACCGGCGGGCTCAACTGCTACACTAAACCCGTGCTGCATGCCGGCGGCACCGTGATGATCATGCGCGCGTTCGATCCCGGCACGGCGCTTTGCCTGATCAACGATCCCGCGCGTGGCATCAACGTGTTCTTCGGCGTGCCCGCGATCTACCAGTTCATGGCGCAACAACCGGCCTTCGCGACGACCGACCTTTCCCGACTGATCGTCTGCGGTGTCGGCGGCGCTCCGATGCCGGTGCCGCTGCTGAAGGTGTGGGAGGCGCGCGGCGTCGCGCTCCAACAGGGTTACGGCATGACCGAGACGTCGCCCGCCGTGCTGGTGCTCGATCGCGAGGACGCAGCACGCAAGGCCGGCTCCGCCGGCAAGCCGGTGCTGCACACCGAGGTCCGCATCGTCCGTCCCGACGGCAGCGCTGCCGATGTCGGCGAGCTCGGTGAGCTCTGGGTCAAGGGACCGAACATCACGCCGGGCTACTGGAACCGGCCGGAGGCAAACAAATCCTCCTTCACCGACGGCTGGCTGCATACGGGCGATGCGACGCGCGTGGACGAAGAAGGCTTCTACTACATCGTCGATCGCTGGAAGGACATGTACATCTCCGGCGGCGAAAACGTCTATCCGGCTGAAGTGGAGAACGTCCTGCATCAGCTCACCGCGATCGCGGAAGCGGCCGTGATCGGCATTCCCGATCCGCAATGGGGCGAGGTCGGCCTCGCCATCGTTGCGGTCAAACAGGGGCAGCTGCTGACCGAGGCCGATGTCTTTGCGCATTGCGCGGCCAATCTCGCGCGCTTCAAATGTCCGCGCCAGGTTCGCTTCGTCGAAGCGCTGCCACGCAACGCCACCGGCAAGATCCACAAGCCGACCCTCCGCAAGGAATTCTCGGTCTCGTCCGAGGTCGACAAGAAAGTCGCCAACGCCTGATCAAAGCGCCCTCTTGTGGGCGCTTCTTTGTTTCTGACGTGCCTGACTCCAACCAAGAAACCCAAGGAAATTTTATGAAGAGGAAACTCTCCCTGCTCGCCGCTACAGCGGCCCTGGCATTGTTCACGGCCCAGGGCGCCCAGGCACAGAAGGCGTACGATACCGGCGTCACCGACACCGAGATCAAGCTTGGCAATGTCGAAGCCTATTCCGGCCCTGCTTCCGCCTACGGCGTCATCGGCAAGACCGAGGAAGCCTATTTCAAGATGATCAATGACCAGGGCGGCATGAACGGCCGCAAGATCAACTGGATCTCCTATGACGACGGCTACTCGCCGCCGAAGACGGTGGAGCAGATCCGCAAGCTGATCGAGAGCGACGAGGTCTTCCTGGTGTTCAACGCGCTGGGCACGCCGACCCAGACCGCCGTTCAGAAATATCACAACTCGAAGAAGGTGCCGCAGCTGTTCCTCGCCACCGGCGCCAGCAAGTGGAACGATCCGCACAACTTCCCCTGGACCATGGGCTTCCAGCCGAGCTACCGAGTCGAGGCCCGGATCTTCGCCAAATACATCCTGAAGGAGAAGCCGGACGCGAAGGTCGCGATCTTCTATGCCAACGACGATTTCGGCAAAGACTACCTTGCCGGCATCAAGGACGTGTTCGGCGACAAGGCATCCAAGCTGATCGTGGCCGAAGAAAGCTACGAGACGTCCGAGCCCTCGATCGACGCCCATATCGTCAAGCTCAAGGACACCGGCGCCGATACGTTCGTGAATATTGCGACCCCGAAATTCGCGGCGCAGGCGATCAAGAAGATCGCCGAGCTCGGCTGGAAGCCGATGCATCTGATGACCGACGTCTCGGTGTCGATCGGCGCAGTGATGAAACCGGCCGGCCTCGAGGCCTCCGAGGGCGTGCTCTCGGCCGGCTACCTCAAGGATGCCTCGGATCCGCAGTGGAAGGACGATGCCGGCATGAAGAAGTTCATGGCCTTCATCGAGAAGTACATGCCGGGCGCGAACATCTCGGACGCCAATCTGGTTTACGGCTACGCCGCAGCCCAGACGATGGTTCAGGTGCTGAAGCAGGCGGGCGACAATCTCACCCGCGAGAACGTGATGAAGCAGGCCGCCAGCCTGAAGGACTTCACCCCCGACACGCTGATCCCGGGGATCACGATCAACACCTCGGCCACCGATTTCGCACCGATCGAGCAGCTCAAGATGTGGCGTTTCAAGAGCGGCCAGTGGGAATTGTTCGGCCCCATCATCAGCGCCGAGCCGAGCGGCTAGTTTCGATCGGAAATTACCGCACACGCGAGATAGCGGCCGAAAGGCCGCTATCTTTTTGATCGCGATCGCACGCGTCCTGGCTCACATCGATGGCCACGACGGAAAGTCCGAGACGGCGCACATCGCCGACACCTTTGAGCACGGGGCAAGCCCATGCCAAAGTGGCGACGCCTGACTTTGGCAGATCCAGGTTCAGCGTATAGCGGTCACAACCGATATCAATCGCGGCGGGATCGACACGCGCGCCGTCGAAATAGAACTGCGTGCCGATTTCATCGAGCGGCGCACGCAGCGCCGGACTTCGGATGCAGACCGTGTTGCGCCCAGGCAGCCCCTTGATGCGGACGGCCGCCTGCGGCTCGCTCCAGCGAAATGTATGGCCGGCCGCCGTCTCCACGGCGTGAAATCCAAGCTCCGCGAGGACATGATCACCGAGCAGTTTCGGCGCAAGCCTGGCATGCCCACGAGTGCGACGGATAGATTCGAGCCGCTGAAAGCGGATCAGCGATGAGATGTAGCGCCTCATCCATCGCGCCATGGCGTCGCTCGACCCGACCACCGCCAGCGCCGTCAGCATCGTTCGCGCATGTGCGACGGCGAGGCGCGCGGCGACACGCGCATGGAGATCACCAAACAGCGCCGGCGCGATCCAGCGCCACGAGGCCCGCAGCTTCTCGTCGGGCCGCTTCCATCCCCTGTAGCGCATCAGCGCGTTTAGGGCGTGGAGGGCAAGCGCATCATCATCGACATTATCCCGCTCGCTCCATTCGTGGGGAATCTCGAGCAGCTCCCAACCCGGATCACGCCGATCCCCGCTGAGATAGCGGATCTCGCCTTGCACGAAGTCGAGCGTGAATGTCTTCAGCTCGCCGATCCGGCCGACGTAATAATGATGGAAGCGCGCTTCCTCGAGATAACCGACGGCGTAGCCTCGCGCAAAATATCCAGCGGCGAGCACCCATTCGGCGAAATGCCCGAATTCTTCGCGCAGGCCCCCGCACTCCTCGTAGACGTCGCGCCGCGTCACGAAGCACTGGTCGAGCACCTTGCGCCAGGGATGCTGTTTCAAGCCGAAGTCGATGTCGGCCTGGTACATCGCAGCTTCCGCCTCTGACAGGCGGTTATGGCAGATCGGAAGTGAGCGGCAGGAAAATCCGACCCAATCGGGATGGTCATCGATCGCGCGGATGCAAAGCTCGATCACGTCGGGCTCGGGCCAGCAATGCGATTCCGTGAAGAACAGATAGCGTCCGCGAGCCCTGGCCGCCCCGATAGCGCTGAGCTCGATGTCGTGAACGCAGTCGGTGGATTCGAGGCGCGCCTGGCCGGCGACGAGCGCCTTCAGCTCCGCGTGCGCGGTAAAATCCGGCGGCATGACCAGGATGATCTCGTAGAGAGACCTGTCAACTGTCTGCGATGTCCAGCCGAGCCAGCACTGTTCCCACTGCCCGCGGTGATCTCTAAGCGGGATGATAACGGAGAACAGCGGCCAGTCGGGACCCATGCCGGATTTCACTCCTCAACATGATCGCGCGAGACGCCGATTCGGGCGCTGGTTCAGGCAGGCAAAAAGAGCGCAAAAGACTCGTCGACAGTACGCCGAAGGTGATCGCGATACAGCTTGTAATTCGTGTGGTCGGGCGCGATCCGGCCCACAGCCGGATCAACGATATTCCGTGCCGGCACATAGGCTATGGGTGCTGCGACCGGCGTCAGTTGCGAGCCGGCACCGGCGCGCAGCGTCGAGATGATGCCATACATCGCGCCAGACACGGTTGGCCGCGATACCGTGATCACGCGATGCTGGCCATGCTTGTTGATGACAAGATAGATGAACCCCGACTGGTGCGGCACTGCAACTTCGCCGGTGTGCTCATAGGCCGCATCGGTCCGCTCGCCCTCGCGGAAGACCAGCGAGGAAACCTTCGGCTCCCAGACGATCTCGGTGCGATAGGCGAAGATCGCATCCTTGTCGCCAAAGGACGGCCGCAGCGTGATGTACAGGTCCTCGATCCAGGTCACCGCGCGATGCGAATAGGAGCCGAGGCTGTCGGGCGCGACATCGTTGCCAGCCGTGGGCGACGGCGCAACCGTGCTCTTGCGCAGGGAGACACCCAGCGCCTGCTCGAGCCGGACCGTAGTTGCCAGCGTGAACGGGCGGCGGCCGCCGAGCGCTTTCTCCAGCGTCGACAGGCTGAGCTTGGCCTGCTCGGCCAGCGCCTGCCGTGAAATCCGGCGCCTGGCGATCTCCTCGCGGATCGTCTCCGCGACCTCCCGGCTTTGGTCGTCCGAAAGCTGCCCGTCGTTGAGTTTATCCGGCGTCTGCATCGTTAACCCTGCTCCACGGCCGCCAGTCTAGCAGGGCGGACAAGTCAGCACAAAACCGGACATGGCCGCCAAAGCGGTGGCCCGGCAAGGCCAGCCGCGGCGGAACATTGCCGTTCATTCTGCTCGCGAAATCACCCCCTCCCGACCGATGCTTGGCGTCGTCAAACACCTTTCGGGAGCAGGCCAATGAGCAATTACGACACGGTCGATAGCAATGAGCACCCCTGGCTCGGGAGGCTGGTCAAGGTCGGACTGTTCCTCCTGGCACAGGGCATCGCCGTACTCCTGGTCAGCTTCGTGGCCCTGCTGGTGAGCTTCGCGCCGGGCTGGTCGGCGGCGACCGAGCAGGCAAGCCTGCTTCAGCCCGGCGATGCCAAGTCCGGCAGCCTCCTCCTGAAGGACGACGGCGCTTACATCGAAGCCATCCGCCTCGGGATCGATATCGACATCACGGTATCAGGCCCGACGCTGCGCACCCGTGTCACGCAGGTCTTCCGTAACCCGACCAAGGACTGGGTCGAGGCGACCTATGTCTATCCGTTGGCCACCGACGGCGCCGTCGACACGCTGAAGATGGTGGTCGGCGACCGCATCATCGTCGGCGACATCAAGGAGCGTCAGCAGGCCCGCGCAATCTACGAGCAGGCGCGCCGCAACGGACAGAAGGCCGCACTCACCGAGCAGGAGCGGCCCAACATCTTCACCAACTCGGTCGCCAATATCGGTCCCGGCGAAACCTTGCTGGTACAGATCGAATATCAGGAGCCGGTGCATCAGTCCGGCAACGAATATTCGCTGCGCGTGCCGCTCGTGGTCGGGCCGCGCTACAATCCGGCGCCGATCGTGCAGAGTGTCGACTTCCGCAAGGACGGCTCCGGCTGGGGCGCGACCAATTCAGACCCGGTGCCCGACCGTGACCGCATCTCGCCGCCGGTTCTCGATCCGGCCAAGAATGCGCCGATCAATCCGACCAGCATCACGGTGCACCTGAAAGCCGGTTATGCGCTTGCCGAGGTGAAAAGCCACCATCACAACGTCAAGATCGAGAGCCCGGACAGCACGACGCGCGTCGTGACGCTTGCCGACGGCACCGTACCGGCCGACCGCGACTTCGAGCTGACCTGGAAGCCAGCCGCCGAGAAGGCGCCGTCGGTCGGGCTATTCCGCGAGCATGTCGGCGATGCCGACTATCTGCTCGCCTTCGTCACACCGCCCGCCGCCGAGCAAACAGCGCAGAAGCCGCTGCCACGCGAAGTGGCGTTCGTGATCGACAATTCCGGCTCGATGGGCGGCACCTCGATCGAGCAGGCCAAGGCGAGCCTGCTCTATGCGCTCGGCCGCCTCCAACCGAACGACCGCTTCAACGTGATCCGTTTCGACGACACCATGGACGTGCTGTTTCCGACCTCGGTGCCAGCCGATACCGCGCATGTCGGTGAAGCGACGTCATTCGTCGGCGCGTTGCAGGCGCGCGGCGGCACCGAGATGGTGCCGGCGATGCGTGCTGCACTGACCGACAAGATCGGCGACACCAACATGGTTCGCCAGATCGTGTTCCTGACCGACGGCGCGATCGGCAACGAGCAGCAATTGTTCGAGACCATCACCGCGATGCGCGGCCGCTCGCGCATCTTCATGGTCGGCATCGGCTCCGCGCCCAACACCTATCTGATGACGCGGGCTTCCGAACTCGGCCGCGGCGCCTTCACCCATATCGGCTCCGTCGAGCAGGTCGAGGAGCGCATGCGCGGCCTGTTCGCCAAGCTGGAGAATCCTGCGGTGACCGGCCTCACCGCAAAATTCTCGGACGCCAAAGCCGACGTCACGCCCGCGATCATTCCCGACATCTATCGCGACGAGCCGCTGGTGCTCGCAGCAAAGCTCGACAAGCTTGCGGGCTCGCTGGAGATCAAGGGCCGCGTCGGCGACCGGCCGTGGTCGGTGACGCTGCCGCTGCAAAACGCCGCCGAGGGCAAAGGCCTGTCAAAACTCTGGGCCAGGCGCAAGATCGGCGATGCCGAAGTGGCGCGGACACTCCACGAGATGACGCCCGAGGACACCGACAAGACGATCCTTGCGCTGGCGCTCGACCATCAGATCGTCACGCGACTGACCAGTCTCGTCGCGATCGACAAGACACCGAGCCGTCCCGAAGGCCAGCCGCTCAAGCTCAGCGAGCTGCCGATCAACCTGCCGGCCGGCTGGGATTTCGCCAAGGTGTTCGGCGAACGGCCGCAGTTGACGCCGACACAGTTGCGCGAGCGCCGTGTCGATGCAGGCCAGCCTGCAGCAAGACGACTGGCTCCTGTCACCCCTGATGCGATCCGCCTGCCCAAGACCGCGACCTCGGCTGAGCTGAAGATGATCGCAGGCCTGATCATGATCGTTCTCGCCCTGATCCTGTTCGTGTTCAACCGGCGTCAGCACTTGCTCACTGACGCCGCTTGAGAGAGGAGCCCCCCGAACTCCTCTTGCTTGGCGCGCGCGGCTGCCCGTCCCGATACCAACGGCCGCGCGCGCCTTTTTCCTGATGGACCTCATGCCCCGCCTCATCTCGCCTCTGGTCCTGGCGCTTGTCGGAACGATCCTGTTCGGCGACGGCGCCTACATCCACGCCAAGGCCTGGCTCGCGCAGATGCTCCTGGAGCGTGCGTTCGACCGGAGCGTTGCGACCGGCCAGCCGGTCAAGCCATGGTCCTGGGCCGATACCTGGCCGGTGGCGCGGATCGAGGTGAAACGGATCGGCGCCAGCACTATCGTGCTGGAAGGCACGAGCGGCCAGGCGCTCGCTTTCGGCCCCGGTCATCTCCACCAAACGGTTGATGCCGGCGAGCGCGGCGTTGCTATATATGCTGCTCATCGCGATACACACTTCCGCTTCCTGCGGGATGTTGCCATTGGTGACGTGATCGATGTCACACGCAGTGACGGTAAACGCTTTCGCTATCGCGCGGATTCCTCCGCGATTGTCCGTTTCGACGCATCCGGCATCGATCCCGCGACGCAGGATTTCGAGCTTGTGCTTGCGACATGTTGGCCGTTCGACGCCGTTACGTCCGGCGCCGAACGTTACCTCCTGCATGCCACCCTGATCGGAGACGGTGAATAGCCGTTCGCAATCGACCCGTTCGGGATCGATCGAGCTCTCGCAAACCATGCTTTGGCGCGCGACAATCGCGCCACTGGAACCGCTGAACTGGCGCTGCCGACCGTAGACCAATGAGAAGGCCGGCGACTTCCGCAGCGGAGCTGGGCGGGGAAGAAGGGGTAAATGGACGAAGAGTTTAGGCAGCGTCTCGACCAGCGATTGGAGCAGCTCGAAAATCGCGTCGCGCTACTGGAACGGAATCTGGATCTCATCGCGGCCGGTCAGAGACGATCCTCGCTTCGCAGCCTCTGGCGGCGTCCGCCGATGTGGACCTTCGAGCAATATCCGGCGCGAATGCTCAACCTGAACGCGTTCAACTCCGCACCCGCGATCCCTGCGAATGCGCCGCGGATCGCGATGGTCACGCCAAGCTACAATCACGCGCAATATCTCGGCGCTGCGATCGATAGTATCCTGAGCCAGGCTTATCCGAACCTCTATTATCACGTGCAGGACGGCGCCTCGATCGACGGTACGGTCGATCTCCTGAAGAACCGCGGCGACAGCGTCAGCTGGAAGAGCGAACCAGACAAGGGCCAGTCCAACGCCATCAATCTTGGCCTTGCCGGCGTCGACTGCGAGATCATGGCCTATCTCAACAGCGACGACGTGCTACTGCCAGGTACGCTCGCTCACGTCGTCAACTATTTCATGTCGCATCCCGATGTCGACATCGTCTACGGCAACCGCATCTTCATCGATCGCGAAGGGCTCGAGGTTGGCCGCGCCGTGTTGCCCCGCCACGACGGCAAGACACTGCGATATGCCGACTACATTCCGCAGGAGACGATGTTCTGGCGCAAGCGCGTGTGGGACAGGCTTGGTCCGATCGACGAAAGCTTCCACTACGCGATGGATTGGGACTTCATCCTGCGGGCGCAGGCCGCCGGATTCAAGTTCGTCCGGCTGCCGCGATTTCTGTCCTGCTTCCGTATCCACGACGCGCAGAAGACGGCAGCCACTTACGCGATCGGCGTCAGGGAGATGGGCATCTTGCGGCGCCGCGTTCTCGGATTCGATCCGACGCAGATGCAGATCCGGCGCGCCATCGCGCCTTATCTCGTCCGGCAGCTGGCCTATCACTATGCCTACAAGCTCGGTGTCCTGCGATACTGACGCGGAAGCGACGCGAGCCGGCGATTGAAGTCGTCGCTTGCGAACCGCCGCGCATTCCGCCATGCGGCATGCAGCCCTGCCGGTTGCCACTCCACCCAACTCGCCATACAACCAGGTGACGCGCCACCAAGAAGAACAAAAGGTGAGGTCACGCCATGGAAGCCCAGGTCTCTCAAGCGCAGGCCTCTGCTGCGTCGGTTCCTGCCCGCTCATGGTCGCCGCCGCCCGATGCCAGTGACATCGTCAAGGGCATCCACGCCATGCTGCATCCGCACAACATCGTGCTGGTGGGTGCGACCGACAAGCCGGGCAATTACGCCGAGCGCATCTGGAACAATCTGGTCAGATACGGCTTCGAGGGCGGGCTCTATCCTGTCAACGCCAAGCGCGAAACCATCTGGGGCGTGCCCTGCTACAAGGATTTTGCGAGCCTCCCCGAGAAGCCTGATCACGTTTTGGTGCTGGTGCCCGCGCGCTTTGCCGTGCAGGTGATCCGCGACGCCGCCGCTGCCGGTGCGCGATCCGCGACCATCGTCACGTCGGGCTTCAGCGAGTTGCAGGATGATGAGAGCCAGAAGCTCGCCATGGAGCTGCAACAGGCCGTGCGTGAGACGGGGCTTGCCGTCACCGGCCCCAACTGCCTCGGCAATCTGAGCGCCGGCGAGAAGCTCTTCACCAATATCGACGACCGCATCGTCACCATGGAACAGGGCGCGGTGGCAATCGCCGGCCAATCCGGCGCTATCGTCATGGCAATCCGGCAGGCGCTGGAGGATCGCGGCGTCGGTGTCGGCTACATGGTGACAACAGGCAACGAGACCGGGCTCGAGACACCCGACCTGATGCGCTATTTCGCCGAAGATCCGAGCGTCAAGGTGATCGTGGTCTATCTCGAAGGCGTGCGCAACACCAAGGCGTTTCGCGACGCCTGCAAGGCCGCGCGTGCCGCGAGCAAGCCGGTGATCGCACTCAAGCTCGGATCGTCGGAAGGCGGTCGCGCCGCCGCGATGGCGCACACCGGCGCGCTAGCGGGCTCGATCGAGACGTTCGACGCGATCGCAACCCGCGAAGGCGCGATCCGCGTGGGTGGGCTCGACGAATTGATCGAGACCACCGAATGCTTCGTCCACGCCGCCGTGCCCAGGGGCGACCGGCTTGCGGCGGTCACGCTGTCCGGCGGCAAACGCGGCATGCTGCTCGACGCCTTCTATGCCGAAGGCCTGAACTTTGCGCCGCTGAGCCCGCACGTCGGCTCCGAGCTTGCAAAGATGCTCGGACCGGGATCGATCGTCGGCAATCCGCTCGATGCCGGCTTTGCGGCGGTGGTCGATCCCTCCGTCTACATGAAGTCGATCAAGCTGATGATCGACGATCCCGATATCGACATCGTCATCGTCGATGCCGAGTTTCCAAAAGCGCCGCACGAGCAGCGCGAGCGCAATTTGCGCATCGTCAACGAGATGGCGAGCCGGGCCGCAAAACCCGTGATCTATATCAGCGCGATGTCGGTGGGCTTCACCGAGTTCACCAAGGGCCTGCGCAAATCGCTGCCGCACCTCGCGGTGATGCAGGGCATGGATCGCGCGGTGACCGCGATCAAATCGCTGCTCTCCTATGCCAGGCTGCGCAAGGAGGTGCCCGACATCGTCTCAAGCTCGAAGCCCGCCGCGCGCGCCGTGCTGGAGAAAGCGCTGGCATCGGCGAGCGGCGACGCGCTCGACGAGGTCGCCTCGAAGAAGCTGCTAGAGGCGTATGGCATTCCGGTCTCGAAGGAGGGAATCGCGCAGACATCAGCGGAAGCCGTGAAGATCGCCAAGCAGATCGGCTTTCCTGTCGTGGCCAAACTCGTCAGCGCCGAGATCCTGCACAAATCCGATATCGGCGGTGTGGTGCTGAACCTCAACAGCGCGACCGAGGTGAAGAGAGCTTTTGCCGACATCACCGCGCGCGTGAACAACCTGAGGGGCAAGCCGAAGCTCGACGGCATCCTGATCGCGCAGCAGGTCAAGGCCGACCTCGAGCTCGTGGTCGGGGCGTCGCTCGATGCCGAGATGGGACCGGTTGTGCTGTTCGGCACCGGCGGCATCGATATCGAGCTGATGAAGGACGTGGCGCTTGCCGGCGCGCCGCTGGACGAGGCCGAGGCGCGGCTCCTGATCGGCCGCACCAAAGCCGGCATCAAGATGCGCGGCTATCGCGGCAAGCCGGCGTTGCACGAGGCCTCCGCCGTGAAGGCACTGGTCGGCCTGTCCAATTTGATCGCGGATGCCGGCGACCGGATCGCCTCGATCGACGTCAATCCGTTCCTGATCAATGCCAAAACCGGCGTCGCGGTCGATGCGCTGATCGTGTTGAACAACGCGGCCGCAAAGCGCGCAGCCGGACACTGATGTCGCGCAGGGCGGATTAGCACAGCGCAATCCGCTGGATTACGCGATGGTTGACGGGTAAACGGCGGGTTACGCTTCGCTAACCCGCCCTACGTACCATCGCGGCTCCTTCCAACTTCCCCGCTTTGGTCGTAAAATCGCATCCGCATGGCACGCGCGAGCAATCTGGTGATCGGAACGACGACGCTGGCGGTGATCGCCGTGGCGTTCGGCGGCCTGCTCGGCGTGCAGAAATGGCGCACCATCCAGAGCCGCAGCCCGTTGCGCGTCGTGTTCGAAGGCGGTTCCGCGAGCGGCCTGCGCCGCGGCGGCCCGGTCAATTTCGACGGTGTACCCGCCGGTCAGATCCTGTCGATCAAGCTCGACAGTCCGCGCAAGGTCGTGGCGCTGGTGTCGCTCGACAACACCGCGCCGATCCGCAAGGACACGGTCGCCGGCATCGAGTTCCTGGGCCTCACCGGTGTCGCTGCGGTCTCGCTGATCGGCGGCGCCCCGTCTGCGCCGCCGGTGCCGTTGGACTCGGACGGCATTCCCGTGCTGACCGCCGATCTCAGCGACGCCGAATCCATCGTCGACACGCTGCACAGCGTCGATCGTACCATCGTCAACAACGCGCCCGCGATCAAGGACGGCCTGCGCACGTTCGAAAACTATACCGCCGACCTCCGCGGCAAAGGCGACGAGATCGACGCGGTCATGCTCAAGGTCGACAATGCGTTTGCCGGCTTCGACAAGGCGGTCACCAAGATCGAAGGTGTGGTCCCCGGCTTCGTCGACGGCAAGGCCGACGAGTTGTTCGAAAAGGTGAAGGGACTGCACGAGCTCGCCGACACCATGAAGAAGAAATCGGCAAGCTTCCTCGAGGACACCCGCCGCTCGCTGCTCGATGTCAGCGAGGCCGCCAACAAGATGAGCGGGACGCCTGCGCCCGCCGCCGCCCCGCGTCCGCCGCGCAAGCCAGCACAGCAGAAGCGGTAGAGCCTACCACGCGTAGCGCACGACGCCCTTGCCGGCGTAGGAGCGGGTGACGTTCGAGAACTCGCCCTCGAAGGTCAGTGCCGCAGACCAGCCGTTCATCCAATTCATTTGCACCGACGCCGTGGTCAGCGCGGAATCGCGCGCCTGCGCGGCGCCGTTCACGACGAAGGCCGATCCTGGCAGCGCCTGGAACACTGCGCCGACCGTGCGATCCGGATTGAAATCATGCGCCCAGGCGGCGCGGCCGCGCAGCGTCACCACGCCGCCGGCGGCGGCAAACGATCTGTCGGCGCGCAGGCCGAGCTCGATGCGGGTGCTGGTCACGTCCTTGGCGGCATAGTTGAGCGCGAAATTGTTGCTGCCGACCACGGCGAATTCCGAATAGCTCGGCAGGCTGAACATGGTGGCCTGAACCGCGGCATAGGGCGTCAGCCCGATCCACTGCGTGGCCTGGCGATAGCCGCCCTCGATGCGGCCTGAAACGGCGTTGGCATTGAACTGTGCACGCAGCTGGTCGGTGCCGGCGGCGGTGACGATGCGGTTGGTCGTGACATCCTGCCAGCCATAGGCCAGCGCCGCCGTGACATAGGCAGGTCCCGCGTTGTGGCGCACGAAGGCGCCGGCCTGGAACAAATCCGAGCGACCCCAGCCAAGCCCGTTGACGTTGAAGCCTGTGCCACCACCAGCGAGCGCAAAGCCCGCGATTGTCGATGGCGAGAAGCGATAATCCAGACCGACCGCAGTGCCGTACACGCTGCTGCTGGTGTTGTTCGAGCCGAGCGCCGCATTGCCGTCGGTGGTCTGCGAGCCGCCATAGCCGGCGGCCCAGACATCCCAGCGCTGCTCGAATGTCGGTGTCGGTGCCTTGCGATAGATTGACGCAAGCGCGTCGCTCGCGGTCTTGCGGGTCGCGGCATAGGCAGTCGCGTTCGTCTCGTCGGCATACGGCGTGGCGCCCGGTGTGCCACTGCGGCCCGTATTGAAGACATCGGTCAACAGGCCGAGGAACTGGTTCATCGCATTGAACGTGGTCTGCTGCGATCCCGTCCCTGACTCGCCTGAGGCTTGCGTCAGTCCGCCGGGCCCAAGGCCTATGAAAATGGCGGACAGGCCGCCATTAGTCTTGAAGAAATTCTGCAGCGTGGTGGCAACGTTGCTTTGGTTGATGTTGAGATTGTTCTTCGCGCCATAGTCGAGCGCGAAATTGAGATAGACGACACCGGCGCCCTGCGTGGTCGTACCGACGAGGCCGCCGGGCGCGGCGACGCCGGCAAAGTTGCCGGTGGCCGAACCAACCTGCATGATCGTATATTGAGACCGTACGGTGCTGCCGGGCGCTAACGATGCCACGACTGTGCCGTTCAACGCGGCATTGCCGGTGACGGCGGCAAAGCTCGAACTGGTGGAGTTCAGCGCGACGAGATAGAGCGCGCCGGACTGGAAGGCGAGATTGCCGGCAACAGTCATCGACGTGCCCGGCGTGCCGTTGCCGGGCAGGAAAATGCCGCCATTGGCGACCATGGTATTGCCGACCGTGCCGATGCCCGTCAGTGCACCGCCGGCATTCGCCGTGGTCAGGATCGACGACGCGATGGAGCCGTCGACCTGGAGAACACCGCCGTTCACCGTAGTCGTGCCGGTGTAAACGTTGGCGCCGGACAGGGTCAGCGTTCCGCTGCCGACCTTTTCGAGCGAACCGGCTCCCGGTCCACAGCCGCAGGAATCGGCGATGACACCGCTCACCTCCGTCGAAAGATTGTTGCTGCCGACCACCAGCGTGTTGCCGGCGCCGATCAGGTAGCTGCCCGAGCCCGCGATCGATCCAGCGCTGATGCGCCCGTCGCCGTTCGGACCGGTGGTGCCGGAAAAATCGACAACGCCGGACCCATTGGTGATGAATTGCGCATTGCCGCCCGTTGCGGCCACGAAGAACAGCGTCTCGGCGCCGTTGAGCGTGGTGATGGTGGCGTTGCCGGCGGTGCTGTTGTCGGTGAACACCGTCACGCCGGAGGACCTGTTGGTGATGCTGGCGTCGGCCGCGGTGCTGGTATTGCTGAAGATTGTCACACCGCCCGTGCGATTGACGATCGTGGCGCTGCCCGCGCTGCTGCTGTCGAAAAATTCGGTTCCGCCGCCGTTCTTGTTGGTGATCGCGATCGTGGCGGCGGACGTCGTATTGTTGAACGTCGTCAGGCCGCCGTCGTTGGTGAGCGAGGTGATGCCGGTGGTATTGGCATTGACGACGTTGAACAGCCCCTCGTTCGTGATGTCTCCGACCATCGACCCCGTGTGCGTGGCGTCGCCTAGCTGGAGCGTGCCGCAAAAGCAGATCGTGGTGCCGCCGCTATAGGTGTTGGTACCCGCGAGAATCAGAACACCACCACCGGCCGAATCCAGCACGGTGAGTTTACCGGCTCCCACACCATCACTGATGTTGCCCCCGATCGTCAGCGCGACGCCGTTGGCGTCGATCGCGCCGCCGGCCAGCGTGTTGTTGATCTTGAAATTGTTGGCGATGGTCAGATCGGTGGTACCGTCGGCCTGGAACAGACCGCCATCCAGGGTCACCGTCCCGGTGCCGACCGCGCTGTTGTGACCAACCTGCAGGATGCCGTCGGAGACCGTGGTGCCGCCCGCATAGGAGTTGGCAGCAGTCAGCGTCAGCGTGCCGGTGCCGACCTTGACCAGCGAGCCATTGGCGCCGAATCCGCCGTCGGTGATGAGGCCATCAACGGTCGTTGAGAGATTGTTGCTGCCGACAGTCAACTGGTTGTGGCCGATGTTGAATGTGCCGTCTCCAGCGATCGAGCCGACGGTCAGCTTGTAATCTCCGTTGAGCCCCGATGTGAAGTCGAATCGGACGCTGGCGAGCGGTCCTGTGGCTGTTATGGCGGCGCTGCCGGGAGAGCTGTTGTTGAAGAACTCAATGGCGTGCGTGGTGGTGATGTTGGCGCTGCCGGCGCTGCTTGTGTCCCAAAAATCCAGTGCGAAGTTGTTGGTGATGCTGGCGGCACCCGCGCTGCTCGAATTGTGAAACTGCGTGATAAAATTGTTGATGATGGTGGCGCTGCCGCCATTGACGGTGATGCCGGCGCCGGTGAAATCGAGCTCACCGAGGGCGCCCCCAACTGTGATGGTGTAAGCAGAAGCTCCCGGACTGAAGGTCCAACCGCCAACGGTTGATGTGCTCCCGAACGAAATGTTGGTATTTGCGGACGCGCCAAAGGTTGCGATGCCGGTCGGCACCGTGGCCGGGGTCCAGTTGGACGACACAAAATAATCACTGCTCGCCGCGCTGGGTGTCCCGCCGAACCAGGTGGCGTCCTGCGCCGACACCGGTGCAGCCGCGATCACCAGAAGCGCCGCTGACACGGTCGCGACGGATATCCTCCCCGGCCGAACCCGGCCAAGTCTGGTCAATCGGAAACGCACGCCCCAACCCCATTCCCGTGAGCGCTCTGCGGCGCCACCGGGACGATGGTTAGCACGTCGTGTTCCGTAGTTTTGCGGTTACGTTTCCGTATTTTGCCGCATTGCTCGGAAAACGGGAACTTTTCAGGCTCGGTGTTGCACCCGCGCAACGCTCATTCGACCGCCCTTCGCAACCAGAGCACGATTCCGGGTGCCCCGGTCAGGCAGTGCTTCAGTAATTACTCGGCGCGGCCTCGTTCGGGATGCCGTCGATCGGGCACTCGTCAGTCCCCGGCGTCGAGCGGGTCATCGCCTCGACCATGTCGCGCGTGCCTTCGGGATCGGCGATCCAGTTCTTGTAGAAATCATAGGGGCAGGCCGCGACGCCGCGCGGGCTTTCGCCGGAATTGATCATGCCGGTGTAGCCGCGGTGGACCAGCTTGTAGAGGTGGTTCTGCGACTGGCCATTGCGGCGGGCATCGCGGATCAGATGCTTCGAGAGCTGGGCGTATTGAATACCGTAATCCTCCTCGCCGCACTCGCCGAGCGTGCGGCCGTCGAAGCCGATGATCGCGGAGTGACCGAAATAGGAATAGACGCCGTCGAAGCCGGCGGTATTGGCGACCGCGACATAGACATTGTTGGCCCACGCCATCGCCTTGGAGATCAGGATCTGCTGCTCCTTGGCCGGATACATGTAGCCCTGGCAGCGCACGATCAGCTCGGCGCCCTTCATGGCGCAGTCGCGCCAGATCTCCGGAAAATTGCCGTCGTCGCAGATGATCAGGCTGACCTTCATGCCTTTCGGGCCTTCGGAGACATAGGTGCAATTGCCGGGATACCAGCCCTCGATCGGCACCCAGGGCATTATCTTGCGATACTTCTGCACGATCTCACCCTTGTCGTTCATCAGGATCAGGGTGTTGTAGGGCGCCTTGTGCGGATGCTCCTCGTGACGCTCGCCGGTCAGCGAGAACACGCCCCACACTTTGGCCTTGCGGCAGGCCTCCGCGAAGATCGCGGTCTCCTCGCCCGGCACTGCGGAGGCGGTCTCGTACATCTCCTTGGAGTCGTACATGATGCCTTGCGTGGAGTATTCCGGGAAGATCACCAGGTCCATGCCGGGCAGGCCGGCCTTCATGCCCACCAGCATGTCCGCGATCTTGCGGGCGTTGTCGAGCACCTCCGCCTTGGTGTGCAGGCGGGGCATCTTGTAGTTCACCACTGCGACGCCGACGGTGTCGTTGCTGCTGGAAATATCGCCGTGAAGCATGTTGAGCGCTCCTGTCTTTTATTCGTTTGAGGTCATTGCGTGGCGTTAGTGGCTGATCATCCAGGGCCGCGCGGTGGGGAAGCCCTTGGCGCCGCTTTTGGTCTTGGTCACCAGCCGCGCCGGCTTCTTCTGGTCGGACCCGTTCTTGTCCTTCACGGTCTTGCCCGACGAGCAGCAACCGCAACCGGGGCCGTGCGAGGCCTTGTATTGCGCGAGCGTCTGCGGCGCGTGCGTGCTGCGCTCATTGACGGCGTGGGCTTTTCGCTTTTCCGCCGGCATGCAGAAGAAGTTCGGTGCGGTCAGGATGACGCGCGGCGCCATCGTCTCACAGTGCGGACAGTTTTGCGGATCGTCGCATTCCGCCATCGGGCGGAGATCCTTGAACGGACCGCAATCGTCGCAGAGATATTCATAGACCGGCATCTTGTGTCCCTTCGCGCTCGGTGATGTCCGCTGACCTCTCCCCGTGAGGACGGGGAGAGGGAGCGCAGCGTCACTTGTCTGGCGAGATCGGCATCTGGATATCGCCGGTGATGTGCTTGATGGGACCTGCCGCCGACGGCATCACATCGAAGTCGAAGATCTCGGTCGGCAGCCATAGCGTGGCGCAGGCATTGGGCACGTCGACCACGCCGGAGATGTGGCCCTGACACGGGGCGGTGCCGAGGATCGAATAGGCCTGGGCGCCGGAGTAGCCGAACTTCTTCAGATACTCGATCGCGTTCAAACACGCCTGCCGATAGGCGATGTGAACGTCGAGATAATGCTGCTTGCCTTGCTCGTCGACCGAGATGCCCTCGAAGATCAGATAATCCTTGTAGTTCGGCGTGATCGGCGACGGCTTGAAGATCGGATTCTTGATGCCGTATTTCGACATGCCGTCCTTGATCACCTCGACCTTCAGATGCAGCCAGCCGGCCATCTCGATGGCGCCGCAGAAGGTGATCTCGCCGTCGCCCTGGCTGAAGTGCAGATCGCCCATCGAGAGACCGGCGCCGGGTACATAGACCGGGAAGTAGATTTTTGAGCCGCGCGAGAGATCCTTGATGTCGCAATTGCCGCCATGCTCGCGCGGCGGCACGGTGCGCGCACCTTCCGCACCGATCTTGGCTTTCACATCGCCCTTGGCACGGCCGCCATGGGCGGTCGCCGCGAACGGCGGATTGGCCAGGCCGGGCACGCGGGTCGGGTTGGTCGAGATCAGCTCGGCCTCACGCTTGTTCCAGGTCTCCAGCATCTTCGGATCGGGCAGGCAGCCGATCAGGCCGGGATGAATCAGCCCGGCAAAGTTGACGCCCGGGACGTGGCGCGACGAGGTGTAGAGACCCTTGATGTCCCAAATCGACTTCTGCGCCAGCGGGAAATGGTCGGTGAGGAAGCCGCCGCCATTCTGCTTGGAGAAGAAGCCGTTGAAACCCCAGAGGCTTTCCTTCATCGGACCGACGTCGAGCAAGTCCACCACAAGGAGATCGCCGGGCTCGGCGCCCTTGACGCCGATCGGACCGGAGAGGAAGTGCACGATCGAGAGATCGATGTCGCGCACGTCATCGGCGGAATCGTTGTTCTTGATGAAGCCGCCGGTCCAGTCATAGGTCTCGATGATGAAATCGTCGCCGGGATTGACCCAGGCCACGATCGGAATGTCGGGGTGCCAGCGATTGTGCACCATGTCATTTTCGTAAGCCGACTTGGTGAGATCGACCTTGATCAGTGTCTCTGGCATCGAGAAGCTCCCCTTTACTACGGTTGGTTAGACGGACAGATATTTCGAGACCTGCGCGGCATCGACGCTGTCGCGCGGGTCATCGCGCACGATCGCGCCGTTCTCGATGACGAGCACACGGTCGGCGATATCGAGCGCGAAGCTCAGGACCTGCTCGGACACGACGATCGACAGGCCCTTTTCATCGCGGATGCGCTTGAGCGTCCGCGCCATGTCCTTGATGATCGACGGCTGGATGCCTTCGGTCGGCTCGTCGAGCAGCAACACCTTCGGCTTGGTCGCGAGCGCACGGGCAATCGCCAATTGTTGTTGTTGCCCGCCGGAGAGATTACCGCCGCGGCGGCCTTTCATCTCCAGCAGCACGGGAAACAATTCGTAGATGTCAGCTGGCACCTCGGTCCCGCCTGAGACGACAAGACCCGTCTCGATGTTCTCCTTCACCGTCATGGTCGAGAAGATCATGCGGCCCTGCGGCACATAGGCGAGGCCTTTGGCCACGCGCTCATAGCTCGGCAGCCCGCCGAGCTCGGCGCCGTCCATTGTCACCGAGCCGCTTTTCGCCGGGAGGATGCCCATCAGCGATTTCATCAGCGTGGTCTTGCCCATGCCGTTGCGGCCCATGATCGCAACGATCTCGTTGGGCGCGACCTTGACGTTGAGCCCGTGCAGCACCTCGCTCTGCCCGTAGGCGACGTGGAGATCCGAAATAGCCAGCATCCGTCACGCCTCCTTAATGGCCCAAATAGACTTCGATAACCTTGGGATCGTTCTGCACCTTCTCCATGGTCCCCTCGGAGAGGATCTGGCCCTGATGCAGCACGGTGACCTTGTGCGCGATGTCCTCGACGAACTTCATGTCGTGCTCGATCACCAGCACCGACCGGTTCTTGATGATGCGATTGAGAAGCTCCGCGGTCTTGGTCCGCTCGGACACGCTCATCCCGGCAACGGGCTCGTCCAGCATCAATAGGTCTGGGTCCTGGATCAGCAGCATGCCGATCTCGAGCCATTGCTTCTGGCCGTGGCTGAGCAGATCGGCGCTCATGTTCAGCCGATCCTTCAGGAAGATCATTTCGGCGACTTCATGCACCCGGTCGCGCACGGCGGCATCGCGGGTGAAGGTCAGCGCACCGAACACCGAGCGCCCGCGCGGGTAGGAGATCTCCAGATTCTCGAACACCGTGAGATCGTCGTAGATCGACGGGTTCTGGAATTTGCGGCCGACGCCGGTCTTGACGATCTCGTTCTCCTTCATCCGCGTCAGCTCCTTGCCGCGGAACTGGATCGAGCCCGACGTCGCTTTGGTCTTGCCGCAGATCAGGTCGAGCACCGTAGTCTTGCCGGCACCGTTAGGGCCGATGATGACGCGGATCTCGTTCTCGTCGACATAGAAGGAGAGATCGTTGACCGCCTTAAACCCGTCGAACGAGACGGTCAGCGCCTCGACAGCGAGCAGGAATTCCTTGGGCTGATGACCTACGAGCATGATGATCTCCTCACTCGGCCGGGGCGCCGTCGGCGACCGAGCTGTCGGTCCAGCCTTCGGGTTTGGGTTTGCGCGACGAGATCAGGCGATCGATGCGCGGCTGCACATAGTCGCCCCAGATCCCGGCAAGGCCGTTCGGGAAGGCCAACACCACGGCGATGAACAAGCCGCCGAGGCCGAACAGCCACAATTCGGGAAAGGTTTCCGAGAGGCTGGTCTTGGCGAAATTGACCAGCAGCGTACCGTAGATGGCACCGAGGATCGAAAGTCGGCCACCGACCGCGGTGTAGATCACCATCTCGATCGACGGCACGATGCCGACGAAGGACGGTGACATGAAGCCGACATTGAGCGCGAACATGGCGCCGCCGATCGCGGCGAACACGGCGGCGATGCAGAAGGCGAAGATCTTGAAGTTCGCGACGCTGTAGCCGGAGAAGCGAACCCGGTCTTCCTTCTCGCGCATCGCGACCAGGATGCGGCCGAGCTTGGAGTGCCGGACGAATTGCGCGATCATGATGCAGACGAACAGACATCCGACTTCGAAGAAGTACAGCACGACCTTGGCGTGATCAGGACGGATGTCCCATCCCTTCAGCGTCCGCAGATCGGTCATGCCATTGATGCCGCCAGTGTAGCCCTGCTGGCCCACGATCAGGATGGTGAGGATGGCCGCGACCGCCTGGGTGATGATGGCGAAATAAGTCCCGCCGACCCGGCGCTTGAACATCGCGGTGCCGATGATCAGCGCGAAGATGCCCGGCACCAGGATGATGGCGGCGATAGTGAAGGTGAGGCTGTGGAAGGGCTTCCAGAACAGCGGCAGTGAGGTGATCTGATTCCAGTCCATGAAATCGGGAATGCCGGGGGTCGACTGGATCTTGGTGTTCTCGACGCTCGATGCCTCGAGCTTGAGGAACATCGCCATGCAGTAACCGCCGAGCCCGAAGAACACGCCCTGGCCGAGGCTGAGAATGCCGCCGTAGCCCCAGCAGACCACCAGCCCGAGCGCCACGAAGGCATAGGTCAGATATTTCGCGACCAGGTTGAGCCTGAAGACATCGAGCGTGAGCGGCAGCACCACCACCAGGAAGACCGCGAGCACCAGAATTCCGATGAGCTCCGATCGATTGAAGAACCGATTGTCGGTCATTGCATCAGCCTCTATTTCTCACTTGCGGACCTTGAGGGCGAACAGCCCTTGCGGCCGCAGCATCAGGATTCCGACAACGGCGAGCAGCGTCAGCACCTTGGCCATCGAGCCCGACATGAAGAACTCGAGGGTGGATTGCGTCTGCGAGATCGAGAAGGCCGAGGCGATGGTGCCGAGCAGGCTTGCAGCGCCGCCGAACACGACCACCAGGAACGTGTCGACGATGTAGAGCTGCCCGGAGGTCGGCCCGGTCGAGCCGATCATCGTGAAGGCACTGCCGGCGACGCCGGCGATGCCGCAGCCGAGACCATAGGTATAGCGATCGACTTTTTCCGTGTTGATGCCGACCGCGCCGGCCATGATGCGGTTCTGCACAACGGCGCGCACCTGGCGGCCCCAGCGCGACTTGTACATGACATAGGCAACACCGACGGTAATCAGCACGGTCAGGCACATCACGAAGACGCCGTTGATCGGCACCTCGATGCTGTCGCTGACGTGCAGCGAGCCGAGCATCCATTGCGGCAGCTCGACGCCGACCTCGCGCGCGCCGAATACGGAACGGTAGGCCTGCTGCAGCATCAGGCTGAGGCCCCAGGTCGCAAGCAGCGTATCGAGCGGGCGCTTGTAGAGATGCCGTATCAGCACCCATTCCACCAGCATTCCCAGCGCACCGGATGCGACAAAGGCCAGGATCATCGCGAGGAAGAAGTAACCGCTGAACAGGCTCGGCAAATAGGTCTGGAAGAAATTCGAGGTCATCCAGGTGACGTAGGCCCCGAGGATCATGAACTCGCCATGGGCCATGTTGATGACGCCCATCTGGCCGAAGATGATCGCAAGACCGAGCGCCATCAGCACATAGACAGAGAACAGGATCAGTCCTGCAAAACCCTGCATGACGAAGATGGAGCCAAGGTCACCAAGCGAGTAGTCGCCGAACATCGATGTCCTCCGTCAGGGATGAGGTCCCGCGTCGCGAGAAAATTCGCGACGCGGGGGTCTTGGGCGTGGATTTGCTGTCCACGCCAGGGAGAGGTTTTGCCTTGAGGGAAACGGCGATCGACGCCGCGTGGCTTACTGGCAGCGCTCTTACTGGTAGCCCTTGGGGAACGGATCAGGCTCGACGAGATCGGCGGTCTCGTAGATCAGCTCGAACTGGCCATCGAGCTTGGCGCGTCCCACCCGGGTCTTCGACCAGAGGTGATGGTTTTCATGGATGCGCACATAGCCTTCCGGCGCGCCCTTGAACTCGACGCCCGGCGAAGCCGCCGCGATCTTGTCGACGTCGAAGGAGCCGGCCTTCTCGACCGTCAACTTCCACAGCCACGGGCCGAGATAGGCAGCCTGGGTGACGTCTCCGATAACAGTCTTTTCGCCCCACATCTTCTTGAACGCCGGCACGAAGGCCTTGTTGTTCGCGTTGTCGAGCGACTGGAAGTACTTCATGCAGGCATAGGCGCCCGCGATGTTCTCACCACCGATGCCGTCGATCTCGTCCTCGGTGACCGAGATCGTCAGCAGCGCCTGCTTGGAGAGGTCGATACCGGCGGCCTTGAGCTGCTTGTAGAAGGCGACGTTGGAGCCACCGACCACGTCGGTGAAGATCACGTCGGGCTTGGTCAACTTGATCTTGTTGATGACCGAGTTGAACTGGGTGTTGCCGAGCGGATAGTATTCCTCGCCGACGACCTTGCCCTTCAGCACGTTCTCGACGTGCTTGCGCGCGATCTTGTTCGACGTGCGCGGCCAGATGTAGTCGGAGCCGACGAAGAAGAACGACTTGGCGCCCTTCTCCTTGGCGATCCAGTTCAGGCCGGCGAGAATCTGCTGGGTCGCCTCCTGGCCGGTGTAGATCACGTTCTTGGACTGCTCGAGGCCTTCGTAAAAGGTCGGGTAATAGAGCATGCCATTGTACTGCTCGACGACCGGCAGCACCGCCTTGCGCGAGGCCGAGGTCCAGCAACCCATGATCGCCGCGACCTTGTCGTTGACGAGCAGCTTCTTGGCTTTTTCCGCGAAGGTCGGCCAGTCGCTAGCGCCGTCTTCCTGGATGAACTTGATCTTGCGGCCGAGCACGCCGCCGGCGGCGTTGATCTGCTCGATGGCGAGCTTTTCGGCCTCGATCGAGCCGGTTTCGGAGATCGCCATGGTGCCGGTCGCCGAATGCAGGATGCCGACCGTCACCTCTGTGTCAGTGACCGCGAGGCCGGTGGTGTTGACCGCCGAGGTCGCCGGGGTCTGCGCAAAGGACGCCCGCGGCAGCATCGTGATGGCCGGGATGGCCGCCATTCCCATCAATAGTTTGCGCCGGAGCGGCGACAACAGGCCCTTGGTTTCTTCGTCTGACATGAGCACCCCACTGTTTGTTCGAGGACACGCGTTTGGTGCCGTGAGGATGGCTCGAATTTGTGCACCGCAAGCATACGCAAGATCGCGTATACTGCACCGCAAAATACCGACGTAGGCTTTTGGTACGGGATTTGCGAGTTCACGAGAGGTTCGGACGAGTTCGGGAGTGGGGTTTAAGTGGCAGGGCGGCAGCGAATAGACCGCGTCAGGCGCCAGTACAATCAATGGGTCGCCAACCAGACGCTGGAAGACTACGCGCTGCGCTTCACCGCCAAAAGCGCGCGGCGCTGGTCCGCCGCCCGCGTCGCCAACACCGCAATCGGTGCGATCTCCTTCCTGGTGCTGGAGGCGATCGGCGGCACCATCACCCTCAATTACGGCGTCACCAACGCCGCGGCCGCGATCCTCGTCGTCTCCACCATCATCTTCTTCTGCGGCGTGCCGATTGCCTATTATGCAGCCAAATGCGGCATCGACATTGACCTCCTCACGCGCGGCGCCGGCTTCGGCTATATCGGCTCGACAATCACCTCGCTGATCTACGCCTCCTTCACCTTCATCTTCTTCGCGATCGAGGCGGTGATCCTGGCGACCGCGCTGGAGATGTGTCTCGGCATCCCCCGCCCGATCGGCTACCTCATCAGCGCGGTCGCGATCATCCCGCTGGTGACCTACGGCATCACGCTGATCAGCCGCTTCCAGCTCTGGACGCAGCCGCTCTGGGTCGTCCTGCACATCCTGCCCTTTGCCGCGATCGCGTGGGCCAGCCCGCACTCCTTCACGGAATGGCATAAATTCGCCGGCGAGCACGGCGACCTCGGCGGCCATTTCGACCTGTTGCTGTTCGGCGTCGCATCCTCCGTGGTATTCTCGCTGGTGGCGCAGATCGGCGAGCAGGTCGACTTCCTGCGATTTCTGCCGCGCGACCGCCGCACCTCCAGGGCGTCGTGGTGGATCGCCCTGATGAGCGCAGGACCGGGCTGGATCGTGCTCGGCGCGCTGAAACTTCTGGCCGGCTCGTTCCTCGCCTTCTTCGCACTGAGCCACGGCGTACCGCCCGAAGAGGCGGCCGAGCCCGCCCACATGTATCTCGTGGCGTTTCGCTACGTGCTGTCGGACCCGGATCTCGCCCTGGCGCTGACCGGGTTTTTCGTGGTGCTGTCGCAGATCAAGATCAACGTCACCAACGCCTATGCCGGCTCGATCGCCTGGTCGAATTTCTTCTCCCGCCTGACGCATAGCCATCCCGGACGCGTGGTCTGGCTGGTGTTCAACGTGATGGTCGCGCTGCTGCTGATGGAGATCGGCGTCTACAAGGCGCTGGAGCAGACGCTCGCGCTCTACTCCAACGTCGCGATCGCCTGGGTCGGCGCGCTGGTATCCGATCTCGTCATCAACAAGCCGCTCGGGCTCCGTCCGCCGCAGATGGAGTTCAAGCGGGCGCATCTCTACGACATCAATCCGGTCGGCGTCGGCGCCATGACGCTCGCGATCATCGTCTCGATCGCAGCATTTTACGGTCTGTTCGGCCCGACCCTGAAGGCGCTTGCCGCCTTCGTCGCGCTGACGGTAGCCTTCGTCACCGCACCGATCATTGCGTGGCTGACCGACGGGAAATTCTACATCGCGCGCAAGCCGAAACGGAGCTGGGCCAACATCGAGGCGATCCAGTGCTGTATCTGCGAGCACAGTTTTGAACCGGAGGACATGTCGTCCTGCCCCGCCTATGCCGGCCCGATCTGCTCCTTGTGCTGCTCGCTCGATGCACGCTGCCACGACCTCTGCAAACCGCATGCGCGGGCGCAGGTGCAATTTGCGGATGCGCTCAGCAGGATCCTGCCGCAACCGATCTATCAGCGGATCAACTCGCAGTTTGGCCATTACGTCGGTGTTTTCGTGGTCTCCGCCGGCCTCGTCGCATTGGTGCTCGGGCTGATCTATCTGCAGACCTCGGCGAGCGTGCATGGCGAGAACTCGCTCGTCTCCAACGTGCTGTGGAAGGTGTTCTTCTCGCTCAGCATCATCATCGGCGTGGTCGCCTGGCTGTTCGTGCTGGCGCAGCAGAGCCGCCGTGCGGCCGAGGCCGAGACACGGCGGCAGACGACGCTGCTGATCCAGGAGATCGACGCGCATAAGCGCACCGACGCCGAGCTCCAGCGCGCCAAAGAAGTCGCCGAATCCGCCAATCTCGCCAAGAGCCGCTATGTGGTGGGGCTGAGCCATGAGCTGCGCTCGCCGCTGAACGCGATCAGCGGCTATGCCCAGCTGCTGGAGCAGGATGCAACGTTGAACACCAAGCCACGCGACCAGGTCCGCGTCGTCCGCCGCAGCGCCGATCATCTCTCCGGCCTGATCGACGGCATTTTGGACATTTCCAAGATCGAGGCGGGGCGGCTTTACCTCTCCCGCGACGAGGTCCATCTGAGCGAATTCCTCCATCAGCTCGTCGGCATGTTCCGTCTCCAGGCTGGCGCCAAGGGCATCGACTTCGTGTTCCGGCGGCCGGCGACATTGCCGACGGTGGTCTATGCCGATGAGAAGCGGCTGCGTCAGGTGCTGATCAACCTCCTCTCCAACGCCATCAAATTCACCCAGACCGGCAGCGTGCAGTTTATCGTGCACTACCGCAGTCCCGTCGCCGAGTTCGAGGTGACCGATACCGGCCCCGGTATCCAGGGCGACGATCTCGAACGCATTTTTGCGCCGTTCGAGCGCGGCGCGCTCGGGGTTTCGCAACCGCAGACGGGCACGGGACTTGGGCTCACCATCAGCCGGCTGCTTGCCGGCGTGATGGGCGGCGACATCAAGGTTGCCAGCACCGTTGGCCGCGGCAGCACCTTCAAGGTGAAGATGCTGCTATCGGAGGTCAGCAACCCCAGGCGCATCGCGCCGGTGGAGACCCCCGTCTCCGGCTATCACGGCGCGCGCAAGACCATTCTCATCACCGACGACGATCCCGTGCATCGCGATCTCCTGCGCGAAGTGCTGACGCCGCTCGGCTTTATCCTGCTCAGTGCCGCCGACGGCCCTGGCTGTCTTGCGCTGGCGCAGCATTGCAGGCCCGATCTGTTCCTGCTCGACATCTCGATGCCCGGTATGGACGGTTGGACTGTGGCGGAACAGCTGCGCGCCGACGGCCACCACCAGGCGCGTATCCTGATGGTGTCGGCGAGCGCGCTGGAGGCGCACGGCGCACCGCTGGCACAGCCCTTCCACGACGGCTATCTGATGAAGCCGATCGACATTCCACGGCTGCTGGAGACCATCCGACAGCTCCTCAGGATCGAATGGCAATACGGCTCCGACGAGATCGTCGTGCCGCTGTGGCGGCCGGACAGCGGCTCGCGACCACCGGTCAGGCACGTCGAGGCGCTGATCGGGCTCGGCCAGATCGGCTACGTCAAGGCCATCCAGTTAAAGCTCGAAGAGATCGGCAGCGAACATCCGGAGCATGCCGATTTCGTCGCCGAAATGCGATCGCTGGTCGATCGCTTCGATCTCGACCAGTACATGACAACATTGAAAACACTGCATGCTTATGAGCATTGAGACGAAAAAGCGCGACGTCGTGCTCGTGGTCGACGACTCCCCCGAAACGCTGCGGCTGCTCACCGATGCGCTCGACGGCGCAGGCATGACGGTGATGGTGGCGATGGACGGCGCGGCCGCGATGCGCATCGTCGACCAGATCACACCCGACATCGTGCTGCTCGATGCCGTGATGCCCGGCATCGACGGCTTCGAGACGTGCCGGCGGCTCAAGCGCGACGCGGGCCTTGCCAATGTCCCCGTGATCTTCATGACGGGCCTCGCCGAAACCGAGCACATCGTGCGCGGGCTGGATGCCGGCGGCGTCGACTACGTGACCAAGCCGATCGTGATCGAGGAGATGCTGGCCCGCATCCGCGTCCATCTCGGCAATGCGCGGCTGACCCAGAGCGCGCGCACCGCGCTCGACGTCTCCGGACGCTTCCTGTTCGCGGTCAACCGCCAGGGCCACATCCTGTGGGCAACACCACAAGCCCAGAAGCTGCTGGCCGATCATCACGGCGCGCAGGCCGACGACTTCGTCCTGCCGCCGTCCCTGCTGCAATGGCTGGACCAGACGAAGGGCAAGGGCAGCGCGAAGACGCAAGCCGCTTCGCTGCCCGACAATCCGCAGCTCCGGTTCTATTACATGGGCGAAACCGCGCCGAACGAGTTCCTGCTGCGGCTCTCCAAGGAATCCGGCACAGCGCTGCCGCCCGAGTTCACCAGCGAGCTCGGCCTCACCACCCGCGAAGGCGAAGTGCTGGCCTGGCTCAGCAAAGGCAAGACCAACCGCGACATCGCGCAGATTTTGGGGTTGAGCCCGCGCACGGTCGACAAGCATCTGGAGCAGATTTACGCCAAGCTTGGCGTGGAGAACCGGACCGCGGCGGCAGCGATTGCCACGAATGCGACGCGAAGGAATTCGTAGCTACACCGCCCTGTCCCCTCACCCATACACAAACGCCTTGTCGTCCAGATCCGTCTTCGGGATTTCGTCCTTCTCGGTCCAGTAATCCTGGCTGTGCTGCCATTCCGGCTTGTCGCCGCGCTTGGGCAATAGGTTCATGTCGCGCATGATGTAGCCGGGATTAAAGTTCTCCGGATCGATCCAGGGCAGGATCGGCATGTTGTGGTCTTCGGCGCGCAAGCTCACCTCGACCTTCTTGCTGCCCTTCGCCTTCATGTGGCCGAGCAGCCGGCAGACGAAGTCTGCAACGAGATCCACGCGTAGCGTCCAGCTCGCGCGGAAATAGCCGAAAACCCAGACCATGTTCGGCACGCCCGTGAACATCATGCCGCGATAGGTGACGGTGTCGCCGAAGGCGAGCGGCTTGCCGTCGATCTCGAAGGCGATGTCGCCGAGCGCCGAGAGATTGAAGCCGGTCGCGGTGACGATGACGTCGGCCTCCAGCAGCTTGCCGGATTTGAGCTGGATGCCGTTCTCGACGAAGCATTCGATCTCGTCGGTGACGACCGAGGCCTTGCCGCCGGCGATGCCCTTGAACAGATCGGCATCGGGCACGAAGGCGATGCGCTGCCGCCACGGCCGATAGCTCGGCGTGAAATGCGTTTCGACGTCGTAGTCTGCACCGAGGACCGCGCTGATCTGGCCGATCAGCTCTTTCTTCACCTGCTCCGGCTTGGACAGGCAGAGTTTTGTGAACGCATCCTGCTCGAACAGGATCTTGCGCCGGACGATCTCGTGGATCCAGGCCTCGTCGATCTGAAGCCGGCGTAGCTCCTCCGCGATCTCAATGGCGTTGCGGCCGAGCCGGAAATAGGTCGGCGAGCGCTGCAGCATGGTGACATGCGCGCATGTGTCCGCGATGTTCGGCACCAGCGTCGCTGCGGTCGCGCCCGAGCCGATCACAACGACCTTCTTGCCCTTGAGATCGATGTCATCCGGCCAGGTCTGCGGATGCACGATGCGCCCCTTGAAGCGGTCCGTGCCCCTCCATTCCGGCGTATAGCCTTCGGAATGGCGATAATAGCCCTGGCACATCCAGAGGAAGTTGGCGGTGAAGATTTTTGGCTCACCGGTGTCGGTCACGACCGCCTCGATGGTCCAGAGATTTCGCTCGCTCGACCAGCTCGCCGAATTGATCTTGTGTTTGTAGCGGATGTGGCGGGCGATATCGTTGTCGTCGATCACCTCGTTCATGTAAGCGAGGATTTCATCGGCGGTCGCAATCGGCGGCCCGACCCAGGGCTTGAAGCTGTAGCCGAAGGTGTGAAGATCGCTGTCCGAGCGAATGCCGGGATAGCGATGCGTGCTCCAGGTGCCGCCGAACGTCGCCTGCGTCTCCAGGATGACGTAGCTCGTGCCCGGAAGCTGCTTCGTAACGTGATAGGCGCTGCCGATGCCGGAGATGCCGGCGCCGACGATCAGCACGTCGAAATGTTCTGAAGCCTGTTTGGCCGTAGCTTGACTGCGAACAGCGACATTCATTGTTGCTTCTATGCCTTGTCTTTTCAGGCCGCCGTTGACTGGCGACGCGTTTCCTCCGCGACGGGCATTGTCGCCAACCGCGCTTCCTCTGCAAAATGACATAGATCAAGCCGCGATCAAACTACAACGCCGCGCCCCAGCTCCGCGCCGTCTGCAAGATCCAGTCGCGATAGAGCGTCAGCGGCGTGACCCCCGTCAATCCGCCGCAGCCGGCGGCATTATTCGGCCCCGTCGACCAGCTGATGACACCGACGAGCATGGCACCGTTCGGCCTGTCCTCGAACACGGGGCCACCGGAATCACCGGTACAGGCGCCGATTCCGTCGCGAACACCGTTGGTTACGGGATCGACCAGGCGGATCTGGAATGTGCCGGGCTGGCCGGTAGCGACGAGCGCAGCAACCCGCGTCGAGCCGCCGCTCTTGCCATCACCGCGCACGGTGACGCCGATACCGGCGATGGTGAAGCGGCTGCCGACCTGGATTGGAATATTCGGCATCCCGACCGGCACCGTCGATTTTTCCTTGAGTGGAATTTCCAGTTGCAGCAATGCCACGTCTGCCGTGGCGCGATGCGCCTGCATCGCCTGCATGGTGAAGCTCGGGTGGATCGCGACCGTGCGGACGTTCAGCAATTGGGGCGTGCCATCGGCGCCACGATCGACGATCTTGTAGTCAGCGCCGGGCTGCACGCAGTGCGCGACGGTGAGCACCAGCTTTGGTGCGATCAGACTGCCGGTGCAGAAATTGCCGCGCGAGCCCACGATGGTGACGACCGCGCGCGCGACGCCGTCGGTCTGCGGCGTGCCGCCGCCGACGATGGCATGAGCGGGCGTGGCGAGCAGCAGCGCGGCTACGGTGAGAGTGGCAAGCTTCTTCATGAGAACACGCTCGGGCTCGGCAGGACTGGCCCTTGCCGATAGCGCATGCTAGCCCTCTTGGAAAGGAATTGACGAGGGCGGAGCATTGGCGATCGAGGCTGTGATCTTTGATTTTGGCGGCGTGTTGACGAGCTCGCCGTTCGAGGCGTTTTCGCGGTTCGAGACCGAGCGCGGCCTGCCCGTCGACATCATCCGGCGCACCAACGCCGCCAATCATCTGGAAAACGCCTGGGCCAAGTTCGAGCGCGCCGAGGTCGACGTCGACACGTTCGATGATTTGTTCGCAGACGAATCGCGCGCACTCGGTGCCGAAGTGCGCGGCCGCGAGGTGCTGCCGCTGCTCCAAGGCGATCTGCGCCCCGAAATGGTCGAGGCGCTGAAGCGCATCAAGGCACAATTCAAGACCGGCTGCATCACCAACAATTTGCCGGCCAACACCATCGGCAGCATGACCGGGCGCTCGCTCTACGTCGCCGAGGTCATGGTGCTGTTCGACCACGTCATCGAATCCGCCAAGATCGGCCTGCGCAAGCCCGACCCGCGCATTTACCAACTGATGGTTGAGGCGCTGAAGGTCGATCCGAAGAACTGCGTCTATCTCGACGACCTCGGCGTCAATTTGAAGCCCGCGCGCGAAATGGGCATGACCACGATCAAGGTTACGAGCGGCGCGCAGGCGATCGCCGAGCTGGAGGCGGCGACGGGGTTGAAGCTGACCTAGTTCGCAAATGCCGTAGGGTGGGCAAAGCGAAGCGTGCCCACCAAGCATATGGTGGGCACGGCGCTTCCGCGCCCTTGCCCACCCTACGAGAGCTACTCCGCCGAAGCGGCGGTGCGCTCGGGGAAGGCAGCCGCGAGCGAAGCTCTATCCGGTTTCAGCACGCCGCGCTCGGTGATCAGGCCTGTCACCAGTCGCGCTGGGGTCACGTCGAAGGCGTAGTTCGCGACCGGCGAACCCTCCGGCACGATGCGCACCGTTTCCAATCGGCCGTCGGCGGTGCGGCCGGTCATGTCGGTGACCTCAGTGCCGCTGCGCTGCTCGATCGGAATGTCGCGAATGCCGTCATCGACCGCGAAATCAATCGTCGGCGACGGCAGCGCGACGTAGAACGGCACGTTGTTGTCATGCGCGGCGAGCGCCTTCAGATAGGTGCCGATCTTGTTGCAGACGTCGCCATTGGCGGCGACGCGGTCGGTGCCGACGATGGCGAGATCGACCATGCCATGCTGCATCAGATGCCCGCCGGTATTATCGGGGATCACCGTATGTGGCACGCCGTGATGGCCAAGCTCCCACGCCGTGAGTGAAGCACCCTGATTGCGCGGGCGAGTCTCGTCCACCCAGACATGGATCCTGATGCCGCGCTCATGCGCAAGATAGATCGGCGCGGTCGCGGTGCCCCAGTCGACGGTGGCGAGCCAGCCGGCGTTGCAATGGGTGAGCACGTTGACCGTCTCGCCCGGCTTCTTCTTCGCGACGATCGCCTCGATCAGCGTAAGACCGTTGGCGGCGATGCCACGGTTGATCTCGACATCCTGCTCGACGATCTCGTCGGCCCTGGCGTACGCTGCTTCCGCCCGTTCGACCGGATCGATCGGCGCGAGCGTCGCACGCATCTCGTCCAGCGCCCATTTCAGATTGATCGCGGTCGGCCGTGCCACGACCAGCGTCGCGTAAGCGCGCCTCAGGCCCGGATCGGAGCTGTCCTCGCGCATCGCAAGTGCCATGCCGTAGGCCGCCGTCGCGCCGATCAGCGGCGCGCCACGCACCAGCATGTCGCGGATCGCAACCGCCGCGTCGTCGCACGAGGTCAGCTTTGCAACGATGAATTCATGCGGCAGCCGGCGCTGGTCGATCGCGCCGACCGACCAGCCGTCACGCTCGCGCCAGATGCTGCGGAAATGCTTGCCGTCGACCTTCATGGCATTCTGCCTTTCGTCTCAACCGCGCAGGATGCGCCCGGCGACCGCATCGAGCTTCTTCAGAAGCTCGGGATCGCGCGCTTCGGGCGCGGTGATCAGCGCGGTGTCGAGCGCACGGTCCGAACCGATCGGGCACGGCTCGTGCTCGCGCGGAAAGTCCTTGGCCAGCCGGGCCACCAGCGCCTTGGCCTTGTCGGCGTTGGACGTCAGCACGCGGATGATATCCTGCACGGTGACGGCGTCGTGATCGGGATGCCAGCAATCGAAATCCGTCACCATCGCGACCGTCGCGTAGCAGATTTCGGCCTCGCGGGCGAGTTTTGCCTCGGGCATGTTGGTCATGCCGATCACGGAATAGCCCAGCGTCTTGTAGGTCATGCTCTCCGCATAGGTGGAGAATTGCGGCCCCTCCATGCAGACATAGGTGCCACCCCGCGCGATCGCGATGCTCTCGGCTTCGGCCGCTGCGGCCAAATGGATGCGCAGCCGCGGCGAGACAGGATGCGCCATCGAGACATGCGCGACGCAGCCCTTGCCGAAGAACGAGCTCTCGCGCTTGTGGGTGCGATCGACGAACTGATCGACGAGAACGAACGTGCCGGGCGGCATCTCCTCCTTGAAGGAACCGCAGGCCGACAGTGAGATCAGGTCGGTGACGCCGGCGCGCTTCAGCACGTCGATATTGGCGCGGTAGTTGATGTCGGAGGGCGACAGGCGGTGGCCCTTGTCATGACGCGGCAGGAACACGATCGGCAGGCCTGCGATGGTACCGCGCCGCACGGGCGCCGACGGCTCGCCCCAGGGGCTCTTGATCACCTCTTCGTGCGCGCCCTCGAGTCCCGGCAAATCGTAGATGCCGGAGCCGCCGATGATACCCAATACCGCCTGCGCCATGCCTGCTCCACCCTGTCAGCTACGTGCGACATGGTTAAGCTATGCCAGTTTTGCGGCGGTTTTGGAACCGGGGGTGGAGACCCTGCAGGGAGGCGGCGGTATACTTAACCTAAGCCGCGGTCGCGGGCTGCAGCTGGGTCGCGACCATGCGCTCCAGCGTCTCGACGGACTGGAAATTCTCCGGCGTAATCTCGGTTTGCGGAATGGTGAAGTCGAACTCGGCTTCGACGCCCAGCATCAGATTGACCATGTCCATCGAGGTCAGGCCGGCATCGACGAGTTTCGTCGACGGCGTGACATCGGCGGTGAGCGAGTTCTGCGCGAGGATGCCCTTCACCAGCTTGGTGATGCGATTGCGCAAATCGGTATCGAAGGCCTGCATCGGCAAATTCCCATCTGTCTCTAAAAGGTCGGCCGGTTGCCGGGTACGATGGGCACGACGGGCCGATCCCGCAATGGGCGGCACCACTACTTCGCGTTTCTTAGTAAACGATGACTCAGATTGACTAAAATCCGTGCTTCTTCCAATTCGCTAACGCGATACCGGGAGTTTGGGCGATGCAAACAACCGCGCCTTAACTGTTCATTTGGAATTGCGGATCGTTTACCCTCTATTTCATCGACGAATTTGAATTAAATCCGTAGCCTCCAATCACAAGCAAAGATGGTCGGATGATCGCGAACGGCATCGCAAATGATGCCTGCGGTCTCGAACGACGAAACGGAGGCGGACGAGCATGAACGTGCGTGAAGCAGTCCTGACTGTCGACGAGACGCAAGCGAGCCTTCTCGAAGGCCCCTCCTTGATCGAACGCGCGGCTCACACCGCCACCGTGGCGGCAGCCGACGCCGACGGCGTCGATCAAGACGCCCGTTTCCCCCACAAGGCTTTCGATGCCGCGCGCGAGCAGAAGCTGCTCGGCGTGATGATTCCGGTCGAGTTCGGCGGCTTCGGCGCCTCGATCCATGACGTCACCGACATCTGCTACACGCTCGGACGCGCCTGCGCCTCGACCGCGATGATCTACGCGATGCATACGACCAAGGTCGCCTGCGTGATCCGCCACGGTCACGGCATCCCCTGGATGGAAACCATGATGCGCCGGGTTGCCCGCGACCAGTGGCTGCTGGCCTCCTCCACCACCGAAGGCCAGAACGGCGGCAACATCCGCGCCAGCGCAGCCGCGGTCGACCAGGCCGGCGACACCGTCTCGCTGGTGCGCGACGCCACCGTGATCTCCTACGGCGCCCAAGCCGACGGCCTCGTCACCATCGCCCGACGTGCCACTGATGCGGCGTCGTCGGACCAGGTGCTGCTGGCGCTCGCCAAGGACGATTATTCGCTGAAGCAGACGCAGGGGTGGGAAACGCTCGGCATGCGCGGCACCTGCTCGACCGGTTTCGAGCTGAAGGTCGATTGCCCCGCGGACCGTGTCTTCCCGGAAGCGTATGACAAGATCCACGCCCAGACCATGACGCCGTTCGCGCATCTGTGCTGGTCGTCGACCTGGGCCGGCATTGCCGCTGCCTCGGTCACGCGCGCGCAGGCCTTCGTCCGCAAGGCGGCCCGCACTTCCGGTGGCCAGATGCCGCCGGCGGCCGCGCACTTCACGGCCGCGAAAATGTCGCTCGCCAAACTGCGCGCATTGATATCGGCCAATCTCGACGCCTTCGCCCGCGCCGAGCATGACGAGCGCGCGCTCGGCTCGCTCGATTTCCAGTCCTCGATCACGCTTTTGAAGGTGCAGGCCTCCGAGCTTGCGGTCGAGACCGTGATGCATGCGATGCGCACCGCGGGCCTGTCCGGCTACCGAAACGACGGCGAGTTCACGATGGGCCGCCATCTTCGCGACGTGCTGTCGTCGCCGATCATGATCAACAACGACCGCATTCTGGCCAACGCCGCCACCTCGACGCTGATGAGCGGCATTCCGGCAAGTCTTCGTGACTAACAAGTCTTCGTGACTAACAAGCCTTGCGACTGACGTGCTTTCGAGACCAACAAGAATAATTGCCGATAACAGGAAGTCGAACATGAACATTGCTGTTCTCCCCAATTCGCCCGAGACCGCGCCGCAGGCCACGGATCCGCTCGATCATCTCGCCGACAAGCTGTTCCACCCGATGGGTTCGGACGGCGTCTATGCCCGCACCGCGCTCTATGAAGGTATCGTCGAGAAGCTCGCCGCGCTGATCACGAGCAATCGCGAAGCCGGCACCGAGGTGATGCGCTTTCCGCCGGTGATGAGCCGCAGCCAGCTTGAAAAATCCGGCTACCTCAAGAGCTTTCCGAACCTGCTCGGCTGCGTCTGCGGCCTGCATGGCACCGAACGCGAGATCAACGCCGCGGTGAGCCGCTTCGATGCCGGCGGCGACTGGACCACGTCGCTGTCGCCGGCCGATCTCGTGCTGTCGCCCGCGGCCTGCTATCCCGTCTATCCGATCGCGGCGAGCCGCGGCCAGCTGCCGAAGGGCGGCCTGCGCTTCGACGTCGCGGCCGACTGCTTCCGCCGCGAGCCGTCAAAGCATCTCGACCGGCTGCAATCGTTCCGGATGCGCGAATATGTCTGCATCGGCACAGCCGACGACGTCGCCGATTTCCGCGAGCGCTGGATGGTTCGCGCCCAGGCGATCGCGACCGATCTCGGCCTGACCTTCCGCGTCGACTATGCCAGCGACCCCTTCTTCGGCCGCGTCGGCCAGATGAAGGCGGTGAGCCAGAAGCAGCAGCAGCTCAAGTTCGAGCTTCTGATCCCGCTGCGTTCGGAAGAGCAGCCGACCGCATGCATGAGCTTCAACTATCATCGCGAGCATTTCGGCACGACCTGGGGCATCCAGGACGCCAATGGCGAGCCCGCACACACCGGCTGCGTCGCCTTCGGCATGGATCGCCTTGCCGTCGCGATGTTCCACACCCACGGCACCGATCTCTCCGCCTGGCCCGCCAAGGTGCGGGACCTTCTGGGCATGCAGCCGCTAGCTCCGGCTGACGCCCACGGCGAAGGCTGGCGCTAAGATAAGAGGCCGATCATTTCCACGGGTAAGACGAGCGTGATCCACACCAAGGTCCGATGTCGCGAGATCACCGAAGCCGACGTCGATGCGGTCGCGGACCTGTTGACGCGCGGCTTCGTCGGCCGCTCGCGCAACTATTGGATCCAGGGCCTGCGCCGGCAGGCCTTCCGGCCGGTGCCGGACGGCTATCCGCGCTTCGGCTACATGCTCGACAATGACGGCGAGCCGGTCGGCGTGCTGCTGCTGATCTACACCACGCGCAAGGATGGCGAGGAGACCGCCATCCAGTGCAATCTGTCGAGCTGGTATGTCGAGCCGGCGTACCGCAATTACGCGTCGCTGCTGACCAAGATCGCGCAGCGGCACAAGCACGTGACCTATCTCAACATCAGCCCGGCGGTGCGGACCTGGCCGATCATCGAGACGCAGGGCTTTCGCGCCTATTGCCGCGGCCTGTTCATCTCGGTGCCGGCGCTGTCGCGCGCGCCGCGCTGGAGCAAGATCGAGGTGATCTCGCAGCATACCAAGCAGATCGAAGGACTCTCCGACGAAGAGACCGAGCTGCTGACGCGGCATGCGCGCTACAATTGCCTGAGCCTGGTTTGCCGCACGCCGAAGGGCGTTTTCCCCTTCATCCTGCAACCGATGCGCATCCGCCGCGGTTTCATCGCACCGCCGGCGATGCAATTGATCTACTGCCGCAGCGCCGCCGAATACGCCGCCTGCGCCGGCCGCATCGGCCGGCTGCTGTTGCGGCTGGGCAAGATCTCGGTGATCGTCGATTCCAACGAGCCCATCCCCGGCCTTGTCGGTATTTATACCGAGCGACGCGGTCGCAAATATTTCAAGGGCCCGCACCGCCCGCGGTTGGCTGATCTCACGGATACGGAACTCGTCCTCTACGGGCCGTAGGGGCGGTACCTTACAGCAGAAACGGTGTTGTCCCGGCGAAGGCCGGGATGACACCGGGATCTGTTGCTTGAGATCCTCACTCTCTTCATCACCAGTCACCCTCCGTAAACTACGGCGCTTAAGGGAATTTTCCCGCCTCTTCGCTACCCTCAGTGGCTGAATTACGTTGCGTTAAGTCTATTGCCACCGAGATCCACTGATCCCATGACGTCGACCCGCGACAACGAGCTCGGTGCAAGCCGCGAGCAAGGCCAGCAGGCCCTGCTCTCGCTGAGTCAGCTTGCGCTCGATGGCATGGAACAGGGCGTCTGCGTTTACGATGCCGACAACCGGATCGTGCTGGTCAACCGCCGGTACATCGAACTGTTCGAGATGTCGGCCGACATCGTCAGGATCGGAACGCGCTACCGCGACGTGCTCGGCCACAGCGTGGCGCTCGGCAATATCCCGGCAGGTGAGGTTGACGCGCTCTACGCTTCCCGGATCGCATTGATCACTACCGGCAAGCCATTCCGCACTCGGCAGACGCTCGCGAGCGGCCTTGTCATCACGCTTGAGCTGAAGCCGCTTCCCGATGGCGGCTGGATGACGATCTGCGACGATGTCAGCCGCCTCGCCCGACTCGAGACCGAGCTGCAACTTCAGACCGAGCGCAGTCAGCACGCGCTCGCGAACATGTCGCACGGCCTCATCATGTATGACGCCAATAGCCGCGTCGTCGTTTGCAACGAACGCTTCCTGCAATTCTACGATCTCGACCCCAAGGTCATTAAACCCGGCATCTTGCACAGCACGGCGATCGAGCACTGGCTGTCGCGCGGTAACAAGGCGGACATGTCCGGAGACGAGTTCCGCGATGCCCGGATGAACGACGTCCTGACCAGGAGCCCGAAAACCGTTCTCGTGACGCGCTATGACGGCCGCAGGGTCCAGGCCGTATCCCGATTCATGCCCGACGGCGGCTGGGTCACCGTGCACGAGGACGTCACCGAACGGCTGCAGCACGAAGAGACGCTGAAGCAGCAGAACCTCATGCTGGATGCCGCGCTCGAAAACATGGCGCATGGGCTCGCCTTCTACGACAGCGACATGCGCCTGCGCATCTGCAACTCCACCTACCAGGAGATCTACCGGCTGTCGCCGGAGGAGAGCAAGCCCGGCACGCATCTCGCCGAGCTGATCGAGCGCTCGATGGCGAATGGCGCCTTCTCCTCCGAATACAGCCCACAGCAGATTCTGGAAGCCGCCAAGGCGCGAATCGACAGCAACGACTCCTCGCCGATGCGGCGGAGCATGACCAACGACACGATGATCTCGGTGCGCTATTGCGCGCTGCCCGAGGGCGGCTTCGTCGCCACCTATGAGGACATCACCGAACGCGAACGCGCGGTCGAGGAGCTGAGTGAGCAGTATCGCCGCTTCGACGCGGCGCTGAACAACATGAGCCAGGGCCTGTGCATGCTCGACGCGAGCCTGCACGTGATCGTCTGCAACCGCCGCTACATCGAGATGTACGGCCTGTCGCCTGACATCGTGAAGCCCGGCGTCTCGATGCGCGAGATCATGGAGCACAGCTGCGATCTCGGCATCCATCCGAACACGACCGCCGCCAAGATCTATGCCGACTATGTCGAGCGGCTGCGCGAGGGCGAGCACACGCTGCACCGCCATTTGACCGACGGCCGCATCATCAAGCTCAACCACAAGCGGATGGAGCATGGCGGCTGGGTCGTCACCTATGAGGACGTCACCGAGCGTCACAAGGCCCAGGCCCGGGTCGCGCACATGGCGCAGCACGATTCCCTCACCGATCTTCCCAACCGCACGCTGTTCCGCGAGAAGATGGGAGAGGGGTTGAACCAGGTCGCGATCGCCGGCGGCGCCATGGCGGTGCTGTGCTTCGACCTCGACAATTTCAAGACCGTCAACGACCGGCTCGGCCACGCCGCCGGCGACCGGCTGCTGCGCTGGGTCGCGGCGCGGCTGAAGGAGAATGTCGGCGAGCACGACACCGTCGCCCGTCTCGGCGGCGACGAGTTCGCCGTGCTCCAGCGCGGACCGCAGCCGCAATCGGCGGAGCGGCTTGCACGACGCCTGGTCGAGATCATCGGCCATCCGCCGCCGCTGGAGAGCCAGTCGATCCATGTCGGCGCCTCCGTCGGCATCGCGATCGCACCCGATCACGGCCTCGACGCCGACGAGTTGATGAAATGCGCAGATCTCGCGCTGTACCAGGCCAAGGCCAAGGGACGCGGCGCCTATCAGCTGTTCGAGCCTGAGATGGAAGAAGAGGCGCGCAGCCGGCACGCGCTGGAACATGACCTGCGCAGCGCGCTGGGAGCCAACGAATTCCATCTGGTGTTCCAGCCGCAGGTGCGGCTCGACACCACCGAGCTGACCGGCTTCGAGGCGCTGCTGCGCTGGAAACATCCGTCGCGCGGCCTCGTCTCGCCGGCCGAATTCATTCCGATCGCCGAAGAGAACGGGTTGATCGTTCCGATCGGCGAATGGGTGCTGCGCACGGCCTGCGCCACAGCGGCCTCATGGCCGGATGTCACGGTCGCAGTGAACCTGTCGCCGGTGCAGTTCCGCTCGCGCGGACTGGTGTCGATGGTGACGAGCGCACTTGCAGAAGCCGGCCTGCCGCCGCAGCGGCTCGAGCTCGAGGTCACCGAGACGGCGCTGCTCGACGACAGCGAAGCGACGATCGGGATCCTGCACCAGCTCCGCGCCCTCGGCGTGCGCGTCAGCCTCGACGATTTCGGCGTCGGCTATTCTTCGCTGAGTTACCTGCGCAAATTTCCGTTCGACCGGATCAAGATCGACCGCTCCTTCGTCGGCACGCTCGGCGAAAGTCCGGAGAGTGTCGCCATCGTCCGCACCATCGCGAGCCTCGGCTCCGTGCTTGGCGTCGAGACCACGGCGGAAGGCGTCGAGACGGTGGAGCAGCTCGACTTCGTCCGCGAATGCGGCTGCACCGCAGTGCAGGGTTATTATTTCGGCAAGCCGTGCCCGGCGGCCGAGGTAGAGCGCGCTATCGAGCGGCTGAACACCGTCCGCCGCGTGGCGTGAGCCTCGTCCTTCTCGTGCCGCGAAAACAACCCCATGCACAGTAGAAGGGGCGTTGATTTCAAAGGAGAAATTCGTCGCATTCGGTGCGAAATGGTGGGCACGGCGCAAATGCGCCTTTCCCACCCTACCCCGCCGCAGGCAGCACGCTGTCCGGCGGTGCGCTCCATGGGCGGTCACTTGAAGCGAGGCCGATCAGGCGGCCCTGGATGTAGTCGCAGCCCCAGTCGCGCAGCATGTTGGCGGCCTCCTCGTCCTGCACCCATTCGGCGACGGTCTTGATGTCGAGGCGGCGGGCGAGGTCGATCAGCGTCTGCACGAAGGCGCGGTCGTCGGCGGAATGCGTGATGTTCTGCACGAACGCGCCGTCGATCTTGACGATATCCACGCCGAGCTTGCGCAAATTGCGGAACGAGGTGTAGCCGGCGCCGAAATCGTCGATGGCGATGCGGCTGCCGAAGTTCTTGAGGCGGCTGACGAAAGCGCGGACATCGTCGATGTCCTGGATCGCGACCGTCTCGGTGATCTCGACGATCAGGCGCTCGGCGACGCCGGGATGGGCGCGCATCAGCGATTCGATTCCGGCCCACCAGTCCGGATCCATCGTGGTATCCGGCGAGATGTTGAGGCTGAGGCGGATGTCGGGCGCGGCCGCGAGCTCGGCAACCACGAGCTCGAGCACGCGGTGATCGACGAGCCGAATGAGGCCGAGCCGCTCGGCGACGGGAACGATGTCGGGCGCGAGCAGCACCTGACCGTCGCCCTGGTCCATCCGTACCAGGCATTCGTGGAACGCGCCCTCGCGCGTGGCAGCCGATACCACCGGCTCATAAGCGAGCTTGATGCGGCGCTCGTTGAGCGCGGTGACGATCTCGTCGGTGACGCGAATGTTGACGCGGCGCTGGGCGTCGCGCTCGGCATTCGGACGCCAGGCGGCGAACGAGCCGGCGCGGCGGCGCTTGGCGGCATCCAGCGTCTCGTGGGCACGGTTGACGGCCTCGTCGGCGTTGCGGGCATAGCGCGGCAGGCTGACCGCGCCGATCGAGACGGTGACCGAGACCGGACCGGATTTGGTCGGCACCACCTCGTCACGGACGCCGGCGAGAAAGCGCTCCGCGGCAACGTTCATGTCGTCGACGGTGCAGTTCTTCAGGATCAGGCCGAACTTGTTGCCGGAGAAGCGGCCGAGCACATCACCACCGCGCAAGCGCGCGCGAATGCGCTTGGCGACATCGAGGATCACGGCATCGGCAACGTCGAAGCCGAAGGCGTCGTTGACGCGGGCAAGATGATCGATGCCGACCAGCAGGAAGGCTGCGGTCGAGCGGAAGCGGCTAGTCTCCTCGATAGCTTCGGCCAGCGCCGCGATCAGGTGAGAGCGGTTGAGCTCGCCGGTCAAGGGATCAAGCCGGGCAAGCTTGGTCAGCTCCTCGTCACGGGCGCGCCGCTCATTGTTGATGCGGACGGAGCCGATCGCGCGCATCGGGCGGCCGTCGGCACCGGCGAACCAGCGGCCGGTCTCCTCGATCCAGACCACGGGATCGGACGCGCTCATGCGCACGCCATATTCGACCCGGTAGGGCGTGCCGTCGGTGCCGTACACCGCGGATGTCTGGGCCAGCGCCGCGCTCCGCAGCGTCTGCGCGGGCTCGATCAGCTTGGCGAACTCGGCGCCGGTCGCGAGGCGCTCGGCCGGAATGCCGGGGAAGATGGCGCCGGCCTGCTCGCCCCAGACGATGGCGTCACTGGCGAGATCCCAGACGAACACGGCCTGACCGAGAGCGGCCAGGATTTCGGAGGCTTGCGGCAATGCGGGGGTCAAAAGCGCCTCGTTTCGGGACAGCGGGGAGTCCTGAGCCGGCACAGAATACGGCCAGATTCGCCTCCGACCCTAGGCAAAGTTCATAAACAATTTGGAAACCACGTTCTGCGGGCCCCCGGAACCATATAGGCTCGACCGGCATAGGCCTTGCGAGACCCATCACAGGCACAGCGCGCTTCGTCTCGAAACGCGACAGTTGACCGGCCTGACGGTGTTACGATGGTGACGACTGATAAATCGGACGAAGCGGAGCGGACGATGGGCACCGCGGTGGTGCCGCTGACGCCCGTTTTACAGTTGGTCCGCAAGGTGCCGCTGACGCGCCCCGATCCGAGCTTCGTCACCCAGCTGATCGCCAATGCCGAGCACCTGCCCCAGGCAAGCCGGCTGCGCCGCGGCTCGTCCGAGGACGCACGCATGGCCTATGGCGGCAAGGGCCCGCTTCCGAGCGTCACCTCACGCACACGTCAGGTGGCGTAGCACCGATCAGCGCGGCTCTTCGGGCGAGGACGGCGTGCCGTTGCCCGGCTGCAAATGCGGCGAGGGAATTTCCGGCGACGCCACGATGCCCGGCTTCGGCGCGGGGTGATCCATCAAAACGGATTCGGCAACCGATTGCGCCGAGGGCGCAGGCGGCGCCTCAGGCTGCCGCGCAGGCACGGGATCGAGCTTCGGCTCGAACACCGTTGCTGGCGGCGGCGCCTCGGCCTGGCGCTTCGCCTTGCGCGGCAGCGCCACCGTCTCGGCGGCAACGTAGGCGATGCGGCGGCGTGCACGTTGGGCGATGCCGCCGAGGAAATCGGCCATCGAAAGCAGCGCCAGCAGGAAAAAAGTGGAATTGCCGAATTTGGGCCACATCACGAATTCGGCTGCGGCCGTGCCGAACAGGATCAGCGACAGCAGATGATCCATCAGGAATTTCGCGCCGGGCCGCGCCCCCTTGACCACTTCGAGCAGCAGCAGCAGCACGCCAAGCGCGAGCAGCAGGTCGGCAAGCGTGACCGGCCAGGTCTCGCCGGTGATCATCGGCACCTTGAACAGCACGTCCGAGAAGGACACGCTGGGCATCAGGAAGGCGATGATGTTGTAGACCGCGAGCGGAATCAGAAGCAGCGGGAAACCGACCATCGGCAAAGCGCCTTCTCGATCAAGATGTCCGGGCAAGACAACGCGACGGCGAAGCATTCGCTCCGCCGCCGACACCGTCATATCTCATGGATTGGCCGAAATCAGGCAGGTCACGTCATCCTGATCGAGGATAACCCTGCCTGAGAAGAGTCTTTAGGACTCTTTCTTCTTCAGGACCTGACGGCCCTTGTACATGCCGGTCTTGAGGTCGAGATGGTGCGGACGACGGAGCTCGCCGGAGTCCTTGTCTTCCACATAGGTCGGCTTCTTGATGGCGTCTGCCGAGCGGCGCATGCCACGGCGCGACGGCGAAGTTTTTCGTCTCGGAACGGCCATTTCAATATCCTCTAGGGATTGGTGTCATCAGGGCATCGTCCGCGGGGGACGGCTCAGCACCCAAACGGGGCGAGCGAAATGCCGATCAAGGCCGGGCTTATAGAGGAAGGCTGGCCGTAAATCTAGGCTCTTGGGCCGGAAAATGCGCCCGAAAACGGCCCGAAATCAGCGATTTTCCCGCCAACAGGTCAAAAGCGAGGAGGCCTGTCCTCTTGCCACATAGGTCCCGGCCAGCCGCCGGACGCCAGGTCCCGGGGTCCTGGCGCTGCGTTTGACCGGATTCGGCAGGATCGAGGCCAAAAGAGCCGCTTCGCGGGGGGAGAGGTTGGCCGCCGACTTGCCGAAGGCATAGGCGCTGCCCGTCTCGACCCCAAACTGGCCCTGCGGGCCGAGCTCGGCAATGTTGAGGTAAATTTCCAGGATCCGCTGCTTGGGCAGGACGAAATCGATCCAGAGCGCCAGCGGGAATTCCAGCGCCTTGCGGACGAAATCCCGCCCCTGCCAGAGGAACAGGTTTTTCGCGACCTGCTGGGTGATGGTGGAGGCGCCGCGGAACGGCGTGCCGTCCTCCTTGGCGTCGTCGATGGCCTCGCGCAGCGCGCCCCAGTCGATGCCGTGGTGCTTGCAGAAATGGGCGTCCTCGGCCGCCACCACCGAGCGCGGCACATAGGGCGACATCGCCGCCAGATCGATCCACTCCCGATGCATCGGCGCGCCCGTCAGCGAGCGCCAGGCCATCAGCGTCGAAACCGGATGTCCGGTGCGGTAGAATGGCGCGATCACATAGGGCGCCAGCAACGCGACCGCGACCATCACCAGCAGGATTTTGACGATGCGCAAATCGACCTTTCCGGCGCAAACTGAAACCTGGCCGCGAATCCCGCCATTAAGTCTGTGATAATCTGGGCCTTTTCCAGCACTTTTTAGGCCTTCCAAACGATTGACTGGGGCCGGCTCATAAAGGATTGTCCCGCCGAATTTTGGTTCTGGAGCCTTTCTTGATGACCGGCACGTCCCCGTCCGATTTCGCCAAACGTCTGGACAAGACCGCTGATGACACCGAAGCCCTGCTCGGGCGCCTCCTGTCGGACGACATCCTGCACGATGAGATCGCCCGTCCCAAGCGACTGATGGACGCAATGCGCTATTCGAGCCTGAATGGCGGCAAGCGCCTGCGGCCATTCCTGGTGGTCGAGAGCGCCGCCGTATTCGGCATTCCCCGCGAAGCAGCGCTGCTCGTCGGCGCCGCGCTCGAATGCATCCACTGCTATTCGCTGATCCATGACGATCTGCCGGCAATGGACAATTCGGACCTGCGCCGTGGCCGCCCCACCCTGCACAAGCAGACCGATGACGCGACCGCGATTCTCGCCGGCGACGGCCTGCTGACGCTCGCCTTCGACATCGTCACCCGCGACGAAATCCATCGCGACGCCAATGTACGCCTCCTGCTGACGCGCGCGCTGGCGCGCTGCGCCGGCATCGGCGGCATGGTCGGCGGCCAGATCCTCGATCTCGCCGGCGAAGGCCGCTTTGGCGGCAACGAGCCGATCGATGTCGCGCGCATCCAGCAGATGAAGACCGGCGCGCTGTTGCGCTACGGCTGCATCGCCGGTGCCCTCCTCGGCCAGGCCTCGCAGAAGGAATATCAGGCGCTCGACGATTACGGCCGCGCGCTCGGCGAAGCCTTCCAGATCGCCGACGACCTGCTCGACGTCGAAGGCGATGCCGCCGCGCTCGGCAAGCCGGCCGGCGCCGATGCCGCGCTCGGCAAGACCACTTTCGTGACGCAGCTCGGCATCGAAGGCGCCAAGCAGCGCGTGCGTGATCTGCTGGCGCGCGCCGACAGCGCCGTCTCGATCTTCGGCGATCGCGCCGCCGTGCTGCAAGCCGCCGCGCGCTTCGTCGCCGAACGCAAGAACTGACGCGCATCGATGGCGGCCGAGGGCAAAGAAGACCCCGTCCTCGCCCGCTTCCGCCAGATGTCGCGGCCGATGCGGCTGATCTATGCGCGGCCGCGGACGTTCATCTCGTTCGGTATCGGCATCCTCGTCTGCCTGCTTCTGCCAAGCTCGCTCCGGCTGACGACGCGGCTTGTGCTCGGCTGGGATGCGCTGATCGCAGTGTATCTCGTGCTGGTCTACAGCATGATGCTGTGCAACGACCACCAGCACATCCGCCGCAGCGCCGCGATGCAGGACGACGGCCGCTTCGTGATCCTGCTGGTGACGGCGATTGGCGCGTTCGCGAGCATCGCGGCGATCGTCGCGGAGCTCGGCGCCCATCGCGGCGCTGCGGAGCTGACCATCGCCATCACCACCATCGCGCTGTCCTGGGCCGCCGTGCACACGACGTTCGCACTGCATTATGCCCATGACTATTACCGCCATCCGCCGGGCGGCTTGCAATTCCCCAGCGGCGACAAGGAAGACCACGCCGACTATTGGGACTTCGTCTATTTCTCGTTCGTGATCGGCATGACCGCACAGGTCTCCGACGTCGGCATCACCGACAAGACCATCCGCCGCACCGCCACGGCGCACGGCATCGTATCCTTCATCTACAACACGGCCCTGTTGGCGCTGACGGTGAACATCGCGGCGAGTGCGATCGCGACATGATCCCGACGACATTGTCCCGGCTTCGCCGGAACAATGTCAGGGGAAGCAGTCCCCTTAATTGCAGACCTCGGCATTGGCATCAACGTGAGGGCCGCCGCCACCGCGATAGACGAGGTGGCAGCCAGGCCTGACCGGACGGCAGAGCAGGTCATTGCAAAAAATCTGCCCCCCGCCGCCTGAGGCGCGACCCGCGCCGGCCGCAGCGATACCGGCCGCCGCTCCAGCGGCCGCGCCACCGGACTGACGACGCTGCCGCGCGGGACGGTCATCGCCGTCGTCGCGCCTGGCGGTTGCAGGCTTGGTCGGCTTGGCAGCACGCTGCTTCTCGCATTCATTGTCGTCGTTCAGCGCATAGCCGTCGCCGCAGACGATCTTGGTGCATTTGTCGCCGTCAGCCTTGAAGCCGTGATCGCAGACCAGCGGGCAGACGCGCGACTGCTTTGACTTGACCGTGTCGAGCGCATCCGTGCTTGCGACCTTCACGTCGAGCTTGGTGCCGGCATAGCGGTTGAACTGCGACAGCGACCGCTGCGCGGACGTGCTCCAGTTGCCGTCAGCCTGACCGGAGAAACAGCCGACGCGGCCGAGCTCGGTCTGCACCGAGCGGTTGAGATCGGCCGGCGTGACTGTTGGCGTCAGCGAAGCGACATTGGTGCCGGCCGGGCTCGCCGTGCTGGCCGGCGCGGCGCTCGGTGCTGTCGCGGCGAGATTGACGCGCTGCTGCTCGGCGGCGGCAGCCTGCTGCTGCGCCTGCTCCTTGGCCTTCTGCGCGGCAAGCTGGGCCTGCTCGGCTGCCTTCGCGTCGGCAGCAGCCTTGGCCTGGGCGTCCTTCTGGGCGCCGAGGGCGGCGAGACGGTCGCGTTCGGCGTCGGCCTGCTTCGCCTTCTCGATCGCCGCCGCATGAGCCTGCTCGGCTTGGATCTTGTCGAGCTGAAGCTTGGCAAGGTTCGCATAGAAGCCGTCCGGATGCTGCGCCAGGAAGGCTTCCCATGCCGGCTTGTTGCCGACCTGGAGCGCGAGTTCATAGTCGCGGCGCATGTCGGCCTGCGGATTCACCACGGGCGCGGGCGCCGCTGCGATCACGGGCGTCGCCTTCACCGGCACCAGCGGCACGTCTTCGCCGCCGAGCGAACCGTAGACGAACGGCTCCTGCTTGTTGCCGGTCGACTTGAGCACGTCGTCGCGCACGAAACCGAAGGCGCGGCGAACGTCGAGGCCCGGCGTGGTCAGGTGCTTCGACAGCGCGATCGTGAACGGGCTGTTGGCGCCGTCGCCATCCTGCGCCGTGAAGCCGGCCTTGGCCGAATAGGCGATCAGCGTATTGGAGCTGGTCGGCTCGACCTGGGCCAGACCACGCCCGATGCCGCGCGAGGCAAGCGTGCGCTTCATGGTCCTGCCGAACGGATTGTCACGACAGGCATCGAGGATCACCAGGCGCAGCTGCTTCGCCGGCTCGACTGCGACCAGAACGCGATCGAGCGAGAGCGCCTCGTCATAGACATCGGTGTCGCGCTCGAGCTTGGCATCCACCGGGATCAGGTAGTTGGAACCTTCGACCTCGATGCCATGGCCGGCATAGTAGACCACGGCGATGTCGGCATCGCGGGTTGAATCAGCGAAGTCGCGCAGCACGCGCCGCGTGTCGAGCGCGGTCAGATCGTGGCGGGAATCGACCACATCGAAGCCGGCGTCCTTCAGCGTCTTCGCCATCACCGAACCGTCGTTGACGGGATTGGTGAGCTGCGGCGCGTGCTGATAGGCCGAGTTGGCGAGCACCAGCGCGACGCGCTTTCCAGCGAAGGCGGGCCCGGCGCCGAACAACAGCGCGACGGCGAGGAGAAACGGGCAAAGCCTGAACAAATTGCGCATGACACGACTTCCAAAAATTCGCGGCAGTTCACACCCTCAGGGATAGCCTTAGCAAGATCCGCAGCCTGCGCTTGTGATGGAGGTCACCAAGACAGCGCCGGCGACACGCCGAGGCACCCCTTTTGTTAGTCGCGCCAGTGCGTTGGCGGTTCGCCGCCCAATGCGCTCGAGCTGGTTTGCCCTAGGCATCCCCGATGTGCCCCCGGTACTGCGGCAGATCGTCCTCGATCTCGTGCCACGGCGCTTTGGAGCCGACGAAAATATGGGCGCTGGGGCGGATTGTGGGGGCATCGACCAGGGTTCCCATGGCGACATGAACCCATTTTCCTTCGCGAACCCGGGAATAGAGCAGCGAGCCGCAGCGGGCGCAGTGCGCGTCATGGGTGGTGTCGTCCCCATAAATCATCCGCTGGTCCTCGCCCCTGACGAGGCGAAGCTGGCTGTATTCGACGCCGGCGAACGGCTTGAAGGCGGAACCGGTGGTGCGGCGGCAGTTCGAGCAATGGCAGTTCAGCGCATAGGAAAACGCATCCGCCACCTCGTAGCGGACGGCGCGGCAATAGCATTCGCCGGCAAGGATGCGAGCGTTCGATTTTTCTGATCCGGTCATGACGATGCCCTCGCACAAATGGCGGAGGACACCCATAGCGCAATTCGATGCGTACCACTAAGTTCGCGGCGCGCCATCATTCAAAGGGATGACCCATGAGCCCAATTCGTTCGAGCGTCGAAGCCGTCGTGCAATCCTATTTCGACGGGCTTTACGAAGGCGACGCCGAAAAGCTCGGTGCCATTTTCCACCCCTCAGCCGATCTGCGCTGGGTCGAAAAGGGCGAACTCCAGGTGCTGACCGTGCCCGACTGGCTCGACCGCGTGCGCAAGCGCGCCTCGGCCAAGGCGGAAGGCAAACCGCGCGAGGATTTCATCGTTACCATCGACCGCTCGGACGACAAGACCGCCTTCATCAAGGTCAGATGCCAGCTGCCTCCGCGTTTTTTCACGGATTATCTGGTGGCGATGAAGCTCGCCGACGGCTGGCAGATCGTGTCGAAATCCTATCGGTATGATCTGAAGGAGTGAGGCTTTCGCTGCCTGAAATCAGGCACAATCGTCTCTCATTTCTCCGTCATTGCGAGCGCAGCCAAGCAATCCAGAATCCCGCCGCGGTGACAGACTGGATTGCTTCGCTGCGCTCGCAATGACGGACGCGGGTAGCGCGTACGTCGCATCCTTCCCACCTCTCCCGCCCGAAAGTCCCCCATGCTGCTCGACCGCCGTTCCCTGCTCGCCTCGCTGTGCTGGATGGCCGCTTCTCCCGCTCTCGCCGCGGATGCACCGCCTGAGCTCGAATCCTATGAGCGCGAGAGCGGCGGGCGGATCGGGGTCTACGCGGAGAATCTTGCGACCGGCGCAAAGCTCGCCTGGCGGGCCGACGAGCGCTTCGTGATGTGCTCGACCTTCAAGGCTTCGCTCGCGGCTTGCGTGCTGGCGCGGGTCGATCGCGGCGAGGAGAAGCTGGCCGCGATGATCTCCTATGGCAAGACCGACCTGCTGGAGTACGCGCCGGTCGCGAAGCAGAACCTGTCGGCCGGCGCGATGTCGGTCGCGGACATGTGCAAGGCGAGCGTCGAGCTCAGCGACAACACCTGCGCCAATCTGCTGCTGGCGCGGATCGGCGGACCCGCCGCGCTCACCGCCTTCTGGCGGTCGCTCGGCGACACCACATCGCGGCTCGACCACAATGAGCCCGAGCTGAACCGCTCGCCGCCCGGCGATCCCCATGACACCACGACGCCGGTGGCGATGGCCGGCAATCTGAAGCGGCTCGTCACGGGCGAAGCGCTGTCGCCGGCCTCGCGGGCCCAGCTCACCGACTGGATGGTGGGCTGCAAGACCGGCGCGAACCGGCTGCGCGGCGGCCTGCCGGCAGCCTGGAAGATCGGCGACAAGACCGGCAACAACGGCAAGGATGCATCGGGCGATATCGCGATCGCCTGGGCCAAACCGGATGCACCGATCCTGATCGCGGCCTATACTCAGGGCGGCACGCCGAACCCAACACAGATCGAGGCCGTGTTCGCGCGCATCGGGCGCATGGTGGCCGAACGGCTGGCGTAAGCCGCTTCGCATTGACCTCTTGGCCGCTTCCGGGCCAAGACAGGCCATGATCGCAGCGAAATTCCAGACCTTCCTCATCCTGCTCGCCGTGCTCGCCGGCACCGCACTCGTCGCCCGCCGCTTCAACATGGCGCCCGCCATTCTGCTGATGCTCTCCGGCATCGGCCTCGCTTTCGTGCCGGGCATGCCGCCGGTGGAACTGCCGCCGGAACTGGTGCTGCTGATGGTGCTGCCGCCGCTGATCTACTCGGCGAGCGTCGCGATGAGCTGGCGCGAGTTCAGGAACAATCTTCGCCCGATCGTGCTGCTCGCGGTCGGCGCCGTGATCTTCACCGCGGCGCTGGTGGCGGCCGCGACCCACTATCTGATCGGCCTGCCCTGGAGCATCGGCTTTCTGTTGGGGGCCATCGTCGCGCCGCCCGACGTGGTGGCACCGCTCGCGATCGCGCGCCGGCTGCACTTGCCGCGCCGGATCCTGGTCGTGCTCCAGGGCGAGGGGCTCGCCAATGACGCCACCGCGCTGATCCTCTACCGCTTTGCGCTCGCCGCGATCATGGTCGGCCATTTCTCGCTGCCGAAGGCGGCCGGCGAATTTTCCCTCATCGTCGCCGGCGAGATCGTCTTCGGCATCGGCGTCGGCTGGCTCTCTTTGCGCGCCCGCAAATGGGCTCACGATCCGCAGGTCGAGCTCACGCTGTCGCTGATCACGCCTTACGTCTCCTTCTGGCTGCCCGAGCATGTCGGCGGCTCCGGCGTGATCGCTACCGTAGTCTGCGGCCTCTATGTGAGCTGGAACGGCCCGCTGTGGATATCCGCCTCGACGCGGCTGCAAGGCATCTTCTTCTGGGACCTCATCATCTACCTGATCGAGGGCCTGCTGTTCCTGCTCACCGGCTTCCAGATGCGGGCGCTCTACGAGAAGTCGAAGGCGTTTCCGCTCGACGACATCATGATCGCGACCGCCATCGTGATGGTGGTCATCGTCATCGCGCGCTTTGCCTGGCTCTTTCCCGCGACCTATCTGCCGCGGATCCTGAGCAAGTCGTTGCGCGCGCGCGATCCGTCGCCGCCCTGGCAATGGGTGTTCACGCTCGCATTCACCGGCGTGCGCGGCTCGGTGTCGTTGGCCGCCGCGCTGGCGCTGCCGTTCACGCTGCCCGATAGCGATGCCTTCCCGTATCGCGACCTGATCCTGTTCGTTGCGTTTGGCGTCATCTTCATCACCCTGATCGGCGTCGGCCTGACGCTGCCGCCGGTGGTTCGCTGGCTCGGCATCGCGGAGGCCGGTCGCAACGAGCATGTCGCCGAGCACGAGGCCGAGATCGCGGCACGTCGCCAGGCGCTCGACGCCGCGCTGAAATCGCTCGATGCGCTGACCGAGGAGAAGAACGTGTCGGATGAGGTAATGCGGCTCCTGCGCGCGCGCCACGAAATCCGCGCCAACCAGCTTCCGGACTCGCTCGACCCGGGCCACCACGACGTTTCCGCCGCCGGCACCGCATTGACCCGCGACCTGATCGGCGCCGAGCGCAAGTTCATCCACGACCTCCTGCGCGACGGTCAGATCACGGACGAGACACGACGCCGGATCGAGCGCGATCTGGATCTGGAAGAGGCGAGCCTGGCGAACCGGGAGTATCAGGGGGCGCCGCTGTAACTCTTCGTCATTGCGAGCGCAGCGAAGCAATCCAGACTGCCTCCCCGGAAAGATTCTGGATTGCTTCGCTGCGCTCGCAATGACGGCTGTTGAAACATCGGAGCGACCTACCGCTTCTCGCAATACGCCCGCATCGCCATCACCACGGCCGTCGCAACCAGCTCCTGCCGCTCCGGCGAATTCATCGCCATCTCCTCGTCGCGGTTGATGATGGAGCCTGCTTCCAGCAGCACCGCGGCGCTGTTCGTTTGCGAGAGCACCACGAGCCCGTCATAGCGGTAGACGCCGACATCCTTGTCGAGCAGGGGATGCCGGTAACGGCCCATCAGCGGCAGGCTGTATTGGGTGGCGTATTGCAGACCCTTCTCCTTCAGCTCCCGGCCCAGTAACCGGGCGAAGGCGAGGCTGGCTGCGAAGTGCGGATTGCGCTCGGACACGAACAGCGAATGGCCGCTGAAGCGGTCGCTGAAATAGCTCTTGGCGCCCTCGAACTCCCATGCTTCGAGCATCTTGTCCGGCACGGAATCGTGGTGGATCGACAGGAAGAAATCGGCATGCGCGGCGTTGGCGGTTCCGACACGCTTGAGCAGGCTTGCCCGCGCCTTGCCGTCGGTCACCAGCACGCGGGTCGCGGCAAAGCCCGCCGACTTCAAGCGCTCTCTGATCAGCCGCGCCAAATGCAGGTTGAAGCCAAATTCCACATCGTTGCGCGCGCTGGTGGCGCCTTGCGATTCCGAGGTGTGTCCGACATCGAGGATGATCTTGAATTTGCGCGGCTCGCATGGCTCCGGGGCGGGCGGCTTTGGTCGTGCCTTCGCCGCCTTCCGCGCAGCAGCCGCCTCGCCCTGGTCAGCCGGCAAAACCAAAAGCGGGATCAGCGAAACAGCGATAGCGGCGGTGATGCGCCACGACATTCTCACACCGGCCGTTCCCCCTTCACCGTCACGCGCGTACCCGAGCGCGTGTGCGGCCAGTAGTCCCATATGGCGCGGTGCTGGGCGCAGCGGTTGTCCCAAAAGGCGATGGCGTTCTCGGTCCAGCGGAAGCGGCACTGGAACAGCGGGTTCTCGGCGTGCTGATAGAGATAGGCGAGCATCGCATCGCTCTCGTCGCGCGGGATGCCGTTGATGTGACGGGTGAAGCCACGATTGACGTAGAGCGCCTTCTTGCCCGTGACCGGATGGGTGCGCACCACCGGGTGCTCGGCGTTCGGATAGGAGGGGCGATCGGCGACACCGTAATTGGCGTAGAGCCCGCGATAGATCGGCTCGCCGTCATGCAGCGCGGTCAGGCCGTCGAGATAGGCCTTCATGCGATCGGACAGCGCCTCATAGGCCGCGTACATGTTGGCGAACAGCGTGTCGCCGCCGCGCGGCGGGCACTGCTTGATGTAGAGGATCGAGCCCATCGGCGGCTCGAGATCGCAGGAGACGTCGGAGTGCCAGCCTTCGCCGTTGGCGCGCGGCGAGTTCGCATCCGCATAGATCTTCATCAGCGCCGGGTCTTCGTCCTCGTGCGGCGCGGCGGGATGAAAATGCAGCTCGCCGAACTTGCGGCCGAAGGCGAGATGCTGCTGCGGCGTGATGGTCTGGTCGCGGAAAAAGATCACGAGGTTTTCGGCGAGCGCGCGGTGGATCTCGTCCATCTGCTGGTTGGAGCGCGCATCGTCCGAGACGAGCCTGCCGATGTCGACACCGGAAATTTCCGCGCCGATGATGGGGGTGAGCTTTTCGACCGCGATGGTCTCGTAAGGCGCGCCATCCTCAGCCGTGTGGCGGTAACGCGGACCTTGCTTGCCGGCGAGTGAGCTCATGGCGTGTCTCCCGATCGTTGTTGATTGAGAGCATCGTAGCAATGTAGGGCAGGTTAGCGAAGCGTAACCCGCCACTTCGCGCGCGCAAAAAAATAAGGCGGGTTACGCTTCGCTAACCCGCCCTACGCATTCGATATTTGGAAATGCCTACTCGGCCGCCGGCACCTTGGCGCCCTGGCCGTAACGCTGGTCGATGTAGTCGATCACGAGTGCCTTGAAGTCGGCGGAGATCGTGGGGCCGCGCAGCGTGCGGAACTTCTTGCCGTCGACGAAGACCGGTGCGGCCGGCGCCTCGCCGGTGCCGGGCAGGGAAATGCCGATATTGGCGTGCTTGGATTCGCCGGGGCCGTTGACGATGCAGCCCATCACCGCGACGTTGAGCTCTTCGACGCCCGGATACTTCGTTTTCCAGTTCGGCATCTCGTCGCGGATGAAACCCTGGATCGAGCTGGCCAGTTCCTGGAACGTGGTCGATGTGGTGCGGCCGCAGCCGGGGCACGCGGCAACCAGCGGCACGAAGGTGCGGAAGCCCATGGTCTGCAGGAGCTCCTGGCCGACCTGCACCTCACGGGTGCGGTCGCCGCCGGGCTCCGGCGTCAGCGAGATGCGGATGGTGTCGCCGATGCCCTGCTGCAACAGGATGCCGAGCGCGGCCGAGGACGCGACGATGCCCTTGGTGCCCATGCCGGCTTCGGTGAGGCCGAGATGGATGGCGTAGTCGGAACGGCTGGCGAGATCCTGATAGACCGCGATGAGATCCTGCACCGCCGAGACCTTTGCGGAAAGGATGATGCGATTCTTGGGCATGCCGAGCTCTTCGGCACGCGCGGCCGAGAGCAGCGCCGACTGCACCATCGCCTCGCGCGTCACCGCGCGCACGTCGCGCGGATCGGCCGACGCGGCGTTCTCGTCCATCAGCTTGGTCAGCAGCTCCTGGTCGAGCGAACCCCAATTGGCGCCGATGCGCACCGGCTTGTTGTTCTTGTTCGCGATCTCGATGATGTCGGCGAACTGGGTGTCGCGCTTGTCCTTAAAGCCGACATTGCCGGGATTGATGCGGTATTTGGCCAGCGCCTCGGCGCAGGCCGGATAGGCCGCGAGCAGCTTGTGGCCGATATAGTGGAAGTCGCCGATCAAGGGCGTGGTGATGCCGCGCTTGGCCAGACCGTCGCGGATATGCGGGACGGCGGCAGCAGCTTCCTCGCGGTCCACGGTGATGCGGACCATTTCGGAGCCGGCGCGCGCGAGCGCTGCGACCTGGGCGATGGTGCCGTCGATGTCGGCGGTATCGGTGTTGGTCATCGACTGCACGACGATCGGCGCACCGCCGCCAACGGCGACGTCGCCGACCTTGACCTGGGTTGTGCGATGACGCGGCGCCGGGCCTGCGATGTCGGAATCGAGGGGGTTTTCGAGCTTGTTCATGGGGTCCAAATATCAGGTTTTGGTGACGTTCAGCAATGCATCAGCTGGCGCCGCGGCCGTTTGGCTGGGACGGTTAACCAGAAAAAGCCCAGCAATTACAAGGACAGCTGCCGCCCCGAAAGCCAGGCTCAGGTGATCGTGCATGATGAAATAGCTACCCACCACGCCAAACAAAGGGGTGATGAAGGTAAAAGCCGACAATTTGCTGGCCGAATAGGCCTTCACCAGCGCGAACCAAAGCGTGAACGTGGTTCCAACCACCCAGATGGCCTGGAAGGCCATCAAGGCGAACGACAGCGGCGACGGGGTGTGGGTGATGGATTCTCCGGACAGCAGGGCAGCCGCTCCCAGGATCGGGATCGAGGTCGCGACCTGATAGCCCAATGCCTTTTCAGGTGCGGCGAAGCGCAGCCGCGTCCCCTTGGCGACCAGCGTGGTCGCAGCCCAAAGTGAAGCGCCGGCGACGATCATGAGATCGCCGAGAAGGACGTGTGAGTCGACATTGGCCTGCGGCACGCCGATTGCGAGCGCCACACCGGCAAAGCTGATCGCCAGCCCCAGCCATTGCGTGCTGCCAAGGCGCTCGCCGAGCACCTGATAGGAGCCGAGCGCGACGAAGAACGGCGCGGTGTAGAGAAACACGACCGCGCGGGAGGCCGAGGTCAGGCGCAGGCCCTGGAAGATCAGCACGAATTCGATGCCGAACATCAGCCCGGCAATAAGACCCGGCTTCCAGGTGCCGTCGCGCTCGAAGAATTTGACGCCACGCACGGTGCCGATGATGAACAGCACCGGCAACGCGCCCATCGAACGGATCATCGCCTGCAGCATCGGCGGGACATCCGGCAGCACCAGCTTGATCGCGATCTGGTTGAAGGCCCAGGTCAGGCACAGCATGAGCATCAGCGCGATGGCGCCGGCACTGAGGGGGCGGCCGGCAGATTGGATGGCTTGAGGTGAGGACATTTCTTCCCGGGATCCGGCTTTGCGCCGTTGTTGCTTCAAGACGTCTTTTGACAATGGGTGCAGACACCCGTGATCTCAACCACGGACAGTTTTGGCGCGAAGCCTGACGCGCGCGCCGCGGCGTTGAGCTCCTTGGCAAAGGACCCCGACGGGATCTCGCCGACAAGACCGCAGCGCTCGCAGATCAGGAACGCGACCGCCGAGGTCGCGTCATGGTCGTGGGCGGCGCAGGCGAGATAGGCGTTGCGGCTTTCGATGCGGTGCACGAGGCCGTTCGCCATCAAAAAATCGAGAGCACGGTAGACCGTGATCGGCGCCGGTCGCGCCATCGATTTTGCCAATTCGTCGATCACCTCGTAAGCGCCCAGCGGCCGGTGGCTGGAAAGCAATGTGCCCAGCACCTGGCGGCGGATCGGCGTAAATTTCTGCGTCCGCTGCGCGCAAACCGCTTCCGCATGCGCCAGCGCGTCCGCGGTGCAGCGGCCGTGATCGTGGTCGGGCGTCGGAAATGCCGGCTTTGCGAGGGTCATTCGGCCCGCCTTCTAGCATTTCGGCCGGGGAACCCAAAGCACGACCGGCGCCGCGGCGGTCAGCCATGCTTTTGCTGCGGGACAGCATCGCATTAACCCGCCATGAAATAATCATAAGCTTGCTTATTATATCATAGCTTATTGGAGACCAAGCTCATGACCCGCGGGTCTGTCGACCAGAACTTCCTGTTCACGCTCGGTGAGCTGTACCGACTGTTGCGCGTCTATGCCGACAAGGAGGCCTCGCGCTTCGGCATCACCCGCGCACAATGGGCGGTGCTGGCCAAGGTCGAGCGCAGCGAGGGCATGAAACAGTCGGAACTCGCCGAACTGCTGGAGATGCAGCCGATCACGCTGACGCGGCTGATCGACAAGCTCTGCGACAGCGACTGGATCGAGCGCCGCAACGACGCCTCGGACCGCCGCGTCAAGCGGCTTTATCTGAAGAGGGCCGGCCGTGCGCTGCTCGGCAAGATGAGCGGCCTGAAATCGGAACTCACGGCGAACGCGCTCGACGGCATCAGCCCGGCGGACGCCCACCGTCTCCTCACCCAACTCGAATCTATGAAAGAAAACGTGCGTAACGCGATCCAGACGTCCGGAGCGGAACAAGCGCGTAAGGAGCAGCGCTATGGCTGATCAGGTTCTCAAGTTCCAGCCCGAACAGAAGATCGACAGCGGCAAGCCCACCAAGAAGGCCGGCACCAACCCGCGCCGCCGCCTGGTCGCGGGCCTGCGGCGCTATCGCCGCTTTTTGCTGATGGTCGTTCTGCCGATCGTTATCGCGATCGCCGGCTTCACCTTCTATCTCAATGGCGGCCGCTATGTCGGCACCGATGACGCCTATGTCGGCGCGCAGAAGGTGCTGGTGACGCCGGACATCTCCGGCAAGATCCAGAAGGTCGTCGTCAAGGAGGGCCAGCTGGTCAAGCAGGGCGACGAGCTGTTCGAGATCGACCCCGTGCCGTTCCGCCTCGCCGTGGACGAGGCCAAGGCGCAGCTGATGCAGGCGCAGTCGACCTATGACAACCTCCGCGCCAACATCAAGATCTACGGCGACATGCTCGACCTCGCCCAGAAGGGCGTCGACCTGAAGCAGCGCGACGTCGAGCGCAAGCAGTCGCTGGTGAAGAACAGCTACGGCTCGCAGCTCGATCTCGACAACGCCTCGAACGCGCTGGTTACGTCGGGCTCGATCGCGCAATACGTCAAGCAGCAGATCTCGACCGCCAAGACCCAGCTGCTCGGCGACACCGACCTGCCCCTGGAGAAATTCCCGCCTTACGCGCAGGCCAAGTCCAAGCTCGAAAACGCCGAGCGCAATCTCGACCACGCCGTGGTGCGCGCGCCGATGGGCGGCGTGGCGACGCAGGTCGAGCAGATCCAGCTTGGCCGCTACGTCTCCGCCGGCATGGCGGTGTTCTCCATCATCGACGTCGCCCATCCCTGGGTCGACGCCAATCCGAAGGAGAGCGACCTCACCCACGTCACCGAGGGACAAGCCGTCACGCTCGAGGTCGATGCGTTCCCGAACCACCTCTTCAAGGGCAAGATCGGCTCGCTGTCGCCCGGCACCGGCGCACAATTCGCGATCCTGCCGCCGCAGAACGCCACCGGTAACTTCGTCAAGGTGGTGCAGCGCGTGCCGATCCGGATCTATTTCGACGAGAGCGACAAATACGTGAAGAAGCTGAAGGCCGGCATGAGCGTCTATGCCACCATCGACACCGGCCACCAGCGCTCGCTTGCCGGACTGCTCGGATTGTCGGCGACGGCGAACCAGGACAAGGACTGATCCGATGGCGGAGTCCAACCCCGCTTTGATGGTCCCCGGCCTGCGCCGGAACATGGTGACGATCTGCGCCATGACCGCGACCATCATGCAGGCGCTGGACACCACCATCGCCAACGTCGCGCTGCCCTACATGCAGGGCACGCTGTCGGCGTCGCAGGACCAGATCAACTGGGTCTTGACCTCCTACATCGTCGCCGCCGCCATCATGACGGCGCCGGTCGGCTGGATCTCCAACCGCTTCGGCCGCAAGCGCATCTTCATCATCTGCGCCGCCGGCTTCACCTTCGCCTCCGTGCTGTGCGGCCTCGCACAGGACATCAACCAGATGGTGCTGTTCCGCCTGCTGCAAGGCGTGTTCGGAGCAGCGCTGGTGCCGCTGTCGCAGTCGGTGATGCTCGACTATTACACGCTGCAGGAACGCGCCAAGGCGATGTCGATCTGGGGCATGGGCGTGATGATGGGCCCGATCATGGGCCCCTCGCTCGGCGCCTGGCTGACCGAGACCTATTCCTGGCACTGGGTGTTCTTCGTCAATCTGCCGTTCGGCGCGATCACCGTGCTTGGACTCAGCATCTTCATGGACGAGACCAAGCAGGATACCAGCCTCAAATTCGACTGGTTCGGCTTCGCGGCGCTGGCGATCGGCATTGGCGCGCTACAGCTTGCGCTCGACCGCGGCGAGCAGCTCGACTGGTTCGAATCGGTCGAGATCGTGACCGAGTTCGTGGTCTCGGGAATCGCCTTCTATTACTTCTTCGCGCACTCCTTCACGACCTCACGTCCCTTCATCCAGTTCGCGTTGTTCCGGGATCGCAACTTCCTCACCGGCTGCATCTTCATGACGGTGATGGGGCTCGTGCTGTACTCCACCATGGCGCTGGCCTCGCCCTACCTGCAGAACGTCATCGGCTATCCCATCATGACCGCCGGTGGCCTGCTTGCGAGCCGCGGCTTCGGCACCTTCTTCGCCATGATGATGGTCGGCCGCATCATGCGCTACATCGAGGCGCGCACGCTGATCATCTCCGGGCTGACGCTGACGGCGGCGTCGCTGTTCCAGATGACCGGATGGACCGACCAGACCCAGGTGCCGGAGATCATCATCGTCAGCGTGATCCAGGGTTTTGGCTTCGGCCTCGTCTTCGTGCCGCTCTCGACGGTCGCTTTCATGACGCTGCCGAACCACTTACGCACCGACGGCACCTCGATGCTGACGCTGCTGCGCAACGTCGCGAGCTCGGTCGGCATCTCCATCGTCATCGCCCAGTTGACCCAGGGCACGCGCAAGACCTACGCGGTCCTGTCCGAGCACATCAACCCGTTCAACCACGCACTCCAGATGCCCGACGTGAGCGGCATGATCAACCTCTCCACCGATGCCGGCCGCGCCATGGCCGACAGGATCGTCGGCCTCCAGGCGCAAATCATCGCCTTTGCGCGTGACTACCAGCTCGTGATGTTCTTCATCCTCTGCACCATCCCGCTGGCATTCATGATCGGCTCGAGCAAGGCCATGCTGCGCAAGCAGACCGCGGCACCGGAACATGCGGTGATGGAGTAGCTGCAGTCGAGCGGCAATCTCCCCTGTCGTCCCGGACAAGCAGATCCGGGACCCATAACCACAGGGAGTGATTTGACGAAGACTTGGAGTTACCAGCTTCGAGCCACGACTTCTCCCTGTGGTTATGGGTCCGCGCGTTCGCGGGGACGACACCGAGAAAGTTGAACCGCTGTCGCGCTCCAGCGTCCCCTACAACAACTCCTCGCACCCGAGATCCTCGACCGCCATCATCACCCGCTCCAGATTGTTCCACCAGATTCCCGGCGGGATGTTGATGCTCCATTGCCAGACCGGCTTGGTGATGTGCCAGAGCACCGACCAGCGATAATCCTGGTCGAGCGCGCCGCGCGTGTAGCCGGCCACACCGTGTGCGAGCAGCGTCTCGTGGTAGCGGTTGAGCAACGCCCGCTCGAGCGCCTGCCGGCGCTCCGGATACCATTGGATCGCCATCATATAGGCGAGATCGTGGGTGGGCACATTGATGCCCCACAGGTCGAAATCGAAGATGCGCACGGAGTTCGCGACGCCGGCACGCGGCAATAGGAAATTCCAGGTGTGCGCATCGCCGTGAGTAATCGTGACGTGGCGACGCGAATGATAGCGCTGGGATAGCCGCGACGACTGCTCGATGAGACGGCGGTAGAGGATACGTCGCTCCTCACTGAGGCGGTCGCCGAGCTCATCGGCAAAGCGGTCATAATGACCGGCGAAGACCTCCAAGTGTTGCGCGCTGTCCTCGGGGCTCGCCCAGGTGCCGGCGGTCTCGCCGAGATCAGGATGATCCCACCACGCCGCATGCATGCCCGCCAGCGTCGTGACGATTGCCATCGACTGATCTCGCGACGGCGGCAGCGTCGGTACGGTCGCGAGTTCATGACTATCGGTGAGGTCTTCGAGCAGGAGGTGCCAGTTCGAACCCTCCTCATCGAAACGCCCGTCGAAACAGCGCAGCACCAGTCCCCGAGGCATTTTCGGTGCGAGCTTCGTATAAAATGCCACCTCGTGCCGGCCGCCATTGGCGAGCGTTTTGGCAAAATCGGCATGCGACGTCTTGAGGATCAGCGTCTGCGGAGAGCCGGCGGACTCCCCGACATAACGCAGGCCGAGCCGGGTGATATGCGATACGACGGTGTCGCGCTCATCCAGCACCTTCACTTCGCGCACAGCGCCGGCGTCCAGTGCGCCGGCCTTGCGCAGCGCAGCCGTGAGGTAACCGGGTTCAGCGACCGCCCGCAGTTGTGAGGATGTCATGAATCGCGCCCCCCGGTGCTGCAGCCATACTGCATGATCACACGGGGAAGCGCCAGCGCGCGACAGCGGCCTTCACAGGAAGGCGGCGAGACGTCACACGTCGAAGAATACCGTCTCGTTGTCGCCCTGCAGGCGCAGGTCGAGCTTATAGACCGCCTTGCCGGCCTCGCGCACCGCGATCAGCGTGGCGCGGCGGTCGGCCGGCACCAATCCCAGCACGGGATCGGCGGCGTTGCCGGCCTCGTCGCTGAAATAGATGCGGGTATAGAGATGCCGCAACATGCCGCGCGCGAACACCGCCAGAACGATGTGCGGTGCCTGCGGCTTGCCGTCGGGATCGGGCACGACGCCCGGCTTGACGGTGTCGAAGGAATAATTGCCGTCCTTGTCGGTGCCGCAGCGGGCAAAACCGCGGAAGCTGGCATTCGGCAATGCGCGCTTGTCCTGCGGGTCAGCAAAGCGGCCCTGTGCATCGGCCTGCCAGATCTCCAGCATGGCGTCCGGCACGACGGCACCGTCGCCATCGAACACCCGGCCCTCGATGCGGACGCGATCGCCTGTAACGTCAGGGGTCAGCGTCGAGTTGGTGAACGCGTCGTTCCAGGCGTAATCGCCGGTCGGCGTCAGGCCGTATTTGAAGAACGGACCGACGGTCTGCGATGGGGTAATCCCGTTGGGCTTCACAGAGTCTTGCACGTTAGTGGTTCTCCATGGGGGTGGCATCCTTGCCACGCAGCACGATGTCGAAGCGATAGCACAGCGCCCATTCCGGCTTGGTATTCTCCAGATCGAACGACGACACCATTCGCATCCGCGCCTTCTCGTCCGGCACCGAGTTGAAGATCGGATCGAACGGGAACAGCGGATCGCCCGGGAAATACATCTGCGTCACCAGGCGGGTGACGAAGGAATGGCCGAACACCGAGAGATGGATGTGAGCCGGCCGCCATGCATTGTGGTGATTGCCCCAGGGATAGGCGCCGGGCTTGATAGTGACGAAGCGATAGTAGCCGGAAGCATCGCTCTGGGTGCGGCCCGCGCCGGTAAAGTTGGGGTCGAGCGGCGCGGGATGCTGATCGCGGACATGGACGTAGCGGCCGCAGGCATTGGCCTGCCAGATCTCGACCAGCGAGTTCGGCACGCCGCGGCCGTCCTCGTCACGGACATGGCCGTGCACGATGATGCGCTCGCCGAGCGGCTCGCCCTTGTGCTGGGTGGTGAGGTCGTTGTCGCCGTCGCGCACGGTCTCGTGGCCATAGACCGGGCCGGTCAGTTCCGACAGCGTGTGGCGCATCGGGATCAAGGGCTTGCTCGGCGCGCGCTTGATCGAGCTCTTGTATTCGGGCGACAGCGGCAGCGGATGCGCCTTGTTGCTGTCAGTGGGATAGATGAATGTCATTGGCGAACTCCTCCCCGGCCATTTTGGTCCAGCCGGTCAACATTTGCGCCAATCATTATAGAATATAACTAATCTAGGGAAGCGGGTTTAGCGGCCTCCCGCGAACCCGACATCATCCGTCACCAAGCCTTACTTGATCGGCGCACGCGGCAGCACGGCCTCCCCGGCCTCAAGCCGGTAGGTGTGGTCGAGCGAATACCATGGTGTCGAAACGTCACGCGCGGTCGAATGCGGCGTCTCGTGGCGCACGAATTTGCCGATCAGCGCTTGTGTCACGCCGAACTGCACGTCGCTGTCGATATGGGGATCGTTGGGATCGTAGACCTGCGAGATCAGCACCTTGAAGCCGGGCTTGAAGATCAGGGCGTGCAGATGCGCGGGACGATAGGGGTGCCGGCTCTGCGCTTCGAGCAGGCGGCCGACGACGCCGTTGGTCGGAATCGGATAGCCCACCATCATCACCGAGCGGAAGGCGAAGCGCCCGTCCTGATCGGTCGTGAACTTGCCGCGCAGGTTCATGTCGGCCTGCTCGGGGTCCTGGTTCTCATACAGACCAACCGGCGAGGCGTGCCAGACATCGACCTCCGCACCCGCGACGGGGCGGCCGTCCTTGTCGACGACGTGGCCGTTGACGAACAGCGACGCGCCCGGCGTCTGCGAGCGGACGATCGATCCGCCATTCTCCACCCGGGGCGAATTCAGCCGCCAGAACGGACCGAGCAGCGACTGATCGGTTTCGGTGTTGCCCTGATCGCCGTTGTTGAGCAGGCAAACCAGCGGCGAGACGCCGAGCGAGCCAGCCATCAGCACGACTTCGTTGTGCGTGTCGGTGGTCAGCTTGCCGAGTTCGACGATCACAGCGGTGGCGTCGCGGAATTCCTTCTCGGTCAGGCGCACGTCACGGACAAAGCCGTGCAAATGCTTGACCAGCGAGACCATGATCTGCCGCATCCGCGGATCGGACGTCCGCTCCATCACCGCAAGTGCGGCGGCCGTGACGTCCTGCTCGCGCTCGATGATCATGGGATGGTCCCTGAGAGCCCTCTCCCCGCAAGCGGGGGAGAGGGCGAGAGCCTAGTTCAGCTTCTCGATCGCAACGGCAACACCCTGGCCGACGCCGACGCACATGGTGGCCAGCGCAAGCTTGCCGCCGCGCTTTTCCATGCCGTGCACGGCGGTGAGCGCGAGGCGCGCGCCGCTCATGCCGAGGGGATGGCCAAGCGCGATGGCGCCGCCATGCGGATTGACGAAATCGGCATCGTCGGCAACGCCGAGCTGGCGCATGCAGGCGATGCCCTGCGAGGCAAAGGCTTCATTGAGCTCGATCAGGTCGAAATCACTGATCTTCTTGCCGAGACGTTCCATCAGCTTGCGGGTCGCGGGCACGGGACCGATGCCCATGATGCGCGGCGGCACGCCGGCCGAGGCGAGGCCAAGGATGCGGGCGCGCGGCGTGAGGCCATGCTTTTTCACCGCAGCCTCAGAGGCCAGGATCATCGCGGCCGCGCCGTCATTGACGCCCGACGCATTGCCGGCCGTCACCGTGCCGGGATTGCGCACGATCGGCTTCAGCTTGGCCAGGCCTTCCAGCGTGGTCTCGGGACGCGGATGCTCGTCCTTGTCGATGGTAACAGGACCGGCCTTGCCGCCGGGAATGGTGATCGGGGTGATTTCTTCCGCGAAATAGCCGGCTGCGATCGCCGCACCCGCGCGCTGCTGCGAGCGGATGGCGAAGGCATCCTGGTCGGCGCGCGAGACCTGGAATTCCTCGGCAACGTTCTCGCCGGTCTCCGGCATCGCATCGACGCCATACTGCGCCTTGAGCAGCGGATTGATGAAGCGCCAGCCGATCGTGGTGTCGAAGATCTCGGCCGAGCGCGAGAAGGCCTCCTGCGCCTTGCCCATCACGAACGGCGCGCGGGTCATGGATTCCACGCCGCCGGCGATCGCAAGCTCGATCTCGCCGGAGCGAATGGCGCGCCCCGCAGCACCGACCGCATCGAGGCCGGAGGCGCAAAGCCGGTTCAGGGTCTGGCCGGGAACCGAGTCCGGCAGCCCCGCGAGCAGCAGCGCCATGCGCGCGACGTTGCGGTTGTCCTCGCCGGCCTGGTTGGCGCAACCGAAGAAGACTTCGTCAACCTGCGCCCAGTCGAGATTGGGGTGCTTGGCCATCAGCGCCTTGATCGGGGCCGCGGCGAGGTCGTCGGCGCGCACCTTGGCAAGCGAGCCGCCGAAACGGCCGATCGGGGTCCGCACGGCATCGCAGATAAAGACGTCACGCATCGTTGTTCTCCCTGACTGCCGCGGTTCGGCGAAAATTCTTCAATGTCGGCGGAGTTTTAGGAGGGCGCCCGCGGCAGGTCAATTGACGGTTTCTTGCGTGTTCCGAGGGGTATCCACGCCGCCAGCGCATGCCGCGGTGCGGACAACGTGGAAAACCTCCCCTCCCCGGCCAAAGCGATAGGAGCAGGAGGCGAAATTTTGTAGGTTGCGCCGCCCATGACCATGCAACAGCCCATCCAAGCGCCAGAGCCTGAACCCACCCCCGCGCCGCAGGCGGACGCCGCCGCGCGCGTCACGCCGATGATGGAACAGTACCTGGAGATCAAGGCGGCGCATCAGGGCCTGTTGCTGTTCTACCGGATGGGCGATTTCTACGAGCTGTTCTTCGAGGACGCCGAGATCGCCTCGAAGACGCTCGGCATCGTGCTGACCAAGCGCGGCAAGCATCAGGGCAACGACATCCCGATGTGCGGCGTGCCGGTCGAGCGCTCCGAGGATTATCTGCATCGCCTGATCAGCGCCGGCCACCGCGTCGCCGTGTGCGAGCAGACCGAGGATCCCGCCGCTGCGAAAGCGCGTGGCAACAAGAGCGTCGTGCGCCGCGGTGTTGTCCGGCTGGTCACGCCGGGCACGCTGACCGAAGACACGCTGCTCGACGCCCGCGCCAACAATTATTTGCTGGCGATTGCGCGAGCGCGTTCGTCCGCTGGCGGCGACCGCTTTGGTCTCGCCTGGATCGACATCTCGACCGCCGAATTCACGGTGACGGAATGCTCTAGCGGTGAGCTCGCCGCGACGCTGGCGCGCATCAACCCGAACGAAGCCATCGTCACCGACGCGCTTTATAGCGACAACGAGCTCGGACAAACCTTACGCGAGCTGCCGGCGGTCACGCCGGTGACCCGCGACGTCTTCGATGGCGCCACGGCCGAGAAGCGGCTGTGCGATTACTTCGCGGTCGCGACCATGGACGGGCTGGCCCAGCTCTCGCGGCTGGAGGCCACGGCTGCTGCCGCCGCCGTCACCTATGTCGACCGCACCCAGGTCGGCAAGCATCCGCCGCTGTCGCCGCCCGCACGCGAAGCCTCGGGCGCGACCATGGCGATCGACCCGGCCACGCGCGCCAATCTCGAACTGACGCGGACGCTCGCCGGCGAACGCCGCGGCTCGCTGCTCGATGCCATCGATTGTACGGTGACGTCAGCGGGCTCGCGCCTGCTGGCGCAACGGCTCGCGGCACCCTTGACCGATGCGCCGGCGATCGCGCGGCGGCTCGATGCCGTCAGCGCCTTCGTCGCGGATTCGGCCACGCGCGAGGACATCCGCAGCATCTTGCGCGGCGCGCCCGACATGTCGCGCGCGCTCGCCCGTCTCTCGGTCGGCCGCGGCGGACCGCGCGACCTTGCGGGCGTGCGCGACGGCATCATCGCCGCCGACCAGGTGCTGGCGCGGCTCGGCGAGCTCGACCAGCCGCCGCAGGAGATCGCGGCCGTCATGGCGGCACTCAAGCGTCCCTCGCGCGAGCTCGCGGCCGAATTTGCGCGTGCGCTCGACGAGCAGCTGCCGCTGATCAAGCGCGATGGCGGCTTCGTTCGTGCCGGCTACGAGCCGGCCCTTGATGAAGCGCGAAACCTGCGCGATGCCTCACGCCTGGTGGTGGCCTCGATGCAGGCGCGCTACGCCGACAACACGGGCGTGAAGGGCCTCAAGATCCGGCACAACAACGTGCTCGGCTATTTCGTCGAGGTTACAGCCCAGCACGGCGACAAGCTGATGTCGGCGCCGCTGAACGCGACCTTCATCCATCGCCAGACGCTGGCGGGCCAGGTGCGCTTCACCACCTCAGAGCTTGGCGAGATTGAAGCCAAGATCGCCAATGCCGGCGACCGCGCGCTCGGGCTCGAGCTCGAAATCTTCGAGCGGCTCTGCACCAAGGCGCTCGAGATCAGTGACGATCTGCGCGCCGCAGCGCAAGGCTTTGCGCTGCTCGACGTTGCGACGTCGCTGGCCAAGCTCGCGGTCGATGAAAACTACGTGCGGCCCGAGGTCGATGGTTCCCTCGGCTTCGCCATCGAAGCCGGCCGCCATCCCGTGGTCGAGCAGGCTTTGAAGCGCAATGGTGAGCCATTCATCGCCAATGCCTGCGATCTGTCGCCTAGCCCTGCACAAAAATCCGGCCAGCTCTGGCTGCTGACCGGTCCGAACATGGCGGGTAAATCGACCTTCCTGCGCCAGAACGCGCTGATTGCGCTGCTGGCGCAGATCGGCAGCTTCGTGCCGGCCACGCGCGCGCGGATCGGCATCATCGACCGCCTGTTCTCGCGCGTCGGCGCCGCCGACGATCTCGCGCGCGGCCGCTCCACCTTCATGGTGGAGATGGTCGAGACGGCTGCGATCCTCAACCAGGCCGGCGAGCGCGCGCTGGTGATCCTCGACGAGATCGGCCGCGGCACCGCGACCTTCGACGGCCTCTCCATTGCATGGGCCGCGATCGAGCATCTGCACGAAAGCAACCGCTGCCGCACGCTGTTCGCGACGCATTATCACGAGCTGACCGCGCTCTCGGCAAAGCTGCCGCGCATGTTCAACGCGACCGTGCGGGTCAAGGAGTGGCAGGGCAATGTCGTGTTCCTGCACGAGGTACTGCCGGGCTCGGCCGATCGCTCCTACGGCATCCAGGTCGCCAAGCTCGCCGGCCTGCCGCCGGCCGTGATCAATCGCGCGAAATCCGTGCTGGCAAAGCTCGAGGCGCAAGACCGCGGCCAGACCGCCCGCGCGCTCGCCGACGACCTTCCGCTGTTCGCGGTGCCCTCACGCGCCGCCGCGGAAGCCGCACCGCCGACCGAGGCCGAGCTGTTGATAGACACGGTAAAGGCGCTACACCCCGACGAGATGTCCCCGCGCGAGGCGCTAGATGCGCTCTATGCGCTGAAGGCCAAGCTGCCGAAGCAGTGACAGTGCTTCCGGAGGCTAATGCGCCAGCCGCTTCCTTCGCCCGTTCCACCACAGCGTCAGATTCCACACGATGCAGGTGGCGAGGCCCATGCTGAGGCCGATCGCGGAACCGAACTGCACCACCGCACTATGCACCACCGCGATCGCCATTCCGAATCCGAGCAGGCCCCAGGCCGAATTGGCCAGCACCGCGGCGGTCGGCGGACCGCCGATGCGGGGATGCAGGATCACCATCATGCTGGAGAACACGACTGGATACAGCGCAACGATGCCGCTGATCTTCGGGCCGACCCAGCCCGACGTCGAGACGACGACGGCGACGAGGGTCGCGACCAGCGCGGCCCGCATCGGGATGTCGTACCAGCGGCGCATCACCAGCGGCATCTTCACATGGCGATAGCCCGCGAGCAGCGGAATGCAGATGCCGAACGCGATGAAATTCACGGCGAGCCCGGCGATGAGCGTCCAGTCGAACATGCGGATGACCGAGGCGATCGCGATCCAGACCGCGAACGCGCATCCGCAACTCACCACCACACTGTGCCGCTGCGCCAGCACGACATAGGTGAGACCCATGAAGATCGTCGCGGCATTGACCGGGAGGCTCGACAGCGCACCCTGCGCGATGAAGGCAGCGTCATGGTCGATCGCGAGGAAGACGTAGGAGGGACCGGCCGAGATCGGCAGCGTCGCCACCAGCGCACCGATCACCGGGCCGGAGCGCTCGGTGATAACAGACGCCGACACCACGAACGCGGCCGCAACCGCCATGCGCAGCAGAAGGAAGAGGATGTAAGACAGTTCGGCAGGCATTTTCTTCTTCTTGCCCTCCCTCAAAGGGAGGGTGGCAGCTACATCCGCTGCATCGACACCGAAACCTTCGGGCCGTTTTTGATGGTCTGATAGACCACGCAATAGCGCTCGGCGAGTTTGAGCAGGAGATCGAGCTTGTCTTGCGGCGCATCGGTATCGACCTCGAAGCGCAGGCGGATCTCGGCGAAGCCGACCGGGGTCTCCTTGTCGACGCCGAGCGTGCCGCGAAAATCGAGATCGCCCTCGGCGTAGACGTTACCGGTCTTGAGCGGCACCTCGATCGCGGTCGCGACCGACTTCAGCGTGACTCCGGCGCAGGCCACAAGCGCTTCCAGCAACATGTCGCCGGAGCAGAGCTCGAGGCCGGAGCCGCCGGTGGCGGGATGCAGGCCAGCAAGCGCGATGGCGCGGCCGGTCTCGACCTTGCAGGCGATGCCTTCGCCGTCGGTCGAGCCCTTGGCCTTCAGCGTGATCATCGCGGTCTTGGGATCGGTCTTGTAGCGTTCCTTGATCGGGGCCTGCATCTGGCGCAGTTCTGCGGCGTCCATCTTATTCTCTCCCGGAAAATTGACCCTCGATGTACCGGCTCGGAGAGAAAATGTCACCACCACATGGCCTGACCGGGACCCTGGGTTGCGTCACGGTCAGGCACGCTGCGATCGAGCGAACGGTCGAGTGACGTCAGCACATTTCGCTTGAAATTCTCGAACAGCGGCGAGTTACGGTCGCGCGGACGGCCCAGATTGATCTCGATCTGGTCGAACAGCCGGCCCGGCCGCGGCCGCATCACCAGCACGCGATCGGCCAGCACCACGGCCTCGTCAACGTCATGTGTGACGAGGATGAGCGTCGGCCGCGTGTCGGCCCAGAGGTCGAGCAGATGATCCTGGAGGTCGCGGCGGGTGAAGGCATCGAGCGCGGAGAACGGCTCGTCGAGCAAGAGCACCTCGGGTTGCGGCACCAGCGCCCGCGCGATCGCGACACGCTGGGCCTGCCCGCCCGAGAGCTCGCGCGGCCAGGCTTGCGCCATGTCGGCAAGGCCGACGCGGGCCAGCGCACGCGCCACCTTCTCGCGCCGCTCCGTCGCAGGCAGGTCGGCAAGTCCAAAGCCGATATTGTCGGCGACGCTGAGCCAGGGCAGCAGCCGCGGCTCCTGGAAGATGATGCCGATCTTGGCGTGTGGCGAGGCGATCGCCTCGCTGTCGAGCGTCACCGTGCCGGAGCTGGCGCGATCGAGGCCGGCGATGGCGCGGAGCAATGTTGATTTGCCGCAACCGGAGCCGCCGATGATGGCGACGATCTCGCCCTGCCTGATCTCGGCCGAGAAGCGCGCCAACGCGTGCACACCATTCGGATAGGTCTTGCTGACCCGGTCGAGCGCCAGCATCGCGTTACGCTCCCCTCACGCGCCCGAAGGCGTCCTGCCAGCGCAGGAACGGAGCGGCCGCGACCTCGATCAGCCAGTCGGTCAACTTGCCGAGAATGGCGAAGATCACGATCGCGGCGAGGATCTGCGCGGGCTTGCCGAGCTGCTGGCCGTCGAGCAGGAGATAGCCGAGGCCTTCGGAGGCGCCGATCAACTCGGCCGCCACCACGAACATCCAGCCGAGACCCAGACCAACGCGCAAGGAGACGACATAGGCCGGCAGCACCGCGGGCAGCAGGATACGGCGGATCATCGCGAAGCCAGAGAGGCGGAAGGTGCGACCGACCTCGACGATCTTGCGGTCGACGATGAGGATCGCGCCCATCACGCCGAGATAGACCGGGAAGAACACGCCGACCGCGATCAGCACGATCTTGGAGGTCTCGAAAATACCGAGCCAGAGGATAAACAGCGGTACCCAGGCCAGCGACGGAATCGCACGCAGCGCCTGCACGGTCGGATCGAGCAGCCGCCGTGCCAGCGACCAATAGCCGGAGATGGCGCCGAGCAGCGTGCCCGCGATGACGCCGAAGGCGAAGCCGAGACCGACACGCCACAGCGTCGCAACGATGTGGCGGACCAGCTCGCCGGAGCGGGCGAGATCGGCGATGGTGGCAAAGACCCGCGAGGGCGGCGGCACCAGCCTTCCATTGGACCAGCCGAGCCAGACCACGAGCTCCCAGCCAAGCGCGAGGATCAACGGCAGCAGCAGCCCCAGCATCGGCCGCGCATAACGCGACAGCCGCGAGGGCGCGGCGGCGGTCTCGGCCGGTTCCGAGGACTGCTGTAAGACTGGCGCGTCGGAAATCATGGCCGGTAGGAAGCGCGTCTTGTGAGGGAATGCAAGGGCGCGCCTCTATCCACCTGCGTAGCCCGGATGGAGCGAAGCGCAATCCGGGGCCGTGCCGCGCGAAAAGAATCCCGGATTTCGCTGCGCTCCATCCGCGCTACGGATCCAACCTCAATTCGTCGGTAGCGGGACCTGATCGTCGATCAACGCATCCAGTGTCGCCTTCACGTCGACCTTGGCGTCGACGACGCCGGCCTGTTGCAGGGCAAGGCCTGCGGCGAGGATCGACTCGCGCTGGGAAGCGCCAATGCGGCTATGGGTGAGCTCGGTGCGCTCCTTGAGCTGCTTGTCCACGACGGCGTCGGGCAGTTTTGTGACCGCGATAAAGGTCTTCTTGAGATCATCGTAATTCGCCAGCGAGTATTTCCGCGCCTCCTCGTACACCGCGAGCACGCGGCGGGCGGCGTCCGGATAGTCCTTCAGGAACTGCTCGCGCACATTGAGGATGCCCCAGGTGTTGGCGTCCGCCTTGCGATAGAACAGCTTTGCGCCTTCCTCAACCTCGGCCTGCGCCATCATCGGATCGAGACCGGCCCAGGCATCGACGTCGCCGCGGATCAGCGCAGTCTTGCCGTCGGCGTGCTGGAGCAGCACCGGGGTGATGTCCTTTTCGGTGAGACCCGCGCCAAGCAGCGCGCGCACCAGGAAGATGTGCGGATCGGTGCCGCGCGTCACCGCGACGCGCTTGCCCTTGAGGTCAGCAACGCTCGCGATCTTGGAATCCTTGCCCGTGACCAGCGCCGTCCACTCGGGGCGCGAATAGACATAGATCGACTTGATCGGGTTGCCGTTAATGCGCGCGACCAGCGCCGCAGAGCCCGCGGTCGAGCCGAAATCGATCGAGCCGGCATTGAGGAATTCGAGCGCCTTGTTGGAGCCGGCCGACTGCACCCAGGTGATGGTGATACCGTCCTTGGCGAACTCCTTCTCCAGGAGCCCCTTCTGCTTCAGGACCATCGACACCGGATTGTAGGTCGCCCAGTCGATGCGGATTTCCTTGAGCGCATCAGCAGCCCGTGCCGCGGGGGTCATGGCGAACGCAACGGCTCCCGCCAAGAGAATACGTCGTGTTATGTTGGTCATGCCCAGAATCCTCCAAAACTTCATTGTTTTTCAATGAGTTATATCTAGAGGTCAACGAGAAAATCCCACCCTTGAAAGCGCGCGGCCTGAGAACAATTTTGCTCGATGCCGGCCTTTTCCAGCATGGAACGACTATTGCCAGAGAATGGCGGGTGACAGCGCCTGTCGCCTCTTATATCCGGTGAGACATGGACAGCGTTGCGACCGAGCACAAGCCACAGCTGGATGATCGCTTCGACACCGCGCGGATCACCGCCGCGGTCGATGCGCTTGCCGAAAAGCATCAGGGCCGCGAGGACACGTTCCGCACCGCGACCGCGCAACTGCTCAAGGCCGAGCTGATCGCCGCGCGCGCCGCAGCGCAGGCAATCCTGCTGAAAGACCGCCACGGCCGCCGCTGCGCCGAGCGGCTGTGCCACGTGCAGGATGAGATCATCCGCATCCTCTATTCGGCCGCGACCCGTCATCTCTACCGCTCGCCGATCCCGAGCGGCGCGGAGCGCATGGCGGTGGTCGCGACCGGCGGCTATGGCCGCGGCCTGATGGCCCCCGAATCCGACATCGATCTCCTGTTCATCCTGCCCTACAAGCAGACCGCCTGGGGCGAGCAGGTCGCTGAAGCCATTCTCTATTGCCTCTGGGACATGGGGCTGAAGGTCGGCCACGCCACGCGCTCGGTCGATGAATCGATCCGGCAGGCGCGCGGCGACATGACCATCCGCACCGCGATCCTGGAGACGCGCTTCCTCACCGGCGACCAGCCACTCTATGACGAGCTGGTCGAACGCTTCGACAAGGAGGTGGTGCAGGGCACCGCGTCCGAATTCGTCACCGCAAAGCTCGCCGAGCGCGAGGAGCGGCATCGCCGCGGCGGACAGTCGCGCTATCTGGTCGAGCCCAACGTCAAGGACGGCAAGGGGGCGCTACGCGACCTGCACACGCTGTTCTGGATCGCCAAATACGTCTATCGCGTGCGCGACACCGACGAGCTGGCCGAGCGCGGCGTGTTCGACGCGCAGGAATACCGCAGCTTCCGGCGCTGCGCCGATTTCCTCTGGTCGGTGCGCTGCAATCTGCATTTCTGCTCCGGGCGCGCCGAAGAGCGCCTGTCCTTCGACCTCCAGCGCGAGATCGCGATCCGGCTCGGCTACACCTCGCATCCCGGCATGCAGGACGTCGAGCGCTTCATGAAGCACTACTTCCTGGTCGCCAAGGAAGTCGGCAACCTCACCGCCATCCTCTGCGCCAAGCTCGAGGACCAGCAGGCCAAGCCCGCACCGGTGCTGAGCCGGATGATGGCGCGGCTTCGCCCCACGCCTGTGAAGCGGCGCGTCCCTGACAGCGACGACTTCATCGTCGACAACAACCGCATCAACGTCGCCGCGCCCGACGTCTTCAAGCACGATCCGGTCAATCTGATCCGCATCTTCCGCCTGGCGCAGAAGAACAACCTCGCCTTCCACCCGGACGCGATGCGCGACGTGACGCGCTCGCTCGGCCTGATCAACGCGCAGATGCGCGAGAATCCCGAGGCCAACCGGCTGTTCATGGAGATCCTGACCTCCGACAACGCCGAGATCGTGCTGCGGCGAATGAACGAGACCGGCGTGCTCGGCCATTTCATCCGCGCCTTCGGCAAGATCGTCTCGATGATGCAGTTCAACATGTATCATCACTACACTGTCGACGAGCATCTGATCCGCTGCGTCGGCTTCCTCCAGGACATCGAGCGCGGCGGCGCCGAGGAATTTGCGGTCGCCAGCGATCTGATGCGCAAGATCCGGCCTGAGCACCGCTCGGTGATCTACATCACGACGCTGCTGCACGACATCGCCAAGGGACGGCCCGAGGATCATTCGATCGCGGGCGCCAAGGTCGCGCGGCGGCTCTGCCCACGGCTCGGCTTCAGCGCAGCCGACACCGAGCTCGTGGCCTGGCTGATCGAGGAGCATCTCACGATGTCCACCGTCGCGCAGTCGCGCGATCTCTCCGACCGCAAGACCATCGAGAATTTCGCCGCAGTGGTGCAATCGGTCGAGCAGATGAAGCTGCTCACGATCCTGACCACCGCCGACATCCGCGGCGTCGGTCCGGGCGTGTGGAACGGTTGGAAGGCGCAGCTGCTGCGCTCGCTTTATTACGAGACCGAACCGGTGCTGACCGGCGGCTTCTCGGAGGTCGACCGCGGCAAGCGCCTCACGGCCGCCTACGCCGAATTCCGGTACGCCTTCGCCGAATGGCCGGCGGACGAGCTCGATGCCTATATCGGCCGGCACTATCCGGCCTATTGGCTCAAGGTCGAGCTGCCGCGCAAGATTCGCCACGCCCGCTTCGTGCGTTCGAGCGAACAGGCCGGCCACAAGCTCGCGATCAATGTCGGCTTCGACGAGGTGCGCGGCGTCACCGAGCTCACCATCTTCGCCGCCGACCATCCCTGGCTGCTGTCGATCATTGCCGGCGCCTGTGCTTCCGCCGGCGCCAACATCGTCGACGCCCAAATCTACACCACGACCGACGGCCGCGCGCTGGACACGATCTCGATCTCCCGGGAATACGACCGCGACGAGGACGAGGGCCGCCGCGCCACGCGCATCGGCGAGATGATCGAGGACGTGCTGGAAGGCAAGCTGCGCCTGCCCGAAGTGGTGGCGCGGCGCACCGTGCGCAGCAAGGCGCGGCCGTTCGTGATCGAGCCGGAAGTGACCATCAACAACCAGTGGTCCGACCGCTACACCGTGATCGAAGTCTCCGGTCTCGACCGCCCCGGCCTGCTCTACGAGCTGACCACCGCGATCTCGAAACTCAATCTCAACATCGCCTCGGCCCATGTCGCGACCTTCGGCGAACGCGCCCGCGACGTGTTCTACGTCACCGACCTGCTCGGTGCGCAGATCAACGCGCCGACCCGGCAATCCGCGATCAAGAGCGCGCTGACCCATGTCATGGCCGGCGACAAGGCGGTTCAGCCAGCGGCGTGAGTAGGGCCTAAACCTCCACCCCCTCATGCCGGAGCAGCCAGCGCTTGCGCTCGAGGCCGCCGCCATATTTCACCAGCGATCCATCGGCGCCGATCAGCCGATGGCACGGCAACACCACGCTGATCGGGTTGGAGCCGTTGGCGTGGCCGACGGCGCGAATGGCCTTGGGCATCTCGATCTTTGCGGCGAGTGCGCCATAGCTCATCGTGGTGCCGGCGGGGATTTTTGCCAGCGCAGTCCAGACCTTTTGCTGAAACGGCGTGCCCGCGATGCGCCAGGCGATCGCTGAAAGCTGTCCGAGATCACCGGCGAAGTAATCCGACAGCGCGGCCTTCATCGCAGCCGGCGCGGAACGCTCGCGCAAATCTACCGCGCCGTAATGCAGCCGCAGCAGCTCGCGCATGCGGTGCTCGTAATCGTCCCAGTCGAGCGCGCGCAGCGCACCCTCGGCGTCGGTGACGAGCAGCGCGATCCCGATCGGCGTTGCCAGGCGATCGAGGCCAAAGCTTTCGGGCGGAGGTGCTGATCGAGCGGCCATTGCGACACCTTTGCATCGAAACACACGTCGCACTTGCCATGCCGGCCATGCTAACGTCCACCCGAAAGCTGACGCTTTGGGGGCTCAACTTGATTCTGATCGCCAATATTCTGGTGGCGCTTGTCGCCGCACTGCACGCCTACTTCCTGATCCTGGAGATGTTCCTCTGGGACAAGCCGCAGGGCCTGAAGGTCTTCCGCAATACGCCCGAAAAGGCCGAGATCACGAAGGTGCTGGCCGCCAACCAGGGCCTCTATAACGGCTTCCTCGTCGCCGGCCTGATCTGGGGTCTGATACACGGCAACCCGGCCTTCGCGTTCCAGATCAAGGTGTTCTTTCTGCTCTGCGTGATCGTCGCGGGCGCCTATGGCGCGGCGACCGTCAGCACGCGTATCCTGATCGTGCAGGCGCTGCCGGCGGCAATCGCACTGGTCGCTTTGTTCCTAGCCTAAGACCTTCGCCTGAGACGCTACGGCGCAGCGCCGCGATCCTTGCGCGGCCCCTCGCCTTCCTCCACACTCTTCGGCAGCGATGGCGACCGTTGCAACCAACGGGAAAAGACCGTCAGCCGGAAAATTCCGTCAGGAGGAACAACCCAACATGAGCAATCGCAGAGCCTTCATAGCTGCCACGGCGGCGCTCGCCTTCGCGTTCTCCGCCAACCAAGCCCTCGCCCAGAAGAAATACGACACCGGTGCGAGCGACACCGAGATCAAGATCGGCCAGACCGTGCCGTTCTCCGGCGCCTATTCCGTCTACGCCAATATCGGCAAGACCCAGGCGGCCTACTTCAAGATGGTCAACGATCAGGGCGGCATCAACGGCCGCAAGATCAACCTGATCCAGTATGACGACGCCTATTCGCCGCCGAAGACCGTCGAGCAGATCCGCAAGCTCGTCGAAGGCGACGAAGTGCTCTTCACCTTCCAGATCATCGGCACCGCGGCAAACGCCGCCGTGCAGAAATATCTCAACGGCAAGAAGATCCCGCAGCTCCTCGCCTCGACTGGCGCTGCGCGCTTCAACGATCCGCAGAACTATCCCTGGACCATTGCCTACAATCCCAACTACATCTCCGAGGGACGCATCTACGCCAAGTACATTCTCAAGGAGCATCCGAACGCCAAGATCGGCGTGCTCTACCAGAATGACGACATGGGCCGAGACTATCTTGCCGGCCTGAAGAGCGGTCTCGGTGACAAGGCCGCCAGCATGATCGTCGGCGAGGTGTCCTACGAGGTGACCGATCCGACGGTGGACTCCCAGGTGGTGAAGCTGAAATCGATGGGGGCCGACCTGTTCTATGACGCGTCGACGCCGAAATTCGCCGCGCAGGCGATCAAGAAGCTGGCCGACCTCGGCTGGATGCCAGTGCATATCGTCGACATCAATGCGAGTCCGATCTCGGCGACGCTCAAGCCGGCCGGCCTCGATATCTCCAAAGGCATCATCTCGACCCAATATGGCAAGGAGCCAGGTGATCCGCAGTGGAAGGACGATCCGGGCGTGAAGGCCTTCTTCGCCTTCATGGACAAGTATTTCCCCGATGGTGACAAGCTCAACACCGTCAACACCTACGCCTATTCGGTGGCGGAGCTGCTGGTCCAGGTGCTGAAGCAATGCGGCGACGACCTCTCGCGCGAGAACATCATGAAGCAGGTCGCCAACATCAAGGACTTCACCCCGAGCTTCGCACTGCCCGGCATCAAGATCAACACCGGGCCGAACGACTACCGCGTCAACAAGCAGATGCAGATGATGAAGTTCAACGGCGAGCGCTGGGAGCTGTTCGGACCGATCATCGAGGACTCCGGCCCGGCGGGCTAGCAATTGTGTAGGGTGGGTCATGTAACCCACCCTACGAACGGCCAGCACCTCCCCGCCTTGCCTTGCAACAACCACTCCGCCACACTCGCCCTCAGCGATGGCGCCGGACGCGCAGTGCGTCCGGCAGACCATCTGCAATAACAAACTGAGGAAATTGCGAATGAGGAATGGAATTCTGCATCTGGCCGCGGCAACGGCGCTGACCCTGGCGCTGTCGATCTCTGCGGCCAATGCCCAGAAGAAATATGATCCGGGCGCCAGCGACACCGAGATCAAGGTCGGACAGACCATGCCGTTTTCGGGACCGGCGTCGGCCTATTCGTCGATCGGCAAGACGCAGGCCGCCTATTTCAAGATGATCAACGACCAGGGCGGCATCAATGGCCGCAAGATCAATCTGATCCAGTACGACGACGCCTATTCGCCGCCGAAAGCCGTGGAGCAGATCCGCAAGCTCGTCGAGAGCGACGAGGTGCTGCTGACCTTCCAGATCATCGGCACGCCCGTGAACGCGGCCGTCCAGAAATATCTCAATTCCAAGAAAGTGCCGCAGCTGTTCGCGGCCACCGGCGCCTCGCGGTTCACCGACCCGAAGAACTTCCCGTGGACCATGGGATACAATCCGAATTACTTCGTCGAGGGCCGCATCTACGGCCAGTACATTCTGAAGGAGCATCCGAACGCGAAGATCGGCGTGCTCTATCAGAATGACGACCTCGGCAAGGACTATCTGAACGGCATCAAGGCCGGCCTCGGCGACAAGGCCGCCAAGATGATCGTGACCGAAGCGTCCTACGAAGTCTCCGATCCCACAGTCGATTCGCAGATCCTCAAGATCAAGGATGCCGGTGCAGACCTGTTCTTCAGCGCGACGACGCCGAAGCAGGCCGCGCAGGCGATCAAGAAGATCGCCGAGATGGGCTGGCATCCGGTCCAGATCGTCGACATCAACGCCACCTCGGTCGGCGCGGTGCTGAAGCCCGCGGGCCTCGATGCCGCCAAGGACCTGATCAGCGTCAACTACGGCAAGGAGCCGCTGGATCCGACCTGGAAGGACGATGCCGGTCTGAAGAGGTATTTCGACTTCATGGCCAAGTACTATCCGGATGGCGACAAGGATTCGAACTTCAACACCTATGGTTATGGCACCGCCCAGCTCCTGGTCCATGTCCTGAAGCAGTGTGGCGACGACCTGACGCGGGAGAACGTCATGAAGCAGGCGGCTTCGCTGAAGGACGTTGCGAGCGACGTCGCGCTGCCCGGCATCAAGGCCAACACCTCCGCGGCCGACTACCGCGTCAACAAGCAGCTTCAGATGATGAAGTTCAACGGCGAGCGCTGGGAGTTGTTCGGCCCGATCCTGGAGGATGCGGGTCCGGCGGGTTAGACGCTGCTTGAATTCTGGAATGCGATCGGCGGCCTCTGGGCCGCCGACTTCTTTGAGCTTGATCTAATACATCACCATCACCCTGAGGTGGCCGCCGCCTTCGGCGGCCCTCGAAGGGCGACGGCCCGACTGGTCGCCGCGCGGAAGCATCCGGGCCCTGCATCCTTCGAGGCTCGCAAGGGCTCGCACCTCAGGATGACGGGGCAGAGATCATCGCTTCGAGTAGCGTCTACGTTGGTATCTCCCCAAAGTTCTTCCCCACCGGCAGCACCGCGTGCCGGATCAACCGCGAGTCCTCCACCCCCGCCTGGCGGTGCTTGACCGCCTCGCGATAGACGGGGTCGCGGATCATCTCGACGAAGGCGGCGACGCTGGGGTATTCGGCGATGAAGCAATGATCCCAGCGCTCCTCTTGCGGACCGATCAGCATCAGCTCGAACCTGCCCTGCCAGACGATGCGGCCGCCGAGGCGTTCGAACACCGGGCCGCTTTCGCGACCATAGGCCGCATAGGCTTCCGCGCCGGACGCTTTCCGTCCGTCGGGATACGCCGCCTCTTTGCGCAGCCGCACCAGGTTGAGCATGTGGATCGGGCCGGGACGGTCGTTGTCCCGGAATTGCGCGAAGATGTCCTTGGTCGGATCGATGTGGCCCATGCGCGGGGTTCCCTCTTCTTTATGGCCGCGATCCTAGCCCTGCCGCGGAATGAGCGGAACTGCGACCTGGGAATGCCGCACCTCCTAATCACGCGTTAACGTCGGGGTAACCGGGCCTTAAACCCCGACCGCTAGCGTGCGGCGGGGCGGGATGACCGGGCGTTTGCGTATGGGGTCGGGAAAGAAAAAGGGTGGGCGGAAGGAGCCGTTGTTCGGCTTGCCCGCGGCGCTCGCCGATCTGCGCCTGACGGCGGCCGACCGCATTCCCGGCGGCGGCGACGACAAGCCGAAGAAATCCGCCGGCAAGCGCAAAGCCGAACCATCCGACGACGAGCCGCCGCGCGAGCGGAAGGCGCAGGCCAAAAGCAGCGGCGCCAAGCGCCGGTCTAAATCGTCCTTCAGCGCCGGCCTCGGCCGCCTCGTCTATTGGGGCGCCGTGTTGAGCCTGTGGGGTGTGATCGCCGTGATCGGCGTCGTGATCTGGGTTGGCGCCCATCTGCCGCCGATCCAGTCGCTGGAGATTCCCAAGCGACCGCCGACGATCCAGATCGTCGGCATGGACGGCAGCCTGCTGGCGCAGCGCGGCGAGATGGCCGGCGCCAACGTGTCGCTGAAGGACCTGCCTCCTTTTCTGCCCAAGGCCTTCATCGCCATCGAAGACCGCCGCTTCTATTCGCATTTCGGCATCGACCCCATCGGCATCCTGCGCGCGCTCGTCACCAACGTGCTTCATCGCGGCGTATCGCAGGGCGGCTCGACGCTGACGCAGCAGCTCGCCAAAAACCTGTTCCTGACCCAGGAACGCACCATGGCGCGCAAGCTGCAGGAGGCGGAGCTCGCGATCTGGCTCGAGCGCAAGCATTCCAAGAACGAGATCCTGGAGCTCTATCTCAACCGCGTCTATTTCGGCTCCGGCGCCTACGGCGTCGAAGCCGCCGCGCAAAAATATTTCGGCAAGCCGGCGAAGAGCGTGAACGTGGCGGAAGCCGCGATGCTGGCCGGCCTGGTCAAATCGCCGTCGCGGCTGGCGCCGAACCGCAATCCCGAAGGCGCGGAAGCGCGCGCGAAAATCGTGCTCGCGGCGATGGCGGATGCAAATTTCATCACCGAGGCGCAGGCCCAGGCTTCGATTGGCCACCCCTCCTACAATGTGAAGCCGGTCGGCGCCGGCACCGTGAACTACGTCGCCGACTGGATCGGCGAGGTGCTGGACGATCTCGTCGGCCAGATCGACGACAGCATCAAGGTCGAGACCACGATCGATCCGAAACTCCAGGCCGTGGCGGAGACCGCCGTCATCGATGAGCTCGCGGCCAAGAGCGTGAAGTTCAATGTCAGCCAGGGCGCGCTGGTGGCGATGACGCCCGACGGCGCGGTGCGCGCCATGGTGGGCGGCCGGAACTACTCCGACAGCCAGTACAACCGCGCGGTCACCGCGAAGCGCCAGCCGGGCTCGTCGTTCAAGCCGTTCGTCTATCTGACGGCGATGGAGCAGGGCCTGACGCCCGATACCGTTCGCCAGGACGCGCCGATCGAGGTCAAGGGCTGGAAGCCCGAGAACTACACCCATGAATATTTCGGCGCGGTGACGCTGACGCAGGCGCTGGCGATGTCGCTCAACAGCGTCGCCATCCGTCTCGGCCTCGAGGTCGGGCCGAAGAACGTGGTGCGCACCGCGCACCGGCTCGGCATCTCCTCGAAGCTCGAGCCCAACGCCTCGATCGCGCTGGGCACGTCCGAAGTGTCCGTCGTCGAACTCGTCGGCGCCTATGCACCGTTCGCCAATGGCGGCTTTGCCGCCGCGCCGCATGTGGTGACGCGGATCAAAACGCTCGACGGCAAGCTGCTCTACATGCGCCAGCCCGACGAGCACAACCAGGTGATCGAGCCGCGCTATGTCGGCATGATGAACACGATGATGCGGGAGACGCTGATCTCAGGCACCGCCAAGAAGGCCGAGATCCCCGGCTGGCAGGCGGCCGGCAAGACCGGCACCAGCCAGGATTATCGCGACGCCTGGTTCATCGGCTACACGTCGAACCTCGTCACCGGCGTCTGGCTCGGCAATGACGACAACTCGCCGACCAAGAAGGCGACCGGCGGCGGGCTGCCGGTGGAAGTCTGGACCCGCTTCATGCGCACCGCGCACGAGGGCGTGCAGGTGGCCGCCCTGCCGAACCTGCAAAACAATTGGGGGCCGGCGAACCTCGTGCAGATCTCATCGCAGGTGTCGCCGCCGACACAAGCGGCGGCGCCAGGAGCTGGACTTGGACCCGCACCGGCGCCGGTCAGCAATGGCGGCTATCGCGCCCCGCCGCCGACGCGCGCCAATGTGCGGCCGGAAGCAGCCGCGGGGCTTGATGGCTGGCTGATGGACCGGCTGTTTGGCGGAAATCGGTAGCTGCGAGCTGAGGCCTTGGAGGCCTCAGAATAAAAATCGCGAAAACAACCCCATGCACAGTAGCCGGCGTGTTGCGGCGTGATGCACGGTGGATTGGTCGAAGGCCTTGATGCGACGGCGCAAAAACGCGATCGCCCGCTCCAGTGCGCAAGTGCGCACAAGGCGGGCGATGACACCTTCCAAGACGCTAGCTGCGCGCCCTAATCCTCGACCCCGTACCGGTGCAGATCGTTGCCGTAGGTGTCGAGCCACTTCTTGGCGCGCTCCATTGACGGACAGATCTTGCCGCAGACGCGCCAGAAGCGGGCCGAGTGGTTCATCTCGACAAGATGGGCGACTTCATGCGCGGCGAGGTAGTCGAGCACGTAGGGCGGCGCGAGGATCAGGCGCCAGGAGAACGACAGCGAGCCGGCCGAGGTGCAGGAGCCCCAGCGGCTGGACTGATCGCGGATCGAGAGCCGCTTCACCTTGACGCCGAGCTCGACGGCGTGGGTCTGCGCCGAACGCTGCAGATCGTGGCGCGCCTCGCGCTTGAGGAAGTCGCTGACGCGCCGATCGACATGCTCGAGGCCGCCGGCGGCGCAGAGAATGCGTTCACCGCTGTCGCGAATTTCGGTCCACACCGTGCCGCGCGTGCCGGCGCGATGCACGATGCGATGGGGAACGCCGCGGAGCGGTATCACTGTGCCAGGCTGGAACGGTGCAGCTTTCGGCAAACGACCAAGACGCGCCGCGATCCACGCACCGTGACGCTGCGCGAAGTCTTTTGCTTCAGCGAGCGTGCCGCGCGGCGGGATCGTGAGGATTGCTTCGCGGTCGCTCGGATGAATTCTGAGCGTGTAACGGCGCGCTCGACGGTGCCTGCGCAGCCGAATCGCAAAGAATTGCGATCCATGGCTGATGACGAGGGTCTTTGGTTCGTGGGGCCGACGATAGAGGAGCGCGCGAGTGGCCATGTCTGTCAGTCCGGGGAGCAAGAGTTCGCCCGGATTCTGCCATAACCGCCGCCAGGGAAAGCGCTCGGCGCAAAAACAAATCATTTGCCCAATATACAGGGGTCTGGCGTCCGGGAGACCCTACAGACTGGGGTTGGAACCCGCTTTTTTCGCCCCCGCTGGACGCATGCGACACCCCCAAGAGGTGAGGGATGACTCACTCCTATAAGACTACCTAAATACCTCGAATCTGGCAGGACTCAGGCTCTCCCGGAGCCTCCGGCAGGGCGTGATTTTTCGACGGGAAAGCCGAAAACGGCGCTTATTCAGCCGCAAGCGCCTGCAACGAGCTCGGAGTCGCAGCCGAGACCATGAAATCATGGATGCGCGGCACGATTTCCGACTTGAAGCGCGAGCCGTTGAACACGCCGTAATGTCCAACGCCCTTCTGGACGTAATGAACGCGGCGATGATCGGGGATTGCACTACATAATGTATGCGTTGCTTCGGTCTGACCGAGACCTGAGATGTCGTCGTTCTCGCCTTCGACCGTCATCAACGCAACGCGCGTCACCTTGGAAGGATCGACGCGAGTTCCACGATGCATCATCTCGCCCTTTGGCAGCGAATGCTTCACGAACACGGTGTCGACCGTCTGCAGATAATACTCGGCCGACAGGTCCATCACCGCGAGATATTCGTCATAGAAGTCGCGATGCTTGTCGACGAGGTCGCCGTCACCCTTCACCAGATTGGCGAACAGGCGCTTGTGAGCGTCCATGTGGCGGTCGAGGTTCATGCTGATGAACCCGTTGAGCTGCAGGAAACCCGGATAAACGTCGCGCATCATGCCCGGATGCGGGAACGGCACCTTGGTGATGACGGTGTTGCGGAACCAGTCGATGCCGCGCTCCTGCGCAAGCTGGTTCACCCCGGTCGGATTGCGACGGGTGTCGATCGGGCCGCCCATCAGCGTCATCGAGGTCGGCACGAAGGGATCGCGGCCCGCTTCCATGATCGAGACGGCGGCGACGACGGGCACGGAGGGCTGGCACACCGCCAGCACATGGGTGTTGCCGCCCAGCACATGCAGCATCTCGATGACGTAATCGATGTAATCGTCGAGATCGAAGCGGCCTTCGCTCAAGGGCACCATGCGGGCATCGGCCCAATCGGTGATGTAGACCTCATGCGCCGGCAGGAAGGCCTCGACCGTGCCGCGCAGCAGCGTCGCGTAATGCCCGGACATCGGCGCCACGATCAGCACGCGCGGCTGCGGGCTGCGCAGCGGACGGGCGAACTTGCGATCGAAGTAGAGCAGCTTGCAGAACGGCTTTTCCCAGACGGAGCGGACCTCGACGGGGACGCGGATGCCGTTGACCTCGGTGTCGTTGAGACCCCATTCCGGCTTGCCGTAACGGCGCGTGGTGCGCTCGAACAATTCGCAGGCCGCGGCGACAGACTTGCCAACCTCGGTGCGCGCCCAGGGATTCAGCGGGTTCTGAAACAGCAGCTTGGTCGCATCGGTGACGGCGCGGGCCGGATTGAGAGAGGCCTGCGCCATCTCGTACATCCAGTACATCGGCGTCGTCAGGACCGGACTGCCTTCATTCGCCTGGAGCGGTACGCCGCCAAACTCACCAATCGGCATGATCAAATTCCTCTTCGCATCGCAGCATACTGCCGAATGCGTAATATTGCGTCAATGCATGCTTCCGTACATGTACGTATCCGAAGGGGTTAAACCAGCCGAAATCCACGGGAAAGTGACGTTATTCGCCGCCCGCGAGCAGCGAGCCGTGCTTTCGGGCGCTGCGCAAAAGGGCAAGGAATGCCCAAAAAGAAGCAGCAAGAAGCACCGCATTGATGGCTAACGCGTCCAGCATCAGATCGGTTCTGAAGGTTTGCTCGATCAGCAGCGCCCGCATCCCCTCGAACACGTAGGTCGGCGGCAAAGACCAGGCGACATATTGCAGCCAGCCGGGCAGCACGCTGACGGGATAGTAGATGCAGGCGAGCGGCATGATCGCGAACATCAACGTCCAGACGATGCTCTCGGCGCCGAGCCCGTTCCGCAACACCAGGCCCGAGACGAAGATGCCGACCGACCAGCTGGTGAAGATCAGATTGCAGAAGAAGGCGATCAGCGGCAGGCCGAGGCTGTAGACATTGAAGTGAAAGAACGCGATCGCGAGCAGCGTCATCGGGATCACGCCGATCGCCAGCCGGATCAGGCTCATCGCCATCAGCGAGAGCAGAAACTCGATCGGCTTCAGCGGGCTCATCATGAGGTTGCCGAGATTGCGCGCCCACATTTCCTCCAGGAAGGAGATGGAGAAGCCGAGCTGGCCGCGGAACAGGATGTCCCAAAGAATGACAGCGCCGATCAGCGTGCCGCCGGCGCGCGCAAAGAAATTGGCGTTCTGCGCGATGTAGAGCTGAAGAAAGCCCCAGGTGATGATCTGCAGTGCCGGCCAGTACAGCAGCTCGAGCAGCCGCGGCCAGGACGACATCAGGAGATACCAGTAGCGCAGGATCATCGCGCCGATACGCTGGACGGAGATGCCGCGGTGGAGGGAAAGCTCGCTCATCGCGCCGCGTCCTCTCTGGCTCCATTGGTCCGCCCGCGCGCGACGTCCAGAAATACCTCCTCCAGCGTGGTGCGGTTGTAGCGGGCCATGATGGCGTCGGGCGTGTCGTCGTCCTCGACGCGGCCGCGCTTCATGATGATGACGCGGTCGCACAGCCGCTCCACCTCGAGCATGTTGTGTGACGCCAGCAGGATGGTGGCGTTGTTGTCCTTGCGATAGCGCTCCAGATGCGCCCGCACCCAGTCGGCCGTATCAGGGTCGAGCGAGGCGGTCGGCTCATCCAGCAGCAACAGCTCGGGCTCGTTGATCAGCGCCTTCGCCAGCGCGACGCGGGTCTTCTGCCCGGCGGATAGCTTTCCGTTGGCGCGGTCGATGAAGTCGTTGAGATCGAGATCCTCGGCCAGTTTTGCGATGCGGTCGGCGAGATTTTTGACTGCGTAGAGCTTGCCGAAAATGGTGAGGTTCTGTCGCACCGTGAGCCGCATCGGCATGTCGACATAGGGGCTTTCGAAGTTCATCCGCCCGAGCACGGCCGCGCTCTCCTCGGGCATCCGATGCCCGAGCACCTGCACACGGCCGGAGGTCGGCAGCACCAGGCCCATGATCATCGCGATGGTGGTGGTCTTGCCGGCGCCGTTGCCGCCGAGCAGCCCGGTGATGCTGCCGCGGGGAAGCGTAAAGGAGATGCCGTCAACCGCACGGGTCTGCTTGTAGAGCTTGACGAGGCGATCGACCTCGATGGCCGCGGACAAAGTGCTGTCCGCGACAGTCGGCCGACTTGAAGCCTTGGAGTTCTCAGTCATGCTAAGGGCGTTCTTCCGCCATTGCGCGGTGGAGTGCAAGACTTGTAACGCCAAGGCTTGTGGGTCCAGGGCTTGTAGGTCCAAGGCTTGTAACTCGTTGGAATCAGTGGGCCAGCGTGTTTGTGATCCGACACGCGCACCGCTAGATTGGCCTGTCATGACCGAGACCGCCGCCTCCGACTTCCGCCCGTCGCAACGACACATCCGCCTGGACACCATCCTGCGGCTGCGCTGGCTCGCCGTGCTGGGCCAGCTCGCCGCGATCTTCATCGTGGCGCAGGGGCTGGAGTTCGATGTCGCCATTGTCCCCTGTGTCAGCATCATCGGCCTGTCGGCGGCGCTCAACCTGGCTCTGCAAACCGTGGCCAACCCGATGCAGCGGCTGGAGCCGCTTCACGCGGCCGGGCTGCTGGCGCTGAACATCGTGGAACTGGCGGGGCTGTTGTTCTTCACCGGCGGATTGCAGAACCCGTTCTCGTTCCTGTTTCTCGCACCTGTCCTGATTTCTGCCACCGCGCTGCCGGCCCGGCTGACTTTCGCTATCGGTGTACTGGCCGTGGCGTGTGCCTCGGTCCTGTTCTTCTTTCATTTCCCGCTGCCATGGGACTCCGAAGATCCCGTGGTGCTGCCGCCGATCTATCTGCTCGGCGTCTGGCTTTCGATCGTGCTGGCGATCGGCGTCACCAGCCTCTACTCGTTCCAGGTGACCGAGGAGGCACGCAAGCTTGCCGACGCGTTGGCCGCGACCGAGCTGGTGCTGACGCGCGAGCAGCATCTGACCCAGCTCGACGGCCTGGCCGCGGCCGCCGCGCACGAGCTCGGCACGCCGCTTGCCACCATCTTCCTGATCTCGCGCGAGCTGGAAAAAACCGTGACGGATCCGGTCTTCGCGGCGGATCTGAAGACGCTGCGCGAGCAGACGCAACGCTGCCGCGACATCTTGAGCAAGATCACCCAGCTCTCCTCCACCGGCGCGCCGTTCGACCGCATGAAGCTGTCGGAGCTGATCGAAGAAGTGGTGGCACCGCACCGCGATTTCGGCGTCGACATCAAGGTGCGGATCGCGATCGCCGCCGCGGCCGAGCCGGTCGGATCGCGCAATCCGGCAGTCCTCTATGGCGTCGGCAACATCATCGAGAACGCTGTCGATTTCGCCAACTCGACGGTCGAGGTCAACGCGTGGTGGAACAATGAGACCATCGAGATCGTGATCTCCGACGACGGCCCGGGCATTCCGCCCGATCTCATGAAACGGATCGGCGAGCCTTACCTGTCGCGGCGGCGCACCCAGGATGCCGGCGGCGGCCTCGGACTCGGCGTGTTCATCGCCCGCACGCTGCTCGAACGCACCGGCGCCAAGGTCTCGTTTACCAATCGGACCTTTCCGGAACACGGTGCAGTGGTACAGATCGCGTGGCCGAAGGAGCGTTTTGAGACTATCGAGAGCCTAGAAGAAACAATAGGATAGGGCGCGACCTTGCGTCGCACATGAGGCCCGATCGACTATTGGCGGCCTTGGCACCGCCTGATTGCGACGCCATATGTAGATGTGCAGAGAGAGGACAAAACCTTGAACGCCATCGTTGAACTGAACGAACAGACCGACCGCTCGCTTCTCATCGTGGAGGACGACAAGCCGTTCCTGGAGCGCCTGTCGCGCGCCATGGAGACACGCGGCTTTGCGGTGACGTCGTGTGACACGGTCTCCGATGGTCTCGCGCAGATCGGCAAGTCCGCGCCGGCCTTCGCCGTGGTCGATCTTCGCCTCGGCGATGGCAACGGTCTCGACGTCGTCTCCGCGCTGAAGAAGAAGCGCCCCGAAGCCCGCGCCATCGTGCTGACCGGCTATGGCAACATCGCCACCGCCGTCACCGCCGTGAAGATGGGCGCGATCGATTATCTCTCGAAGCCCGCGGATGCCGACGACGTCGTCGCCGCGCTGCTCTCGACCAGCACGGACAAATCCGAGCTGCCGGCGAACCCGATGTCGGCCGACCGCGTGCGCTGGGAACACATCCAGCGCATCTACGAGATGTGCAACCGCAACGTCTCGGAAACGGCGCGGCGGCTGAACATGCACCGCCGTACGCTGCAGCGGATTCTGGCCAAGCGCGCGCCAAGGTAATTCCGGCAATCACAACTCTCTCCGTCACCCTGAGGTGCTCGCCTCTTCGGCGAGCCTCGAAGGGCGACGGCCCGGCTGCATCGGGGCCGTGCATCCTTCGAGGCTCCACTTGCGATGCGAACGCATCGCAAGCCTCGCACCTCAGGATGACGGGTCGCTAGTTCCGCCTGCCGCTACTCCCAAAAATCCGCGTGCCCTTGCGGATCGACCAGCCGGTTGATCCGCAACGCCGCCGCCATGCCAAACCGCACCGTCATCTGCTTGCGCGTGGCGGCCGCGATCTTGTGCTCCGGCGCCTCGCAATGCATGTGCGCGCCATAGGCGTCCGCGATGATCAGGCCGGTGCCTTCGGGGAAAATCTCGCACGGCAGATCCTGCGTGAATGCAAAGAACAGCCGGTCGCAATGGGCGCGGTATTCGTGCCATTTCTGATCAGCGCGCAGATCCTCCACCGACGATTTGATCTCGACGATCCAGATCTCGCCACGCTCGTTCAGCGCGACAAGATCGGCGCGCCGGCCCGACGGCAGCGGCAATTCGCTGATGCAGGAAAAGCCGAGCGAGCGTAAGAGCCGCGCCGTGCCGCGCGCGATCGCGAGCGCCGTCTCGGATTGACGACGGTCCGGCGGCGGAACAAGGGCGATGCGGGCGGGATTTTCCATGGGGGGAGATTAGCCGATTCCTCCGCGCCCGTCATTCCGGGGCGCGCGACGCGGGAACCTCCCCTCCCCCTCGCACTTATCACGCAGCCGCCGACGGTCGCGGGCGGACCGGATAGGGCTGTCCCGATATGATCGACGATCTCTGGTACAAGAACGCCATCATCTATTGCCTCTCCGTCGGCACCTATATGGACGCCAACGGCGACGGCATCGGCGACTTCAAGGGGCTGTTGCGGCGGCTCGATTACCTGCACGGTCTCGGCATCACCACGATCTGGCTGATGCCGTTCCAGACCTCACCGGGCCGCGATGACGGTTACGACGTCGCCGACTATTACAGCGTCGATTCCCGCTACGGCACGCTCGGCGATTTCGTCGAATTCGCCCATGGCTGCAAGCAGCGCGGCATCCGGATCATCATCGACCTCGTGGTCAACCACACCTCCGACCAGCATCACTGGTTCAAGGAGGCGCGGCGCGACAAGAACTCGCCCTATCGCGACTGGTACGTCTGGTCGGACAAGAAGCCGGCCAATGCCAACAAGGGCATGGTGTTTCCCGGCGTGCAGAAGTCGACCTGGACCCGCGACAAGGAGGCCGGCGCGTATTATTTCCACCGCTTCTATGATTTCCAGCCCGATCTCAACACCTCGAATCCGCATGTGCAGGCGGAGATCCTGAAGATCATGGGCTTCTGGATCCAGCTCGGCGTCTCCGGTTTCCGCATGGACGCCGTGCCCTTCATCATCGCGACCAAGGGCGCGAAGGTGAAAAAGCCGGTCGAACAATACGACATGCTGCGCACCTTCCGGGAATTCCTGCAGTGGCGCGAGGGCGACGCCATCATCCTGGCTGAAGCAAATGTGCTGCCGGAAACGGACATGGAATATTTCGGCGACGATGCCGACCGCATGCACATGATGTTCAATTTTCACGTCAACCAGCACCTCTTCTATGCGCTCGCTTCCGGCGACTCGCGGCCGCTGGCCAAGGCGCTGAAAGCAACAAAACCGCGGCCGGCCTCGGCGCAATGGGGCCTGTTCCTGCGCAATCATGACGAACTCGATCTGGGACGGCTGACCAAGGCGCAGCGCGACACCGTGTTCGGAGCGTTCGGCCCCGACAAGGACATGCAGCTCTACGATCGCGGCATTCGTCGCCGGCTTGCGCCGATGCTGGGTGGCGACCGCAGGCGGCTCGAGCTCGCCTACAGCCTGATGTGCACGCTGCCGGGAACGCCCGTGATCCGCTACGGCGACGAGATCGCGATGGGCGATGATCTCTCGCTGCCGGAGCGCAATTGCGCGCGCACGCCGATGCAATGGTCGACCGAGCCGCAGGGCGGTTTTACCAAAAGCGACAAGCCGGCGAACCCCGTCATCGACAAAGGGCCTTACGGCTACCAGCACGTCAACGTCGCCAAACAGCGGCGCGATCCCAACTCGATGCTGAACTGGACCGAGCGCATCGTCCGCATGCGCAAGGAAGTGCCCGAGATCGGCTGGGGCGATTTCGCCATCATCGCAACGCGCGATCCCGCCGTGTTCATCCTGCGTTATGATTGGCGCAACAATTCGGTGCTGTTCGTGCATAACCTCGATGAGAAGCCGCGCGAGACGGCGTTCTCGGTGGGGCTGCCCGGCGATGCCGGCGAGCACCTGATCAACCTGCTCGCGGAGGACCACAGCCACGCCGACAAGCGCGGCCAGCATCGCATCGTGCTGGAGCCGTATGGGTATCGCTGGTACCGGGTTGGCGGGCTGGATTATCTGCTGAAGCGCAGTGATATCGACGAAAATGCAGCAGGCAACAAGCATCCGGGGTGATGTCGAGATGCCGTAGTTTGCTCCGTTGTTTCCACGGTCGTCATTGCGAGCGCAGCGAAGCAATCCAGAATCTTTCCGCGGCGGCAGTCTGGATTGCTTCGCTGCAAGGGCTCCTCGCAATGACGAGGAGAGAGCGCCGTTCATCCGCTCCACCGTTGCCCCGGTGAAATCGACCGCTACGAGGGCGGCGCGACGATCACGCCCTCATTGCCCCGCAGATCCAGCACGCCTTCCAGGCGCTCGCCCTCGCGATCCAGGAATGTCGAGAGCAAAACCTCGCTGCCGAAACGAATAGAGCTCGTGGTGACCGCAATCGGCTCAGGCCCGAGATTGAGCACGACGATGAGCGCCCTGCCTTCGGCCTCGCGACGATAGACCAGCAAATCGCCTTGCGCGGCGATCGGATGATAGTCGCCGGCGACCAGCGGCGGGCAGGTGCTGCGCAACGCGATCAGGCGCTTGTAGAGGCTCAGGATCGAGCGCGTGTCGGCGTCGAGATTGACGACGTTCTCGCTTATATGATCTTCCGGCAGCGGCAGCCACGGCCTCGCTTCCGAGAAGCCGGAATAGTTCGACGAATCCCACTGCATCGGCGTGCGGCAGCCGTCGCGCCCTACCCCGATGCCGGGCACGTTCTTCTCGAAGGGATCGCGCACATCCTCAGGCGCGATCGCGAGCTGATGCATGCCGATCTCGTCGCCGTAATAGAGCGTGGGCGTGCCGCGCAAGGTCAGCAGCAGCATGGCGGCGACACGGGCCTGCTCGGGGCCGACGCGGCTGGCGACGCGCGGGCGATCGTGATTGCCGAGCACCCAGTTCGGCCACGCGCCCGTGGGCAGCGCCTTCTCATAGTCGTCGATGATCTTCTCGATCGAGCGCGCGCTCCAGAAGGTCGAGAGCAACGCGAAATTGAACGGCATCTGCGCGCCGGTGAGGTCATTGCCGTAATAGGCCATGAGGCGATGCAGCGGCAGATAGACCTCGCCGATCAGCACGCGCGCGCCAAAGGCATCGGTGACACGCCGCATCTCGGCGATGACGTCAAACACCTCCGCCTGGTCGGTGGAGTATTGGGTGAGGATCTTTTCGTTGGGCGGGCGGCCTTCGACATAATGCGGGTTGGGCGGATTGTCGCGAAACCCGGCATCCTTGATCAGGTGCCAGATCACGTCGACGCGAAAGCCGTCGACGCCCTTCTCCAGCCAGAACCGCATCACGTCGTAGATCGCGGCGCGGACCTCCGGATTGCGCCAGTTGAGGTCGGGCTGCTGGGCCAGGAAGGCGTGGTAGTAATATTGACCTGTCGCGGCGTCGACCTGCCATGCGCTGCCGCCGAATTCGGACAGCCAGTTGTTCGGCACGCCGCCATCGGGGGCGGGATCGCGCCAGATGTACCAATCGCGCTTGGGATTATCGCGCGAGGAGCGGCTCTCGACGAACCAGGGATGCTGGTCCGAGGTGTGGTTCGGCACGAGGTCGAGGATCAGCCTCAAGCCATTGTCATGCGCGGCCGCGAGCAGCGCATCGAAATCCGCCATCGTGCCGAACAGCGGATCGATGCCGGTATAGTCGGAGATGTCATAGCCAAAATCGGCCATTGGCGAGGGGAAGATCGGCGACAGCCAGATCGCGTCGACGCCGAGCGATTTCACGTAGGGCAGCCGCCGCAAAATGCCGGCGAGATCGCCGACGCCGTCGCCGTCACTGTCCTGAAAGGAGCGCGGATAAATCTGATAGAAGATGCCGTCGCGCCACCAGTTCTCGCCGCCCTGAGCCATGTCGGAAAACCCATCCGGAAATCTGTGTCTCAACAATTGTCCTTGCGCGAGAGAACGCGGAAGCAACGTCCCGGTTCAAACCAGCAAGCTAATTGGGACGGCCGTGTGACGGCGGGCGCGGCCGTTCCGCCGCCGGACCACGACTATTTTGCTTGGCGGCGCAGCAAAAATCGGCATTGTCGCGCCATGACCGAGCAAAGCGACACCCAACAGGCCAAGGCCGGAGCGATCATCGTCCCCGTGACGCTGTTCGAGCAGAACTGCACCATCATCTGGGACGAGCCCGGCAAGAAGGCCGTGGTGATCGATCCCGGCGGCGACGTGCCGAAGATTTTGGACGCGATCAAGCAGACCGGCGTGACCGTCGAGAAAATCTGGCTGACCCACGGCCATATCGACCATGTCGGCGGCGCGGCCGAGTTGCGCGATGCGCTGAAGGTGCCGATCGAGGGCCCGCATGCCGCGGACAAATATCTGCTCGACAGCGTGGTCGAGAGCGGCGCGCGCTTCGGCATGACCGGCGGGCGCAATTTCGAACCGGATCGCTGGCTCGACGAAGGCGACACCGTGTCGATCGGCGGCCTGACCTTCGACATCCTGCACTGCCCCGGCCACTCGCCGGGCAGCGTGGTGTTCTTCAACAAGGATCTGCGGTTTGCCCATGTCGGCGACGTGCTGTTCGCGGGCTCGGTCGGGCGCACCGATCTGCCCGGCGGCAGTCACGCGACGCTGATCAACTCGATCATGACAAAGCTGCTCCCGCTCGGCGACGATGTCGGTTTTATCTGCGGCCACGGTGCCGGCTCGAGCATCGGCCAGGAGCGGATGACCAATCCGTTCATCACCGGCGAGATGTAGCGGCGGCGCGGACTACTTCATCAATCCCGCGGCCGTCAGCGCGCGCGTGATGATCTGGCCGAGATCGATGCCGCGGGACTGCTCGCGCTTCGGCTCGGCCTGCTCTTCTGCAACCGCGGCGCGGATCGAGCGGGCGAGATGCGGGGCCGGCGAGCGCGCCGGCACTGGCTTCGCCTCCGCCTTCTTCCTGGCCGCATCCGGAATCCATCCGGTCAGACCGAAGAACTTCGCGATGTGATAGGACGACGAAATGCCGGCCTCGATCAGGAACGCGCCTTCGACACCGTAGCGCTGGTCGTTGTCGGCAAGCCCCAGCGGCGTGCCGTGGGCCATGCCGGTGATGGCATAGGATTCGACCAGCGTCTCGCCATCCTTGTTCCACCAGGCCTGGCGCGGATAGCCGTCGACATTGATCTCGGCCATCGGCGTCATCGGCAGGTCGTGCAGATCGAGCCATTGCTTGACGATCTCGTTGGCATTGCCGGGATTGACGGTGCGATCCACGCTGCCGTGCCACACCGACACCTTCGGCCACGGCCCGCGATGGTTCGAAGCCCGCCGCACGAAATCGCCGAGCTCGCGCTCGGGCCGCGCCGGGGAATGAAACATGCCATCCAGCGCCTCGCGCAGATTCGACGCGATGCCGTAGGGAAGGCCTGCGATGATCGCACCGGCGGAAAACACGTCCGGATAGGTCGCGAGCATCACCGAGGTCATGCCGCCGCCGGCGGACAGACCGGTGATGAAGACACGCCTGGGATCGATCCGGTGCGTCCCGACCATATGCGCGACCATCTCGCGGATCGAACGCGCCTCGCCGCCGTCGCGCGCGGTGTCTTCGGGATTGAACCAGTTGAAGCAGGTGTTGCCGTTGTTGATGCGCTGCTGCTCGGGCATCACCAGCGCAAAGCCATAGTGACGCGCGAGCGTCGACCAGCCCGCGCCGAGATCGTAGCCAGCGGCGGTCTGGCCGCAGCCGTGCAGCACGACGACGAGCGCGCGCGGCTTCTGCAATTGCGCCGGCACGAACGCGAACATGCGAAGATTGCCGGGATTGTCGCCGAAGCCAGTGACTTCCTCCAGCGGACTGGAGGCGTCAGTGCTCGCGCCAAAATCGGGCAAGCGCAGACCATCCATCCTTGGCAGATGTCTCAAGAGGTCGACATTACGGGCTAATGACACGGCAAATTCCTGGTGGGCGGCTTTCAACGTTTACCCAGACCAGATAGTTGCTGCAGTGCAAAATGAAAAGACCGTGTGCTGTCGACATGCCGGGAATCACGCAAAATCCCGCAGATTTCCGCACGTATTAACCGCAGTGCCTCAACTTCGTGCAGATGCGCGGCGCATCCACGTCAGGAATGCGGCGCAGATCATGATTAACGCCGCAAACAGCGCAAGCGAAACAAGAAAACCTGCGCGCGCTGATTGCAACGATTCGATTGCGAAGAACGCCGCGCCGATTGCGGCCACTCCGGCCGCATTTCCGATCTGTGCTGTGGTGCCGTACATGCCCGACGCAGCGCCTGCCGCAACGGGTTTGACGGTCGAGAGCACCGCGCCGGAGAGCGGCGCCATCACCATGCCCTGGCCGTAGCCGAAGATGAGCATGATGAGCGCAAGCGCGATCGGGCTCGGCGCATCGACAGAGCCGGCCAGAAGCGCGAGCGCGGCGAGGCCGGCGATCTGCAACGCGCAGCCCTCGATCAACACTTTGGTGCCGCGATGCTTTGCCCGCGCGCCGCTGTGGCGCGAGGCCACCACGAACGCGAGCGCGAGCGGAACGAAGGCGAGGCCGGCGGCGAGCGGCGGGATCCTCAGCCCGCGCTGCATGAACAGCGTCATCACCAGGTAGAACGAGAGATTGGCGACGAAGAAAAAGAAGGCCGCACCGAGCCCGCGCAGGAAAGCGGCGTCCGCCAGCAGCGTCAGATCAATCAGCGGCATGCCGCCAGCGCTCGCGACCGCATGCTCGAGCCTTGGAAATGCGAACAAGATCACGCCACCGATCGCCATCACCGCCCACAGCCACGGCGCCCAGCCGACATCGTGACCAAACAGCAGCGGGCCGATCAGGCACAGCAATCCCGCAAACAGCACCAGGCTGCCCTTGATGTCGAGCCTGGTGCCAGCCCGGCGCGGCACCGACGGCATGATACGCCACGCGGCAGCGGCGATGACTATTCCGCAGGGTACGTTGACGAAGAACACCGAACGCCAGCCGGTGCCGGCGAGATCGAGTGTCACCAGGAGGCCCCCGAGCAGGAAGCCGGCGGCCCCCGCAAGCCCGAGCACGATGCCGTAGATGCCGAAGGCGCGGCCGCGCGACTCGTCGGTGAACAGCAGATGCAGCGTCGCCAGCACCTGCGGCACCATCAGCGTCGCGGTGGCGCCCTGCGCCAGCCGGGCGATAATCAGCTCCGCGCCGGATTGCGCGAGGCCACACCACAGCGACGTCGCCGTGAAGCCGAGCACGCCGGCGAGGAAGACATTCTTGGTGCCATGAATGTCGCCGAGGCGACCGCCTGTGACGACCAGCGTCGCATAGGCGATCAGATAGATCGCAATGACGGATTCGATCTGTGCCGGTGTCAGATCGACCGCGATGGTGGGAATCGCGACATTCACGATGAAGGCGTCGACGCCGAACATGAACTGTGCAGCGACGACGATCGCCAGCACCCACCAGCGGCGGGTCGAATCGACAGGCTTTGTGACGGTTTGATGCATCTTCAAGCGAGCTTTCGGGGATTTATTTGCGCCCGATGCTCGCAGATCAGCATCACCTCTGCGATTACCTCAGAGGTAGGACTTGCCGCTGTGGCCCGATTGCTGCATGTCGGTTCCCGCTGATTTTGCAAGGCTTTGAAGGCAAATCCTTTGGAAGCAAATCCGATGTACGACTACGACATGGTGGTGATCGGCTCGGGCCCGTCGGGGCGCCGGGCCGCGGTGCAATGTGCCAAGCTCGGCAAGGCCGTGCTGGTGGTGGAGAAGGGCCGGCGGGTCGGCGGCGTCTCGGTTCACACCGGCACGATCCCCTCGAAAACGCTGCGCGAGACCGTGCTCAATCTCTCCGGCTGGCGCGAACGCGGCTTCTACGGCCGCTCCTACCGGGTCAAGCACGACATCGCGGCGAGCGATCTGATGACCCGGCTACAGAAGACCCTCGACCATGAGGTCGAGGTGCTCGAGCATCAGTTCAGCCGCAATCTGGTGCGCACCGCCAATGGCGAGGCGCGCCTGGTCTCGCCGCACGAGGTCGAGATCACGAGCGCGATCGGTGAGACCAAGACTGTATCCGCCGCCTTCATCCTGATCGCCTGCGGCACGCGTCCGTTCCGTCCCGACTACGTGCCGTTCGACGGCGCCACCGTGCTCGACAGCGACGAGATCATCGAGCTGCCAAAGCTGCCGCGCAGCCTGGCCGTCATCGGCGCCGGCGTGATCGGCGTCGAATACGCCACCATCTTCAGCGCACTCGATGTGCCGGTGACGCTGATCGAGCCGCGGCCGACCTTCCTCGACTTCATCGACAAGGAATTGATCGATGAGTTCATGCACGAATTGCGCGATCGCAATGTCGCGCTGCGGCTCGGCTCCAAGGTCAACTCGATCGAGAAAACCGCGCAAGGCAGCATCGTCACCAACCTCTCCGATGGACGGCACGTCACCACAGAAATGCTGCTGTTCGCGGCCGGCCGCGTCGGCGCCACCGACCGGCTCAATCTCGAAGCCGCCGGCATCGTTGTCGACCATCGCGGGCGCATTAAGGTTGATCCCGTGACCTTGCAGACCAGCGTGCCGCATATCTACGCGGCCGGCGACGTGATCGGCTTTCCGAGCCTCGCCTCGACCTCGATGGAGCAGGGCCGCGTCGCCGCCTGCCATGCGCTCGGCATGGAGCCGATGGCGCCGCCGGAATTCTTCCCCTACGGCATCTATTCGGTGCCGGAGATCTCGACCACGGGCCTGACAGAGGAAGAGGTGCGCACGCGCGGCATTCCCTACGAGGTCGGCATCGCGCGCTTCCGCGAGACCTCGCGCGGCCACATCATGGGGCTGAACAGCGGGATGATGAAGATGATCTTCTCGACCAAGACCCGCCGCCTGCTCGGCGTGCACATCCTGGGCGAAGGCGCCACCGAGCTGATCCATATCGGCCAGGCCGTGCTGAACCTCAAAGGCACGATCGACTACTTCATCCAGAACACGTTCAACTATCCGACGCTGGCCGAGGCCTACAAGATCGCCGGGCTGGACGCGTGGAACAGGATGACGCGGTAGCGGGAGCTTAGCGAGCAATCCCTTTGCGGCCATCCTTCGAGACGGTGCTACGCGCCTCCTCAGGATGAGGTCTCGTTTCGCAGCGAGGTCTTAGACCCTCATGGTGAGGAGCCCGCAACGCGGGCGTCTCGAACCATGCAGGCCGAGTACGTCGCGGCAGCGTCTTAACGCATGCCTGCATTCCGCTGCGCGGGACATCGCGTGATTGCGTTCGTGGCATCGGGCACGTAGCCTCCGCCTACCTAACAAATAGAAAATAACAGCCGGAGAGAACGCCATGGCGCGCCTGAAGTTTGGAGCCTTTCTTGCCCCGCATCACCCGATCGGGGAGCATCCGATGCTTCAGTTCCGGCGCGATCTCGACCTGGTCGAGCAGCTCGATGCGCTCGGTTACGACGAGTTCTGGTGTGGCGAGCATCATTCCTCCGGCTGGGAGATGATCGCCTCGCCCGAGATGTTTCTGGCTGCGGCCGGTGAGCGCACCAAGCGGATCAAGCTCGGCACCGGCGTGGTGTCGCTGCCCTATCACCATCCCTTCAACGTGGCCCAGCGCATGGTGCAGCTCGACCACATGACCGGCGGCCGCGCCATCTTCGGCTCCGGCCCCGGCGCGCTGGCTTCCGACGCGCACACGCTCGGCATCGACCCGATGACGCAGCGCGACCGTCAGGACGAGGCGATCGGCGTTATCCGCCGTCTCTTCAACGGCGAGCGCGTCACCGCCAAGAGCGACTGGTTCACCATGAACGACGCCGCGCTGCAGATCCTGCCGCTGCAGGAGGAGATGCCGTTCGTGGTGGCGTCGCAGATCTCGCCGTCGGGCATGACACTCGCCGGCAAATACGGCATCGGCATCATCTCGCTGGGTTCGATGACGACGCAGGGCCTGATGTCGCTGCAACAGCAATGGCAGTTCGCCGAGGATGCCGCCAAGAAGCACGGCACCACGGTCAGCCGCGCCGACTGGCGCGTGCTGCTGAGCTTCCACATCGCCGAGAGCCGCGAGCAGGCGCGCAAGGAAGCCGGTGCCGGGCTGATGCGCTGGCACAACGAATATAATGTCGGCACGCTGCAGCGGCCGGGCCTCACGGCATTCTCCTCGCCCGATGAGGCCGTGGACAAGACCGCCTTCGTCGAGGGCGCGGCCTCGACCATCGGCACGCCCGACGATCTCGTCAAAACCATCAAGAACGTGATGGACGTGTCCGGCGGCGTCGGCGCCGTCATCGGCTTCGTGCACGACTGGGCCAATCCGGAAGCCACGCGCCGGAGCTGGGACATGGTCGCACGCTACGTCGTGCCGGAGATCAACGGCTACGTCGATGGCCTGCGCAAGTCGCAAAAATTCGTGATCGAGAACCGCGCGATCTTCGAGCGCGCCGGTCAGGCCGTGATGGCCAAGATCATGCAGAACGAGAAAGCTGCAGAGGCGCTGAAGGTGACCGGCCCCGGCCGCGTCGCCATTCCCGCCGTCAACGCGCCGGATTTGCAGAAGGAAGCGGCCAAGCGGTAGGGCTCAGGGCTACGCTTGTAACGACGTTCACAAGCAGGACATCCCGACCTGTGCTATGCTGATGACGGTCAGCCTGACGCAGGCCGTATTGTTGCCGCGGTCGCGCGATTCCTGTCGGTCAGCCAACCGGAGCATTCGTCATGTCGATGCAGAATGTGGCCTCGTCTGAGCTTGAGTACACCGCGCCCAAGCGCAATCAGCTGACGCACATCCCGGGCGACGAAGGCTGGCCGATCGTCGGCATGACCTTCAAGGTGCTCGCCGACCCCAAGGGGCATATCGAGAGGAACGGCGACAAGTACGGGCTCGTCTATCGCACCCACATTTTCGGCGAGACCAACATCGTGCTGCTCGGACCTGAAGCGAATGAGCTCGTGCTGTTCGACCAGCAAAAGCTGTTTTCGTCGACCCATGGCTGGAGCAAGGTGCTCGGCTTGCTGTTTCCGCGCGGATTGATGCTGCTGGATTTCGACGAGCACCGGCTGCATCGCAGGGCGCTCTCGGTCGCGTTCAAGTCAGGACCGATGAAATCCTATCTCAGCGATCTCGACCGCGGCATTTCGGCGCGCGTCGCGCGGTGGAAGGCCAAGCCCGGCGAGATGCAGCTCTATCCGGCGATGAAACAGCTCACGCTGGATCTTGCCGCAGCGTCGTTCCTCGGCGCAGACATCGGGCCCGAGGTCGACGAGATCAACCGCGCCTTCGTCGACATGGTCGCCGCTGCGGTCGCCCCGATCCGCCGTCCCCTGCCCGGCACGCAGATGGCGGCCGGCGTGAGGGGACGCAAACGCATCATCGCCTATTTCCGCGAGCAGATCCCGCTCCGCCGCGGCAATCACGGCGGCGATGATCTGTTCTCGCACCTCTGCCGAGCCACCCATGAGGATGGCGCGCTCCTGTCCGACCAGGACATCATCGACCACATGAGCTTCCTGATGATGGCGGCGCACGACACGCTGACCTCGTCGCTGACGTCCTTCATCGGCGAGCTCGCCGCCAATCCGGACTGGCAGAGCAGGCTGCGCGCGGAAGTTCTCGCGCTCGGGCTCGCGCCGGGCGCGCCGAGCAGCTTCGACGATCTCGAAAAGATGCCGTTGACGGAGATGGCGTTCAAGGAAGCGCTGCGGATCAAGCCGCCGGTGCCCTCGATGCCGCGCCGCGCGATGCGCGATTTCACCTTCAAGGGCTATACGATCCCCGCCGGCACGGCAGTCGGCGTCAATCCGCTCTTTACACACCACATGAAGGACATCTGGCCGGAACCCGATCGCTTCGATCCCCTGCGCTTCACCGAGGAGGCCCAGCGCAACCGCCACCGCTTCGCCTGGGTGCCGTTCGGCGGCGGCGCGCATATGTGCCTCGGCCTGCACTTCGCTTACATGCAGGCGAAATGTTTTGCCCGGCACTTCCTGCAGAACATCGAGGTGTCGCTGGAGCCCGGCTACAAGCCGGACTGGCAGATGTGGCCGATCCCGAAGCCGAAGGATGGGTTGAAGGTCAGGGTGAAGGCGGTTTGAGCACCGCTCTCGTAGGGTGGGCAAAGCGAAGCGTGCCCACCATGTCTCTCCACATTTGAACATCGTTGGTGGGCACGGCGCGCGAAGAGCGCGCCTTTGCCCACCCTACGGCACCGTCTCTCGCCGCTACGCCCCCCCATCGAACGCCTTGCGCAGGGCGACATAGCCCTGCTGCTGCTGGCTCCAGTTGCGGCCGCCGGTGATGGCGCCGTCGATGACGAGGTCGTGGCCGTTGATGAAGCTGGATTCGTCGCTCGCCAAAAATACTGCGGCGTGGGCGATGTCGTCGGGGATGCCGGCGCGCGGAATCGGCTGTGCGGTCTTATAGACATTGCGCATCACCGCCGGCGTCTTCTCGGCGTCTTCCGTCGAGAGCCCCAGCGCCTTGCCAAAGATGCCGGTTGCGATCGCGCCGGGCGAGATCGAATTGACGCGCACATTGGACTCGCCGAGCTCCATCGCCACGCATTTGGTGAGATGGATCACCGCTGCCTTGGCCGCACCATACGCGACCGAGGAGGAGAAGCCGGCAAGACGGCCTGCAATGCTGCCATTGTTGATGATGCTGCCCGATCCCAGCTTCTTCATGTAGGGCGCAGCGTGCTTCATGCCGAGCATGACACTGCGCACCAGGGTCGCCATCGCCGCATCGAAGCGCTCGACCTCGAGGCCTTCGATGCCGCCGGTCTGCGCCGGGCCGCCGGCATTGTTGAAGAGGCAGTCGATCCGGCCGAATTTTTCCACCGCGAGCGCAATCAGTGCCTGCATCTGCGCTTCGACAGTCACATCCGTCTGGCGGAAAACGCAGGAAGCGCCGAGCTGCTTCGCCAGCGCCTCGCCTTCCGGTATACGGCGGCCCGCGATCACAATTTTGGCACCTTCGGCAACGAAGACTTCCGCGGTACGCAATCCGATCCCGCTCGTCGCACCCGTGATCACCGCAACCTTGCCGTCAAGCCTGCCCATGGAATTTCCCCGATTTCGAATGATTTGAAGCCAAATGGCGGACACCGATCGATGACGTCACGACGACAATCGGCGCCGCAACAATCACTATTCCTGCCGGGTCCCGACAAGGCAAGCTTTGCTTGCGCATGCGAGATGCGTAACATCATGGCCCGTCTCTCGATTTTCGGACGTCTATCGCAACCGGGCTGCGCATGGGGAAGCTGATCGACGAATTCCGCAAAGGCTGGCAGGGCGTGGCACCGCCATCGCTCAGCCTGAGCATTGCGTTCGCGGTGGCCTGCGTGCTGGTCGCGACCCTGGCGCGATGGGGGCTCGCGCATGTGCGGCCCGACGTCTACTTCACGCCGTACTTTCCGGCGGTGTTCTTTGCTGCCGCCTTCGGAGGCTTGCGGATCGGCGTCGTGACGGCGCTGATCGGCGGCGTACTCGGTGTCGTCGTCAATTTCGGCGATGCCTTTGCCGATCGCGCGCGGTTCGCCCTGCTCACGCTCTATTGGGGCGTCTCCGCGCTGACCATCTGGGGTGTCGAGCATTATCGCACGATGCTGGCGGAGCAGCGCCGGATCTCCAAGCGCCTGATCGAGGAAGAAGACTATCGCAAGGTCCTGGTCGACGAGCTCCAGCACCGGCTGAAGAACAAGCTGTCGACCGTGCACGCCGTGCTGCACCAGGTGCTGCATGACCAACCGCAGGTCTGGGCCCGCATCGACCCGCGGCTGCGCTCGCTGGCCGCGACCGACGATTTGATCTCGCGGATCGATAAAGCGGGCTGCGACATCCGCGATCTCCTGATCTCCGAGCTCGGCCCTTACGGCCATGTCCGCTTTACACTCAACGGCGACCGGCTGTTCCTGCCGCCGAAGCTTGCGGTGACGCTGTCACTGATGTTTCACGAACTCGCCACCAACGCCGGCAAATACGGCGCGTTTTCCTCACCGCGCGGATTGCTGCAGGTGTCATGGACCGTGAGCGACGATCGCCTGACCGTCACGTGGGACGAAACCGGAGGACCGAGCGTCGACAAGGTCTCGGAGCCCGGTTTCGGCACCAAGCTGCTGAAGTCGGCGTTATCCGCCTTCGACGGCAAGACCGAGGTTTCGTATTTGAAGACCGGGCTGCATTGCATCATGCAATGTCGCATTCCCAAGAGCGAGTGATCGGCGAATAGCCGCAGCAAAAGCGAAACCGGATCGCGCGCCGCGCTCACGCTTTCGCAAGCGCCGTTGACTTTCTGTTAATGACGATCGGCGGCGCGCCTCGCGACGCCACAAGTTTCTCCCAAAACACCCCCGTATTTCTGCGGACCCCTTAACCAAACCTAAGAGGGAACTGCGCATGATCGCGTGCATTGCAAAGGCGCGCTGAAACAACAAGATTCATGAATTCTATGAACGACAATGCACATAACGGCGCGAGTGAAGCTGAACTCGGATTTCTCAAGGAAATCGTTAGAATGCTGCCTGCCGGCCTGACCGTGCAGGACGCGCAAGGCAAGCTTCTCCTGGTTAACGATGTCGCGGCCGCCCAGCTCGGCATGGATGGCAGCTGCCCATCGCCCGACCTCGCGCAGCGCCGCGAAGCCTGCGAGCGCGCGCTGAGGGCCGGACACCCCGTCACCTCCGAAGAAGCGCTCCAGGACGGCGCCGCACGCCAGGTGCTGCTGACGACCCATCGGCCGGTCCAGCTCGCCGGCCGCGAGCTCTTGATCTCGGCCTCGGCCGATATCACCGAGCAGAAGAATTTCGAGGACCAGCTGTTTCGCTCGGCCTATTTCGACGAGCTGACCGGGCTGCCCTCGCGGCGTGTGATCGAGCATCGCGCCAACAGCCTGCTCGCAGGCGATCGCGGTGAGCGTTTTGCACTCGCCTTTCTCGACGTCGACAATTTCAAGCACATCAACGACTATTACGGCCACACCGTCGGCGACGCGCTGCTGGTCGAGCTGTCGAAGCGGCTCGGCCGCGACCTGCGCGAATCCGACATGCTGTCGCGCATCTCCGGCGACGAATTCCTGCTGCTGCTCTCGCCGATCCGGAGCCAGGAAGAGGTCGCCGAATTCATGCAATCGATGCTGGAGCGGCTGACCGCGCCGTTCTTCATCGACAATTCGGAAGTCTTCGCCTCGACCTCCGTCGGCGTCAGCCTCTATCCCGATCATGGCCGCAGCTTCGAGACGCTACGCCAGAACGCCGACATCGCGATGTACCGCATCAAGAACAACGGCAAGGGGTCCGCCGCCTTCTTCGATGCCGGCATGGAGCGCGAGGCACTGGCGCGGATGAAGATCGAGCAGTCGCTGCGGCTCGCGATTCTCGAAAAGCGCTTCTGCTGCGCCTTCCAGTCCAAGGTTGATATCCGCACCCAGGCCGTGACGGGCATCGAGGCGCTGGTGCGCCTGCGCGACGACGAGGGCGTGATCCAGGCGCCGGGCTCATTCATCAACCTCGCAAGCGAGCTCGGGCTGATCGACGAGCTGACCCATCTCGTGCTGGCCGAGATCGTCAAGTCGATCGACCTGATCAACGACACGTTCGGTGCGGAAGCCTCCATCAGCATCAACGTCGCCGCCAAGCAGGCCGGCAAGCCAGAGTTCATGCGCAGCTTTGCGCAGGCGCTTGACGACACCGGCTTTCCCCAGCGCTTCATGATCGAGGTGACGGAAGACGCCTTCGTCGCCGAGAGTCATTTCCAGTCGGAAATCCTGCCGATGTTCCGCAAGCTCGGCGTCGGCATCTCGATCGACGATTTCGGCACCGGCTATTCGTCGCTGTCGGCGCTCGCCGACATCACCGCCGACGAGATCAAGATCGACCGCTCCTTCATCACCGACATCCATAAGCGCCCGCGCAGCCAGGGCATCTTGCGCGCGATCGAATCCTTGAGCGAAGCGCTGGGCATGACGGTGATCGCCGAAGGCCTCGAATCCTACGAGGAGCTCGCCTACCTCCAGGCCGCGACCAAGATCCGCTACGCGCAGGGCTATTATTTCGCCCGCCCGATCTTCCTGGAGGAGCTGAAGCTCGCCACGCCTGCCTCGAGCGAATCCCGCGCCAGCGTCTCCGCCCGCCCGATGCAGCAGAACCGCCAGGGCTATTCGCGGGCGAGCGGGTATCGGCGGTAGGGGCGTCTTCCTCGATCACGCGTCAGCTGATCGTTCCGTCATCCTGAGGTGCGAGGCCCGCGATGCGAAGCATCGTGGGCAGAGCCTCGAAGGATGAACGGCCGAGCTGTCTGCCGGGCCCGTCGCCCTTCGAGGCCTACGCTACGCTCCGGCACCTCTGGGTGACGGGAGATAAATCGCGGGCGAGCAGGTATCGGCGGTGGGGGCTCGCGCCTTCACCTTTAATTTGCAAAGCCAGAGCGACCCGATCCAAGGGTGACATCAACGCTTGTGCCTGCCGATTTCTTCGGCAGCCGCAATCCGTTGCGGGCGCGTCAAGGCAGTGTCACACAAGCTCGTCGCAAGCACCGCCGGAAGGTGGAATTGCAATGTTCGCACCGTTGTGCAAATCGCTGTTGCTCAAGATAGTTGAACAGGGAGGGACCATCGTGCGTCGATCACTCATTCTCACAGCAGCCGTCCTCGGCTTGGCAGCGAGCACCTCCGCACACGCAGACGATCTCAAGGTCGCGCTGATCTACGGCAAGACCGGCCCGCTGGAAGCCTATGCCAAGCAGACCGAGACCGGCCTGCAGATGGGCTTTGAATACGCCACCAAGGGCACGATGATGCTCGACGGCCGCAAGATCGTCATCATCACCAAGGACGACCAGGGCAAGCCGGACCTGTCGAAGGCCGCGCTCGCGGAAGCCTATCAGGACGACAAGGCCGACATCGCGATCGGCACGACCTCGTCGGCCGCGGCACTGGCCATTCTCCCCGTCGCCGAGGAAAACAAGAAGATCCTGATCGTCGAGCCCGCAGTCGCGGACCAGATTACCGGCGAGAAGTGGAATCGCTACATCTTCCGCACCGGGCGCAATTCGTCGCAGGACGCGATCTCGAACGCGGTCGCGATCGGCAAGCAGGGCGTGACCGTGGCCACGCTGGCGCAGGATAACGCCTTCGGCCGCGACGGCGTTGCCGCTTTCAGGGAAGCGCTCGCCAAGACCGGCGCGACGCTCGCGACCGAGGAATATGCACCCGCCAACACGACCGACTTCACCGCCATCGCGCAGCGCCTGTTCGACGCGCTGAAGGACAAGCCAGGCCGCAAGATCATCTGGATGATCTGGGCCGGCGCCGGCAACCCGCCGTCCAAGCTTCAGGACATGGATCCGAAGCGCTACGGCATCGAGCTCTCCACCGGCGGCAACATCCTGCCGGCGCTCGCGGCCTATAAGGGCATGCCGGGCATGGAAGGCGCGACCTATTACTACTACGACATTCCGAAGAACCCGGTGAACGACTGGCTCGTCGCCGAGCACCAGAAGCGCTTCAACGCGCCGCCGGACTTCTTCACCGCAGGTGGCTTTGCCGCCGCGATGTCGGTCGTCGCCGCCGTCACCAAGGCGAAGTCGACCGACACCGAGAAGCTGATCACGGCGATGGAAGGCCTGGAGTTCGACACGCCGAAGGGCAAGATGGTGTTTCGCAAGGAGGACCATCAGGCGCTGCAGAGCATGTATCACTTCAAGGTCAAGGTCGATCCGAACGTCGCCTGGGCCGTGCTCGAACCGGTGCGCGAGCTGAAGATCGAGGACATGGACGTTCCGATCAAGAACAAGCGCTGAGCTTTCTTGCTTCACCTCCCCCGCTTGCGGGGGAGGCCGGGAGAGGGTTTTGTCCTCTTGGGGGTTCTCGCCTGTGGAGGCACCCCCACCCCAGCCCTCCCCCGCAAGCGGGAGAGGGAGCGCAGCGTGATCGCGGAAACATTCTCCTCTCATCATTTTACCAAACCAATGACGCTGACTCTCGAAACCCGCGACCTCACCATCCGCTTCGGCGGCCACGTCGCGGTCAACAACGTCACCTGCACGTTTCGCCCGGGCGAGCTCACCGCCATTGTCGGGCCGAACGGCGCCGGCAAGACCACTTATTTCAACCTGATCTCGGGTCAGCTGCGTGCTTCCAGCGGCAACATCCTGTTCGACGGCACCGACATCACGGGGCACTCCGCACCGCTGCGGACCCGTGCGGGTCTCGGACGCGCCTTCCAGCTCACCAATCTCTTCCCGAACCTGTCCGTGGAAGAGAACGTCCGCCTCGCGGTGCAGGCGGCCAGCGGTACGCATTACGACATGCTGCGGCCCTGGATGGTGCGGCGCGATCTGATCGCGCGCGCCGATGGCATCCTCGACCAGGTCGCGCTCGGCAATCGCCGCGGCGTGGCCGCGACCGCGCTGTCGCATGGCGACCAGCGCAAGCTCGAGGTCGCGCTGATGATCGCGCTCGAACCAAAAGTCTTCATGTTCGACGAGCCGACCGCGGGCATGAGCATCGACGAGGTGCCGGTCGTGCTGAACCTGATCGCGCAGCTGAAGCAGGACAAGAGCAAGATCATCCTGCTGGTCGAGCACAAGATGGAGGTGGTGCGCTCGCTCGCCGATCGCATTATCGTGCTGCATAACGGGCAACTTGTTGCAGATGGCCCGCCGGCCGAGGTGATCGCTTCGCCGATCGTGCAGGAAGCCTATCTCGGCGTCGCACCCAGGAAAGTTGCCGAGGGTGCCGCATGACCGATCTGCTCAAACTCTCCGGCGTGCACACCCATATCGGCCGCTATCACATTCTCCAGGGCATCGACCTCGCCGCCCCGCAGGGGCAGGTCACGATGCTGCTCGGCCGCAACGGCGCCGGCAAGACCACGACGCTGCGCACCATCATGGGCCTGTGGCCGGCCTCTTCCGGCGAGATCACGCTCGGCGGCGAGCGCATCGAGAGTCGCGCCACGCCCGACATCGCACAACGCGGCGTCAGCTACGTGCCGGAGAGCATGGCGGTGTTCTCAGATCTGACCGTGAAAGAAAATCTGGTCCTCGCCGCTCGCGACGGGCCGATGGACGACAAGCAGCTGGAATGGATCTTTGGCTTCTTCCCGGCGCTGCGCCGATTCTGGCTGTCGCGCGCGGGAAGCCTCTCGGGCGGACAGAAGCAGATGTTGTCGATCGCGCGCGCGATCATCGAGCCGCGCAAGCTCTTGCTGATCGATGAGCCGACCAAGGGGCTGGCGCCCGCCATCGTGATGGCGCTGATCGAGTGCCTGAAGGAGATCAAGCGCAAGGGTGCGACGATCCTGCTGGTCGAACAGAATTTCTTTGCCGCCCGCGAGCTCGGTGACAACGTGCTGGTGATGGACAACGGCACCATCGTCCACCGCGGCGAGATGGCGGCCTTGGCCTCTGACGTGCCGCTGCAGGAGCGGCTGCTCGGCCTGAGCCTGGAGGCGCATCAGTGACTGAACTCGCCGCAACCGATCCGCTGCCCAAGCCGAAGCGCGACATCGCGCCGATCCTGCTGCCGATCGCGCTCGCGCTTGTCACGATCCCCCTGATCGGCTCGCCCTCAACCTGGCTGACGCTGACCGCGGCAAGCCTCGCGATGGGTATGATGATCTTCATCATGGCCTCTGGCTTGACGCTGGTGTTCGGCCTGATGGACGTGCTGAATTTCGGCCACGGCGCCTTCATCGCAGTCGGCGCCTACATCGCAACGCTGGTATTCGCGCCGTTCGCAGCCTCCGTGCAGGCGGATTCGCTCTGGGTGAACCTTGCGGTGCTGGCGCCCGCGGCGCTGCTGTCGATGGCGGTATCCGGCGCGCTCGGCCTGGTCGTCGAGCGCGTGCTGATCCTTCCTGTGTACGGCCAGCATCTGAAGCAGATCCTGATGACGACAGGCGGTCTCATTGTCGCAGAACAGACGCTCTATGCGCTGTGGGGACCGCAGATCATCCCGATGCCGCTGCCGACCTCGCTGCGCGGCTCTTTCATCCTTGGTGACGTCGCGATCGCGAAATACCGCGTGCTGGCGACGCTGATCGGGCTTGCCGTGTTCATCGCGATCCAGCTCGTGCTCAACCGCACCAAGCTCGGCCTGCTGATCCGCGCGGGCGTCGAGAACCGCGAGATGGTCGAGGCGCTCGGTTATCGCATCCGCCGCCTGTTCCTCGGCGTGTTCATGACGGGCTCGGCGCTGGCCGGCCTCGGCGGCGTGATGTGGGCGCTCTATCGCGAGCAGGTCCACGCCTCCATGAGCGACGAGCTTACGGTCTTGATTTTCGTCGTCGTCATCATCGGCGGGCTCGGATCGATCGGCGGCTGCTTCATCGGCGCGATCCTGGTGGCCTTGGTCGCCAATTACGGCGGCTTCCTGGTGCCGAAACTCGCCCTCGTCTCCAACATCCTGCTGATGGTCGCCATTCTGATGTGGCGGCCGCGCGGCCTCTATGCGGTGACCAGCCGATGATGCTTCTCTCGGGCGATCCGCCGCGGAGCCGCGTGCTCACGCTCGTTCTCGTCGTTATCATCCTGGCGCTGGCGGCGACGCCGTTCCTGTTCCCAGGTGCAAAAGCGCTGAACGTCGCGGCCAAGATCTGCGTGTTCGCCGCGCTGGTGGCGTCCTACGATTTGCTGCTCGGCTATACCGGCTCGGTGTCGTTCGCGCATACGATGTTCTACGGCATCGGCAGCTATGCGATCGCGATTGCGCTGTACGGCATGGGCCCGAACTGGGCCGCGGTCGCCACCGGCATCGTCGTCGGCCTGCCGCTCGCGGCACTGCTCGCGCTTGCGATCGGCCTGTTCTCGCTACGGGTTGCCGCGATCTTCTTTGCCATGATCACGCTCGCAGTTGCCTCCGCCTTCCAGGTGTTGGCCTCGCAACTGTCCTGGCTCACGGGCGGCGAAGACGGGCGCAGCTTCCAGCTGCCTGAGCTGCTCCGTCCCGGCACGGTGCTGGTTTCGAAGAGTCTGTTCGGCTTCGAGATCAACGGCCGCATCCTGACCTTCTACCTGGTGTTCGCCGTCTCGGCCCTGATGATCCTCGCGCTGCTGCGTGTGGTGAACTCGCCGTTCGGGCGCGTGCTGCAGGCGATCCGCGAGAACCGCTTTCGCGCCGAGGCGCTCGGCTTCCGCACCGTGTTCCATTTGACCTATGCCAACTGCCTCGCTGCCCTCGTTGCCGCCGGCGCCGGCATCCTCAACGCGCTGTGGCTGCGCTACGCCGGCCCGGACACCTCGCTGAGCTTCTCCATCATGCTGGACATTCTCTTGATGGTGGTGATCGGCGGCATGGGCACGATCTACGGCGCGATCATCGGTGCCACCATCTTCATCCTCGCCCAGAACTATCTGCAATCGCTGATGGGCGTTGCCTCCAAGGCAGCGTCTGAAGCCGGTCTACCGTTGCTGCCGGGCCTGCTCCATCCCGACCGCTGGCTGCTCTGGCTCGGGCTGCTCTTCATTGCCAGCGTCTATTTCTTCCCGACCGGCGTGGTTGGGCGGCTGCGCAATGGCGGCGGCCACAAGAGCGCGGGCGCCTCGCATTAAGCCTCGATTAACGATGCGGCGCAGCGCGCCGTGCAGGCGACGTACAACCGTGGCGTGATGCTGCGCGGTTCCCGCGTGGGTGGATATCCGTATAAATCCGCAACCGGTTTAAGCCATGAGTAACCGGCTTTCCTAAGCATTGCGCCATCTGTCCGTAGTATTTCTGGTCGTCCAGGGGAGTGGGATGCGCCAGATTTTTTCAGGGATGGCAGCTGCGATATTCTCGGCCGCGCGAAGCGGCTGGGACGCTGTCATGCGGCGCGGCCCCGTGCTGTGGCTGACACTCTCGGGCGCGCTGCTGGTCGCCGGCATTTTCGCCGTGACCGCGATGGCCGTTGGCGAGTTTCGCGAGAAGACGCTCACCAACCGCGAGCGAGAGCTGGAAAACACCGTGCAGCTGATCGCACGGCACTTCGATCAGCAGTTTGAAGATTCCGATGTCGTCGCCGCCGATTTGATCGGGCAGATGCACCTGCCGGAGATCACCTCGCCGCAGATGTTCCGCGAGCGCATGTCGGGGCTTGAGGCCCACCGTATGCTCAGGGGCAAGATCAGCGCGGTCTCCTATCTCGGCGACATCGCGGTCTACGATGCCGACGGCAACCTGATCTCCTGGTCGCGCGCCCAGCCACTTCCCAAGATCAACGTGTCTTCGCGCGCCTACTTCCAGACCTTCAAATCGAATCCAATGTCGGAACCGGTGCTGCTGGAATCCGTGCGCAGCTTCCTGAACGGCAAATGGACCACGATCGTGGCGCGACGGCTGAGCCTGCCGGACGGTACTTTCGTCGGCGCACTGGTCCGGCGGATCGATCCCGACAGCTACCAACGCTATTTCGCGTCGGTCGCGCTGGCCGAAGGCGCCGCCATCTCGCTGTTCGATCGCGAAGGCGTCATGTTGGCGCGCTACCCGCATGTCGAATCCCTGATCGGAACCAACTACAAGAACGCGCCGCTGATGCAGAAGGTGCTGGCCCGGGGCGGCCAGCACACGCTTCGCGTCAAGAGTCCCGTTGACGGAGAGGAGCGGCTCGGCTCGGCCGCGTCGCTCACGCATTTCCCGCTGGTCATCGTCGCGACCAATACCATGTCGGCCGCGCTCGCCGACTGGCGGCAGCAGACCGGCTTCATGGTGACCACCGCGACGCTCTCCGCGGCGGTGATCGCGCTGATGCTCTTCATGATCATCCGTCAGATCAACCGGCAGAACCGCGAAGCCCAGCAGCGGCTGGAAGCGGAGCGACTGCGGCTCGACACCGCCCTCAACAATATGTCGCAAGGACTGATCCTGTACGACGCCGCCGGATACATCGTCACCTGCAACCGCCGCTATGCCGACATGTTCGGCCTTTCGCACGACGTCATCAAGCCCGGCTGTCACATCACCGAAGCGATGCACCACCGCAAGGAGCGCAACGCGTTCAGCGGCGATGTCGAGGCGTTTTGCGCCGACGTCATGAGGGGCGTCGCCGAAGGCAAGGTCGCCGCAAAAACCCATCAATTGCCCAACGGCCGCGCCTTTCAGGTCATCAACACGCCGCTCGCGCAGGGCGGATGGGTCGCCACGATCGAGGAAATCACCGAACGGCTCAATCTGGAACAGGAGCGCGATCGCAACTACACGTTCCTCCGCGAGATCATCGATCACATCCCGTCGCAGATCACGGTGAAGGACGCCCGGACACGGCAATATCTGCTGATCAACAGCACCGCTGCAGAGCAATTCGGCCAATCGCGCGAAGCCATCGTCGGCAAGACCCCCTTCGACATCTACCCGGTCGACACCGCCAGGGTCGTCACTGAAGACGACAGCAAGGCGCTGCAGACAATCGAAGGATTGTCCAAGGACGAACATGCCTGGCCGAGCCAGACCATGGGACTGCGCTACATCACCTCGACCCGGATCGGCATCCGCGACTCCTCCGGCGAGCCGCGCTACCTCATCAATGTCGTCGAGGATGTCACCGAGCGGCGGCGCGCCCATGACAAGATCGCGCATATGGCGCATTACGATGCGCTGACCGACCTGCCGAACCGCACGCTGTTCCGCGCGCAGATCGAGCGCGAGCTGGAGAAGGTCGCCGGCAGCGAACAGTTCGCACTGCTCTACATCGACGTCGACGAGTTCAAGGGCATAAACGATTCGCTCGGCCACCATGTCGGCGACGAGTTGCTGAAGGCGATCGCGGGCCGCATCCGCGCCTGCCTCAAGCCGGGTGATCTGATCGCGCGGCTCGGCGGCGACGAGTTCGCGGTGATCCAGACCAAAATCGAATCGTCCGCCGACGTGCTGGCCTTCGTGACGCAGATCCATGAAGCGATCCGCCGCCCCTTTCACTGCCTCGGCCATCAGCTCTCCACCGATGCCAGCATCGGCATCGCGCTGGCGCCGCAGGACGGCGCCGATCTCGACCAGCTCATCAAGAATGCCGACCTCGCAATGTACGGCGCCAAGGCGGAGGGGCGGCGCACCTACCGCTTCTTCGTGCCGGAGATGGATGCGAGCGCCAAGGCCCGCCTCACCCTGGAGCAGGATCTGCGGCAGGCGCTGATCGACGGCGGCTTCGAGATCCACTACCAGCCGCTGGTCAATCTGCATTCGGGCGAGGTCTCCGGCTGCGAAGCGCTGCTGCGCTGGCGCCATCCCGAACGCGGCATGGTCTCGCCGGCCGAATTCATTCCGATCGCCGAAGACACCGGCCTGATCAACGAGCTCGGTGATTGGGTGCTGCGCACGGCCTGCAACGAAGCCGCGACCTGGCCCGCCCATGTGCGCATCGCCGTCAACGTCTCGCCGGTGCAGCTCAAATGCGACACGCTGGCGCTGCGGATCGCGGGTGCGCTGGCCGCCTCCGGGCTTGAGCCGCGGCGGCTCGAGCTCGAGATCACCGAGGCCGTGCTGATCCGCGACGACGAAGCGGCCCTCTCGATCCTGCACCAGCTTCGCTCGATCGGCGTGCGCATCGCGCTCGACGATTTCGGCACCGGCTATTCCTCGCTGAGCTATCTGAAGCGCTTCCCGTTCGACAAGATCAAGATCGACCGCTGCTTTGTCGCCGACATCGCCGATTCCGGCGGGTCACCCGTGATCGTGCAGGCGGTGGTGAACATCGCCTCCGCCAGCAACATGACCACGGTTGCCGAAGGCGTCGAGACTGAAGCCCAGCGCGAGATGCTGCGCGCGCTCGGCTGCACGGAGATGCAGGGCTATCTGTTCAGCAAGCCGAAGCCGGCGGCGGAAGTGCGCGGGCTGTTCGGCCCGGGCGACGCCATGCCCGTCGCGGCGGTGGCCTGAGATGGTAAAACTCATCAAGACCCTCGCTGGAAAGATTCCTGCAAAGACCGTCGACGTGGCGGATTCCTACGCGGTGCGGCTGATGCAGCATCTGGTGGTGCCGACCTTCGTGATCGACCCGAAGCGCCGCGTCGTGATCTGGAACCGGGCATGCGAGCGGCTGACCGGCGTTGCCGCCTCCGAGGTAATCGGCACCAGCAAGCACTGGCAGGCCTTCTATGAGACCAAGCGCCCTTGCCTTGCCGATCTGGTCGCACTCGACCGGCCCGAACAGCTACCGGAATTCTATTCGGAGTACGCCGCACGCGGCCACAACGGACTCGGCTTCAGCGCGGAGAACTGGTGCGTGATGCCGAAGCTCGGCAGCCAGCTCTATCTCGCGATCGACGCAGGCCCAATCCATGACGAGGCCGGCCATCTGATCGCCGTGGTGGAGACGCTGCGCGACCTCACCGACCAGAAGCGCGCCGAGATGGCGCTGAAGGAGCTCGCCACCAAGGACGGGCTGACCGGGCTGTCGAACCGCCGCTCCTTCGACCAGATGCTGATGACCGAATGGGCGCGCGCGCAGCGGACGCAGAAGCCGTTGGCGCTGCTGTTCGTCGACGTCGATCATTTCAAGCTGTTCAACGACGAGCACGGCCACCAGTCCGGCGACGAATGCCTGCGCGAGGTCGCGCGCGTCGTCAGCCACCACGCGGTGCGCCCGCTTGACCTCGCCAGCCGCTATGGCGGCGAGGAATTTGCGCTGATCCTGCCCGACCTGGGCTGCGACGATGCCTGCGCCATCGCCGAGGAGATCCGCGGTGCCGTGATGGCGTTACGGATCGCCCATGGCGCCCATGGGGCCGGCAACCACGTGACCCTCAGTGTCGGCGTCGCCAGTCACATCCCCGGCGAGGCCGACGGCGCCCCCGACCGGCTGCTGGGTGCGGCCGACCAGGCGCTCTATGCCGCCAAGCGGCTCGGCCGCAACCGTGTCGTCTGCTCCGAGCGGATTCTGGCCGAATTCGCAGGCCTCGGCCGGGACAATGTGCCGGTCAGCGCTCCGGTTGGTCGTCAAGTTCCTGGCCTGGCCCCGCGCAAATCGGCCTAAGCGCGGCGATTGTCGCGGCGAGACCGGTTGCCCACCCCTCGCCAATCGGCTACATGAACCCTCGCTGCACCCGTAGCTCAGCTGGATAGAGCGTTGCCCTCCGAAGGCAAAGGTCACACGTTCGAATCGTGTCGGGTGCGCCAGCAAAATCAAATAGTTATTGGACTTTGCGTTCGCTGCTTCGCCCGTCGGGTAAGCAACAGAACTGTTTTCTGAGCGCTTGGCGTTTCGATCAACGATTGAAGTCGAGACGACTGATATCGGGGACTAGTGCTGCTTCTGGATCGATGGCGCAGGCTCGTCCGAGAACCTTCGTAAAATTCCAAACAGTATGGCGTCAGTCATGCCCGCGGGAAGCTTGCGCCCATGGGCGGTTCTGGTGCCACCGCGGAAATCGACGAGACATGCATCGGCCGTAGCGCTTGTGGATCGCGGCGGCGCGGCCCGCAGCTCCAATATCGATGCCGTGACGCTCAACGAGATCATCAAGATTGTGCGCGAGAACGTCAACCGCGAAACCGTCGTCGAGACTGACGAAAGCCGTTGGACATGCAGCTTGGCGCGCACTTCACGAGCCATGGCGCCGTGAACCACAGCGCCAAGGAATACCGGCGCGGACGCGATCGCCACGAATACGGTTGAGGGCTACTAGCGCGCGCATCATGCGATCAACGTCATACCCAACTCACGCTCGGCTGCATTGCTACCACAATCGGCGCGGTGTTATGCTCGTCGCAGAACGGGGAGTTTCTCGATGCACAAAATCGCCGTCGCCGTCTTGCTTGCCCTGATGGCCGGTCCCGCGCTGGCGCAGGACCATGTTCTAGGGCCTGGCGAGGAGCCCAAGGAGAAGACGGCGTCGCAGAAAGCGGCCGATGATCGGGCTGAACGCGCCTACCAACGCTCCCTCAACAATGTTCCGGAACAGAAGCCGGTCGATCCGTGGGGAACTGCCCGCGGCGATGATGCGTCGAAGAAGTCGGCCGCGCCGGCCAAGCCGGTTGTGAAGCAGTCGTCCAAGGCCAAGAGCGGCAGCACCGCCAATTAGCAAAGACGCGTGAAACGGCGGGCTCGGCCTGACATTGAGCGGGGCCAACCCGCAGCTTGCAATCTTGGGGTATCGAAACACGCGATGACCAAGGGCGCATGGTGAGGACCTTTGGAGCTCCCTCCGCGTTAATGCAACGAACCCCGGGGGCGAGGAGATTTTCCGATGTCTGCCGTCCCTCTGGACGTCCAACGAAGATTCGAGCGGCGATGGTCCGCGAGGTTCCTCTGCCCGAAGCAACCAACCAGAGCACAAGAACAGCGGCCTGAAAGGCCCCAGGTTGCCGCGCCCGCAAAAGCCAAAAGAAAAGCCCGTCGGGCTAAAGCAATAGGCCCGATGTCTGCACCGGCCGCGTGAGCGCGGGACCGAAGCCCCGGGCACCCACCTCAAAGCTCGGACTAACGTAAAGCTCTCTCGCGCGCGGCATTCAGGGCCGCCTTTGTCTGCGGGACAGCCTCATTGATGGGCTCTCGACTAGGGGGCGGTTCGCTGAGATCTCGGGCCCATGGCGCGCCAGAACGAATTGCTGACCGCGATACGGGGCCACCTGAATTTGCGCAAGCAGAGATGAGGAGGCTGACAAGGGTCAGCGAACCTGCCGATATCAAGATGCGGATGCGCATGCCCATCCAACCGACTGCTCGAAGAATCGATCCTCCGAATTATAGCACTCGGGCGAACTAAGCAGAGTGGCCCGCCAGCGTGAACCGGCGGGGCCTCTTGATCTACCGCCTCAGCCGGTGACCGCCGTCATCTGCTGCCGATCGCGCTCGATGCGCGCGAGTTCGTCGACGCGGGGCTGATGCAGAGAACCGCGCAGCCGCGAAGGCGTACCACAAAGAGCGGATGCGCAAGAGATGATGGGAGACCGCACCACGCTGCACGCCAAGAACCACAGCTGCGGCTGACGGGCGGATCCGGATACATACCGGGCAGCCTGAGGCGGCTTACTTCTCTTTTTCTTCCGCCTGTTCGTGCTCAAGGTCGCTGATCAGCTTTCCGATGCGCTCTGTGGTCGTGGGATCGTTCACGGCTTTCAGCAAGCGCTTGGATTGCGCCAAACGAACTGCGATTTGCTCCTGGCGGGCTAGTTGGTCTGGCATCATTGGTGCTACCTCCGCAGAGTCAGACGGATGGCGCGGCGAATGGTTCAAAAATATTTTGGGATGGCACGGGCGTCGCGTTGCAAGCCCGGCGGCCCGCCAGCGTGACCGGCGGGCTATGTTTCTTAGCGGTGTTCAAGCGCTCGATCCGAGCGGGTGAAAGACAGTCGCAGCCGTTGCCGCCGATTAATCCTGTCCAATCTGCCTCAGCCCTGCTTCGATCAGCTTGAGGTCCCCCTGCAGAGCCAGAACCGATTGCCTAGGATCGACACCAGTCCTGCTTTGGAGATCAGTTAGCAGCTGGCGCCGGTGCATGCGCATGTCTTCCAATGCAGGTCTATTTTTCAATCGAACGTAGACGGAAACAATCTGTTCAACAGACGATGGCATGGAATTTCCTTTGAATAAAAGGTTCCAAGTCCCGGGAGGAACTAGCAAATCCCGGATCCAAACTAGCCTGCTCGATCTATGCCGAGAATCGATGACACTTTCGGAGGTCTCGACTTTGTGAAGCAGCTCGGTTCCCAACGGAGTGCCCCCTTTGGGCAGTCATCTTTTCCATTGCACCGGCATAAACTGAACTGGCCAACCGGGCCGGCTCTTACACTTCCAGCCCCGGGCCTCCGGGAAGCAGGCGGCCCTACCGAGCTATCCGCTGGGCGGGGTCGCTTCCGTGTCCGACCGCCGCAGACGAGAATTAGCGGCCCACCCTCACAATGATCTGGAGCTACCACCTTACGAGGTCTGGGAGGACTTCGTCGAAGGCACGCTTCGGTTTCGAAGCACGTCACTCCGGATCTACTATGAACACTCGCTCAGCTATCTTGCGTTGATGACTGACAGCCAAGACACCTTGCAAATTGTTGCTGACCGTATTCGGAGAAGCGTTCCAGCAGCCTGACTTTGGCAGCTGGGCACTGATCACGATCCTTGAGTAAAGTCACGTCTTATGGCCCCTCTCGTTTGTCCCGCAGGCTGGTGGGGATGGCCGCTATTGAGGGTTCAATCGAACCGTCCCACGAATAGGAATCTAAAAGGCGTAGCGCTGGATCGCAGGCCGTCGCAGCTTTGCCGATTGTAGCGCTTAGCTGGCTGCTCCATCATCGCGTCACGGCGAAGCAGTAGCCTATCTTCATCGGCCGTCGCGCGCCATTCCTGAACAGATTTATGAACCCGAGGCGTGGGTTGGCCGCTGGCGCAAGCTTTCGACCGCGATGATTAGCTCGACAGCAGCGCGCGGACAGCGCGGGCAAGGCGACGACCGGTGGTCTTCTGCCTCAGTGCCTCCGTCCAGTCGAACATGCTTGAGTTGACATCGTACTCGCCGCGCTGGGCTTCCGGGATCGCACCGGCCACGATGCGTGCGATCAGGTGCGGCAATTCCCGATAGAATGTGTCCGTGCGATACGGTGGATGGAGAGAATAGAGCCCGGCTCCCGAACCGAGAAAGTCGATGCGGGAAAGTCCCTTGCGCATCATGGCCGCGGAGATGATCTCCTCGGCCGGCATGGTCAGCGGCGACTGGCGAAACAATTTTGCGCGGATCCGGCGCCGGAGATTCGGCCGCACCAGCTCCAGCGCGCCGACCGATGCATCGAACTTGTTTTGATCAAGAACGAAGATGCGCGTGCTCACGCTGCGAAAGCGGTAAGCCGGGTAGGCGGCTTCCAGCCGCTCGGGCGGTTGGAAGCCGGTCAACCCCGGGAAAGCCCCATGCAAATCGGCGAGTGTGCCGTCAGCGCGGGGCGGACCGGGAAGTGGTCCGGCAAACAGCGCATCCGGCGTCCTGCTCAGCCAGCCGATCGCCTCATCCAGCCAGACCTGACTGCCGCCGCCGAACAGCATGTCGCTGTCCATGTGGACCACATAGTCCGCGTCCGCCTTCGAGAGACCGTGGAAATAGGCATGGAACGGTCCGCCATCGAAGGCCTTTTCCGGATAGACGCGGCTTGTCGAGAAATAGCGCTGCCGCACGGACTCGAGCGCCGCCGGCGAATAGTCGACCTCGGAAATCTCCGCCTTCGGCGACCGCTGCGCGATGGCCTCCAGCAGTGCAAACAGGCGTCCGCGGTACTCCTCGTAAGCAAGACCGCTGTAGCGGCCGCTCTTGCTCTGCCTGGTGTCAACTGTGAATACGATACGATCGACCTGATCGCCCCACACGTCGAGCTGATGCGGAAGTGTGTGGACCGCATGGCGCACGTCCAGCGGATGCAAATTGATCTGAAGCGCGGATCTGACCTGCATCTCATCTCTCCTTGCCGGTGAACTGGTTGATCACGTCCATGGACAGTTCGCGCCTGAATTCGCTGTCCAAGGGAAGCGGCCTACCGGCGGCGTGGTCGGCTTCTGGCGAGGCATAGCGAATCCAGCCGTAGCGACTGCGCTCATATCCGCAATTTATCAAAGATGGCCTTCTACAGAAGCCAATTAGCACTGCGTCGTTAATGAACTCGCGGCAGCTTCGCAGCGCGCGTTTGCCTTAACAAAAACGGTTACTCAATCATTGACGCTGCGCGGATGTCCCGCGTCATCGGGCGCCGCCCGAAAGCCGGGTTCAGGATCTCACGCCAAATCGCGCGAGAAAATGCAACCCGCCGACCGCGACCACGAACATGAACCACGTCGGATTTATCCGATCGAGCAGAAACGTCTCCGTCGTCGCGTAGTAAAGCCCGAATAGCCACACGACCAGATAAAACCGGGCTAAAGGCTGGCTGGCACCACGGCTCTGGATCATTTGGAAATTCTTCAGAGGCGCCCATACGAATATGAAAACGACGAGAAGCAACCCAGGCAGGCCAATGGTGACGGCGAGGTCGAGGTAGCTGTTATGACTGTGAGCGACTGTGGCCACCCACTCGGCTCCCTGCTCGGTGTGCTTCTCTCTGACGCCGTCCCAGAAAGCCGAGTAGCCGTGGCCGACGAAGGGCTTTTCGGCAACCGCGCCCAGCGCGAATTCCCAGACTTCGCTACGCCCGGTAAAGGTCGAATCGATGGGAAGCGCATCGGTGAGCTTCGCCAGTTGCGGGCTGACGACGCTGCCGACGGTCAGCAGATTCATCAGAAGCAACGGCACGAAGCAAATCGCGCATTTCTGCCACAAGCCCTTCGTTGCCCAGACGACCGACGCCATCCCCCAGACGATCAGGCAAAGCAGGCTGGCCGTCTTGCCCCCGGTAAAGAACAAGAAGACGGCGGCAAGGACGAGGATGGTCGGTCCGGATAGAAACGCCCCCGCCGAGATAAGATAGGCCCCAAAATAAACCAGGATCGCCATCACGGGCGATGCGACGTTCTTGTGCTCGAAAGTTCCACGCCAGTCGCCGGCGAGGGCCGGCTCTGCCGCGTCCCTCGCATTGTGAATTGAAACGCCGGGCGCCAGAATCACACCGAGATAGCAGAGCAGCAGCAGTCCGATTGCCGCCACGGCGAAGCATTGATTGAAGGAGGTCAGGCTTGATGGCAGCAGGGGCATCATGATGGCCAGCGACATGACGCTCGCGGTCAATGCAAATCGCTGCAGCGAGATCGCCGGATTTTCGGAGAAGAGGATATTCAGCGCCATCCAGGCGAGGAAACAGAGATGCAAGGGCGTCCAGAGAGTCCTGAAGGCCGGGACATTTTGCGATGCTGAAAGCAGCACACCTGCCGCAGAGAGGACGGCAAAACAGAGATAGGTGGCGGCCAGCTTGCCCGAAGCATCGTCGATGATTGTCAGATCCTTGAACGGCTCGAGTGTGACCAGCACACAAAGCAATGTTGCCACGACCACAGCGCAGCGGAGGCAATCGAGGACATGCAGCTTTACGAGCGCCGTCCGCGCCACCTCAACGAAGCCGCGATCTTGCACGTTGGCCAAATCGGGGGCCTGCATCCCCTGCCGCTCCTTTCGTTTACCACTGGGGTAAAGACATTGATGATTACCGCACCCTCGTTAACCGAACGTCAATTTTCGATCTTCCCGGCGCTCACCGGATTTGACGGCCGGCGTCGCCGGATCGTCACCCGGCGGGCCGATCAGGCAGGCGAGCCGCCCCCGCCAGGTCGGCGATCGCCAGAGATCGCGCCCGAGCGCTGCCCATTCGTGAAACGCGATGACGACCGGATTGTTGGAGCGCAGCGGCTTCACCAGGCCGTAGTGACACGGCAGGTCGTCGCGTTCGGCGACGAAGGTGCCGAACATCCGGTCGAACACGATGAAGATGCCGCCGTAATTGCGGTCGAGATACTCGGCGTTGCAGGCGTGGTGCACGCGATGATGCGAGGGCGTGTTGAGCACATATTCCAGCCAGCCGAGTTTCGGGATCCACTCCGCGTGCAGCCAGAACTGGTAGAGCAGATTGATGCCGGCCGCGATGAACACGGGTCCCGGTGCGAAGCCGAGCCAGATCATCGGCACGTAGAAGACCGCAGCACCTGTCAGCCGCCCGGTCCAGCCGAAGCGATAGGACGCCGCGAGGTTGAACTCGTTCGAGGAATGGTGGATCGCATGTGTCGCCCAGAACCACCGGACGCGATGGCTGGCACGATGGAACCAGTAGTAGCTGAAGTCCTGGGCGATCACGAGCACGACCACTGACAGCACGCCGTTGAGCGGGATGGTGAACAGCCGGTGGTTCCAGGCCAGATCGACCAGCGGCTGCGCGATGCTGAGCGGCAACAGCGTGTAGACGAGATATTGGCGGCCGAGCGCATCGGCCTACGAGGCCCAATAGGCGCGCCAATTGTAGTCACGGCGCATCACCAGGGCCAGGACGAGACCCTCCAGTGTCGCGATCACGATCACGGCGGGAAGGGAGAATTGCAGAACGGAAATCAATGGCTTCATCGCAACCCCGCATCCGCAGGCGTCTCGCCCGCAGGACAATAAGTTGCACGAGGGCCGCGCGGCGGCGCGCCGATTCCTGAACCGGGACTGGCCGATTCCTGCAAAAGGCCCGTCAAATCAGGAAACGGCTAGGTTTCGGCCCCTGTCATGCCGCCGGCGCGAGCCCGCCGATACTCGGACGGCGTCAGGCCGGTATGCACCTTGAAGGCGCGATTGAAGGGCCCGATCGAACCGAAGCCGGCGTCGAGCGCAATGGTCAGGATCGGCACGGCGGCTTGCGAGGGATCGCTCAGCGCGGCTTCGGCCTCAGCCAGGCGATAGCTGTTGACGAAGGCGCTGAAATTGCGATGGCCGAGCTGCCGGTTGATCAGATGGCGCAGGCGGTATTCCGGAATGTCGAGCTTTTGTGACAATGTTGCGATGCTCAGGTCGGGCTCGCGAAAGACCTTGTCGTGGTCGAGCAGGCGGCGCAGCGCCGCGAATTGGGCTGCGTCGGGTTCGGCTGCGGGTACTGCTGCCGGTTGATCACGCGAAATCGCGACCGGCTGGTTTGCCTGCACAGGCACGGGCACCGGCGTTGGTTCAGTCGAGGACAGCGTGCCCAGCACGGCGAACAGAAAGATCAGCGCCATCAGGCCGGCTGCGTTGGCGAGGCTGAGCGATGACGCCGAGAGACCACCGGGCCAAAGCCAGTCCGAGGCAATGATGAACAGGGCATAGAGCGCGGTGACAATTGCATACCAGACGCGGAGCCGTCGCCGCTTCTCCACCAGGTCGGACGCGCGTCCCGACAGCGCATGCCAGATGCCGAGCGACAGAAGCGAAACGGACAGAGCGGTGCGCGCCACATCGACGGACATCGGATGCCTGGACATGTCGATCCATGCGAGCCCCATCAATGCGAGCCCGCCGAGCAAATGGTACCAGCGCAGCCGAAATTCATCGACGAAGATGGCGCTCACCGCAATCCAGAATACGGCCGGCATGCCGCCGCTGACGAGATTGACCGGAACGCGCAGTGGCAGAGACAACGTCTCGAAGCCGGATGCCGATCCGATGATATAGGCCGCGATGCTCAAATTCAGCAGTGCGGAATAGCGGCTGACGGGATTGCGCCGTGCATCGCGCGCGGCAATCGCGACGCGAAAAAGAAGAATGACGACCGCTCCTCCTCGCAATGCGGCTTCCAGGGTCGACATGCGATTCAGCGGTCCGATTGAGATCGTCTTTGGGAAAGGGACAGGAAAGAGTATCGCATCAAGCTCATCTATTTGTTTCTGAATGTTTCTGATTGTTCAATGGCAATATTTGGCAACCGGTGCCGCCTGGTTGCAACGGCTCCGCGCCAGCTCCCGTGCCTACCACCGTCCGACCGGGCAAATCCAACCGCCCAAGGTGAAATCAGGACTGTGAACTCAGGACTGCGAACCCAGGACCGGATGTGACTTCGGCACGATCAGTCCAAGTCCACCAAAAGCACGGAAAGCAACCATGACCTCGATTTCGGCGCTCTCCACCCATCACCACCAGCACACGTCACCGTCGCAGCGACTGCAAGACGAGCTGCAATCGGAAGTCAGTTCCGGCACGATCAGTGCGTCCGATCAGTCGGCGCTGTCCTCCGCGCTCAACGATATCGACTCCTCCCTGCAATCAGACGGGACAAGCGATCAATCCAGCGGCAGCGGACCCGACGGCATCAAGTCGAAGATCGATGATCTGATCCAGCAGGAAGTATCGTCCGGCAAGCTCACCGGCCAGCAGGCCACCGAGCTGCAAGGTGTCTTCAAGTCTGCGTTCTTGCACGGACCGGGCGGCCCGGGTGGAGCAGGCGGACCGCCGCCGGCCGGCGGCAGCGACAGCTCGTCAAGTGCCAACTCGGTCGTCGACCTGCTGCAGCAATTCCTGCAGACGCTGCAAAGCTCGCTGACGGGTTCGACCTCGTCCGGCACAACGGACCAGGGCAACACGACCGGTGCAAACGCGTCGTCGTCGACCGGCACTTCGACGACAGACCTGCTTGAGAAATTCCTGGAATCGCTGAAAGCCTCGCTTGCGGATTCGACCTATAGCGGGACGGGATCGAACGGAACGTCCAATCCCGCCGACCCCTCGCTGTCCGGCGTCCTGCTCAACGACCGGATCTGATTTCAGCGACGCACCATACGCCTGATCCAGCCACCCTTCGGGACGCCGAAAGGTGGCTGGAGCGGTATTGGTTCTCCTCTGTGTCCCGAGTCACGGCGGCACGGCCTCCCGGCATCATTCTTCTCGCATCGCGCGGAATGGTCCGCGCGATCTGAAATGAGGAGACTGCCATGCAGAACATGGCTCGCGAATTGACGGAGACGGAGCTCGAGACGATCGCCGGTGGAAGTTTCTGGGGCAGCATTGCCGGCTTCTTCCGTGGCCTGCTCGGCGGCCCCGGCGATCTTCGCCGTCCGCTCGACCGCCCCTGATCTCAGCTGCGATCGGGACGGGGGCCGTACGCGGCCCTCGTCCTCGCGGCCTCAGTGCCTGACATGCTCGAACACCACGATCACGCCGGTCGGCTCGGGCTCGTGCGCCATCAGGCGCGTCAGATCCGCATCGCTCCAGTCGGCGAGGCTGACGACTTCACCGGTCTGACGTTCCGCACTCACCGACGGCGTTGGCTCGAGAACTTTCAATCCCGTCTCGTCGACGAAGAAAGTGTGTTCCCCGAACATGCTGTGGAGCTGCGGCATGGCGGGATGCTCGTCGGGCAGCACCTGGGCGCCGAGCTGGTTGACGGTCTGCTTCACCTGTTCGGATGTGAGCTTCATGAGCTGCTCCGTTTCTGTCATGTCGGTTTCATGGCTTGAACCAAGGCCTGGCCGGAGCGCATGTTCCCTGCACCTGTGTCGCCTGGCTCAAACTCCCGAACGGGTGCTGCGCACAAATGTTCCTGCAGAATGCATTTCGTGATCGCGTGTTGCATCTGCCGCGCCGACGGCACGAGATCGCCACACGATGTCCACGATCTGATCGACGGAGCTAATGCTCGCTCCGATTTTCGCCAACGGACAGCGCGCAGATGCGTGACAGATGGGTGTAGGGCAGGCCCGTCTCCTCCGCCCAGGCGTTGAACTGCGCCTGCACCTTGGCGAGATCGCCCTTCGACCTGACCTCTTCGGCGATGTCGAGCCCGGCGTCGCGCAGGCAGGCGACGACATCCTTCGAGGTGACGAAACCGTCCCAGCCGACGAAACGCAGCAGCATCTGGCCGGTGTTGCCGCCAAGCCGGGAGCCGCGCTTGGTCAGGAGATCGAGCAAAGCGATCTCGTTGGACGGCGGCCAATTCGCCAGAAACTTGCCGAAGCTGCTGTGCTCCTTCGCGATCTCCTGCACGAAGGCGGCGTTGTCGCGCACCGACATGATCTTGGCGCCATTGCGCACGATCCGCGTATCGCGCAGCAGGGCTTCCCAATAATCTTCGGGCTGGAAGCTGAGCTTGGCCGGCTGGAAGCGCAGGAAGGCGTCTTCAAAGCCATCCCACTTCGCATCGATCACGCTCCAGGCAAAGCCCGCGCAAAACACCCGCCTGGTCATCTCCGCAAGGATGCGATCGTCGCCGAGTTTTGCAAGACCCTTCAGGTCGGGCTTGTCGGGCATCAGTTGGTCGAGCGCCTTGGGCCCGCCCTTGCGCTTCTCGGCACGGGCACGAATGGTCTTGAAGGAGGTCATGCGATCACTCGCGTTGAAGGCGTGCCACGACACCAGAATTCGACGATCCGGTCCAGCCCTGCGACGCACCGCCACTTGCGCGCTCCCGCGCGTCGCAGCATGCTTCCGTCTTGCCGGTTTGGCCGAACGAGGCGGCCGCGCTGGTCTGCTTCTTGCTTGATAACAATTTGGAATTCCCAGACATTTCACACTCTCTCCGACGGATTCCCGATGCGCTGCCTGGTCGTGGCCGACCTGCACTACTCGTTGCCGCAGCTCGACTGGCTGGTCAGCGCGGCGCCGCAATTCGACCTTGTGATCTTCGCCGGCGATGCGCTCGACATCGGCTCGATGGTGGATTTCCGCGCCCAGATCGTGGTGGTGAAGAAGTACCTCGCGCTGATCGGGGCCCAGACCAGGGTCATTCTCTGCTCCGGCAATCACGACCTCGACGAGCGCAACGCGGAGGGCGAGAAGATCTCGCGCTGGATCTCGGAGGTGCGAGAGCTCGGCATCGCCTGCGACGGCGACAATCTGACTATCGGCAATACGCTGTTCACGGTGTGCCCGTGGTGGGACGGGCCGCTGGTCAAGCAGCGCATCGCCGACCAGCTGCGCGATGCCTCGCGCAACCGTCCGCAGCGATGGATCTGGGCGCATCACGCACCGCCGGCGAATTCACCGACAAGCTGGGGCGGCAAGCGCTTCTTCGGCGATGTCGAGCTGGTGCAGTGGATCATGCAGTATCAGCCGTCGATGGTGATCTCGGGCCATGTGCATCAATCCCCCTTCATCACGGACGGCTCGTGGTTCGACCGGCTGGGCCAGACCTGGGTGTTCAATGCCGGCCTGCAGCCCGGACGGCCGCCGACGCACATCGTGCTGGACCTGGATGAGAACAAGGCGTTCTGGCTGGCGGCAGGCGAGGCGCAGTGGATCGATCTCGACGCGCCGCTCAAGCGGCCGGCTTCTTACATCGAGGAGCCGCCGGACTGGCTTACATCCTTGGGTCGGATTGCCGATCCGAGCCTGGCGAAACCTCGAGCGGCGGCAGGTTGATCATGCTCTGCAACACCTCGCCGACCATGGCGAGATGCGTGCCGTGGCCGGCATATTGCCGCTTGAGATCGGCGAGATAGGTGTTGGCGGCATTGAGCCGCTGCGCCAGCATGCGCGCGATCAACAGCGCGACCTCAGGCTCCCGCCTGAAGAGCGAGGCAGCATCCTCGAATTCGTAGACGACCGTGTCGGAACAGGCCCGCACCGTCGCCGTGTGCGGCAGCCCCAGCAGCACGGACATCTCGCCCAGCACCGCACCGGGCTCGGCAATGGTGGCGACCACCATCTCGCCCTTGAGCACCTCGAGCTTGCCGCTCATCAGCACATAGAGATGGCCGGAGGCCCCGCCTTCGGTCACCAGATGCGTACCGGCCGCAACCTGCCGCTCCGTCCCACCGGTGCAATAATCCAGAACTGCGCGCATCGCCGAAAGCTCCCATCGCTGGGGATACCCTGGCGATACTAGAGCACGATCCATGCCATGCGGCAAATCAACCTGCGTCCGGCTATTCCGATAGGCGTTTTGCGAAGTGCACTGATTGCCAGTCCCCAAGGCCAGTGTCGCTAAAGCCCGCCCTTTTCGCAAGACCGCGCATTTCGGCATTAGCCCGCGCGGTCTCAGCCGCGATCATCTCGTGACCGAGATCGCTCGCGCGTCTCTCCATCGCTGTCATCATCTGCAGGCCGACGCCTTTCCGCTGAAAGACATCGGCAACCGAGATAGCGAAATCGCCATGACGGGCGACCGCGTCATAAGCGTATCGCGTTTCTCCGATGATGGTGCTTTGCCCCTCATCCAGCCTGAGCTCCGCAAGCAAGGTGAAATAATCGGGATCGCTGACCTTGGCTACGCATTCGGCCGCGACGACGGCCAGGTCCGCCCGCGCCCCCATGAAGCGCTTGTTGCGCGTTGTCGTGGACAGGCCGGTGAAATAGATCGAGAGGCTCTCCACGTCGGATGCATTGGCAGCCCTGATCCAGACTGCACCATTCGTTTCATTCGGCTCAACAACGGCATCCGGAGACAGCCGTGACATGCGCGAAGCTCTCGGCAGGTTGCGTGGACCGCACACCTAGCCGAGGCCGCGTATTTGCCGCTTGGACAGGGCTGCCAATCTCGCGGCCAGAAGCGAACAGCGCGTTGTCCTGTGCCCGACATCACACAGGGGGCGCGCTCATGCAGCTTCGCGCTTGCCGACACGCCGCTCGGGCCGTGTTGCCGTCATCGACTGCTCCTCGGCGTCCTGCGGCCGGCCCCAGAACTCCCGCACCGTGGGCCCCCATCTCAGCCGTCGCGCGCGCAGGAATTCGAGGATCTCGTGCGGCCAGACCCTGCGGCCCATCTATTGCACAGATGCGGGCAGCCGCGCGAGAACTGCGCGACCACGGCGCGCATGCCGCCCCAATAGCTGTAGCGCGTACGATTGATCAATTCCCAGCCAATACGATCACGCCGAAATAGGGCTCATCTCGCGGGATGTCGCGCCAGTGATGGATCGAGAAGACGCCGCCATAGACCAGCACGCGCGGCATGGCCTTGATGTTCATGCCTGGCCTTGGCGAAAGTGTTGACCGGGATACGAAATCCAGAAAGATTCTGGCGTGTTTCTGGCTGGACTTGAAGTTGCTCGTAGAGTTGGAAAAGAGCGGCGACACACGTAGTCGCTCGACAGCTTAGCTGTTCCATCGAACAAAGTTGGGCAAAACGATGACTTGGCAGTTCTTTCATGAGATCCACGGAGTTCGGGATTGGCCTGATCGGTTCGATCCTTCGGAGTAGCCAGTGCAATATTACGTTCAGAACGACGCGAAAACGAAGCTGGGCTTCTTTGGCGCTTCGGCGCGCGGAGTATGGATCTTCGAGTTTTCCGGGCACGGTCTCGCCTTTGAATTTCACGCTTATCGAGCAGGAGCGTTCGTTGGCAAACAAAAGGACGATCCGAATAGTGAGAGCAACTTAGGTCCGGTGTGCAAGATCTGGATCAACGAATCCGATATCGCACGCATCTCACAAGCAGGCGCGCGCATCATAATTTCAGAGATTTCCGAAGGGCTACTCGATAGCCCTCTTCTCGCGAATATTCCTCGCTCCGAGTGGGTCGGACCAAATCTCACTGGGGTGATGTTTGCACATGAGCCATTTCAAGAATTGAATTCGGCAGGGGGCGGCCGATGATCTATATCACTGCAGCCGCGCAAGCGATCGCCCAGATCAAAACCCGGCCGTCAGGGACGCTGCTCAAGCTGCAATAAATCTTGCACAAATCCAGCGACAGCCAGAAACTGGCATTCGCCGGTCCCGCCGATCGCAAGCAGGCCGAGCGGCGGCAGATGATCGTCCGGAATCCGGCTTCCGATCGAGGGATGAGGCACGTTGATAAGAAGAACACGCATGGACTTTCGCTCCCGCTTTGGTTGGCGTGATCGTCCGTCCCACTTCTACGAAGAAGCCCAATCCCCCGACTGAACCCGAAGACATCGTGCGTGACTGCTGCGGAGACCCCTTGCTCGGCTCCGCTTGGTCAGCCTCACACCCGAGAAAGTGAGGGCACCTCCTCAGGCATGATGGCCTGAAGGCCGCCAAAGCGCCGCTCGCGGCCGTGGAACGAGGCGAGCGCCGTGGCGAGATCGCCCGCATCGAATTCCGGCCACATCCGTTCGGTGAAATGCAGCTCGGCATAGGCGCCTTCCCAAAGCAGGAAGTCCGACAGGCGCTTTTCGCCTGACGTGCGGATGATGAGATCGACGTCACGCAAGCCGGCCTCACCGGTAACCAATTGCGAGAAGGCTTCGCGGGTGAGGCTGGTCAGCGCGGCCGCCTTCGCCGCGGCATTCAGGATGGCATCGCGCGCGGAATAATCGACGGCGATGCGCAGGTGCAGCGAGGTGCCGTGGGCAGTGGCCGCCTCCGCGCGCGCGATGGCGGTGGCAATGCCGTCCGGCAAGCGGTCGCGGCGGCCGATCACGTTGAGCCGCACGCCGTTCTTCACCAGGCTTTGCACCTCATTGGCAAGATAGAACCGCAGTAGCGTCATCAGCGCTGCGACCTCGGCCTTCGGCCGGCGCCAATTGTCGGTCGAGAACGCATAGAGCGTCAGCGTGCCGATGCCCTGCTTAGGCGCGACCTCGACGATGCGGCGGATGGTCTCGACGCCGGCCTCGTGGCCGCGCAGGCGCGACAGGCCGCGCCGCGTCGCCCATCGTCCGTTGCCGTCCATGATGATGCCGACATGAAGCTTCTCATTGTGGGACGTGACGTCACTTTGCATTGCAAAGCCTCCAGTCAAAAAGGGGGACGATCAGGTCGGGAGAATGCCGAGGCGGCCAAGTGGCGGTGCCTCGCGGCCGGCGGCCTTGGCGGCATCGCGCACGAGACGCTCGAGCACGGCGAGATAGTCGAGAAAGCGGCGGCGGCCGGTCTTGGTCAGACGGCAAGTGGTGTGCGGGCGATTGCCCTCGTAGCCTTTGGTCACCTCGACCAGGCCGGCCTCCTGGAGCACGGCGAGGTGCCGGCTGAGATTGCCGTCGGTGAGGCCGCAGAGCTGCTTGAGATCGGCGAAGGCAAGCCCCTTCGGGTGCGCCATCAGCGAGGTCAGAAGCCCGAGCCTCGCCTTCTCGTGGATCACACGGTCGAGCCCTTCATAGGAGAAAGGCGCGCTGTCACTCTTCGACATCATTCTCTCCGGACGCGACATACAGAATGGCCGCCATCACCGACTGGCCGATCACGAAAGGTAGTCCCATGGTCCATGGCGACAGCATGTGAGTCCGGCTCGCCAGCACCACCACTGCAAAACCCGAGATGAAGTACCAGGCCCCGGCAAATGCCACGCTGCGCGGCAACGAGCGGACCGAGGCAAAAATGCCGAGCGACACCAGGATCTGCCACAGCCCCGGCAGGAGCCACAGCGTTTCGGCCGCGAACTTCCACATCACCACCGCGAGCAGGATTCCGGCGACGCCAGCGGGCAAGAACTGCTCGACCGCCTGGTGGATCATGGCGTCGGCAAGGCCCGAATGATGACGACGCGAACGCGCGCGCATCTCGATCCAGATGATCAGGCCGGACAGCGCAGCCGCAACGAACCAGCCGAGAAAGAAGCCGAGCGGCGCGCCGGTGGGATCGCCGAGCAGCCAGAATTGCAGGATTGCGGTGACAAGCGCGACAGCACCGGTCGCAGCCATCGTCGCCGGACCGTAACCGCGGAACGCCGTACCGGCCGCAATCTGGCTGCGGATCGCCACGATGTCGGCCAGTGCCTTGTCGAGATCGCGCATCGGCAACGCCAAAACTCCGCTCCACCCAGTTCACGGACCGGCATTGCCCGATCACTTTGTATCGCAAAGTATACCGCGCTACAAAGTAAAGGCAAGCCTGAAAGTCGTCCGCAAGGGACGCGACCCGATCGGACAACTGCCGGTTGCGCGCCACCTGCCCGCGCAGTTAAGATGCGGCCGAAGCGTTCCGGGGGGAAGTTATGTGGTTAAGATCGTTTGTCGTTGCGGCTCTGTTGCAACTGAGTCTTGGCGAACTGGCGCATGCGGCGGGACCGTTCGGCTCCGTCAATGTCGGCAACTGGATCGGTGGCGCTTTCAGCAATGATGAAACGGGCGCCTTCTCGCATTGCGCCGCAACAACGCCGTATGCGAGCGGTGTCATCCTCGTCGTCAGCCAAAATGCAGCCGGCACATGGTCGCTGGCTTTTGCGAGCCCCAGCTATCACTTCAACAAGGGCGAGAACGCCGCGATCGACGTGACCTTTGACGGGCAGGAGCAAGCCAGGCTTTACGCCACAGCGTATCAATCCAACATGCTCACGGCCATTATGCCTGTCAATGTAGTGCGCACATTCCAAAAGGCGAGCCTGATGGTCGCAACGAGCGGCCGTACAGTCCTGAATTTCGACCTGGCCTCAACCGGGCCGGTGATCGCAGCCTTGGCCAATTGCGTGACCCGCGTGAAGGCCGACGGGCTCAGCAAGGCCAGCGATTTCACCAAAGGCGCGGCGAAACCGGCAGCCACGGCGGACAAACAAGGCGCGCCGCCTGCCAGCAAGCCCGGCAGAGAGGCCAAGAGTAGCTCCGGCTTCGACACTGGCTTCGTCGTCAGCTCCAACGGGCACATCGTCACGAACAACCATGTGATCGACGGTTGCAGCGACCTTAAGGGTAATCTCACCGGCGAGGCCGCGATGGTGTTGCGCGTCGTGTCGAGCGACGTGAACAACGATCTCGCCCTTTTGCAGGCGCCGTCGACCGCGACATTCAAGGAGTTTGCCCGGATCCGCGACCGCTCGATCCGATCCGGCGATTCCGTCGTCGCGATCGGTTTCCCCTTCCACGGACTGCTCACCTCGGACTTCACCGTGACGACGGGCATCGTCAGCTCGCTCAGCGGCATGCGCAACGATTCGCGCTTCCTGCAAATCAGTGCGCCCGTGCAGCCCGGCAACAGCGGCGGCCCGCTGTTCGACACCACTGGTCAGATCGTGGGCGTGGTCACCGCAAAGATCCCCGTACTGCGCATCGCCGCTGCGACCGGCACCATCCCCGAAAACATCAACTTCGCGATCAAGACCGGCGCACTGCGCGACTTTCTCGACAATTCCGTAGTGCCGTACCAGACGGCCGAGCCGAAGGGCGAGCTGAAGACCACCGACATCGCCGGCAATGCGCGGGCCTACACGATGCTGATCTCGTGTACCGGTACGGAGCAGGCGGACGCGAAGAAGTAGAGCGGGCTGCCGCGTCAATCACCGCTGTCCTTCCCGCGAAGGCGAGGAATCCAGTACGCCGCGGCCTGTCGATTCTATCGCTGCGTTCTCGGAGTACTGGATCGCCCGATCAAGTCGGGCGATGACACCTTATTGTAGGGACCAGCGCAGCCGCCCCCCTCACCCGTGGCAGCATGCGCCCTTCGCCTGCGGCTCATACTGGTCGCGCAGGCGGACCCAGTCCATCGGATAGGGCAGACCCTCCTCGTGACGGCCGAGCGGGGTGAGATCGAGATATTGATAGGCCGCGTTCATCATATCGAGGCCGCGGGCGAAGCAGGAATAGGTGTGAAAGATCTCGCCGGCCTCGTTGCGATAGAACACGCTGATGCCGGGCAGCTCCGGCCCATAGAATGGCGTGGTGCCGAAATTGTATTTCGGGGCGCCCTGATCGATCTGCTCGCGCGTGAACGAGACCTCGTAATCATAGTTGAAGTCGTTGTGGCCTGAAGACACCCAGTCAAAGCTCCAGCCCATGCGCTGCTTGAACGCCTCGAGCTTGTCGACTGATGCCAGCGAGATCGCGACCATGGTGGTGTCGCGCGCCGCCAGATGCGGCACCATGCGCTCAAAACCATCGGCCCAGAACGAGCAGCTCTTGCAGGCGGCCTCCCAGTCGGGCGCGAACATCACATGCTGAACCACGAGCTGCGGTCTGCCCTTGAAGAGATCGCCGAGCGTGACCTTGCCGTTCGGCCCGTCGAACGCATAGCTCTTGTCGACCTTAACCCATGGCAATGCGCGGCGCTCCTCGGCAAGGCGTTCGCGGGCCTGGATCAACGCCTTCTCATGCGCAAGATGAGCCTTGCGGGCGGCGACCCATTGCTCGCGCGAGACGATCTGATGTTGCTGCATGATGTCCTCCTTGAGGTCCCCTTGAGGTCAGGCGACGAAAGTGTCGAGCTTGTCGAAGAACGAGCTCCAGCCACGCTGGTGGTTGTCGCGCGCGGTCTCGTCGAAGAACTGGGCGTGATGAAAAATCATCAGCGTGCCGGCACTGTCCGGCTTCAGCGTGATCGTCACCAGCGATTCGCGCTCCGGCGTCGAATGCCAGGCCCAGGTGAAGACCAGCCGCTCGTTCGGCACGACCTCGCGATAGAGGCCGCCCGCCTCGAAATATTCGCCATCCTCGCGCGTGAACGAGATGCGGTAGCGGCCGCCGGAGCGAACATCGAGCTCGGCATCCAACGTCGCCGGCTTCATGTTCGGCGGTCCGAACCATTGCACTAGCTGCTCGGCTTGCGTCCAGGCGGCGAAGACCTTTTCCGGCCGCGCGCGGAGCCGACGCGTGAGCGTGAGGCTTGGACCTTCGGTTGCGCGTTCGGCGCTGCGGGGATCGGCGTTGACGGCTGCGTTGGCCATGGTTTGTCCTCCACAAAGGCGGCAAGGCGATCGAAACTCTCGGACCAGAATTGCGCGTAGCGATTGAGCCAGTTCATCGCCTGCTCCATCGGCTGCGCGGTGAGCCTGCAGGAGACTGTGCGCCCGGTCTTCTCACGCACGATCAGACCCGCATCGGTGAGCACGTCGAGATGCTTCATGATCGCCGGCAGCGAGATCGAAAACGGCGCCGCCAGATCGCTCACCGACAGGCTCTCCTTCTCGCCGAGACGCGCAAGCAGCGCACGCCGCGTCGGATCGGACAGCGCCGCAAAGGTACGATCAAGCGTCTCGTCCTGATACTTAACCATAAGGTTTAGTATAGGCGCAAACGCCATCCCGTCAAGCGGGAAGCACGCAAGAAAAAAGCCCCGCCTCCGGCGGGGCTCCATTCACGGTCACTCCTGAGATCGTTATTCCACCTTGAGGCCGGCGAACTCGACGACCTTCTTCCACTTCGCGGTCTCGGCCTCGATCTCCTGGCCGAACGCCTCCGGCGTCAGCACCAGCGGGTCGCCGCCGAGCTCCACCAGGCGCTTGGTCATGTCGGGCTCCTTCATGAGCGTATTGATCTCGTTGTTGAGCTTGGCGATCATGTCCTTGGGCATGTTCTTCGGCGCACCCATGCCGAACAGCGCGCTCGCCTCGTAGTCCTTCACGGTCTCGCCGATCGCGGGCACGTCCGGCAGCTGCGGCGAGCGCTGCGCCGTGGTGACGCCGAGCGCGCGAAGCGAGCCGGAGCGGATGTGCTGGATGATCGAGGGCATGTTGTCGAAGATCACCTGCACCTGGCCGCCGAGCATGTCGGTGATCGCGGGTGCCGCGCCGCGATAGGGCACGTGCTGCATCTTGCAGCCGGTCATCGACATGAACATCTCGCCGGACAGGTGCACCGAGGTGCCGTTGCCGGAGGAAGCCATGTTCACCTTGCCGGGATTGGCCTTCACGTACTCGATGAACTCGGCGACGGTCTGCGCCGGCACGTCCTTGTTGACGGTCATCACATTCGGCGTCCGCTGGAACGAGGCGATCGGCGCGATGTCGCGCACGAAGTTGAACTTGAGATTCGTATAGAGCGTGGCGTTGATGTAGTTGGCCGGATTGACCAGCAGCACGGTGTAGCCGTCGGGCTCGGAGTTGATAACGGATTCGGTGCCGATATTGTTGCCGGCGCCCGGCTTGTTCTCGATCACGAATTGCTGGCCGAACTTTTCCGACAGCCGCTGGCCGATCAGCCGCGCCAGAATATCGGTGGCGCCGCCCGGCGGATAGCCGACCACGAACTTCACCGGCCGGGACGGATAGTCGGCGGCGAAGGCTTTCGACAGCGGGCTGGCTGCAAGAGGCGTGGCGGCAAGCAGGCCGAGCGCGGAACGGCGAGTGATCATCTCAAGGGTTCTCCCAAGTGTTGTTCTTAAAAGGGGGCGTTGTTCTTGATCGTGGCGTCAGCGGCGTTGTAACAAAGCCCGCCACGCGCGGAAAGTGCGCAAGCTTCATGGCGACGAAAGGATAAGGCATGCCGGTCAAGGTTCAGGCCCTCGATCACCTCGTGATCAACGTCGCCGACGTCGCGATTACCGCCGAGTGGTATCGCAATATCCTCGGCATGGAAGTCAAGGTGTTCGATCCCGGTGGCGGCAAAGCGCCGCGGACCTCGCTTCAGTTTGGTCAACAGAAGATCAACGTCCGGCCACGCGACGCCGACAAGGTGGAGTGGTTCACCGCCGACCACCAGACCGCCGGCAGCGAGGATCTGTGCTTCCTCACCTCCGCGACACCCGACGAGGTGGTGGCGCATTTGAAGGCACATGGCGTCGCGATCGAGGAAGGTCCGGTGCCCAAGCAGGGCGCCCGCGGCACGCTGCGCTCGGTCTATTGCCGGGATCCGGATGGCAGCCTGATCGAGATTTCGTCGTACGAGGATTAGCACGCCGCCAAGACGTGCTGACGGCCCCGCTCCTCCCCGTGATTTGCGCCCCGCGCCATCCGATGGCAGGAAGACGCAATAATCAAAAGGCAGCCGCCATCAAGATGCAGGCTGCACGGGAGGGATCCATGTCCAGTCAACAGACCGCAGCTGGAATCGTCGGCCCGTTCGACGGGCTCGACGTGCCGTGGCTGCTGAGGATGCGCGCTGAGGTGCGCCGTGACCATCCATTCCTGATCTGGGCGCCGTTCGAGGCACCGGCACGGCGCTGGAGCTATGGCGAGTTTCACGAGCGGGTCGGCGCGCTCGCGGCGGGGCTGTCGAAGCGCGGCATCAAGCCCGGCGAGTATGTGCTCATTCATCTCGACAATTGCATCGAGGCGCTGCTGGCGTGGTTTGCCTGCGTCGAACTCGGCGCCATCGCGGTCACCACCAACACGCGGTCGGCGCCGGCGGAGATCGAATATTTCGCCGATCATTGCGGCGCGGTCGCCGCGATCACGCAGCCGGCCTATGCGGAGATCGTCGCGCAGAACTGCCGCAACATTCGCTGGATGGCGGTGACCTCGCACGATGCGGGCGCCGCGCAAACCATTTCACGCGGCGACCGTTTTGACGAGCTGTTCGCCGACAGCGCGGACCGGCCGAAGCGCGCGACCGATCCGCTGGCGCCATGCAGCGTGCAGTACACGTCAGGCACGACATCGCGGCCGAAGGCGGTGCTCTGGACCCACGCCAACGCGCTGTGGGGCGCCAAGATCAATGCGGAGCATGAAGACCTGCACGCCGGCGACGTGCACCAGACTTATCTGCCGCTGTTCCACACCAATGCGCTGGCCTATTCCATGCTGGCGACGTTGTGGGTCGGGGCGACTTGCGTGATTCAGCCGCGCTTCTCCGCGAGCCGGTTCTGGGGCGTCGCGCGCGAGCACGGCTCGACCTGGACCTCGACGATTCCGTTCTGCATGAAGGCTCTGCTCGAGCAGGAGATCCCGCGGGACCACAAATTCCGCCTGTGGGGCACCGCGATCAACGAGCCGCCGGCGTTTGCCGCGTTCGGCGTCAAGATGATCGGCTGGTGGGGCATGACCGAGACCATCACCCACGGCATCATCGGCGAGGTCGACCAGCCCAACATCCCGATGTCGATCGGCCGCGCCGCGCCGGAATATCAGATCCGCATCACCGATGATGACGGACGGCCGACCGAAGCCGGCGACACCGGCAATCTCTCGATCAAGGGTATTGTCGGCCTGTCGCTGTTCGCTGAATACCTGCACAACGAGAAGGCGACGCGCGAGAGCTTTGATGAGGACGGCTATTTCATCACCGGCGACCGCATCACGCGGCTGGAGAAGGGCTACCTCAGGTTCGGCGACCGCGCCAAGGACATGCTGAAGGTCGGCGGCGAGAACGTCGCGGCCTCCGAGATCGAGCAGGTGATCGCAATCGTGCCCGGCGTGCGCGAGGCCGCGGTGGTGGCGAAGAAGCATCCGATGCTGGATGAGGTGCCGGTCGTCTTCATCATCCCGCATGGCGGTGTCGCGGGCGCGGCGCCGGACCTGCAGGACCGCGTGATGGCGGCCTGCCGCAAGGGCCTCGCCGACTTCAAGGTGCCGCGCGAGATCAGGCTCGTCGACGACATGCCGCGCTCGACGCTGGAGAAGGTGGCGAAGGCGGAGTTGCGGAAGATGGTGGGGTAGCGGCGGCGGATCAGAACGATCCGAGCGCCACCGGGCGGAACGCCTGCAGCAGCTGCTGATCCAGCTTGCCGCCCATGCCTTCCATCATCGTGAAGGCACGCGAGTGGGTGAACGGCATCCGGTAGGCGCGCTTCTCCACCAGGGCGGCGTAGATGTCGACGATCGTCGTCAGCCGCACGATGTCGCTGATCTGGTTCGACGACAGCCCGTTGGGATAGCCGCTGCCGTCGAGGAATTCGTGGTGATGCAGCACGACATCGAGCATTTCCGGCGGGAAGCCGCCTTGGGCTGCGAGCGCGTCATAGCCGCGGCGCGGATGCTGGCGGACCTCGGCCATCTCCTCGTCGGTGAGCTTGCCGGGCTTGTCGAGCAGCACGGAGGGAACGAAGGCCTTGCCGACATCGTGCAGCAGGGCGGCACGGGTCAGCCGGCGCTGGTCGTCCTCGCGCATGCCGAGATGCTGCGCGAAGGACACCGCAAAGCCGGTGACGAACAGGCAGTGGCGATAACTGCCGACATGGTGGCAGCCCACCGTGGTGAGCCATTCACGCAGCGACGAGTGCTTGATCGCTTTCAAAATCTTGCTCTCGGCGGCGATGACGTCGTCGAACGTCAGGGGCACGCCGAGCGGCAGCTTCTCGAACATCTTCTTCAGCACCGCATGCGCCGCCTCGACGCCGCGGTTGAGCGTCTTGCCGCGATCGGTCGCGTCATAGGTCGCCGTGTCCGGGAATGCGGCGCGGATGCGCTGCAGGATCGCCTCGGGCTGCAGCGGCCGCGAGATCGTGTCGGTGGCGCCGAGCGCCCAGGCCTGCATGGTGCCGTGGTGCAGGGCATCGGCCAGCACGAACAGACGCGGCATCGAACGATAGCCTTCGGCGCGCAGCTTGTTGCGCACCCGCTGCACGCTCTCGGGCGAGCGCAGGTTGATGTCGACCACGAGGCCGGAGAGTTCGCGCGACGGCTGGTCAGGGATCTCCTGCGTCGTCACCGTCGAGACATCGCCGACTGCCTTCAAAATGCTGGCGAGCTCAGTGCTCGCATCGCTCCGGTCGGAGGCGAGCAGAAGCCGGCGTTTGGCGGCGGATTTGGCTGGCGCGTTCATGGCTTCCCCAAAGGCACGGGAGTGTATTTGGCGTCAGCCTAAGCCGGATCAGGTTCTCCGGCCCTTAAGAGGCGTGCTCAATGGAACCTGTCGGATTTGGGCGCAATTTTACGGATTTCGGGTTCCGCGGGGCTTCAGCAAAACTGCGAAAACAACCCCATGCACAGTAGACGGGCCAGACCATTCTCATCGAAAGGTGACGAGAATAGCTTGACCATGACGAGAATAGCCCCCATTTTCTCGTCATAGGATGCAGAGAATATGGTCTATATCCACGACAGACCCGACTGGCCGGCGTTTCAGTGGAGCGCAGACCGGCTGGCGGCGCGGCTGGCCCAGGTACGTCACAAGCAGGGCCGCCTGCTTGGCCGGATGGAAAATCTCGGCTTCACCTTGAAGGCAGAAGCCTCGCTCCAGACGCTCACGGAAGACGTCGTCAAATCGAGCGAGATCGAAGGTGAGATCCTCGATCGCAATCAGGTCCGGTCGTCGATCGCCCGCCGGCTCGGCATCGATATCGGCGCGCTCGCGCCTGTCGAACGAAACGTCGAGGGTGTCGTCGACATGACGCTCGACGCCACCCAGAAATTCGATCAGCCCGTCACCGCCGAGCGCTTGTTCGGCTGGCACGCCGCCCTGTTCCCGACGGGTCGGAGCGACATGTTGAAAATAGTCGCTGGCGGGTGGCGCACGGAACAGTCGGGCGCCATGCAGGTCGTCTCCGGGCCAGTCGGCCGCGAGCACGTTCATTTCGAAGCACCCGCGGCCAACCGGCTCGAGAATGAGATGAGCGCACTCCTCGGCTGGTTCAACGCCGATCGGGACTCAGATCCTGTGATCAAGGCCGCGGTTGCTCATCTCTGGTTTGTGACCGTTCATCCGTTCGAGGACGGCAATGGCCGTATTGCGCGCGCAATAACCGATCTCGTCCTCGCGCGTTCGGAACAGAGTGCGCAGCGCTTCTACAGCATGTCGTCTCAAATCCACAAAGAGCGCAATGCCTATTACGACATCCTCGAAAGAACCCAGCGCGGAACGCTCGACATCACCAATTGGCTGCAATGGTTCCTCGGCTGTCTCGATCGCGCTTTCGACGGCGCCGAGTTGATCATCGGAAACGTGCTGCACAAGGCAAGATTCTGGGAGCGCCATCGCGCGAGCTCCCTCAACGATCGCCAGCGGTTGATGCTGAACCGCCTGCTCGATGGCTTTGAGGGCAAGCTCACGTCGTCGAAATGGGCCCAGATCGTCAAAGTCTCGCAAGCGACCGCTGCTCGCGACATCGAGGATCTGATCGACAAGAGTATCCTTCAGAGGGACGCCGCCGGTGGCCGCAGTACGAGCTATTCGCTGGTGCCGTAAGCGCGCGATGGGTCGGATAGGGACAGGCCGCATCGCTCCCGGCGACATTTGAGGAGTCGGGCAAAACAGCGAGACAAGTCCATCATCGTGCGTACGCGATGCCCCGCCTGCTGGCTTCGCCAAGGCTACGGCGACCCAAGACCGCAAAGACACGGCGTGCTACGAAGACCCGGCGCGCGACCAGGCGCGATTTTCGCAGAAGGAGGAAACCTCGTCCTCCCGCAGGTTCATGATCCGACGATAGAGCTCGGGATCTGTGTCGCTTTCCGTGCCGATCACCATAATCCGGCTCGAACGGTCGATTCCAAGGCGCGCACGCATTTCCGGATATCTGTTCGCAAATTGAAAGCCTGCGAGGCCAACTGCGCCGGTCTCGCCGGCGACGATAGGTGCGGCTCCCGTGTTGCCGGATGCGAGCAACCGCATGGCCTGAACCGCCTCGGTGTCGGGCACAGACATGAAGCCGAATGCGCCTCGGGAGAGGATCTCCCACGCCAGCATCGAGGGACGTCCGCAGGCCAGGCCGGCCATGACGGTGCTGATGTCACCCCTCAACTCGGTGAGCGTTCCCGCGCGCGCCGAGGCCAGCAGACACGCGGCGTTATCCGGCTCGACGACAACGATCTTCGGCGCGGCGTCTCCGTAAATCGCCCGGTAATATGCGCAGATCGCAGCCGGCAACGCGCCCACCCCACACTGCAAGAACACATGGGTCGGCAGCTCTTCGCGTTGACGCGCCGCTTCCGCAGGCATGACCGTGTAGCCCTGCATGACAATGGATGGAATCTCCGTGTACCCTGGGTAGGATGTGTCCGAAACGATCGTCCAGCCAAAGCGCTCCCCATCCAGTTTGACTTGCCTGACCGCATCGTCGTAAACGCCACCGACGCGGTGAACCCTTGCACCATAACGCTCGATTTCCGATTTCCGACGTTCGCTGACCTCGGAGTGAACGTAAATCGCGGCGCTGAGGCCAAAGCGCGAAGCAGCCCAAGCAACTGATCGGCCGTGGTTGCCGTCCGTCGCACAAGCGACGGTCGTCCCTCGGCCGCTTCCGTCCTGTGCACGTTGGGCGATCGAGCGAACCGCATAGGCACCGCCGAGAGCCTTGAAACTCCCGAGATTGAAGCGGTTTCCCTCGTCCTTGTAGTCGATCGCCCTCACTTCGCACGCTCTTGCCAATTCTCCCAGGCTGTATAGCGGGCTGGGTTGGTAGTGCGACCAACTGCTGATCTCCTTCTCCGCCGCAGCAGCCAAGGCCGGATTAATGACTGCGGCCTCCGTTGCGCCGAAGGCTTCTATCGGAGAGGACCGCGTCCAAAGATGATCGGGCATAGACGTTCCTGAATTGGACGAGTTCGGCTTATTGGTATATCAAAAAATATTTTCTAGAAAGAAAAATATGCGACGCCAAAATCTGCAAGGCAAGAGGCCGAGCCGATGTCTCCAGGCGAGGCCCGCATCAGCCCAGTCAAGACGACCTTTGCGTGGTGTAAAGCAGCTCTCACGCAGGGAGCAGTTGGCCGATGTCCTACGACAAGGAAGTGGCAACCGGAGTCCATGCTGCCTTAGTGAGTGCCCGATACTCGATCGTTCTGTTGGCCCCCGGCTATCTTACGAAAGATATCAGCAATCATCGGCGCGCTGTCCGGAGGGATGCCGCGATGAAAGACCAGGCGAACATGTCGCGGACCAAAGGCGAGGCAGCCCAAACCAGCCTGGCCGAGAGAGGCGGACAGCCTGGTTCCGTCGAAACCGAGCTCATCCCCCGAAATCAGGACGATATTTGTCTGCGGTTGGGCGACAGAAAAGCCGCCGAGCAGAGCGATGGCGGAGGCCGTCTCTCGTGCGAGACGATGATCTTTGCCCAGAAGCGGAATGTCTTCGAGCGCTGCCAGCGCTCCAGCGGCCAGCACGTGGCTGGGCCGGCAAATCCCGCCCAAAAGACGCCACGTCTCCACGGCCGCCCTGATCGTCTCTTTGCTTCCGGCCAAGGCTGCACCATTCGGGGCTCCTAGACCCTTGTTGAAGCTCACGCTCACGACGTCGACGGGGGCGGCAAGCGAGGCCGGCGAATCGCCCGACGCTACCGAGGCGTTCCAAAGCCGCGACCCATCGAGAAAGACGCTCCACCCCCTGTCTTTGGCTTGTTGTGCGATTTCACGGGTTTCCTCAGCATTCAGCACCGTTCCGCCTCGCCGGTTGTGCGTATTCTCAAGGCAGAAAATCGCATCCGCCTGATCCAAGCCGTTGGCGAGATCAAGCCTGCCGCCGTGCTGGGCGTAGGAGAGAACGCGCGGCCTTGCAAGCCAATCCAGGCCTGCCATCTCAATTGTCATGAGGTGACACGTATCCTCCAGAACGAGAGCGCGCTCGCGAGCACCCAGGGCCAAAAGGCCTGCGATATTCGCAGCAGTGCACGTTGGAAAAAGCGCCGCCGCAGACTTACCCAAGATATCGCAGACACGATGTTCGAGGGCCCGCTCGATCGGATCCTCCCGCCAAGCGAACTCGCCTGGCCTGCGCGCCGCCTCTGCGACAGCGCTGGCAACGGCAGCCGATGCCGGAGCCACGATGTCGCTGCGAAGATCGAGATCAAACCTTGGGACCGAACTGACAATACTGCTCATGGTGTTCTTGGCGATACCGGGTTGACCGAAACAGGCGAATGACCGACTATAGGGAAATTCTTTTCTAGTTGGAAAATTCACAAGTGCAAGCCCCCGCCTCCAGCCGTCGCTCGAAATCAACGTCTCCTGAGGTCAGCATCGGCGACCGATTGCGCGCGATCCGCTTCGAGAGGAAGTTAACCCTTCAGGCCGCCTCGAAACTCTGCGGCGTGGGACTGTCCACCCTTTCAAAGATCGAGACCGGACAAGCCGCTCCAGCGTACGGCACGCTGAAACGGATCGCCGAGGGTCTGGAACTCTCCTTCGAGGAATTGATCTCTGGTGACCGTCCGGAGGCGACCTCAGCTCGCCGCACGATCACGCGCGAACGTCAGGTCCTGAAGTTCAAGAGCAGCCGCTATGACTATCGCGTTCACGCCAGCGATCTGGCGAACAAGGCGATGGTGCCGCTGGAAATGGAGATCCGGGCGCGAGGACTGCCTAATCCTTCCGATTGGAGCCAGCACGACGGTGAAGAGTTCATTTTCGTGCTCGAAGGTGAGATCGAAGTTCGCCTTTCCGACTACGCTCCGTTTCGATTGAAGCAGGGTCAAAGCGCCTACATCGATAGCCGCATGCGCCACGCCTTTGTCGCGTGCAGCCCCGGTCCTGCGCGCATGCTCTCGATCTGCTACGATCCCAAGCACAAGCAACGCACTGCAGAAGAATTCATAGATGCCTCTCTCCCCTCTCGTCGGTCGGCGCGAGGTTGAGAAGTCCGAATTTAGATGTAGCTCTCGATCGAAAAACTTTTTCTTACTAGAAAATTACGGTTGACTCGCCTTTTGCTCAAGCCGTAGGCTTGGTTGCTTCAAAGGGGAGAACAAAATGCGAGGCTTCGCGATCGCGCTGGCACTTGTCACTGCTTTCTTTGCTGTTGACGCCAAGGCGGAATCCACACTGACCGCAGTGCGTGAGCGCGGCGTCTTGAACTGTGGCGTCACGGCCGCGCTGCTCGGCTTTTCGGCGCCCGATGCCCAGGGTGTTTTTCGCGGCATGGACGCAGATCTGTGCCGGGGCATCGCGACTGCGATCTTCGGTGATCCCGCCAAGGTTCGCTTTGTCACCACCTCCCCCACTCAACGTTTCGTCGCGCTGCAATCCGGCACGATCGATGTCCTGATCTATGCCGTGACCCAGAACTTCTCGCGCGATACCGGGCTGGGGCTGATCTTCGCCAATCCGTACTTCTACGACGGCCAGGGCTTTGTCGTATCGAAGAAGCTGAATGTCACATCGGCAAAGCAGCTTGAAGGCGCGAGCGTCTGTTTGCAGCCTGCATCGGACGCTGCGCCAGGCGCCGCAGACTACTTCCGCAGGAGCGGCATGCAGTTCAAGGCGGTCATGATTGAATCGCAGCAGGAGATCGTCTCCGCGCTCAATTCCGGCCGCTGCGACGTCTACACAACGGATTTGACGGCCCTCGCGGCAATGAAGGTGCGCAGCTTCCAGTCACCGGAGGATTGGGTCATTCTGCCCGAGATCATCTCGAAGTCGCCGTTTGCTCCGGTGGTCCGCCAAGGTGACGACCAATGGCTGACGCTCGTGCGTTGGGTGGTGAATGCCATCATCGACGCCGATGAGCTCGGCGTCGATAGCCACACCATCAAGGACACGAATGTAGCGAGCGATAACCCCGAAGTCCGTCGAATGCGAGGACTTGAAGGAGAAGCTGGAAAGGCGTTTGGGCTGCCAAACGACTGGGCGGCACAGGTCGTCGCTGCGATCGGCAATTACAACGAATTCTACAATCGCAATCTGAGTGCACTCGGCCTGCCGCGCGGCCCGAACCGCAGTTGGCGCGACGGCGGCCTCATCTTCGCCCCGTCGTTCCGCTGAGGACAATATGCAGTCTCTGAGCCGACTCCTGCGGCGAGGTTTTGGAGCGGAGCGGATCGCTTCACTCCTGCTATTTATCTTGATTTTCGGCGGCGTTGCGCTTGCGTCCGTCAATCTGTCGGCAAATCTCCGGGCTCGAAACATCGCGAGCGGCTTCGGGTATCTGTCGCAAGCCGCAGGGTTCGAGATTGGCGAAACGTGGATTCGTTATTCGTCGCAAATGACCATCGGACGAGCGCTTCTCGTGGGTCTCGTCAACACGCTCGTCGCCAGTACTGCAATCGGCATTCTCATCACCCTCATTGGACTCTGCGCCGGGTTGGTTCTGGCGTTCGGCGGAGAGTTTGGGCGAGCATCCGTCAAGCGCTATGTCGGCCTGACACGCAACGTGCCGGTACTTCTCCATCTCGTGGTCTGGTATGCTCTGTTTCGCGAAGGCCTCCCGCCCCCGCGTGGTGCATTCACGTTCGGCTCCATCGTTCTGAGCAATCGCGGATTGATCCTACCTATTCCTCAGGGCCATGGCGGTCTGATCGAGCCTGCGATCGGACTGGCGACGGCAATCGGCATGATTGTGGTAACTCGTTTGTTCATGGGGCGCTGGTCGAAATCATGGCTCGCCGCATCCATCATCGGCGGCATCTTCGTTTGGCTTCTCCTCTTGCCGATGAATGCGCCCGTCCTGCGCGGCTTCAACTATGTGGGCGGCTGGGTCATAACGCCGGAATTCTGCGCGCTCGTGCTTGCGCTCGCGTTCTACACCGGTGGCTACGTGACGGAGATCGTTCGTGGCTCGATCGAATCGTTTCCGCGCGGCCAGGTCGAAGGCGCCTTCGCCCTTGGCCTTTCCCGGACGCAGTTCTTCTTCCTCGTCATGACCCCGCAAATCGCCCGCGGTATCGCGCCAGCGATGGTCAACCAGTACGTCAACGTCACCAAGGCAACGTCCCTTGGCATCGTGGTAGGCTATCCTGATCTCGTGACGGTCTCGAACACGGCATTGAATCAGACCGGTCAGGCCGTAGAAGCGATTGCGCTAATCCTGGCGACTTATCTTGCGATCTCGCTGGCCGTATCTTTCGTCTCGCAATGCGTTTTCGGTGAACCGGCGGAGCGCGCCCCGAGATGAGCGCTATTCAGGACGTCTATCGAATCCGGACTCAGAGAAGCTCTGCGGTGCGCCGCTGGGTCGGACTCGGCATTCTGGCGCTGATCATTGCGTGTCTATTGCGATGGGGTCTCTTGAAGTCGGTTTTTATCACCGCGAGCCCCGATGACTGCCGGGCGGCAAGCGGCGCATGTTGGGCGGTCATCACGAGCCAGTGGAAGCTGGTCTTGTTCGGCACCTATCCTTTCGCCGAGATCTGGCGTCCTTCGGTCGCGACTGCTGTTCTCCTCGGAGCGTTCGTTATTCCATTGATCCGCCCCAGCTTGCCGGCCCTGGCATGCAGTTGGGCGATCGCCTTGGTCATCGCAACGGGCCTGTTCGATGGTCGCCTCTTTGGCCTGACTTACGTAGAGCCCCACGACTGGGGCGGACTGCCGCTCACACTCCTGTTGTCTGAAGCTGCAATTTTGTTTTCATTCCCGATCGGCCTTGCGGTTGCCCTCGCACGTTGTAGCGGCCGCGTCATGCTGCGCTCCCTGGCTCTCGTCCTGGTCGAATCGATCCGGGGCGTGCCCCTTGTCTCGTTGCTGTTCTTTGCAACTCTGGTCCTGCCGCTTTTCCTCTCCGGATTTTCCAGCTTCGACAAGCTCTATGGAGCTGCAACGGCGATCGTCCTGTTCAATGCTGCATACATATCGGAGGTTTTTCGCGGCGGCCTGCTGACCGTACCGCGTGGCCAATTTGACGCCGCGAAGTCGCTCGGATTGCGCTGGACGGACATGAATCGCCTGATCGTGCTGCCCCAGGCCTTCAGGGCTTGCGCTCCCTCACTGGTCAATCAGGCAGTGGGAATCGTCAAGGACACTTCGTTCCTGGCCGTGCTTGGAATCTTCGATTTCATGAACTCGGCAAAGTTGGCGCTGATCGATGTTCGTTGGCGGGGAAATTTCATCGAGGTGTACGTTGTCGTCGGCCTCACCTACTTCTTGATGTGCACGGCAGTGTCTATTCTTGGGCAGCGACTGTCGTCGCGCCTGGAGAGACCTGCGAAGGTCGACGACGCCATCACGCCCGTCGCCCTCGCTTCGATCGTCACCGCCGGCAGCCAATCGTAGGGATTGAAGGTCCGCAGCTTCAAACATTCACAAATGCCGGGGCTGATATGGAAGCCAGTGCCTCCAGCCGCTCGTCATTGCAGGGGCAGGTGCTTCACGGTCCCCGTACGACGAACGCAGATCATCTGCGATCGGTCTTTTTAGCCATTAGTTCAGGATGCCGCCATGTCGGAGAATGCGCCTTCAGTTGCCAGTCATGAGATCGGCGACGTGATCATCGAAATGCGCAACGTCGAAAAGTCCTACGGCAATTATAAGGTTCTGCGCGGTATCAATCTTTCCGTGTCACGTGGCGAGCGCATCGTCATTTGCGGTCCATCAGGCTCCGGGAAGTCGACACTGATTCGATGCTTGAACCAGCTCGAAGAGCATCAGGCCGGCGAGATCATCATCGACGGGACAACGGTCCATGGCGGGCTCAGGGGTATCGACGGCATCCGCCGCGAAATCGGCATGGTATTTCAGAGCTTCAATCTCTTCCCACATCTCACGGTTCTCGAGAACTGCACGCTGGCGCCCACCAGGGTACGCGGCGTTTCGAAGGCGGAGGCGGAGGCGACCGCTCGAACAATTCTCGAGCGCGTTCATATCCCTGAGCAAGCGCAGAAGTATCCGATCCAACTCTCAGGCGGCCAGCAGCAGAGGGTCGCCATCGCTCGCTCGCTTTGCATGAGCCCAAAGATCATGCTGTTCGACGAGCCGACATCAGCGCTGGATCCCGAGATGGTCAGCGAGGTGCTGGATGTCATGGTAGAACTGGCCGAGAGCGGCATGACGATGCTTGTCGTTACTCACGAGATGGGATTTGCGAGCAGGGTGGCCGACAGGGTGATCTTCATGGATGCAGGTGAGATCGTCGAGGTCGCTCACCCGACCCAGTTCTTCAATGCTCCGCAAAGCCTGCGCACCAAGAAATTCCTCGGTCAGGTTTTGCACACGCAAGCCGGCTAGTTCGGAGAGACCATCGGACGGGGGCGCCGTTTCTGGCACGCCTGAATGAGCGTTTCGCTACCACACAAAAAAAACCGCCGGAGGCTGCCCTCCGGCGGATCGTTTTTTGTTCTCAATCGCAAGCCCAGCCTTACGCCTTCATCGCCCCCTTCACGGCTTCCGCCGTGATCGGCAAGCCCCGGACGCGGGCGCCGGATGCGTTGAAGATGGCGTTGCCGATGGCGGGCGCCACGACCGTCACCGCGGGCTCGCCGACGCCGGTGGCCTTCTCGCCATTGGCGATCACGGCGACCGCGACCTCCGGCATCTGGCTCATGCGCAAGGGCGTGTAGCCATCGAAGTTCGTTTGTTCGATGCCACCGTCCTTCAGCGTCGCCTTCTCGTACATCGCCAGCGACAGGCCCCACAACGCCGCGCCCTCGACCTGGGCACGGATGTTGTCGGGATGCACCTGCGTGCCGACATCGGTTGCGACCGTGAGCTTCTTCACGGTCACTTCGCCCGACGGCGCGACGGCAACATGCGCGACGCAAGCGGTCCAGCTTGCGGTCGCACGTTCCTGCGACGACACGCAGGCCACGCCCATGCCTTCTCCCTTCGGGAGTTTCTTGGTGCCGTAGCCGGCGAGGCCCATCGCGGCGAGCAGCGTGTTGCGCAGCCGCTGCGCGCCGCCGTCGTTCTTGCCGGCACCGTCGAGCAACGAGATGCGGTATTGCGCCGGGTCCTTGCCGGCCGCAATCGCCACCTCGTCGATCATGCTTTCGACCGCCCAGAAGGTCCAACCCGGCGCCACCGAACGGAGCTGACCAGACGGGGTGGCGTTGTGCGCCATCTCGTTCTTGATCGCCCGCACGTGATGGTTGGGCACGGTGTAGAAGAAGTCCGATCCGTTCACCGTGAACGCATCGAGCGGCCCCTTCTTGTCGACCGAAGGCGACAGGAAGTCGGGAATGCCCCAGCGCTGCGTCGGCCAGGCCGAGACCACGTCGTGGCTGAGCGCGACAAGCTTGCCGTCGCCGTCCAGGCCGGCTTTCACTTTCTGGTAGGTGAGCGGACGCGAGAAATCCATCGTCATGTCGTTCTCGCGCGTATAGATCACCTTCACCGGCTTGCCGATGGCCTTGGCCGCCTGCACTGCCGGCACCATCATGTCGGCATCGAGCCTGCGGCCGAAACCGCCGCCGAGCCACATCTGGTGCATCACCACGAACTTCGGATCGATCCCGGCCGCGCCGGCCGCAATCGCACCGGAGCGCGTCCCGAACTGGTTGCCGGAATAGATGTGCAGGATGTCGCCCTTGAACTCCGCGGTGGCGTTCATCGGCTCCATCGGCGCGTGGATGTTGATGCTGGTGGTGTATTCCGCCTCCAGCACCTTGGCCGCCGTGCCGAGGGCTGCTGCGGGATCACCGTCCTTGACGAAGAACTGGCCGGAATCGTCCAGCTTCTGGAGCCGCTTGGCTTCCTCGAGCAGCGACTCGCTCGACACCTTCGCATTCGGGCCGCCGTCATAGCTGACCTTCAGCGCCGCGGCCGCCTTCTTGGCGTTGGCATAGGTGTTGGCGACCGCAACCACCCAGCCGGTCGTGGTCTGGGTCTTGTCGTCGAGGGTGACGGCCTTGATGAAGCCCGGCACCTTCTTCGCATCGCTGTCGTCGACCGATTTCACGGTCGCGCCGTAGCGCACCGGCGGCGTCACCACCGCGCCATAGGCCATGCCCGGAATCATCACGTCGATGCCGTATTTGGCCGTGCCGTTGGTCTTGGAGGGGATGTCGATCTGCGGCACCGACACACCGATCATGGTGTACTGATCCGGCGTCTTCAGCTTGATCGCCTTCAGCTCGTCGGGCGTGAAGGTCTTTGTCGCCTTGCCGCTCTTCACGACATCGGCGAACGACATCTGCTTCTTCGACTTCGCATGCACGATCATGGAATCGCGCACTGCGAGCTCGCCTGCCGGCACGCCCATCGCGGCGGCCGCACCGTCCGTCAACGCCATGCGTCCGGCGGCGCCCGCCCGGCTCATCGCGTCAAAGTTCATCATGGTCGACCAACTGCCGCCGGTGATCTGCGCCCCCAGCACGGGGTCGTTGAATTTTGGATCGTTGGAGGCGAGGTTGACCCGCATGTCGCTCCACTTCGCGCCCAGCTCCTCGCAGACGATCTGCGCCATGGTGGAGGCGATGTGCTGTCCCATGTCGGCCTTGCCGCAGGTCACGGTGACCAGGCCATCGGGCGAGATCGCGTACCAGACGCTCGGCTCGAAATTGGCGGGAGCCGCAGCGAGTGCTTCACCGATGCCGGGCACGCCGGCATAGCCGAGCACGAGGCCGGTGGCGGCGGTGCCGACCAGGAAGGAACGGCGGCTGAGATCTGACGTCTCGGGTGTGACGTTTTTCACGTGCTGATTCATGTGGGCCTCCGCTCGTTGCCGGCGGCGGATGCGGTGCGCATCTCGGTGGCGGCGCGCATGATTGCCTTCTGGATCCGCGAATAGGTCATGCAACGGCAGAGATTGCCGTCCATATGGGCCACGACCTCTTCCTTGGTCGGATTGGCGTTCTTCGCCAGCAGCGACGCCGCCTGCATGATCTGCCCGGACTGGCAGTAGCCGCATTGCGGCACCTGCTCGGCGACCCATGCCTTCTGCAGGGGGTGATCGCCCTTGGCGGAAAGACCTTCGATGGTGGTGATCTTCTTGCCGGCGACATCGCCGACCATGGTCTGGCACGAGCGTACGGCTTCGCCGTTGACGTGCACGGTGCAGGCACCGCACAGCCCGGCACCGCAGCCGAATTTCGTGCCGGTCATCTGCAATTGTTCGCGGATGGCCCAAAGGAGCGGCGTGTCGTTTGCCGCATCCACGGACATACTCCGCCCGTTGATGGTGAGCGTTGGCATAGGCGTCTTCCCTTGCCGGTGCAATGAAGCCGCTTACGGCGGCAACTTGTATAGCGGACGCCCACCGGGTCGGCGGCCGCCTTGCGCGCGAGAATGATCGGGTTCGCGCGCAGAGGCAAATGCAATTTGGAATCGATCGAGACTGATTGTTGTGCGTTGCGATAGCAGCGCTGATGTTAGCGACTGGACACAACAAGCGGTGCGTTCGGCATGCATGCTATCGCGACCGCGACGGTTTCCTCTGAGTAACCACGCGGGCTAGGATGAATGAGAAGCTAGAAAAACAAGGGCGGAAGCAATGCCAAGGATCGATCGGGACGGCGTCGGGATCCATTATGAAGTGCATGGCGATGGACCGCCGCTGCTGCTCACCCACGGCTATTCGTCGACCTCGGCGATGTGGCATGGGCAGGTCGATGCACTTTCACAGGACTACAAGCTGATCCTGTGGGACATGCGTGGCCACGGCCAGTCCGACTATCCCGATGATCCCAAAGCCTACAGCGAAGCGCTGACCGTTGGCGACATGGCGGCGATCCTCGATGCGGTCGGCGCCAAGCGCGCCGTCGTCGGCGGGCTCTCGCTTGGCGGCTACATGTCGCTTGCGTTCTACCGCGCCCATCCGCAAACCGCCCGCGCGCTGCTGATCATCGACACCGGCCCCGGCTTCAGGAAGGACGACGCGCGCGAGGCCTGGAATGCGCGCGCGCACGCCACTGCCGACAAGCTCGATCGTGAAGGGCTCGACGTGCTGAAGGCGGCGACGCGCGAGCGTGCCACCGCCAGCCATCGCAACGCCAAGGGCCTGGCGCTGGCCGCGCGCGGCATGCTGACCCAGCGCGATGCCAAGGTGATGGAGCTGCTCCCCGACATCAAAGTGCCGGCGCTGATCGTGGTCGGTGCCGACGACACGCCGTTCCTGGCGGCGTCGGACTACATGGCAGCAAAGATCCCCGGCACACAAAAGGTCGTGATCCCCGCGGCCGGACACGCCGTCAACATCGATCAGCCCAAGGCTTTTGTTGACGCCGTGGTGCCTTTCCTGAAGAACTTGCCGGGATAGGCGGCGAGACAGGGATGACGGCAATGAAGCGGGCAATCTTGGCTGCAGGCGCAGCGCTTCTCTCAATGGCAGCGTCGGTGCAGGCCGAGCCGTTCGGCACGGCGCCGCAGCGCCGTCCCTTCGTCGACACCTTGTCGAACAACACGCCTCTGGCGTTCGGGATGGATGCGGAGCAGACCGCGCACGTCCTCGGACAGCCCCTGCAATACGTCAAAGGGCGCCCCGGCAACGAGATCTATCTTGCGCTCCGCGACGTCGGCGGCAGCGGACTGATCCCTTACCGCCACCGCCTGTTCCTGCAATTCCGTCATGGACGGCTGGCAGGATGGAAGGAAGATTATGGCGAGAACTGGATGTGGGAGTGAAGTGTATCTCCTCATGGTGAGGAGCGCCGCAGGCGCGTCTCGAACCATGAAGGGCCCCGCTCTCGCATCTCGGCCTTTCATCCTTCGAGACGCGCGCAAGGGCGCGCTCCTCAGGATGAGGCGCGAAAGCGAATTTCAGATCGACAATCAAAAAGGACAACCCGCGTGGGACAAGACATCAAACTGACGGCGTCGGATAATTTCCAGCTCGGCGCCTATCGCGCTGATCCCTCGGGTGCGCCGAATGGCGCGGTGGTGGTGATCCAGGAGATTTTTGGCGTCAATCATCACATCCGTTCGGTCTGCGACCGCCTCGCAGGCGAAGGCTATGTCGCGATCGCGCCGTCGATCTTCGACCGCACCACGCCGGGCTTCCAGTCGGGCTATACGCCCGATGAAGTCGCGGCGGCGCGAAAATTCGTCGCCAATCCGGATTGGGAGGCGATGCTGCGCGACACCCAGGCTGCGATCGATGCGGTGAAGAGCGTCGGCCCGGTCGGCATCATCGGCTTCTGCCTCGGCGGCAGCGTCGCCTTTGTCGCGGCGACGCGGCTTAACGGCCTGACGGCCGCGATCGGCTATTACGGCGGCGCCGTCGTGCGCTTTGCGGACGAGAAGCCGAAGGTGCCGACGCAGCTGCATTTCGGCGAGAAGGATGCCGGTATTCCGTTGACGGATGTCGAGACCGTCAAGGCGAAGCGGCCCGATGTCGAGATCTTCATCTATTCCGGCGCGCAGCACGGCTTCCATTGCGACGAGCGGCCGAGCTACGACAAGGCCAGCTCCGAGATCGCCTGGCCGCGCAGCCTGGCGTTTTTCGCGAAGCATTTGAAATGACGCGGTAGGCGTCATTCTTCAAGCAGGAATCGGGTGGCTGCAGCATGGCGCGCGGCGATAGAGCTGGCTGATCAAGCCAGGTCACGCCGGGAGAGCGTCATGCAGCAGGCCAACACGAACCTCGTGATCCGCAATCCGTTCGGCGCCATGGACGTGCCGGAGCCCGGCAATTCCGAAGTCATGGACTATGCTGCAACCGCCCGGCTTGCCGGCGATGCCGCCGACGGCAATGCGGCGCATTGGGCGTCCATTCCCCCATCATCCGATCCGCTCGACGGCATCTGGGCGAACCGCTGGAACGGCGGCGCCGATCCGACCATCGCCGGCGATACGCCGGAGACATGGAAGCAGGGCCGCGCGGAGGTCCGCGTCATGGGCGAGCGGATCTATCTGCGGTTCGATTGGGATGACGGCCGACGGCACGGATTGATCGATGCGCGCCGCGAGGGCGGTAATCGCCTGGTCGGGAAGTACATCAACCTGACCAATCATGCGGCCATGGGTCGGGCTCGTGGTCGATGCCACGCGCATCGACGGATGCTTTCCGAACGGGCGGCTCGATTTCAGGCGGTGAACGACGCGAAGCGAGAGCGCCTAGAACCAGCGCTCGCCGACGAACACGGTGTCGCCGGGGCTGACGGGCGTGCCGAGCGGCACCACTGCGCGCATGGCGCCGCCGCCTTCCGTGTGCGTGACAGTCACCACGTCGCGCTTGGCGCGCGGCGAGAAACCACCGGCGATCGCGACAGCGCTCTCGACCGTCATGTTGGGCACGTAGGGGTATTGGCCGGGCGCTGCGACTTCGCCGAGGATGAAGAACGGGCGGTAGGACTCGATCTCCACGGCGACCGACGGCTCGCGGATGTAGCCGTTGCGCAGGCGCGCGGCGATTTCACCGGCTAGCCCTGCGGTGGTGCGGCCACGCGCCGGCACCGCGCCGATCAGCGGCATGGTGATGGAGCCGCCGGCATCGATGGCGTAACTGTTGGTGAGACCTTCCTGGCCATAGACCACGACGCGCAGCTTGTCGCCGGCATCGAGGTGATAGGAGGCGTCGTAGCGCACGGGTGCTGCCATCATCGGCGCGGCATAGGCGACCGGCACCGGACCCGACGCAAAGGAATTGCTGAGCGCGGCAATGGCGCCGCCGCTGTTGGCAACGACGACCGGCTGCGGTGCGCTATAGGGCTGGCCATAGGCCATGGTGTCGAGATCGGGATGGGGCTGCAAATATGCGACGGGGCCGGCGGTCTGCATGCAGCCGCCCAGGGCCAGCGCGGCGGACGCTGCCAGGATCGACCATCGAAACGCGCGTGCAACCGGCACCGGAGCCATCCCTCGGAACGAGACAGCTCAAGTGATGCACCTGTTATGGTTAACAAAGGGTTGAGGGGGGGCCTTTTGCGACGGTCGCACCCTCCCCTGGAGGGCAGGGCAATCGCATATGGAGTGCACGAGGCAGCGGCGTCGGCACTGGTGCTCCCTCTCCCGCTTGCGGGGGAGGGCTGGGGTGGGGGTTGTCTCCGCGTCGGGATTGTCGCGGATTGCGGAGAATGTCCCTGCGTTGCGAGAGCCCTCACCCGCCGCGCTCTGCGAGCGCGTCGGCCTCTCCCGCAAGCGGGAGAGGCGGAGCAAGCCCGCACAATCTTCGTAAAACCCACATGCGATTCCCCTGCCCTCCAGGGGAGGGTAAAAAAGAGTCGTACTTACGCGCTCACACCAACACCGATCGGGCACGACACGCCGGTGCCACCGAGGCCGCAATAGCCGGCGGGGTTCTTCGCCAGATATTGCTGATGATAGTCCTCGGCGAAATAGAATGGGCCGGCCGGCGCGATCTCTGTGGTGATGGCACCGAGACCCTTCGCGCTGAGCGCCTTCTGATAGAGCGCCTTCGACGCGTCGGCCGCTTTCTTCTGCGCGTCGGAGGTCGTGTAGATCGCGCTTCGGTACTGCGTGCCGACGTCGTTGCCCTGGCGCATGCCCTGCGTCGGATTGTGGCTCTCCCAGAACGTCTTCAGGAGCTTCTCGAAAGGGATCTTCTTCGGATCGAACACGACCAGCACCACTTCGGTGTGGCCGGTGCGTCCCGAACAGGTCTCTTCATAGGTCGGGTTCGGCGTGTGACCGCCGGCATAGCCGACCGCGGTGGTGTAAATGCCGTCGCCGAGCTCCCAGAATTTGCGCTCGGCGCCCCAGAAGCAGCCGAGCCCGAACACGGCCTGCTCGAGGCCTGCGGGATAAGGCGGCGCCAGCTTCGCGCCGTTGACGAAATGGATGCTCGCGGTCGGAATCGGTTGCGCGCGGCCGGGCAGCGCGTCAGCTGTGCTCGGCAGTGCGGTGGTCTTGCGCATGAACAGCATGATCGGATCTCCGAAAAAACGAGCTGTCGCGCGCCTGAGCCAGGTGCTCGGGCGGCGTGCTCGCGATCGAGTGGGAATATAGGTCTTTACGCAGCAAGCGGCAGTGTTGTTACGCCGCGCCTCGTTTGCAGATCAATCCCGGCGGGAATTGAAAGATCAATCCCGGGAATAGCCGATCAGCGGCTTGCGCGGGCGGAACAGGATCATCAGCAAAATGCCGAGAAGGCCAAGGACGGCGAACACCGGCTGGTCCAGCACCAGGCGGATCACCGAGGTCCAGAGCCAGGGCGCCTTGGCCTCGACCCAGGTCCGGAAGGCCGACTGGCTGGCCTGGTTGATATCGTTCCAGAACTGGCCGAACCGGGTGAAGCGCAGGGTCTGGTCGGCCACCCAGCGGGCGCCGTCATAGACCATGAAGAAGAACCCGCCGGCCAGCAGCAACAGCCCAATCAGTCGGAAAAAGCCGCGGATCATACCCCACCCTCTCAGGCCATCCGATCGGACGACCCCAATAAACGCCGTCAGCCAATAGCCGGGAGACGGCAGAAATTCAACCTCATCAGGGCGTTACGGCCCCCTTTGGCACGCTTCCAGGCCTGCTTTTCCAGCCCCTAAAGCGTTGACGGTGCCAAAGACCCCCTCTATAAGGGCGCCAACTGGCGGTGGGCGCAATCCTGCCGCCGCTGTTCTTTGAGCAGTTGCAGGCTCTTTTGAGCCTCAGAGATGGCCGCAAGGCTTATCGCTCATGTTCCGGGAACGGCCCAGCAACCGAACACCCTAAATCCGAGCGTCGATTCCGCGGTCAAGCTGCCGGCGCTACCCGACCAAGACGCGACCGGTACCCGCAAAGGACATTGAGACCATGGCCAACACCACCTCCGCCAAGAAAGCGACGCGCAAGATCGCCCGCCGCACCGCCGTCAACAAGTCGCGCCGCACCCAGATGCGCGGCAGCGTCCGCACCGTCGAGGAAGCCATCGCGACCGGCGACCGAGCCGCTGCCGTGAAGGCGCTGGCGGATGCCGAGCCCGCTCTGATGCGCGCCGCGCAGCGCAACATCATTCACAAGAACAACGCCAGCCGCAAAGTCTCGCGCCTCACCGCGCAGATCGCCAAGCTTGCCAAGTAAGTTTGCGACTTAAGTCTGTCGATCGTCTCATCCGATCGGCTGAAGCGAACATCGCGTTCGTCAATCAGCCCGGCTTCGCGCCGGGCTTTTTGTTGTCTGTCACAATTCCCGCTTGCGGTCTTTGGGCGACCAATCATCCGTTGGAAGACTTTTATCGTGTGCGCCATGCTGCGCGCTCCGTAATTTTACCTGCGTGTTTTTGCAACAGTGGAAACTTTCACTGCGGTGCGAAAAACCCCTGCGGGGCGGGGCTAAGTCGCATTGTCTCGCGCGAGAGTTCTGCACACCGTAGTTTCACCGGAACAGGTTTCGCTCTGGGGTTACCCTGTGAAACGAGACTCAAAAAGCGATGTCTCGCTAATCACTTATCGACATAGCGGCGCCAAGCATTTGGAAAATTCGTGCGCGCGGTGCGTGCGTGACGCTTTTGTAAAAATTTTTTGGCGGTAGGGGAGTTGTTGTCACATGACGCGCCGCATTTTCGAATCTGTGCACGAATCCAGAAACTTGGTCTCAAGCCTGTGAACAACTCCTGCGCGGCGTTAACGCTGGTCAAGATTTTAAACGCCTCAAGTGTGAATCAATTTCGTTGCGAGTCTTTCCGCTTGGTGTATTCCTTAAGTCGTTCGCGGCGCCCACGATCTTGAGACCAGCGCGGTTTTGGAAACGGGGCGAGCGTGCAAATCGGCGGCGGTGTGCACGTAGGCGACGCTTCAACAAGCGATTGTCGGATCAAAACCTATAGCAATGTGGGAACGGTAGTTCTTTGTCTGAATGTCTCCAAGCGGGATTTTTCTCAATCCCGCTCGCGCCAGGCGCAAATGAGGGACGTCATGAAGCTACCCCGACACGCATGATGGCGAAGCCGAGCGGACGAACAGTGCAGACGGGCAGGGCATCGGCGACTTCAGTCGCAGTTGTCTTCTAGGACACGCAGGACCTTGCCGTGAGCAATCACGGCAGGACGGGGAGGTATCATGTCTTACGGACTCAACGCGGTATTGAAACCATTTTCCATTTCCAACGATGCCGTTCTGGATCCCACGGACCTCCAGCCTCCCGCGTGTGACGAGGCGCCGAGTACGCGCTGACCTCGCGAACACTCCCTCTCTGACATCGCTGATCTGACCGCGGCGTTCGCGCCGAACGGCCAAGCTATGTCCGCGGATGGAATCGCTCGAGGTCGCGCCATTGCAGCACCCCTGCTGGCAGGAACTCTGCATGGCGCTCACAACGCAACCATATCTCTCAAGAAAAGTTCTCAAATGATGACGACATCGGAACAGGATCGCTGGTCACGCGTGAAGAGCCGGCTGCGCTCGAACGTTGGTGAAGACGTCTATACGAGCTGGTTCGCGCGCATGGATCTCGAAGGCGTGCAGGAGGAGAGTGTGCGGCTCTCGGTTCCGACCCGCTTCCTGAAGAGCTGGATCCAGGCCCATTATGCCGAGCGCGTGCTGTCGTGCTGGCAGGCCGAGGCGCCGGAGGTGCATCGCATCGACCTCACCGTTCGCTCCGCAGTGCGCCCCGTGGTGCAGTCGAAGGAAGCGCCCGCACTGGTCGAGACGCGTCGTGCGCCGGCGGCCGAGCTGCGTTCGACTGCGACCGTGCCGGTCTCGGCCAATCATGATGCGCTCGGCGGCTCGCCGCTCGATCCGCGTCTGACCTTTGCAAGCTTCGTCGTCGGCCGCTCCAACACGCTGGCGCATGCCGCCGCGCGTCAAGTCGCCGAGGGACGTCGCGGCGACCCCGTGATGTTCAACCCGCTCTACATCCATGCCGGCGTCGGGCTGGGCAAGACGCATCTGCTGCAGGCGGTGACCTGGGCCGGCAATTCCGGCAACGAGCACAAGGTGCTCTATCTCACCGCGGAAAAATTCATGTACGGCTTCGTCGCCGCGCTGAAGACGCAGACGGCGCTCGCCTTCAAGGAAGCACTGCGCGGCATCGACGTTCTCGTCATCGACGATCTCCAGTTCCTGCAGGGCAAGTCGACGCAGGCCGAGTTCTGTCACACGCTGAACGCGCTGATCGACGCCGGTCGTCAGGTCGTGATCGCGGCCGACCGTCCGCCGTCCGATCTCGAAAGCCTGGATGACCGCGTCCGCTCGCGTCTGGCCGGCGGTCTCGTGGTCGAGATGGCCTCGCTCGGCGAGGAGTTGCGCCACGGCATTCTCAAGTCGCGCGTCGCAGCCGCCCGCGCCCATCATGCAACGTTCGAGGTGCCTGAGGAGGTGCTGACCTATCTGGCCCGGGCGATCACTCATAACGGCCGCGACCTCGAAGGCGCGATCAACCGCCTGCTGGCGCACTCGAAGCTCAACAACCGTCCGGTAACGCTGGAGATGGCCGAGCACGAGGTGCGCGACCTGATCCGGCCGCAGGAGCCGAAGCGGATCAAGATCGAGGACATCCAGCGCGTGGTGGCACGGCAGTATAATGTCAGCCGCTCCGACCTCTTGTCCTCGCGCCGGACCGCCAATGTGGTGCGGCCGCGCCAGGTGGCGATGTACCTCGCCAAGACGCTGACCCTGCGCTCGCTCCCCGAGATCGGCCGTCGCTTCGGTGGCCGCGACCACACCACGGTGCTGCACGCCGTGCGCAAGATCGAGGCCCTGGTGTCCAAGGACAATGCGCTGTCCGAGGAGGTCGAGTCGCTCAAGCGCCAGCTTCAGGAATAAACGCCTAGGGCGCTCCTGCCATTCTCCCGCCGCCCGGCCACGCCTGGGCGGCGGTCGCGTTTCTACGGGTAAATCGTGGGGAACTGCCCCCGATCCCTTGAATCCGGGGGCCATCCGAGCCACCTTGCGCGACCCTGACGGCTTTGGTCATATCGGCTGGATGATCCGGCTTTCCGGGGTCTTCGGTGCCGCGGCGCGCTTTCCTCCGCCCGGCTTTTTCCATCTTTGGGGATCGGGCGAGTAGTGCAATGAAGGTTACGGTCGAACGCGCGCAACTCCTGAAGTCGCTGGGCCATGTCCATCGCGTGGTCGAGCGCCGCAACACAATTCCGATCCTGGGCAACGTGCTGGTCCGCGCCGAGAACGCGAAATTGTCGCTGAAGGCGACCGACCTCGACCTCGAGGTGACCGAGACGCTGCCGGCGGAAACCGCGACCGCCGGCTCCACCACCGTCCCGGCGCACATGTTCTACGACATCGTGCGCAAGCTGCCGGACGGTTCGCAGATCGTGCTGGAGGCCGACGGCGACCGCGCGGTGCTGGCGATCCGCGCCGGCCGCTCGCGCTTCACGCTGCAGACCCTGCCGGAGAACGATTTCCCGGATCTCGCCACCGGCGACCTGTCGCACTCGTTCAATCTCGCCGCCAAGGACGTCAAGCGGCTGATCGACCGCACCCAGTTCGCGATCTCGACCGAAGAGACGCGCTATTATCTCAACGGCATCTATCTGCATGCCGCCGGCACCGCGAAAGCCGCGACCCTGCGCGGCGTCGCCACCGACGGCCACCGCCTCGCCCAGCTCGACCTGGTCCAGCCCAAGGGCGCCGAGGGCATGCCGGGCGTGATCGTGCCGCGGAAAACCGTCGGCGAGGTGCAGCGCCTGATCGAGGACAACGAGGCCGAGGTCACGATCGAGCTGTCGCAGGCGAAAATCCGCTTCACCATCGGCAATGTGGTGCTGACCTCGAAGCTGATCGACGGCACCTTCCCCGATTACGGCCGCGTCATTCCGCAAGGCAATGACAAGGAGCTCGTGGTCGACAAGAAGGATTTTGAGAACGCGGTCGACCGCGTCTCGACCATCTCGAGCGAGCGCGGCCGCGCGGTCAAGTTGTCGCTGTCGCCGGGCAAGCTGGTGCTGTCGGTCACCAATCCGGATTCCGGCAGCGCGACCGAGGAGCTCGAGGTCGAGTACGCCTCCGACGCGCTCGATATCGGCTTCAACTCCCGCTATCTGCTCGACATCGCCGCCCAGATCGAAGGCGACGTCGCGACGCTCAAGCTCGCCGATCCGGGCTCGCCGACCCTGGTACAGGACAAGGACGACAAGAGCGCGCTGTACGTGCTGATGCCGATGCGGGTGTGAGACCTTCCAGCCTCGCCACATACTAACTACATCCGTCATGGCCGGGCTCGTCCCGGCCATCCACGTCTTGAGAGCCCAAGAACGTGGGTACTGGCACTGACGAGCTAAAATGACCCCCTCCCGCATTCATCGCCTGACGCTGACGCATTTTCGCAATTATCGGGCGGCGGGGCTCGAGACGGCGGCTGACATGGTGGCGCTGGTCGGGCCGAACGGGGCGGGCAAGACCAATTGCATCGAGGCGATCTCGTTCCTGTCGCCGGGTCGGGGCTTGAGGCGCGCCACGCTGGAGGACGTCGCCGACAACCAGGGCGACGGCTCCTGGGCCGTCTCCGCGCAGGTCGAGGGCGCGTTGGGGCTTGCCACGCTCGGCACCGGCCTCGAGCCGCCGCGCGCAGATACCGCGGTCAGCCGGCGCTGCCGCATCGACCGCGAGCCGGTGAATTCGGCGGCCGCCTTCGGCGACCATATCCGGATGGTGTGGCTGACGCCGGCGATGGACGGGCTGTTCATGGGCGCGGGCTCCGAGCGGCGGCGTTTTTTCGACCGCCTGGTGCTGGCGATCGACAGCGAGCATTCCAGCCGCATCAACGCGCTCGAACGTTCGCTGCGATCGCGCAACCGCCTGCTCGAGACGCGCAATTACGACGACCATTGGTGTGACGCGATCGAGCGCGAGACCGCCGAGCTCGCGGTCGCGGTCGCCGCCACGCGCGGCCAGACCGCGGCGCGGCTCACCGGCATGCTGAACGCGCGTGCGCTGGCATCCGCGTTTCCGTCGGCACAGATCGCGCTCGACGGCTGGATGGAGAACGCGCTGCTGACCGAGACCGCGACCTCGGTCGAGGACCGCTACCGCCAGATCCTGCGCGACAACCGCCCGCGCGATGCGATTGCCGGCCGCACCACCGACGGCCCGCATCTGACCGATCTTCAGGTGATCTATGCGCCGAAAACCATGCCGGCGCGCGACGCCTCGACCGGCGAGCAGAAGGCGCTTTTGATCGGCCTCGTGCTGGCGCATGCGACGCTGGTCGCCGAGATGACCGGCATCGTGCCGCTGCTCTTGCTCGACGAGGTCGTCGCCCATCTCGATCCGAACCGCCGCGCCGCGCTTTTCGACGAGCTGCGCAAGCTTGGCGCGCAGGTGTGGCTGACCGGCGCGGACCCGGCCGCGTTTGCCGAGATCGGCGCCGGCGGCGAAGTCTTTGACGTCGAGAGCGGACGCGTTTCCGCCCGGCGATAGACGCCGTCGTTGAACCCGACCATTTCCCGTCGCGACTAGCTCCCTGAGGCCGCACCGACGGTGTCGCAGCCGTTGCAATCGCGGCGATCTCACAGCGCGCGATGTCCTTGAGGAGTGACCATGCGGACGGTAAGGCTCGGAGCGAAAGCTCCGGCACGATGGCGAGCGTTTGTGTGCGGCCTCGCCTTCCTCGCAAGCTGCATGCTCGCGGCCACCGCCAGCGCCTGGATGCCGCATCTCGCGACGCTGTTCGCAGGTGAGCTGACGCCGGATCCCGAGGCCAAGCTGCCCGCGCCGACCCGTTACAGCTACCGGGGAATCCACACCACCGTCGTGCAGGGCGTTGAAACGCCGCTCCGCACCACGTTAGAGGCGACCGTGCCCGCTGAGCTCGGCAACGTGCTCGCCTTCTACCGCACCGAGCTCGGAAAGCTCGGCTGGCAGGAACTGCGCGACGGCGCGGTGGTCTCCGCCGATCACGTCCAGCTTGCCTTCGTCTCCCCGGTTGGACCCGGCATGCTGGCGCTCGACCGCAGGGATAGCAGCACCACTGTCAACCTCGTGCAGAAGAACGCATCTGTCGCGACCAACGCGAACGTCATGCCCGAACCCGGCCAGGCCAAGCTGGTGTTCTCCAATATCAGCGAGACGGACGCCACGCTCACCATCAACGACCGGACCCTCAAGCGCGCCGCCGGCACCCGCGCGGTGTCGCTGGATCTGTCACCCGGCAAATATTCCTACGAGGTGAGCGTGCCGGGCCACCCGGCCACCACGCACGTCCTTAACCTTGCCGCCGGCGATACCTGGGAGCTCACGGTCGGGCGCGACGGCGAGGAATGGTCGCCGCTGCTGCTGTATTGAGCCCTGCATCATCCTGATCGGGAGCGCCTCGGAACCACCCTCTCGTCCCCGCAAAATCCACGCCTTTCGGAAGCCAAAAACGACCCCTCGAATCGGGCTTTTCGCGAGCCTCCAAATCGGCCCTCAGACGCCTTGAAAACCGGCCCAAAAATCCTATCTGATCAAAGGGTTGCCGGAGGATACTTTGCGCTAGGCGCAATCTCTCTTTCATGGCACAAATAGCCTGCAAATCAGCGCCTTTTGCGCGGCTGATTCGGGCGACATCTCGAAGGCCTCTCATGACAGAACCTGCTCGGCAGACGCCTGCCGAAAACGAGCCCTCAAATCCAAGCGATTACGGGGCGGAATCGATCCGCGTGCTCAAGGGTCTCGATGCCGTCCGCAAGCGTCCGGGCATGTATATCGGTGACACCGATGACGGCTCGGGCCTGCACCACATGGTCTACGAGGTTGTCGACAACGCCATCGACGAAGCGCTGGCGGGCCACGCCTCGCGCGTCGACGTCGTGCTCAACGCCGACAATTCCGTCACCGTGCGCGACGACGGCCGCGGCATTCCCGTCGACATCCACAAGGGCGAAGGCATTTCCGCGGCCGAGGTCATCATGACCCAGCTGCACGCCGGCGGAAAGTTCGACCAGAATTCCTACAAGGTTTCGGGCGGCCTGCACGGCGTCGGCGTCTCCGTCGTCAACGCGCTGTCGAGCAAGCTCGGCTTGCGCATCTGGCGCGACAACAAGGAGCACTACATCGAATTCGCCCATGGCGATGCGGTGGCACCGCTCGTGGTCGTCGGCGACGCGCCGGGCAAGCGCGGCACCGAGGTGACGTTCCAGGCCTCGACCGAGACCTTCAAGAACATCGAATATGATTTCGCCACGCTGGAGCACCGGCTGCGCGAGCTCGCCTTCCTCAATTCCGGCGTCAACATCGCTCTCTCCGACATGCGTCACGCAGTCGAGAAGCGCGAGGAGATGCACTATTCCGGCGGCGTCGAGGAGTTCGTCAAATATCTCGACCGCAACAAGAAGGCGATCGTGCCGGCACCGATCATGGTGCGCGCGGAGCTGAACGGCATCGGTGTCGAGGCCGCATTGTGGTGGAACGACAGCTACCATGAGAACGTGCTGTGCTTCACCAACAACATCCCGCAGCGTGACGGCGGCACCCATCTCGCCGGCTTCCGCGGCGCGCTGACGCGTCAGGTCAACGGCTATGCCGAGGCCAATGCGAAGAAGGAAAAGATTGCGCTGACCGGCGACGATTGCCGCGAAGGCCTCACCGCCGTGCTGTCGGTCAAGGTGCCCGATCCGAAATTCTCGTCGCAGACCAAGGACAAGCTGGTGTCCTCGGAAGTGCGCCCCGTGGTCGAGAACGTGCTCAACGAGGCGCTCCAGGCCTGGTTCGAGGAGCACCCCGGCGAAGCCAAGATGATCGTCGGCAAGGTGATTCAGGCCGCCGCTGCCCGCGAAGCTGCGCGAAAAGCGCGCGAGCTGACCCGCAAGAGCCCGCTCTCGGTCTCCTCGCTGCCCGGCAAGCTCGCCGACTGCCAGGAAAAGGATCCGGCGAAATCAGAACTCTTCATCGTCGAGGGCGACTCGGCAGGCGGCAGCGCCAAGCAGGGCCGCAACCGTGAATTCCAGGCGGTGCTGCCGCTGCGCGGCAAGATCCTCAACGTGGAGCGCGTGCGCCCCGACAAGATGCTGGGGAGCGAGCAGATCGGCACGCTGATCACCGCGCTCGGCACCGGCATCAGCGACGAGTTCTCGATCGAGAAGCTGCGCTATCACAAGATCATCGTGATGACGGACGCCGACGTCGACGGCGCCCACATCCGCACCCTGCTGCTGACCTTCTTCTACCGGCAGATGCGCGACATCATCGACGGCGGCTATCTCTATATCGCCCAGCCGCCGCTCTATAAGGTCAGCCGCGGCAAGTCCGAGCAGTACCTGAAGGACGAGCGGGCACTGGAAGACTATCTGATCGACACCGGGCTCGACGACTGCGTCTACATCCCCGGCAACGGCGGCGATCGCACCGGCCGCGATCTGCGCTCGCTGGTCGACGATGCCCGAATTGTCCGCGGCGTCCTGCGCAATTTGCACAGCCGCTACAATCGCAAGGTGATCGAGCAGGCGGCGATCACCGGCGTGCTCAACAAGACGATCTACGGCGATCCGGAAAAAGCTGCTGCCGCTGCGCAGTACATCGCAGGCCGGCTGGACAGCCAGGCCGAGGAAGTCGAGCGCGGCTGGGTCGGCCAATACGTCGAGGGACAGGGTTTCCAGTTTGAGCGCACGGTGCGCGGCGTCAAGGAAGCCGCCCTCATCGACGATGCCTTCTTGGGATCCGTCGAGGCGCGCAAGCTCGACGAGTACACGACCAAGCTGCAGGACGTTTATGCCCGCCCCGGCAAGCTGCGCCGCAAGGACACCGAGCACATGGTCTACGGACCGGTGGATTTGTTCGAGGCGGTCACCGACGCCGGCCGCAAGGGCGTCACGCTGCAGCGCTACAAAGGTCTGGGCGAGATGAACCCGGAGCAGCTCTGGGAAACGACGCTGGACATCAATGCGCGATCGCTGTTGCAGGTGAAGGTCAAGGAGGTCGACGAGGCCGACGACATCTTCACCAAGCTGATGGGCGACGTGGTCGAGCCGCGCCGCGACTTCATCCAGGAACATTCACTCAGCGCGACGATCGATATCTAGCCCGACCTCGCTGCACCTCTCCCGCTTGCGGGAGAGGTCGACGCGCCCCGGGCGATGCGAAGCATCGTCCCGCGCGGCGGGTGAGGGCTTTCTCCTCGCGGGGATATTCTCTGTAAACTTCGACAACCCCACCGCGGAGACACCCCCACCCCGCCCTCCCCCGCAAGCGGGAGAGGGAGCGCACCACCTTCGTGGCGCCCATCAAGCCCGAATTGCTACCGTGCCCAAATCTCGGTAGTTTCCGCCTCCAAAGCAGCCCGCCCCACCGCAACAGGACGGAGAGAACCCGTGGCGCCCATTCAATATATCGTCGAGGGCGGTCACCGGCTCTCGGGCTCGATCGAGCCGGCCGGCAACAAGAATTCGGCGCTGCCGATCATCGCGGCCGCCCTGCTCACCGAGCATCCGGTGACGCTAGAGAACGTGCCGCGGATCCGCGACACCGAGACGCTGGTCGAGCTGGTCCGCTCGGTCGGCGCGGCGGCGGAATGGACCGCCCGCAACACGCTTCACATCCACGCCAAGAGCATTCGCGCCGCCGATCTCGATCCGGAGCTCTGCGTCCGCATCCGCGCCTCGATCCTGCTCGCAGGCCCGCTGCTCGCGCGCTGCGGCGAGGTGATGCTGCCGCCGCCCGGCGGCGACGTCATCGGCCGGCGCCGGCTCGACACCCATGTGCTCGCGCTGGAACAGCTTGGCGCCAAGGTCACCGCAACCGACCGGCTGGAATTCCGCTGCCCCAAGCTCACCGGCGCCGACGTGTTCCTGGACGAGCCGAGCGTCACCGCGACCGAGAACGCGCTGGTTGCCGCCGTCGCGGCTGACGGCGTCACCCATTTGCGCAACGCGGCCTCCGAGCCGCATGTGCAGGACCTCGCCAATTTCCTCGTCGCGCTCGGTGCCAAGATCGAGGGCATCGGCACCAACACCATGATCGTGCATGGACCGGCGACGCTGGGCGAAACGACCTACCGGATTCAGCCCGACCATATCGAGGTCGGCTCGCTGATCGGTCTCGCCGCCGTGACGCGCTCGCCGCTGCGTATCGTGCGCGCCGGCGTCGAGCATCTGCGCTCGATCCGCATGGGTTTCGAGCGGCTCGGCATCGTCTGCCGCGTCGAGGGCGACGACCTCATCGTGCCGTCGAACCAGACGCTGAAGATCCAGGACGACTTTGGCGGCCACGTCCCGAAGCTGGAGGACCAGCCCTGGCCGGCCTTCCCGGCCGATCTGATGTCGATCGCGATCGTCACCGCCACGCAGTGCGAAGGCGTGATCCTGATGTTCGAGAAGATGTTCGAGTCGCGGATGTTCTTCGTCGACAAGCTGATCGGGATGGGCGCGCGTATCGTGCTGTGCGATCCGCATCGCGCCATCATCGCAGGCCCCAGCCGGCTGCATGGCGCGACGCTGAGCTCGCCCGACATCCGCGCCGGCATGGCGATGCTGCTCGCCGCCGTCTGCGCTGAAGGCACCTCCACCATCAACAACGCCGACCAGATCGAGCGCGGTTATGAGCGCATCGACGAACGGCTGAACGCGCTGGGTGCTAAGATCCGGCGCGTGCCCGAGCGGAAGGGCTGAGGGTCTTTCCCCTTGTAGGAGATCTCTCCGCGACGACAGTATCGTAGGGTGGGCAAAGCGTAGCGTGCCCACCATTTCTCTCGAAGCCTTGATAGATGGTGGGCACGGCGCAAGTGCGCCTTTGCCCACCCTACGAAACCGAGCTCGCGGGTAGAGTCCCTCACCCGTCTCGCTCTCGGGCCATGTTTTCGACGCCTGCCCGTGCTATTGAGCGGCCATGCTCGACACCGTCGAACCTCATCCGCAGCCGCAGGCCGGCGTGCAAAGCCATCTCGCGCAGGAGTTCGTCGAGACGCTGCGGCTGGCCGTGCCGATGATGCTGACGCAGCTCGGACAGATCGCGATGATCACGAGCGATCTCGCGCTGATCGGGAGGCTCGGCGAGGATTCGGTTGCCGCTGCGGCACTTGCGCACACCGTCTATTTCGTCAGCTTCACCTTCGGACTTGGATTGGTGGCGGCGGTCTCGCCGCTGGCCGCGCAGGCGTTCGGCGCCGGCGATGTCAGACGCATCCGCCTCTCCTTGCGCGTCGGCCTCTGGGTCGCGCTGTTGATCTCGCTGCCGATGATGGCTTCGCCGCTCTATGGCCAGCACATCCTGATTGCGCTCGGACAGGCGCCGCATTCGGCCGCGCTCGCGCAGCGCTATCTGAATGGCCTCGCCTGGGGCATCGCGCCGGCACTCGGCTTCATCGCGCTGCGCAGCATGATGAGCGCGGTGAACCGGCCGCAGGCGCCGCTGTGGATCACGCTCGCGGCGATCCCCGCGAATTTCGTGCTGGTCTACTGCCTGATCCATGGCCTGTTCGGCCTGCCGGAGCTCGGCCTGTTCGGCGCCGGACTGGCGACGACGCTGGTCAATCTCGGCACCTTCATCGCCGCGCTCGCCATCGCGGCGTGGCGCAAGCCGTTCGCCGACTATCATCCGCTGGCCCAGCCGTGGCGGATCGACTGGCCCTTGATGCGTCAGCTCATCGCGATCGGCGCGCCGATCTCATTCTCCCTGTTGCTGGAATACGGCCTGTTCTCTTCGGCAGCGCTCTTGATGGGACTGATCTCGACCAGCGCGCTGGCCGCGCACCAGATCGCGCTCCAGGTCACGGCCGTGCTGTTCATGGTCCCGCTTGGCATCGGCATGGCTGCGACCGTGCGGGTCGGCCACGCCTTTGGCCGTAACGAGCCCGCCGGCGTCCGCCGCGCGGGCCTCGTCGCGGCGGTGCTCGGGATTACGTTCGTCGCGGCCCTGACTGTCGGCATCATCCTCGGCCGCTATGAACTGGGGCGGCTGTTCCTCGGCAGCAGCGAGGCCAGCGCGCCAACCGTTGAGCTGACCGCAACACTTTTGCTGGTCGGCGCGACCTTCTTCATTGCGGACGCACTGCAGACCATCATGGGCGGCGCGCTGCGCGGCATCAATGACACAAGGATGACACTGGTGTTCGCGGCGATCGGCTATTGGTGCGTCGGCTTCCCGATCGCCTGGGCGCTGGCCTTCCACGCCCATCACGGTGCGGTCGGCGTCTGGATCGGGCTGTCGATCGGATCGTTCGTCTATGCCGGCCTGTTGATCTTGCGCTTTGCGATGCTGACGCGCAAACTGGCGGGATGACCGGACAAGTTCACGAAGTCACCCCCAATGTCGACGCCGGCACGGTGCTATCAGGCGCGCAATTCATTGACGCCTTTCGTGCGGAGGTCGGCGCGACGCAATTGAGCGCCCGCGAGGCCTGCACAAGAATGGTGCTGCACGGGCCGCGCTGGATCGATGCGCTGACGCGCTTGCGCAACATTCTGGTGACACCCTTCGGCTTGAAAAAATCGGGCGAAGGCGCCTACGCGCCCGGCGGCCTGATTGGCCTGTTTCCGGTGGTGAGCGAGACGCCGGAGCGGCTGGTCGCCGGCTTCGACGACTATCATCTCGATTTCCGTATCGTGGTCGATGTCGCCGGCGAAGCGACGCTTCGCCACGTCACCGTGACCACTCTGGTGAAAACGAACAATTTCCTCGGACGGACTTACCTCGCGCTCATCACGCCGTTCCACAAGCTCGTAGCCCGCAGCATGATGGGGAGCATCGTGGAGCCGGCGCGATGACGCTGTCCGTCGACCTGTTCTTTTCCTTCCGCAGCCCCTTCAGCTATCTGGCGCTGCCGAAGACGCTGAAGCTGGTCGCGGAGTATGATCTCGCGGTCAACCTGCGGCCGGTCTATCCGCTCGCGGTGCGCGTGCCGGGCTTCTTCAAGAAGGCCAGTCCAAATTTCATTCGCTATGTCGTGCTCGACAGCACGCGCGTGGCGCAGCATGAGGGCATTCCGTTCCGCTTTCCGCGACCGGATCCGATCGTGCAGGACAAGGTGACGTTCGATGTCGCGGCCGAGCAGCCTTACATCCACCGGCTCACCCGGCTGGGAGCGATGGCGCAGCTCGAAGGCCGCGCGCTCGCATTCACCGATGCGATCGCGCGCGTGCTCTGGGACGGCTCGGTCGCCGGCTGGAACGAGGGCGATCATCTCGCGCGCGCCGCCGGGAAGGCCGGCTTCGATCTCACCGCAATGGATGCCGCCATCAGCGCCGATCCGGATCGCTACGAGCAGGTGATTGCCGAGAACGAAAAGGACCACGCGGTGTCGGGCCATTGGGGCGTGCCGACCTTCGCGTTCGAGAACGAGCCGTTCTTCGGCCAGGACCGGATCGATCTCCTGGTCTGGCGCCTGCAAAGCAAGGGCCTGACGAAACGATAGCTCACTCCGCGACCTTCACCGGCCCATCGGCCGCAACCTCCGACCATTCGCCGACGACGCGGTCGAGATCGCAGAGATTCTGGTGCATCTGCTCCAGCGAGAAGCCGAGCGCGAAGAAGCGCTCCGCGGTGTCGCCGGGATGGCCGCGGATCACGCCGTCCTGACGCACCGCTGCAACCGCTTCGGCGTAATGCTGAAGCGCGACGTGCACCGGATGGATCGGCGGCGCGCCGGCGCCCGCGCGGATGGCTTCGGCCGCCGACTTCAGGAAGCGCACGATTGCCGCGCTGACCTCCGCCAGCGGGCCGGCGAGCCTGACCTGCACCTCGACCGGCAGCGGCACCACGGTGGCGCGGCCGATCATCACGACGTCGTGGCGCAGCCGCAGGATCGTGCGCAGCAGCGGGCCGGTGTCGGGACCGCCGGACAGCCGCGCCGAACGCTCGCGCTCAGCCTCGGCACCGATTGCATTCATGCCCACCATGGCGGTGCCGATGCCGTCCTGGATCCGGTGCAGCGCATCGTTGTCGCGGCCGCGGGTGAGGCCGGCGAGCAGTTCCGTAAAAGCCTCCGCGATCAGCTCGAGCAGTTTTGCCGCGCTGGCGCGGATCTGCCGCACCGCGCGCGACGGCAGCACCAGGAAGGAGACCAAGAGCCCGGTGATGGCGCCGACCGAGACCTCGCTGACGCGGTCGATCGCCGAGGCCATGGGATCGGCATGATGCATGCTCGGAAGCACGAGCACGATCACGGCCGTCACCGTTGCAGAGCTCAGGTTCGGATAGATCGCTGCGACAAAGGCAAGCGGCGCGACGGCCAGCACCAGCAAACCCAGAAGACCCAATTCGCCGGAATAGGGGATCAGGATTGCGATAGCGCCACCATAGATCGCGCCGCCGATCGTGCCGAGCATGTAGTCGCGCGTCGCCTTCAGCGAGCGCCCGACGCTCATCTGGGTCACGATGATGGAGGTGAGGACGGCCCAGAGCGGCAACAGCAGATGCAGAGCGGTGGCAAGTGCATAGGCCCCGGTGGCCGCGACCGTGACCCGGACCGCCAGCCCCAATTGCGTCTTTCGCGACCCGACCCAGTCGAACAGCTGTCCTGCGAGTGTCATCGTCAAACGTCCCGATCCTCGTAACCAGCCAAAAGCATAGCTGCTGCCCGCGGCCCCAAGCCCGCTTGAAAGGCAAAATCACCCCGCCTAACTTGCCGGCCAAAACGAGGAAACACGATGGCTCACGAAACCGCAACGCTTGCCGCCTATGTCGCCAACCTGAAATATCAGGATATTCCGGCGGAGGTGCTGGATCGCGCCAAGGTGCTGACGCTGGATTTCCTCGGCAGCGCCATCCGGGCACGGAGCGAGGCGGAATCGACCCCGTCGATCCTGAAGATGCTGGAAGCGCTCGCGCTCGACACCAAGGGCGACTCCACCGTGTTCGGCGATGCCAAGACCTGGACACCGGCGGTGGCGGCCCTGCTCAACGGGGCGCTCGGCCATTCCCTCGATTTCGACGACACGCATGCGGATTCCTCGCTGCATCCGAGCGCGCCGGTGGTTCCGGCCGCCTTTGCCGTCGGCGAAATGGTCGGGGCATCGGGCCGCGACGTGCTGACGGCGATCGTCGCGGGCTATGAGGTGTGCTGCCGGCTCGGCAACGCGCTCGACCCGACGTCGCATTATGCGCGCGGCTTTCATCCGACCGCGACCGCCGGCACCTATGGCGCGGCGGCGGCCGCTGGAAAACTCTACGGCCTCTCCGAGACGCAGATCATCGCCGCCTTCGGCGTTGCCGGCAGCCAGGCCGCTGGTTCGCTGCAATTTCTGATGAACGGCGCCTGGAACAAGCGCTACCAGGTCGGGGCTGCCGCAATGAACGGCGTGATCGCCGCGACGCTGGCGCGCAATGATTTCGTCGGCGCAACGGAATCGGTCGAAGGCAAGCACGGCCTGCTCGCCGGCTACACCGACGACGCGCATCCCGACAAGGCGGTCGCCGGGCTCGGCAGGAGCTATGAGACCATGAAGATCGGCGTCAAACCGTATCCGAGCTGCCGCTACACCCATGCCGCGATCGACGCGCTGATCGCGATGCGGCGCGAGCACAATCTGACGCCCGACCAGGTCAAGCGCGTCGAGATCGGCCTGCACCGCAACGGCATCACCCTGACCGGCGATGCCGCCACCAAGCGGCATCCGACCTCGATCGTCGGCGGCCAGTTCTCGATGTTCTTCACCGGCGCGCTCGCGCTCGACCAGGGCTCGTTCGGCTGGGACGATTACAACCGCCTCGGCGACGCCGCGATCGACGCGCTCGCCGACAAGTTCGACGTGGTGCAGGACGACCGGCTCGAGGTCGGCCGCACCCATCCCTTTGGCGCACGCGTCAGCATCACCACCGACGACGGCGTGCACGAGCGCCTCTATGCTGATCCCTCGGGCGAGCCGACATCATTCCCGGATGCGCAGGCGATGCAGCAGAAGTTTCTGACCTTGGCGCGGCCCGTGCTGAATGCACGGGCTGACAAATTCGCCGATGCCATCATGACGCTGGAGCGGTTCGATCGCGTGGCGAAGGCGACAGAGCTCGGGCGGCAGTAGGTCGCCTAGTTCGCTCCCGCCAGCTTCCCCTTCTCGCGCGTTGTCGCCACGATATCGCGCACCAGATCGAACACGCCGTCCGCTTCCGGCGGCGCGTTCGGCGAGCGGCCGAGGCGTACGATCACGAGGCGTTCCGAGGGGATGATGATCGTATACTGCCCGATGGTGCCCTTGGCGAAGAAGGCATCGCGCGGCCAGCCGTGCTCCACGCGAAAGTTCGCGCCAAAGCTGTCGCCTTGGTTGGTCCAGAAGCCGGCACCGATCCCGACCCAGGCATTTGGCGTGGCCGTCGCGGAATAGTTCACCCAGCCCTCGGGGAGAATGCGCTTGCCGCCAGCGATGCCGTCGTTGAGATAGAGCTGGCCGAAGCGCGCCCAGTCGCGCGCGGATGCGAGCATTTCGCTGGAGCCCTCGATCGTGCCGGCACCGTCGAGCTGGAGCGTGACGTGATTCATGCCGAGCGGCGCGAACAGCTCGCGGCGCGCAAAGCGCAGCGCATCTGCAGGTTTGCCGCCGGCAGCGTTGCGGATCAGATGCGCGAGAATGAGGAAATTGCCGTCGTGATAATTCCAGGCTGTGCCCGGCGCCGTTGCGAACGGCGCGCGCTCGGCAAACGTGGCCATATCGTCCTCCGCGAATTTCATGGTGTTGACCGGCTCGAGCGCGGAGCCGAGCGAGGCCTGCAGCGAGCTTCCGAGCGCAATGCCTGCGGTGTGACGCAGCAACTGATCGACGGTGATGGCATGACGCGGATCATCCGGATTTTGCCAGGCGGCAATTGGCGCGGGCCCGTCGAGCTTGAGCTTGCCCTGGCGCACAAGAATGCCCGTCAACGCTGACATCACCGACTTCGTCATGGAGAAGCCGAGCAGCGGCGTCTCCGGTCCGACACCATCCGCGTAGCGCTCGGCGATGATGCGGCCGGCCTTCATGACGACGATCGCGCGGGTGCGGCGATAGGGCGGCTGTGCGGGCTCGGCGAAGGCGCGGTCGAGCGCGGCTGACAGGTCCTCGCTTTGCGGCGGCACGAGTCCCGGACCGGCGATCTCAGGGAGCAACGCCGGCTGCTTGTCGTCCGGCGGCGGCGCGACGTCGGCGATCCCCTGGCCGTGCTCGAGCGTGCAGCCGAGCCCCTCGCGATAGACGGCATGGCTGCGGCCGATGCCGAACAGCGTCACCGTGACATCCTTGCGCGTGCGATCGACCTGAACATCCATCGCCCAGGTCAACAGTCCCGCGCCCGGCATCGCATCGGTGGTCTCGGTGAGGTTGCGCTGGGGATCGAGCCCGGAGACGAACGTCTCCGAGCAGAGCGTGTCGGCGATGAAGCCGGTCGCAACCTTCGGCACATCGCGCGCCCGCGCCGCGCCGAGCGCGAGGCCGGCACAGGCGATCGTGGTGGTGAGGAGGATGATCTTGCGGCGGCGAGTCACGGGCTTTCTCCGGCTGGGGCGTGTGCCGGAGAGGAAAGCCGGATGCGGCCGATGCGCGCTCGCCGGATTTGAAAAACGGCCTCGTCGAAACTGATCGGAGCTAGCCGATTTTGGAATTGTCTCGTGATTTCAAAGGCCTAACAATCTAGGCCGCATCGACCTTGAGCCGCCGATATTCCGTCGGCGTCACGCCTGTGACCGCCTTGAAGGCGCGGTTGAACGGGCCGAGCGACTGGAAGCCGGCGTCCATGGCGATGGTGATGACGGGAACCTCGGCCTGGGTGGGGTCCGCGAGCGCGGCCTTGGCTTCCTCGATCCGGTGGTTGTTCAGGAACACATTGAAGTTGCGATAGCCGAGCCGCTGGTTGATCAGCCGGCGCAGCCGATATTCCGGAATCTTCAGCCGGCCCGCCAGCACGCCGATGGTGATGTTCTCCTGGCGGTAGATCCGCTCATCCGCCATCAGCCGCATCAGGGCATCGATGAGTCTTTGGTCCGCGGCGTCATCGGCCGCAGGCTGAATGAAGACGACCGCCGGTGCCGCCTCCGATGCAATAGGAAACAGGTCGGCGCCATCGACGCGCATCATGGCGTAAGCGATCGCCGCAACAATGCAGGCGAGCACGCCGGCATTGATCGTATCCGCGAGGTCGCCGACGTGATGGCCGGCGACGGCGATCTGAAGCACCGCATTCAGCCCGCCATAGAGCGCGGCGGCACAGACGATGAAGACGCGGACGCGGCGGCGGCGCTCGACCAGGTCGACCGGCCACGAGGCAATCGTCTGCCCGATTGCGAGCGCAATGAAGCCGAGCACGATCAGATTGACCATTGTGATCGAGAACCGCACGTTCCCACCCGGCGCGATCCAGACGCAACCTGCGAAGCTGAAGGCCGTCACCAGCGCCCAGACCAATCCGTGCCACCAGCGCAAGTGAAACGCGTCATCGAACAGCGCGCGCGTGAACAGCCAGAACACCACGATGTTCCCGGTCGACAACGCGATCAGCGGCGCATGCCATGCCGGGATCAACGACGTGACGCCGACCGAATAGCTCACCGCATGCGCGGCCGAACCCAGCGCGAAGGCCGCGCCGAGCCGGGCAGCCAGCACATTGCGAAAGTCAGACAGCAACGACGCCGCCAGCACCAGCAGCAGCGCGACGCTGGCGGCGCGAAAGGCGAGCTCGACATTGGTCAGAAGCATCATTGGTCCGCTTCGTTCGTGCCGCGAACTTAAGTCAGATCGGACGACGATTCAATTTCGCCGCCACGTGGTGCGCGACGTGATCCAGGCGTCGGCGGGCTTGCCGAACAGCTCGATCTCGCGATCCTTCCGGGCGCCCAAGCTGCGAGCCACGGCTTGCGACGGCGCATTCGTACTTTCGATACAATGCAGGATGTCGTCGACCTCGAAACTGTCGAAGGCCCAGTCGATCGATGCGCGGGCCGCCTCGACTGCATAGCCCTTGCCGCGAAACTCCTTGGCGATGCCCCAGCCGACCTCGAAACCGGGCCAGCCTGGCGGACACCACGGCCCGACCCGCCCGACATAATGGCCGCTCGACTTTTCCTCGACCACGAACATGCCGAAGCCGTAGAGCGCCCAGTGTCCGGAGATCACAGCTGCGTTGCGCCAGCCGGCGATTTCGGTGGTGACCGGCTTGCCGTCGGCTGCGATGAAACGCGCCGTGCCGGGGTCGCTCAGCATCACGGAATTGGGCGCGATGTCGCTTGCACGCCATGGGCGCAGAATCAGGCGTTCCGTCTCGATTTGGGGGCCGGATACCTGCAACAGCCGGGCACCAGGCTTGAGCGGCGGAATCATCTGTCTTCTCCCGTTCCCAAATTTGTTCTGCTACGATCATACCAGCAAAAAACAGGAGTCCACCATGAGCTGGCAACCCTCCAACGATCCCGTGCTCGGCGATCCCATGTCCTGCGACGCGCTCGATCTCGTCATCGTGCCGCGCACCCGCGACCTCGGCGACGGATTCGTGGTGCGGCGTGCGTTGCCGCATGGCAAGCGGCAGATGGTCGGGCCGTTCATCTTCTTCGATCATTTCGGCCCGGTGCAGTTCGTCTCCGGCAAGGGGATGGATGTGCGGCCGCATCCGCATATCGGGCTTGCCACCGTCACCTACCTGTTCGACGGGTCCATCATGCATCGCGACAGCGAGGGCAATGTGCAGGAGATCGCGCCGGGCGCGATGAATCTGATGACGGCCGGGCGCGGCATCGCGCACTCCGAGCGCACGCCGGATACGCAGCGCGCCTCGGGCCAGCAGATGCTCGGCCTGCAAAGCTGGATCGCACTGCCGGCCGGATCAGAAGAGATCGACCCCTCGTTCCAGCATTATGCGGCGGGCGAGCTGCCGATGATCTCCGAACGCGATTTCACTGCGCGGGTGATTGCGGGATCCGCCTTCGGCATCACCTCGCCCGTAAAGATGGTCTCGCCCTGGTTCTACACCGAGGTTACGGCGGTCGCTGGCGCGAGCGTGCCGCTCGACCCTGACCATGAGGAGCGCGCGATCTACGTGGTCGACGGCGAGGTCGAGATCGCGAACGAGCGCTATGAAGGGCCGCGACTCCTGATCTTCCGCCCCGGCGACCGCATCACCGTGAAGGCGCTCAAGGCCACGCGGATGATGTTTCTCGGTGGCGATGCATTGGAAGGCCCGCGCCACATCTGGTGGAATTTCGTCTCCTCCAGCAAGGAGCGGATCGAGCAGGCCAAGCAAGACTGGAAAACCGGGCGCTTCGCCGCGGTTCCGCAGGAACATGAGTTCATTCCGCTGCCGGAATAGGCTAATCCGGTGTCCGGCCGTGCCATCAGGCGCGGCCGGATTTCTCGCCTGAAAGCCAGGTTTTCGAAAGCTTTGCGATGACCACCATGCTCTCCAGCGACCTGCCCCTGACCAAGATCGGGCGCGGCAAGGTGCGCGATATCTACGCCGTCGACGACGACCGCCTGCTGCTGCTGACCACCGACCGCATCAGCGCCTTCGACGTCGTGATGGGCGAGACCATCCCGATGAAGGGCGCGGTGCTGACGCAAGTGAGCGCGTTCTGGTTCAACAAGCTCGAAGGCGTGGTGCCGCATCACATGATCAGCGCCGATACCGACGAGATCATCGCAGCCGTGCCGGCGCTGAAACCGCATCGCGCCGAGATTCTCGGCCGCGCCATGCTGTCCCGCCGTACCACCGTGTTCCCGATCGAATGCGTGATCCGCGGCTATCTGTCAGGCTCGGCCTGGAAGGAATATGCCGGCTCCGGCACGCTGGCAGGCGAGAAGCTGAAGGCCGGCCTCGTCGAGAGCGAGAAGCTCGAGCCCTCGATCTTCAGCCCCGCGACCAAGGCCGAGACCGGCCATGACGAGAACATCACCATCGCCAGGATGCGCGAAGTCGTCGGCGATGATGTCGCCTACACGCTCGAAAGCATGACCCGCGCGATCTACACGCTCGGCGAGGAGCTGGCGCGCGAGCAGGGCATCATCATCGCCGACACCAAGTTCGAGTTCGGCCGCGACAAGGACGGCCGCATCATCCTGATCGACGAAGTCATGACGCCGGATTCGTCGCGGTTCTGGGCCGTCGATGCCTACAAGCCCGGCCAGCCGCAAGCGAGCTTCGACAAGCAACCCTTACGCGACTATCTCGACGTCGAGCGCCGCGCCGGCCGCTGGAACGGCGACGCCCCGCCGCCACCGCTGCCCGCGAGCGTCGTGGATGCGACCAGCAAACGGTATCTGGAGGCGTATCGGCGCGTGACGGGGGCAGAGTTGAAGATTTAGCCTCCGCTGTTTCGTCTCGCTCCGTCATTGCGAGCGAAGCGAAGCAATCCAGAGTCCCTCCGCAGAGACAGTCTGGATTGCTTCGCTGCGCTCGCAATGACGTGGAGAGCTGGTGCCACCAAGCACTCTGCCGTCGTCCCGGCGAACGCCGGGACCCATACCGCGGAATCTATCGATCGCGGATGGCCGGAGTACCGAACTCCAAGTCTTCGCCAAACCGCTCCCTGTGGTTATGGGTCCCGGCGAACG
>NZ_VSSS01000068.1 GCF_008123425.1 Bradyrhizobium rifense
AGCGTGTTCCTTCAAGACCTTGATGATCTGCTCTTCCGTGAACCTGCTTTTGCGCATCGTCCGTCTCCTCGGTGGAGAACAGAACCCTAACTCAAAACCGGGGGCGTTTCAGGGGAGCAGGTCAGCGGCTGTGGATGACGTCCCGGAAGGCTTGCTGCCAGGGTGGCTCCATCGACCTGTTATGCGAGTATCTAAGATTGCGAGCGTGACGTAGCGAGATGAACTATGCCAGACCTAGTGGATAAGCTAGCACACGAAGTTGCGTCTAGAATTCGGACGCTGGGTTTTAGTGAGCCTAATCAACAGGTGATCGGTAAGCTATTGGAGATGGCTTACTTGGCGACTTTGCGCCGCGAAGAGGGGCGATTTGTCAAAGGGAGCATCACCTTCGCAAATCCGAAGAAGCCTCACGCCGATCCCCCACCTCGGAGAAGAGCGGACTATCCAGTCTTCACAAAATTTGAAAAGCCTGTCGATCTGACAGTGCAATCCCTCGTCAAGCTCGCTTGTGCTATCGACCAATGGTCGGGGTCAATTGCGGTGTATCCCAGTCGGCGGAGCAAGATCGTCGCATGGGGTGTCGTCGATCAATTGGTTCAAGAAAACAAACGTATCAATCGAGAAGTCTCCGGCGGCTTCTCCAATCCGGGTCTCCTGACAGTCGTGATGGACGGCGTAGGCGACATCTCCGCTTATCACGGAAGTCTGTTCTTGGGGGGCCTAAAGGCGCAGAGCCTCGTAACTCGTGAAAGCGATGCGCTGGGTTCGATGTTAGTTGCGGAATACGTGGCCTATGCCTTCGAGCCGTTCGCGAAAGCGATCCATCGCGTCGTCGGCGGCAAGAGCGATGAGATGGAAATTTTGGATTTTCTAGTCAGGGCGTGCGAGGCTTCCATTGCCCGGCTTTGCATCGGTCTGAAGCAGCGTGGGACTGGGGGAGCATTTCTTTTAACGCCAACGCCCATGGACGCGCTTCTGGCAGTAAAGCACGCGTTCGAATATCCACGTCTCATGAACGCTACGATCCTTCGCGTACTAGATGAGGAGTCTTTGCGTAAGGTCTGGAGTGTTCAGAACGAGTTTATCGAGCGAGATCAGTCGGTCCCGGGAGACTTAGTTCGATTGCATTCCCGAGCAGAGACAGACGCGGACGATCGAGAGGACGAAGTGACGGGCGCAGTCAAACTAGTCGCCTCTCTGGCCGCCCTCGATGGCTTGGTTCTGCTTAGCCCAACGCTTGCAGTGAGAGGGTTCGGCGTGAAGATCGGCGCGGCGCCAAATGTATCTACGGTATACGACGGTGAAGGGTTTTCTCGCCGCGGTACAAAGGCGCGTAAGATCGATCTATCAAAATTCGGAACGAGACATGGATCGATGCTTCGCTACTGTGCACAAGATCGTAAGGCGCTTGGCGTTGTCGTGTCTCAGGATGGATATGTGCGCTTGATGATGACGGTCGGGAACAGCTTGTTGTTTTGGGATAACCTAAAGCTCTTGGGCCATGACGAATTTTCGCGAAAAGCAGCTATCGAGAGAAAAAAGCGGCGCGAGTCTCGCCGTACAGGCGCGAAACCGTTGTGGCTCGGCTACACTGAAATGCCAAAGACAGTCGAACGTCTACTGAAAGAAGGATCGTAAGGGAGGTTCGAAGTTGACATCTTCATCGCGAGACGCGTTGATTTGCGAGCTCGTAGGATGGGTTGAGCCCTTGCGAAACCCATCGCTTGTCTACCCGTTCACCGTAATTCCTCCGGGTCCCGAAGAATGCCGGGCAGCGCAAAGAGCGCGGGAGAAGTGTCGCTAATCTTTACCGTCGCGCTTAGAAATCGCATCACGCACAGATGGAGGCAGGTTGTTGAACATTTCTTCGATACGTTTCTGACTTGCTATGCGGCGTTCGACTACAAGATTCACGAGACTCAAGAGGGTCGTAGCTGTCGCTCTGTCGTCCTTGAGGTCCACCTGCCCCGGATGAACCGCGTTGTTGCCAATTACCCGAACAATGTCGAGCGCCTGCTGAATCTCCGTATCGAGCCCCTTTCGAACGAGAGCCTTGATATCATCATTTATGTTTTTTCCCTTCTCGCCGAGGTCAATCATTAGCTTTTGAATGGCGAGGCGCGCCAGTGCAGCGGCTCCTCGGGGCGAGTGGTCTACTATCGACGCAGCTTCGACAAAGTCTTCTTTCACGTCGGAAGGCATATCATCATGCGGCTGCACTCCCGCATTACTGGCAGGCCAAATGAGTGCATCCTTGATCCAGATAGAAAGACCTTCACATGAAAAGCATTTCGAAACATGGACATTTAGTAGAGCGTTGTCGGCTTCGAAGCCATGATCTTCAGCATCCAGCATCACGATAGAGTGCTTCTTCAGCTGCTTGATTGCTCTTAGCGCGCTAACGCTTGATGGAATCATATCGTTGGCGTTAGCGAGCGTGGGACGCTGGTCCTCGGTAACTTCGCTCAAGCCCACCTCGTGCCAGCTTTGTGCGGCGAACGCTCCGCATAACGGGCATGAGAAGGACGGCAGCCCCAACTGCGGCACTACTTCCTTAGCTGGCATTTCGTAACCTCCAGCAGTCCCGCACTGAACCGCAAGTACACTGCTTATCCTTCCGCCTCAACCTCTGCGACTTTGTCTAGGATCGTCTTAACAAAATAAAGATCATCCCGGTCACTGATGATCTTCTCTTTCGCCCTTGTGATGGTGCGAAAGTTCATCTCGAACACGGTCTCCCAATCGGCTACAAGATAGTTATGCAAACCCTGCTCCTTGTGCCGAAACAAGAGAGCATGCTGAGGAGATATGGGTAGCGTGATTTCACAGCCGGGAGACCCAAGCCCGGGAGGCATGACGCGAAAACGCTCCTCTACAGGAGGATGATACGTGACCGCGGGGCTATCACTCGTCAGAAACGGGTGCTCCGATTCGTTTACTATTAGGTCAATACCGAAGTTCTCAGCCAACACCTCGATGTTGACGGCTAGACGATCAATGAACCAAGTACCCATCGGATCGTCAGCATACCTTTGGGCCTCATCAAGACTAAGCGACGGCCCTTTCCTTAGCGATGGAATTGGCTTGACGTTAGGATCGATCTTTATCGTTCGCGCTTGTGCGACGATATCGCGCCACTGCCCCGCGAAGTGCTCGATGTGTTGAGGGGGCCGCGCCATCAGTGCCCCTGCGAACACGTACAGGTTTGCGATATCTTCCTCAGTAAGATCGGCGTCCACCTCGATCCTCTTGCGCACCTTCACGAAGGCATCCTCCCACTGACCAAACGTATGCTCGATCCTTAGGTCACGCGTGATCCCATCAAAGATGGTGTAGAGATCGGGCATATGTAGGTATTCGCAGGGCTCTTCTTCTTGTGCTCGTTTCCGGTGCGATCGAAGATATGCACATAAGGCTCGTAGTTATCCGGCGTCTCTGGATCAACCCAAGCCTCCAAGTATGATCTGGGCACCCAATGCTGATCTTTATGCTTGACCATCCATCCCACCCAAGGACGCGAGAGGCGCACGAATCGTCCCCCGCACGCTTACGGCGAAAATGAAATATTCCGTCATCGGCATCAACCGCTTAGCGATTTAGTTGACTACCTATACACGGGAAGGCGCATTTGGCCTGTGGGACCTGCCGACGCTCGCCAATTCAGCGACGAACATTGAAATCGACTTCAGGAAGCGGAGCTAACGCCGCCCTGGAACGACGGGGAGGGTAGGGCCGCCGTTTCCCCTTGAGCCCCCCGCCGATTCGTGCGACCTCCGCCCCCAGCAAAACCCCTCATTTCGAGCCTTCGATGCACATTCTCCTGCTTGGTTCCGGCGGCCGCGAACATGCCCTGGCGTGGAAAATCGCAGCCTCTCCCCTGGTGACCAAACTCTGGTGCGCGCCCGGCAATGCCGGCATCGCGCGCGAGGCGGAATGCGTGGCGCTGGATGTCGCCGACCATGCCGCCGTGATCGACTTCTGCAAGACCAATGCGGTCGAGCTGGTCGTGGTCGGCCCGGAGACGCCGCTGGCGGCCGGCATCGTCGATGACCTCACCGCCGCCGGCATCAAGGCGTTCGGGCCGAACAAGATCCCCGCCCAGCTCGAAAGCTCCAAGGGCTTTACCAAGGCGCTCTGCACCGAATTCGGCATTCCGACCGGCGCCTACAAGCGCTTCACCAACGCCAATGACGCGCGTGCCTATGTCCAGAGCCAGGGCGCGCCGATCGTGGTGAAGGCCGACGGGCTTGCCGCCGGCAAGGGCGTCGTCGTCGCCAAGACCGTGCGCGAGGCCGAGGACGCCATCGCCATGATGTTCGAGGGCGCGTTTGGCGAGGCCGGCGCCGAGGTGGTGATCGAGGAGTTTCTGCCGGGCCGCGAGATCAGCTTCTTCGCGCTGTGCGACGGCGAGACCGCCATTCCGCTGGCCTCCGCCCAGGACCACAAGCGCGTGTTCGACCACGACGTCGGGCCGAACACCGGCGGCATGGGCGCCTATTCGCCGACGCCTTTGGTGACATCAGCGATCCACGACGCGATCATGGCGAAAATCATTTTGCCGACGGTCGCCGGCATGAAGCAGCGCGGCACGCCGTTCCGCGGCATTCTCTATGCCGGCATCATGCTGACCACGCAGGGCCCAAAGCTGTTCGAGTTCAACGTCCGCTTCGGCGATCCCGAGTGCCAGGTGCTGATGCTGCGCATGATGTCCGACATCGTGCCGGCGTTCCTTGCGTCATGCGATGGCCAGCTGAAGCATTTCGATCTGCGCTGGTATCCGGAATCCGCGCTCACGGTGGTGATGGCGGCGAAAGGCTATCCCGGCGACTATCAGAAGGGCACGCGGATCGAGGGGCTCGATGATGCTGCAGGGGTCAACACCGTCGAGATCTTCCACGCCGGTACGGTCGAGAAGGACGGCGCCATCCTCGCCAATGGCGGCCGCGTGCTCAATGTCTGCGCGCTCGGGGCGACCGTGACCGAGGCGCAGGCGCTCGCCTATCAGGCCGTCGACCGCATCAACTGGCCGGACGGTTTTTGCCGCCGCGATATCGGCTGGCAGGCGGTGGAAGCGGAGAAGGCCAAGGGCTGACAAAGGGCTGACAGCGGTTTTCGCTGCTCGCGCGCAAGGTCCGGCCGCTGCCCGTCGGCACTCCAAAAATGTGCAGGCAGGTGTTGAACTTAGCTACTGTGCATGGGGTTGTTTTCGACGTTCTGGGAGGAACCGATGTCCGATCTCGCCGACCTCTATCCCGGCTTCGCCTCCGAATGGATCGACACCTCGTTCGGCCGCATCTTCGCCCGCGTCGGCGGCAAGGGGCCGCCGCTGCTGCTGCTGCACGGCTTCTCCGAGACGCATGTGATGTGGCATCGCGTCGCGCCGCAGCTGGCCGACCAGTTCACGCTGATCATCGCCGACCTGCCGGGCTATGGCTGGTCCGACATGCCCGAGAGCGACGCGCTGCACATGCCCTACAGCAAGCGCGCGATGGCCAAGGCCATGGTGGAGGCGATGGAGCGACTCGGCCATGTCCACTTCGCGCTCGCCGGCCATGATCGCGGCGGCCGCGTGTCGTATCGGCTGGCGCTCGATCATCCTGGCCGGCTGTCGAAACTCGCGGTGCTCGATATCCTGCCGACCTATAATTATTGGGAGCGGATGAACCGCGCCTACGCGCTGAAGATCTATCACTGGACCTTCCTCGCCCAGCCCGCGCCGCTGCCGGAGACGCTGATCTCGGGCCAGGGCGAGTTCTTCCTGCGCTTCAAGATGGCGAGCCAGACCAAGTCGAAGACGCTCGACGCGATCGACAAGCGCGCACTCGCGCACTACATCGCCCCGTTCCGCGATCCCGCCCGCGTGCACGCGATGTGCGAGGATTATCGCGCCGGCGCCTATATCGACTACGATCTCGACAAGGCCGATTTCGAAGCCGGCAAGAAGATCACGATCCCGATGCTGGCGCTGTGGGGCGGCGTCGGCATCGCCCAGGCCGCAGCGACCCCGCTCGACATCTGGAAGCAATGGGCGACCAATGTCGAAGGCCAGCCGGTGGACTCCGGCCACTTCCTCACCGAGGAGAATCCTGACGTCACCGCGAAGGCGCTGCGGGAGTTTTTCGCTAGTGGTTAACGCCGCTCCCGAAAGAACTCCTTGAGCAGCCGCGCCGCCTCGCTCTCGCCGACCCCGGAATAGACATCGGGAGCGTGGTGGCAGGTTGGCGACGCAAAGAACCGCACGCCGGACTCCACCGCGCCGCCCTTGGGGTCGGCCGCGCCGTAATAGAGCCGGCGGACCCTTGCAAAGGAGATCGCGCCCGCACACATGGTGCAGGGCTCCAGCGTCACGTAGAGGTCGCAGTCGACCAGGCGCTCGCTGCCGATCTTTTTGGCCGCCTCGCGCAGCGCAATGATCTCGGCGTGTCCCGTAGGGTCGTAATCGGTCAGTGTCCGGTTGGCGGCGGTGGCGATGACCTCGTAGTTGCGGACCACCACGCACCCGATCGGAACTTCGCCCGCCTTTCCGGCATTTTCGGCCGTTTTGAGCGCCAAATCCATGAAAGAGGGGGCTTTCAAGCCTCGTATCATCCGAAGAAACCTGCTAGTAGCTGCGCCTTCAGCAGAAGTGCTTACCGAATTTGCCTGAGCATGCGGCTCGAAACGAGCGCGCACAATGCTTTCTGGCCACCCCCTGAGTGAGATTATTCATGCCTCGCGACAGCGACAAAGACAACGATTCCCGCGGCCGGCGAGGCCCCCCCAAGGGACCATCCAAGGGACCATCGAAGGGCGGCCGCAGCGGCAAGCCGCGCGGTCCCGACAAGAAATTCGCCAAGCGCGGCTTCGAGCCCAAGGGCGACGGCGACACGCGTCCACCCCGCGGCGATCGCGATAGCCGTCCGCCGCGTGGCGACCGTGACAGCCGTCCGTCGTTCCGCCGCCGGGAAGAGGGCGATGCGCCGCGCCGCGATTTTTCCGACCGTCCCCGCTTCAAGCGCGACGAGCGCGGCGGTGAGGGCCGCGGCGAGCGCAGCTTCAAGCCACGCGGCGACCGTCCGTTTTCCGATCGTCCGTCACGCGATGGCGAGAAGCGGCCGTTCAAGCCGCGCGGTGATCGACCCTTCTCCGGGCGCGACGACCGTCCGCCGCGCAGCCGGGATCGCGACGATGCGCGTCCCGCCGGTCGCTTCGGCGACAAGAAGTTCGGCGACAAGCGGCCGTATGCGCCGCGTGGCGAGCGTCCGGAGCGCAAGTTCGACGGCGAGCGGAAGTTTTCGCGCGGTGCACCGGACCGCAGCGACCGCCCACGCGATCGCGGCGAGCGCAGCGATTCAAAACCTTGGCAGAAGCACGATGATCGTCCGCGTGGCGATCGTCCGCCGCGCAAGGACTTCAGCAAAGGCCCGCGCAAGGATTTCGGCGGGCGTGACCGCAGCGAAGACAAGCCCTGGCAGAAGCGCGAAGGCGGTGGTGAGGACCGTCCGCGCTTCTCGCGTTCGCGCGACGATCGCGCATCGGGTGATCGTCCGTTCCGCGATCGGCCCAAATTTGATCGCCCGAAGTTTGATCGGCCGCGCGAGGATCGTCCCAAATTCGATCGGCCCCGTCGTGACGGCGATGGTGACCGTGGTGGACGCGGCGGTGATCGCCCGAAATTCGATCGCCCGCGCGAGCGCTCTGAAGGGCGCTCCGACTGGCACGAGCATCCGCGCAGCGAAGGCCGCTTCGGCGATCGACCGCGCCGTGAAAACGAGGACGAGAGCCGGATCTTCGAGAAGCGTCCGGCCTTCGGCGGCCGTGGCGCCTATCGCGCGCGCGAGCGTGATTTCGAAGGACGCCCACGTCGCGAAGAGGCGCCGAAGCCGAAGAAGCCCGGCGAACGCATCGCCAAGGCGCTGGCGCGTGCGGGGCTTGCTTCGCGCCGCGATGCCGAGGAGATGGTCACGCAGGGCCGCGTCACCGTCAACGGCCGCGTGATCAACTCGCCGGCGCTCGACATCACGAAGAACGACGTTGTTTTGGTCGACGGCAAGCCGTTGCCGGAGCGCGAGCGCACGCGGTTGTTCCTCTATCACAAGCCGCGCGGGCTGATGACGACGCATGACGACCCGGAGGGGCGTCCGACCGTGTTCGACAATCTGCCCGAAGGCCTGCCGCGCCTGATCTCGATCGGCCGGCTCGACTTCAACACCGAAGGCCTGTTGCTGCTCACCAATGACGGCGGCCTCGCACGTACGCTGGAGCTGCCGGACACCGGCTGGCTGCGGCGCTACCGTGTTCGTGCTCATGGCGACGTCACGCAGGCTCAGCTTGATCAATTGAAGGAAGGCATCGAGGTCGAGGGCGTCAAATACGGTCCGATCGAGGCGACGCTGGAGCGCGACCAGGGTGCCAATGTCTGGCTGGTGTTCGCGATCCGCGAAGGCAAGAACCGCGAGGTGCGTAACGTCTGCGCCCATCTCGGGCTCGAGGTGAACCGGCTGATCCGCGTCTCCTACGGCCCGTTCCAGCTCGGCGAAGTCCCCGAGGGCCAGGTCGAGGAGGTCCGCGCGCGCGTGCTGCGCGATCAGCTCGGCGAGAAGATCATCGAGAAGTCGGGCGCGCAGTTCGACGTGCCGCAGAAGTCGTCGTCCGGCGATGACGACAGCGCACCGCGCGAGAAGAAGCCTGCCACCAAGCGCGATGTGATCAACGATCGCAAGGGCCGCCGCGTGCTGGTGCAGCGCACCGGCAGCGAGGAAGCGCGCGAGCGCAATGAGGCCGAAGCCAGCGGCTACGGCCCGCCGCGCCGTCCCAAGCGCGGCTATCACGGCAAGCGCGATCTGACGCCGAAGGAGGACTAGGGTTGCGCGTCGTCGGCGGTCGATTGAAGGGGCGCAATTTGGCCTCTCCGTCCTCGCGCGACATCCGTCCCACGGCGGATCGGCTGCGCGAGTCCGTGTTCAACATCCTCGTGCATGCCTATGACGATCCGATCCTGGACGCGCGCGTGCTTGATCTCTTTGCCGGCACGGGCGCGCTCGGCATCGAGGCGTCCTCGCGCGGTGCGAAGTTCACGCTGTTCGTGGACAACGGCGCGGAGGCGCGCGCGCTTCTGCGCAACAATGTCGAGACGCTAGGTCTCGGCGGCATCACGAAAGTCTATCGCCGCGATGCGACCGATCTCGGCCCTGCGCATCCCGTCGAGCCGTTCTCGCTGGTGTTCCTCGATCCGCCCTACAGCAAGGGCTTTGCGGAGAAGGCGCTGGCGTCCTTGCGCGATGGCGGCTGGCTGACGCCGGGCGCGTTGCTGGTGGTGGAAGAGGCCAAGGCCGCGCAGTTCGCGACGCCGGAGGGGTACGAGGAGCTGGAGCGGCGGGCGTATGACGACACGGAGTTCGTGTTTTTGCGTAGGGCGGATTAGCGCAGCGTAATCCGCCATCGCGCTTTCCGCGGATACAGAAGTGGCGGGTTACGCTACGCTAACCGGCCCTACGGCACCGTCACCGTCTTCCGAACAGCTTCTCCACATCGGCCAGCTTCAGCTCGACATAGGTCGGACGGCCGTGATTGCACTGGCCGGAGTTCGGCGTCTCCTCCATCTCGCGGAGCAGCGCGTTCATCTCCTCCGGTCGCAGCCTGCGGCCGGCGCGCACCGAGCCGTGGCAGGCCATGGTGGCGGCGACGTGCATCAGACGGCGCTCCAGCGGCAGCGCCTCGTCCCATTCGGCCATGTGCTCGGAGAGATCGCGGAGCAGTCCGCCCGCATTGGTCTTGCCCAGCAGCGACGGCATCTCGCGCACCGCGACCGCACCGGGGCCGAAGGATTCGATCGCAAGGCCAAACGAGCCGAGCTCTTCGCTGCGTTCGAGCAGTCGTTCCACCGTGGCCTCGTCCATCTCGACGATCTCGGGGATCAGGAGGATCTGCCGCTGCACGCCGTTTTCCGCGAGCGAGGCTTTCAACCGCTCGTAGACGATGCGCTCATGCGCGGCGTGCTGGTCGACGATGATGAGACCGTCGCGGGTCTGCGAGACGATATAGGTCTCGTGGAGCTGCGTGCGCGCAGCACCAAGCGGACGGTCGACAAGATCGGCAACGGGCTGCGTCTCGAACCGCACGTCGGCGCTCGGTGCGCCGACGTCGAACGCAGCCTGAGCACGCTCGGCGAAGGCGGGCGCGGCGGCGCCATCGAACGGCGGCATTGGTGCGACCGGCGCGGATGGCGAAGCTCGCCAGTCCCAGCTTGCGGGGCGCGGCGGCGTGAAGGCCGGGCGGAACGACGACAGCGCGCTCTCGCCGCTGTTGGCGGCGGTGCGGCGGCCCTCGCGTGCAAGACCTTCCTTCAGCCAGTGCACGATCAATGCACGTACAAGGCCGGCGTTGCGGAAGCGAACCTCGGTTTTGGCCGGATGCACGTTGGCGTCGACTTCGCGCGGATCGAGCGTGACGAACAGCGCCAGCACCGGATGCCGGTCGCGCGGCAGGTAGTCGGCATAAGCCCCGCGCACCGCCCCTAAGATCAGCTTGTCGCGCACCGGACGGCCGTTGACGAAGAGATATTGCCCGAGTGCGTTGGCCTTGGTCAGCGCGGGTGCGGCCGCATAGCCGGCGACGACGACGCCCTCGCGCTCGGCGTGGACCTCGAAGGCATGGCTGCGGAACTCCGCGCCCAGGATGTCGCCGAGGCGCGTCAGGCGCCCGGCCGCGCCGGGCAGGGCAGCCGCCCAGGTCACAGGCGCGCGCTCCTCGCCCGCGAGTGTGAAGGCGACATCGGGCCGCGCCATGGCGAGCCGCCTCACGATCTCGCGGATTGCCTCCGCCTCGGTGCGGTCGGTCTTCAGGAATTTCAGCCGCGCCGGCGTCGCGTAGAAGAGATCGTTGACCTCGACGCGCGTGCCGTGCGCGAGCGCCGCCGGCATGATCTCGGACTTCTCGCCGCCTTCGACAGTGAGCGCCCAGGCATGCGGCTCGCTGGCATGCCGCGTGGTGATGGAGAGCCGCGCGACCGAGCCGATCGAAGGCAGCGCCTCGCCGCGGAACCCGAGGGTGCGGATCTGGAGCAAATCCTCGTCGTCGAGCTTGGACGTGGCATGGCGCTCGACTGCGAGCGACAGGTCCCGCTGGGTCATGCCACTGCCGTCATCGGTGATGCCGATCCGCCGTCGCCCGCCGCCATCGGTGAAGATGTCGATCCGGCTCGCGCCGGCATCGATCGCGTTCTCGACGAGTTCCTTGACCACACTGGCCGGACGCTCGACTACCTCGCCGGCGGCGATTCGGTTGACGACCTGCTCTGGCAGCTGACGGACGGGCATGGACGTGATCTTGGGCTCGATCTGGGATTCGCTGGGTGCGCTATTCTATGCCGTGTTGCGTCAAAAGCATGCGCCAAGCAACAGGATCGTGGCCGTCTGGGGAGAAGTGTGGACTATCGTCTTGAAGCCATTGGACGTTCGAGCCAATCGCGCGTCGGCCGTGGTCCTCGCTCAGTCTTGATTGTGAGGTGCCGGGCCGCGGTGTAGCATCGTGAAAAAACGGCAACAGGACGGGAGGACGCCATGTGCCATCTCTTCGCGCACCAGCCCCAACGCGACTATGAATCCCAGACCCGTAGCTTGCGGATCGGCGGGCACTGCACCTCGATCCGGCTGGAAATGGCGTTCTGGGACACGCTGGAGGAGATCGCTGCCAAGGAGAGCATGAGCCTCGGCAAGTTCCTGACCACGCTCTACAACGAGGTGCTCGACCACCACGGCGAGGTCAACAATTTCGCATCGCTATTGCGGTGTTCATGCCTGATCTATCGCTCCAGGAGCGTGGCGCAGGTGCAGGAGTTCAAGGCCACGGTGGCGCCGATTCTCGACGCGGCCGAATAGCCCCGCCGTCATTGCGAGGAGCTCTTGCGACGAAGCAATCCAGATGCCTCTGCGGAAGGATTCTGGATTGCTTCGCTGCGCTCGCAATGACGGGGAGAGGGCGGTGTGCTCCGTGCCGAGCGGATGACGTCGGACCTCAGATCTCCTTCTTCTGCATCGCTCCCGCAATGTAATCCGCCTGCCGGATCGCGAGCGCGACGATGGTCAGCGTCGGGTTGCAGGCCGCGCCGCTGGTGAACTGGCTGCCGTCGGAGACGAACAAATTCTTCACGTCGTGGCTCTGGCCGAACTTGTTGACGACGCCGTCGCGCGGCTTCTCGCTCATCCGGTTGGAGCCGAGATTGTGCGTGCTTGGATAAGGCGGCGTCGGATAGGTTACGGTAGCGCCGACCGCGTCATACACTGCCGCTCCCTGCTTGTAGGCGTGAGCCCGCATCGCGAGGTCGTTGGGATGATCGTCATAATGCACGCTCGCCACCGGCTGGCCGAACTTGTCCTTCACGGTTGGATCGAGCGTGATGCGGTTGGTCTCCTGCGGCATGTCCTCGCCGACCAGCCACATGCCGGCCATCCGCGGATAGCCGTCGATCGCGGCGGTGAACGGCCGGCCCCATGAGCCGGGATTGAGGAACGCCGCCATGAAGGGCAGTCCGAGCGAGAGCGTTTCCATCTCATAGCCGCCGACGAAGCCGCGCTTCGGATTGTTGGGCGCCTCGTCGCGGATAATGCCGGCCATGGTGGTGCCGCGATACATGTGCACCGACTTCTCGAACACGGCGTAGACGCTGCCGGTCATGTGACGCATGTAGTTGCGGCCGACCTGGCCGCTTGAGTTGCCGAGGCCGTCGGGGAACATGCTGGAAGCGCTGTTGAGCAGCAGCCGCGGGCTCTCGATCGAATTGCCTGCGACCGCGACGATCCGCGCTTTCTGACTCTGCATTGCCCCGGTGTCGTCGGCATAGACCACGCCGGTGACTTTGCCGCTCGCATCGTGCTCGATCTTGACCACCATGCTGCCGGGGCGGACCTCCAGATTGCCGGTCGACTCGCCCTTGGGGATCTCGGTGTAGAGCGTCGACCATTTCGCGCCGGATTTGCAGCCCTGGAAGCAGAAGCCGATCTGCTGGCAGGATCCGCGTCCGTCGCGCGGCTGGCTGTTGATCGCCATGTTGCCGGTGTGCACGGTCTTGTAGCCGAGCTTTTTTGCGCCGGCCTCCAGCACCCGGAAATTATTGTTGCCGGGAAGTCCGGGAATGCCGTTGGTGCGGGTCACGCCCATTTTGTTCTCGGCCTTGGCGTACCACGGCTCCATTTCGGCGAGCGTCACCGGCCAGTCCAAAAGATTCGCACCGGGAATGTTGCCGTAGGTGCTCTTGATCCTGAACTCGTGCTCGTCGAAGCGCAACGAGGCGCCGGCCCAGTGGATGGTGGAGCCACCCACCGCCTTGACGATCCAGGCCGGCAGACCCGAGAAATCCTTGGCGACGCGCCATGTTCCCGACGTGGTGCGGGCATCGGTCCAGGCGAGCTGGGTGAAGCTGTCCCATTCGTCGTTGATGAAGTCCTGATTCTCGATGCGCGGACCGGCCTCGAGGATGACGACTTTGACGCCCTTCTGCGCGAGCTCGTTGCCCAGCGTGCCGCCGCCGGCGCCAGAGCCGACGATCACCACAACGCTGTTATCGTTCAGATCGAATTTTGCCATATGCGTTCTCCTGAACCGTTGGGTGGCCTTAAGCTTTCGGCAGCCAGTCGATGTCGGCGAAGCCGCGGTTGATGTAGCCGCCGTGCTCGGCGGAGGAACCCTCGTAGCCGAACCGCGGCCAGACCTCTTTCTGGTTGTAGAGGGAGACGACAAGGTCGCCGCGCACCTTCTGGAAGAAGTCGCTTTGCTCGATCTCCTTCAGCAGCACCACGCGATCGGCTTCCCAGGGCACCTCGGCATAGGGCGCCTTGTGGCGATCCCTCGCGTTCTGATCGAGCCTGGCAATGCCGTCGCTGATGAGCGCCTTGACGGAGGCGTCCTTCGCCGCCTTGTCGTCCCACGGCTTGATCGCGGTGATGTAGTAGCTGTCGCCGAGAACGTCGTGCGGATAGATGTCGCGCGCGACCTTCAGCAGCGTCTTCATCGTCGCGGGCGAAAGTGTGCCGGCCTCATCAGCCCAGGCGTCCTCGATACTGACACTGAGGCTGGTCGCGACAGCCACGACCGGCACGGCGGTTGCCGCGCCCTTGAGAAAGATACGACGGCTGTGCTTGCTTCGACGATCGACTTCTCTCATGGCATTCCTCCGTAGATTTTTGGATTTTATGTTTTGGTTAGTTGAAGCGTCCGCCTCGCTGGATCACCTCGATCTTGTAGCCATCGGGATCGCTGACGAAGAAGAAGCGCGCCAGCGTCTTGCCGTCGTGCTTGAAGTCGCGCAGCGGCCCCGGTGCGAGCTGCTCGCGCGCGAAGCGGGCATGTTCGGCATCGAGATCCTCGACCACCACGGCGAGATGGCCGTAGCCGTCGCCGAGCTGATACGGTTCCTTGCGATCGAAATTCACCGTCAGCTCGACCTCGAAAGGTGAGGAGGGGTGACGCAGATAGATCAGGGCAAAGTCTGGAAACTTCAGATGGTCGGCGACCTCTAAGCCGAAGGCGCGCCGGTAGAAGTCGAGCGAACGCGCTTCATCGAGCACGCGGATCATGGAATGGACAGGCTTGGCCATTCAGTTCAGCTCCTTGAGATAGCCGATGATGGCGGCGCGCGTCTCCGGCTTGCCCTGCCGATAGGCCATGATCACGCCGGGAATGACGGCTTGCGGATTCGTCAGCCAGGCGTCGAGCCTGGCCTCGTCCCAAATGAAATCCGCTTTGGCGAGGCCGTCAGAATAATGAAAGCCGTCGATCTTGCCGGCCGTCCGCCCCACGATCTTCACCAGCGGCGGACCCTGCCGCATCGGTTCCGACAAATTGGTGGTGTGACACACCGCGCATTGCTGCTTGAACAGCGTCGCACCATCCGGCGGCTTCGCGGCCGGCAATGGCATCTTCGCGTCAGCAACACGCGCCATCAGCACCATCGCGGTGCACAATCCCAGCATGACTGCGCGCATCGCCAAGATTCGCCCATCCACTTCACATTCGGCGTGCGCAAACTCTAGGCGGCGCCAAACATGCGGTGGTAGTAGCGGGCTGTTTCGCTGCAAGCGAAGCTGCTCGTGATGTGCGTTGTTCCGCGTTGCCGCATATGCGGAGCACAATTCCGCGAAACCGCCTCGAAATCCCTAAACGATGACCACACGAGGCGGATTGCATCGCGAACGCGCCGTTCGAACCTTCTACGCGATGAACTGGTCCGGCTCAGGCGGACGGCGCATCAAGCCGCCGAACCGATCATCGCGAAGATCCAGGAGAAATGGATGAAGTTGGTGAAGACCTCTGCAATCGCATGCGCCCTCTCGGCCCTCATTGTGACACCCGTTCTCGCGCAAGGTACGTCGTCTGGCGCCAGGCCTGGCGGCACCGTGCAAAGCAAACCCATGCAAGGCAGCACGATGGGCAGCGGCGACGAGGGGATGAGCGCCCAGCCGGGCGCGGCGGGCGAGACGACGGGCATGAAGTCGACGAAGGGCACCAGGGGTACGGTTGGCACCACAGGCAGTGCTGCGCACAAAGGGGCCGCCGACGATTCCGCGACGGGCGGCGCTGCCACGGGCAAGCGCTATTAGCCAATGGAGTGAAACGGCAGAACTCCGGTCGCCCTGCGGCCGGAGTTCTTTTGCTGTGCCTGCTAGTCGTCGAAACCGCGCCCGCGCTTGGACTTGACGTCGCTGCGGCGCTTCTTGCCGTCGAGCCGGCGTTGCTTGGAGGCAAAGGTCGGCCGCGTCGCGCGGCGCGGCGTTGGCCGGATCATCGCTTCGCTCAGGATCTCGACGAGTCGGTCGATGGCGTCCTGCCGGTTGCGTTCCTGGGTGCGGAAGCGCTGGGCGTGGATCACGATCACGCCGTCCTTGGTCATGCGCTGGCCGGCGATGCGGGCAAGCCGGATCGCCGCATCCTCCGGGATGGTCAGCTTGCGCGTGTCGAAGCGCAGCTGGGCCGAGGTCGACACCTTGTTGACGTTCTGCCCGCCCGGGCCGGAGGCGCGGACAAAGGCGATCTCGATGTCGTCCTCGTCGATGACGAGATCGCGGGATATCCGCAGCATGATGGCACCATTCGTGATGTCCGGACATATCGCGGACGCCCATTTTCGGCAATGGTGCATCTGGAAACGCAAATGGCCGGGCGAGCCCGGCCATTTCAGGAAACGTCAGGTGACGTCAGTTCGACTTGGTCGCCGGTGCGGCGGCCGGCTGCGCGGCGGCCTGCGGGGCGCGGCCGACGATGACAGTCAAAAGCCCCTGGCCCCACAGCCGCTTGGCGGCGGCCTTGGCGTCGTCCAGCGTCACCGCGTCGACAATGCCGTTGCGCTTCTCGATATAGTCGATCGGCAGCTTGTCCTGCTGATATTGCAGCAGCGCCTGCGCGAGCTTCGAGGAGGTGTCGAGCGCCAGCATCTGCGAGCCCTTGAGGTACGACTTGGCCTCGTCGAGCTCCTTCTGCGTCGGGCCCTCGTCGGCGATCCGGCGCACTTCCTTCTCGATGGCATCCATGGTGTCGCCGGCGCGATCGGCGCGGGTGCCGGTGTTGCCGATGAAGACCGCCGAATGCTCCATCCAGAGCAGCGATTCGAACACCGAATAAGCCAGCCCGCGCTTCTCGCGGACCTCGCGATAAAGCCGCGAGGACAATCCACCGCCGCCGAGGATATGGTTGACGACGTAGGCCGCCATGAAGTTCGGATCGCTGCGCTTCACGCCGGGACCGCCGAAGGTGATCACGGTCTGCGGCACGTCGAGCGGCACGAACGCGCGCTGCGGCGGCTTTGCGGCCTCGACGTCGGGGACCGGCGTCAGAGTGGCTTTGGCAGGCAGGCTGCCAAACGTGTGGTCGAGCAACTTGCCGAGGGTGGCCGGATCGACGTCGCCGACCACTGCGATCTTGAGTGTGTCCTTGGCAAGGTTGCGCCCGACGTAATCCTTCATGTCGGCAACCGTAATGGTCGGAACGCTCTCCAGCGTGCCGGTGGTCTGCTGCCCGTAAGGGTGATCGCCGAACGCCATCTCCAGGAATTTGCGGCTCGCGAGCGAGCTCGGGTTGGTGGTGTCGCGGCGCAGGCCCGAGATGACCTGCGAGCGGATGCGCTCGACGTCGGCGATGTCGAAATGCGGGGAGGTCAGCGATGAGCGCAACAGGTCGAAAGCCTCGTCCTTGTTGTCGCGGAGCATGCGCAGGCTGCCGCGGAAAGTATCGCGGGTCGCGCTGAAGGAAAGCTCGATGGCGCGGCGGTCGAGCCGCTCATGGAACGTCTTGGAATCGAGATCGCCGGAGCCCTCGTCGAGGAGGTCGCCGACCAGATTGGCGACGCCGGACTTGTCCTTGGGATCCTGCGCCGAGCCGCCGGCAAAGGAATATTCCATAGCGATCAGCGGCACGGTCGCGTCCTGGACGAACCAGGCCTCGATGCCGCCCGGCGAGACCAGGTGCTGGATCTTTGCCGCCGCCTGCGAGGGCGAGACTGAGGCAAGCGCGAGTGCCGCGCCGGTGGCGACGGACAGTGCGAACTGACGTGCACGAAGGAAGGGATGGGTCACGAACGCTTCTCCTCGCGCTTGGCAGCGGTGCTGGTGTCCTTAATCAGATAGCCGGTCACCGAGCGCTTCTTCTCGAGCCATTTTTGCGCGGCTTCACGGACCTGCTCGGCGGTGACGGCGCGGATGCGGTCCGGCCAGCTTCGGATGTCTTCGATCGACAGGCCTGTGGTCAGTGCGCCGCCATACCAGCGCGCCAGCACGGCCTGATTGTCCTGGGCGTAGATCGCCTCCGCGATGAGCTGGGTCTTGACCCGCTCGAGATCCTCGGCGCGGATCGGGTTCGCAATGACGTCCGCGATGACGCCGTCGATGACCTGCTCGATGTCTGCGAAGGTGACACCGGATTTCGGCGAAGCCGAGATCATGAATTGGGTCGGGTCAAGCGAGGTGCTCGAATAGCTGGCGCTGGCGGAGACCGCGAGCGGCTTGTCGACCACGAGCGCGCGGTAGAGATAGGAGTTGCTGCCGCTGCCCATCAACTGCGCCAGCACGTCGAGCGCGGCGCTCTCGCCGGCCGCGGCCGTCGTCGCCGAGGGCACCAGGTAAAAGCGGCGAAGGCTCGGCTGTTCGACGCGCGGGTCGGACAGCGTGACGGTGCGCGGTGCCGCCGGCTCCGGCTCCTGCGGGCGGATGCGCTGCGCGGGGATCGCGGGCTGGGCCGGGATCGGGCCGAAATTGCGTTCGACCAGCGGGCGCACGTCGGCGGCCTCGACGTCGCCGGCGATCACCAGGATCGCGTTGTTCGGCGCGTAGAAGCGGCGATAGAAGGCGAGTGCGTCCTCGCGATTGAGCTTCTCGATCTCCTGGTGCCAGCCGATCACCGGCCGGCCATAGGGATGGTTGAGGTAGAGCGCGGCCATGACCTGCTCGTTGAGGCGCGCGTCCGGGCTGTTGGCGACGCGCATGTTGTACTCTTCGAGCACGACGTCGCGCTCGGGCAACACATTCTCGTCCTTGAGGATCAGGCCGGTCATGCGGTCGGCCTCGAACTCCATCATGCTCGGCAATTGCTCGCGCGGCACGCGCTGGTAGTAGTTGGTGTAGTCGACCGAGGTCGAGGCGTTCTCGTTGCCGCCGACGCGGAGCACGGTCTGCGAGAACTCGCCGACCGGATGCTTCTCCGTACCCTTGAACATCAGATGCTCGAGGAAATGGGCGAGGCCGGATTTGCCCGGCGTCTCGTCGGCCGAACCGACCTTGTACCAGATCATCTCCGTGACCACGGGTGTGCGGTGGTCAGGGATCACCACGACCTGGAGGCCATTGCTGAGCGTGAAGCTGGCGGGCGGCGCAGACGTGACCGTCGTCTGGGCGAGTGCGCTGCCGACGGATAAAGCAGATGTCGAGAGCAGCGCGGCGAAGAGGCAGGCAACCGATCGGTGTGAGGACATCACGATCCTTGTGAAAGCCCGGACGTTGATGTCCGGGCGTGAAAGCACGGCATGCTACACCGCGCGGCTTTGAGCTTCGGGTCACGAAGCAGAGAACGCGGTCAAGTTGTACTTAAAAATAGGTCATCTGCCGCGTCCCGCCTACACCGGACGATTGCGGCGGGTCCACGCCTGCGTGCGATGGGCAAGGAGCCTATTGCTCCTTTTCCTTACCCGACCTGACGTCGAAATAGGTCCGCCGCGACTTATCCTCGCCGGTACCATAGGCATAGTTCGACGAAGGCGTCTGATATCCCGGCGGCGGCTCGGTCAGAGACTGACGCGGCGGCTCGGCCGTGAATTGCTTGGCTTCGTCCTTGTTGTTCGAAAACATCTTGAACAGGCCGCCGGTATAACCGAGCTCGGCCGGGCTCATCGTCGGGTGGTTGGTGTTGGAGCCAGGCTGGATCGGATCATTGATGGTCTTATCGGGGCCGGCCGTCCTGTGGGCGTCCAATTCGGCGGGCGACAGCGGGCGGGCGTTTTGCAAGTATTCCGCTTGCTTGTTGCCTGCCTTCTTCCGCGCAGCGATGGCCTCCTTGCGGCGCTTCTCGTCGGGATCCTTCGGCCAGTTCGGGGCATCCTTGGCCTCAGCGCCGGCGGGCGGCGGCAGGTCGAGCTTGGGCGGCACCACCAGCGGCGAGCGCTCGCGGTACTCGATGCCCTTCTTTTCCATGCTCTTGCCGCCGATGCCGGACATCAGATTGTCGATGAGCTTCTCTTCGAAGGTCATGTCGTCGTCATCGTCGCCATCGTCACCGGCGCGGACCGGGCCTGCCGACATGACGAGGCCGATGCCGAGGGCTGCGGCTGACAATTTCAGCGCCAACCAAAATCCCCGCCGGGCGTCTCGGCCGATCGAACCGCTGGTCTCGGAGCTGCGCATGCCTGTACCTGTTCCATAATGTGGCAGTCTTGATGATGCCGGTCTTGCCGCGGCTCGCGCGACCACCCCTCGCCAAGCAAGGTTCCGCCTCCGGTCCGTATCGGCCGGGATCAGGGCGCTTTTGCGGCGGGTACCCCCAGGAAGGAATCATACAATAGGGCCGCGACCCCAGCAACGATGGCCACGTCTGCCAGATTGAAGACGTACCAATTATAGGTATTTCCGCCGATTTCGATGTGGAACAGGGCGAAATCGACCACCGCGCCATAGGCCAGGCGGTCGATGCCGTTGCCGATGGCGCCGCCGATGATCAGTCCCAGGGCCATCGTGGCGAGCCGGGTCTGCGACCGCGCCATCCAGATCGCGAGCGCAATCACTGCGATGACCTTCACCGCCATCAGCGCGAGCTGCGCGGCCTGACCGTCGTTCTGGAGCCAGCCGAAGCTGATCCCGATGTTCCAGGCCAGCACCAGGTCGAAGAACGGCGTCACCTTCACCACGCCGCGGCGGGCAAGGTCGAACCCGTTCAGCAGCCAGAGCTTTGAGACCTGGTCGGTCACGAGCGTGACCAATGCCGCGAGGATGCCGGCGCGGAGCGGGGTCATGGGCTGGGATCAGACGCTCACACCCAACGCCTTCCATTCGCGCAGCGCCTTGGCGTCGCGCGGGGTGACGTCGGGATATTCTGGGTCTTCCCCCACGGTCGGCGAGATCTTCCAGGAGCGGGCGCATTTGGTGCCGACGGCCTTCTCCACCACGACCGCGACGCCGGGCACGGCATCAAGACGGAAAGCCGCGGCCGGCGCTTCGCCCTCGCGCACCTCGTAGTTCGAGGTGATGCAGATCTCGGCGAGATCGGTGTCGAACAAGGTCGCCAGCATGTCGCGCGCGGCGACATAGATCACCGGCGAGGCCTCGAGCGAGGAGCCGATGTTCTTGGCGGCACGTTCGAGCTCCAGCGCGCCCGTGACGACGCGGCGGACATTGCGGATGGTCTCCCACTTCGCGGCGAGCTTGTCGTCGTGGAATTGCTCGAGGCCTTCCGGGAACAGCGTCAGATGCACCGATGCTTCGGCATCCGGCTTGTACATGCGCCAGCCTTCCTCGGCGGTGAAGCTCAGCACTGGCGCCAGCCATTTCAGGATTGAATTGCACAGCAGGTCGATCGTGGTCAGCGCCGCCTTGCGTGTCAGGGAGGACGGCGGATCGCAATAGAGCGTGTCCTTGCGGATATCGAAATAGAACGCCGACAGCTCGCTGTTCAGGAACGCCGACAGCGTCGCCACCACGTTCTTGAAGTCGAACGTCTCATAGGCCTTGCGGACCAATTCGGCACGGAGCGCAAGCTCGTGCAGCATCAGCCGCTCGAGCTCGGGCATCTCGGCAGGAGCGACCGCGTCGGCCGGCTTGTAATGATGCAGCGTGCCGAGCATCCAGCGCACGGTGTTGCGCAGCTTGCGGTAGGTCTCGACCGTGTTCTTCAGGATCTCGGGGCCGATGCGCTGATCGTCGGTGTAGTCGCAGGACGCGACCCAGAGTCGCAGGATGTCGGCGCCGGATTCCTTGATGACGGCCTGCGGCTCGATGGTATTGCCGAGCGACTTCGACATCTTGCGGCCGTCCTCGGCCTGGGTGAAGCCGTGCGTCAGCACGATGTCGTAGGGCGCGCGACCGCGGGTGCCGCAGCTCTCCAGCAGCGAGGAGTGGAACCAGCCGCGATGCTGGTCCGAGCCTTCGAGATACATGACGGTGTCGGTCCCGCCGTCGACCTTGCGCTTGATGCCGGCAAGGCCGGGGAATTGCACGGGGTCTTCGAGCACGAAGGCGTGCGTCGAGCCGGAATCGAACCAGACGTCGAGAATGTCGTCGACCTTCTGCCAATCCTCGTTCGCGCGTGAGCCCAGGAAGCGCTCGCGCGCGCCTGTCGCGTACCAGGCATCCGCTCCTTCCTTTTCGAAGGCATCGCCGATGCGGGTGTTGACGGCCTCGTCCTGGAGGATATCGGCCGAGCCGTCGCCCTTCTCGCGGACGAACACGGCGATCGGCACGCCCCAGGCGCGCTGACGCGAGATCACCCAGTCGGGACGGGCCTCGATCATGCCGTTGATGCGGTTCTCGCCCGAAGGCGGCACCCATTGCGTCACCGAGATCGCGTGCAGTGCGCGGGCGCGCAGCGTGTCGCCGGACTTGGTCTTGCCGTCGGTCGCAATGTCCTTGTCCATCGCGATGAACCATTGCGGCGTATTGCGGAAGATCACCGGCTTCTTCGAGCGCCAGGAATGCGGATATTGATGCTTGAGCCGGCCGCGCGCGAGCAGCATGCCCCTCTCGACGAGCGCCTTGATCACGGCCTCGTTGGCATCGCCCTTTTCACCCTTGTCGTTGATGACGCGCTTGCCGGCGAAGCCGGGCGCGTGGTCGGTATAGGCGCCGTTCTCGTCGACGGTGTAGGGGATCGCGCTGCTGATGCCGCGGGCATCGAGCTCGCGGGTATTCACCGTCCAGACGTCGAAGTCTTCGCGGCCATGGCTGGGCGCGGTGTGCACGAAGCCGGTGCCGGTGTCGTCGGTGACATGGTCGCCGGACAGCAGCGGCACGATGAAGTCATAGCCGCCGGCAAGGCCCTTCAGCGGATGGGCGCATTCGATTGCGTCCATGGTGTCGCCGGGGATGTCGCGCACCTTCTCAAAGGCAGTGACACGCGCTTGCTTGAAAACCTCTGCGGCGAGCGCATCGGCGAGGATCAGGAGATCGCCGGTCTTGGCCCAATTGTCGGCCGGGGCGTCGGTCACCTTGTAGAGGCCATAGGCGATCTTCGGCGAGAACGAGATCGCGCGGTTGCCCGGCAGCGTCCAGGGCGTGGTGGTCCAGATCACGACGCTGGCCGAGGCCAGCGCGCCATGCGCGGGCGAGGTGACCGGGAATTTCACCCAGACCATGTCGGACGTGTAGTCCTCGTATTCGACCTCGGCTTCGGCGAGCGCGGTCTTCTCGACCACGCTCCACATCACGGGCTTGGAGCCGCGATACAGTGTGCCGTTAGCGGCGAACTTCATCAGCTCGCGCGCGATCTGGGCTTCGGCCGGATAGTTCATGGTGGCGTAGGGATGAGCCCAGTCGCCGATCACGCCGAGACGCTTGAACTCCTCGCGCTGCACGTTGAGCCAGTGCGTGGCGTAGGCGCGGCACTCCTTGCGGAAGTCGATCATCGCGGTGCTGTCGCGGAAGTCGGGCTTCTGCTTGCCCTTCTTGCGATAGTGCTCTTCCTCGACCTTCCATTCGATCGGCAGGCCGTGGCAGTCCCAGCCCGGCACGTAGTTGGAATCGAAGCCGAGCATCTGCTGGCTCTTGGTGACGAGATCCTTGAGGATCTTGTTCAGCGCCGTGCCGATGTGGATGTTGCCGTTGGCATAGGGCGGGCCATCATGCAGCACGAACTTGGCGCGGCCCTTCGCGCTCTCGCGCAGCTTCTCGTAGAGGCCGATCTCATACCAGCGCTTGAGGATCTCCGGCTCGCGCTGCGGCAGCCCGGCGCGCATCGGGAATTCGGTCTGCGGCAGGAACAGGGTCTTTGAATAGTCTTTGGCGTCGGAATTTTGGGACTTCTGCGGCTTTTCGGACATGAGGCTGACTGGCTCGGAATGGCGCGGGAACGGATGGCGATGCGGAATCGCGGGGTGAAACGACAAAATCCCGGTCTTGCGCCGAGCCTCTAGGCTCAGGCGGAAGCCGGGCCGCTAATCCCTATGATGCGCCGCGAAAACATGGGCTCTCCATAGCAGGGGGCCAAGGGAAGCGCAAAAGGTAGAAGCGCAAAGGTCCGGCGGGCCGGCCTTGAGCCCTCAATCGACGGTCCCGAGCCGCGGAAACGCGTCCGGGGCGGCGGCCAGCATGGCGCGGGCGCGGGCGGAATCGTCGTCCATCTGGCGGACCAGGGCATCGATATCGTTGAATTTCAGCTCCTCGCGGATGAAGCCGACAAAGGCGCAGTCCAGCGCCTGCCCGTAGAGGTCGCCCTTGAAGTCGAACAGGAAGATCTCGAGCAGCGGCGCGCCATTATCAAAGGTCGGCCGACGGCCGAAGCTCGCCACCCCGTTCAGACGCTCAGGCCCGCGGCCGACCCGCACGGCATAGATGCCGTGCTTCAGGCCGCAATTGGCATCGAGCCGGATGTTGGCGGTGGGATAGCCGAGGTCGCGGCCGCGCTTCTCGCCATGAATGACCTCACCGGTGATGAACCAGGGCGCGCCCAGCATGGTGGTGGCCTCGTCGAGCTGTCCCTCGGCGAGCGCGATCCGGATCGCGCTGGAGGAGACCGGCCGCTCATCGATATCGACATGCGGCTGCACGTCGACCTCGATGCCCAGCCGGGGGGCCTCGTTGACCAAAAGGCCGGGTGAGCCGACGCGTCCTTTGCCGAAATGAAAGTCGTAGCCGACCGCAATCCCGCTGACGCCGAGGCGCCCGATCAGCTCATGGTGAATGAAGTCTTGCGCGGTGGTCCCGGCGCGGGCCTTGTCGAAGGTCATGACCACGGCACCGGCAAGCCCGGTCCCGGCCAGAAGCCGCAGCTTGGCGCGTTCGTCCGTTAGGCGAAATTGCGGGGTGTTGGGGCTGAAAAACCGGCGCGGATGCGGCTCGAAGGTCAGCGCCAGCGCAGGGCGGCCATGCAGTCGGCCCATTTCCAGGGCTGCGGCGATGACGGCCCGGTGGCCAAGATGGACCCCGTCGAAATTGCCCATGGCGACCACCGCCCCCTTCAGGATCGCAGAATCCGGCGTGGTATCGCGGATAACGGTAAATTGCGGGGCCATCAGGGGAATTCTCGAGCCGGCGGGACCGGCCGGGACCGTGGCGTGACCCGGCCGATGAAGTCAAGCGGGAGGGTGCGACCGCATTGAACATGATTCAATCTTTCGAAGGCCGCCCCAGTTAACGCGCTGTTTAACGCCTTGGTGCTAGTCCTTGAAATGTGGAACCGCGGGCTACGGCCCGGCAGGTGCGATTGTAATATTTCCTGGGTTTGCGTTGGGGGAGTCGAGATGGCGGTTGATTTGTCGATGTCGGTTCTGGTGGTGGACGACTACAGCACCATGATCCGTATCATCAGGAATCTCCTGAAGCAGCTTGGCTTCGAGAATATCGATGATGCCAGCGACGGTTCGGCAGCGCTGAACAAGATGCGCGGCAAGAAGTACGGCCTCGTGATTTCCGATTGGAACATGGAGCCGATGACGGGCTACGACCTGCTGCGCGAAGTGCGGGCAGATCCCAATCTCGCCACCACGCCCTTCATCATGATCACGGCGGAATCGAAGACCGAGAACGTGATCGCGGCCAAGAAGGCCGGTGTGAACAATTACATCGTCAAGCCGTTCAATGCGGCGACGCTGAAGACCAAGATCGAGGCGGTCTTCCCGGACATGGCGAGCGCGTAAGCGCGCGATCAAGCCATCCTGAATTTGGAAAGCCCGGGCGCGTGTCCCGGGCTTTCTGCGTTGCTCACCACTTCAATTCGCGCATCAGCGCCTTCGGCGGGTGGCCGAACAATTCCGTCACTGACTTGGGATCGAGCTGGTCGAGGCCCTCGAACTCCTCGGCATGGATGCCGCGGGTGACGAACAGGCAGTCGATGCCGAATTCGCGCGCGCCGGTCAGGTCGGTGCGGACGGAATCGCCGATCGCCAGCACCTTTTTCCGGTCGATCGGGTGGCCCTGGCGTTCGCCGGCCAGCCGCATCGCGCGCTCGTAGATCGGCCGGTGCGGCTTGCCGTAGAAGATCACCTCGCCGCCGAGCTCGCGGTACAGCTCGGCAATCGCACCGGCGCAATAGATCAGCCGATCGCCGCGCTCGACCACGATATCGGGGTTGGCGCAGACCAGCGTCAGCTTGCGCTCGCGCGCCTTCAGCATCATGCCGCGATAGTCTTCCGCCGTCTCGGTCTCGTCGTCGTAGAGGCCGGTGCAGACGATGTAGTCGGCCTCTTCCAGCGGCGCGGTCTTCGCATCGAGGCCGCGATAGATCGAGTTGTCGCGCTCCGGGCCGAGCCAGAACATTTTTCGTCCGGGGTGCTCGGCGACATAGAGCCGCGTCAGATCGCCCGAGGAGACGATCGCGTCATAGGTCTCGTCGGCGACGCCAAGCTTGCGCAATTGCCGCTGCACGGAGTCGGCCGGGCGGGGCGCGTTGGTGATCAGGATCACCGTACCGCCATGGCTGCGATAGGTGTGCAGCGCCTCGCAGGCCTCGGGGAAGGATTCCAGTCCGTTATGGACGACGCCCCAGATGTCGCTGAGCACGACGTCGACCCCGCCCACGAGCTCGCGCAGGCTTTGGGCGAAATGCAGCGTGGTCATGATGCGTGCGGCCGATCAGATCCGGCGCGCCAGCGCCGCGTTGCCGGTGATGCGCGATGACGGGGCGGCAGGCGCCGCAGCTGACGTTGCGCTTGGGCTGGGTGTTCCGGAGCCATTGGATCCCTGAATGTCCTGCGCCGGGTTCGGCGCGGCCCCGCCGGTAGCAGATGCCCCCTCGGGCCGCAATGGCCGGGGCGGCGCGAACAGAAAGCCCTGGCCGAACCGCACGTCATAGTCGAGCAGGTCGACCACCGCGCGCTCGCCCTCGATCCGCTCCGCGATCAAATCGATGCCGAAGCGGCCGAGCAGGTCGGACAGGTCGGAGGGATGAATGTCCGAGGTCGACGCCTGCTTCGGGTCGAGCAGGAGCGAGGCCGGGACCTTGATGAAGCGCACGCCACGGTCGGCAAGCTCGCGCGGCTCGATCCGCAAGTCGGTGACATGGTCGATCGAGAAACGGAAGCCGCGCTGCGCGAGTGCCGCGAGATTCTCGGTCTCTGCGGGGCCGAGGCCGCGGAAGGTCGACTGCTTGAACTCCAGCACCAGCGATGGCGCGAGCGCCCGGTTGGCCTCGAGGAAGTCGAGGCATTGCGCGAAGGTCGTGGAATTGCCGAGCGTCGAGGCCGCGACGTTGCAGAACACGCCGACATCCTTGTTGCGCACCATCAGCCGGCGCAACACCTGGACGCAGCGCAGCAACACCATGTTGTCGATGCGTCCGATCAGCCCGGAGGCCTCGGCGATGCTGATGAACTCTTCCGCAGCAATCAGCTGCTCGCGCTCGTCGCGCACCCGGGTCACGGCCTCGTAGAAGCGGACCTTGCGCTGCGGCAGCGTCACCATCGGCTGGAGGAAGATGTCGATGCGGTTCTCGTCGATGGCGTTGCGCAACGTCGTCAGCATCTGGGTCTGGTTGCGGCTGTTGACCGTCGAAACGGCATTGGCGGTCTGGGTCGGGGCGACCGGAGGCTTTGGCCGCGGCGGCGGTGCGGGAAGCGGCGGCGGAGCGGCCGGCCGATCCTCGAAGGATGCGATCAGGTCAAGCGGCGCTTCCGGCTCCAGCCTGGCGATTGGAGCGGCGGGCGGCGCGTGACCGGCCAGCAGGTCCTCATGGGTCGACACCGTGGCGGCAAGCTGCCTGACCAGCCCACCGAGCTCGTTGATCTCGCCGACCACCGACTGGACACGATCGGAATTGGTCGAATTGGACGAGGCGATTCGGCCCTCGATCGCGGCGAGCCGGCGGCCGAACTCGGCCACCTGGCGGGCGAGGTCGGCGGTGCCGCGCGACAGGTCGGCGATCTGGCCGCCGACGTCACTGCGGTCGCGCAGCCGCATCGAGACCGCGTTGTAGAGGATCAGGAAGGTCAACGCGGTCAGCGCGACGATCGCGGATTCGGTTCCGCTGATGCCGGCGACCGCGTAGAGCACGAGCCCGAGCGAGGCCGCGACCAGAACCATGCAGATGGCGATGAAGATCGTCGAAATGCGAATCATGCCGCGCGTTACGCCTCAAGAGCTGGCTGCCTCACCCGGGAAAACACGGGGCGCAATTCGCACCCGGCGCGCCTCGTGCTCCCCAAGCATGCATGACCCTAACATCATTGTTGATTCGAGGGGATAGCGGCTTGTTCGGGTCTCAAGTCAGGCCAGCCCGGCGAAAGCCTTCGAGGTAGTGCTCGCGGTCGGGGGCGAACTCGATCGGCATGAACTCGGCGATCCAGGCAAGCGAGACGTTCGGCTGGGCGCGCCGGAGTTCCTTCAATGCAACGCTGGCGATCTCGGCGTGACCCGCCATGCCGGCGGCTGCGGTCAGCACTCGATACGCGCCGACGAAGTCGCTGCGCTTGCGCAAGGCCTCCTGGGCGAGCCGGATCGCCTCCTCGTAATCGCCGCCGAGGAAGCGGGCATAGGCGGCGATGCCGAAATAGACGGGGCATAGGGGTCGCGCGGGCTGAGCCGGATCGCCCGGCGCGCGGCCTCGTCGGCGTCCTGCCAGCGGCCGCAATAGCCGAGTGCCAGCCCATAATAGCCCTGTGCCAGTGCAAAGTTCGGATTGAGCCGTAGCGCCGTCTCGAACTCGGCGAGCGAGTCCTCGAAGCGCCGTGCGAACAAATGGACATGGCCGAGCGCATTATGCGCCCAGGCATCTTCGTCGTCGGCGCGGATCGCGGCCCGCGCCGCGCGTTCGGCGACGGATATTGCGGCGGCCATCTCCATCCAGCCCATATGCGCCGTGAACATGTAGCTGGTACCGAGCAGGCCGAGCGCCTTGCCGTAGTTCGGGTCGAGAGCGATGGCCTTTTCGAGCAGGGCTTGCGCCACGACATGATCCTGCCGCGTCACTCGCCAATAGTGCGACAGCGCGCGCATCAGCAGATCCCAGGCCCGTCCATGCTGTCAGGCGGCTTGCGCTGGGCGCGAAAATTCTCCGCGGCATAGAGCTGCGGCTCGATCGCGGCAACGATTGCTTCCGTGATCTCGTCCTGCACGGCGAAGACGTCGGCGAGTTCGCGGTCGTAGCGCTCGGCCCAGAGATGGCTGCCGGTGGCGACGTCGTTGAGCTGTGCGGTGATGCGGACACGGTCGCCCTCCTTGCGGACGCTGCCCTCGACGACATAGCGAACGCCGAGCTCATCGGCGACCTGGCGCAAATGAACCGTGTGGCCCTTGTAGATGAAGGACGAGTTGCGCGCGATGACGAAGAACCAGCGCAGCTTCGACAACGCGGTGATGATGTCCTCGCTGATGCCATCGGAGAAATAATCCTGCTCGGCCTCGCCGCTCATATTGGTGAAGGGCAGCACGGCGATTGCGGGACGGTCGGGCAGCGGCAATCCTGCGCTCGTCGCGTCGGACGGCTTGCCGGACGCAGACGATGGGCCTGCGGAGGAGAGTTCTGTGACTTCGCCGACGAAGCGCACGCCCTTGCGCGCGACGGTGCGGATCAGCCGCTGCTCCTCGCCGGAATCGCTGACTGAGCGCCGTGCGGCGTTGATCCGGCTGGTCAACGTCGATTCGGAGACGACGCGGCCGTTCCAGATCGCATCGAGCAGGTTGTCCCGCGTCACCACGCGTTCGCGATTGCGGACCAGATAGAGCAGGAGATCGAACACCTGAGGCTCGAGCGCGACCAGCGTGTCCGCCCGCCGCAATTCGCGGCGCTCGGGATCGAGCACGAAATCCTCAAAATGAATCGCCACGCTGCGCCTCGGCTCCCGCTCGGAAATCAAGGTGCTCTCAGCGTAAAATAACGCCGCTCTCAAGGCCAGCGAACCGCATGCGCCCTATCGTCCCGGCAGTTCCAACCACAGGAGATTGCCATGTCGACATCAGCAGCACTCAGCGCGCAGGCCACAGCCCAACCCGATCTCGCCGCCGTCAAGCAGCGCCAGCACGGCGCGTGGTCGTCCGGCGACTATGCCGTCGTCGGCACCACCTTGCAGATCGTCGGCGAGCAGCTCTGCGAGGCGCTGGATTTGCGCGCCGGCAGCAAGGTGCTGGACGTTGCCGCCGGTAACGGCAATGCGACATTGGCGGCGGCGCGGCGCTGGTGCGACGTCACATCCACCGATTATGTGCCGGCGCTGCTCAAGCGTGGCCGCGAGCGGGCAGCAGCCGAGTGTCTGACGATCGAGTTCCGCGAGGCGGATGCCGAGGCGCTGCCGTTCCCGGATGCGAGCTACGATGTCGTTGTCTCGACCTTCGGCGTGATGTTCACGCCGGATCAGGACAAGGCGGCGTCAGAACTTGCGCGAGTCTGCAAGGCGGGCGGCAAGATCGGCCTTGCCAACTGGACGCCTCAGGGTTTTATCGGCCAGCTGTTCAAGACCATCGGCAAGCATCTCGCTCCCCCGGCTGGCGTGAAGTCGCCGGCCCTGTGGGGCACCTCGACCCGGCTTCAGGAGATGTTCGGAAGCCAGGCCTCGGAGATCGCTGCCGAGCCACGCATGTTCGTGTTTCGCTATCGCTCGCCGGAGCACTGGCTCGAGGTCTTCAAGTCATTCTACGGGCCGATGCTGAAAGCCTTCGCGGCGCTCGACGAGACCGGCCAGGCTGCGCTGAAGCGCGATCTCATGACCTTGCTTGGCGAGTTCAATCATGCCGATGACGGCACGGTGGTGGTGCACAGCGAATATCTCGAAGCCGTCATCACCAAGCGCTGAGGCGGAGTGCGGTCAGGCCGGTGCTCGGCCTGACCATCGGCTCTCTGGACGGCGCGGCGGCGCCGACCGTGTCGGCCGAAACGGCGTCGCGGCTGCCGAGCGGCTTGGGCCGCCCGGTGGTCGTATCCCGCAGGGTCTGCCGTTCCACCTCCGAATTGAGCTCCGCGCCGAACATGATGACGATGGCCGACATCCACATCCACATCATCAGGCCGATTGCCGCGCCGAGCGAGCCGTAGGTCGCGTTGTAATCGGCAAACTTCGAGAGATACCAGGATAACAGCGCCGAGCCGGCGATCCAGAGGACGGCAGCGGTCACCGCGCCCACACTCAGCCACTGCCAGCGTGGGGCGTCGCGGCTCGGCCCGAGCCGGTAAAGCAGTGCGAGCGCAACAAGCAGGAACAAGAGCAGGACGGGCCAGCGCGCAATGGCAATGATCAGCTTGCTTTCCGGCGCGAGCCGAAGGTGATCCAGGGCGAGCGGGAAGGCGACCACGGCGCCAACCATCAAGAGCAGCGCCGCGATGCCGCCGACCGTGAACGCGAGCGACACCATGTTGAGCCGGATGAAGCCGCGCTTCTCGCGTTCCTCGTAGGCCACGTTAAGGGCGTCGATGATGGCCTTGACGCCGGCATTCGCGCTCCAGATTGCGAGCACAAGGCCAAACACGAAGGTTGTGCCCAGCTCGGCATTGCCCTTGGAGACGACGCGCGCGACCTGGTCGCCGATAATCTGGTAGGTGCCCTCCGGCAGCATGACGGCGAGCGTCTGGAGATTGTCGCCAATGGTCTTGGGATCGGCGAATAGGCCATAGAACGAGACCAGCGCGGTGACCGCCGGAAAGATCGCGAGCAGGCCGAAGAAGACGACACCGGCCGCCGTGGCGAGCAGGCGATCGTCATCGATACGGGGATAGGTGCGCCAGAGGATGTCCTTCCAGCCGGCCCAGGGAATCGTGAGAGGGTTCTGCGAAAGACGGCCACGGCCTGGCTGCGCGGCCGCATGCGCTGGATTCGTCTCGGGGGAACTGGCCTCGGTATTGCGGTGGTCCTGAACGGGGCCCGACTGACCTGAGCCCTGGAAATACCTTTCCGCGGTGAGCACAAAGACGGTCGTGGCGGCGACCAGAAGCCAACTGTCGAACTGTCCTGATCGCGGCGTGGACATCAGGTGTCCAAACGATGGCTACGGGGCTTCCGCCGCGCCACTGTCACGCCCAACAGTCCGGCGGCCGCGACCATCAAGCCGAGCTGAAGTGAGCGATTGCTGCGAAGTGGCTTCGCCATGCTGCCCCTACCTCTTGCACCCGGTTTTTCGTCTGGCCCGAGCGGCACCAAAGGGATCGCCGTCGCGACTTCTTTCACCGCCTGCTTGACCGTTCCGCGCGGAATGCGCGGGGTGACGATCGCCACGCGCAGGCGACTGGCGAGCGGCACGATCGGCCTTGTGCGGCGGTTCATTTGCGCCGTCGCCACCCCGGCGCAGGCTGCGGCCAGCACCAGCAGCACGGCTGCGACGGCGCCAAAGCCCCAGAATTGTCCGTAGGTGATGGCGATCCAGCGGTAGAGCGCGATCAGGCCGACAAAGAAGGCCGCAATCAGGAACAGCCCGGCCACTGCGAACAGTCCCGCCGCGACCGCGTAGGACGTTACGCGTCCCGTGGTCTGGTTGGTGCGATCACGCAGATACGACTGCGCCGCGCGCTTGAGATGGTTGAGTTTCAGCGCCATGCCGGCGCGCAGCAATTCGCCCGATGGCGCGAGCATGCGGACATCCTCCGAGAGCGAGAAAATTCGTCGGGGGATGAACGTGGCGGAATTTGACTTGTTCCGCCGCGCGTGGCGGATCAGCCGAGATCGGCGGCCGCGATCCAGAACACCTCGCCCTCGGACTCCTCGGTGTCAAGCCAGAGCAGCGGCAGTTCCGGAAAGGCCTCGTCGACCAGCTCGCGGCCACGGCCGATCTCGCAAAGGAGGCCGCCATCGGGCGTGAGATGGTTGGGCGCTTCGTGCAGGATACGGCGAACCACGTCGAGGCCGTCCAGGCCGCCGTCGAAGGCGAGCCTTGGCTCGGCCCGGCACTCCGGCGGAAGCGCGGCCATGCCTTCCGCGTCGACGTAAGGCGGGTTGGTGATGATCAGATCGTATTTGTTGGCGCCGAGCGGCGCGAACAGATCGCCGCGATGGAGCGTGATCCGCTCATCCAGCTCATGTTCCCCGACATTGCGCGCGGCGACTTCGAGCGCGCCCTTGGAGATGTCGACGGCATCGACCATGGTATTCGGGAAATGATGCGCGGCGAGGATCGCGAGGCATCCCGATCCCGTGCAGAGATCGAGCACGCGCTCGACGGCCGTGGGATCGTCGATCAGCGAACCCACCTCGCCGTCGCCGCCGAAATGCGACTCCAGGAGCTCGCCGATGAAGGAACGCGGAACGATGACCCGCTCGTCGACATAGAAGGGCAGGCCGCGCATGTAGATCTTGTTGACGAGATAGGCGGTCGGTTTGCGCGTCGTCACGCGCTTGTGGATGAGGTCGAGCAGGGTCTTGCCTTCCGCAGCGGTGACGCAGGCATGGCCAAAGATCTCGAACTGGTCCGGAAGCAGGTGCAGGGCCTCGCAGACCAGGAAGACGGCTTCCGCGACCGGATCGGTCGTGCCGTGGGCAAAGGCAAGTTTCGCCTCGACGAAGCGGCTGACCGCATAGCGGACGAAATCGATCAGCGTGAGCAGCTCGCCGCGGCCGACCTTCGCGAGTTTTGGCACGGCGCGGCCGCGCGTGGTCTTTCTCACAGCTCGTGCCATCAGGATCGGGTCCAGCGTGCGGCGGCCTCGTCGTCACGGGCGTGGGCCTCGACCCAGCCGGTGCCGGTGGCGCTCTCTTCCTTCTTCCAGAACGGTGCGCTGGTCTTGAGATAATCCATCAGGAACTCGGCCGCCTCGAATGCCGCCTTGCGGTGTTGCGACGCCGTGAGCACCAGCACGATGTTCTGGCCGGGCATGAACCGCCCGACGCGATGGATGACCGTGACGCCGTTGAGCGGCCAGCGCGAAATGGCCTCGTCGACATGGCGCTTGATTTCTTCCTCGGCCATATCAGGATAATGCTCGAGCGTGAGCGCCGCGATCTTCGAACTGTCCTCGTCGGCGCGACAGATGCCGGAGAAGCTGACGACCGCGCCGATATCGGTGCGGTTCTCGGTCAGGAGCGCGATCTCGCGTGCGATGTCGAAATCGTCTTCCTGGATGCGGATGGCGACGGGGCAGCTGGTGACGGTAGAGGTCATGGGCTAGCCGCCGGTCATCGGCGGAAAGAACGCGATCTCGCGGGCGCCCGCGATCGTAGCGTCTGCCTTGACGTGGGCGTGGTCGATCGCGGTGCGGATCACCTTAGGCTTCTCGAACGCATAGGCATAAGCTTCACTCTGGCCGGACAGCCAGGCGATCAGCTCCTCGACGGTCCGCACCGTCGCGGGCGGCTCGATCGTCTCTTCGGCCTTGCCGACGCGCTCGCGCACCCAGGCGAAGTACTTCACCTTCATCCCTCATCCTCCTTGATGAGGTGATGGATGCCGGCGCGGAAATAATCGTAGCCGGTATACATGGTCAGGATCGCCGAGGCCCACAGCAGGACGAGGCCGATCAGCGAGACCATGGGAATGACCTCGTCGCCGGCGGGACCGGCGAGCAGGAAGCCGATCGCCACGAGCTGAACCGTGGTCTTCCACTTGGCGAGCTTGGTCACGGGCACGCTGACACGGAGCGCGGCGAGGTATTCGCGCAGGCCCGAAACCAGGATCTCGCGGCACAGGATCACGATGGCGGCCCATAGCGACCAGCCATGGATGATACCGTCGGCGGCCAGCATCAGGAGGCAGGAGGCAACCAGCAGCTTGTCTGCGATCGGGTCGAGCATCCGGCCGAACGCCGATTGCTGATTCCAGATCCGCGCGTAATAGCCGTCGAGATAGTCCGTCACCGCGGCGCCGATGAAGATCGCGACCGCGACCCAGCGCAGCCACAGCGGGTAGTCCATGATCGACTGCGCGTAGATGCATCCGACCACGACCGGGATCGCGGCGATCCGGCCATAGGTCAGGATGTTCGGGAGGGACATCGCGCGGCTAGTGGTCCCTCGTGTCGTGGCGATGTTCATCCGTCCTACCAATACCGCTCAAGCCTGAAGGTCAACCGTCCGTCCCTTATTGGGGGGCGGGATGCGACGACCATATGACTACAGCCCCTTTAGTTCACCCCGGCTGGGGATGGAAATAGTCGAATATCCTGCGGGCGCTCTCGGCGCTCACCCCAGGAACCTTGCCGAGATCGGCGATCGAGGCGCGTTCGATCTCCTTCAGGGTTCCGAAATGATGCAGCAAGGCACGTTTGCGTGACGGGCCAATGCCCGGAATCTCCTGCAAACCGGCCTCGCGGATATCCTTCTTGCGCAGCTTGCGGTGCGAGCCGATGACGAAGCGGTGGGCCTCGTCCCGCAGGCGCTGGATGAAATAGAGCACGGGGTCGCGCGGCTCCAGCTTGATCGCCTCGCGCTCCGGCATGAACAGGGTCTCGCGGCCGGCGTCCCGGTCAGGTCCCTTGGCGACCGACATCAGCGACACCTGGGTCAGGCCGAGATTGGTGAAGATCTCCCGGACGGCATTGAGCTGACCGCGGCCGCCGTCGATGATGACGAGGTCGGGCCATTGCGGGAAGTCGTCGTCCTTGGCCTTGGTGGCACTCTCTTCCGGCGGATTGATAAGACGCTTGAAGCGACGCTCCAGCACCTCGCGCATCATGGCGAAGTCGTCACCCGGCGTGATCCCTTCCGACTTGATGTTGAACTTGCGATACTGGTTTTTGACGAAGCCATCGGGGCCGGCGACGATCATGGCGCCGACGGCATTGGTGCCCTGGATATGGCTGTTGTCGTAGACCTCGATGCGCTTGGGCGCATGCGGCAGGCTCAGCGTCGTGGCTATGGCGTCGAGCAGGCGGCTTTGGGTCGCGGTATCCGCGAGCTTGCGGCCGAGCGCCTCGCGCGCATTGGTCAGCGCGTGGGTGACGAGCTCCTTCTTCTCGCCGCGCTTAGGCGTGATGACCTCGACCTTGTGGCCGGCCTTGATTGAGAGCGCATTGGCGAGCAGCTCGCTCTCCTCGATCTCGTGCGAGAGCAGGATGGTCTTCGGCGGCGGCTTGTCGTCGTAGAACTGGGCGAGGAAGGACCCCAGCACTTCCTCCGGCGTGTACGTTTTCTCCGCGCGCGGGAAATAGGCGCGGTTGCCCCAATTCTGGCCGGTGCGGAAGAAGAACACTTCAACGCAGGAGAAGCCGCCGTCCTGGTGGATGGCGAACACGTCGGCTTCTTCCACCGTGCGCGGATTGATGCCCTGCTGCGACTGGATCGCCGATAGCGCGGCGAGGCGATCTCGATAGAGCGCCGCGCTCTCGAATTCGAGCTCGCCGGAAGCCTTCTCCATCTCGCCTGCGAGCTCCTGCTTCACCGCTTGGCTCTTGCCGGACAGGAAGTCGGTCGCCTCGCGCACCAGCGTCGTATAACCGGGGAAGTCGATCTCGCGGGTGCAGGGGCCGGCGCAGCGGCGGATCTGGTAGAGCAGGCAGGGCCGCGAGCGACTCTCGAAGAAGGAGTCCGTGCAGGAGCGGATCAGGAAGGCGCGCTGCAAGGCCGTGATGGTGCGGTTGACGGCACCGGCGGAGGCGAACGGGCCGAAATAGCGCCCGGGCCGGGTCTGCGCGCCGCGGTGCTTCAGGATCTGCGGCGCCCAATGGTCGCCGGTGATTAGGATGTAGGGAAACGATTTATCGTCGCGCAGCTGCACGTTGAAGCGCGGCCGCAGCTGCTTGATGAGGTTGGCTTCCAGCAGCAGCGCCTCGGTCTCGGTGGTGGTCGAGACGATCTCCACGGTCACCGTGGCCGCGATCATGCGCAGGATGCGCGCCGGCAGCGGCGCACTCTGGCGCGCGTAGTTGGACAGGCGCTTTTTGACGTTCTTGGCCTTGCCGACATAGAGCACGTCGGCATTGGCGCTGAGCATGCGATAGACGCCGGGGGAGGTGGGCGCGAGCCGGACCGCGCGCTCGATCGCCTCGTGACCGGTCGCCAGCGGCTCTTCGCCGATCGCGCCGCTCTCTTCCAGAATATCCGGCAACCGCGCATCGTCCTCGTCATCGCCACCCGTGGTGGCGCGATCGAGGTCGGGCGGCGACGTCTCGCCCGACGTCTCCTGGGGCGGGGCGTCGGCGGTCGCGACACGCTGCGGTTTGCGCGCGCGTGCGTCGTCCGGATTGTCGGTGGAATCGTGAACCATGGTGCGAATTTAAGCGCTGGGGGAGCCGATTTGAAGTTCCGGCCGTGCCGCACGCACAGGATGGCGGCGCAGTTCCCGGTAACGCTTCCTTAAGTCTGTTAACAGCGCGGTAACGGGTCTTAACAGCCCTTTAACTTAAAACTCTCGATAAATCTTACGCGAAAAAGTGGTGGTTCCGTAACCATGCGTTTTGGTCTTGCGCTGCGACGCAGGCCTCGCACCCGGTTGCGGCAAGTTGCGTTGGAGTGTGTGATGAAGGGGCTCGTTGTGGGCGCAGCCGCGTTGGTTGCAGCCGGCTGGGCGGCTTCGGCAGAGGCCGCCGATCTCAGTTACGGGCAGCGTGCGCCCTATACGGTCAATCAGCCGCTCAATGGCTATAGCTGGGCCGGCCCGTATCTCGGCGCCAATCTCGGCTATGAATGGGGCTCGGTGAGCAACAATCCCGCAAAGCCCTCTGGCTTCGTCGGCGGCGTGCAGGCCGGCTACAATTTCCAGAACGGCCCGTGGGTGTTCGGTGTCGAGGGCGACATCCAGGCGGCCGGCGCCGACGACACTTTCGCGCCGTGGAAGTTCTCCAATCCCTGGTTCGGCACGCTGCGCGGCCGCGCCGGCTACGCCTTCAACAACATCCTGTTCTACGGCACCGCCGGCCTCGCCTTCGGCGAGCTGCGCGCGCAGACCTTCGGCTGGACGGAATCGCACACCACCGCCGGCTGGACCGCCGGGGTCGGCGCGGAAGTCGGCTTCGCGCCGAACTGGAGCGCGAAGCTCGAATATCTCTACATCGATCTGTCGTCGAGCCAGTTCGCAATTACAGGCGTGTCAAACGGCTATAGCGCCAGCGTTGTTCGCGCAGGCGTGAACTATCACTTCTGATAGCCAAAAAAGAAAATACCGGACAACAGCCTCCCGGCCGCTCGCGGCCGGGACTTTTTTTGCGCCGAATTTTTTGAGTCAGGTCCGCTAGGAAAGGATCACTAAATTGACCGCCTTCGGCCCCTTCCCTTTCTTGTCCGGTTCGACTTCGAATGTAATACGCTGTCCTTCGGCAAGGTCCTTCAGTCCCGCCCGCTCCACCGCGGTGATGTGAACGAAGACATCGCGACCGCCGTCGTCCGGCTTGATAAAGCCGTAGCCGCGCTCGCCGTTGAAGAACTTAACCGTTCCCGTATTGGCCATCGGGAAACTCCCCCTCATTGCTCCTCCGTCGCAACGCAGACGCGCGTCGCGACATGACCGGGCATCACGAAGCCCGGGAGAGCTGGCCATCCTTGGGCAGACCCTTCGGTCCGACTGGATCTTTCTTAGGCCTTCACTCCGCCGCAACCATTCGCGGAAGCGGAACGTAAAGCCAGTCACGCAAACAGCATAATACGGTTCTTTGCAGATTGACTACCGCTACTGCATATTTTTCCCAAGAATGCCGGAGTGTTACGGCCTCGGCACCTCTAATCGGAATCTGGCAGGACCACCCTGGCCGAGCGGCATTTCCAGCTCGTGCAGGATCGTCTTGAGTTCGCTTTGCAACGTGTAGGGTGGGTTGACGATCAGGAGCCCGGCTGAGGTGAGCGCCGCGCCGTCAAGCTGTGGTGCGGCGCTGAATTCGAGCCGCAGACATTTTCCCGGGGTCTTTGCTGCGGCCGCGGTCCGCGCCACGAGTTGCGCCAGTGTGTCGGTGGCGCGCCGGCTCTTGGCGGGGTACCAGATTACATAGATACCGGTTGGCCATTTCGCGAACGCGGTGGAGAAAGCCTCGCCGAGTCTTTCGAACTCGTCCTTCGCCTCGAACGGCGGGTCGATCAGCACGAGTCCGCGCCGCTCCTTCGGCGGCACGAACGCCGGCAGCGCCACCCAGCCGTCGAGATCGACCACACGGGCCTGTTCGTCGCGTCGCAACACGTCGATCAACGCCTTGCGCGCCTTCGGCTCGAGCTCACACGCCACGAGCCGGTCCTGCGGCCGCATCAGGCCGCGCGCGATCAAGGGCGAACCCGGATAGACCTTGAGCTCGCCCTTCGGATTGAAGGCGCGAACGATGTCCATGTACGGCTTGGTCAGTGCGACTGTCTCGTTCGTGAGGCGCGCTTGCATCAGCCGCGCAATCCCCGTCAGCCACTCGCCGCTGCGGCGCGCCTCATCGCTGTCGAGATCATAGAGGCCGGCACCCGCATGGGTGTCGATGACGCGGAAGGCGGCCGGCTTGTCCTGCAAATAGATCAGGATGCGCGCCAGCACGATGTGCTTGATGACATCCGCGAAGTTGCCGGCGTGAAAGGCGTGGCGATAGTTCATGCAAGAGCACTACGCCACACGATGGCCTGAGCAAAGAGGCACGAGAGCCTGAATTACCCACCCCTGATCGGCGGCATCGTCACCTGGTCGCGGCGACAGGCGCGGCGGTCGAGTTCTTCGCAGGCGCGGAATTGCAAGTCCTTGCTGAGGCAGATGCGGACTTCGGAGAGCCGGGTGCGGTTGCAGGTGACCGAGACGGCGGCGTTGCTCAGGCCCGGATTGGCCTTGATGAAGGCTTCTTCCACCTCGCCCGGCGCCACCGTCTTGGCCTGTGACAGGTCGAGATATTCGGCCGGGATCTTGATCGCGGCGCGCGCCTTGCGGATCGTCTCGAAATAGTTGCGGTCGGTCAGCCCGGAGCAGGTGCCGTGCTTGTCCCATTCGTTGAAGATCAGGCCCGGCGCCGGCATCAAATCGAGCATCGAGGAGACGATGTTGCGGTTCAGCCGCGGCGATGGCCGCTGGCAATATTCAGGGAAGCCGTTCTCGTATTGCGGCCACAGCCCGTGCACCACGAAGGAATAGGGCCGCCCCTCGCACTGGATGTTTGAGCGCCCGCCGCCACGACCGCGCTCGGCCGCCTCTTCGCAGAAGGACGGCGACCAGGACAGCGACAGCACATAGAAATCGAATTCGCCGGGCGCGTTCTGCCGTTTGTCCTGCGCCTTCGCGCCGCCGGCCAGCGAGATCAGCCCGGCGGCAAGGGTCAGTGAGATCACAAGGCGGGAGAACGAATGCAATCTGGAATGAAACATGGCGACGCCCCTCAACTAGACTGTGCAATCAGCCTAGCAGGCAGCAAGAACATTTCAAGAACAAAATTCGAGCGATCGTCTATTGGCCCGAATCAGGGCCCTTCGACTTACGGCTTGGCGGCGCGGCAGGCCGGATTGTAGGCCCAGTTGCGATCGAGCCCGACCACGCACCATTCGACGCCCTGGCCGTAACCGGCAAAGCCGCCGTCCTCGACGATCGAGAAGTGCACCCTGCGCATCTTGCCGTCATTGAGCATGGCCTCGCCGGTGCAGTAGCGGCGCGGAATGTTGTCGGACGCCCAGGGCCGGAAGGCGGTCTCATGGACGGCCGCGAAGCCCTCGATCTTCAAAGGCGAATTCCAGAACGAGCTTTCCTTCTCGGAGAACTGGCTCGCGATCGTCGGCAGCGCCTTGTCGCAATCGGCGACATTGCCGTCATAACGCGGCCCGCTCAGCCAGAAATTCAACTCCAGTGGATTGGCGGCCCTGGCCTCACTGAGCGACAGCGCTCCGAACATGAGGCCGAGAACGGCGGCAAAACGAAGCGATTTCAGGGAGGTCGAGGCGCGCATGGGCAATCCAGACAGCATGATCTGCGAAGGTCGGACGGTGCCGCGAAGGGCGGGGGAGGTCAAGTGCAGCGCGGCAACACTTGGCCAGGACTTGATCACAACGTCGCAGTCTACAGGCCTTCCGTTCTTTCCACCGCAGCGCAGGCACCGTAAACTACCCTCCATCAATCGGAGTGACGGGAATGCGAATCATTGCGGCCGCGGGCCTTCTTGCCAGCCTGGCTATCTCGGGGATCATGGCGAGCCAGTCGGCGCGCGCCGACATCTTTCCGGTTCCGCCCTTCAAGGGCAACGACACCGGCGGCATCATCGCCTATTCCATGGCGACCCAGACCGATGCGCGCCAGGTCGCGGTCGATCACTGCGCGCGCTACGGCAAGGTGGCGAAATTCCTCGCGATGCAGGCCTATGAGGGCGGCTACATCTCGTTCTCGTGCCGCTGGGTGCCCTATGGCGCGGCCGACCGGCCGATCCGCACGCTCTACTGAGGCGTTTTCGGAACGCCGCGGTCACGCCAAAGAAAAGCTACGCCATCTCAGCCGGGAGTCTTTCGCATGACGCGCAAGCTTGCTTTGCTCGGATCAGCCGTTTGCCTCGTGTTGTCGGCAGGAAGCGTCTTCGCCGACGACCTGCCGGTGCGCAAGGCCGGTCTCTGGGAATTGAAGATGGTCAGGACCGGCTCCGCGATGCCGGAAATGACCATGCAGCACTGCACCGACGAGGCCGTCGACAAGGAGATGAACAACAACATCTCGCCGATGGCCAAGCAGGTCTGCTCCAAGCAGGACATCAAGAAGACCGCGACCGGCTATGTCAGTGATTCCGAGTGCAGCGTCGCCGGCATGTCCACGACCTCGCATGCCGAGATCACCGGCGATTTCAATTCGGCCTACACGGTGAAGACCTCGTCGCATGCGCAAGGTGGCGCGGTCGGTGCCGCGGGGCGCGACTCCACCATGACGCTCGAAGCGAAATGGCTCGGCGCATGCAAGCCCGACCAGAAGCCCGGCGACATCGTGATGCCGGGCGGCTTCAAGATGAACGTGCGCGACGTTGACAAGCTGAAGGCGCTGCTGCCGAAGTAAGCGGGGGCGGCGCCGCGAAATCGGTGCGCTCCCTCGCCCCGTTCTTACGGGGAGATGGTTGGGGTGAGGGGCTTCTCTCCACGCTTGAGATCGTCGAGGGACCTGTACCCCCTCACCCGGATCGCAAGAGCGATCCGACCTCCCCCCGCAAGCGGGGCGAGGTAAGAAAGAGCTACACCGGAATCCGCACACTCGCCCTTAATCCGCCCATCGGGCTGTCGCCGAGCGTGATGTCGCCGCCGTGCGAGCGGGCGATGTCGCGGGCGATCGCAAGCCCCAGGCCCGTGCCGCCTTCGTCCTGGTTGCGGGCGTTGTCCAGCCGCAGGAACGGCTTGAACACCTCCTCGCGCAAATGCACGGGAATGCCGGGGCCGTCGTCGTCGACCGTGACGGTGAGATAGCGGTGATCGCGCTGGCCGGAGATCGCGATGGCCTTGCCGTAGCGCGCGGCATTGGTGACGAGGTTGGCGAGGCAGCGCTTGAACGAGGCCGGCTTTACCGTGACCACGGGCAGGCCGCTGAATGTCACGGTCGCGGTGTGGCCGTGGCGTTCGGCGTCGCTGCGCAGCTCCTCGAGCGCCTGCGCCATGTCGGTCGGCTGCGACTGCTCGCCGGAATCGCCGCGGGCGAACGCAAGGTAGTCCTCCAGCATCATCGACATCTCGTCGACGTCCTTGCGCATGCCCTCGAGCTCGGGACTGTCGCCGATCAGCTCCAGCTCGAGCTTGAAGCGGGTCAGGATGGTGCGCAGATCGTGGCTGACGCCGGCGAGCATCGCGGTGCGCTGCTCCATCGCGCGTTCGATGCGCGACTTCATCTCGAGGAAGGCGCCCGCCGCGCGCCGCACCTCGCGCGCGCCGCGGGGCCTGAAGTTCGGCGCCTCGCGGCCCTTGCCGAAACTTTCCGCGGCGTCCGCAAGCCGCAGGATCGGCTTGATCTGGTTGCGCAGGAACAGCACCGACACGATCAGCAGGATCGAGGATGTGCCGACCATCCAGAACAGGAAGATTTCCGAGTTCGAGGCGTAGGCGGCGCTGCGCTGCGCGAACACGCGCATCACGGCATCGTCGAGCTGGATGCGGATCTCGACGAGGTTGGAGCGGCCGACCGTGTCGATCCAGAACGAGCGTCCGATCTGGCGGCCGAGCTGCACCGACAGCGTCTGGTCGAGCAGCGAGAAAAACGGTTTTGGTCCCGGCGGCGGCATGTCGCCGACGGGAAGAAAATCGACCACCAGCTGCATGCGCTCGGCGATGCGGCGCAGCTGCGCGCGGTCCTTGTCCTGCGGATAGCCTTTGTAGACGTCAATGAGGCTGGCGACGTCCTGCACCACGGCCTGCGACAGGCGCCGCGTCACCGTATTCCAGTGGCGCTCCATGAACACGAAGGCGACCACGGTCTGCAGGATCACCATCGGCACGATCATGATCAGCAGCGCGCGCGCATAGAGGCCGGTCGGCATCCAGCCCTTGAACGCGTTGCCCATCCAGCCATTGGCGGCAGAGACGCGCCCGGCGGCGCTTCGTAGCAGCGTCAGGCTGGTATCGATCGTGCTCATCGGTCGCGCTTCACTTGATTTATGGCGAGGCTACCAGCCGGTAGCCGATTCCGCGCACCGCCTGCAGAAACAGCGGATTGGCGGGATCGGTCTCGATCTTGCGCCGCAGGCGGTTGATCTGCACGTCGACCGCGCGCTCGTTGACGCTGCCATTGCCGGTCAGCGCACTGCGCGGAATGGTCTCGCCCGGCGTCTCCGAAAGAATCCGCAGCATCTCGCGTTCGCGGTCGGTGAGGTGGATGACCTCTTCGCCCTGGCGCAATTCGCCGCGCTCCAGATGGTAGACGTAGGGACCGAAGACAATCTTCTCCACCGCCACGGCCTGGACCGGCGGTGCCGCGCGCTTGAGGATGTTGTTGATGCGCAGCGCCAGCTCGCGCGGCTCGAACGGCTTTGCCACGTAATCGTCGGCGCCGATCTGAAGGCCCTCGATGCGGGCCTCGGCTTCATGGCGCGCCGTCAGCATCACGATCGGCACCGAGGAGGATGTGCGGATGAAGCGGGCAAGATCGAACCCGGTCTCGCCGGGCATCATGACGTCGAGGATGAGCAAGTCGAAATGCAGGCCCAGAAGCTTTGACCGCGCATCACCCGCGCTCGAAGCGGTGGTGACGCGATAGCCTTCAGCAGCGAGAAAGCGCGACAAGAGATCGCGGATGCGGCGATCGTCGTCGACCAGCAGCAGATGCGGGGCGTCGTCAGCCGGTTGCACCGGCGGGCGGGCGAGCGTGGCAGCGAGCGGCACGGTCACTCCTTTGAGTCTTGATTGGTGGCGAAGATCGTCTCCAGCACCTTGTCCGGATCGTCGCGGTCGATCATCGCGCGCAGGAAGCGCTTGACGGTCTCGGCATCCTGCGGCGCCAGCTCGGCGAGCGCCTTGGTGATCCGCGTGGTCTGGAGGCCGGCGAGCTTCTGCACCAGCGCCTCGCCCTTGGGCGTCGCGTAGAGCAGGCGCTGGCGGCGGTCATTGTCGCCGGTCTTCTGCACGATATAGTCCTCGTCCAGGAGCTGTTTGAGCACCCGGCCGAGCGACTGCTTTGTAATGCGCAGAACGTCGAGCAGGTCGGCGACCTTCAGGCCCGGATAGCGGTAGACGAAGTGCATGACCCGGTGATGGGCCCGGCCGAAGCCGAAAGCCTCCAGCTCCTGGTCGGGGTCGCCGACGAAATCACGATAGGCGAAGAACAGCAGCTCGATGATATCCCAGCGCAAATTGCCTCCAACGCCTGCCGCCGGCCGTGGCTCGGCAGCGTCTTGAGGGGGAGTCGCGAAATTTATGTCAGGCATATTGACGTATCTTGGGTTCAATGTTACAAAACGATCAGCCGGCACGAAATTTTAGATCGTTTCGCGTCGGGTGGCATTTCTGAGAGCGGCCCGAGTGAGCCGGACAGGCGGCGACGGCCGACGCAGATCTACCGTGCGATTGTCGAGCGGCATTTCGGCAAAACATACTGGACTTCCGCCTTCCGCAAAAGCATGTCCTCGACGGACATGCTGGCCACGGAAACCGGCCGTAACAAGGCTGGCGGTGGTTCGGCCAGAAACCACATCAAGCCAGCTGGGTCCGAAAACGGGCAGGCGGGCGCCAGAACAGCGCCGCTACCGGCAGCGGGAGGCAAGGACATGAGCATGAAATTCGACATCCAGCCCGCATCCAATCCGACTCCTGAGAAGGACCGGGTCGCCAAGCTGGTGGACCCCGGCTTCGGACGCGTCTTCACCGACCACATGGCGGTGGTCCGCTACAACCAGGCCAAGGGCGGCTGGTACGAGGCACGCATCGAGGCGCGCGCCAATTTCCAGATCGATCCGGCCGGCGCCGTCCTGCACTACGCCCAGGAAATCTTTGAGGGCCTGAAGGCCTACAAGCGCGACGACGGCGGCGTGAACCTGTTCCGCCCCGACGCCAATGCGCGGCGCTTCAAGGACTCCGCGGATCGCATGGCGATGGCGCAGATCCCCGAGGACGTCTTCATCGAGGCGGTCGAGCAGGTCGTGCGCATCGATCGGGCCTGGATGCCGGGCGGCGAGGGCAGCCTCTATCTGCGACCCTTCATGATCGCGAGCGAGACCTTCCTCGGTGTCAAGCCGTCGTCGGAATACATCTTTGCGGTGATCGCTTCGCCGGTTGGCTCCTACTTCAAGGGCGGACCTGCCCCGGTGTCGATCTGGGTTTCCGAGAATTACACGCGCGCGGCGATCGGCGGCACCGGCGCCGTCAAATGTGGTGGCAATTACGCCGCGAGCCTGCGCGCGCAGGCCGAAGCGATCCAGCACGGTTGCGACCAGGTCGTGTTCCTCGACGCGGTCGAGCGCCGCTACGTCGAGGAGCTCGGCGGCATGAACGTGTTCTTCGTGTTCGACGACGGCTCGCTGTCGACGCCGCCGCTCGGCACCATCCTGCCCGGCATCACCCGCGACTCCATCATTGCGCTCGCCCGCGATGCCGGAAAGACCGTGCGCGAGGAGCCGTACTCGCTCGACCAGTGGCGCAAGGATGCGGCCAGCGGCAGGCTGAAGGAGGCCTTCGCCTGCGGCACCGCCGCCGTGATCTCGCCGATCGGCAAGGTGCGTTCGGTCAGCGGCGATTTCGAGATCAGCGGCGGCGCTGCCGGCCCCGTCGCCATGGTCCTGCGCAAGCAGCTCGTCGACATCCAGTACGGCCGCACCAACGATCCGCACAGCTGGATCCGCAAGGTGTTTTGAGGCTCGATCTCTTCCCTTCTCCCCGCCTGCGGGGAGAGGGGCTGAGACTGCGGTTGCCGCATCGCGCGTCGGCTGGTAAACGCCCGCATGGCCGAAAAACCCAAAAAACCCCAGAAACTGAAGGCGCGCCTGCCGCGCGGGCTCGAGGATCGCGATCCCGCCGCGATCCGGGCGACGCGCGAGATGGTCGAGAAGATCCGCGCCATCTACGAGCTCTACGGGTTCGAGCCGGTGGAGACGCCGGCGATGGAATACACCGATGCGCTCGGCAAATTCCTGCCCGACCAGGACCGCCCCAACGAGGGCGTGTTCTCGTTCCAGGACGACGACGAGCAGTGGATCTCGCTGCGCTACGATCTGACTGCGCCGCTGGCGCGCTATGTCGGCGAGCGCTACGGCACCGACGGCCTGGTCCTGCCCTATCGCAGCTACCGCGTCGGCTACGTCTTCCGCAACGAGAAGCCCGGCCCCGGCCGCTTCCGCCAGTTCATGCAGTTCGATGCCGATACGGTCGGCTCGGCCACGCCGGCAGCGGATGCCGAGATCTGCATGATGGCAGCCGACACGATGGAAGCGCTTGGCGTCGCGCGCGGCCAGTACGTGGTGAAGGTGAACAACCGCAAGGTGCTCGACGGCGTTCTGGAAGCCATCGGGCTTGCGGGTGAGGAGAACGCGGGCCGCAGGCTGACCGTGCTGCGCGCCATCGACAAGCTCGACAAGTTTTCCGCCGACGAAGTGCGCAAATTGCTTGGCGCCGGACGATGGGATGGCGGCGAAGAAGGCAAGGGCGACTTCACGAAAGGCGCCAATCTGAGTGCGGCGGAGGCTGACGCCGTTCTCGCCATCACCAAGCCGCGCGATGATTGGAAAGAGGCCATTGCCGCGGCAGAAACCTACCTCGCCAAGAGCGAAATTGGTCAAGCCGGCGTGAGTGAGCTGGAAGAGATTGCCAAGCTGGTCACCGCGTCGGGTTACGGCGTCGACCGCATCAAGATCGATCCGTCCGTCGTGCGCGGCCTCGAATATTACACCGGCCCCGTCTACGAGGTCGAACTGCTGCTCGACACCAAGGACGAGAAGGGCCGCCCGGTGCGCTTCGGCTCCGTCGGCGGCGGCGGACGTTACGACGGCCTGGTCTCTCGCTTCCGCGGCGAGCCGGTGCCGGCGACCGGTTTCTCGATCGGCGTGTCGCGGCTGCAAGCTGCGTTGACCTTGCTCGGCAAGCTCGACACGCGCCCCGAGGTCGGCCCCGTCGTGGTCACGGTGTTCGACCGCGACCGCGTCGCCGACTATCAGAAGATGGTGGCGAGCTTGCGCACCGCCGGAATCCGCGCCGAGCTCTATCTCGGCAATCCCAAGAACATGGGCAACCAGCTCAAATATGCCGACCGCCGCAACTCACCCTGCGTGATCATCCAGGGTTCGGATGAAAAGGCGCGCGGCGAGCTGCAGATCAAGGACCTGGTCGAAGGCGCCAAGGCGGCTGCCGCGATCGCCTCCAACCAGGAATGGCGCGAGACGCGCCCCGCGCAGTTCTCGTGCAGCGAGGCCGACCTCGTCACGAAAGTGCGCGAGGTCCTGGCGCGCCATGACGTAAAGTGGGGATAGCCATTCCAGCAGGCCGTCCTGCCCGGGCTTGTCCCGGGCATCCACGTCCTGTTTGATGCGCACCTTCATGAACGATCGGGGTGTGCCCGGTCATCGCGACAGCAGTAGGGAGACGACAATGCCTGAGATCACCGTCAGCATGGCCGAAGGCCGCACCGACGAGCAGAAGGCCGGCATGATGCGCGACATCACGCAGGCACTGGTGAAGAATCTCGGCGTCGACGCCGATGCCGTCGTCATCCAGATCAACGAAGCGCCCCTCCGCCACAAGATGAAGGGCGGCAAGACTTTTGTGGAGCGTGCGGCGGCTGCGAAGAAGTAGGCAGCGCTGGTTCGGCATTCACCGTCGTCGTCCCGGCCTAGTGCGCAATTGCGCACGGGGGTCCGGGACGACACTGAGCAAAGCCCCATGGACGCACGCGACTTCATCACAATCGGCATGAACGCCGAGCGCACGCTGGTGGTGCCGGCCGAGCGCACGGTCGGGCATTTCGTGCCCGGCATGCCTTTTGTTTATGCGACCCCGATGATGATCCTCGAGATGGAGATGACGTCGGGCGATGCGATCCGTTCCGTGCTCCAGCCGGGCTGGGTCACCGTCGGCACCGAGGTCGACATTCGTCATCTCGCAGCAGCGCTCGTTGGCGCGACGGTACGGACCACCGCGAAAGTGATCGCGGTTGAGCGCCGCGTCATCCGCTTCGAGGTCGAGGCCTTCGAGGGCACGCGCAAGCTCGGCGAAGGCCGTCATGCGCGCGGGCTCGTGAATGTCGAGATGTTCAACAAGCGGTTGGGCGCGTAGCGGGCTACTTCGCCAATTCCTTCGACCGCTTCGTCGCCGCCGCAATCGCGCGGATCATCAGGTCGCGCAGGCCGGGCTCGCCCATCAGCACGCCGAGGGCTGCGGCCGTGGTGCCGCCGGGTGAGGTGACGTTCTGGCGCAGCGTGCTGGAGGGAAGTTCCGACTGGTGCAGCAGCTCGCCGGAGCCCGCGACCGTTTCACGCGCGAGCTTTGTCGCGAGTGCCTCGGGCAGTCCCGCTTCGACGCCGGCGCGCGCGAGTTCTTCGGCGAGCAGGAACACATAGGCGGGGCCCGAGCCAGAGACGGCGGTCACCGCATCCATCAGGCCTTCATCCTCGACCCATTCGACCGAGCCGGTGGCGCGCAGCAATGCGTCGGCCACCGCACGCTGGCCAGCGCTGACGTTCTTCGCAGCAACAGCCACCGTGATGCCGCGGCCGATCGCGGCCGGCGTGTTCGGCATCGCGCGCACCACGGCGCCGCCGCAGACCTCCTCGAGCGAGAGAATCGTGGTTCCCGCCATGATCGAGACCACGGAGGTCTTTTCCGAGACGAATGATTTCAGCTTGGCGCCGGCCTCGCGGAACAACTGCGGCTTCACCGCGACGACCATCGTCTCGACCTGGCCTGCCGCCTTCACGTCCGGATTGAGCGCGACGCCCTTGGCGGCCAGCGCGGTGATCTCGGGCGAAAGATGCGGATCGACCACCGCGACGCGTCGCGGATCGAGCCCTCCAGCCAGCCACCCGGTCAGCATCGCGCCGCCCATCTTGCCGGCGCCGGCGAGCAGGATGGTGCCGGTGATGTTTTGGAGAGTGTTGTTGTTTGCCACTGCGATCACCCAAGCAAAAGGTGTCGTCCCTGCGAACGCAGGGACCCATAACCACAGGGGGTTCTAGTAGATGGAGGTGTCGGCAACAAGCCGCGTGCCACAAGCGAAATCACGCGGTATGGGTCCCGGATCTGCGCTTCGCTTGTCCGGGACGACGTGAGGAGAGGGCGTTGGCTCCCTCACTTCTTGAATCCTACGCTTCGCCCACCGTATCAAACATCGCGGCGTCCATCGCCTGCGCGGTGGTCTTGCCAGCCCACACCACGAACTGGAACGCCGGAAAATAACGTTCGCAGGCGTGGATGGCGCCGGCGAGCATGGCTTCGCATTGCGCGGTCGAGGCGGTCAGCCCGCCCGGCAGCACCAGCGCCTGGCGGTGCATGATCATGCCGGTGTTGCTCCACAGGTCGAAATGGCCGATCCACAATTGCTCGTTGATCGCGGCGACGAGCCGCTGCACCTCGCCGCGGCGCGCGACCGGAATCTTCATGTCGAATGCGCAGGCGAGATGCAGCGCTTCGATCTCGCCCATCCAGGTGAACGAGATCTGGTAGTCGGTCCATTGTCCCTTCGAGACAATGGTCAGTTCGTCTTCGCCGGAGCGTTCGAACGGCCAGTTGTTGCTGGCAGCGATATCCTCGACCACCGCGAGCGGATGGCTTTTGGAATCGATAGCGCCTTCGAGCAGGGACATGCCGTCTCGACCTCTTGCCTTTTTGTTGTCTTTGATACGCACGCGGTTGGTCCGGCGCGCGCTCCCTTAGATATCGCTAAGGAGATCCCCTCGGAGTCGCTGTTGCGATCCCGTGATCAGCGCGGGCTTGTCGCGGATCAACTGATGTGATTTGCGGAATCTGCGCAACCGGGTCCCGAGTCCGTCCACAAGCCAGGACTCGTTCGTCCACAGCTCATCTCGGCCACAATTATTAACGAAAGGAACAAATCGGAATCGGACTCCCGGACCGCGCACCAATCGTTAATTCCGCCCCGCGAGGGCCAGCCAGCCATAGCGGCATGGGACCATGCAATTTTTTGCTGCGGAACACGCTTGCTGCGGCCCCGGACCGGCGTCATATTTCCGTTCAGGCCGTTCATCCCGGACGGCCGATGTTCTCAGGGCGGGGTGAAAGTCCCCACCGGCGGTAAGGGCCGAAAGGTCTAAGCCCGCGAGCGCCTTCCCCAAGGGGTTTCCTGAAAAGGATTTTCTCCAAAGGAAAGGGTCAGCAGATTCGGTGCAACTCCGAAGCCGACGGTTAAAGTCCGGATGAAAGAGAACGGTCGGTGGCAGACGCATCGCAGGATGCGGCTGTTTGTCGTTCCGTGTGCCCTGATTCTGGTCCTTTGAAGGAAAGCCATGAATCAGATGTTGCAAGATCCCCAAACCGAAACGTCCCAGACAACCCAGCCGCCGGTTCCAGTTGATCCGCCGGCGACCGAGCATCCGCGTTTTGCAAAGCCGCAGCGGGTGGCCTTCGTGCAGGCCTGCTGGCACCGCGACGTGGTCGAGGAAGCCCACATCGCCTTCATCAAGGAGGCCGAGGCGCGCCATCTCACCCATGTCGACGTGTTCGAGGTGCCGGGCTCGTTCGAGATCCCGCTGCATGCGCAGGTCCTCGCCAAGACGCGGCGCTACACCGCGATCGTCGCGGCCGGCCTTGTCGTTGACGGTGGCATCTATCGCCACGAATTCGTCGCCGACACCGTGATCAAGGCGCTGATGGACGTGCAGCTGCGCACCGAGGTGCCGGTGTTCTCGGCCGTGCTGACGCCGCAGCAATTCCACGAGACCGAAGTGCACTACGATTTCTTCCGCAGGCACTTTGCGATCAAGGGCGTCGAGGTCGCGGCCGCCTGTGCGGAGACGCTGCTCGGCCTGGAGCGCCTGCGCGGCCAGGTCGCGGCGGGGATTGTGTGAGGGGGCGCGGGCATGCTCGCTCCTCATCCTGACGAGCGCGCTCTCGCGCGCGTCTCGAAGGATGAAAGGCCCCGCTGCTTCAGCTGGGCCTGCATGGTTCGAGACGGCGCTTGCGCGCCTCCTCACCATGAGGGTCTGGCACTGTGCCAAGTCACACGCCGCTGATTGTCAATCCCGCCGCCGTCCCTATACAGTCGGCGGCGGGAGGAGGCCGTGCCGTGGAGACGGGCGGCCGACAAGATCATGTTCGAAGGACACGATCCCTATCTCGTCGCGCTCTCTGTGGCGATCGCGAGTCTGGGTGGCTATACCGGCTTTGCGCTTGCTGCTCGCATCCGCAACACGCCCGGCGTCAGCAACCGCGTTCTGCTTGCGGGGGCGGCTGTGTTTCTTGCCGTCGGCATCTGGACCATGCATTTCGTCGGCATGCTGGCCGCGCCGCTGCCGCCGGACACGGTCTATCTCGTTCTTCCCACCATCATCTCGTTCCTGATCTGCGCGCTGGTGGTCGGCATCTCGCTTTTCTTTGTCTCGATCGGCGAGCCGAGCTTGAAGCGCGTGGCGTCGTCGGCGGTGCTGCTCGGCGCGGGCATTGCGAGCATGCATTATGTCGGGATCCACGGGCTGGCTGGCCCGTTCGGCATCGTGCACGACCCGATCATGGTCCTTCTGTCGGTCGTCGTGGCCATCGTCACGGCCTATGGCGGCCTGCGCGCTTTCCTGGCGCAGCAGGAGGGCGTTCGGCTGATCGTCAGCTCGATTGTTTTTGGTATGGCCGTCTCCGGCATGCATTACACCGCGATGCTGGGCATGCATTTCGAGCCGCTGACCGGCGCGGCGCATCACCATGCCGGCGGCGGCCTTGCCGCGTCGCAACAAATCCTGTCGATCATCGTCGCGGTGCTGTGCTTCGTCATTGCTGCCGGCTTCTTGCTGTCGCTCGTGCCCGATCAACGCCGACAGGCTTCGGCTCCTGTTGCCGTTGATCCGGTTGCTCCGTCGGTCGCGCCGGCCGTGGTCGAACCGGTTGCCGTATCCGCCGCCCCTCCGCGGCCAATGGCGCCGCTCGGCGGCCTCGGTCAGCCGCCGCGCGCGCCGGTTCCCCGGCTGCCGGTCGAAAGCTCCGACGGGACGCATTTCATTGAAACGGCGAACGTCCGCAGCGTGCGCGCCGATGCGCATTACACCCGCGTCCATGACGGCACGCGGGAGCGGATGTGCCCCTGGTCGATCTCGGAGGCCGAGGCCCAGCTCGATCCCTCGCTGTTCCTGCGGGTGCACCGCAGCCACATCGTCGCCATTCCCCATGTCGCGCTGGTCCGCAAAGAGGGCGACGGCGCCGTGCTCGAGCTCGACGGCCCCTCGCCGCACCGGGTGCCGGTGAGTCGGGCCAAGATCGCCGAGGTGAAGGCGAGGTTGGGGCTGGTGAACCGGCGGCAGGCGTAGGGGTCTAGCCGCGCGGGAAGTGCGCGCCCTCTCCCGCTTGCGGGAGAGGGTTGGGGAGAGGTATCTCCGCAGAGAGACTCCCGGAGAGGAGAGAGCCCCCACCCGGCGCTTCGCCATAGCCGAGGCTTCGCCCCGGCGTCTCTTAAGAGCCGGCCGCTGTGGGCGGCCTATGCCTCCCCCGCAAGCGGGGGAGGTTGCACCGAGATCGCGGCTCATACGTCGCCACACCTGACGCAATTCGTGCGCTTCCACCCGCAACTCGTGCGAAATCCGCTGTTCCGTGCCCCAGCGATTGCGGCTTGCCCGGTGCGGAGTGACCGTCCCCTCCAACGTCCGCGCCGTCACGCGCAAGGACGACGAGGAGGAGATGATGATCCCGGGCTCATTCAACTATCACCGGCCGGCGAGTGTCGCCGATGCCGTCAAACTCTTGGTGGACCTCGGCGAGGATGCGCGGCCACTGGCCGGCGGGCACAGCCTGGTGCCGATGATGAAGCTTCGGCTCGCCACCCCCGCCCATCTGATCGATCTGCATGGCATCGCCGCCCTGAAGGGCATCAGCCGTAACGGCAACAACCTCGTTATCGGCGCGATGACCACCCAGCACGAGCTGCTGGCCTCCGACGAGGTCGCAAAGTCGATGCCGATCCTGCACGAGGCGGCGCTGCTGATCGCCGATCCGCAGGTGCGCTACCGCGGCACGATCGGCGGCAATGTCGCCAATGGCGATCCCGGCAACGACATGCCGGCGCTGATGATGACGCTGGGCGCGAGCTACCGCCTCGAAGGTGCGGGCGGAGCCCGTGACATCGCCGCCGCCGACTTCTACCAGGGCGCCTATTTCACCGCGCTCGAGCCCGGCGAGATCCTGACCTCGATCTCGGTCCCCGTGCCGGCGGCCGGTCACGGCTACGCCTACGAAAAGCTCAAGCGCAAGGTTGGCGACTACGCCACCGCGGCTGCGGCCGTCGTGCTCACCATGTCCGGCGGCAAAGTCGCGACCTGCGCGATTGGCCTCACCAATGTTCACGAGACGCCGCTGCTCGCCGCTGACGCGGCCAAGGCCGTGATCGGAACCAGCCTCGATGCGGCCACGCTGAAGAAGGCGGCCGCCGCGGCCTCGGCGATCATGGCGCCGGCTGCGGATGCGCGCGGTCCGGTCGAATACCGAAAACATGTCGGCGGCATCATGGTGACGCGGGCGCTGCAACGCGCAGCTAGCCGAGCGAAGTAAGGGGAGGGGACCAATGGCCAAAACACACGTGACCATGAAGGTGAACGGCGCGGAGGTCGAAGGCCTCGTCGAGCCGCGCACGCTGCTGGTGCACTTCATCCGCGAAAATCTGCAGCTGACCGGTACCCATATCGGCTGCGAGACCACCCATTGCGGCGCCTGCACCGTCGATATCGACGGCATGTCGGTAAAGTCCTGCACCATGTTCGCAGTGCAGGCCCAGGGAAGCGACATCACCACGATCGAAGGCATGGCCAATGCCGACGGCACGCTGTCGGCGCTGCAGGAAGGTTTTCGCATGATGCACGGCCTGCAATGCGGCTTCTGCACGCCCGGCATGATTGTCCGCGCGCATCGCCTCTTGAAGGAAAATCCCTCGCCGAGCGAACCGGAAATCCGGATGGGCATCTCCGGCAACATCTGCCGCTGCACCGGCTACCAGAACATCGTCAAGGCCATTCAATACGCGAGCGCCAAGATCAACGGCGTGGAATTCCAGGAGGCTGCGGAATGAACGACCTCACTCCCACGCGGGAACAACGCACCGCCGCACTCGAAGGCATGGGCTGCAAGCGCAAGCGCGTCGAGGACATCCGCTTCACCCAAGGCAGGGGAAATTACGTCGACGACGTCAAGCTGCCCGGCATGCTGCATGGCGACTTCGTCCGCTCGCCGCATCCGCATGCGCGCGTCAAGAAGATCGACGACAGCGCAGCGCTGAAGGTCCCCGGCGTGCTCGCAGTCATCACCGCCGAGACGCTGAAGACCGTCAACCTCGCCTGGATGCCGACCTTGGCCGGCGACGTGCAAATGGTTCTGGCCGACGGCAAGGTTCTGTTCCAGAACCAGGAGGTCGCCTTCGTCGTCGCCACCGACCGCTATGCGGCCGATGACGGCATCAACGCTGTGATCGTCGAATACGAGCCGCTGCCGCCATTGGTCGATCCTTTCAAAGCGATGAATGCGGATTCGCCGGTGCTGCGCGAGGACCTCGTCGGCAAGATGTCCGGCGCGCATGGTCCGCGCAAGCACGACAACCACATTTTTGAGTGGACCGTCGGCGACAAGGAGCTGACCGACGCGGCCTTCAACAAGGCCGAGGTCAAGATCAAGGAGCTGATCTCCTATCACCGCACCCATCCGTCGCCGCTGGAGACCTGCCAGTGCGTCTGCTCTTTCGACAAGATCAAGGGCGAGCTGACCATCTATGGCACGTTCCAGGCCCCGCACGTGATCCGCACGGTCGTCGCGCTGATCGCAAAGCTGCCGGAGCACAAGATCCATGTGATCGCCCCCGACATCGGCGGCGGTTTCGGCAACAAGGTCGGCGCCTATCCCGGCTATATCTGTGCGGCCGTGGCCTCCATCGTCACCGGCAAGCCGGTGAAATGGGTCGAGGACCGCATCGAGAATCTGACCGCGACCTCGTTTGCGCGCGACTATCACATGACCACCGAGATCGCCGCGACGAAAGAAGGCAAGGTCACGGGTCTGCGCGTGCACGTGCTCGCCGATCACGGCGCATTCGATGCCTGCGCCGATCCGTCGAAATGGCCGGCCGGCTTCTTCAACATCGTCACCGGCTCCTATGACTTCCCGACCGCGCATCTGGCTGTCGACGGCGTCTACACCAACAAGGCGCCCGGTGGCGTCGCCTACCGTTGCTCGTTCCGCGTCACGGAGGCGGCCTACTGCATCGAGCGCGCCATGGATATTTTGGCGCAGAAGCTCAACATGGATCCGGCTGAGCTGCGGCTGAAGAACTTCATCAAGCCGGAGCAGTTTCCGTATCACTCGGCGCTGGGCTGGGAATACGATTCCGGCGACTACCACACCGCCATGCGCAAGATGATGGAGGCCACAGGTTACGCTGCACTCCGCAAGGAGCAGGCGGAGAAGCGGGCCGCGTTCGCCCGTGGCGAGACCCGCGACATCATGGGCCTCGGCATCTCCTTCTTCACCGAGATCGTCGGCGCCGGCCCCTCGAAGAATTGCGACATTCTCGGCATTGCCATGTTCGACTCCTGCGAGATCCGCATGCACCCGACCGGAGCCGGCATCGCGCGGGTCGGGTCCAAGAGCCAGGGCCAGGGCCACGAGACCACCTGGGCCCAGATCATCGCCACCGAAATCGGCATTCCCGCCGACAACATCATGGTCGAGGAGGGCAACACCGACACCGCGCCTTACGGGCTCGGCACCTACGGGTCGCGCTCGACGCCGGTCGCCGGTGCCGCAATCGCGATGGCTGCGCGAAAGATCAAGGCCAAGGCGCAGATGATCGCCGCCTACAAGCTCGAGGTCCACGAGGACGATCTCGAATTCGACATCGACGGTTTCCGGGTCAGGGGCCTGCAGGAGAAATTCATGTCGATGAAGGATATCTGCTGGGCGGCGTACAATTCCGTGCCGCCGGGCATGGAGCCGGGGCTGGAAGCGGTGAGCTACTACGACCCGCCCAACATGACCTATCCGTTCGGGGCCTATCTCTGCGTGATGGACATCGACGTTGACACCGGCGTGTACAAGGTCCGGCGTTTCTACGCGCTCGACGACTGCGGCACGCGCATCAACCCGATGATCATCGAGGGCCAGGTGCATGGCGGTCTCACCGAAGCCTTCGCGATCGCGATGGGCCAGGAGATCCGCTACGACGAGGTCGGCAATGTTGTCACCGGCTCGTTCATGGACTTCTTCATGCCGACCGCGGTCGAGACGCCGCATTGGGAGACCGATTTCACCGTCACCCCGTCGCCGCATCATCCGATCGGCGCCAAGGGCGTCGGCGAAAGCCCGAATGTCGGCGGCGTGCCGGCCTTCTCCAACGCCGTCAACGACGCGTTCTCGTTCCTGGGCGCGACGCACATCCAGATGCCCCACGACTTCTGGCGCAACTGGAAGGCGGCGAAGGACCTGGGCGCGGTGGCCTAGCCATGAAAGGCCGTGACGAGATCGCGCAAGCGCTGGCTGCATCGGGTTACATCGCCGATACGGACCTCGCGACCGCGGTCTCGCTGATGCAATTGTTGCGGCGTCCGCTGTTGCTCGAGGGCGAGGCGGGCGTCGGCAAGACCGAGGTGGCGAAGGCGCTCGCCAAGGTGCATGCGACCGAGCTGATCCGGTTGCAATGCTATGAAGGGCTCGACCAGTCCGCCGCGCTTTACGAGTGGAACTACCAGCGCCAGTTGCTGGTGATCCAGGCTCATCGCGGCACCGACAGCATCGAGGACCAGGTGTTCTCGGAGAAATATCTGCTCGAGCGTCCCTTGCTCGCCGCGATCCGCCGCCCAAATGCGCCGGTGCTGCTGATCGACGAGATCGACCGCGCCGACGACGAGTTCGAGGCGTTCCTGCTGGAGCTGCTGTCCGATTTCCAGGTCTCGATCCCCGAGCTCGGCACCATTCCCGCCATTACCATCCCGCACGTCGTGCTGACGTCGAACGGCACGCGCGAGCTCTCCGACGCGTTGCGCCGGCGCTGCCTCTATCATTATGTCGACTATCCCGACGTCGATCGGGAAACCCGCATCATCCTGGCGCGCGTCGCGGGCGCGAGCCCGTCGTTGTCGCTCCAGATCGCGCGCATGGTCGAAGGCGTACGCAAGGAGGAGCTGCGCAAGGTGCCGGGCGTCGCAGAGACGCTGGACTGGGCTGCGGCGCTGGTCGGTCTCGACGTCCGCGATCTCCACGACGCGCCCGAGACCGTGCATGAGACGCTGGTCTGCCTGCTGAAGACCCACGAGGACCGCGCCCGTGTCACGCCCGAGGTGACGCAGCGCCTGCTGGGGAGGGTCGCATGAGCTGCTGCGGCTCCAGCCCTGGTTACGACGATCTCAACGAGGTCTCCCGCCTCGTCTCCGCGAAGCTTGCCGCTTTCCTGCGCACCTTGCGCGATGCCGGCTTCCGCGTTGGGCTCGCCGAAGGGCAGGATGCGGCGACGCTGATGTCGGCGGGCTATGCGGCGCGACCGGGCCTGCTGCGCGCCGCGTTCAAGCATCTGTTTTCGGCGCGCAAATCCGACTGGGACAAGTTCGACGGGCTGTTCGATGCGTTCTGGCTGGGCAAGCGCGTGCGCTCGCGCTCTCGCACGATTGGCTCGGTGCCCGGCGCCAGCAATCCATCGCTGAAGAGTTTGCAGGATACGGCCGCCGAGCAGGGCAGCAGCCAATCCGTCACCGATCAGCTTCCGTCCTCCGATGGCGCACCGGAAGGCCGTTCCGGCGAGGGCCGCATGGAAGGCGCCTCGCGCGCGGAGAATCTTGCTGAAGTCGATTTCCGAAAGCTCAGCGATCCCGATCAGGTCGCACAGGCCCATGAAGCCGCGGCACAGCTCGCCAAGGCGATGCGTACGCGGCTGACCCGGCGCGATCTGGCGCGCCGGCGCGGCTATCGGCTCGATCTCCGCCGCACCATCCATCGCAACATCAGCCATGGCGGTGTGCCGATCGCGCTCGTGAAACGCCAGCGCAAGGACAAGCCGCTGCGGCTCGTCGTGCTGCTCGATGCCTCCGGCTCGATGAGTATGTACACCTCCGTGTTCCTGCGCTTCATCCATGGCGTGCTCGACCAGTTTCGCGAGGCCGAGGCGTTTTTGTTTCACACGCGCCTCGCCTACGTCTCCGATGCGATGAAGGAGAGGGACGCCGGCCGTGCGCTCGACCGGCTCTCGATCATGGCGCAGGGCGCGGGCGGCGGCACGAAAATCGGTGAGTCCTTACAAACCTTCAACCGCTGGCATGCCGCGCGAGTCATTCATTCGCGCAGCTGCGTGATGATCGTGTCCGACGGTTACGAAACTGGTGACGCCGCATTGCTCGGCCGCGAAATGGCGGCGCTGCATCGCCGCTGCCGCCGCATCGTCTGGCTCAATCCGATGATGGCGTGGGAGGGCTATACGCCGGAGGCGCGGGGTATAAGAGCGGCGCTGCCGCATGTCGATCTCTATGCGCCCGCGAATTCGCTGCAAAGCCTGCGTGCGCTCGAACCCTATCTGGCCAGGCTCTGAGGGATGTTGCGATGACCGCTCATGTCGAGGTGCTGGATCTCGTGGCGCAGATGAAGGCCGCCGAGCGCGCCTTCGTGCTCGCGACGGTGGTGCGGACGGTGTCGGTGACCGCGGCGAAGGCTGGCGCCAAGGCGATCATCGCGGCCGACGGCACCATCGTCGCGGGTTGGATCGGCGGCGGCTGCGCCAAAGGCGCGGTGCTGAAGGCGGCGCGCGAGGCGCTCGCCGACGGCGAGCCGCGCATGGTCTCGGTGCAGCCGGAAAACCTGCTGGCCGAGCTCGGCGTCAGCGCGGGCGAGAGCCGCGACGGTGTTCGCTTCGCCAGCAACATGTGCCCAAGCAAGGGCACCATGGACATTTTTGTCGAGCCGGTGCTGCCGCATCCCTCGCTGGTCATTCTCGGCGCAAGCCCGGTGGCGCTGTCGCTCGCCGCGCAGGCGCGCGTGCTCGGCTATTACGTCACGCTCGCCGCGCCTGCCGCCGATCTCACCGCGCAGCCGGATGCCGATGCGATCATCGACGGCTACCAGCTCGGCGAGCTGAACGACGCCAAACGCTTCGTCGTGGTCTCGACACAAGGCAAGGGCGACGAGGCCGCCTTGCGCGCGGCGATCGCGACCAAGGCCTGTTATCACGCCTTCGTCGGCAGCCGTCGCAAGATGGCAGCGCTGCGCGCAAAGCTCCTCGCGGAGGGCGCCAGTACTGCGGCGATCGATGATTTCAAGGCACCGGCCGGGCTCGATCTCGGCGCCATCACGCCCGAGGAGATCGCAATGTCGATCCTCGCCGAGATCACTGTGGAACGAAGGCACGGCCAGCGCGCCGCCAATCAATCAGCAAGCAGAGAGTGATCGATCATGCAGATGAACGACAGCCAGCGTATACCGGCGTCACGCGAGCAGGTGTGGGCGGCGCTGAACGATCCCGCTGTGCTGAAGCACTGCATCCCCGGCTGCCAGTCGCTCGACGTGACCGCGCCGAACGAGATGACGGCGACGGTGGTCTTCAAGGTCGGCCCGGTAAAAGCGACATTCAGCGGCAAGGTGACGCTATCCGACTTCGATCCGCCCAACTCCTACCGCATCTCGGGCGAGGGTTCCGGCGGCGTCGCCGGTTTTGCGAAAGGTGGCGCACTGGTGCGTCTGGAATCCGAAGGCGCCGATGTCACGGTGCTGCATTACGAGGTCGACGCGCAGATCGGCGGCAAGCTCGCGCAGTTGGGTGCCCGGCTGATCAACTCGACCGCGACGAAGCTTGCCGGAGAGTTTTTCAAGTCGTTTGCGGACGTGGTGAGCGCGAAAGCAGAAGCGGGCTGAAACTCACGCTTCGCTCCGCTCCGGCTTGAGCAACCGGTAATGCAGCCGTGCGTAGCCGCCGAGCCACCGGACTGCCGTATTGAGTCCCAGCGCCAGCAATGCAGCGAACCCTGCGCCTGTGGTGACCAGCGCGACGCCTGCGAGCCCGCGCAAGATCAGCTCGACGATCCGTCCGTCGCCAAAATGCTTGTAGATGCTGATCAGCAAGCCGATGCCGACGATCCCGAGCACGCACATCACGAAGGCGATCACGAGCAGGATGAGAAGCACGGCGAGCAGCAGCGGCAGCAGCAGGACGATGTCGACCACGGCGAGGCCACTGAGCGCAAACAGCGCGGCCGTGGAGTTGCGGAAGGAGTGATGGTTCTCCCACCGCCGCAATCCCGTCTCGGCGCGCAGCTCGCGTGCCAGCCGTCTGGGGTCGCCAAGTGCGGAGGCGACCTCCTGCTCGGTCCGGCCTGAGGCACGGGCCTCCTCGAAATGGGCGGCGTAGTCGGCCAGGATGTCGTCGATCTCGGCCGCGGGCAGTCCCGCGAGCCCATCGCCGAGGATGTGAAGGAAGTCGGCGCGGTTCATTTGGAATCTCCGAGCAGCCTGTCCACGGCATCCGAAAAACTTCGCCATTCGCGCTTCTGCGCGGTGAAGGCGGCGCGGCCCGCGGCCGTCAGCCGATAATATTTGCGCGACGGCCCGCTATTGGATTCCTCGAGGCGGGTGTCGACCAGCCCGTCATCCTGCATGCGCCGCATCAGCGGATAGATCGTTCCTTCACCCATGCCGACGCCAGCCGACAGCGTACTCGCGATCTCATAGGCATAGCTCTCGCCGCGCGCGAGCAGAGCGAGCACGCAGAGCTCCAGCGCGCCCTTCTTGAGCTGAACCTGATTCGTCGAGTCGGCCATTTCCTCCTTGACTACACCGCTTTCGAGAGAGCTTATATAGCAAGGTACTGTGTATTGCAAGGTACCTGTGTATACCCATTACGGAGGAATCGACTATGGCTTCTCTCAACCGTCGTCATCTGCTGGCTGCGCTTGGCGCGAGCGTGATCCTGCCGCGGGCCATGCCTGCGCTTGCCGCATCGTCCGATACCGCGGAGCGCCTCGCCGGGCTCATTCAGGCCGGAAAGGTGCCCGGTCTGCATGTGCTCCTGGTCAGCCAGGGCGGCAAGCTCGTGTTCGAGCATTACGGGCGGGGCGCAGACGAGCGTTTGGGCGCTCCGCTCGGCGACGTCGTCTTTGGCCCCGACGTGCTGCACGATTTGCGCTCTGTCTCCAAGAGCGTCGTCGGCCTCGCCTATGGCATTGCGCTCGCGGAAGGCAAGGTGCCGCCGCCCGACGCAAAGCTCTACGCGCAGTTTCCGGAATATGCCGATCTCGCCGCGCAGCCCGGCCGTGACAAGATCACGATCCACCATGTGCTCTCGATGACGCTTGGCTTCGAATGGGACGAGCTTGCGATCGTCTACGGCGATCCACGCAACGCCGAGACGGCGATGGAAACCGCGCCTGACCGCTATCGGTTCATTCTCGAACATCCGATCGTCGGCGAGCCCGGCGCGAAGTGGACCTATTGCGGCGGCGCGACTGCACTGCTCGGCCGGCTCATTGCCAGGGGCACCGGCGAAGCCCTGCCGGCCTATTGCCGCCGCGTGTTGTTCGATCCGATGGGCTTTGGCCCGTCCGACTGGCGCGTTGGCCGTGACGGCGAACCGCGCGCTGCGTCAGGCGCAGGTCTCTTGCCGCGCGACCTCGTCAAGTTCGGTCAACTCCTGCTGGCCGACGGCAAATGGGACGGTCGACAGGTCGTTCCGTCCGACTGGGTGAAGCGCGTGACCACACCGGTCGTCCCGACCCGCTTTGGCCGCGATTACGGCTATCACTGGTACGTCGGCGATTTCGCCACGGCGCAGCCCCTGCATTGGTTCGGCGGTGTCGGCTGGGGCGGCCAATATCTGTTCGTGATGCCGGCGCGCGATCTCGTCGTGGTGATCCACTGCGGAAACTATCAGCGATCCGGCCAGGAGCAGACCGCCGTGATGCTCGCTCTGATGAAGGAGTTGGTGCTGCCGGGCTTTGCCTGAATCCGCTCTTACCCCAGAGACACACCCGCTTTGGCGCGGCTGATCCCGAGGGTCAGGATACGATGCAGGAGCTCCCTGTATTTGAGCCCGTCATGTTGAGCCGCCGTGGCGAACTCCTGGCTCTTGGCGATTTCCGGATTTGGGTTGGCTTCGATGAAATACGGCGTGCCGTCCGCGGCGAGACGGAAATCGATGCGCGCGTAGCCGTCGAGGCCAAGCGCCCTGTAGATGCGTTTCGCGGCACGCTGGATGCGCGCGGTGACTTCAGGCGCGAGGTCCTTCGCCGGCCCGTCGACGATACCGACACGCTCCTGATAGTCGGTGTCGTGCTTGGCCTTTTCGGTCGCGATGTGGCGCGAGCTGCGCCCGCCCATGCTGCCGAATTTCAATTCCCAAACCGGCAGCACGCGCAGCCGGTTGTTGCCGAGCACGCCGACATACAGCTCTCGCCCCTCGATGAACTGCTCGGCGATGGCGGCGGATTCGACCCGCTCGTGGATGAAGGCGACCCGTTCGGCCAGCTTCTCGTCCGTATCGACGATCGATGCCTGCGAGATGCCGAAGGATCCATCCATATTCAGGCTCTTGACGATCAGCGGCAGCGCAAGACGCGTCGGGCGTTTCACCTTGCGGCGCATCGGAAAGACGGCGAAGGCCGGCGCCGCAATCCGGCGGTGATGCACCAGCGTCTTCGACAGATCCTTGCCGCGTGCGAGGATCAGGCCGCGCGGATTGCACCCGGTATAGGGGACCTTCATCAGCTCGAGATAGCTGGCGATGTGCTGGTCGTAGGCGACGTTGTTGTGGAATTCCTCCAGCAGCGTGAAAACCACGTGCGGCTTGAACTCCTCGATCGCTTCGCGGATCGGCCTGATTTCCTCCTGCGCGCCGAGTGCGCGGACCTCATGCCCAGCCGCGCGCAAAGTGCTCACGACGTCGTATTCCGTTTTCCAGTTGTTGATCTCCTGCGGGGTGTATCCGTCGGTCGAATCCGGAGGCAGGAAGTCCGGATGCATCAGCACGAGAATACGGAATCGTCTCATAGCGCGATCCATTTGCGCCGAGACGGGCCAAACAGCGCGTGCATCGTCTTGGCGGTCACGAGGACAGTGAAATCGAGAACGAGCTTCTGTTCAGGGCCCACCGCGCGCAGATCGAGCTCGCGGCAGCGGGAGATCATGTCGTCAAGCACGGCATCGAGCGTAAGTTGGTTCTCGCCTGTCCATCGCGCGACCATCTGCCTGATCTGGGCACGATGTCGCCTGATCAGGCTCGAAGCCGGTTGGGAGCGATGATGCCGAGGATCGGCGGAAAACAGCCGGGAGAGGTCGCGGTCGTAAGTCTTCGGTGGCGTGAAGGCGTAGAAAGCCTGCTTCTTCTTGTAGTGGTCCTCGAGCGTCTGGCTGAGCTTGCTCAGCGGATCGACACGCTCCCGCGTCGTGATCAGCGGCCGCTTTCCCGCGATCTCGCTCATCAGCTCGTCGACATATTCGAGCTTCTTCAGCGCCGGCCAGCCGGCATATCGCGTCCGCCAGTTCGAGCGCGGCCGCAGCCATACCGCAAAGGTTTCAGCAAAGTCCTCGTCCGGGTGGCTCTGCGCGTACCAAAGACGGAGATGCTGGACGTAACGCCGGCTTGCCGGGTTGGGCCGGTAGTAGCGTGGATAGTGCTTTGACGACGGACCGAACAGCTGCTGCCAGCGCCGGCGGCGCTGCAGTTGGTAACCGTGCTGCAGCGCGTGGCCGGCCTCATGACGGAGGATGGCCATGCACTCGCGCCAGGTTCCGCCCTCGACGTCGAACATCATCTTCTTCTCGAGCTTCATCAGGCGGGGATGGGCGAGATAGAACGGGAGCGCGATGCCGGGCACATCTCCCGGACTGAACCATTCGCTCGAGATCCACGTGTGCGGCCGCAGCCGGATGCCCCGCTCTTCGAGCTCTTCGTGAAGCGTGCCAACGCAGTCTTCGAGCCAGGTGCCTTCGACCGTGACCCTCAGGCTGGAGAGACGCTGCTTGAGCAACTCGTCATCCGACAGTTTTTCCCAAGCGAATTTCCGGCGCGGCATCAGGTATCCAGAGGGCAGAGATGACTCGGAATCCGGATGATGTCATGGGCAGCGGTTGGCAACAACCCGTGGGGCTGTGGGGCGTGTTGCGGCGCGTCGTGAGGGACGGGGGAACGCGTGCTCCCTCGCCCCGCTTGCGGGGACAGGGTGGGGTGAGGGGGAGTCTCCGCGAGGGAGGTGAGAGTTGGACTCGTGGAGAGTCCCCCCCCACCCGGAATCCGCGCTTTGCGCGCATTCCGGCCTCTCCCCGCAAGCGGGGAGAGGCGCAGAAGAAAACTCAGTCGAACAGGCTCGAGACCGACTCTTCCGCCGCGGTGCGTGCGATCGCGTCCGAGATCAGGCTCGCGATCGGTAGCGTGCGGATGTTCGGCGCCTTGGTCACTGCTTCCGTCGCCAGGATCGAGTCGGTGATGACGAGCTCTTTCAGCTTCGAGCCGGCGATACGAGCGGCCGCGCCGCCGGAGAGCACGCCGTGGGTGATGTAGGCGTAGACATCCTTCGCGCCCTTGGCGATCAGCGCATCGGCCGCGTTCACCAGCGTGCCGCCGGAATCGACGATGTCGTCGACCAGGATACAGCTGTAACCGGAGACGTCGCCGATCACGTTCATGACCTCGGATTCACCCGGACGTTCGCGGCGTTTGTCGACGATCGCGAGCGGGGTGTTGATGCGCTTGGCGAGGCCGCGGGCGCGGGCCACGCCGCCGACGTCGGGCGAGATCACCATCACCTTGGAGAGGTCGAAACGTTCGCGAATGTCGCGCACCATCACGGGGGCAGCGAACAAATTGTCGGTCGGGATATCGAAGAAGCCCTGGATCTGGCCGGCATGCAGGTCGAGCGTCATGACGCGGTCGACGCCGGCATGGGTGATCAGATTGGCGACGAGCTTGGCCGAGATGGGTGTGCGCGAGCCGGAGCGGCGGTCCTGCCTGGCGTAGCCGAAATAGGGGATCACCGCGGTGATGCGGCGCGCCGAGGAGCGGCGCAGCGCGTCGGTGATGATCAGCAGCTCCATCAGATTGTCGTTCGCCGGAAACGAGGTCGACTGGATGATGAAGGCATCTGAGCCGCGGATGTTCTCCTGGACCTCGACGAAGATCTCCATGTCGGCGAAACGCCGGACGACCGCCTTGGTCAGCGGCACATCGAGGCCCTGCGCGATCGCCTGCGCGAGGGCAGGATTGGAGTTGCCGGCGACAAGCTTGATGGAGCCGTTCTTGGCCGACATAGACGCTTCCTCCCGCGCTTTGCTGGATACGACGTTCAACATCAGAGAATACCCACTGACAGCACGGTTACGACGGGCGAGGAAATATCAGGCCGAAGCCTGCAATGGCAACCCGGGATGCTACGTTTTCCCTCTGAAATCCTGAGTCGGGCCAACAGCTTGGCTGGTACTTGGGCCCGTGGTTTAGCGGTGGTTATTGCTGGGCATAGCCGAGCGCCGAGGCCGGCATCTCCGGCGCCGGCGCCTCCGGCATCACGCTTGCCACGGCCGGGCCGCGCAGGCCTGGAACCGAGCCCGGCGCGTCTGCCGGCGTTCCGCTGATCATATTGGAAAGTCCGCTGAATCCGGCCTGGGCGATCTTCCGCAGCACGAGGTCATCGGCGGCCTGCCAGGGGTCCCGGCCGGCCTTGGCTGCCGTCGGTTCCTCGCCGGAGAGGCGCAGCGCCCGCTGCTGGTTGGCGTCGTAGACGTCCCAGACCCAGGCGATCACGGTCTTGCCGCGGACCACCTGGGCGGAGAGGTAGCTGCGCACGCGGTAGGCAGCCGTCCCCTCGCGGGAGACCACGGACAGACTGCGCAGCTTGGATTCGCTGTCGAGCACGCCGACCATGCGGTCGAACACCTGCGGCGGCGGCCCGTCGATCGATTCGAAGGCGACCGTCGTTCCGGAGCCGGCGCTTGGCGCCATCGCGTAGGAATTGGCGGGGGCGTTGCCGCCGGCGCAGCCGGCCAGCGCGGTCGCCGCTGCCAACAGCATGACCGCCAGCACGCGCGAGCTCGCGCGGCGCAAGATGGATGACGCTTCCCTCATTAAGGGCAGCGATATCGTTAAAATCGATTAAGGTCTAGGGCAGAGGCGCCAAAGATCCGGTGCATTACCAGCGCGAAGTTTGAGCATCGCCCCGGAACGAAACGACGTTGCCGGTGTGTTCACCCTTCCAGCGCGATCGCGTGGATGTGGCGGCCGTAATCCGGCTCCTTGCGATGAACTGAACGGCGATAGCTGAAGAAGCGCTCGTCGGCGTAAGTGTCGATGCCAAGATCGTCGATCATCAAAATGCCGGCGGCTTCCAGCCGCTTGCGGATGAAGCCGGCGAGGTCGAACATCGCGTGCCCCTCGCGCACCGACGGGATGAAGAACACAGCGTTGTCTGCATCCGCCTCGATGAAGCGCGCGACGAACTCGTTGCCGACCTCGTAGCTGTCCTGCCGGATCAACGGGCCGATCGCGGCGATGATGCCGCTGCGGGTGGCGCCGAGCTTTTCCATCGCTAGAATCGTCGATTCTAGCACGCCCGTGAGTGCGCCCTTCCAGCCGGCATGGGCACCGCCGATGACGCGCGCGTTGGGGTCGACGAACAGCACTGGTCCGCAATCGGCGGTGGAGACGCCGAGCGCGATGCCGGGCGTTTTCGTGACCAGCGCATCGCCCTTCGGCCGCGGGCCGCTTGGCCAGGGCGCATCGGCGACGAGGACGTCGGGCGAATGGATCTGATGCAGGCTGAGGAAGCGCTCCGGCGCAACGCCGACATGCTCGGCCATGCGGCGACGGTTCTCTGCAACAAGAGCCTGATCGTCGTTGGAGCCGAGCCCGCCGTTCAGCGCCGCATAGATGCCGTTCGAGACACCGCCTTCACGCGTGAAGAAGGAATGGCGCAGGCCCGGCACCGCCGACAGCAGCGACGAAGTGAGAGACATCAACGGCCTCCGGCCTGTTCGAGATCGCTGAGGCCGGCAAGGGCCGTCAGCCGCGGTTCGGAGATGCCGAGCACCTTGAACATCGCGCCCATGCCGCTGCGTCCGGTGTCGGTCAGTCGCTTCAGTGCCACGGAAATGTCGGTGGCCACCTCCGGCGTCGCCTTCTGCATCAGCGCGGCCGCGCGGGTGTCGATGCCGACGCGCTTGAGGAAATCGCCTTGCGTCACCGGCCCGTGCACGCGTGCGCCGACATCCTCGGCCGCGCGCGCGAGCGCCTGGAAGTCGACATGGGCGGTGACGTCGGCCTGGCCCGGCGCCTTCAGGGGATCGGTGAAGGTGTGGCGCGCGATGGCCTGAAAGGTGTCGCCGGCATCGCTACGCAGATGGCCGTAATCGATGATCAACGCCGCGCCGTCCTGGTCGCGCACGCGCGTGGCGAGCTTCATGATCTCGGTATCGGGCCGCCATTCGAACACCGCGCCGACCGGAGCTGCGCGCACCAAGGGCGGCAGCAGCACGTCGAAGCGTGGCGTCGGCTCGGCGGCCGCGCCGAACTGAAGCTTGCCGTTGGGGTCGATCTCGACCACACGCTCGTGCCAGCCGCTCTCGCGCTTCACCATCTGGTGGATCGGCAGCACGTCGAAATATTCGTTGGCGAGGATGATGCTCGGTCCCTCGGGCACGTCGTCGATGCTGTCGTGCCAGGCGATGTTGTTGCGCACACCTGACAATGTCGCCTGCTGCCGCTCGCGCAGGACCGGATTGACCTCGACCAGATCAATGCTGAGCCCCTGATAGAGCGGCGGCAGCACGCGCAGTGCGCGCAGCGCGTCCGCCATCATGGTGCCGCGGCCGGGGCCGATCTCGATCAGGCGCAGGAACTGCGGCGAGCCCATCTGCTTCCAGACCGAGGCGGTCCACAATCCCAGGAGCTCGCCGAACATCTGGCTGACTTCGGGCGCGGTGGTGAAGTCGCCTTCGCGGCCCAATGGATCGCGCGAGAGGTAATAGCCGTAGCGCGGATGCATCAGGCACGATTCCATGTACCGCCAGACCGGCATGGGGCCTGAGGATTTGATCAGCGCCTTGATCTCGTTGAGCAGTGGCTGTTCGGTCACGTGGTCTTCTCGAAATGAATTTAACGAATGGCCTCGGCGGGCCTCGGCGCACCGCGCCTGACAGCCCATACAATAAGTATACCGCCGACGATAAGCATCGGGATCGACAGCAGCATGCCCATGGTTAATCCGCCCCAGAGGAAGCCGAGCTGGACGTCCGGCTCGCGAAAATGCTCCCCGGCGATGCGGGTCAGGCCATAGATCAGGATGAAGGCGCCGAGGATCATGCCGGGTCGCTTCAGCGCGCCGAGGCGGATCATGATCGCGAGCACGGTGAACAGCAGGATGCCCTCCATGCCGGCTTCATAAAGCTGGCTCGGGTGGCGGGGCAGGTGTGAGGGATCGTTGGGGAAGATCATGGCCCAGGGCAGGCTTGCGTCGGTGGCGCGGCCCCACAATTCGCCGTTGATGAAATTCGCGATGCGACCAAGCAGAAGCCCGATCGGGGCGACTGCGGTCGTGATGTCGCCGAGCGACAGGATCGAGATGCCATTGCGATAGGCGAACCACATCACCGCGACGACGCAGCCGAGGAAGCCGCCGTGGAACGACATGCCGCCCTCCCACAGCCGGAAGATCGCGGTGGGATGATCGATGAAGAAGGGCAAATTGTAGAACAGCACGTATCCGGTGCGGCCGCCCAGGATGATGCCGAGCGTGACCCAGAGAATGAAGTCGTCGACCTGCACCAGCGACATCGGCGCGGGCCCGCCCCACAGCCGCTCGTTCTTCAGCAGCGAGCGCGCGTAGAGCCAGCCGATGACGATGCCGCCGATATAGGCCAGCGCGTACCAGCGGATCGCGAACGGCCCGATCGCGACCGCGATCGGGTTGAAGGACGGAAAGTCGATGAGCAGAAAGGGCATCGCGCCTTCTATGACTGGACAAGATTGCGGCGATAGAGCGCCAGCAGCCGCTCCCAATGCCGCTCGGCGGCGTCGCGGTCATAGACCGGACGCTTGGGGAAGGCGAAACCGTGATGGGTGCCGGGATAGATCTCGACTTCGGCCTTGGCGCCGTTCTTGGCACCGCTCATGCCCTGCTTGACCTTCTCGATGATCTCGGTCGGCGCATAGATGTCGGTCTCGGCGCAGGCGAAATAGAGCTCGGCCTTGGTCTTACTTGCCGCGAGATGCGGGCTGTCGTCCTGGTCCGTCGCAAGCTGGGTGCCGTAGACCGAGGCGGCCGCCTTGACGCGATCGGGAAAATGCGTGGCGGCGTTGACGGCGTAGCGGCCGCTCATGCAGTAGCCGACGGTGCCGATGATTTTGGTGTTCGCGGCCGTCTGGCCTTCGGCATAGGTGAGCAGTGCGCGCGTGTCGTCCATGATCATGGGAATCGTGAGCGAGCCCATCAGCGCGAACATGCGCTTGCGCTCCGGCGCGTTCGGATCGGCCGGCAGCGCGCCGAGCTCCACTACGCCCGAGCGGTAATAGAGGTTCGGCAGCATCACGTAATAGCCTGAGGTGGCGAGCCGGCGCGCCATGTCGCGCAGCTCTTCGCGGATCGCCGGCGCGTCCATGTAGAACAGGATGACCGGGAACGGTCCGCCGCGCTCGGGATGGACGATGAAGGTGGCGGTGTGGCCGTCCTTGGTGGGAATTGCGATCTGCTGCTCGATCATGTCTTGCGTTCCGCCTTGTGATTCTTGTTATGCAGGGACGTTGAATACGATTGCAAGGAAACCGGGGCATGACAAGGATACCGCCGCGCGGCCCTTGAACCGGCCTCCGCGGATTGCCATTGTCTTTCCGCGCGTTCGCGCAAAGTTTATCGCAGGCCGCCAAGAGACCGATCAGGAGACCGACATGACCCAGACCACCAACCGGTTTTTCGACGAGATCGGCCGCTTGATGAACGACGCCGCTGGAGCTGCCCAGGGCGCCAAGCGTGAGTTCGATACGGTGCTGCGCAACCAGGCCGAAAAATTCCTGCGCGACATGGACCTGGTTAAGCGCGAGGAGTTCGAGGTGGTCAAGGACATGGCCCGCCTCGCCCGCGAAGAGAACGAGGCCCTGAAGGCCCGCATCGCCGCGCTGGAAGCCAAGCTCGGCGGGTAGGGCTTGTCGTTCCAGGGCGCGACGAAGTCGCGAACCCGGAATCTCGAGGTTCCGGGTTCGATGCTCCGCACGCCCCGGAACGACGGGTTACGGGCGACAGCCGTCCCCAGCAAAAAATCCCCGCATTTCCTTGTCATTTCTGCATCTTCCGGGTAAAAGCCCGGCAGTTCGTGGCCCCCGCACCCCTGGAGGCTTGCTGCGAACGATGCGATGGGCCGCGCTGCGGCCCATTAACTTTTGCAAAAACAAGGACTTAGACTATGGCGACGACCGTCAAGGAATTGAAGGCGACCGCGCGTCCGAAGAGCGGCAAGGGGGCCGCCCGGGCTGAGCGTCGCGCCGGGAAAGTGCCCGGAGTGATCTATGGTAACAAGCAGCCCCCGCTCCCGATCTCGGTTGATGATCGCGAACTGCGTCAGCGCATCCTCGCCGGCCGGTTCCTGACCACGCTGGTCGACATCGACCTCGAAGGCAAGAAGCACCGCGTGATTCCGCGCGACTACCATCTGGATCCGGTCAAGGACTTCCCGATCCATGTCGACTTCATGCGGCTCGGCGAAGGCGCCACCATCCGCATCAGCGTGCCTCTGCACGTGGTGAAGGCGGAAGGCTCGCCCGGCGTGAAGCGCGGCGGCGCCGTCAACATCGTCGCCCATGCGATCGAGCTCGAATGCGGCGTCGAGAGCATCCCGCAGTACATCGAAGCCGACGTCGGCTCGCTCGAAATCGGTCACTCGCTGCATCTGGCCGACATCAAGCTGCCGGCCGGCGTGAAGGCGCTGACCCGCGAGGACGCGACCCTCGTCACCATCGTGCCGCCGTCTGGCTACGCCGAAGAGCAGAAGGCCGCGGCTGCGGCTGCTGCTGGTGGCGCGGCTCCGGCAGCTGGTGCAGCTGCGCCGGCGGCAGGTGCTGCTCCGGCCGCGGGTGCTGCTGCTCCGGCGGCGGCTGCCAAGGCTCCTGCTGCCAAGGCTCCGGCCGGCGGCGACAAGAAGAAGTAATCTCTCATAGCTGGCGCGCGGTCTCTGATCGCGCGCCGAGCGAGGGGCGCGCCGCGTCATGCGACTCTTTGTTGGGCTCGGCAATCCCGGCGCGAAATACGCACGTAACCGGCACAATATCGGCTTCATGGCCGTCGACGAGATTGCGCGGCGTCATGGTTTCGCACCATGGCGCCGTCGCTTTCAGGGCGAGACCTCGGAAGGCACGCTCGGCACTGAGCGCGTGATCCTGCTCAAGCCGACGACCTATATGAACGACTCCGGTCGCAGCGTTCAGGAAGCCGCAGGCTTCTTCAAGATCGCGCCGGGCGACACCACGGTGTTTCACGACGAGCTCGAACTGCCGCCGGGCAAGGTGCGGGTGAAGATCGGCGGCGGCATCGCCGGGCATAACGGCCTGCGCTCGATCTCGGCCCATATCGGCAACGAGTACCGCCGGGTCCGGCTCGGCATCGGTCATCCCGGCGTCAAGGAGATGGTGCACGGCCATGTGCTGTCGGACTTCGCCAAGGCCGACAACGACTGGGTGACGACGCTCTGCGATGCGGTGGCCGAGCATGCCGCACTGATCGTCAAAGGCACGGACGCGACCTTCGCCAACAGGGTGCATCTCGCGATGCAGGCGAAGGGATTTTTGACCAAGGACGAGAACGGCAAGGAATAACGCTCGTGGGATTCAAATGCGGAATCGTCGGATTGCCCAATGTCGGCAAGTCGACCTTGTTCAATGCGCTGACCGAGACGGCCGCGGCGCAGGCCGCGAACTATCCGTTCTGCACCATCGAGCCGAATGTCGGCGAGGTCGCGGTGCCCGATCCGCGGCTCGACAAGCTGTCGGCGATCGCCAAATCGGCGCAGATCATTCCGACCCGGCTGACCTTCGTCGACATCGCGGGCCTCGTGCGCGGCGCCTCCAAGGGCGAAGGCCTCGGCAATCAGTTCCTCGCCAACATCCGCGAGGTCGACGCCATCGTGCATGTCGTGCGCTGCTTTGAAGACTCCGACATCACCCATGTCGAGGGCAAGATTGCCCCACTCGCCGACATCGAGACGATCGAGACCGAGCTGATGCTCGCCGATCTCGACAGCCTCGAGAAGCGCGTCGACAACCTCAGCAAGAAGGCCAAGGGCAACGATAAGGACGCCAAGGAGCAGCTCGACCTCGTCAACCGCACGCTGGTGCTGCTGCGCGAGGGCCAGCCGGCGCGCCTCGTCGAGCGCAAGGCGGAAGAGGAGCGCGCCTTCGGCATGCTTGGCCTGCTGTCGTCAAAGCCGGTGCTTTACGTCTGCAACGTCGAGGAGGGCTCGGCCGCCACCGGCAACGGCTTCTCCAGGGCTGTCGAAGAGCAGGCAGCGAAGGAGGGCGCGGTTGCCGTCGTCATCTCTGCAAAAATCGAATCCGAGATCGCCACCATCTCGCGTGAAGAGCGTACCGACTTCCTGGAGACGCTGGGTCTCGAAGAAGCGGGTCTCGATCGCCTGATCCGCGCCGGCTACCGGCTGCTCGAACTCATCACCTATTTCACGGTGGGGCCGAAGGAAGCGCGCGCCTGGACCATCCATCGCGGCACCAAGGCGCCGGGCGCGGCGGGCGCGATCCATACCGATTTCGAGAAGGGCTTCATCCGCGCCGAGACCATTGCGTATGAGGATTACGTGGCGCTGAACGGTGAAGCCGGCGCTCGCGATGCCGGCAAGCTGCGCCTCGAAGGCAAGGAATACGTCGTCGCCGACGGCGACGTGATGCATTTCCGGTTCAATACGTAAGGCGCGGAGAGGGGTGCCTCATCGCACCCCACCGCCCTGATCCCGGATCGCGCCGAGATGCTCGTTGATGCGGAACACGATCAGGATCAATTCCGCGGCGATGCGCGAGAACACGATTCCGACGACGACGCCCGCGATCGATTCCAGCACGACCAGAAAGCCGGCGAACGGGCTGATCGCCATCGCAGTGAGGCCGGCGAAGATTCCGGAGAGCCCGAACAGGCAGATCACGCCGATCACCAGCCAGTAGAAGGTCTTGATGATCGTCGGCGTGATGAAGCGGTCCCATTGAAACAGATCGCTGAATGAAAACATCTCTCTCCCCCGGGCAAATGGCGCCCCCGGCTGCGTCAATCCGACAATGAGGCAGGTCCGGCCCGACTCGCCGAATGTAGCACGAGCCATGCGGGCCGGCGGGTTGAGATTGCCGCAAAGTGCGGCCACAATCTGTCATTCACGCAAAGCATTCCCAAGATGACCCTGACCTTCGAAGATTTCCCGACTGGCCGGTATGGAACGTTCGGCCCGCGCCATGTCACCCGTGACGAGATCCTGGCTTTCGCCGCCGAGTTCGATCCGCAACCGATGCACCTGGACGAGGAGGCCGCCAGCAAAAGCATGCTGCGCGGCCTGTCCGGGTCGGGCTGGCACCTCTGCTCGCTGATGATGCGGATGATGGCCGACGGTTTTATTACCCGCGCCGCGTCGCTGGGATCTCCTGGCGTCGACGAGGTGCGCTGGCTCTCTCCCTTGCGGCCCGGCGACGACCTCATGCTCGACGTCGACGTCGTGGAAGCCCGGACCTCGAAGAGCAGGCCGAACCTCGGCATCGTCAAGTTCAAATGCACGATGCGCAACGCCAGGGGCGAAGCGCTGTGCGAGATGACCTCGCCGATCCTGATCGCGCGGCGCGAGGGGACGGTCTGATGCCATTCTTCGAGGAGATCGAGATCGGCCATCGCCGCGAGATCGGCACGTACGATTTCACGGCGGAGTCCATCAAGACCTTCGCCGCCAAATTCGATCCGCAGCGCTTCCACCTCGACGAGGAGGAGGGCAAGAACTCGCTGTTCGGCGGGCTCGCCGCGTCCGGCTGGCATGTCGGCTCGGCCTGCATGAGCCTGCTTGTCGCGGACGGCCAGCGTCTGGCGCGTGAGGCCGCTGCGCGCGGCGAGGAGGTCGCGGTGTGGGGGCCGTCGCCGGGCTTTCGCGACCTGCGCTGGATCAAGCCGGTGCTGGCCGGCGACACCATCAGCTATTCCAACGCCGTCATCGACAAGCGCACCTCCGCCTCGCGTCCCGGCTGGGGCATCCTGACCGCCCGCACCACCGGCACCAACCAGCGTGGCGAAGAGGTCTATTCCATCACCGCTAGCGCCTTCGTGCCGATGCGGAAGGGCGCTTAGACCAGTTCCAGGATGAACGGCCGAAAACAACGCGCGAGTGTTGCCCGCGCGCTATGGACGCGATTCCGGGCCGCTGCCATAAGCCTTTTCGAGATGGCCGGCCCGCGAAGCAGCTGCTGGAACCATCGAGTTGCTAACCAATTATGAACCTGTCGCTGTCTATTTGAACGAACTGGGCAGAGGACAGGGGACGAGAACAATGGCAGACCGCGGCGCACTCAAGCTGGTCGGATTTATCTTCGCTACCGCGACGCTGGCCGTGATGCTGGTGGCCGGCATGGTGGTGAAGGGCTACGCCGACGGCGCCTACACCCTGGAAGCCTCGAGCGTCGACGCCAGCCGTTAAGCGCTCGTTAACTCCGCGGGGCCACGAAGTGGCCTCCGCGTGGGGCCGCGACGCGGCCTCCGCCCTCAGCGGCTATAGACGAACGCCAAAATCGCGATCGCAACCGCCAGCAACCCGACAAAGCGCAGCATGATGGTCCCGAACTGGTTCGGCGCGGGCCGCAGCGGTATCGGGTCCGTGTTATCGGGCCGAATGCTTTCCATCTGAAAATGTCCCCGAGCCCGGCCGCAAAGGCTGCGGGCGCTTGGCATTGGTCGCCGGGGATGGGTGGCGGGTTCAAGAGCGGCACCCGGAATCAAAACCGCCGCGCCCCTTCCGGAACGCGGCGGCTGGTGATGCTTGTACGAATGATCAGCTGTTGCGCAGGCCGTCGGCGGCGCGCTTCCACTGGGCGACATTGTCGGCGATCATGCGGGTCGACTTCATCGCGGCCTGGCTGAGCTGGGCGTAGCCGGAGATCTCGCGCTGGACGCGCTGGCCTTCGGCGTGGAGCAGGTCGCGCAGGCTCTCGAGCTCGGAGATCAGATTCTCGATCTCGGCAAGCGAGGTGCCGGCGACGCGCTGGATCAGCGAGTTGACGTTGGTGACGGTGGCTTCTGCGCTCGGATCGAGCGGCGGCGCATCGGTGGCCGTGGTGGTCGCGGCCGGCCGGCGCAGATAGGCGATGTCGTTGCGGACGAAATCGCGGATGCCGGCTTCGACTTCCGTCACGGCGGCGAGGTTGGTGTCGACCGTCTCGGTCTCGGCGGTGGTCTCGGTCTTTTCCGGACGCATGGCGTTCATCGTTGTTCCCCTATTCGCGTTGAGCGCAGCGCGAGTGTCCCCCGCACGACGACGTGTGTCAGGCCGGTGCATCAGGGAGTCCGATTTTGACCGCAACGGGGCCGAGTTGCGGCAAGGGCGGACCATTCGGGGGTTTTGCCGTGGCGTATGGTTAGGGGAGTCTTAAAGAAGGCTCACCAGCTCTTCTTGAAGCCCGCGGTCAGGCTCTTGTTGATCGCGCCCTGCGAGGTCTCGCCGACCGAGCCGGAGACGGTGACGTTGTCGAACAGCTTCTGCTCGGCGCCGAACTTGCGCAGCCATTTGTCGTCGGTGGTCGACATGGTCTGGCCGGCGGTGACGCTGGTGCCGGTGCCGGTGATCTCGACCTTGGCGGACTGGTCGGTCTCGTAATTGCGGCTGACGTGGCCGACGACGCCGGGCAGCGCCGTGCTGCCTTGCTGGTTGACGCTGTAGCTGTTCTGGAGCGTCAGCGAATAATCGGTCGACAGCGGCACTGACTTGGTCAGCGACGCCCCGAGCTTGCTCTGCTCGGCGCCGGGATCGACGCGGGCTTCGACCGCGGTCTTGTCCCAGACGGGGCCTGCGCCCGGCGCGGTCGCGGCGGCCCAGGCGCTGCCGGAGGATTGCGGCAGGTTGCCGCCATTGGCGGCCTTCTGCGCCATCAACTCCGACATCGTGGTCGGCTCTTTCGCCACCGTCATGTCGGCGCCGACGCGGGTGTCCCAGAACGACGACACCGACTGCTTCACCTTCACCCCCGAGGAGCCGTTGGTATTGGCGTTGGTCGACCAGTCCATCCCGTCCTTGGCGGCGGCCTGCGCGCGCTTCTTGGCGGCGATGAGGTCGTTGAGCGTGCCGGCGTCGATGGCGAGCTGGCTCCAGTCGAGCTTGTCGACGTCGATACCCTTGAGCACGTCGGGGTCGTTGACATCGGCGGTCTCAGCGGCCTCGGCGTCATCGTCGGGCGCCGCTGCGGCGGGGGGAGGGGAGAAGGGCGGGATGATCTGGGCTGAGGCCGCCAGCACCGAGCCGAAAATGAACGCAGCCGCCAGCGGCAGCCTGGTCCAGCCAAAACCTGTCGAAAATTCCATCGTCCTGCCCGCGAGCCCAGTTCGCGCACAGGATGCGGAACTATCGTTGCGAAATTGTGGCGTTCGCCTCACGCAGAATGACGAACCAACGGGCCGCGCACAAGACGCGCGCGCCCGATGACGAGCATCTCCACGACGGCGTCCGGCGGGGCTGGAGGCCGGAACACGTCGCGGGAGCATCAATCGATCGGTCCCGACTTGCGGAGCCCGTTGGTGTCCCCTCAGCCGACGCTTGTCATCTTTGGCAGATGAATGGCGCGGCCGAGTGCCTGCTCGACCAGGTCGAACGTGTCGATCAGCACGCGCATGCTGATGAGCCGGTCCGCCCTGAACTGGGCGAACTGCGCGACGCGCAAGCTGATCGGCTTGTCGGAATCCAGCGCCGTGAGCGAATAGCGCAGCATCGAGGAGGCGGAATCGACGCCCAGCATGATGCTCTCGCGGTCGAAGCGGCGGACGCGGAAATTGTCGGCGAGCTGGCGGATGACCTGGAGCACGGCCGCCTTGCCCTGGCGCGCGCCGAGGAACGGAAACATGTCGATCGGGCCATAGATCGCCCACTCGACGTCCTCGTCGATCAGGGCCTCGATATCCTCGAATTGCCGGTCGTTGATCGCGCGGTGCAACGCACGCGAGAAACGCCAGAGGCTGTGCTCTGTCATTTTGGGCGTCCTGAAACTGGCTTGCAGAAAAACGGAAAACAACCCCATGCACAGTAGGTGCTGCGGGTTGCTAATTCATTAGTACACAAACAAATAGGGTATTTCGGCCAAAACGCAATTCACGTTTTTGCAATGCACAAGTGAGCGCGAAATGTGAGATTTACAATAGAACCCCGTAATTTTACCGGTGTTCGATCAGTCTTGGCTCCGCGCCGGTTCCGCTGCGGGGGCCCGCTCGATCGCGATAGCGTCGTCGCGCATGGCGAGTACGGCGAATAAAGCCGCGCCGCCGGCTCCGCCGATCGCAGCACCCAGCGGCATGAAGGTGAGGAATACCAGCATGCCGCTATAGCCTTCGAAGCTCGTGGTCTGTGCGATTTCGACCCAGGCGAGCCCGGCCCCGATGCCGAGCGCGGCTCCGCCCAACGCCCCCAGGAACAGCCCCAAGATTGCAAGCAACGCGACTTTCATCGACATACATACCCAGCCGGCGCGCACAACGCCCCGGAATGGGTCTGGCAAGCGGAGAGGGAGGTTCAACGGGGACTTGTGGAGATGCGCGAGCGCGCGCCGCGTATTCGGTGTCGTCCTGGCGAAAGACCAGGGCGCTGGAACCCGAGCCCGTCCACGCCCGTTAAGGTGCCGACATCGCATCCGGAGACACCAATCATGAAATCCCCGCTCATCGCCTGCGCCGCCGCCCTTCTCATGCTGGGCGCGACCTCCGCCGCCAACGCCAAGGGCTGCATCAAGGGCGCCGTCGTCGGCGGCGTCGCCGGCCATTATGCCGGCCATCACGGCGTGCTCGGCGCCGCCGCCGGCTGCCTCTACGGCAGGCATCATGCGAAGGAGCAGGAGAAGCAGCAACAGCAGAGCCAGGTGAACGGGCAAGGCAAGCTGTAGGGGACCAAAACCTCGCCCTTCTGTCCGGCATGTCAGGATGGTAAGATCCATCCGCAAACGCTGGGGTTGAGTCGGGCGAGGGGCGATGGACGTCGGGAAGTTCTTGTGGGGCGTCGTTCTCGCAATCCTGTTCGTGTGTTTCTTCGTTGCTTTCGTCAGAAGCGTGTTTCGCTCGCGGGGCGTCAAATACAATTGGCTCGGCGTCCTGCTGTCGTTCTCGACGATCGGCCTCGCCATCTACCTCGTATTTTTCCGTCAGCTCTGATGCCGTTCGGTCCGCCCTTTGTTGCGGGCCGGGGCGTGAGCCATCTCACATCGCGCGCCTCCCGCTGCGGCTAACATCATCCGCATGTCACCAGGGAGACGTGCCATGGCCGTCACCGCCGCCGCAAGAAAGTCCCGCCTGCGCAACGCGCTCGAAGGTTTTGCGCTGACCGCGGTCCTCCAGAGTTTTCCGACTTTCGCCGCAGCCGCGCTGCTGCTCAAGCTGTGCGGCAACAACGATCTTGTTGGCGACCCCGGCGTCGCCATCTTCGTCGCCTTCGCCTCGCTGGTTCATGCGACCATCGCGGTCACGCTCGGGCCGAGCTTCCCGGCACTCTTCAAAACTCTCTACGAGCCAAAATTCTTCGATTGCACCCTGTCGCTCTCCGACAAGATCACCGCATGGCGCACCCACCCGGTCGCCTCGCTCCAACTCGTGACCATCGTGCTGCTGCTGTCGGTGATGGCGGTGGTGACGGCGAGCGTGGGGTGATCGCATCATGCCCTTCATCAGGGCCTCGAAATCCGGCCCGCTCAACTGGCTCGAAGGCTTTGCGCTCACCACAATCCTTCAGGGTTTTCCGATCTTCGCCGCCGCCTCGCTGATGGTCAAACTCCTGGGAGATTATCGCGGCGGCAGTCCTGTCCTCACCATTGCGATGGCGTCGATCTTCTACAGCATCTTCGTCGTATCGGTCGGATCTGCATTCCCGCGGATCAAGAGCGGCTACGAAGCGCAATTCTTCGATGCCAGCCTGCCCCTCTCTGGAAAGATCGCCGGCTGGCGCGCAAAGCCGGCGACGTCGCTGCAGCTCATGACATCTGTGCTGCTGTTGTCGCTGCTGGCGACGATCGCGGGGTGAGAAGCCTCAATCTCTCTCGTCATTCCGGGGCGCCGCAAGGCGGCGGGCCCGGAATCCACAGCCACGACAAGCGCGGACGATACTGCGTCGCTCACCTCTTCTTCCACCCACCCCTATGTCCCGGCGCGCCGCCGCTCGACCGCGGCGATGGCCCGAACTCCGGCCCCGACTGCTTTGAGTCCGTCGGCTGGATGATCCGGCTGGTGCTGCCGAACGGCTTTGACGGCAGCGCCTGTTTCTCGCGGTAGGGCAGCGATTCCGGGCCGTGCATCTCGTCGAGATGCGGCTTGTGCACCTTCGAGCCGCTGCCGGCGCCTCCGCCGCCGCTTGCCTTCAGCGCGGAGCTCACGGTCTTTTTCTTCATGGCGCTGACCGGGAGGTTGGCGGCGTCGCCGTATTTCTTGGTGCCGGCGTAGGCGCCGGCCTTGCCTGCGACGGTACGCTGCTTGACGGTGGGGTCGTCAACGACCGCGAGCTCGGTGGCGCGCAGGCGCTTGACTTCGTCGCGCAGGCGCGCGGCTTCCTCGAAGTTCAGATCGGCAGCCGCCTCGCGCATGCGCGTCTCGAGATCGGCGAGCACGGCTTCGAAATTGTGACCGATCGAGATGACGTCGTCGGTCATGTCGCGGCCGCCGACCTCGACCAGCACGTGGTCGCGCTCGTAGACGGAGTTGAGGATGTCGCCGATGTTCTTCTTGACGCTCGCCGGCGTGATGCCGTGCTCCGTGTTGTACTCGACCTGCTTTTCGCGGCGCCGATTGGTTTCCGCGATGGCGCGCTCCATCGAGCCCGTCATCTGGTCGGCATAGAGGATCACCTTGCCGTCGACGTTGCGCGCGGCGCGGCCGATGGTCTGGATCAGCGAGGTCTCGCTGCGCAAAAAACCTTCCTTGTCGGCGTCGAGGATCGCGACCAGCGCGCATTCGGGAATGTCGAGGCCTTCGCGCAACAGATTGATGCCGACCAGCGCGTCGAAGGCGCCCAAGCGAAGGTCGCGGATGATCTCGATGCGCTCGATGGTGTCGATGTCAGAGTGCATGTAGCGGACGCGAATGCCCTGCTCGTGCAGATATTCGGTGAGGTCCTCCGCCATGCGCTTGGTCAGCACGGTGACCAGCGAGCGATAGCCGGCCTGGGCTGTGGCGCGCACCTCGCCGACGAGATCGTCGACCTGGGTGCGGGCGGGGCGGATATTAACGGGAGGATCAATAAGTCCGGTCGGGCGGATGACCTGCTCGACGAACACGCCACCGCTTTCGTTCAGCTCCCAGGCACTCGGCGTGGCCGACACCGCGACCGTCTGCGGCCGCATCATGTCCCATTCCTCGAAGCGCAGCGGGCGGTTGTCCATGCAGGAGGGCAGGCGGAAGCCGTATTCGGCCAGCGTCGCCTTGCGGCGGAAGTCGCCGCGGAACATGCCGCCGATCTGCGGCACGGTGACGTGGCTCTCGTCGGCGAACACCAGCGCGTTGTCGGGGACGTATTCGAACAGCGTCGGCGGCGGCTCGCCGGGCAGGCGCCCGGTGAGATAGCGCGAATAGTTCTCGATGCCGGCGCAGCTCCCCGTCGCCTCCATCATCTCGAGGTCGAAGGTGGTGCGCTGCTCCAGCCGCTGCGCCTCGAGCAGGCGGCCCTGGTCGTGGAGCTGGTCGAGCCGCATCTTCAATTCGGATTTGATCGACTTGATCGCCTGCACCAGCGTCGGGCGCGGCGTCACATAGTGCGAGTTGGCGTACATCTTGATGAATTCGAGCTCGTCCTGCTTGTGGCCGGTGAGCGGATCGAATTCCTCGATGGTCTCGATGGTGTCGCCGAACAGGTTCACGCGCCAGGCCCGGTCCTCATAGTGCGCCGGGAAGATGTCGATGACGTCGCCACGCACCCGGAACGTGCCGCGGGTGAAATCGGCTTGCGTGCGCTTGTACTGGAGCGCGACGAGGTCGGCGATGAGCTGGCGCTGGTCGATGCGCTCGCCCTTCTTCAGCGCAAAGGTCATCGCAGTGTAGGTCTCGACCGAGCCGATACCATAGATGCAGGACACCGAGGCGACGATGATGACGTCGTCGCGTTCGAGCAGCGCGCGGGTCGCCGAGTGGCGCATGCGATCGATCTGCTCGTTGATCGACGAGTCCTTCTCGATATAGGTGTCGGTGCGCGGAACGTAAGCTTCCGGCTGGTAGTAGTCGTAATACGAGACGAAATACTCGACCGCGTTGTCAGGGAAGAAGCTCCTGAACTCGCCGTAGAGCTGGGCGGCCAGCGTCTTGTTCGGCGCCAGGATGATGGCGGGCCGCTGCGTCGCCTCGATCACCTTGGCCATGGTGTAGGTCTTGCCCGAGCCGGTGACGCCGAGCAGCACCTGCGAACGGTCGTTGCGCTGGATGCCTTCGACGAGCTCGGCGATCGCGGTCGGCTGGTCGCCGCGCGGCTCGTATTCCGACTTGATCTCGAAGCGCACGCCGCCTTCGGACTTTTCCGGCCGCGGCGGCCGGTGCGGGGTCCACACTTTCGTGGAGCCGTCATCCCTGCGGAACTCCGGCCGGCCCTCGCGGATCAGCGACTCCAGTGCCTCGGCGGTCGCCTTGACGCCGAGCGCCTCCATCTTGTTGCGCGGCGGACGCGCCAGCGCCTCGGCGTCGTCCTCCTCGGTGGGAAGGCCGAGCTGGCGGGCCAGTTCCGGATCGAGCGTCGGGATGGTAGCCGCTGTTCCGTAATTGGCCTGCGGCGCCTCTTCAAATCCACCAGCCTCTCCGCTCCCTCCCTCCTTGCGGGGGAGGGTCGGGGAGAGGGGTAAGCCACGAGTCGCGCTGCCCGATGCACTATCCTGCGGAAACTCTTTCGGCGTCGAGGCGCGCGCCCGATGCGCGGCGGCCTCGCCTCCGGCGCGGCGGTCGCGCGAATTGTCCGGCGGCGGCTGCAGCCCGGTGCCGGATCCCAGCCCGGCATCGCCGCGATTGATCGCGGGATTGAGCAGTTCGGCCAGGGCCGGCCCGATCGGCTGCACATCGGGCCGATGGGCCTTCGAGTTAGGTGCTTTGGATTTCGGGGATTTTGGGGGAGCAGGTTTCTTCGCCATGCCCGGAATATGGGACGAGTCCGCCGCCCAGAAAAGGGTGAATGACCATCCGTGCGCAGACTGCTGACAGCAGGTTGGCAGCAGGATTCGAGATTACGCCGCCGGCAGCGGTCCGTCGCCGTCCACGACCGTCAGGCGCGGCTTGAGGATGTCGAGATGGATCCCGCCGCAGTCGTTGCAGCGCATAGTCCAATACTCGCACCCGGCGCGGCCGCCGATCACGCGGAGCACCGTGAGATCGCCGTCGCATTCCGGGCATATCGCCAGCACCTTGCGCGAATAAATCCTCGGCTGCGGAGCGTCTTCGAAGTCGATGATTGACATGAACCGGTGTCCCCCTGACGCCGTCGGTCGCCGGGTCTATTCGTCGTCGCTGTCGTCGGCACGCCGGCGGAAACGATCGATGTGATGCTTGGCGTCCGCGATCGCGGCGTCCGGATCGGGCCAGGCGAAACCGACCTCCATGGCCGGAAACAGCACGCCGTCGATGGCAACCGGGCTGAAATCGGCGCGCCGGATCCGGGCGTGCCACAGTCCCTTGCCAGCTTCGAAGGATTCGATGTCAAAGCCGTCGTAAAGGGTCGTCATTGGTAGTCCCCAAATACTCTCTTGTCGGAGGGTTAGAGGACCACATTTGCCGATTTCGAAATGTGAAGTCGTTCACAAGCAGCCGGCTTTTTCACCCGAAAGGGTGATGGGCCAGAGCGTTTTCGAGCGAAGTGGATACCGGTTCGCGTAAAGAAAACGCTTCAAAACAAGAATCTAGTTCCGTCCGGCGCGCCCGGACCGCCGCGGCCGGGCTGCGGGTTCCGCCGCGGAACGCATGATCCAGCGGCGGAACGCGGCAAAATCGCGCTGCTCGGTCTGAAAGCTGCGGTAGAGCAGGTACCAGCGCATGCCCTTGGGCACCGAGAGGTCGAACGGCGCGATCAGGCGTCCGGCGGCGAGGTCGTCGTCGATATAGGGCCGGATGCCCATGGCGATGCCGAGCCCGTCGGCGGCGGCCTGGAGCGCCTGGCCGTAGAACTGGAACTCCGGTCCGCGCGCGTTGATGCGGGGGAGGCCCGCGGCTTTCAGCCAGATCGGCCAGTCCTCGGTTGAATGGGTAACGCGGATCAGGCTCGGGCCCTTGAGATCGGCCGGGCGCTTGAGGCCGGAGGCGAGACGGGGCACGCAGACCGGTGTGAGATCGCCGGCGAACAGCGGCTCGGCCACCAGCCCCGGCCAGTCGCCGGCGCCGAGCTTGATGCCGCAACTCCAGTCCTCGCCGAACGGCACCTCGGCGCCGCCTGTGGTGAAGCGCACCTCGATGTCGGGCTCCTCGCTGCGAAACTCCGACAGCCGCGGGATCAGCCAGCGCATCGCAAAGGTATGTCCGACGCCGATCGTGAGCACGCGCACGCCTGACGGCGCCGTCACCTGCGCGGTGAGGCTTGCGAGCGCGTCGAAGATCGGCGTCAGCCCGCTCTGATAGGCGCGACCTGCCTGCGTCAGCACCAGCTTGTTGGCCTTGCGCTCGAACAGCGCGACGCCGAGCCGCTCTTCCAGCAGGTGCACCATGCGGCTGACGGCGGCCGCCGACACGCTCAGCTCGATGCCGGCCGCGGCAAAGCTGCCGGTGCGCGCCGCCGCCTCGAATGCCTTGATGCCGTTGAGAAAGAGCAGCCGCCGCAAACGATGGACCCTCAGGAAAGCTGATGCCAGGCCAAGATAACTCAGTTTGCGCGAAGGGGGCAAGCGAGGCACAAACATCAGCGTAATTCATGCTGATTTGTTGCGGCGGAGGCGGTGCTCTTCGCCTCTCCCCGCGTGCGGGGAGAGGCCAACACGCTCGGCAGCGCAATTGCGCGCCAGAGCGTGGCGGGTGAGGGGGCCCTCCGCGAGTCCAACTACTACTTTTAGTGCGGATGCGGCCCCTCACCCCACCCTCTCCCCGCAAGGGCGGGGCGAGGGAGTGCAGGCAGTTTGCGTCCCTTACTTGAGACACCGGAGACCCACGTGACATCAATCATGATCGCTGCCCTTGGATTGCTGATGGTCGGCACCGCGTTCCTGTCGGGGCTGTTCGGCATGGCGGGCGGGCTGATCCTGATCGGCGTGCTGCTGGCCTTGATGCCGCTGCCGACCGCGATGGTGCTGCATGCGATCACGCAGATGGCCTCGAATGGCTGGCGCGCGCTGCTGTGGCGCGCACATATCCGCTGGCGGCCGGTCGCGAACTACATGGTCGGCGCTGCCATTGCGCTGGCGGCCTGGTCGCTCACCCGCTACGTGCCGGACAAGCCGATGGCGCTGCTGATGCTCGGTGCCACGCCGTTCATGGCACGGCTGCTGCCGACGAATATCAAGCCGGATCCGGATCGCCTCTGGCAGGGCACCGTCTATGGCACGATCTGCATGGGCCTGATGCTGATGACCGGCGTCTCCGGCCCGCTGCTCGACACTTTCTTCCTCGGCGGCGATTTCGGCCGCCGCGAGAAGGTCGCAACGAAGGCGATGTGCCAGCTCGTCAGCCATTTCACAAAACTGATCTATTTCGGCGGCGTCATCGACCAGGCCGCCACGCTCGATCCCGTGCTCGCGGGCGTCGCGATTCTGGCCTCGATGCTCGGCACCACGCTGGCGCGGCGCATTCTCGAAGCCATGACCGACCAGCAATTCGTCGCCTGGTCGAACAAGCTGATCACCACCATCGCCTGCTACTACATCATGTATGGCGGCTGGCTCATGGTTCGCACACCGGTGCTGGCCGCCTTCGACAAGGGAGGTTTGCAATGAGCGAGACGGCCGACCCGCTGGTGCTGGATTTCGTCGAATGGATCGCGCGCGAGCCGCGCGCCTATGCCGAGGTGATCTCGACCTGGAAAACCTCGTGCCCGCGCCTCACCATCTGGGAGGACGCCGCCGATCGCGGTTTTGTCGCGCGCGAGACGCTGCCCGGCATCGGGCTGATCATCGCGGTGACGGAAGACGGCGAAAGGCTGCTGCGAACCAACGGGCGGTGATACGCTCTTCTGCCTCAACAACGTCATTGCGAGCGCAAGCGAAGCAATCCAGAATGTCTCCGCAGCGGCAGACTGGATTGCTTCGCTGCGCTCGCAATGACGGAACCCACCATGTCGCTCAAACTCTACGAACTCGTCGGCACCGATGCCTCGCGCCCCTTCAGCCCGTATTGCTGGCGCACGCGGATGGCGCTGGCGCATAAGGGGCTGACGGCGGAATCGCTGCCCTGGCGATTCACTGAGAAGAGCACGATCGCGCCGCACGGCTCGGAAAAGGTTCCGGTGCTGTTGCATCACGACAAGCCCGTGGTGGATTCCTGGGCGATCGCGAATTATCTCGAAGACAATTTTCCGGATCGTCCCTCGCTGTTCGGCGGCGAGGGCGGTCGTGCCATGGCGCGCATGCTCAATGCGTGGGGCGACATCGCCATCGTCGGCGGCATTTTTCCACTGATCATCGCCGACATTCCCAAGAACCTGGCCGAGGTTGATGCCGCCTATTTCCGCCAGTCGCGCGAGGCGCGTTTCGGCGGCAAGAGCCTCGAAGAGATCATGTCCAGCCGCGACACCGGCGTGGTCGCATTCCGCAAATCGCTCGAAGTGATGCGGCAGACGCTGAAGAAGCAGCCCTTCATCGGCGGTAACGCGCCGAACTATGCCGACTACATCGTGTTCGGCGGCTTCCAGTGGGCGCGCGTGGTGAGCCCGTTCAAGCTGCTCGAGGCCGATGATCCCGTTTATGCCTGGCGCGAAAAACTGCTCGATGCATTCGACGGCATGGCGCGGAAATCGCCGGGGTTTGCGGTCTAGCACTACTTTGGCAGAAT
>NZ_VSSS01000007.1 GCF_008123425.1 Bradyrhizobium rifense
CAGTGCTGTCACCGTAATTCAGAACTTGCCGCGGTCATCGCGATACTCGCGATCCGAGCCACAGTCCCGCAGCAGCGCCGACACCACTGAGCAGTACGCCCGAATATGAGAGCATGTCGCCGCCCCACAGCTCGGGAATCAACCCGCCCATCGTCGAGCCGATAAAGATACCGATCCAAATGGGCGATCGCATGTGTGCAGTGTACCCCACCCCTCTACCTTTATTTGACTTCCATCGGAGAGGCAAAACTATCCGGAATTAGGGACAGCGCGCTCAATTGACGTTGTCCGCCAAGCGTGGACCGACGTGGGCCCCAGCAGGCCGAATTGCGAATGGGGATTACGGTGTGACTGCACCCAATTGCACGCTCGGGATTACGGTCACGCTCGGCTAGCCGCTCCCGTCGCCAAGGCAAGGCGCGACCACGCGCGCGTGATCGTCCGCTATGGCCTGCCCGGCGAACAGGGCAACCGCATATGGGAGCGTTTCCCCAGTGGCCATCCTTCGAGACGCCCGCCGTTGGCGGGCCCTCAGGATGAGGACCGAATGTGCGGCCGTCCCCTTTTCCGAGCACCGATGCCGCTTAGCCTCATCCTGAGGAGACCGCTAAGCGGTCGTCTCGAAGGACGAGGCGCGCACTCAGGTCGTGCAAAATGCCATGCGCGATCGTCCTGCGCCGGCGAGATGGCCGGCCTGATGAACCGGGATGCAGCGTGACGCGACGAATGCCTGGAAACGAGGTCTTTCGCCGTGAACTGGTTCAAACGATATGTCGTCGGCTGCCCGATCGCGGTGCTGTTCTTCGCCGCAGTCGATAGCCTAGAGCATCCGGACCAGGGCATGCGCTATGGCGCCATCCTGCTGGCGTCTGCCGGCTGGCCTGTCGTCGCCGCGATGGTCGTGGGCAGCACCATCGGCGACGTCGTGCATGACGTCCGTCAAGGCAAGGCAGGATGAGCGGCCATGTTTGACGCCTTGTTCAGCCTGGTGTTCGACATCGTCCTCAGTGCGGTCGGGACCGCCATCGTCAAATTGTTCGGTGTGGACAACGCCGCCGAAGTCGCGACTGTCATCATCGGCATCGGCTTGATCGCGATTGGCTTCGTGGCCGCTGTGTGGGGGCACTGAAGCGGGACGTTTCGGCAAGGTGCATCCGCGAGCTACCGTGACGCCGGTCTGCGTCCCGTGATGGATCGGGACACGAAATCGCCGCCTGCAACTAGGCTGCGATCCGTTGCACGACCGGCGCCGCCGTCGTCAGCAGCTTCAGCACTTCGGCATGCTCGAGGTCGGGAACCGCAATCGCCGTGTGGCTGTAGGCCGCGTACGTGCGTGATTTCGCGATTTTGTCGAGGATTTCTTTGCCCTTGATGACGTGGAGGCCCATGCCGTCTCCGGACGGGAAGATCGCCAGCACCACGTCATAGGCGCCGATCACGGCCCTGAGCGCCTCGGCCTTGTCTTCGGCGACATCGACAAACACGCGAACATCGGCTGCGAGTTCACGCAGCTCGTCAAAATCCAGCACTGTGGGGTACTCCAACGCAACGATACTGAATGGAGAGTGGATGCGTTGGGTTACCAGAGTCTGAACAATGTCTGTCGAGTCACAAGTTTCACGACGAGGTGACGAAGCTACCTCACGGGAAGGTAGCTCACTGGCTCAGTCACTTCGCTAAGTCACTTGGCGTAGCCCTGGGAGCGGAGCCACGCGATCTTGCGATCTCCGTTCATCCAGTCGTCGGCATCCGCCTTGCTGGTGAAGCCTGAGATTTCGCGCTGTTCGTGGTCGGGGTAATCCGCCAGAATTTTCCACTCGCCGTCTGCAATCCGGACGGCTCTGAAGGTCACTTTTGTTTTTGCCATGCAGCATTATGCAGGAAAAGGTTCGAAAAGAGAACCCATATTGCAGTCATCGTGCTAACCCGCCTCCCGCCAGCGTATCGGAAGCACGCCATCCTCCCTGAAGCTGCCGAGGAAGCCGAATCGATCGGCGTCCGGATTGCGGCGGGCTTCGATCGTGTTGCCGAGGATCTGCACGACATCGCTCTTATCATAAGCCGGCCAGGAGGGCAGGCCGGGCCCATTGGGATCGCCGCGCATCGCGAAGTTCACCCAATAGTCCATCATGGTCGCTGAGAGGGCGCGGTCGGCTTCGGCCGGCGGCGTGGTGCTGCCGATCACCCGCTGCGGCGTCAGCGTACCGAACACGAAGGGGATCTCGGTGACGTGCGAGGCGATCGGCGTATAGGGCGAGGTGTAATTGAAGTGGTAGCCGTAGACGGGCGCGCGATCGCTTGCCTGATGCAGCCGCAGCCACTGCCAGCATTGCTCGCCAACGACCATGTCGCCGGTGAGCGCGGCGGCCGACGCTTTTGCTCGTGCGTCGGTGTTGGCGGTGTAAAGCCTCAGGAAGTCCGTCAGTCGCTCCTTGCCGAACATGTTTTCGGCGGCAGCACGAAAGGCTCGAGCGGAGTGCGCGGGGAGGGATTGCGACATGAAGGGGAATCCTTCCGCGCTGTTCCAGCCGGCCAGCAGCGGGATGTGCATCTGATCGCCGCGCGAGAAGCGGCGCGCGGGCACATCAGGCACGACGTGATGATCGATGCTCGGCGAGAACGCCTCGGTGACGTGGTCGCGCTCGAAATTCCAGAGAGCTGCCGCATTCAACTGCTCGGCCGGCATCGCGCGCAAGGCTCTGATCGACGCTTCGCCTTGCCGGCGCGTGAAGGCGAGGCCGCGCGCGCGAGCTTCGTCAAAACTCTGCAGCGGCCCGTGCCGGCCATCCCAGAATGCGCCGCTCTCGCCGATCGCTTTGTGGAATAGCCCGCGTGCGAGCGGCGACGCCATCAGAATCCCGACAGCCATGGCGCCGGCGGATTCGCCGAACAAAGTGATGTTATCGGGGTCACCGCCGAACGCGGCGATATTGGATTGCACCCAGCGGAGTGCTGCGAGTTGATCCTGCAGGCCGTAATTGCCGGATGGCGCGTCGGCATCGAGATCGGGATGGGCGAGAAAGCCGAGGACGCCGAGGCGATAATTGAAGCTGACGACGACGACACCCTTGGCCGCCAGCAGACTTCCGTCGGTGGCGGGATTGGCCGACGAGCCGAACTGAAAGCCGCCGCCGTGGATCCACACCATCACGGGCCGCTTCTCGTCAGCCTCTCTCGCGGCGGTCAAAACGTTGAGAGTGAGGCAATCCTCATCGCGCGGTCCCGGTCTCGGATCATTCTCGAGCGACGAGAGCGACGCCGGGCCGAAGGCCAGCGCATCGCGCTCGCCAATCCACGGCATCGGCGGCTGTGGCGCGCGCCAGCGCAGAGGTCCAACCGGCGGTGCTGCGTAGGGGATGCCTTTGAACGCAAGCACGCCGCCGGCATCGCGTGGCTCGCCGCGCACCAGGCCGGCTTGCGTGCGAATGGTTCGGCCCGGTTGGGCTGCTGTTGGGATGATCGAGCCATGCACGGTCGCGTCTCCTTATCTAAGGGCGACCTGAGATCTATCGACTTTGCAGGTGGATGAATTTATACATAATTGCATCCGATCGCTAAAAACCGTCAATGATCAGGCAAAAGCTCCAATACCCCTGGCTCGAGCTGGATGTGGATGACCGCGCCGCGCCGGTCATTGCCGTGCGCGTCGATGCCGACGGGACCAAAGGGGAGGTGCCTGATCACAGGCATCGCAAGGGACAGCTCGTGGTGTCGCTCGGCGGCGGCGTGATCTGTCGCGTTCCGAGCGGGCTGTGGATGGTGCCGCCGCATTGCGCGGTCTGGATTCCAAGCGACATGCCGCACAGCAATCGCGCGACTGCGAATGCAAATCTGTTCTTCGTCTACATCGAGGCGGAACTGGTCGGTCTGCCGGGTCGCTGCTGCACGATCTCGATCTCGCCGTTGCTGCGCGAATTGATCGTCGAGCTGTCCGATGGCGCGCAGCATGACGAGGCGAGGCGGGAGCGCCTGATCGGCGTGCTGCTCGGCGAGCTGCCGCTGATGCCCGTGCAGCAATTGCATCTGCCGCTCTCGCGCGAGCCGCGATTGAAGCGCATTGCGATCGCGTTGGCGGACAATCCCGCGGATCGGCGCACGCTGGCGCAATGGGCCGATCACGTCGCGCTCAGCGAGAGCAGTCTTGCGCGTCTCGTCGCGAAGGAGACGGGGCTGACGTTCGGACGCTGGCGTCAGCAACTGCATCTGATCGTCGCGATCAGGGAGCTTGCTGCAGGTGCGAGCGTGCAGCAGGTGTCCGCCGATCTCGGCTATGAATCAGTCACGGCCTTCATCACGATGTTCAGGAAGGCACTGGGAAAGTCGCCGGCCAAATATCTCAGCAGTGTGTCTCGGGAGACCTAGTCGCGCGCGGGCGCGGATGCATCCCGCAAGGTTGGCGAACTCTCTAGGGATGCTGCGGAATTCGATTTGTCGCCGCTGCAGACGCCAGGATCCGGCGGAAACATTACGGAACCGAGTTCGAACTGCTGCTTGCGTTTTCGGCCTCAATGGGTTCTAAGCCCGGCTGCTTCGTGGCCGACAGGCATGAACAGACGCGCGGCCCGCGTGGTTTTACCGCTTCCCGGACAAAGCTACGTCGCAGTTCGCGCGCACCCAATTCAGAGGAAGTCCAGACATGGCAAAGATGACCAAGACCCAATTGATCGATGCAATTGCGGAAGGCACGCAGCTTGCGAAGAACGACGTGAAGTCGGTCATCGAATACATGGCGACCGTCGGCTACAAGGAGCTCAACGAGTCCGGTGAGTTCGTCATTCCCGGTTTCGTGAAGATGTCGGTCGTCAACAAGCCTGCGACCGAAGCCCGCATGGGCGTCAATCCCTTCACCAAGGAGCCGATGCAGTTTGCTGCGAAGCCGGCGAGCAAGTCGGTCAAGGCCTCGCCGCTGAAGGTCGCCAAGGACTCGGTCTGATCCCAGTCGACAAAAAGGGGAAAACCCCGCCTGGGGGAAGCGGGGTTTTCTGATGGGGGTGAAGCCTGGGGGAAGCTTCATTTATTAGACGCGCCAGCGCTGAAAAAGTTCATCGCGCAGAGACAAGATCGTGCGCGGCGATCCCCGCAAAATCATCGCCCGATCTCCAAAAAGAAAAACCCCGCGCTTGCGCACGGGGCTCTCTTGCTGACGGCGTTGGGATTTCAGCGCCTGGCCGTCAGCGATCTGCCTAACTTAAGGTTGAAAATCCAAAAAGCAACAGCGCCGCGGTGACGGAGTATGTTCGTCCATCGCGGCGCCGGCATGCGACTGGGCGCTGAAATCCCCAGCCTCCATGGGTCCCCGGCGCGCCGAAAAGGTTCAACGCGACATCACAGGAAATTTCGCGCGAGGACTGGACTTGTTGTTCTCATTTTGTTCTAGTGAGTCACCCGCTTTGGAGGTGACTCATGACCGTCGAGAAACAGCGCGAAGTGATCCGGCTCTGGAACCAGCTCAGGAAGGTCGAGGGCCCGGCCGCAGAAGAACTCCGCATCCAGATCCTGGAATGCTTTTCGGAGAAGGGCAGCGCAGAGAAGGGCCATGCGAAGCGCGCGGCTTGAGTGATTTCGTCGCGCGGTCATCGTCGTCTCTGACGGTGCTTCGTTTCATCGATCGTTAGGAATCGTTTCGCACGGTTTTCCTCGACTCCGATTCGTTCTTTGGGAACGAAATGGAGTCGAAGCCCGAACAAAGCCGGTCGCTGGACGGCGACTAGCTGCAGTTCGTTGTCTCGACGCTTCCCATGCGCCGCGCTATCGTAGCAGGCCACGGCGGTCGCATCGATGAAGAACGGGCTCTACTCCATCCACATCCACATGCTCGACGGCGTGAAGGGCCGCGACAGCGGCGTGTTGATCTTGCGCGATGGCGTGCTGCTCGGCGGCGGACCGTACTTCTGGTCGCGCGGCTCCTACACAGTCGGCAACGGCACCTGGAAGGGCGAACTCGCCACCAACCAGCATTCGCCGTTCGCCGATCCGCTTGTCAGGCCGCTTTTCGCCGGCACCGAGGCGACCAGCGGTTTTTCGGGAACGTTCAGCGAGGAGGGGGCCGAGGTGTTCGGCACGGTGCTGGTTGCCGGCCATCGCAGCCTCGGTTTCCGCGCGTCGCTGAAGTGGCTGGCGGAGATCTGAGGCGCCTGCAAATTCCTAACGGAAGCTTGCAGCGATCGCGATAACCCTATTCGGTTAGGTTAAAAGCCCAATCGCGTTGCGCTTGCTGTGCGTTGGGATAGGTGTCTGGCAAAGACAACAAGAAAACCGATTTTTGCCAATGACCCCGTTTTTAGAACCGTCATTTTATCAGGGCGACCGCCAGACCTATCGACGCGTCGCCGTCGTAGGCCTGCTGTTCTGTCTCGCTTTCGTGGTGATCAGTTTTTCGCTGCGGCCGCAGGACGAAGACACGCGCGTCGCGGTCAAGGCCGACCGTCTGGTGCGCACGGCGGGACAGCCGCCGCACGCGAACTGAACTCCCGTCACTGTAGATCGTCCGCACCCGTCTGCTGACACGAGGAACCGCGCGTTGCGAGGGCGACGAAGCCGGCATAGCCGGAGATATTAAGCAGGATATCGAGCCACACCGGCATGTTGAGCCTCCTGGTATCCGAAGGCGAGATCAACACGCAGTCCGCGTGCCCGTTCCCCGCGCGCCTATAATGTGCCGCTCAAAGCGGCGAGGTGGGATCGAGCCGCCGGCCCAGCGCTGCAACCGACTGCGCCGAGGGCGAGTCCTTGAGGAACTCGGCAATGGCGCGGGCGAGCTCGCCGTCGCTCATCGGCGTCGGCGGTGGGCGCAGCGCGCCGACACCGAAGTTGCGGACGATCTCGTCGTAATGCTGCGCGTTGGATTTGGGAACAAGCCTGCGAATGCGGGCCAGCAAAGCGGATAGCGGCAATCTCTCCTCCTCGACCTCCGCCCCGTTGGCAGCGCTTGAGTTCTGCTGCCATTTTGTCTTTTGAAACTGAAAACCCCGCCAGCACCGCGGAGATGCTGACGGGGTCTTCGTGCTGTCGCCTCAACCCGGATGGCGGAGGCTTCCGCACTTGCAGGTCCAATCCGCTCCTCCCGATATCGTTCCCCTCGCGACGCGATTTTTTTCGCGGTGCGCGGTTCCACGTCCGGCGAACCATCGCGCGCCGGCGACGTTGTTTCCCGGATATGAAGGAGGAGATCATGAAGAAGACTCTCGCAGTTCTTGCCACCGTCGCAGCCGTCGGCGCGACCGCGGTCGCAGCACCTGCGCAGGCGCGCGGCATCGGCCCGGGTCTGGCGTTCGGTCTGGCCGCCGGTGCGATTACCGCAGGCGCCATCGCAGCGTCCCATCCGTATGGCTATTACGGTCCGGGCTACGGCTATTATGGCGGCCCCGCTTATTACAGCCCCGGCCCGTACGCCTATTACGGCGGCCCGTACTACCATCGCCACTACTACCGTCACTGGTAACGGCTGAGGAATCGAAAAGCCCGGAGCGATGCTCCGGGCTTTTTTCGTGGGCGCAGGGCTTGCGCGATAGCTCACGGCCAGAGCGAGGGCCGTTCCACCTTGCGGGCGTTCTCGAGCGTCGAGACGAAATACTCGTCGCGCTCGCGCTTGAATTTTTCCTGCGTGGCACGGAAGGCGGCGACACGGGCGGCGATCTCTTCGCGTTCGCGGATCTTTCGTTGTTCGTCTTCGGTCATGTCAAATCTCCCCACTTGAATATGTGTCCACTTCTGAACTCAAGCACTGCCGCCGCAATCACGTTGAGTCGCGTCAACATATGCATTGGCGCTTCTGATTGGGGCGTCAATGGGGAGGAGGCATTGCAGGATTGTGATAAGCGAAGGTCGGAAAAAATTGCCGCCCCATCGCCGCTCCCGACTTGCGCGGCGGTGGATAACAGCGTCAACAATCTTGTCGCTTGCAGATGTTGCAGCGAGCGCGACGGCAAATCAGGAGGCGGCGAGTGATTGCATCAGACCTTCAGAGCGGTGTTGAACGGCTCGGCGACATGATCGCAAGCGCCAAGATCATCGTGCCGTTCACCGGCGCCGGCATCTCGACCGAATGCGGCATCCCCGACTTCCGCTCGCCGGGTGGAATTTGGACCCGCAACCGTCCGATCCAGTTCGACGAGTTCGTCGCGAGCCAGGAGGCGCGCGATGAATCCTGGCGCCGGCGCTTTGCGATGGAGGAGGTCTTTGCCGCAGCGAAACCCGGACGCGGCCATCGCGCGCTCGCCTCGCTGCATCGCGCCGGCAAGATTCCCGCGGTCATCACCCAGAACATCGACAATCTGCATCAGGCCTCGGGCTTCGCCGCCGATCGCGTGATTGAACTTCACGGCAATACTACTTACGCGCGCTGCATCGGATGTGGGCAGGCCTACCAGCTCGACTGGGTGAAGCAGCGCTTCGATCGGGACGGCGCCGCGCCCAACTGCACCGCATGCGACGAGCCGGTCAAAACCGCAACGATCTCGTTCGGTCAGGCGATGCCCGAGGATGAAATGCAGCGCGCAACCGAGCTGTCGCAGGCCTGCGATCTCTTCGTCGCGATCGGTTCCTCGCTGGTGGTGTGGCCGGCAGCGGGCTTTCCGATGATGGCGAAGAACGCCGGTGCACGTTTGGTGATCATCAATCGCGAGCCGACCGAGCAGGACGACATAGCCGACCTCGTCATTCGTCACGACATCGGCGAAGCACTCGGGCCCTTTGTCGGGAATTGAGGCATCAATTTGATTCGCGCCTGTGCAAGCTGTTCATAGGTTCCGGCGAATCTCTTTTTTGTCTATGCCTCGCAACCGGGAGTGTTATCTTTTGATTCGAAAGATTCGCGTCGATTGAGAAGATTCTCTGAAGGTTCTCTAAAGACGCGTGATTCGACGCCGCCATTGAGGCGGGTTGCATGGCATGTGTGGGGTCCGGGGTTATGGGGTCGTCGGACGGATTTGAGTCCAAGAAGCTGGGAGTTCCCGCAGCCGGCGAGCACGGCGGCGGTCGCGACAGCGCGCTCAGTCCCTTCACCGGGTTAGGTGAGGGCAGCGCCAACCTCGTCGAGGTTCATGGCGTCATCAAATGGTTTGACGCCTCAAAGGGCTACGGCTTCATCGTTCCCGACAATGGATGGCCCGACGTGCTCCTGCACGTTACCGTGCTTAGGCGCGACGGCTTCCAGACCGCGTACGAGGGCGCCCGGATCGTTGTCGAGTGCATCCAGCGCGCCAAGGGCTATCAGGCCTTCCGCGTCGTCTCGATGGACGAATCGACCGCGATCCATCCCGCGCAGATGCTGCCGCCGCGCACCCACGTCACGGTGACCGCGACCAGCGGGCTCGAGCGGGCCCAGGTGAAATGGTTCAACCGGCTGCGCGGCTTCGGCTTCCTGACCTGCGGCGAGGGCACCCCCGACATCTTCGTGCACATGGAGACGCTGCGCCGCTTCGGCATGACCGAGCTGCGGCCGGGTCAGTACGTGCTGGTCCGCTTTGGGCCGGGCTCCAAGGGCATGATGGCCGCCGAGATCCATCCCGAGACCGGATCGCCGGGTCTCCAGTCGCACTAGCGGCTTCCCATTTTCGTATTCGTGAGCAGACGCGCGCGGCCCCGGGGTCGCGCGCTTCTGGCTTTTGTCACGATCGCCGCGTATGGATTGTCGCAGTCCCACGCCTTTGCGCCCGTCCCGAGTGCCATCCCATGAAGCTTGATCGAAACATTGTCTGGTCCCTCGCCAGGGGCTGGCTTGCCGCCGTTCTCGTCGTTGTCGGCTTTGCCGTCGCAAGTGCGCCCGCCGGAGCCGCCAGCTTCCAGCCGCTCGAGATCGTCACCAAGAACGGCGTGCAGGTGTTCTCGGTGGAGATCGCGACCACGGACGAGGAGAAGCAGACCGGGCTGATGTACCGCAAGGAATTGGCCGACGGCAAAGGCATGCTGTTCGACTTCAATCCCGAACAGGAAGTCTCGATGTGGATGAAGAACACCTATGTCTCGCTCGACATGATCTTCATTCGTGCCGACGGGCGCATCCTGCGCATCGCAGAGAATACCGAGCCGCTCTCGACCAAAATCATTTCGTCGGGAGGTCCCGCCCGGGCCGTCCTCGAGGTGGTGGCGGGAACAGCGCAGAAATACGGCATCCGTCCCGGCGACCGCGTCGGCCACCCCCTGTTCGGCAGCAAATAGGTCCGGAAATGGGAGCTGGCGGCGGGGCGATTGCCGCCTTGCTGGCGCCTCCCGAAGCGTGTATCGACGGGGCTCGCCGGACATTCGGGGTATAGCGCAGCCTGGTAGCGCGGCAGTTTTGGGTACTGCAGGTCGTTGGTTCGAATCCAGCTGCCCCGACCAGTCCCGGGCTTGGACCCTCTTCATCCCCTAGAGATCTAAAAGCGCGGATGTCCGTACGCCGCCGCTGGCATTGGTCCGGCGGCCTGAGCATTACCGCGACAACTCGTCCACGACACAACCTCCGCGTCAGCCTCGCGTGATTTACCTCTGCGCGGGCAATGGGGAATGTTCGGACATGTTCAAAACTCTCTGGGTCGTGGCGCTTCTCGCTCTGGCTGCGACGACCGCATCTGCGGCTGATTATGCGCTGCAGGCGCCTCCGCTGGCGCCGCTCACCTTCAACTGGACCGGCTGCTACATCGGAGGTCATCTCGGCGGCGGTGCAAGCGAAGATCGCACGACGGTTGATTTCGGCGCGGCCGGCTTTATCGGCGGCGGGCAGGCTGGCTGCGACCATCAATTCGCATCGAACTGGGTGGTCGGCGCCGAAGGCCGGGCCGCATGGTCGAGCCTTTCGAGCCAACACGCCAGCAATGTCAGATTTCCTGCGCTCGGCAACCTCGTGGTGCCATCGCAGTTCGGCCTCAAGAACGATTTTCTCGCCTCGGTCACCGCACGGTTCGGCTACGCCTATGGCTCAGGCTGGCTGTTCTATGGGCGAGGTGGCGTCGCCTGGACTCACGAGAAGATCGATGATGCGTATATCAGTCCGGCCACTGGTTTTGCGGTCGATCCAAGCGCATCCGTCATGCGGACCGGCTGGACATTGGGTGCGGGTGTGGAATGGGCGTTTGCGTCAAGCTGGTCGGCCAACGTCGAATACAATTACCACGACTTCGGCACGAAGGGCCCGATACAGCTGATCAGCCCGGTCGAAGGCATCACCGTGGCCCATCTCAAGGACACGATCCATGCCGCGACGATCGGCCTGAACTACCACTACTGATGTGATCGGAAGCGGCCGGCATATTGCAGCCGGCCAGCTCAGGGGTCAGGACAGCAGCCACTCGCCCAGGCGCCAGGCCAGCCAGCCCAGCGCGCAGATCCATCCCACCATCGCGATCGCCGCGATCCCAAGCCCGCACAGTGCAAACAGCGACGTCCGGGGCTCCTCTGCCTCGGACAGTTTCTCGGTCGTCTCAACTTGGCTCACAGCATCCCCTTGGCCGACGGCCTGCTGTTCATTGGTCTCCGTTCGCTCGCGAAAATTCACCGGCCGCGCTCCAACTCACACGGACGTGAGACCATCCGGCCGTCCATGCCGGCGCGCTTACGTCCGCACCGGACAGTCGGGAAGCTCATGCAACTCGTTGCAGCAAAATAGGTTGCTGCTGTTCGGCCGGAAATCGATGTCGATCGGCGGGTACCCTTCTCGATGCACATGGGCACGCACACCTTTTGCGAGTGTGCCTCCCGGGTAACACCTCGAATCTGGAAAGAGTGGTAGTTTTTCCGCAACCATTCTTGGGGGACATCATTCAATGAAAAAATTGCCACTCGCGATCGCCATTCTGGCGATGAGCGCCAGCAGCGCGCTCTCTGCCGATCTTGCCGCGCGTCCGTACACCAAGGCGCCGCCGATGATCGCAGCGATATACGACTGGAGCGGCTTCTACATCGGTATCAACGGCGGCGGCGGTTCCGCGCACACCTGCTGGGACCTCGTGTTCCCCGGCGGCTCCATCCCCCAGGGGTGTCACAATTCCACCGGCGGCACCGTCGGCGGCCAGGTCGGCTATCGCTGGCAATCAGCCAATTGGGTCTTCGGTCTCGAAGGGCAGGGCAACTGGGCCGACTTCTCCGGCAGCAACATCACGCCGGTCGGTGGCAATCCCTTCGGTGGCGGAAGCATCCGGACCCGGATCGATGCGTTCGGGCTGATCACCGGCCAGGTTGGCTATGCCTGGAACAACGTCCTTGCCTACGTTAAGGGCGGCGCTGCGGTTGTGAGCGACAAATACGATGTGTTCTTCGCCGGTGCCGTGGCCGATACCGGCAAGGAGACGCGCTGGGGTGGCACGGTTGGTGCTGGCCTCGAGTTTGGCTTTGCGCCGAACTGGTCGGTGGGCGTCGAATACGACCACATCTTCCTGAACAGCAAGGACACCACGCTGGCGGCAGTCCCGGCCGGCGCTGCGAGCACCATTCATGTTCGCCAGGACGTCGACATGGGCCTGGTGCGCCTTAACTATCGCTTCGGCGGCCCGTTGATCGCGAAGTACTGAGGCGCGCGGGGCGGCGGTTTGAACGGCGGCCGCCCCGACCATCAGTTCCTGTTTCCTCGCACTGAAATTTCGTCGCGATCCTGACGCCTGAATTTGGCGCCTGCCGCGTTGAAGGGGAGAGCAGGCGCTCAAGCGGCGCCGCACTCAGCTTTCTTCAGGCGAGGTTCTCATGTCGATCAGTGCGATTGCTTCATCTTCCGCGGCGGTGACGGCAACGCCGTCAACATCAGCGAATTCGTCCTCGGCGGCTTCGTCGACGTCGGCAACATCATCGACGTCTGCGACGTCGTCGACATCAGCGGCCTCGTCGACGTCTGCGACGTCGTCCGCGCAATCGGCGGGCGGAAGCTCAGGCTCGGGCGGCAGCGGCGGCTCGTCCAAGACGGTCGTCAGCGAGGTCTCGACCACCGTGAACGGGATGACGACGACGACGATCACCTATTCCGATGGGACGACCGAGGTGGAGACAACCCCCGCCAGCTCGCAGGCCAGCCAGGGCAACCAGCCGGGACAGACCTACAATTCGCAAGGTGCGCTGAGCTCCAGTGCCAACGCGAACAGCGCGTCGGCCGCGAGCAGCGGGGTCTGAACGCTGATCAATCACTGACCGGAGGGCGCGTTCAAACGCGACGCCGAACCCCTCAGCGTTTGTTCTTTGATGGACGCGATCTCTGTGCGATTTTTGCTGGAGTTAAAACAGGTTATCCCGCGCAGAATTACCAAAGCTTCATCGAACCTTTGGCCGTCACCACAGACATAACAGTGTTGGGGATTTCAGCGCCCAATGTCTAAACGGACGCCGCCAAGCGATGATATTCCGCTTGCGCGGCGTTGCGCTTTTGAGGGCTCAGCCCGAGGCATACCAGCCGGCCGGAAACGGGATCAGCGGCCAGACCGGATAATTGTCGTTGGCAGCCCTCGTCGACCTCTCGTGGGGCGGCCTGGCAACGGGTATCGCGGGCGATGAAACCATCGCCAGATGCAAATGCGCAAATTGCAAATTCATGATCATCGACCTGCAGTCAGTCGTTTGAAAAATTCAGCTTGAAATCAACCAGGCGCGCTTTCGGAAACGGCGCACTCATTCTCAAATCGCGCATGCATCTTAGAAAAGATAGGCAGGCGTTTCAACCGGCAAGGCGGCGGTCTGTGGGCAAGTGTGGGCCAGGTAAGGTTGATCGGTTAGGTTAAGCACGAGCCGTCGTTGCGGCGGTTTTGAAGGCTGGTATCAAACCGGTCCCGGCACGCGACGATGCCGCATCTGCGGCTCACACGAGATCACATTCGTCGCGGCGTTTCGTTTCGCGCGAGTTGTCCGCCATGACTTTCGATCTCACCTCCAAAACACTTCGCCAACGGTCGAACTGGACCGAGATCTGGCACCTCTGGACCGTGATCGTGCCGCGCCGCTCAATCAACGGGCAACTCGTCTACGGCAAGGTCTGGCGCCGTCACGACGGCCGTGACTGGATCTACAAGAAGTTCACCGAATACGACGGCGAGGCGGCGGCCTGAGGCTTCCGCCGCCGCGTGTCTCAGGCGGCCTTTTTCAAGCAGCCTTTTTCAAGCTGCTTTGGCCGCCGGGGTAGCCGCGGGCTTCGCCGGCGGCGGTTTCAGCGGCTTGTCCTGCCGCTTCGACCACGAGATGTAATAGGCGACCGTCGTCATGATCGCGATGCCAGCGATGGAGACGAAGAGCTGCGCGAACAGCGAACCCGAGCTCATCGACAACTCGAAATGGCCGACGAAGGACAGGAACACGCCGACGCAGAACACGGCGAGCGATTGCTGGCCGCAGACGATCACCGGATCGAAGATCTTCCACTCCAGGCCCGGCCACTCCTTCGGCACGAAGCGGATCACCAGGATCACGATCACGACGAAGTGGATGAAGCGGTAGGGCGCGAGGTTGGTCTTGTCGTTCGGATTGAACGTCGAGAACAGCCATTCCGGGAACATGCCTCCGAGGGTGGGGAAGCGGCCGGCCATGGTCATGATCAGCGCGAACGCGAGATAGCCAAGACAAAGCCACAACGTGATCGGCGAGTTGATCAGCTTGCCCGAGCGGCGCGCGCCGCCCATCGCGCACCAGGCGCCGAACACGAACAGCACCTGCCAGCAATACGGGTTGAAGTACCACTGGCCGGCCGGGTAGGCGTTCAGGTTCAGGCTGAAGTGACGCGCCGTCAGCCACAGGATGATGGAGAGCACCATCGTCAGGTCGGGCTTGCGCAGCATGAACCACAGCACCGGCGGAAACAGGCCCATCAGCACGATGTAGAGCGGCAGCACGTCGAGATTGAGCGGCTTGAAGCGCAGGAACAGGCCCTGGCGCAGCGTCTCGGTGGCGTTGTCGACGAGGCCTGCGACGTTGAACTCGTTGATCATCTCGGAATCGCCGAAGCGCAGCGCCAGATAGCTGATCGAGGCGATGTAGATCACGAACAGGATGATGTGGGCGACATAGAGCTGCCAGACCCGCTTGGTGAGACGGGTGGCGCCGACGATGAAGCCGCGCTCCAGCATCATGCGGGCATAGACGAACGAGGCCGTATAGCCGGAGATGAAGACGAACAGGTCGGCGGCGTCGGAAAAGCCGTAATTGCGCGTCGTGATCCAGTTCACGACGTTGTCGGGGATGTGGTCGAGGAAGATCGCCCAGTTGGCGATGCCGCGAAACAGGTCGAGCCTGAGGTCACGGCCCTTCTCGGGCAGCGTGGCGTTGATGTTCAGGAAGGCCATGCGACGGGAGCTCTCGAAGGGGACGGATACGCTGATGTCGGCGAGGCAGATGTTGGCAAGATTTGGCCGCCGGGCGGGATTCCCGGGCGGACGGCGGGTACGCAATTGTCACAGTGCAGCATAATGACTATACCCGTCGGTGAGGGACCCGGGGGCCCGGAATCACCGATCAGTTCCCGAAAGGTGTCTCTATACTATGCCCGCGGTTTCCACCAATCGCTACCGTGACGCATTAAAATCGAACGAAAAGACCAAGAGGCCGGACCGCCAATGACCGCACGCATTTTCAAGCCCGCCAAGAACGCGATGCAATCCGGCCGGTCCAAGACCAAGGAATGGCAGCTCGATTACGAGCCGGAGCAGCCGCGTGCGGTCGAGCCGCTGATGGGCTGGACCTCGTCCGGCGACATGAAGCAGCAGATCACGCTGCACTTCCACACCAAGGACGAGGCGATCGCCTATTGCGAGCGCAAGGGCATCGCCTACCAGGTGATCGAGCCGAAGGAATCGCTGCACCGCCAGGTCGCGTATGCCGACAACTTCTCCTTCCGTCGCGGCGAGCCCTGGACGCACTGAGGCTTAACGTCGTCCGTCCCCGCGGAGAGCCCTTGGCACCCATTCCGCCGCATGCTTCGCTGGTCCGCGTGAGGGGACCATGACGAGGTGGGGGGATGGCCGGGCGTGACCAGCTCGACGGCGTCGATCTGAAGATCTTATCCGAGCTGCAGCAGGACGGGCGGGTTCGCAATAACGAACTGGCGCTGCGCGTCGGCGTGTCTGCGCCGAACTGTCTGCGGCGGCTCAAATCGCTGTTCAGCCGCGGCGTGATCCGCGCGGTGCGTGCCGTCATCGACGAGCGATTGCTCGGCTATGAGGTGATGTCGTTCGTCTCGATCCAGCTTGGCAGCCAGGCCCAGCCGGTGCTGGAGGCGTTCGAGGGATCGATCGCTGCGATCCCGCGCATCCAGCAGTGCTGGCGCATTTCGGGCGAAACCGACTATCTCCTGAAATGCGTCGCGCCGAGCGTCGAGAGCATGCGCCAGCAGCTGCTGCATTTTGCCGCCATGCCGAACGTGAAGAACGTGCGCAGCTTTCCGGTGCTGGGTGTCGCGAAGGACGTGCCGCTGCCGCTGCAGGAGATCGCGGCTGCGGTGCCGGCAGGATAGGACGGCGACTGCGCCCTTCAGCGATACCGGCCGCGAAATTCGCGCGGCGAGGCGCCGGTCCAGCTGCGGAAAGCCCGCGAAAAACTCTTTTCGTTGCGGAAACCGGCGATCTCCGCGATCCGCTTGATCGGCGTGCGGCCGCGCATCAGCTCCTGCTTGGCGAGCTCGAGCTTGGCTTCCTCCTTGAGGTCGCGCAGCGAGGTGGCTTCCTCGCGGAGCCGCCTGTGCATGGTGCGGGTGGAGAGCGCGAGCTCGCTTGCGACATCCTCCGCGCCGAGAATGCGTCCGCGCGCCGCGCGGAGCACGCGCCTGACACGCTCGACCAGCAAACGGTCGCGGCGATAGGGCAGCACGGTCAGCCGCAGCGCGCCCTTGAGCATGCTGTCGAGGTCGGCGGCGCTGCGGGTTAGCGGCAGCGAGAGATAATGCTTGTCGAAGACGATGCGGGCACCGTCAGCATCGAAGCGGAATTGTTTGCAGAAGATGGTCGGATAGACCGAGACGTGTCCGGGCTCGGAATAGGGAAACTCCGCCGCACGCAGCGCGATCGCGGAATCCACCGCCCAGCAGGAGAAGCCGAGCACATAGCGGAGCAGGGTGACGAGGCAGAATTCGCGCAAGGGTCCGAGATCGCGCTGCTCGCGAAGGGAAATGGTCGCGGTCTCGCCGCTGACCGCAAGTTCGAACAGCACGTCCTCTGTCAGCAGGCGATGATGCCGGCACCACCGCTTCAGCGCGACCTCGAGAGTGGGCGCGGTGATCGAAGCGCGGCACAGCATGCCGTAAGTGCCCCAAGGCAGCTTCCGCGAGAACCAGCCGAGCGCCTCGTCGTCGAGCTCGCGCATGGCGTGGCCCGCCAACGCCTCGAATTGCGCCGCGGTGACCCGCCCGTCGGTCGATCCGATGAGGTCGGACAGGACCTGCCCCTTGCTCAGGGCCTCGGCCGGATCCCGCCCATAGCGGGCATAGGCCGCGACCACGCCGCGGACAAAGGCGGCGGGGGTCATGGCGCGGCGGGGCGTCGCGGTTGCGGCCTGAAAGGGCATCGGGAGTCCTTTGGAAAATCCTCGCCAAACTTGGCGGAAAATGCAACCTTTTCGACCGCCACGGCGCCCGGGCGAGGGTAGGTTCGGGGCCGATAAGAAATCCGGAGGGAATCGCCTTGAACATCCCGAGCATCGACTTCGATCTGGGCGAGGACATCAGCATGCTGCGCGACACCGTGCGCGCCTTTGTCGAGGCGGAGGTGGCGCCGCGCGCGGCGGAGATCGAAAAAGCAAACCTGTTCCCGGCCGATCTCTGGAAGCGCTTTGGCGATCTCGGCCTGCTCGGCATGACCGCGCCGGAGCAATACGGCGGCTCCAACATGGGCTATCTCGCCCATATCGTCGCCATGGAGGAGATTTCGCGCGGCTCGGCCGCGGTCGGGCTGTCCTACGGCGCGCACTCCAACCTCTGTGTCAACCAGATCCGCCGCAATGGCAATGACGCGCAGCGGCAGCGCTATCTGCCGAAGTTGATCTCAGGCGAGCATATCGGCGCGCTCGCGATGTCCGAGTCCGGTGCCGGATCGGACGTGGTCTCGATGAAGTTGCGAGCCGACAAGCGCGGCGACCGCTACGTCCTCAACGGCTCTAAGATGTGGATCACCAGCGGCGGCGATGCCGACGTACTGGTCGTCTACGCCAAGACCGATCCGGACGCCGGCCCGCGTGGCATGACCGCCTTCCTGATCGAGAAAGGCTTCAAGGGTTTCACCCACGGCCAGCATCTGGACAAGCTCGGCATGCGCGGCTCCAATACCTATCCGCTGTTCTTCGACGACTGCGAGGTGCCTGAGGAGAACGTGCTCGCCGGCGTGGGCGAGGGCGTCAAGGTGCTGATGTCAGGCCTCGACTATGAGCGCGCGGTGCTCTCCGGCGGCCCGCTCGGGATCATGGCGGCCTGCATGGACGCGGTGGTGCCCTACATGCATGAACGAAAACAGTTCGGCCAGCCGATCGGCGATTTCCAGCTGATGCAGGGCAAGCTCGCCGACATGTATTCGACCTGGCAGGCCACGCGCGCCTATGTCTACGCCGTGGGAAAGGCCTGCGACCGCGCCAATCACGCGCGCAGCTTGCGCAAGGACGCCGCGGCCGCGATCCTCTATTCCGCCGAGAAGGCGACGTGGATGGCGGGCGAGGCGATCCAGGCGCTGGGCGGCGTCGGCTACACATCCGAGTTTCCGGTCGGCCGGCTCTGGCGCGATGCCAAGCTCTACGAGATCGGCGCGGGCACGTCCGAAGTGCGCCGCATGCTGATCGGCCGCGAGCTGATGGCGGAAACGGCCTAAATCCTCCACGCAACCACGTCATAGGAAACGCGGGACCACATGCCGCTCCATTCCAGCATCGATCCATCTTCATCTGATTTTGCGCGCAACTCCGACGCCATGCGCGCGCTCGTCGCCGATTTGCGTGAAAAGCTCAGCCAGGTTGCCGGCGGCGGCGGCGAGGCTTCGCGAGATCGCCACACGTCGCGCGGCAAGATGCTGGCGCGGGAACGCGTCGATCTTCTGGTCGATCCCGGGACCTCGTTCCTGGAGCTGTCGCCGCTGGCGGCCCACGGCCTCTATGGCGGCGACGTGCATTCGGCGAGCATCGTCACCGGCGTGGGACGCATCTCGGGCCGCGAATGCGTGATCGTCGCCAACGATGCCACCATCAAGGGTGGCACCTATTATCCGATGACCGTGAAGAAGCATCTGCGCGCGCAGGACATCGCGCGGCAGAACAATTTGCCCTGCGTCTACATGGTCGATTCCGGCGGCGCCTTCCTGCCGCTGCAGGACGAGATCTTTCCGGACGAACGGCATTTTGGCCGCATCTTCTACAACCAGGCGCAGATGTCCTCAGCTGGCATCCCACAGATCGCGATCGTGATGGGTTCCTGCACCGCCGGCGGCGCCTATGTGCCGGCGATGTCGGACGAGAGCATCATCGTGCGCAATCAAGGCACCATCTTCCTCGGCGGCCCGCCGCTGGTGAAGGCCGCGACCGGTGAGGTGGTGACCGCGGAAGAGCTCGGCGGCGCCGACGTGCACTCGCGGCAGTCGGGTGTGACCGATCACTACGCCCAGAACGATGCGCACGCGATCGGCATCGCCCGCCGCATCGTCGGTACGCTGAAACCATCGACGCGGCCGAACCTTAACATGCATCCGCCGCGCGATCCGTTGTTCGCTGCGGAGGAGATCTACGGGGTGGTGCCGGTCGACGGCCGCAAGCCGTTCGACGTACGCGACATCATCGCGCGCGTGGTTGATGGTTCCGAATTCGACGAGTTCAAGAAGCTTTACGGCACGACGCTGGTGTGCGGCTTCGCGCACATCTGGGGCTATCCCGTTGGCATCATCGCCAACAACGGCATCCTGTTCAGCGAGAGTTCGCTGAAGGGCGCCCATTTCATCGAGCTGTGCTGCCAGCGCGGCATACCCCTGGTGTTCCTGCAGAACATCACCGGCTTCATGGTCGGCAAGAAATATGAGGCCGGCGGCATCGCGCGCGATGGTGCGAAACTCGTGACGGCTGTGGCGACCGCCTCGGTGCCGAAATTCACCGTCGTGATCGGCGGCTCCTACGGCGCCGGCAATTACGGCATGTGCGGCCGTGCCTACGCGCCGCGCTTCCTCTGGATGTGGCCGAATGCGCGCATCTCGGTGATGGGCGGCGAGCAGGCCTCGATGGTGCTGAGTCAGGTCCGCCGCGACAACATCGAGGCCAAGGGCGATAGCTGGTCGAAGGAAGCGGAAGACAAATTCCGCGAGCCGATCCGCGCGCAATATGAGAGCCAGGGGCATCCATATTACGCGACCGCGCGTCTTTGGGACGACGGCGTGATCGACCCGGCCGACACGCGGCTCGTGCTTGGCCTCGGCCTCTCAGCGGCGTCGAATGCGCCCATTGAACCTACGAAATTCGGCCTGTTCAGGATGTGATGCGATGGACCGCTCAAAGCTCTACCGCCGTTTTCGCACGCTCCTGATCGCCAACCGCGGCGAGATCGCCTGCCGCGTCATCCGCACCGCCCGCGCCATGGGCTTGCGCACCGTCGCGGTCTATTCCGAGGCCGACCGCGACGCGATGCATGTCGCGCTCGCCGACGAAGCCGTGCTGCTCGGGCCTGCGCGGGCCCGCGACAGCTATCTCAATGTGGAGCGGCTGATCGAGGCTGCGCGCAAGACCGGGGCGGAGGCCGTCCATCCCGGCTACGGCTTCCTGTCCGAGAACGCCGAATTCGCACAGGCCTGCCTCGATGCCGGCCTCGTCTTCGTCGGCCCGACCGCCGAGATGATGACCGCGATGGGCTCGAAGTCCGGCTCGAAAGCGCTGATGGAGAAGGCCGGCGTGCCGCTGGTGCCCGGCTATCACGGCGAGGCCCAGGATGACGCCACGCTGTCGAAGGCTGCGGACAAGATCGGCTTCCCCATCCTGGTGAAGGCCTCGGCCGGCGGCGGCGGCCGCGGCATGCGCATCGTCCGCTCGGCGGCCGAGCTTGCGCCCGCGATTGTCAGCGCCAAGCGCGAAGCCAAGGCCGCGTTCGGCGACGATCGCATGCTGATCGAAAAATATGTCGACAATCCCAGGCATATCGAGGTGCAGATCATCGGCGACAGCCACGGCAATCTGCTGTCGCTGTTCGAACGCGAATGCACCTTGCAGCGCCGCCACCAGAAGGTGATCGAGGAGGCGCCGTCGCCGACCCTCAATGCCGCCCAGCGCGAGACTGTTTGTGCCGCCGCGCGAAAAGCGGCGGGCGCGGTGAACTATGTCGGCGCCGGCACCATCGAGTTCGTCTCCGACGGCAAGGACGTGTTCTTCATCGAGATGAACACGCGTCTCCAGGTCGAGCATCCCGTGACGGAGCTGATCACCGGGATCGACCTCGTGGAGTGGCAGCTGCGCGTCGCCTTCGGCGAGGCGCTGCCGCTGAAGCAGGACGAGATCAAGCTCAACGGCCACGCCGTCGAGGCCCGCGTTTACGCGGAAAACCCGACCAAGAACTTCATGCCCTCGGTCGGCAAGATCTCGACCTGGCGGCTGCCTGCGGAGACCGGTGGCTTGCGCATCGACGCCGGCTATCGAGAGGGCGATACGGTCTCGCCGTACTATGACGCCATGCTCGCTAAGATGATCGCGTGGGCGCCAACGCGCGATGTTGCGATCGACCGGCTCAACCGTGGGCTGGAAGATTCGGACGTCCGTGGCATCGTCACCAACATTCCGTTCCTGTCGGCGCTGATCACGCACCCGAAGGTGCGGGCGAATGCGATCGACACCGGCTTCATCGAGCGCGAGCTGGCAGCCCTGACCTCGGGAGCGCCGGCGCCCGGTGAGTTGGAGCTGTGCGCTGCAGTCGCCGCGATCGTCAATGACGAGCGGCAGGTCGCGCAAGGGGAGGCGAAATCGCCGTGGCAGACCTTTGGCTGGATGCCCCTCGGCCGTCGCCAGCGCAGCTTTGCCTTCCGCGTCGGCCACGGGCCCGAGCTGAAAGTGACGTTGAATTACGGAAGCGGACCGTCAACGCTGGTGATCGGCGAGCGCGAGCTGGCGTTCACGGTTGCGCGGAAGGATGGCGGCTTCGACCTGACGCTCGACGGTGTGAAATCCTCCGTCGCGGCCGTGATCGACGGCCACGAGCTGTACTTGCGCACGCGCAATGGACGCTTCGACCTGCACTGGGTCGATCCGTTCGGCGGCGAGACCGAGGAACAGGCCGGCGCGGACAAGATCGCAGCCCCGTTGCCGGGCACGGTCGTTGCCGTGCTGGCCGAGGAGGGGGCGAAGCTCGAGAAGGGCGCGCCGATCCTGACACTGGAGGTCATGAAAATGGAGCAGACGCTGCGCGCGCCCTATGCCGGCGTGCTGAAGTCGATCAAATGCAAGGTCGGCGACATCGTCCAGGAGGGCGTCGAGCTCGCCGTGGTCGAGGCTTCCGGGGAGTGACATGAGCGATCCCGTCCGCATCATCGAGATGGGGCCGCGCGACGGCCTCCAGAACGAGAAGACGCCCGTCAGCGTCGAGGCCCGCATTGCCTTCATCGAGGCGCTGGTTGGAGCCGGTCTCGATACGGTCGAGGTCGGCGCCTTCGTCTCACCCAAGGCGATTCCGCAGATGACGAGCTCGGATGCCGTGCTGCGCGGCGTTAGCCACGTGAAGAACGCCGAATTCCACGTGCTGGTGCCGAACGAAAAGGGCTATCACGCCGCGCGCGCCGCCGGCGCAAACGTGGTCTCGGTGTTCGCGGCAGCCTCCGAAGGCTTTTCGCGCGCCAACATCAACTGCACGGTCGCGGAGTCCATCGAGCGGTTCAAGCCGGTGCTGGCGCGCGCCAGGGCCGATGGCGTCAAGGTGCGCGGTTATATCTCCTGCGTGCTCGGTTGTCCCTTCGACGGCGAGATCAAGCCGAAGGCGGTTGCCGATCTTGCGACCACGCTGTGGGAGCTCGGCTGCTACGAAATCTCGCTCGGCGACACCATCGGCGTCGGCACGCCTGACAAGGCCAAGGAGATGCTGCGCGCGGTGGCCGCCGAGATTCCCGCCGCGAACCTCGCGATGCATTTCCACGACACCTATGGCCAGGCGCTCGCCAATCTCTACGCCGGCCTGGAGGAGGGCGTCCGCGTGATCGATGCCGCCGCGGGCGGCCTCGGCGGTTGCCCCTATGCGCCAGGTGCCACGGGCAATGTCGCGACCGAGGATGTCGTCTACATGCTCGAGGGCATGGGGATCAGGACGGGGGTGGATATGGAGAAGCTGCTGGCGGCGACGAACGAGATGAGCGGAGTACTTGGCAAACCGCCGGTGAGCCGCGTCGCGACAGCGCTGAATGCGAAGAAGAAGCGGGCCAGTTCGTAGGTCTCGTAGGGTGGCCAAAGGCGCGTCGCGCCGTGCCCACCATTCAGGGGTGCGATCGTTGAGAGATGGTGGGCACGGCGCTAAGCGCCTTTGCCCACCGTACGGCAGTGTGCCTACCTGCTCCCGTCCGGCCCCATCACCAGATCCGGCAGCCAGGTCGAGATCTCCGGCACGAGGCAAAGCAGCAGCACGGCACCCATCATCAGCAGCACGAAGGGCAGCGTGCCCCAGATCACTTCGCTCAGCGAAATGTCCGGCGCGACGTTGCGGATGACGAAGATGTTGAGGCCGACGGGCGGATGGATCAGCCCCATCTCCATCACAATGGTCATGACCACGCCGAACCAGATGATGTCGAAATTGGCCGCACGTAGCGGTGGCAGGATGATCGGCGCGGTCATGAGAATGATCGAGACCGGCGGCAGGAAGAAGCCGAGCACGACCACCATGACGAGGATCGCAAACAGCAGCCCCCAGCGCGGCAGATGCATCGCGACGACAGATTCGGCCGCCGATTGCGAGATGTGGAGATAGCTCATCACATAGGAATAGAGCAGCGACATGCCGATGATCATCATCAGCATCGTCGATTCCCGGATCGTCGACTTCATGATCGGGCCGAGATCTTCCGGCCGCCAGACGCCGTAGATCGCGGCGATCAGCGCCAGCGCCAGCAGGCCGCCAAGGCCGGCCGTTTCCGACGGCGTGGCATAGCCGCCATAGAGCGCGGCCATGACGCCGGTGAGCAGCAGGACGAAGGGGAGCACCCTCGGCAGCACGCTGAAGCGCTCGGCGAGCGTATATTCGTCGCGGGCGAGGATCGCCGCTTCCGGGCCGCCGTTCTTATAGGCGGCCTCGGCCGCGGCATATTCCTGGCGGAAGCGGATCACGGCATAGAAGCCGAACAGCGAGACCAGCAGCAGGCCGGGGCCGATTCCGGCGAGAAACAGCCGTCCCAGCGACTTTTCCGCGGCGACCGCGAACAGGATCATGGTGATCGACGGCGGCAGCAGGATGCCGAGCGTGCCGCCGGCGGCGATGATGCCGGCGGCGAAGCCGCCGGAATAGCCGCGCTTGCGCATCTCGGGAATACCGGCCGAGCCGATCGCCGAGCAGGTCGCGGGTGAGGAGCCCGCCATCGCCGCAAACAGCGCGCAGGCGAAGACGTTGGCGACGCCGAGGCCACCGGGCACGCGATGCAGCCAGGCGTGCAGCGCCGAATAGAGATCCTGGCCGGCCCGCGACTTGCCGATCGCCGCGCCCTTCAGGATGAAGAGCGGGATCGACAGCAGCGTGATCGAGGCCATCTCCTCGTAGACATTCTGCGTCACGGTATCGAGCGATGCCGCGGGCATGTAGATGCCCATGAACACGACCGCGACGGCGCCAAGGGCAAAAGCAATCGGCATGCCCGAAAACATCACGAGCAGCGTCGCGACCCCGTAAGCGATACCGATACCGAAAACGCTCATGGACGCTTGGCTCCCGCGAACGGCAGCGCCAGCTGCACGAGGATCTGGACGCAGAGCAGGCTCATGCCAAGCGCCATCAGTGAATAGGGAATCGCGAGCGGCGGCGACCACATCGAGTTCGAGACCTGACCGTCGACATAGGCCTCATGGGCCAGCGTCCACGACTTCCAGGCGAAGAAGGTGCAGAACAGGAACGTCACGGCGTCGACGATCCAGAGCCGGATCCTGTTCGCGAGCGGCGACAGCAGGCCGACAAAGGCCTCGATGCCGATGTGGCCGCGGTTCTGCTGCACATAGGCCGCCGTCATGAAGGTGGCGCCGACCAGCAGGAACACGGCGGCCTCGTCCTGCCAGTAATTGGCGGCCTTGAACAGCGCGCGGCTCAGCACGCTGTAGCTCAGGATGGCGCAGGCGGCGACCAGCGCCAGTGCCGCGAACGCGACGATGATGCGGTTGAGGATGGCGAGGCCGCGATCGAGTGCTGCCGCAAGTCCGGTCCTTGCGGCAGCATTCGCCGTGTCGTCACGATCCCTCAGCGGACCGTGGCTCATGCCGCGACGTCGGAGGCGAGCTTGAGCAGGTTGGCCGCGGTCGCGGTCTTGGCGCCGTAGTCTTTCCACGCGGTGTCGCGGGCGATGTCGCGCCACTTGCCGACCGTCGCGGCATCGAGCACCGAGACCTTTGCGCCGGCCTTCTCGTAGACCTTTGCGACCTCGACGTCGTCATCCTGCGCGCCCTTGCGGCCGAAGGTCTCGAGCTCGGTGCCGACCGCGAGCAGGACGTCCTGCTGGTTCTTCGGCAGCTTGTCGAAGATCGACTTCGACATCATCAGCGGCTCCAGCATGAACCAGTAGGAGGCGCCCGCGCCCGAGGTCAGCGCCTTCGCGACCTCTTCGAGGCGGAACGAGATCAGGCTGGTGGAGGAGGTGATGCCGGCATCGCAGGCGCCGGTCTGCATCGCCGCGTAGAGTTCGTTCGAGGGCACCGACAGCACCGAGGCGCCGGCGGTCTGCAGCACCATGTCCATCTCGCGCGAGCCGCCGCGCACCTTCATGCCCTTGGCATCTTCGGGCGACACGATCGCCTTGGAGCGGCTGGCGACGCCGCCGGCCTGCCAGACCCAGCTCAGGAGGATGATGCCCTTGTCGGCGAGGAAATCGGTGAGCGCCTTGCCGACCGGCTCCTTCTTCCAGCGCATGCCCTGGTCGTAGGTGGTGACGAGACCCGGCATCAGGCCGATATTGGTCTCCGGCAATTCGCCGCCGGCATACGGCATCGGATAGAGACTGATGTCGAGCGCGCCCTTGCGCATCGCGGAGAACTGGGCGTTGGTCTTGATCAGCGAGGAGTTCGGATAGATTTCAGCAGCGATGTCGCCATTGCTGCGCTTCGCCACTTCGGCGGCGAACATGCGGCAGAGCCGATCGCGGAAATCACCCTTGTCGATGGTGCCGCCCGGGAATTGGTGCGAGATCTTCAGCGTGGTCGCGGCATGCGCGGTACCAACGCCGAAGCGAAGAATGGCGGGTGCTGCGACGGCGGTCGCGAGCAGGTTTCGACGCGTGAACATGGAGTATCCCCTTGGACGGTTCTTTGAACGGCTCTTGTTTGACGTGATCTGGGCGGTCATGAGACCGGCGCGAAGGCCCATCCTAGCCGGTCTTTGACCCGAACTTCTCTCATCTGATAGTTCGAGACCGAATGCCGCGGCAAGTGTTGGCCTTGCTGCGCTGCACACGCCGGGCCTCACGGTTCCCATTGTTAATGCTGTGCCTCAGGCGACGATCACGCGGGGGCGACCGATGACATACGAAAAAATAGCAACGTCGCGTAACAAGCATGCGCGTCGATCCGTCGAGATTGTGTAGCGGCACAAGTCGCTGACAAACACCATCTCGAAGGGATTATCTCTCATGACCATTCGCACCCGCATCGTGTTCGGCGTCACGGCCGCCGCTCTCTCGCTTGGCCTGGCGCTGTCGCCGGCCGCTTTCGCCCAGGACAAGATGGGCAAGGACGACGGCATGATGAAGAAGGACACGATGTCCAAGGACGGCATGAAGAAGGACACCATGTCCAAGGACGACGGCATGAAGAAGGACACGATGTCGAAGGATGGCATGAAGAAAGACGACGGCATGAAGAAGAACTGATCTCATGCCGTCGTGCCGGGCGCCTCGACGGGGCGAGCCCGGCATGCGCTCATCCGGTTTCGGTCGAAGGCCTGTCATCGTACGCGCGCGTTCGCGCGGACGCAGCTGGTCCGTACCGTCAGGATTTGACCTGAAGCACGTGCGCTTCAGGTCAAATTTTGTTGAAGGTCACTTCCGCTTGGCCTTGCGGGCGGCGTAACGGGCGTCGCGCTTGGCCTTTTGCTCGGCCTCGAGCTCGGCTGCCTTGGCAGCGGCTTCCTCGGCCTCACGCGCGATCCGAGCGGCTTCGAGCGCTGCGGTCTCTTCCTCGCGACGCTTCTGCTCGGCCTTTTCTGCCTCGCGCGTAGCCTTTGCCTCGGCGCGCTTGGCTGCAAGAGCCTCGCGCTCGGCACGCTTCGCCAACACCGCGGGATCATCAGGCCCGGGCTGCGATTTGAACTTGTTCAAAAGATTTTTGCGCGCTTCCTGCGCCGCCTTTTGCCGGTCTGAAAACCCGGGTTCCCTAAATCCACTCACGGGCCTTGCCTTCCTCGCTTTCAATCCTACATCGGTGACTGTTGGTACGTCGGCTGGGCATAGCAGGCACCACGCGACGCAGATGCGTGTACATGCACGCGCGCCGCAACGCCACCCATAATCGCAGCCGATCAGGTCAACGAAAATCACTTACCCAGTCGATCCTTCGTAGCCCGGAAAAACTGCCGAATTGTGATGCCCTTCATAAAGGGCACCCAGCGGCGGCGCCTAGCGTCCGCCCCAATACGAGACGGAGCACGGGCATGATCTATTTCCGGCTGAGCCTGAAAGCCCTTGCAGTGACAATCGCAGCAGTGGCGGTCGCGGGCGCGGTGTTGCTGGCCGCCCGCCCACAGCCCATCGAGAGCGCTGTTCTGGGGGCGGCATGGGAGTGCACCCAGACCGCGTTCATCCTGACAAGCTGCGCGCCGCGCGTGCAGCAGGCGGTCCCGGCGGTCGAGACCTCGCGCAAGGAGGCGCTGAGGTCGACCAGGGGCTGAGCGGCCAGGCGCTGAGTGGGATGTGACGCGACGTCGCAGAGGTGATAAAGGGCCTCACCGAGCGACAGGGTCCCCATGTCCGAACCTAAGTCCAAGCCTGACCCCACCAAGAAGCCCAACTCCTCGCCAAAGTCCCAATCCGGCGACAGCCGCCGCGGCGCGATCGCGGGTCTGATCATCGCCGCTGTCATCCTTGGTGTCGGCCTGTGGCTCGCCCGCGACCTCACCGCGGCCAGCAAGCTGCAGGATTGCCTGATGTCGGGGCGCAGCAATTGCAATGTGATCGAGCCGGCCCGCTAGACACTTTCTGCAATGTGTCGGGACGAAAAATTGCCGTGATCTGAATCATTTGTAACGGGACATAGCCGATTGGCCGGGCCAGTTTGGCAGGTCAGTCATGTCGGTCGGCATCACCCAGGCGCGACCCGAATCGTCTATCGCGCGTGGACTACGGCAATTGCGAAAGTTGAGGGGGTAAGCACGCATGAGTGCGTCCAGCCGCATGAAGTTCATCATTCCCATGGTTTCGGCCATGTCGTTGCTGGCGGTGTCCGCGCAAGCGCAGGAGGCAGGGCCGCCGAAGGGCGTCGGCCAGCCGCCAGGGCAGGGCGCAGGTAGCCCACCCCCGGCCAATCAGAACATGCGCAAGGGTCCTTCGCCGCAGCAGGCCGTACACCCCGGGCCTCAGCCTGGCGGCCAGGCCCACGTGGGCCCAGGTCCTGGAGGAGCTCCAGGAGCAGGTCCCGGACCGCATGGCCCCGGACCGCGTAATGCCGGTGGCCCGCCGCCGGGACCCGGTCGCTACATGGCACGCGGTCCCGCACCGGCGCGCGACTGGGGCGGACACGGCTATCGCGGCAATCTTGCCTGGGACGGCGGACGCTGGCGCCACGAGGTCCACAACGGCCGCTCCGGCTGGTGGTGGGATGTCGGCGGCGTCTGGTACTATTATCCGCAGCGGATGGACGGGCCACCCGCCTACATCTCAGAGGACTTTGCCGACGATGTGCCCGTGGCCTACGCGCCGCCGGGTCCGCCGGTCGCCTATGAACCGCCGCCTCCACCACCTCCGGCCCCCGACCCCGGTGCGAGCGCGCTGGGTGGGGCCATCGTCGGCGGCGTGCTCGGCGGCCTGATTTCCGGGCGCGCTTCGGGTGCAGCGGCTGGCGCCGTGATCGGTGGCGCCACCGGCGCGATCGCCGGTGCGACGGCTGCCGCGCGCCCAGGCTACTATGTCGCCGAGGGCGTTTGCTATTACCGCTATCCGAGCGGCCAGTATGTGCAGGCCGATCCGCGCGCCTGCTACTGAACTTCTCAAAGCGCAATCCAACATGAATGAGGCGGGCCCGGTGCCCGCCTCATTTGCGTTTGCTCCTGTGTGGAGACGAGGTCTAACGACGTTGCGGCGACGCACAACAACTGTCCCAACTTTTCTCTGGCGCTCCCCGCCGCAACGCGCCTTCATCAAAGAAAAAACGAAGACGCGAGTCGCGGGGATAGGAACATGCTGGATGCGATCCAGATCAGCCTGGCGCTATGGGCCATGATCGTTTGCGGAGGGATCAAGGCGGTGCAACTGGTGCACTACCTGTTCTAACGCGTGCGATCGCGTTGCGCTCAGGAGACGAGCCAGGTCAGGAACGCCATCGCGGCCCAGACCAGGCCGCCGATCCAGGCTGTCATCACCAGGACGATGGCGGCGAGAAGGGAGAGACCGAACAGGTCGGTCTTGCGCGATGATGCGTGAGCCCGTGCTGCGGCTTCGGCCTTTCGTGTCATGAGCAGAACAGCCATCCTTCCCGTGTCGCGTTCTTGCGGCGCGTGAGGCACTGTCTAGCGAACGCGCCGGAAATCGGCTGTGATGCAATTCACAGATCACCAGAATGAAAGCCGGCCTCACCGGTTTGTGCACGCGGCGCTCAGAACACGAAGGCCGGCGCTATCAGGTTTCGCGCTTTCTGACGTAACGTCGTCGGCGAAAATCGAGATCGCGCGGGGCCCGGTCGCACGTCAAATTCATCGCGGTAATATCGTGCGGAAGCGCGTACGCCGGTGCGACTTTCGTCCTCCGCAATCATACGGACGAAATTGCCACGCACTTGTCCATATCTGCCGGTTAAACTTGGCCGCATGTGTACCAAGTACGATCCACAGCATGAAGCCGAGGCGGCGATGAAGCGCGCCGCGGCGTCCGAAGGCCCCGACCGGCAACGACTGATCGAGCTGGCTCTGGCCTGGCATCAGCTCGCTCGCGATCGGCGTGACGACGAGCGAAGGGACTGACTTTCGTCTGACAGACAAGTTCGCCTGGTTCGGGTCTTGGCACCGGTCATGAGAAAGCCCCGTGCTCGGGGGGACAAGCACGGGGCCCTTCAAAGCCGACCGGGGGCTGGCAGGTCGGCACCACTCTGTTTCGTCGCAGACAACTTGGCGGTCGTAGTCTCGTTCCGCGTGCCGTCGTATTTTGTTGAACGCCGCGACCGATGCGTGTCGGCTTTGATTTGCGAAACGCGCCGTTAAGACATGCGCGGTGCTGCGTATTGTGGTCGCGATTCGTGCTTTGGGAACGGAGCGGAGTCGGACCGTGAACAAACGGAATGCTGACCCTTCAGGGCCCAAGTTCAGGCCAAAGCTGGAATCACTCGACCGCCGATGGCTGCTTCTGGTGGCCTCGACGCGCCCAGGCCTGAACCGCGGAGGCGAGCTGATGCTGGCTCATGGCGGCATCCGCAATGGACGCCTGCGCCATCTCGATCCGCTTTGTGATCACGCTGGAGTTGACGTCCACGATTGCGTCGAGCGCGAGAAACGATATCGCAACAATCGCCACCGCGCAGGCGATCCCCATTCTCGTCAATTCGGCTCGCGGCATCGACAGTCCCTGATCGGGCGCACGTCGCCCGCCGCCGATACATAGGGCGCACCCGCACGGTTCAAAGACCGGGGCAAGGTTACCCACGCATTCGTGAAAGACGACAGATTTGCAATGAGGGGATGGGGGCGCCGTTAATGATGAACGCCGGGGCACGTCGACAAGACTGAGGCTGGCGATCCCAGCAGGACTCGAACCTGCAACCCGCGGAGTAGAAATCCGCTACTCTATCCAGTTGAGCTATGGGACCGTCTGGGCCACCCCGGTTTGGGGGCTGGCTGTCATATATCATGCCAATATGAAAAATCTGGTGTTTCGCCAAGCCTGAACCGAACCGTTTTCCCTCGAGCCGCGACAAAGCGGAACGGCGGAGTGTCAGGGTGCCGGGTTGAGCGGCAGCGTACTGGACGATGGATCACATCGCCGGGGGCGCTGACTAGCTTCCGGGATACGGCCGCCGGACGACGGGTCCGATATTGCTGCGCCTCAGGACGGCGTGCGCGGCGATATCTCGATCGGTCTCCTCTGGGCGTGCCTTGCCATGGCGAATGCGACGTTTTGCACCTTGGGTTCCATCGCCTTGAGTCTGTCACCCTTTCCGCGCAGTTTAGCGCCGCCGCGGCGTTCGTCCACGATTTCCGGGAGTCCCTTCATGATCGGTCTGGTTCGCGCCGTCACACTCTGCGCCACGCTGGCGCTTGGCCTGAGCACCGTGCTAGCCGCGGACAAGGCGTTCAAGCGCGACGATCTCGCTGATTCCGCCATCAAGCTGGAGGCGCAGATCAAGAGCGAGGCCGGGCCGGTCGCCAAGACCGGGGCGACCTTGCGCACGGACGCCGATGCCGCCTTCAGGCGCAACGATTACCGCACCGGGCTCTCGGTGCTCGGCCAGATCGCCGCCGTCACGCCCGATGACGCCGGCAACTGGCTGCGGCTCGCAAAAGTCATCTTCCAGATCACGCCGAAGAGTTCGAGCGAGCAGACCTTCCTGCTGGAGCGCGCCTCGACCGCTGCCTACATCGCCTATCAGCGGGCCGGCAATCCGGGCGAGGAGGCGGACGCGCTCGCCGTGCTCGGCAAGTCGCTCTCCGAACGAAAACTGTGGCGGCCGGCGCTGGACGCGTTGCGGCTGTCGCTCGACATGCGCGAGGTCGCCGACGTTCGCGGCAGTTACGAGAAGCTGCGCGACGAGCACGGTTTTCGGCTGCTCGACTATACCGTGGACTCGGATTCGGCTAGCCCGCGTGCCTGCTTCCAGTTCTCGGAAGAGCTCGCCAAGCGCACCGACTTTGCGCCGTTCCTGGCGCTCGCGGGCCAGGACAAGCCGGCGCTGTCGGCCGAAGGCAAGCAGCTCTGCGTCGACGGGCTCAAGCACGGTGAGCGCTACAACATCAATTTGCGTGCGGGCCTGCCGTCGACCGTGAAGGAGGGCCTGCCGAAATCGGCCGAGTTCAACATCTATGTGCGCGACCGCAAGCCGTTCGTGCGCTTCACCAGCCGCGCCTATGTGCTGCCGCGGACCGGCCAGCGCGGCATTCCCGTGGTCAGCGTCAACACGCCGGCGGTTACCGTCGACGTGTTCCGGATCGGCGATCGCAATCTGATCAACACGGTTGTCGACAGTGACTTCCAGAAGACGCTGTCGAAATACCAGCTCAGCGATCTCGGCGATCAGCGCGGCGTCAAGGTCTGGTCCGGCGAACTCGCGACCGCGATGAATCTGAACCAGGATGTCATCACCGCGTTTCCGGTCGATCAGGCGCTGGGCGAGCTCCAGCCCGGCGTCTATGTGATGACGGCGGCGGCCAAGGGCCCGGGCAGCGACGACGACTCCCAGCTCGCAACCCAATGGTTCATCGTCTCGGATCTCGGCGTCACGGCCTATTCTGGCAATGACGGCATCCATGTCTTCGTCAATTCGCTGGCCTCGACCGACCCGGTCGGCAAAGCCGAGGTGCGGCTGGTCGCCCGCAACAACGAGATTTTGGCGACGCGCAAGACCGACGAGTCGGGCCACGTGCTGTTCGAAGCGGGGCTGGCGCGCGGCGAGGGCGGCTTGTCACCGGCGATGCTGACTGTCACTGGCGAGAAGGCCGACTACGCCTTCCTCAGCCTGAAGACCTCGGCCTTTGATCTGTCCGACCGCGGCGTCGCGGGTCGCGCAGTGCCATCAGGCGCTGACGCCTTCGTCTATGCCGAGCGCGGCGTCTATCGCTCCAGCGAGACCGTCTATCTGACCGCGCTGCTGCGCGACGGGCAGGGCAATGCCGTCAATGGCGGGCCGCTGACCCTGGTGATCGAGCGCCCCGACGGTGTCGAATTCCGCCGCGCCGTGCTGTCCGACCAGGGCGCCGGCGGTCGCTCGCTTGCCGTACCGCTCAACTCGGCCGTACCGACCGGTACCTGGCGGGTGCGCGCCTTCACCGATCCGAAGGGGTCGTCGGTCGGCGAGACCACCTTCATGGTCGAGGACTACGTCCCCGATCGGATCGAATTCGACTTGTCTGCCAAGGACAAGCTGATCAAAGCTAACGCTCCTGTGGAGCTTAAGGCGGACGGTCATTTCCTCTATGGCGCGCCGGCCTCGGGCCTCCAGCTCGAGGGCGATCTACTGGTCGCGCCTGCGAGCGAACGCCCGGGCTTTGCCGGCTATCAGTTCGGCGTCGATGACGAGCAGACCACCTCGAATGAGCGCACGCCGCTGGAGAATCTGCCGGAGGCCGACGCCAACGGCGTTGCGACCTTCCCGGTGACACTGGAGAAGCAGCCGGCCTCAACCCGTCCGCAGGAAGCGCAGATCTTCGTCCGCATGGTCGAGACCGGCGGTCGCGCCGTCGAGCGCAAGCTCGTGCTGCCAGTCGCGCCCGCGACCGCCCTGATCGGCATCAAGCCGCTATTCGGCGACAAGAACGTCGCGGAGGGCGACAAGGCGGAGTTCGACATCGTGTTTGTCTCGCCCGAGGGCAAGACCTTGCCGCGCGACGGCCTGCGCTACGAGCTGCTGAAGATGGAGTCGCGCTACCAATGGTATCGCCAGAACAATTACTGGGAGTACGAGCCGGTCAAGTCGACCTCGCGCGTTTCTGACGGCGACGTCACGATCGCTGCCGACAAGCCGTCGCGCGTTTCGCTCAGCCCCCAGCCCGGCCGCTACCGGCTCGACGTGAAGTCGAACGATGCCGACGGCCCGGTAACCTCGGTGCAGTTCGACGTCGGCTGGTATTCCGACGGCAGCGCCGACACGCCGGACCTGCTGGAGACCTCGATCGACAAGCCGCAATATGCCTCCGGCGATATCATGACCGTCTCGGTCAATGTCCGCTCCGCCGGCAAGCTCACCGTCAATGTGCTCGGCGACCGACTGCTGACGACACAGACCATCGACGTCAAGGAAGGCACCGCACAGGTGAAGCTCCCGGTCGGCAAGGACTGGGGCACCGGCGCCTATGTGGTGGCAACGCTGCGCCGTCCGCTCGATGCGGCAGCCCAGCGCATGCCGGGCCGCGCGATCGGCCTGAAATGGTTCGGCATCGACAAGCAGACGCGGACGCTCCAGGTGAAGCTGACGCCGCCGGCGCTGATCCGGCCGAATGCGATGCTGAAGATCCCGGTCAAGCTCGACGGGCTCAATCCGGGTGAGGACGCCAAGGTCGTGATCGCTGCCGTCGATGTCGGCATTCTCAACCTCACCAATTACAAACCGCCGGCGCCGGATGACTATTATCTCGGCCAGCGCCGCCTCAGCGCAGAGATCCGCGATCTCTATGGGCAGCTGATCGACGGCATGTCGGGCACGCGCGGCCAGATCAAATCCGGCGGTGACGCCGGCGCAGCCGAGCTCCAGGGCTCGCCGCCTGCGCAGAAGCCGCTCGCGCTCTATTCGGGCATCGTCACGGTCGGCGCCGACGGCAGCGCGGAAGTCAGCTTCGATATTCCGGAGTTCGCCGGCACCGCGCGCGTGATGGCCGTGGCATGGACCGCGACCAAGCTCGGCCGCGCCAACACCGACGTCGTGATCCGCGATCCCGTCGTGTTGACCACGACCCTGCCGCGCTTCCTGCTCAACGGCGACCACGGCACGGTCAATCTCGAGATCGACAATGTCGAGGGGCAGGCCGGCGACTACGTCATCAACGTCAAGACGGGTGGACCCGTTAAGATGACCGGCAATCCCGCCACCACCGTCAAGCTCGCCGCCAAGCAGCGCAATTCGTTCTCGCTGGCGATCGACGCGACCGCGGCGGGGCCGGCGACGCTCGACGTCGACATCAAGGGCCCGAACGGCTTGGCGCTCGCGCGTCACTATGCGCTCGACGTCAAGGCGGCAACGCAGGTGCTGGCACGGCGTTCGATCCGGACGCTGGCGAAGGGTGAGAGCCTGACGCTGACCTCGGACATGTTCTCCGACCTCGTGCCGGGCACCGGCAGCGTCTCGGTCTCGGCGAGCCTGTCGACCGCGCTCGATGCGGCGACGATCCTCAAGGCGCTCGACCGCTATCCCTATGGCTGCTCGGAGCAGATCACGAGCCGCGCCATGCCGCTGCTCTATGTCAACGACCTCGCGGCCGGCGCCCATCTCGCCATGGACACCGAGGTCGACCAGCGTATCCGCGACGCCATCGAGCGGCTCCTGGCGCGCCAGGGCTCGAACGGCTCGTTCGGCCTGTGGTCGGCCGGCGGCGACGATGCCTGGCTCGTTGCGTACGTCACGGACTTCCTCACCCGCGCCCGTGAAAAGGGTTTTGTGGTGCCGGACGTGCTGTTCAAGAACGCGCTGGATCGTATCCGCAACTCGGTCGTCAACGGCAATGAGCCGGAGAAGGACGGCGGGCGCGATCTCGCCTACGGCCTCTACGTGCTCGCCCGCAATGGCGCTGCTCCCATCGGCGATCTCCGTTATCTCGCCGACACCAAGCTGAACAACCTCGCAACGCCGATTGCGAAGTCGCAGCTCGCGGCGGCGTTGGCTCTGGTCGGAGACCGCAACCGTGCAGAGCGGGTCTATGGCGCGGCCCTCGACAGCCTCGCGCCAAAGCCGGTGCTGGAATTCGGCCGCACCGACTACGGCTCGCAGCTGCGCGATGCCGCTGCTCTCGTCTCGCTTGCGAGCGAAGGCAACGCGCCGAAGGCGACGCTGACGCAGGCGGTCTTGCGGGTCGAGACCGCGCGCGGGCTCACGCCCTACACCTCGACGCAGGAGAATGCGTGGCTGGTGCTGGCCGCCCGCGCCCTGGCCAAGGAAAACCTCTCGATCGACGTCGACGGCCAGAGCGTCAAGACCGCGCTCTACCGCAGCTACAAGGCGGATACGCTGAGCGGCAAGCCGCTGAAGATCACTAACACCGGCGACGCGCCGGTGCAGGCGGTGATCTCGGTGTCGGGCTCGCCGGTCACGCCGGAGCCCGCGGCGTCGAACGGCTTCAAGATCGAGCGCAATTACTTCACGCTCGACGGCAAGCCGGCCGACATCAGCAAGGTCAAGCAGAACGACCGTTTTGCGGTGGTGCTGAAGATCACCGAGGCCAAGCCGGAATACGGTCACATCATGGTGTCCGACTATTTGCCGGCGGGGCTGGAGATCGACAACCCGAAGCTGGTGTCGTCGGGCGACAGCGGCACGCTGGACTGGATCGAGGACGGCCAGGAGCCGGAGGACACCGAGTTCCGTGACGACCGCTTCACCGCTGCGGTCGACCGCGCCTCGGATTCCAAGGCGGTCTTCACCGTCGCCTATGTCGTGCGCGTGGTTTCGCCCGGCAAATACGTGCTGCCGCAGGCCTATGTCGAGGACATGTACAATCCCTCGCGCTACGGCCGCACGGGAACGGGATCCGTCGAGGTGCGGGCGGCGAAGTGAGTAGCGAGATGAGCGATGTGCTGAGCAGCGGCGTGGATGGCCGGGTCAAGCCCGGCCATGATGGAGGACGGGGCAGGGGACATCGTCTCCTCTCTGTCGCCGCGCTCGCGTTCATCCTTGCCATCATCGGCTTCGTCGGCTGGGTCTACTCCCTCGGCCCGCTGCCGCTCGACGAAGCGCGCCGCATCTCCACCACCATCATTGATCGCAACGGCAAACTGCTGCGCGCCTACGCCATGGCCGATGGGCGCTGGCGGCTTCCGGTCGATGCCAAGGTCAACGTCGATCCGACTTACCTGAAGCTGCTGTTCGCCTACGAGGACCAGCGCTTCTACACACATGACGGCATTGATCCGCTGGCGCTGGGCCGCGCCGCGGTGCAGCTCTCGACGCGCGGGCATATCGTGTCCGGCGGCTCGACCATCTCGATGCAACTCGCCCGCCTGATGGAGCCGCGGCAGCAGCGCTCGCTCTACGCGAAGCTGCACCAGATCGTGCGCGCGATCGAGCTGGAGCGGACGCTGAACAAGGACGAGATCGTCAACCTCTACCTCGCGCTCGCGCCCTATGGCGGTAATCTCGAAGGCATCCGTGCCGCCTCGATTGCCTATCTCGGCAAGGAGCCGAAGCGGCTGTCGTTGGCGGAAGCCGCGCTTTTGGTCGCGCTGCCGCAATCGCCGGAGACGCGCCGGCTCGATCGCTATCCCGAAGCGGCGCGTATCGCACGCGACCGCGTGCTCGACCGCATGGTCGAGGAGCATGTGGTCAGCGTCGACGACGCCAAGCAGGCCAAGGCCGTGCCGGTGCCAAAGCTGCGCAAGCCGATGCCGATTTTGGCTCCGCACGCGTCCGATAGCGCGCTCGCAACGGTGAAGGATGCGCCGGTCATCAAGCTAACGCTGGACTCCAATCTCCAGAAGGTGCTGGAGCCCTTGGCGCGCGACCGCGCTATCGCGCTGGGCCCGAACATTTCGGTCGGCATCATCGTGGTCGACAACGAAAGCGGCGATGTGCTCGCGCGTGTCGGCTCGGCCGATTATTTCGATGAGAGCCGGGCAGGGCAGGTCGACATGACCCGCGCTATCCGCTCGCCGGGCTCGACGCTGAAACCGTTCATCTATGGGCTCGCCTTTGAGGACGGTTTTGTCCACCCCGACAGCCTGATCGACGACCGGCCGGTCCGCTTCGGCTCCTACGCGCCGGAAAATTTTGACATGACGTTCCAGGGCACGGTGCCGGTGAAGAAGGCGCTGCAATTGTCGCTGAACGTGCCGGCGATCGTGCTGCTCGACCGCGTCGGCTCGAGCCGGCTGGCCTCGCGGCTGCGGCAGGCGGGAGGCAACCTCATTCTGCCCAAGGACGAGGCACCGGGGCTCGCCATGGGGCTCGGCGGCGTCGGCGTGACGCTGCAGGACCTCGCCCAACTCTATGCGGGCTTCGCCCGGCTCGGCACCACCAAGCCGCTGCGCGAGGTCATGGCGGCCACGGACGACCGCGAGCCGCTGCGGCTGCTGGACCCCGTCGCGGCCTGGCAGGTCGGCAATGTCCTGCTCGGCACCCCACCGCCGGAGAACGCCGCCCACAACCGCATCGCCTTCAAGACCGGCACCTCCTACGGTTATCGCGACGCCTGGTCGGTCGGCTTCGATGGCCGCATGACCGTCGGCGTCTGGGTCGGCCGGCCGGATGGCGCCCCCGTTCCCGGCCTGATTGGCCGCATCGCCGCGGCGCCGATCCTGTTCGATGCCTTCGCGCGGACCGGCAAGACCCTGACCCCATTGCCGAAGCCGCCCAAGGGAACCCTGGTTGCCAGCAACGCGAAGTTGCCGTTGCCGCTGAAGCGGTTCCGCCCCGTGGGAGAACTCGTCCGGACCGGGGGCGAGCGGGCGCTCCACATCCAGTTCCCGGTCAATGGCTCCCGGATCGACGTGGATCGCTCCGCCGGGGCTGACGCTGCCGCCATGCCCGTCAAGGTCGCCGGCGGGGTGCTGCCGATGACCGTCATGGTCAACGGTACGGCGCTCGGCGAGATCGACGGGCGGCGCCAGCGCCTGATCGATCCGCCCGGCCCGGGCTTTGCACGGCTGACCGTGATCGACGCCACTGGCGCCGCGGACACAGTTGTGATTCGAATTCAATGACCGTGCCTTAAGCGGTTGTGGCGATGGCGGTTTCAGCGTAAGCGGAACCAATGGCCGAGACCTACCCAACGCCTCGTTTTGGAGCGCCGCGAGAGCCGAAAACGCCCGTGAATCCGGGCAGCCGGCTCGCGCTGATGCTCGACTTTGTCACCGGCAGCCACGCCCGCGCCGTGGCCTTCCTCGTGCTGTGCGCGCTGCTGCTGTTCCTGCCCGGTTTCTTCACGATTCCGCCGGTCGATCGCGACGAGGCGCGCTTTGCCCAGGCCACCAAGCAGATGGTCGAGAGCGGCGACTATGTCGACATCCGCTTCCAGGAGGACGTGCGCTACAAGAAGCCGGTCGGCATCTATTGGTTGCAATCCGCGGCCGTCGAAGTCGCGACTGCACTGAAGCTGCCGAAGGCCGAACTCCGGATCTGGGTCTACCGGCTGCCGTCGCTGTTGGGGGCGATCGGCGCCGTGCTCATGACCTATTGGGCGGCGCTCGGCTTCGTCACGCGGCGCGCCGCGGTCCTTGCCGGGCTTCTGATGTGCTCCTCCGTGCTGCTCGGCGTCGAGGCGCGGCTCGCCAAGACCGACGCGATGCTGCTGTTCTGCGTGGTCGCGGCGATGGGCGCGATGGCACGCGCCTATCTGTCCTGGCAGCGCGCCGAGGACGAAACCCATCCGCCCTGGAGCTGGCCTGCGATCTTCTGGACCGCGCTCGCCGTCGGCATCCTGATCAAGGGCCCGCTGATCCTGATGTTCGCAGGCCTGACGATCGTCGCGCTCGCGATCCAGGATCGCGATTCCTCCTGGCTGTGGAAGCTGCGCCCGGTCTGGGGCCTGATGTGGATGCTGGTGCTGGTGCTGCCCTGGTTCGTCGCGATCTTCTGGCGCGCGGGCGATGCCTTCTTCGCCGACTCCGTCGGCGGCGACATGCTGAGCAAGATCGGTGCGCAGGAATCCCATGGCGCGCCGCCCGGTCTTTACCTGGCGCTATTCTGGATCACCTTCTGGCCGGGCGCGCCGCTCGCGGCGATGGCGGCACCTGCGGTGTGGCGGGCGCGGCGCGAGCCCGGCGCGCAGTTCCTGCTGGCCTGGCTGATCCCGTCCTGGATCGTGTTCGAGGCGGTGCTGACCAAGCTGCCGCATTACGTGCTGCCGCTCTATCCCGCGATTGCGATTCTCACCGCGGGCGCGCTAGAGCGGAATGTGCTGTCGCGCTCCTGGCTGGCGCGCGGCTCGGCCTGGTGGTTCGCGATCCCCGCGGGCGGCTCGATCATCGCGGTCGTCGGCGCCGTCATGCTGACGCGGCAGCCGGCCTTCGTGGCCTGGCCGTTCATCGCGGCCTCGCTGATCTTCGGCCTGTTCGCGTGGTGGCTCTACGACAACAACCGCGCCGAACGCTCGGTGCTCAACGCGCTGGTCGCGGCGCTGATGCTGGCGGTCGTGGTCTACGGCATCGTGCTGCCGTCGCTGACACCGCTGTTTCCGAGCATCGAGGTCGCGCGCGCGCTGCGCAACGTGACCTGCGTCGGGCCGAAGGCGGCGTCGGCCGGCTATCACGAGCCGAGCCTCGTCTTCCTGACGGGTACCCAGACGCTGCTGACCGACGGATCGGGAGCCGCCGATTTCCTCAGGCAGGGAAGCTGCCGGTTTGCGCTGATCGAGCAGAAGTCAGAGCGCAGCTTCGTGCAGCGTGCCGAGGCGATCGGACTGCGCTACAAGGTCGGCACGCGCATCGACGGCTATAATTTCTCGCAGGGACGCGCGATCTCGATCTCGATCTTCCGCTCCGAGGGCACCGAATAAGATGCCTGGTTCGACCACCATCGCGCCGTATGCAAGCTACCCCGCTCAGCTGCTCGGGGTCGCGGGACGCGCGCTGGCGCAGCTTGTGCGCACGCCTTCGCATTCGCGCCGCGACGCGGCGGCGCGAAAACTGGCGCGGCATTCGCTGTGGCTCAGCGCGGCGGGCGCCGCTCTAGTTATTGTGCTCATGGTCGTGTTCGATGGGACCGAGATCCAGCTGATGCCCGCGCGCGGCACGCCGGCGCTCTGGCCGATCCGCATCCTCACCGATTTCGGCAAGGACGAGAATGTGCTCTCGGTGCTGGGTGTCGCGCTCATCGTCGTGGCGCTTGTTGCGGCAGGCCTGCACGGCACACGCCGCGCGCTGGTGCTCGGCTTCGGCACCCGGCTGCAATATCTGTTTCTGTCCGTTGCCCTGTCGACGTTCGTCACCGATATCCTGAAATATCTCATTGGCCGCGGACGTCCATTCGTCGGCGGTAAGGCCGATCCGTTCAACTACATTCCGTTCGAGGGCACGGGGGCATATGCCAGCCTGCCGTCAGGGCATGCGGCGACGGCCTTCGCTCTTGCCTTTGCAGTCTCGGCGCTCTGGCCACGCCTGCGCGTATTCATGTTCACTTACGCAATCGTGATCGTGCTGACGCGCCTGGTGCTGCTGGCGCATCACCCGAGTGACGTCACGGCCGGTGCGCTGGTCGGCATGGTAGGCGCCATGGCCGTCCGCTACTGGTTCGCGGCGCGCAGGCTCGCTTTTGCCATCCGGGCCGACGGCACCATCGTGCCGCTTCCGGGACCGCTTCCCAGGCGCCTCAAAAGGGTTGCCCGCGGGGCATCTGCCCCATAAAAGCGGCTGCTTCCCGGGGCTCCCGGTTCCCCAGGTCGCAGGCCAATTCCAACCACGAGCTTCGATTTGTCGTCGTCCCAGCCTTCGGTTTCCATCGTCGTCCCCGTGCGCAACGAAGCCGACAACATTGCGCCTTTGATCGACGAGATCACGGCCGCGCTCGATGGCCGCTGGGCCTATGAGATCATCTATGTCAACGACGGCTCGACCGATGCGACCGGCGAGCGGCTCGCAGCGATCATGACGCAGCGGGACAATCTGCGGCAGCTGCGGCATGCCAAATCGGGCGGCCAGTCGGCGGCGGTGCGCAGCGGTGTGCGCGCGGCCCGCGGCACGATCGTGGCGACGCTCGATGGCGACGGCCAGAACAATCCAACCTTCCTGCCGGACCTGATCGCGGCGGTCGAGAAGGGCGCCAATGTCGGGCTTGCCGCGGGCCAGCGGGTCGGGCGCAAGGACACCGGTTTCAAGAAACTCCAGTCGCGCGTAGCAAACGGCGTCCGCAATGGCATCCTGAAGGACGGCACGCGCGACACCGGTTGTGGGCTGAAGGCATTCCGGCGCGAGGTCTTCCTGACGATGCCCTATTTCGACGGGTTGCATCGTTTCCTGCCGGCATTGGTCCGCCGCGAAGGCTTTGACATCGCCTATGTCGACGTGATCGACCGGCCACGCCATTCCGGCGTGTCCAACTACGGCTTCTTCGACCGGCTGTGGATCGGGATCTTGGATCTCGCCGGCGTGTGGTGGCTGATCCGCCGCAAGAAGGCGACGCCAGAAGTGACTGAGGTAAAAGCATGATCATTCAATTCGGTCAGGCGCTGAGCAACTATCTCTACGACGTCTTTGTCGCCAAGTTCGATTTCTGGCTCGCCTTCGGCCTGGTCGCGCAACTGTTCTTCACCGCGCGCTTCCTGGTTCAGTGGATCGCGAGCGAACGCGCCGGCAACAGCGTGGTGCCGATGGCGTTCTGGTTCTGCTCGATGGGCGGCGGGTTGATGACGCTGGTCTACGGCGTCGTGAAGCGCGAGCCCGTCATCATCCTCGGGCAGGCGCTGGCGACGATCATCTACATCCGCAACATCATGCTGATCATCAAGAACCGCGGCCGGACGGCGAAGACGCTGGACCGCTGATCCCCGATTAGACCGCAAACCTCCCAAAAGCTGTTCCAAACCGATCCAAAACAGCGCTTGCTATTTCAAGACCGATTGGTTCATATATCGCCATGCGCCACCAATCTCCCGTGCAGTTGCCGCGTGGGCGGCCCCGAGGTTTCGACGTCGAGGCCGCGGTCGAACGCGCGATGGATGTGTTCTGGTCGCGCGGCTATCACGCCACGGCGCTGCCGGACCTGCTTCGCGCGACGAAGCTCTCGCGTGGCAGCCTCTACGCTGCCTTCGGCGACAAGCATTCGCTGTTCCTGCGCGCGCTTGATCGCTACATTGCCATTGCCTTGACACGGATGGATATCGAACTCGACCACCGCAGAGAGCCGGTCGACGGCCTACGGGCCTACCTTGCCGGCTACGTTGACCGCAACAGCGGTGCCAATGGCCGGCGCGGATGCCTGCTGGTAGCCACAGCCATGGAACTGGCTGGCCGTGATGCCGACGTTGATCGTCGCATCGGGAGCTTTTTCAAAGCCATGGAGGCTCGGGTGGCTGGTGCACTTTCCCGTGCGAAGGCGGCAGGCAAGTTGGCTGATGGTGTCGAGCCTTCGAGTGCCGCCCGAATTCTCGTCTGTTTCGTCGAGGGCCTGCGGGTGGTCGGTAAAACGGCACCGACACGGATCATTTCGCAAGCGACCGTTGACGCTTTTCTCGACCGCTTCATCAGGTAGACAAACCATGGACGTTTCCGCTGTTCGCGCGCCTATATCTAGACCGAATGGTCTTGAAAAGAACGACTCCATGTCCGCCATTCAAATCGTCTGCGCCGTGGTCGTCCCCTTGCTCTGGGGTTATCAATTCGTGGCCATCAAGGTGGGCGTTATGGAGTTTCCACCCCTCTTCTTCCTCGCGCTGCGCTTCCTCGCCATCGCGCTGCTGCTTGTTCCCTTTGTCAAAAGGCCCGCACGTCAACAATTCGGCCCTATCGCAGCCATTTCGTTTTTCCTTGGTGGACTGAACTTCGGGCTCTTCTATGTTGGCCTCGGCCTCGGCTCGGGAAGCATGTCGGCCGTCGCAATTCAGCTCGCCACGCCCTTCACCGTCTTGTTAGGTTGGCCGCTGCTCGCGGAGCGGCCGTCTCTCACCACGTCCGCTGGAGTGGTGCTTGCATTCGTCGGCGTGGTCGTGCTGGCAGCGGGGCCTGGTCTGACGGCAAACGCGCTTCCGCTGCTGCTCGTGGTCGGAGCCGCTTTCGCGTTCGCCGTGTCCAATGTCCTCACAAAACGCTACGGCCCTTTTGATCCCCTGATGCTGATGGGCTGGTCGTCGCTGCTGACGGTGCCGCAGGTCATGGTGATGTCGCTGCTGCTCGAATATGGACAGATGGCGAGCCTTGGCACGGCCGATGGACGTGGCTGGCTGGCGCTCGCCTACACGATCTTCATCGGTGGCATCGTCGGCTTCGGCCTATGGTTCTGGCTGATCGGGCGCTGCTCGATGGGCCGGGTCGCGCCCTTCGGCCTGCTGCTTCCGGTGTTCGCACTGATGTCGAGCGTGTTGTTCCTCGGCGAGCGCATCACGCCAAAGCTGATCGTCGGCGGACTGCTTGCGATCTCCGGCGTCGCCATCACGCAAGTCAAACCGCGCGTCGCGTCTTAGCCGCTAACGGGGCAACGCCGTGGCACCTGAGGCGGGCAGGGTGCTCGTCTCCGCCTCGGCCCGGCGATAGGGTTGGCCTGCCGCGTCCAGCACGGGATAGGCGACCGAGCAGATATGCGAGTGGATGCGGCGCAGATCGCGCAGCACGTCCAGATGCAGCGACGTGGTCTCGATGGTCTCGGGGCGGCCCTCGCGCAGGCGGTCGAGATGGCGTTCGACGGCGGCGAGCTCGGTGTTCTTCAGCGCCGTCTTTTCCACCAGCAGCTTGCGGGCCTCGTTGGCATCGCCCGACATGAAGACGCCGAAGGCAATCCGCAGCGAGTCCATCGTGCGCTTATGGAAGGCGGCGAGTTCCTCAGCGCCTTCGGCCGAGAACTGGAAGCGGCGCTTGATCTTCTTGGTGGCGAGCTCACTCAGATTCTTGTCGATGATGTCGCCGATATGCTCGAGGTTGATGGCGAAGGAGATGATCTCCATCGCGCGCCGGCCCTCGCTCTCGTCAAGGCTGCCGCGGGTCAGCTTGGTGACGAAGAGCTTGATGGCCTCGTCGAGACTGTCGACGACATTGTCCGTCTTCGAGACCTGGTCGACCAGCGAACGGTCGCCGGTCATCATCGCGGCCATCACCTTGCGCAGCATGGTTTCAACGAGATCGCCCATGCGCAGCGTCTCGCGGGCCGCGTCCGCAAGCGCGAGCGAGGGGCTGTCCAGCGCGGTCTCGTCGAGATAGCGCGGACGGGCCGGGTCGGTTTCCCGCACACGATCCGGCAGGAGTTTCGTCAACAGCCGCGACATGGTGTCGAGCAGACCGATGAAGATGACGGCGGTGCCGACGTTGAAGGCGATGTGGAACGCCGCAATCATCTTGGCGAGATCAGGCTGCCAGGCATGCATGTGGCTCGCGATCGTGCCCAGGAACGGCAGGACCAGCGCAATGCCGACGACGCGGTTGACGAGATTGCCGACCGGCAGGCGATAGCTCGCGGGATCGTCGCGTTTTGCGCCCTCGAACACGGGGTTGACGGCGCTGCCGAGATTGGCTCCCAGCACCAGCGCCAGTGCTGCGTCGGGTGTGATGAACTGCGAATAGGCCAGCGACATGATCAGCAGCACGCTGGCGACGCTCGAATGCACCGCCCAGGTAAGAAGCCCGGCGACGATGATGCACAGAACGGGGTCGCCCGTTATCGCGGACATCACGACACGGACACCCGGGGCGTTCTCCGCGGGCGCCAGCGTGTCGAGCAGAATATGCAGCGACAGCAGCATCAATCCGAGGCCGATGCAGAGACGGCCGATGTCCTTGATCCGCGAGCGCGGGCCGGAGCGGAAGGCGACGAGGCCGAGCACGAACAGCACCGGCGCAACGGCTGCGATGTTGAACGACAATGCCTGGACGATCAGCGTCGTGCCGACATTGGCCCCAAGCATGATGGCGAGCGCGGCGACGAGGCTGAGCAGGCCCTCGGCAGCAAAGGAGCTGGTCAGCAACGCGGTCGCCGTGCTGCTCTGAAGCAGTGCGGTGAGGCCCAGGCCGGCCGCAAAGGCGCTGAAGCGGTTGCCGAGGGCCTTGCCGAGCAGGCGTCGCAGGTCGGGGCCAAATGCGCGCAGGATGCCGCTTTGGACCATATGCAGGCCCCACAGCAACAGCGCCACGCCGCCCATCAGATCGAGCAGAACCAACGTTCCCATGCTCCGTGTCCGGATGAGAGTCGAAGGGATAAGGCTAGCGCCAAACGCCAGCGGATTAAACCCTTTGTTGGCGCGTCGTCGTTAACGCCTGCGGTCCTTGCTCGTTCCCAAGGCGAAATGCCTTCTGAGCAGGCTCACACTGCCGCTTTGAAGGCAGCGAAGCCGCGATCGAGATCGGCCTTGAGGTCGTCGGTGCTCTCGAGCCCGATATGAAGTCGCAGCGTCGGGCCGCCGGGCGCCCATTTCGTCGCCGTGCGATAGTCGTTGCAGTCGAAGGGAATCGCGAGGCTCTCGAAGCCGCCCCAGGAAAAGCCCATGCCGAACAGCTTGAGCGTGTTGAGCATGGTGTCGACGGCCTTCTGCGGTGCCGGCTTCAGCACGATGCTGAACAGGCCCGAAGCGCCGGTGAAGTCGCGCTTCCAGATGGCATGGCCCGGATCGGTCTCGAGCCCCGGATGCAGGACGCGCGCGACCTCGTGCCGGCCCGCAAGCCAGCGCGCCATGTCGAGGCCGGAGCGATGATGCTGCGCAAGTCGCACTGACAGTGTGCGCAGGCCGCGCAGCGCGAGGAAGACGTCGTCGGGGCCGGCGCAGACGCCGAGCAGGCGGATGCCTTCGGTAATCTGCGGCCAGGCCTTGGCGTTGGCCGAGATGGTGCCGAACATGATGTCGGAATGGCCGCCGATATATTTGGTGGCGGCCTGCATGCTGATGTCGACGCCCTGCTCGAGTGAGCGGTGATAGAGCGGCGTCGCCCAGGTGTTGTCGTCGATCACGAGCGCGTCGCGCGCATGCGCTACCTCGGCGATGGCGCGGATGTCGGGCATCTCGAACGATTGCGAGCCAGGCGCCTCGACCAGCACGGCGCGGGTGTTGGGCTTGAACAGCTTCTCGATGCCGGCCCCGATCAGCGGATCGAAATAGGTGGTCTCGATGCCAAGGCGGGCCAGCATGCCGTTGCAGAAATTGCGCGTGGGACGATAGACATTGTCGCAGACCAGGATGTGGTCGCCGGTCTTCAAGACCGCGAGCAGGGTGGTCGAGATCGCCGACAGGCCCGACGGCACGATACCGACGCCGGCACATTGCGGCCCCTCCAGCGCCATCAGCGTATCCTGGAACGCCCGGGTGGTCGGGCTGCCGTGGCGGCCATAGGTGAACTCGCCGCGATGGGCGTGCAGGTCCTCGGCGGTGGGATAGAGCACGGTCGAGCCGTGGAACACCGGCGGATTGACGAACCCCCTCTGCGCCTTGGTGTCGCGGCCGGAGGTGACCAGCCGGGTTTCGGCGTGCTGCTGTGCGGGGTGCGAGGAATCCATGCGTCTGCTTTCAAAAAGCGTTTCCGCCGGGCGCGGATCGCGCGGTCGGGGCGGCTTGGAGGCCACTGACGCTAATAACAGAACACAGAAGAGTCCCGTCAACCCCTTGACCCGGCTCGCCAGTCGTTCTGTGATGCGCGCAAGCGTTTTCTGGAATGCAAAAAACCCCTGTGGCACAGGGGGTTCTGCGATTTTCGAGGGGGAGAACGGAAGGGGCCTAAAATCCGCTGGGCACCACATGGGCACCAGTCGAACCGTTTTAGCGGATTGTACCGGCCTGAACGTGGATGAACGGGTCTGAACCGCTTGACACCGGGTTGGTGCCGTTCTGTGATGCGCAGGTGCTATTCAGTCGCCGCATGTTGAGGGGCCTGCCGCGACCTTCGATCCATCGTCCGACCGGACCTTGCGCCACAGCCATAAGTGCGGGCGCCTGCGGCGAGGATTTAAGGTATGGCCTCCCAGCATCGGCGAGTGTTCGGCAAGGTTTTCCAGCATGACTCTTGCAAGGCTAAACCCTGGCAGAGACACCGTTCCCGACCTTGAGATGACTTTGAAAGGCTTGAAGCCCATGAAACGCGTAACCCTGGCTCTCTCTCTTGCTCTCGCCGCCGGCCTATCTGCCCAGGCCGCCGATGCGCAAACGCTCAAGACCATCAAGGACCGGGGCACGCTGTCCTGCGGCGTCAGCCAGGGCCTGCCGGGCTTCTCCTCGCCCGACGACAAGGGCAACTGGACCGGGCTCGACGTCGACGTCTGCCGCGCCATTGCGGCGGTGGTCTTGAACGATCCGACCAAGATCAAGTTCGTGCCGCTGTCTGCCAAGGATCGCTTCACGGCGCTCCAATCCGGCGAGATCGACGTGCTGTCGCGCAACACCACATGGACGGTTTCGCGCGACACCTCGCTTGGCGCCAACTTCACCGGCGTCACCTATTATGACGGGCAAGGCTTCATGGTGAAGAAGTCGCTCAAGGTCAATTCCGCGCTGGAACTGAACAGCGCCTCCGTCTGTGTGCAGACCGGCACCACCACCGAGCTGAACCTTGCTGATTACTTCAAAGCCAATAACATGAAGTATGAGGTGATCGCGTTCGGCACGATCGACGAAGCGGTCAAGGCCTACGAGTCGGGGCGCTGCGACGTCTTCACCGACGATTCATCCGGACTCTATGCCAGCCGCCTGAAACTGACGAATCCCGCCGATCACATCGTGCTGCCCGAGATCATTTCGAAGGAGCCGCTGGGTCCGATGGTGCGCCACGGCGACGATCAATGGTTCGACGTGGTGAAATGGACGCTGTTTGCAATGGTCACGGCCGAGGAGCTCGGCATCACCCAGAAGAACGTCGACGAGATGGCGAAATCCGACAAGCCAGAGTTGAAGCGGGTGCTCGGCACTGACGGCAATCTCGGCGAACAGCTTGGTCTCACCAAGGACTGGGTGATCCGGATCGTAAAGGCGGTCGGCAATTACGGGGAGTCGTTCGATCGCAATGTTGGCGACGGCTCGCCGCTTAAGATCAGCCGCGGCATCAACAGTCTCTGGACCAAGGGCGGCCTGCAATACGCGCCGCCGATCCGCTGAGCGGCAAAGCCAGGCTGCGCCGATGGGCGTCGAGGCCCGAAAACCGCCAACCCAGATCGCGCTGAAGCTGAGGCGCGCGCTCGGTGGCAAGGCAGGCTGGAACGGCGTCGCCGTCCAGCTTGTCTTTGGCGCGATCCTGGCCTGGATTGCCTATGAGATCATATCGAACGCCCGTACCAACCTGGAAACCCAGCACATCGCCGCTGGCTTCGGGTTCCTGCAAAACAGCGCCAGCTTCGACGTCAATCAGACCCTGATCTCCTATTCGGGGTCCGATACCTACTTCCGCGTCTTTGTCGTCGGCGTCTTGAACACGCTGCTGGTCTCGGTGATCGGCATCTTCTTCGCCACTCTGATCGGTTTCGTCGTCGCGCTCTGCCGCTTGTCGCCCAACTGGCTGGTGTCGCGCGTTGGCGGTCTCTATGTCGAGGCCATCCGCAACCTGCCGCTGCTGTTCCAGATCCTGTTCTGGTACCTGGCGGTGCTCGCGGCGCTGCCCAATCCGCGGCAGAGCGTTTCGATCCTCGGCTCCTTCTTCCTCAACAATCGCGGCGTGATCGTGCCGTCACCGCTGGCTCAGCCCGGCCTTGTTCCATTCCTTGCCATGCTGGCGCTTGGTCTCGTCGCGTCGCTGGTGTTGCGCAGCTACGCGCGGCGGGCGCTGTTTGCTCAAGGCCGCGTGATCCGGATATGGCCGTACGTGCTGACATTGCTCGTCGGATTGCCGCTCGTCACGATGCTTGTGTTCGGTCTGCCTTTCTCGTTCGAATTTCCGCAGCTGAAGGGGTTCAATTTCGCCGGCGGCGCGCGGATCATTCCGGAACTCGTCGCACTGACGGTGGGATTGTCGACCTATACGGCGGCCTTCATCGCCGAGATCGTGCGCGCCGGCATCCAGTCCGTTCACAAGGGACAGATGGAGGCGGGATCTTCGCTGGGTCTCAGCCGCGGCACCGCGTTGCGGCTGATCGTGGTGCCACAGGCGATGCGCGTGATCGTGCCGCCGCTGACCAACCAGTACCTCAACCTGACCAAGAATTCCTCACTCGCCGTGGCCATTGGCTATCCTGATCTCGTGTCGGTATGGGCCGGCACGTCGCTGAGCCAGACGGGCCAGGCAATCGAGATCATCGCCACGACGATGGGTGTCTACCTCCTGATCTCGCTCTTCACCAGCGCCGTCATGAGCATCTACGGCTGGCGCCTGAACCGGAGCCTCGGCGCATGACCGACATCACCGCGTCATCCTTCGTTCGTGAGGATCTGGTCGCTGAGCGCCCGGCGCCGGTCAAGACCGCCGGCTTTCTCGGCTTCGTGCGTACGCGCCTCTTGAACTCGCCGACCAATATCCTGCTGACGATCCTTGGCCTGTTGCTGATCTGGTACACCGTTATTCCCACCATCAAGTTCCTGCTGGTCGATGCAGTTTGGAGCGGCAAGGATCGCACGGCCTGCCTCGCCGAGAATGCCGGCCATCCGGTCGGCGCCTGCTGGCCCTTTATCCAGGCCAAGTTCCCGCAGCTTTTCTACGGCTTCTATCCCGAGGCCGAACGCTGGCGGGTCAACCTGACCTTCGCACTTGGCGCAGTGCTGCTCTTGCCGCTGCTCATTCCGCGGCTGCCGGCCAAGGGGTCGAATGCCGGGCTATTCTTCTTCGCCTTTCCCGCGGTCGCATTCTTCCTGCTGCATGGCGGCGGCATCACCGGCTTCGGCGTGAGCTGGGTCGCGGGCCTCCTGCAATTGTTCGCCGACAGCATCAGCGGAGTCGGTGAGGTTCTGGTCGGTCTGAGCAAGGCTTCGGCCGCCGGGCCGCTGCTTTGGGCGATCGGCGGCGCCATCGCGCTGGTCGGCACGTTGCTGCACTGGGTGATCTTTCCACTCATTTGGCTGCGCGATCAGATGCAAGCGGCAGGACAGGGGCTCTGGCTCGACTTCCTGATCACTGCGGTGATCGTATCGGTGATCCTGTTCATGCTCGGCGGTGGCGCGCGCGCCGGTTCGCGGCCACTGATCGCCAGCCTCGCCACGTTCGCCGGAATTGCGGCGGTGATCAAGCTGATGGGGCTCGACCACGGCGGCATGCCGATTGTCGACACGCGGCTATGGGGCGGGTTGCTGGTGACGCTGGTCATCGCGATCACCGGCATCGTGGCGTCATTGCCGATCGGCATTGCGCTGGCGCTCGGCCGACGTTCGACCATTCCCCTGATCCGGATATTCTCGATCACCTATATCGAGTTCTGGCGCGGGGTGCCGCTGATCACAGTGCTGTTTTTCGCGACTTACATGCTGCCCTTGTTCCTGCCGGGCAACTTCACCGTCGACGGCCTGGTGCGCGCGCTGATCGGCGTTTCCCTGTTCACCGGCGCCTATCAGGCCGAGAACCTGCGTGGCGGTCTGGCAGCGGTGCCGCGCGGACAGGAAGAGGCAGCCTCCGCGCTCGGTTTGTCCTGGTGGAAGACCACCTCGCTGATCGTACTGCCCCAGGCGCTGCGCCACGTCATTCCCGCCATCGTCAACAGCTTCATTTCGCTGTTCAAGGACACTTCGCTGGTCTCGATTGTGGCGCTATTCGACCTTCTCGGCTCGCTGCGGGCCTCATTCGCCGATCCGGTCTGGACCACGCCGTCGACCGCCTTCACCGGATTTGCGTTCATCGGTATCATCTACTTCATTTTCTGCTTTGGAATGTCGCGCTATTCGCTCTTCGTCGAGCACCGCCTCAACGCCCACCGCCGCAACTGATCGAGGCCACCATGTCCGCTGATCCAATCGTCAACATTTCCGGCCTCAACAAATGGTACGGCGAGTTTCACGTGCTGCGCGACATCGACCTCGAGGTCACCAAGGGTGAGCGCATCGTGATCTGCGGGCCCTCGGGGTCTGGCAAATCGACGCTGATCCGCTGCATCAATGCGCTTGAGGAATTCCAGGAGGGCGAGATCGTCGTCGACGGCATCGAGCTCGGGCCCAACCTCAAGCATGTCGACGCGGTGCGCCGCGAAGTCGGCATGGTGTTCCAGAGCTTCAATCTGTTCCCGCATCTGACCGTGCTGGACAATTGCACGCTGGCGCCGATCTGGGTGCGCAACATCCCCAAAAAGGATGCCGAGGAGACCGCGATGAAATTCCTGGAGCGGGTCAAGATTCCGCACCAGGCCAACAAGTTTCCCGGCCAGATGTCCGGCGGTCAGCAGCAGCGCGTCGCGATCGCGCGCGCGCTAACCATGAATCCGAAGGTGATGTTGTTCGACGAGCCCACCTCAGCGCTTGACCCCGAGATGGTCAAGGAGGTCCTCGACACCATGGTCGACCTGGCCGAGGAGGGCATGACCATGCTGGTCGTGACTCACGAGATGGGCTTTGCCAAGGAAGTCGCCAACCGTGTGGTGTTCATGGACGCCGGCCAGATCATCGAGGCCAACACGCCGAGCGAATTCTTCGCCACCCCGCAGCATGCCCGCACAAAGCTGTTCCTGAGCCAGATCCTGCGGTGACGCCAGTTCTGGTGCGACTATTGTGCTGAGATGACCCCGTAGGCGGTGCCGTAGCGGTGGGCAAAGCGCAGCGTGCCCACCATTTCTGTCTGCGCGGCGAGATGGTGGGCACGGCGCAAGGGCGCCTTTGCCCACCTAAGGCACCGGTGAACCCGTAAAATTTTACGCAATTCCGACGCAAGCCAACAACCATGCCGCGAGCGACACCCCGGCGCTTCACGCGTCCGAAAGCTCTTTCTGAACATCTGGCGATAAATGGGGGTGTGTCAAATGCTCGGCTTCGTGTTCGGCCTCAATGCCCGTCTCGGGCGCCTGCATTTCTTCCTGGCCTCGATCGCGCTGGCGATCGTGATGACCGCGATCTGCTTTGCAATCGCGATGGCCGTGCTGCGCACGACATCACCGAGCATGGTCCGCTCCGAAGACCTCACCCATAACTGGGCCATCATCGGTGCGATGGTGTTCTTCGGGCTTGCGAGCTTCACGCTGCAATCGATGCGCATCCGCGACATCGGCTGGGATCCGGTCTGCGTGATCCCGGCCTGGATCGCGCTCATGATCGTCGACCACGTGGCGGCAGGCCGGTTTCCGGCCTGGGCGATCGGCGGGGAGCATCAGGGCACGATAGTCGGCGGGCTGGTCAATCTCGCTCTGCTGCTGGCGCTCACCTTCTGGCCGAGCGCCGTGAGTGAGGCTTACACAAATCCCTTCGAGCCGCCCGCGCGCGCAATCACCAAGGTCTCGGCATCGGATGCACGCATTGCGCGCGTATCGCAAGGCGCGCGTCCGACCTGGAGCTAGGTGCCTGGAGCTGAGAGCCCGGAGCTAGACGAACGGCAGCTTGATGTTGCTGCGCTTCTCCAGCCATTCCGGCACCGGCAGGTTCTTGGCGCGCATGAAGTCGGCGTTGAACAGCTTTGACTGATAGCGGCTACCGGAATCGCAGAGAATGGTGACGATGGTCTTGCCGGGCCCGAGCTGCTTGGCGAGCCGCATCGCGCCGACGATATTGATGCCGGTCGACCCGCCGAAGCACAGGCCTTCGTGCTGGAGCAGCTCGTAGATCACCGTGACAGCTTCGGCATCGGGAATGAGATAGGCGTCATCGACCTTGGCGCTCTCGACGATCGCGGTTTTCCGGCCGAGCCCAATGCCTTCCGTGATGGAATCGCCGGGCGTTGCCTTGGCTTCGCCGGTCCTGAAATATTCAAACATTCCGGCGCCATGCGGGTCGGCGCAGGCGATCCGGATGTCCTTGTTCTTCTCTTTCAGATAGCGGCTGATGCCGGCGAGCGTGCCGCCGCTGCCGACCGAGCAGACGAAACCGTCGACCTTGCCGCCGGTCTGCTCCCAGATCTCGGGGCCGGTCGAGTCGTAATGCGCCTTGGCATTGTCGAGGTTATTCCACTGGTCGGCGAACAGCACGCCGTTCGGCTCGGTCTTGCGCAGCTCGTCGGCAAGACGGCGGCCGACATGCTGGTAGTTGTTCGGATTGGAGTAGGGCAGCGCCGGCGATTCCAAGAGCTCCGCGCCGCACAGCTTCAGAAAATCCTTCTTCTCCTGGCTCTGCGTCTCCGGAATCACGATCAGCGTGCGATAGCCGCGCGCGCTCGCGACCACCGCAAGTCCGATGCCGGTGTTGCCGGCGGTCGCCTCCACCACGAGGCCGCCCGGCTTCAGCTCGCCGCGCTTCTCGGCCTCCTGGATCATCCATTTGCCGGCGCGATCCTTGACGGACTGGCCGGGATTCATGAACTCGGCCTTACCGAGAATGGTGCAGCCGGTCAGTTCGGAGGCGCGCTTAAGCTTGATGAGCGGGGTGTTGCCGATGGCTTCGACAACGTCGTTTTTGAAGGTCATGTCAGGCAATTACCGGCTGGATGCGTGAAGTCATCGAGACCCTAAAGTAGGGTCGCCGGCCTTACAAGCGACCCCTTGCAAGGCAAGGGCGCAAACTCTTTATTGCTGCTTTGCGAAGATAACCTGCCGGACATCGATATTGCCGGAAAGGAATCCGGCCTCGCAATAGGCGAGGTAGTACTCCCACAGCCGCCGGAACCGGTCGTCAAAGCCCAGCGGCACGAGCCCCGGCCAAGCCGCGCGAAAATTATTTCGCCAGGTGGCGAGCGTCTTGGCATAATCTTGCCCGAAGATGCGCTCGCGGATGACCGGGACGCCGAATTTGTCCCCGAGCGATTTGAGCACCGCCGGCGAGGGCAGCATGCCTCCGGGAAACACGTAGCGCTGGATGAAGTCGACCTCGCGCCGGTAGCCCTGGAACAGCCGGTCCTGGATTGTGATGGCCTGGATGCCGGCCAGTCCGTCCGGCAGCAGCCGGTCGCGCAGCTGGGCGAAATAGCGCGGCCAGAACTGCTCACCGACAGCCTCGATCATCTCGATCGAAGCGATCCGGTCGTAGCGATCCCGCTCGTCGCGATAGTCCTGCAGCCGGATCTCGACCTTCTCGGCGAGGCCCGCCTCGTGAATGCGCCTGCGCGCGAAGTCGCGCTGCTCGGTCGAGATGGTGAGGCCGACGACGCGTGCGTCAAAAGTCTTGGCGGCGAATTCGGCGAAGCCGCCCCAGCCGCAACCGATCTCGAGCAGCTTCTGGCCTGGCCTCAGGTCGAGCGCTTCGGCGAGGCGGCGATATTTGTTGGTCTGCGCGGCCGTGAGGTCGGTGGTCGATTCTTCGAACAGCGCGGATGAATAGGTCATGCTCGGATCGAGCCAGGCCGAGTAGAACGCATTGCCGATGTCGTAATGGGCGTGGATGTTGCGCCGGGCCTGGCGGCGGGTGTTGCGGTTGAACCAGTGCTGCACCATCTGGACGAACCGCATCAGCGGCTTGTCGCGCAACATCGCCTGGATCAAATCGTGGTTGACGCAGAACAGGTAGAGAAACTGGGTCAGGTCCGGCGTGTCCCAATCGCCGGCGAGATAGGCTTCCGCAACGCCGATGTCGCCGCTGTTGATCATGTGCGAAGCAACGCCGTAATTGTGCAGGCGCATCGCTGCACTCGGGCCCAGCTCGTGACCGCCAAGCCGGATCACGCGGCCGTCGGGCAGAGTGACGTCGAGCGTGCCGCGCCGCAGTCGCGACCCGAAGCTCAGCGCCAGGCGAACGATGCGCGGCAGGTCGGCGAGCGTTGTCTCCACATTCTTGGGCGTCACCGAGATGGCATTCGACATCGGAAAATCCATAAACTGAACGGATAATGTCCGACCGCGAACTGGCCGCGCCCAACTGTCCCTTTCGCCAGACCCGAGCGCGCCCTGCATGCGGTCAGCGACTGGTAATATAAGTATGGGATTTGCCGGCCGCCAAGGTGGTTTCTGACCCACGCTGCTCTGCGGTATCCAGTCGCGGCACCATCCGTGCCCCCTTCAGCCAAAGCCGCAGCGCTTCCCAATGGATCGCCGCCATCACCTTGAGGCTCACGAACGGCAGCGCGACGAACGATCGCAGCAGGGCGCGCGAGGTCAGGGCGCGGCGGCGACCGCTGAAGGTCGCCGCGAGCAGCGAGCCGTCGCGGTCGGTTTCCAGAATGCGCAGCTTGACCGTGTCGGACGGCGGCAATACGCGAAAATGATAGCGCATCGCCATCGGCATGAAGGGCGAGACATAGAACAGCTTTTCGTGCTGCTGCCGCAGGCCGGCCTCACTCCATTCGCCCGGCTGCACCGGCAGGACGTACGGATGAATCTCACCAAAAGTGTTGCGCACCTCGTAGATCACCAGCGCCAGCTCGCCGCCGGCGCGATAGCAGAAATAGACCGAGAGCGGACTGAAGCCGTAGCCGAGCAGGCGGGGATAGCAGAGCAGTGCGACCCGGCCGCCATTGAGGTCGATGCCGTGCACGGCGGCGCAGCGCTCCGCATAGGCGCGCAGCGAGGAGCCGTCGCGCGGGCCGTGGTCCTTCTCGTGAAAACTGTAGAGCGCGGCGCGGTTGACGCCGAACAGCGCCGTCTGCCGGTCGGCCTCACCGAGCCGGGCGAGATCAATCAGAAGGCTCATGACGCGGTAGCTGAAGCGATGGCCCATCGGCTTCAGGCGCGCATGCATGACGTCGCCGAAATAGAGCGAGGCGGCATCGGCCGCGGGAAGGGCTCTCGTCTCCATCGCGCTACTCCGCGGCCTCCGCGAGCTCGACCGGCGCCGTGCGCCAGGGCGCGGTCGCCCCGAGCGCCTCGGCGACCCCAAGGCCCGAGCGCAGGCCATCCTCGTGAAAGCCATAGCCGGTCCAGGCACCGCAGAACCAAATGTGCCGCTGCCCCTGGATCTCGCCAAGCCGCTTCTGTGCGACGAAGGCGGCCGCATTGTACTGCGGATGCTCGCAGAGATATTGGCCGAAGGTGAGCTCCGGCGCAGGCTCGAACGGCGGGTTGAGGCTGACGAACAGCGGCTTGCTGGGATCGATGCCCTGGAGGTTGTTCATCCAGTAGGTCACCGCGACGTCGTTCATCGCATTTCCCTCGCGCTGCCAGCGCAGGAAATTCCACGACGCCCAGGCGTGCCGCCGCTTCGGCATCAGCCTGACGTCGCGATGCAGATAGACCTTGTTCGGGGAATAACCGATCTCGCCGAGGATCTCGCGCTCGCGTGGGTCTGCGTCGGACAGCATCGCGAGCGCCTGGTCGCTGTGGGCGGCGATCACCACATGGTCGAATGCCTCGCGTCCGCCGTGGCTGTCATGGACGACGACGCCATGAGTGCTCCGCTCGACCGACGTGACGGCGCAGCCGAGCCGGATGCTGTCCTTGAACCCGGCCTGGAGCCGCTCGACATAGCGCTGGCTGCCGCCTTTGACCGTGCGCCAGACCGGTCGATCGTAGTGCAGCAGGCGATGGTTGCCGAAAAAAGTGACAAAATTCTCGGCCGGAAAGTCGAGCATCTCGTTTGCGGGGGCCGACCAGATCGCTGCGCCCATCGGGGCGAGATAGTCGGTCAGCAGCCGTTTGGAGAAGTGCCGTTGCTGGAGATAATCGCCGAGCGTCAGTCCGCTCAGCTGGCCGTTGCGCAAATCGTCGACGCTTTGCCGGCCGAATTTTGGGATCTCCGCGAGCATCCGCAGGTAGGACGGGGAGAGCAGGTTGCCAGCTTGCGCAAAGAGGCCGGCCGCCGTCTCCCGCCAGTCATTGCCGCCGCCGCGCCATTCGAAACGGCCGCGATCGGCCGAGACGGCAAAGCTCATGCAGCTCGCGACCGTCTCGACGCCGAGATGGGCGAACATTGCGGTCAGGTCGGAATAGTTGAGCTCGTTGTAGACGATGAAGCCGACGTCGACCGCGACCGCCGTGCCCTGATAGTCGATGGTGACGGTGTGGCTGTGGCCGCCGGGGCGCAGCTCGCGGTCATAGACCGTCACCGGATAGCGCTGCGAAAGCGTCCAGGCCGCCGCGTTGCCGGCGATGCCCGTTCCGATGACCGCGATGCGCATGTGTGAAAGCGTCCCTGCCTCGTGTGAAACAAGCTACGGTGCGTTGCGGCGCAGGTTTCAGTGGAGCAAAGGCGGCCTTCGCTGGTCTCGCGGCCAGTGTGGCCGCAATATCACATGAAATCTTGGTAAGCTTGAACGCGCTTCGGAATGGCGCAACAAATCAAAAAGCCGCTGCGAGACAGTGGTTTTTTGTATTTTCGTTGCCCATATCCGGGTGCGGTCGGGTGTGCTTTTCGCAGGTGCGGGACTGTCCCGCAGTTCCGCGCCCGGCTAGGATGAAATTCAGGTTGCGCAGAAAGCATCACGCTGTGAACGAGCTACAGAAAGGCCCCCAGCCGTCAGCCCGCGAATCGGCTAATCCGGCCGCGCGGTGGCGGCGTGATCTGCCCGGCAGGGGGTGGATGTGACACAGCGGGTTCCGGCCGTCGCCAAGCGGAAATTCCTCGGGTCTGCGGCCCGAACGCTGCGGGCGGTCGCGGTGGTGTGCCTGGCGTCGAGCTCGGGCGCCTGCGTGCTGACCCAGGACCTTCCTGATCCCGCGCTCGATGTCCCCATGCAATACAAATACGCCGGCAAGGCGGATGCGCCGCCGACGCTGGATTGGTGGCGCGGCTTTCGTTCGTCGGAGCTGGCGCAACTGATGGAAGAGGCGCAGACCGTCAATCTCGACATCGCCGCCGCCGTCTCCCGCATCGTCGAGGCGGACGCCCAGGCGCGCCAGGCGGGCGCGGCGCTGTTGCCGAGCCTGTCGGGGAGCGGATCGGAGACGTATTCGCGCACATCCGGCTCGAGCGCTTCGGGCCTGACCAACGGCGGCCGTGAAGTCGTCAATTACTCCTCGTCGCTCAGCGCCAGCTACCAGCTCGATTTCTGGGGCCAGAACCGCGACGCGCTGCAAACGGCGGAGGAGACCGCCAACGCCAACCGCTTCGACCGCGACACGGTCGCCCTGACGACGCTCGCAGCCGTCGCGAACGCCTATTTCCAGGTTCTGTCCTCGCAGGATCGCCTGCGCACCGCCCAGCGTAATATCGCCAGCGCCCAGCGCATCCTCGATGCCATTCGGGAGCGCCGCAAGGCCGGCACCGGGACCGATCTCGACGTCGCCCAGCAGGAGAGCGTGCTGGCCAACCAGAAGGCGCTGGTGCCGCCGCTACGCCAGACGCTCGACCAGAACGCCAATGCGCTCGCAGTGCTGGTGTCGCGGCCACCGGAGAGCGTGCGGCTCGCGGGGGGCTCGCTGGACCGGATCGCGATCCCGCGCGTCACGCCCGGCCTGCCGTCGGAGCTCCTGACGCAGCGGCCCGACATCCGCCGGCAGGAGGCGCAGCTTGCCTCGGCGACGGCCAACATCGGCAATGCGCGTGCGCAATTCTTCCCGACCATCCAGCTCACCGGCAATGGCGGCTATCAGAGCTCGGCGCTGGTCTCGCTGTTCCAGCCGCACGCGGCGTTCTTCCAGCTGGTCGGCAGCGCGACCCAGCCGATCTTCGACGGCGGCAAGATCCTCGGCAATTTCGAATACGCCAAGGCGCGGCAGGAGGAGTTGCTCCAGACCTACCGCAAGACCATCGTCCAGGCCTTTACCGACGTCGACAATGCGCTGTTCTCGATCAAGCAGACCACGATCAAGCTGCAATTGCAGCGCGATGTCGTCAACGCCTCGCGGCGCGCTTTCGACCTCGCCGAGCAGCAGCTGCGCGCCGGCACGGCCGACATCGTGACCGTGCTCAACACCCAGCTGACGCTATTCCAGGCCGAAGATGCGCTGTCGCAGGCGCAACTCGCACGCCTTCTAGCCATTGTCAGCCTGTATCAGGCGCTTGGCGGCGGTTGGGAGCCGCGAATGGAGAAACCGGTCAATGCTCTTTAAGCCGGATACGAAGGACAACGCGAAACAGGGTACGGCGAAGAAGTCGGGCGGCCGCGGCTTCGTCATGACCCTGATCACGCTCGCGATCCTCGGCGGCCTCGGCTATCTCGGCTGGACCGTGATGCACCAGCAGCCGCAGCAGCAGGGCAACGGCCGCAACCAGCGGCCCGATCTGCCGGTGCCGGTGCTGGCGGCGACGCCCAAGGTCCAGGACGTGCCTGTCTATCTCGACGGCGTCGGCGCGATCCGTGCCCTCAACACGGTCACCGTGCGCTCGCAGGTCGACGGCAAGCTGATCGCCGTGAAGTTCACCGAAGGCCAGGACGTCAAGAAGGGCGACGTGCTCGGTGAGATCGACCCGGCGCTCTACCAGGCGACCTATGACCAGGCAGTCGCCAAGAAGGCCCAGGACGAAGCCCAGCTCGCCAACCAGCGCATCGATTTGACGCGCTACGAGCAGCTTGCGGCCTCCAATGCCGGCTCCAAACAGCAGGCCGACACCCAACGCGCCGCGGTCGCGCAGACCGAGGCGCTGGTCAAGGCCGACCAGGCCTCGATCGACAATGCCGCGGCGACGCTGAGCTACACCAAGATCGTGGCGCCGCTCTCGGGTCGCGCCGGCCTGCGCCAGGTCGACCAGGGCAATATCATCCACGCCGCCGACACTGTCGGCCTCGTGGTCATCACGCAATTGCAGCCGATCGCGGTATGGTTCAGCCTGCCGCAGCAGCAGATCATGCGCGTCAATGCGGCCGCGGCCAAGGGCGCGCTCGCGGTCGACGTGTTCGGCAATGACGGCGTCACCGTGATCGACACCGGCAAGCTCACCGGCATCGACAACCAGGTCGACCAGACCACCGGCACGCTCAAGCTCAAGGCCGAATTCCCCAACGCCAATTACCAGCTCTGGCCCGGCCAGTTCGTCAATGTGCGGCTCAAGGTCGAGACCTTGTCGCAGGCGCTGGTGGTGCCGACATCAGCAGTGCAGCGCGGACCAATCGGGACGTTCAGCTATATCATCGGTGAGGGAGACATCGTCTCGGCCAAACCGGTGACAGTGACGCAGCAGAACGAGCATGACACGGTCATCGCGAGCGGTCTGTCGCCGAACGATCGGGTCGTGACCACAGGCTTCGCCAATCTGTCCGACGGCTCCAAGGTGATCGTCGGCCGCGACGAGCAGACGCCATCGGCCGACCTCGCCCCGCGCAAGCGCACGCGCGCGCCGGATGGCCAGAAGAAGGATGGTCAGGCCAAGGACGGCCAGAAGGACGGGCAAGGCAAGGACGGCGAGCACCGCGCCAAGCGGAGCAGCAGTGAGGGCGACCAGAAGGGCCAGACCGGCCCGGCGCCGGGGCCGGGGGCTCAACCATCGGGACCTGGAGCCAAGCAGCCATGATCCCGACAACAGCCGCCTGAGCGGCAGGCGCATATCATGGGTGTCTCTGAACCCTTCATCCGCCGGCCGATCGCGACCTCGCTGCTCGGCATAGCGCTGCTGATCGGCGGCGCGCTCGGCTATTTCGCGCTGCCGGTCTCGGCGCTGCCGCAGGTCGATTTCCCGACCGTGCAGGTGTCGACGCAGCTGCCGGGCGCGAGCCCCGACGTGATCGCCTCGCTGATCACCGCTCCGTTGGAGCGTCAGCTCGGCCAGATCCCGTCGCTGACGGCGATGAACTCGACGAGCTCGTTCGGCGTCAGCCAGATCTCGCTGCAGTTCGACCTCAACCGCGATATCGACGGCGCGACGCAGGACGTGCAGGCCGCGATCAACGCGGCCGCAGGCGTGCTGCCCAAGACGCTGCCTTATCCGCCGACCTACGCCAAGGTGAACCCGGCAGACGCGCCGGTGATGACGCTGGCGCTGCGCTCGGACACGATCTCGCTCCGGGCCATGAGCGATATCGCCGACACGCTGCTGGCGCAGCGGCTGAGCCAGATTTCCGGCGTCGGTCGTGTCTCCGTGCTCGGCGGACTGAAGCCGGCCGTGCGCATCCAGGCGGATCTGGCGCGGCTGGCGGCCTGCGGCATCGCCATGGAGGATCTGCGCAACGCGATCGCGAACGCCAACGTCTCCGGACCCAAGGGCTCGCTCGACGGCGCGCAGCAATCCTACATCATCGCGGCCAACGACCAGATCGCCGCCGCCGACGCTTACAGGCCGATCATCATCGCCTATCGCAACGGCTCGCCAGTCACGATTGGCGACGTCGCGCAGATCGTCGACGGGCTCGAGAACGACCGCACCGGCGGCTGGTACCAGGGCACGCCCGCCGTCATCATCGACATCCAGCGCCAGCCCGGCGCCAACGTCATCGACGTCGTCAGCCAGATCCGCGCCGAGATCCCGAAGGTCCAGCGCGCGATCCCGGCCGGCGTGCACCTGACCATCGTCTCCGACCGCACCGTCACCATCCGCGCTTCCGTCCACGACGTGCAGTTCACGCTGATCCTCAGCGTCGTGCTGGTGACGCTGGTGGTGCTCTTGTTCCTGCGCTCGCTGCGCGCGACACTGATCGCCGGCGTCGCGCTGCCGCTGTCGCTGATCACCAGCTTCGGCATCATGTATTTTGCCGGCTTCAGCCTCGATAATCTGTCGCTGATGGCGCTCACGATCGGTACCGGATTCGTGGTCGACGACGCCATCGTCATGATCGAGAACATCGTCCGCCACATGGAAAATGGCGACAGCGCGATGACTGCCTCGCTCAAGGGCGCGAGCGAAATCGGCTTCACCGTGATCTCGCTGACGGTGTCGCTGATTGCGGTGTTCATCCCGCTGCTGTTCATGTCGGGCCTGGTCGGCCGCATGTTCCGCGAATTCGCGCTGACCTTGACCATCGCGGTCGTGACCTCGGCCGTGGTGTCGCTGACGCTGACGCCGATGATGTGCTCGCGCCTGCTCAAGCACGCCCATGAGGAGTTCGCGGTTCCGGGGCTTGCCGCCGTCAGCCGCTTCATCGACCGCACCGTCGAATTCTACCACCGCACGCTGCTCGTTGTGTTGCGGCACCAGCGCACCACGCTGGTCGTGACATTTGCCACGCTGATCGCGACCCTGGTGCTCTATGTCGTCGCGCCAAAGGGTTTTCTGCCGCTGCAGGACACCGCATCGATCACGGCAGTGACGGAAGCAGGTCCCGACGTGTCGTTCGGCGAGATGCAGAAGCGGCAGGCCGAAGTCGCCGACGCCATCAAGGCCGATCCTGACGTGACCGGTGTGGTCTCGGTGATCGGTGCGGGCTCGGTCAATCCGACCACCAATGTCGGCCGCCTCGTCATGAGCTTGACGCCTCGCGGCGAGCGGCGCGACGATGTCAGCGTGGTCATTGCCCGGCTGAAGGAGAAGGTCTCGGGCATCCCCGGCATGACCGTCTACTTCCAGCCGGTGCAGGACGTGCAGATCTCGACGCAGTCGAGCCGCTCGCAATACCAGTACACGCTGACCGGCACGGATGCGGCCCTGGTCTCCGAATGGGCGAAGAAGCTCGTCGACGAGATGCGGCGCGATCCCCTGTTCCGCGACGTCTCCTCGGAGGCGCAGGAAGGCGGCCTGCGCGCGCAGCTCGATGTCGACCGCACCCGCGCCGGCCAGCTCGGCGTCAGCCTGCAAGCCATCACCGACACGCTGAACGACGCCTTTGCCCAACGCCAGATCTCGACCATCTACGGCCAGGCCAACCAGTACCGCGTAGTGCTCGAGGCGCTGCCGATGTACCAGCGCGATCCCTCGATCCTGTCAAAGCTGTACCTGCCGGGCGGCGCCAGCAGCTCGGTCGTCGGCGCGCCCAACGCGCAGGTGCCGCTGGATGCAGTGGCGACGCTGAAGCGCACCACGGCGCCGCTTGCGATCTCGCACCAGGCGCAATTTCCGGCGATTTCGCTGAGCTTCAACCTCGCGCCGGGCGCAGCACTCGGCGACGCCGTCGATGCGGTGAAGGCGATCGAGACCCGGATCGAGATGCCGAACAGCATCGTCGGTGTTTATGCCGGCGACGCCGCCGAATTCGCCAAGGCGCTCGCCGGCCAGCCCTGGCTGCTGCTCGCCGCCGTGATCACGATCTATATCGTGCTGGGCGTGCTCTATGAGAGCTACATCCACCCGATCACGATTCTCTCGACGCTGCCATCGGCCGGCGTCGGCGCCATCCTGGCACTGATCCTGTTCGGGCAGGACCTCTCGGTCATCGGCCTGATCGGCATCATTCTGTTGATGGGCATCGTCAAGAAGAACGCGATCATGATGATCGACTTCGCGCTGGAGGCAGAGCGCGGGCAGGGCATGCCGGCCGATGAGGCGATCGTGCAGGCGTGTCTGTTGCGCTTCCGCCCGATCATGATGACGACCTTGGCCGCACTGTTCGGCGCGCTGCCGCTGGCGATCGAGAGCGGCACCGGCGCCGAGCTGCGCTTTCCGCTCGGCATCTCCATCATCGGCGGCCTGCTGCTGAGCCAATTGCTGACGCTCTACACCACGCCGGTGATCTACCTCGCGCTCGACCGCATCAACCGCCGCCTCGAGCAGGCGTTGCCGCCGCCGGAGCCCGACGCGCCGCCGGCGGCCAGCGCGACCGAGGGGATGCAGTGATGGCATCGATCTCGGAGCCCTTCATCCGCCGCCCCGTAGCAACCACGCTGCTGTCGATCGGGCTGTTCCTGCTGGGGGGCGTCGCCTACGAGTTTCTGCCGGTCGCCTCAGTCCCGAATGTCGACTTCCCCGCCATCTTCGTCTCGGCGAGCCGTCCCGGCGCCGACCCTTCCGTGATGGCCGCAACCGTGGCCGCGCCGCTCGAACGGCGGCTCGGTGAAATCGCGGGCATCAACCAGATCACGTCGACGAGCTCTCTCGGCACGGCGAACATCCAGCTCCAGTTCGACATCGGCCGCAACATCGACAAGGCGGCGCGTGACGTGCAGGCCGCCATCAACGCCGCGCTGGTCGACCTGCCGAGCGACCTGCCGGCGTTGCCGCGCTTCCGCAAGGCCAACACCGCCGGCGCACCCGTCTTCGTGCTGGCGCTGACCTCCAAGACGCTATCCGCCAGCGCCATCTACGACGTTGCCGATACCGTGCTGGCGCAGCGCATCTCGCAGGTGCCGGGCGTGGGCGACGTGACAGTGTCGGGCGCCGACCAGCCGGCGGTACGGATCCAGCTCAACCCGGTGGCTCTGTCGAATGCGGGGATTGCGACCGACGACGTGCGCACGGCCATCGTCAACGCCAATCCGCTCGGTCCGGTCGGCATCTTCAACGGCGAGCGCCAGAGCGAGACGCTGTCGCTGAACAAGCAGATGCGCACGGCCGCGGAGTTCCGCGACATCGTCATCAAGAGCTCGAACGGCAATTTCGTCCGGCTCTCCGACGTCGCAGATATCGAGGACGGCGTCCGCAACGCGCGCTCGATCGCCTGGTTCAACAAGCAGCCGGCGGTGCTGATCCAGATCACCAAGCAGGGCGATGCCAACGTGATCGACACCGTCGACCGGGTGAAGGCGCTGATCCCCGAGTTGAAGCAGTGGATCCCGGCCGGCGTCGACGTTTCCACGCTGGTCGACCGCACCAGCACGATCCGCGCCAGCGTGATGGACATGCAGTGGACACTACTCGCAACCGCCGTGCTGGTGATGGTCGTGGTGTTCGTGTTCCTGCGTCGTGTGACGCCGACGATCGCGGCCGGCATCTCGGTGCCGCTGGCGCTGGCGGGCACCTGCGCAGGGATGTGGGTCGCGGGCTTCTCGATCGACAATCTATCGCTGATGGCGCTGGCGATCTCGGTCGGCTTCGTGGTCGACGATGCCATCGTCATGATCGAGAACATGTTCCGCAATCTCGAGCATGGCATGCGGCCGATGGAAGCGGCCCTGGAGGGCGCCAAGCAGATTGGCTTCACCGTGGTCTCGATCAGCCTGTCACTGATCGCGGCGTTCACGCCGCTGATCTTCATGGATGGCATCGTCGGCCGCCTCTTGCGCGAATTCTCGCTGACGCTGACCTTCGCGATCGTCGTCTCGACCCTGGTGTCGCTCACGGTCACGCCGATGATCTGCGCGCAATACATCGGGCAGACCACGTCAGGTTCCGCAACGCTGTTCGACCGTCTGATCGAGGGCTCGCTATCGCGAATCGTCTCGTTCTACACCCGTACCTTGCGGGCGGTGCTGGAGTTCCCGCTGCTGACGCTGCTGGTGTTCTTTGCCACTATCGGCCTGACGGTGATGCTCTACATCAAGGTGCCCAAGGGCTATTTCCCGACGGACGATTCCGGCTTCGTCATCGGCGCGACGCGCGCCTCCGCCGACATCTCGTTCCAGTCGATGCTGACGCTGCAGCAGCGCCTCGCCGACATCGTGATGCAGGATCCGGCGGTGGCCGGCATCGGCTCGACCGTCGGCAGCGGAGGCGGGGGCCCGGGGGCTGCGACCTCGAATCGCGGCACCATGTTCATCAGCCTGAAGCCGCCGGAGGAGCGCGATCACGTTTCGACCCAGGTCGTGATCGACCGGTTGCGGAAGGCACTGTTCCCCGTGCCCGGGATTCGCCTCTTCATGTTCGCAGCTCAGGACGTTCGCGCCGGCGGCCGGCAGAGCGATTCCGACTACCAGTATACGCTTGCCTCGACCGATCTCGATCTGCTCCAGAAATGGGCGCCGATCGTCGCCAAGCGCATGGAGACGGTCGAGGGCATCACCGACATTTCCAGCGACCGCGATCCCGGCGGACTTCAGCTGACATTGAACATCGACCGCCAGAAGGCAGCAGCGCTCGGGGTCAAGGTCCAGGACATCGACAACGCCCTGAACAACGCCTTCTCGCAGCGCCAGATCGCGATCATCTACACCCAGCGCAATCAGTACATGACCGTGCTGGAGATCGATCCGAAATTCCAGGTCGATCCGTCCAATCTCGAGCGCATCTACGTCGCCGGCGCTAACAACGTTCAGGTGCCGCTCTCCACCGTGGTGCACGCGACGCGCGGGCTTGCGGCACTCGCGGTTTATCATTCGCAGTCGGTGCCCTCGACCACGGTGTCGTTCAATCTGCTGCCCGACGTGCCGCTCCAGGCCGCAACCCAAAACATCCAGCGCGCGGTCGACGAGCTGCACATGCCCGAGGGCATCCGCGGCAGCTTTGACGGCAACGCCGGCGATTTCGCCAAGACCAGCGGGCGTCAACCGCTCTTGATCCTCGGCGCGCTGGTGGCGATGTATATCGTGCTCGGCGTGCTCTATGAGAGCCTCGCGCATCCGCTCACGATCATCTCGACGCTGCCTTCGGCAGGCCTCGGCGCGCTGCTTGCGCTCCAGATCACCAACACGCCGCTGACGGTGATCGCCTTTGTCGGCATCATCCTCTTGATCGGAATCGTCAAGAAGAACGGCATCATGATGGTCGACTTCGCGCTCGATGCCGAGCGCCAGCGCGGCCTGTCGTCAGCCGAGGCGATCTTCGAGGCCTGCCAGGCGCGCTTCCGTCCGATCCTGATGACGACCATGGCGGCGCTGTTTGCCGGCATTCCACTGGTCGTCGCGACCGGTCCCGGCACGGAGCTGCGGCGCCCGCTCGGCATCACCATCATCGGCGGCCTGTTCGTCTCGCAGATCCTGACGCTGTACACGACACCCGTGATTTACCTCTTGATCGACCGCCTGCGCCGGCGGTCCGAGCCGCAGCCACTGGCGGCGCCGGCGGAATAGGTTGTTGCAGCGCCGCTTCAAGCGTATAGCGGCGGAATGTCGAACTCAGTTGAAACCACGGCGGTCGTACCCGAGCCGATCCCCGAATGCCCGCACTGCCAGAAGCCGATGCAGCTGTGCATCTGCGACAGTGTCACGCCGATCAAGAGCCGGCTGGGACTCCTGATCCTCCAGCATCCGCAGGAGCAGGACAGGGCGCTCGGCACGGCGCGGCTGCTTGCCAAACATTTTGCAGGCGCGATCGTGCGGGTCGGCCTGTCCTGGCCGAGCCTCTCGAAGGCGCTCGCGCAGCCTGTTGAAAACGCCTCGCACTGGGCCGTGCTCTATCTCGGCTCGGCCCGCGCCGCCGACCTCGATGTGGAGGGTGAGATCGTCGCGCTCAACCGCAAGGGCGAGGTTGCGGACAACCAGCGCGCCATCCTCGGCAAGCTCGAAGGTGTGGTGTTGCTCGACGGCACCTGGAGCCAGGCCAAGGCGCTGTGGTGGCGCAATCCCTGGATGCTGAAATGCCAGCGTGTGATCCTCAACCCGGCGCAGCCGTCGCGCTACGGGCGGCTGCGCAAGGAGCCTCGCAAGGACGGACTGTCGACCATCGAGGCAGCCGCGACGCTGCTGGCCGGCCTCGAGCGGCGCCCCGACATCGCCGAGACGCTCAACGCGAGCTTTGAACGGCTGTTGACGCGCTACCGCGAGGTTCAGGCCGAGATGCCGGAACTGGCGCCAAAGCCGGCGCCGAAAGGGCGGCGACGCGATTTCCGCCGCGGCAAACGATCCTGACGTGAGCCGATCTCGTCCGTACGGTTGATTGCCCCGCCGGGAGCGGGCAGATACAGACCGTCCGACCGGGCCGGAGCAGAGGGGGCAGCCGAATTCTGAGCGCAGCGAAGGAGATCCTGGCCCAGGCAGCGCAGTTCGATCGTTGGGGCACGCTCGCCCTGATGGACATCTCGCTGCGCTATCGGCGCACCGTGATCGGTCCGCTCTGGATCACGTTGACGCTGGCGGCGACGATCGTCAGCGTCGGCACGGTCTACGCCGCGCTGTTCAAGCAGGACATCGCCGGCTTCCTGCCGCCTTTCGCGGTCGGCCTGATCGTCTGGACGCTCATCGCCACGACGCTCCAGGAGGGCTCCAACATCTTCGTGGCCTCCGGCCATCTCATCAAGGCTGTGCCGGCGCCGTTGATCGTACACGTGCTGCAGATGATCGCGCGCAACGTCCTGATCTTCGCCCATCATCTCCTCATCGTCGTCATGCTCTATGTCGTGATGCCATGGCCGCTGCACTGGACCATGCTGCTCGCGGTGCCCGGCTTTGCGATCCTGCTCATCGTGCTGCTCGGTGGCTCGGTCGCGCTCGGCATGCTCTGCGCGCGCTTTCGCGACATCGGCTCTGCGATCGTGAGCGGCCTGCAATTCGTCTTCTTCCTCACGCCCGTGATCTGGACCGAGGACAGCGTGCGCGGCACCACGTTCGCCTGGCTGACGCGAGTCAATCCGTTCGCGACGCTGCTTGATCTCATACGCAAGCCGCTGCTGTCGCAGCCGATGGATGCGGAGCAATGGCTGCTCGGCCTCGTTTACGCAATTGTCGTCGCCGCCATTGGGCTGGGGTGCTACGCAAAATACCGCCGCCGTGTGGCGTATTGGCTGTGAGGGGCGGGATGAGCACCACGGCCCATATCGTGCTGCGCAACGTCTCGGTCAATTTTCCGGTGCTGTCGTTCCGCGACCGCTCGCTGCGCAGCCGCTTCGTTCGCGCCGTGACGCTGCGCCGCGAGGCAGGCCGTCCGCACATCGTCACCGCGCTTGATGGTATCGACCTCGACATCCGTGCCGGCGATCGCGTCGCCATCGTTGGTGCGAATGGCGCCGGCAAGACCACGCTGCTGCGGGTGCTGGCCGGCATCTACCATCCGACCGCAGGCGGCATCGACGTGCTCGGCCGCTGCCTGTCGCTGTTCGACCTCTCGGCCGGCTTCGACGAGGAGGCGACCGGCTACGAGAACATCATGCGCCGCGGCCTCGTGATCGGTGCGCGGCGCACCGAGATCGACGCGCGGCGCGCGGAGATCGCTGAATTCACCGAGCTTGGCGACCGGCTCGACTTGCCGCTGCGCACCTATTCCAGCGGCATGATGCTGCGCCTGATTTTTGCGGTCGCCACCGCCGTCGAGGGCGAGATCGTGCTGCTCGACGAATGGATCGGCGTCGGCGACCAGCAGTTCCGGAAAAAAGCGCGGCAGCGGCTCGACGAGATCGTGGCGCGTGCCGGCATCCTGGTGCTGGCCTCGCACGACGTCGACCTGATCCAGAGCACCTGCAACCGCGCCATCCTGCTCCAGGAGGGGCGCATCACCGCAGCCGGCACGACCGAGGAGATTCTCGCCCGATACCTCGGGGCTGCGAAGGCGTAACTGCCCGGTCGGGGTTGCCTAAACTCATGATCCCCTATATTGCTCCGCCCTCGTTGGGGCCACGTGGCGGAGTGGTTACGCGCCGGTCTGCAAAACCGTTTACTCGGGTTCGAGTCCCGACGTGGCCTCCATCACAACCTTCTGATCTTCCAGCACAAATTAGGATTCGACGCGCGTTTCGCGGCTCACGCGGACGGAGCCGGCTGACCCGGGTCCACCGGGTTTGCCCGGGGCTTGTTGGAAACCCGCGATTCAGGCCCGATGGCATAGACTTCGCATCTGCGAAGGCATGCAGTCCCAACCATCGAGCGCTGGAGCACACGTGGGCGAGATCGTCCGATTTATCCCGAAGTCCGAGCTGGAGCGGGCCCGCCTCATTGCCGAGGCGCGCGCGATCTATGACAGCATCTTCCCGCCGGCCGCACCCGACCGGGCGCGGCAGGACGACGAGGACAGCGTCAAGAGTTGATCGCGAGCCCCCGGGGCCCGCAATTATGTCGGGCTAAGAGGTCTCAGCAGGCGGCGTACCAGCCGTCCGGAAAGGGCACGAGGGGCCAGGCACCCTCATTGTCATTCGCGGCCTTGGGCGTCGCGAAAAAGCTCCACGAGCGGGGCACGAATTCCTCCTCCGGCGCGGGCGCGAGATCTTCATTGATCATGGCGTCGCGGACGGCTTCCAGCATCAAGTTGAATTCGGCTTCGCTCATCACACCCTCCGGAACGCGGATGGCGCACTGTCGCAAAGCCGGCTTGTTTCCCGATTGACCCGATCGTTCGCATTTTAACGATCGGGCGATCGAGATCCGTTTGGTTAGCGATTCCTGAAAATCCCCGATGGAACCTTAGGCGTCTCCAGGCAGCGGCCAGTGTGAAAGAGATCACATCCGGCGCGATTTATTCCTCCTACCCATGTGCACACACCGGCCAGCGCGGGCCGGGCGAGCAGGGCAGACAGGAGACTGGTCATGAAGGCGAGGTTCTTGCGGTTTGCGGGTGTCAGAAGCCGGGCGCGTCGCGCCTCGACGGTCGGGCTGTTCCTGACGCTGTTTGCCACCGCCGCCCAGGCGCAGCAGGGCACGCCGGAACAGCGCCGGGCCTGCACCCCCGACGTCTACCGGCTCTGCGCCGGCGAAATCCCCAACGTCCGGGCGATCACAGCGTGCCTGCGCCGTAACCGATCAAGCTTGAGCGAGGCTTGCCGCACCGTGTTCGATCAGGCAGGCGGCTGACGTAGCGGGCATGTGGGTTTGTGCGCAGCAAGTGGCCCGCGCGGGCTCGCGAATCCGGCATAGTCGGGCTGTGGATATGCTGCGGACAGGCTGTGGAGAGCCGTGACGTGCCGCGGACGCTGAAAGCAGATGCGTCTTCCGGTCGTCATATCTCCGTCAAGGCGCCTCACCAAATGATTCCCTTGGCCGTGCAAATTGCGGCTTGATCCGGCATCATGTGGTTCTCCCGAATTCGGAATCCCGCATTGGCGGCGCTTCGTGCTGCGAACAGTTTTTGTGCAGCCGCCTGCCCAAATCGCAGGCCGCGTTCATCCAATTTTTTGTACGCCCGCGGACAAGCTTTTCGGTTCGCTTCCCACCTAGGCTCGCTCCCGAGATCTGGAACATGGCCAATGCCATGACAATTCGAAGGAGCTGGAGATGGAGAGACGGGTATTGCCCCAGACGCGGGGGATGTCGCGCGCGTTGCCATGGCGCAAGGTCGCGCTCGGCGCGACCATCGCTGTCGGCTTGGTCGCAGCCGCTCCGCTGAGCGCGCAGGCCGCCGCGCCTGCCGCCTGCGCCGCGCTCCAGGAGAAATATCCGGACTGGAAGGGCAAGACGCTCGTCAATGCCATCAACCCGCACACGCCGGGCTATGAGACGATCGATCCGAAAGACCCCAACAAATATATCGGCTTCGACATCGATCTCGGCGAAGCCATCGGCGAATGCCTCGGCTTCAAGCTCACCTACAAGCCGGTGACGTTTGCGGCGCTCTTGACCACGCTGGCCGCCGGACAGGCCGACATCGTCATCTCCGACATCTACGCCACCAAGGAACGGGCCAAGGCGGCCGACTTCATCACTTACTCGAAGGTGTTCGACGGTGTGCTGGTCGCCAAGGGCAATCCGAAGGGCATCAACGGCATCAATATTTCGATGTGCGGCGCGGCCGCGGCCGAGAACACCGGCTATGTCGAGGTGCCCCTGATCCAGGCGCTGATCCCGGAATGCAAGAAGGCCGGCAAGGCCGAGCCGACCATCCAGCTCTATGACAACAACGCCAACTGCATCCAGGCGATCCTCGCCGGCCGCGCCGATACCTATGTCAACGACGTCAACACTGTCGACAGTGCGGTGAAGGCTTATCCGGACAAGCTGGAGAAGGCGATCGCGGTGACGATTCCGTATTCGGTCGGCATCGCCGTTCCCAAAGACAAGCCGAAATTCCGTGACGCAGTGCTCGCAGCCCTGATCGAAGTGCAGAAGGCCGGCACGCACATGGAGCTCCTGAAGAAGTGGGAGCTCGATGTGAACAATTTCAAGGAGCCGGACATCCTCACGGCTGACTGATGTCGCTCTTCCTCCACTATCTAAGCATGCCGTATCTGCTCGAGGGCATCGAGCTCACCCTCGAGGTGACTGCCCTCGGGCTCGGCGGTGGATTGATCCTCGGATTGATCCTCGCCGGCATGCAGCTGTCCCGCTTCTGGCCCCTGGCGGCGATCGCCAGGGCTTACACCGTGATCTTCCGCGGCACGCCGCTGATCCTGCAGATGGTGTTTGCCTACGACGCGCTGCCCCATATCGGCATCAAGCTGCCGGCGGTGCTGGCCGCCGGCCTCGCGCTCGCCTGCAACGAGGCGCCGTTCATCGCCGAGATGTTGCGCGCCGGCGTACTCGGCGTCGATCGCGGGCAGGTGACGGCCGGCCAGGCGCTCGGCATGACGCCCCGGATTCTGATGTGGCGGGTGATCGCGCCGCAGGCCATCCGCACCATGATCCCCGCCTTCGGCAACGAAGCCGTGAGTGCGCTGAAAAACTCCTCGCTTGCCTCCGTCGTCGCGGTGCAGGAGCTGACACTGCGTTCGACCCAGCTCGCATCCTCGACCTTCGACTTCTTCTCGATCTTCTTCGCCTCGGGCTTGCTGTACCTCGTGCTGACCTTCGCTATCAGCGTCATCCAGCTTTTCGTCGAATGGCTGCTCGATCTCGATCGCACCAAGGGCCGCCAGCGCAAGCTCGCCGATTACCTGCCGTGGCGTCGTGTCGATCTCACGACCAAGCTCGAACTCACCGAGGCGACTGTCGCCGATCCCGAGCCGGTGCAGACCGAGCCTGCCGACACGCCGCCGCTGGCGCTGACCCGCGAGGAGCGTACCCGGCGGGCGGCGACGATCGCGCGCAACAACATCGCGGTAGAGACCAAGGACCTCACCAAGAGCTACGGCGCGCAGAAAGTGCTTGGCGGCCTCGATCTCACGGTGCGCGTGGGCGAGGTGGTGGCGCTGCTCGGGCCCAGCGGCTCCGGCAAGAGCACGCTGCTCCGCTGCATCAACCATCTCGAAAGCTGGGACGGAGGCACCGTGCGCGTCGGCGGCCGCCGCCTCGGTTTCGACGACGACGGCAAGCTGCTGTCGCCGCGGGCCATCGCCAACGAGCGGGCGACCGTCGGCGTCGGCATGGTGTTTCAGCAGTTCAACCTGTTCGCGCACCTGTCGGCGAAGGAAAACGTCGCCGGTCCGCTGCGCTGGGTCCACGGCATGACGCGCATCGATGCCGACCGCCGCGCCACCGAGCTGCTCGACCGCGTCGGTCTCTCACATCGCGCCGATGCGCTGCCGCGACATCTCTCGGGCGGCCAGCAGCAGCGCGTCGCCATTGCCCGCGCGCTGGCGCCGAACCCGAGCGTGCTGCTGCTGGACGAGCCGACCTCGGCGCTCGACCCCGAGCTCGTCAACGAGGTGCTGGAGGTGATCCGCCGTCTCGCCATCGACGACGGCCTGACCATGATCATCTCAACCCACCAGATCCGCTTCGCCGACGAGGTCGCCGACCGCGTCGCTTTTTTAAGCGGCGGCGCGATCATCGAGGAAGGGCCAGCGCACGAGGTGCTCTCTAATCCCCGCAACCCGCTGACCGCGCGCTTCCTCAGCGTGATGGAAGCCGACAAGACTCCGGAGGCGGTGCGATGAACGTCGCCTCCTCAAGGTTCAAGACTCCCGAAGAGGCCAAGTCAGAAGAGTTAAAGTCATGAAGCATTTCACGCTGCCGGTTTCGCCCAAAACCGTTCACTGGGGCTATTTCTCCAAGGCCGTCGCACCTGCCTTGACGCTGCGCTCGGGAGATCGCGCCACCATCGAAACGCTCACCCATCACGCCAATGACGATTACGAGCGTATGATCCAGGGCGATCCCGGCGCGGAGAGCGTGTTCCAGTGGACGCGCGAGCACAAGGCGGTGGCGCGCCGCGGCTCCGGTCCGGTCGAAGGTCCGTTCATTCGGGGCGCAGGTGAGGGGATCGGTGTTCATCTGTTGACCGGCCCGGTCGCGATCGAAGGCGCCGAGCCCGGCGACATTCTTGAGGTGCGCATCCTCGACGTCCGGCCGCGGCCGAGCTGCAGCGCCTGCCACGCCGGGCGCTGTTTCGGCTCCAACGTCGCGGCGAACTGGGGCTTTCACTATCACGATTTGATCGAGGAGCCGAAGCCGCGCGAGGTCGTGACCATCTTCGAGCTCGACACCTCAGGCGAGCCCTACGCGAAGGCCGTCTACAACTACGTCTGGACGCCGCAGACCGATCCTGACGGCATCGTGCATCCGACCATCGATTATCCCGGAGTTCGCGTCGATCACGCCACCATCAGGAAGCGCGAGAACATCCTCGCAAGCGTGAAGGTGCCGGCGCGGCTGCATTTCGGGACCATGGGTCTCGCGCCGTCGGAGGCTGATTTCGTCAGCTCGATCCCGCCGAGCTACACGGGCGGCAATATCGACGACTGGCGGATCGGCAAGGGCGCGCGGATGTTCTATCCGGTCGCGGTTCCAGGCGCTTATTTCTCCGTCGGCGATCCCCATGCAGCCCAGGGCGACAGCGAGCTCGGCGGCACCGCGATCGAGACCTCGCTGACCGGAGACTTCGAGTTCATCCTGCACAAGAAGGCCGACCTCGCCGGCACCAATCTCGAAGGCCTCGACCATCCGATGCTGGAGACCGATCAGGCCTGGTCGTTCTACGGCTTCACCTATCCGAATTATCTCGCAAGCCTCGGCGCCGACGCGCAAACCGAGATTGCCAATCACTCGAGCCTCGACCGTGCGATGCGCGATGCGTTCAGAAAACTGCGCCGGTTCCTGATGACGGTGCACGGCCTCAGCGAGGACGAGGCGATCTCGCTGCTGTCGGTCGGAGCCGATTTCGGCGTCACCCAGGTGGTCGACGCCAATTGGGGCGTCCACGGCACGATCCGCAAGAACATTTTCCGGTGCGACTAATGCGTTGAGGGACATTTCGTTTTTGAGATGAACAGGTGAGGAGCGGAGATCATTTGCGGCCCGTCGCTGCGACGGATGATCGCGTGCGTCTGGCACAGAGGTTGCTTCGATCGACTGCAATCTGGGTCGATCCGATGAGTTTCCGGCCGTTTACGAGCGAGTCCTACGCGCAAGACGACCGCCCCGAAGCCTGGCGGGACGTGCTGGCCGCTGTCGGCCTGCAACCGGCGGCCAGTCATTCTTTCTATGACGGACACGCGACGGCTTCGCATCGTCATGCCGCCGGCGTCGCACTGACGCGCATGGCCGCGGGAGCGCAGAGCATTGCCCCTCTATCGCAGGCGAACGAGGATCTGCCGATCGCCTTGATGCCGGTTGAGGACGGCATGGTGCTGAAAAGCGCCGGCGGCCATCGCATTGTTCCCGTCGGCCATCTCGTGCTGCTGCCGCGCGGCGGCGACTGGAGCATCGTCTTCCAGCGCGACATGCGCGCCATCGTGCTGGCTGTGACCTCGGAGGCGCTGCATGGGCGCCTCTCGGGCAAGCCGCGACTCCGCGAGCCCCGCGTCGTTCCGCCGGGCGGATTTGCCGACGTCTTCGCGCGCCTGCTGGACGCGACCGCCCGCACGCTCGATACTTTGAGCGATGTCGAGTGGAATGCGGTTTCGCAGGCACTGGTCGATCTCCTCCTGACGCTCGCGCACCAGTTGGCGGCCTCGACATCCGACGCCGGATCGAGTGCGACGCAGGCTGCGCTGCTGCACCGGATCTGCCAGACCATCGAGCGCCGCCTCGACGATCCCGATCTGGTGCCGGCGCGCGTCGCACAGGCTGAGGGGATTTCTGAGCGCTATTTACAAAAGCTGTTCGAGACGGTCGGCGACAACTTTACCCATTACGTCCGCGAGCGACGTCTCCAACGCGCCTGGGCCGACCTGTCGAACCCGGCGGAAGCGCATCGCTCGATCTCCGAAGTTGCCTACGCCTATGGCTTTGGCGATTCCGCGCACTTTAGCCGCGCCTTCCGGCATCGCTTCGGCCTGCCGCCGCGCGAGTTTCGCCAACAGGAAGCCGAGCGGGCAACCTCGCAGCATGGCGTTACCGGTCAGCGCGGCTGGCCGCAGGATGCGCTGGCGCAGCCCCGCGCGCATCAGACCGGCGCGGAGGCGCGCAGCAATGTTTTCCAGGCTGACTCGGATGAGCCGAGAACGGCCGGGCGCAAGCACCATCATCTTCCGATCGAAGCGAGCCGCGTCCACTGGGGCTATTTCAGCCGCTCGCTCTCGCCGCAGGTCGAGATAGCCTCGGGCGACACCATCACCATCGAGACACTGACGCAGCATGCCTCCGACGATCCTGAACGGATGATCGCCGGCGATGCCGCCGCCGAAAGCGTGTTCGGCTGGACCAAGACCGGGAAGAACGTGGATCGCCGCGGCGCGGGACCAATGGACGCCAGCGTGTTCGGCCGCGGTGCCGGCGAGGGGTTCGGCGTGCACATCTGCACGGGGCCGGTGGCTGTGAAAGATGCCCAGCCCGGCGACGTGCTGGAGGTGCGCATCCTCGACATCGTGCCGCGCGCGAGCCGACATCCGAAACACGCCGGCCGCGTCTTCGGCTCTTCGGTCGCGGCCTGGTGGGGCTACCATTACGACGAGTTCCTCTCAGGACCCAAGCCGCGCGAGGCGGTGACGATCTACGAGATCTTTGATGAGGCGGACGCGCCGCACGCCCGCGCGCTCTATTCCTACCGCTGGGAGCCGCAGACCGATCCGTTCGGTGTCGTGCACGCGACCTATGACTATCCCGGAATTCCGGTCCTGCCCGGCACGGTGAAGCGCCGCCACGACGTGCTCGACGGCATCCGCATTCCCTTGCGGCCGCATTTCGGCGTGATCGCGGTGGCGCCGCGCGAGGTGGATTTCATCGACTCCGTGCCGCCGTCCTATTTCGGCGGCAATCTCGACAATTGGCGGCTCGGGAAGGGGGCAACGGTCTATCTTCCCGTCTCCGTGCCCGGCGCGCTGCTGTCGGTCGGCGATCCTCATGCCGCGCAAGGCGACGGCGAGTTGAGTGGTACGGCGATCGAATGCTCAATGACCGGCACGTTCGAGGTGATCCTGCACAAGAAGGCCGATCTGGCTGGCCAACCGTTTGCCGATCTCTCCTATCCCCTGATCGAGACCGAGACCGATTGGGTGCTGACAGGCTTCAGCCATCCCAATTATCTCGCCGAGTTTGGCGCGCAGGGCCAGAGCGAGGTCTACGCAAAATCCTCGCTTGATCTCGCCATGAAGGACGCGTTCCGCAAGATGCGGCGCTTCCTGATGAACGTCAAAGGCCTCAGCGAGGATGAGGCGATCGCGCTGATGTCGGCCGCGGTCGATTTCGGCGTAACCCAGGTCGTCGACGGCAATTGGGGCGTGCACGCCATCATCAGCAAGCGTCTGTTTCAGGACGCGCCTTAAATCCAGGGATAGCCTAAGTGAAATTCCACATGATCAGCGGCGGACCGAAGCCGGTCGCGCCCTTCAGCCACGCCGTCGAGACCGACGGCTTTGTCTTCGTCACCGGTCAGATGCCGGACACCCCCGAGACGCCAGGTGTGCTGCCCGAGGGCATCGTCGCGCAGACCCGCGCGGTGATGGAGAATCTGAAAGTGGTTCTCGCCGGCCTCGATCTCGGCCTCGAGCACGTCGTAATGGCGCGGATTTATCTGACGCGCTTCAAGGACGATTATGCGGCGATGAACGAGACCTATCGCACGTACTTTGCCGAGGGCAGGCTGCCGGCCCGCACCTGTGTCGGGGTTACCGGACTCGCTTATGATGCGTTGATCGAGATCGACCTGGTGTGCCGGCGGCCGTGACCCTGCGCATCCGCGATGCGGATCCGTGTCTGCGCAGTGAGATGCGAGTGGGTGGAGCACCGCGGATGCTCTTTGCTCCGTCATTGCGAGCGAAGCAATCCAGAATCTTTCCGCTGAGGCAGTCTGGATTGCTTCGTCGCGAAGGGCTCCTCGCAATGACGGCGCGGAGAGGGCGGCGCGTCAAACCTCAGTCGCGTGTTCCAGTCGGCGTCTACTTTTCCGTAAAATTGCAACCTGCGCATGCAAGAAGTCTTGATCCGCGGTGAACTAGAGGTGATGGGCCGCCTTGAACGTTGCCCCGGACGACAGCGACTAACCCTTAGAGTGCATCAGGATCAGTGGAACGTGATCGAGCTTCCCCCTTGTAAAGCACCAAAATGGTGCTTTAGTGCTTTCCATGAGCTCGTCGCCCCGACATGCGCCATCGGCGCTGCGTTACAGGCTAGCCCCTGACCCGGCCGCCAAAGCCGCGATTGAGGCGACGTTTAGCGCTTATGACCGCATGATGGAGATCCTCGACGAGGTCGCGCGGACCCATAATGTGGGCTCCAACGTCGTCCTGCTGCATGCCCATGCCTATGACCCCATCCGCAAGGAAACCGCGCTGCCGTCGCGGCTGGTGACGCTAGGCCTGCGCGACCGTGCCGATTATCGCGCGGCTCAAGGCCGCCGCCTGCCGCTCGACGACAAGCTCGCCAAGATCAAGGGCCCGGCCACCATTTCGATTTCGACCGTGCAGGGGCGCTTCAGCGTGCCCTTCGACTACGCCGGCTACGCGGAGGGCTGGGGGCAGAGCGCGCCCGCGCACCTGATCCGTACCGACGACGGTTTCGAGGTTCACTACGGCGTCACGCCGAACAATCTGCCAGAGGAGGAGAACGCTATGGATACCATCGCTGCCGCTCCCGAAAACTTCCTGTCCCGGGTCGGACGTCTGATCGCCGGCATCGCCTATGACGCGATCGAGCAGGCGGAAGGCAACAACAAGCTTGGGGTGGTCGGACAGGCCATCCGTGAGATCGAGCGCGCGGAGAGCGAGGCGCGCGATGCGCTCGCGGCCGCGCGCGCCGAGGAATACCGCCTCAACGCGCGCCGCACCGAGATCGAACGCGAGATGACCGATCTCGCCGCCAAGATCGAGGGCGCGATCGCGGATAACCGCGACGACCTCGCCCGCGCCGGCATCGCGCGGCAGATGGATCTGGAGGCGCAATTCGAGGTGCTCTCCCGCGCCATCGACGAGAACAACGAGAAGATCGAACAATGCGTAACGTCGCTGCGGGCGGTGCTCTCGGCGCTCCAGGACGCCGAGCAACGCCGCGTCGATCTCGAAAAGAGCGAGGCGGCAGCCAGCCACCAGGCCTCGACCTCGCCCCGCAAGCGTGGCGGCACGTCCGCGGCGGGGAAGGCGCTGCGCGCGGGCAGGGCGGTGGCGCGCGTCACCGGCGTGCCGCCGGGCATCCCGTATTCCAGCGACATCGACGAGCTCAGCACGTTGCATCGCGACAAGGAGATTGCAGCGAGGCTGGCGCGGTTGAAGTCGCGCTCCTGAGGTTCGTGTCATGAGCGCATTGCTCGAACACGTCATGTCGCCCGAGGTCAGGCCGTTCGCGATCGCGGCGGCCATGATCCTCATCGTCGGCGCGCTCGAAGTGGTCACGATGCTGGTCGGTGCCTCGCTCAGCGAGATGCTCGGCACCAGCATCGATTTCAGCCATCCCAGCGACAATGGCGTGATCAACGCCATCTCCTGGATCAATGTCGGCGGCGTGCCGCTGCTGATCTTCCTGCTGCTGGCGCTCGGCGCCTTCTCGATTACCGGCTTCCTGATCCAGGACGTCGCGCGGATGGTGGCCGGTCCCTTGCCGGCCTCGATCGCTTCGCTCGTGGCGGTCGTCGTCTCGGTCCCGCTGGTCCGCGCCGCCAGCAGCGGGATCGCGCGGGTCATCCCCAAGGATGAGAGCTACGCGATCGGCCTGGGCGATCTCGTCGGCCGCGTCGGTGAGGTCGTCGTCGGTCCGCTCGACCAGGGACCGCCCGGCCGCGTCAGCGTCGCCGACGTCCACGGCAACAGGCATTTTGTCTCTGCGGTGGCAGCTCCCACGTCATCGCCGCTGCCGCAGGGAACCCTGGTCCTCCTGGTCGACCGCGTCGACACCCGCTTCGTGGCGGTCAAGGCCGACGATGAACTCAAGCCGTCGAAGCCGACTCTAACAAGCCACCTCTAAGCAGCTAGTCAGTCACTTTTGGAGAAAGTCATGTTTGACATTGCAGTCCCGGCCATGATCGGCGTCGCGCTGATCGTCGTCTTGGGCATCATCTTCACCATTCTCTACAAGCGCGCCACGCGCGACGAGGCCTTCGTGCGCACCGGCCTCGGCGGCAAGAAGGTGGTGCTCGACGGCGGCGCCATGATCCTGCCGATCTTCCACTCCTACGCCAGCGTCAATCTGAAGACGCTGCGGCTCACCGTCGAACGCAAGGAGCGGGAATCCCTGATCACCAAGGACCGCCTGCGCGTCGATATCGTCGCCGAGTTCTACGTACGTGTCCGTCCCGACGATGAGAGCATTGCGCTGGCGAGCCAGACGCTGGGCGCGTTGACAAATGACGCCGAAGCCCTGCGTAACCAGGTCGAGGCCAAATTCGTCGACGGCCTGCGGTCGGTCGCGGCTACCATGTCCATTCTGGAGCTGCAGGAAAAGCGCAGCGATTTCGTCAAGCACGTGCAGGCGACCGTGGAGTCCGACGTGAAATCCAACGGCCTCGAACTGGAATCGGTGTCGCTCACCAAGCTCGACCAGACGGATGTAAAATTCTTCAATCCGGAAAACTTTTTCGACGCCGAAGGCCTGACCCAGCTGAAAACCGTCACCGAGACGCGCCGGCGCGACCGCAACTCGATCGTGCGCGACAACGAAGTGGCGATCGCCCAGAAGGATCTCGAGGCGCGCCAGCAGACCCTGACGATCGAGCGGACCAAGAAGGAGGCCGAGCTGTCTCAGGAGCGCGACATCGCCAACAAGACCGCCAGCACCCGCGCCGAAGTCGCAACCGCGACGCAAACCGCGCGCCTGACCGAAGAGAACGCCCGCATCGATACCGACCGTGCGGTCGCGGAGAAGGAGGCCGGCGCCAAGCAGGTCAAGGAAACCGCGGTCATCGAGTCGGACCTCGCCATCAACAAGCGCAAGACTGATGCGCAGCGCGAGATCCAGATCGCGACGCAGGAGAACGAGATCCAGATCGCATCCAAGAGCAAGCAGACTTCGGAAGCTGTCGCCGAGGCCAAGACTGCTGAGGCGCTCGCCGTCTCCGCGGAGGAAAAGGTCGTCACGGCACGTGCCGTCGAGGTCGCCGATCGTTCCCGTCTCACCCAGGTGCTCGCAGCGCGCACCGAGGCCGAGCGCAAATCGACCGAGCTGATCGTCGCGGCAGAAGCCGAGAAGAAGGCGTCGCTCGACCGCGCCGAGGCCGTCAAGACGTTGGCCACGGCCGAAGCCGAGTCCAACAAGATCAAGGCGGTCGGTGTCCGCAACATCGGCGAGGCCGAAGCAGCAATCATCACCCTCAAGAACGAGGCGCAGAACAAGCTCGGCGCCAACGTGATCGACTTCGAGCTCGCCAAGAAGCGGATCGAGACGATGCCGTCGGCGCTGGCCGAGATGGTCAGGCCGATCGGAAACCTGAAGGACGTCCGCATCCTGCACACCGGCGGCGCGTTCGGCGGCAATGGCGTCGGTGGTGGCAATGTCGGCTTCGGCGAGGGGCTCGCCGGCGAGCTCCTCAAGGTCCACGCGCTGCGTCCGATGATCGACGAGATTCTGCGCCAGAGCGGCTTTGCACCGGGCGACGATCCCGTGAAGACGCTGGTTGGCGCTGTTACCGGCAAGGCCAATGGTGCCGCGGTAACGCCGCCAGCCGTGCCTGCGCCGGAAAAAACAAACACCGCTGATCTATGAATGCCGGTTCATTGCTGCGGAGAATTCGAATCGATATGAACTGGCTCGTTGCGCGTCTCGCGTCGCGCAATGAGCCGGAGCGCGGATCGAGGGTGTGTCGAACCTCTCGATCGCGCTCCGGATGAACCCTTCAAGGCAACGCCATTGGTTGCCGCGGCGCCTGCGCCGATCGACGTCAGGCGCCGGAGCCTGTTTCGATCCGGAGAATTTCACATGAAGTTTTTTCTGTCTGGACTAATCGCGATCGGACTTGCGATCGTAGCTGCTCCGTCGTCGTTCGCCGCCGATGCCCGCAACGTCACCGTCGTCAACGAGACCGGCTATGCCATCAAATTCCTGGGCTTCAACGCACCGGATGATGGCCTGGACGAATGGGACAACGAGCTGGACAAGGTTTTGCAGAACCAGGCCTCGACCTATGTCGAGTTCGAGGAGGATGACGAGGGCTGCGTCTGGAACATCCGCGTCGACTGGCAGAACTATGACGAGTCGGTGCTCTGGATGAACGTCAATCTCTGCAAGATGACCGCGCTTCGGCTGCGCTACGACCCCGGCACCAAGACCACGTCCTTCATCGCCGAGTAATATCGGTCCGGGTGGTCAGGAGGAGGGGCCGGCAAGAAACTTCAAAATGGCCCATCCTCGACGCTTTGCGAAGGATGGCGAATTCGTCCTTTGCAAGCGCAACCGGCTTTGTTATACGCAGCCGCGCGCGAACGACTGGTTCGCCTTTTCCTCGGTAGCTCAGCGGTAGAGCATCCGACTGTTAATCGGATGGTCGCTGGTTCGAATCCAGCCCGGGGAGCCAAATTCCGCTGCATTTTCAATTATTTGCCGACGTTCGCTGATGCGACGCACGATGCTGCTCGATCAGCTTCTCGGCCGCGTTACGCTTGGGCCCAGCAGAATCGCGTTCAAGTGGATGTGTGTGGCCGCGGCACAGCCGCCATGCAGACGGCACCAAATCGACTTAATTCAAATCGAGCTTGATAGGGCCGGACTCTTACGGAGCTGATTCCCATGCCCGACATCCAGATCGACCGCGCCCACCTGGCCCCCTCGATTCTGCCGGCCGATATTCCTGAGCTGAGCGACGATGAATGCCTGGCCTGTCTCGCTCGCGCGGTCGAGACCCCCGATTCGGCGCGGCTGGACGAAGTGGCGGCCCTGATCGGCCGCCTTGCGGTGGCGATCGAATAGGCCATCTCGCCTCCGAGGCCTGCGTTGCGTAGCCGTTGATTCACCGGCCAACGGACGTGTTGCGTTTTCGCGGAGCCTGCTCCAAATATGCCGCCAAGTTTCGTCCGCGGCATCGTCCGCCTTGCAGGGTCCGCAAATGTCCGGTTTTTCGACCGCGCGCCTAAAAATGGTCGATGGCCAGGTGCGCACCAATGATGTCACCGATCGCCGCATTCTCGATGCCATGCTCACGGTTCCCCGCGAGGCCTTCGTGCCGGCGAGCCGGCAGGCGCTGGCCTATCTCGACCTCGATCTCGATGTGAGCGAGGGTGGCGCCAAGCGCTTCCTGATCAAGCCGCAGCTGATCGGCAAGCTGCTCCAGGCCGCCGAGATCGGCGAAGGCGACAACGTGCTGGTCGTCGGCTGCGCCACCGGCTACCTCGCCGCGCTGACCGCGAAGCTTGCGCGTCAGGTCACGGCAACGGAGAGCGATCCGGCTCTGGCGGCGAAAGCCAAGGACGCCTTCGCCGCAATCGGGGTCAGCAACGTCACCTGCAAGGCCGCCGCCTGTGCCGAGGGCGATCCGGCTGCCGCGCCCTATGACGTGATCATCCTCAACGGCGCGACCGAAGTGACGCCGGACGGACTGTTCGGCCAGCTCAGGGAAGGCGGACGCCTGGTGGGGGTCTCGGCCGAATCCCGGCCGTCGCGGGCCATGATCGTGACCCGTACCCACGGCGAATTCGGCCATCGGCCGCTGTTCGATGCCGCAGCCCCGGTGCTTCCCGGGCTGGAACGGGCCGCCGCCTTCGTCTTCTGATGGCCAAAACCCCGTTAAAATCCCGTTCTAAATCAGAAGTGTGGCCGGGATGCTGCACGTAAAGAGTTTCCACTGAGAACCACCCAGAGGGTGTTCCGTCGCGCTCGGCCGCGTCCTATGTTGCTGCGGGGCAACGACTCCACTTGGATACGGTAACCAGGCTCGCGGGCACGAGCCTGACGTGAGAATGAACGGATTTTCAAGGATGCATGGGGTGAAGTTCTTCACCGGAGCAGCGGTTTCGGTTCTCCTGGCGGCGCTTGCCGGGCCGACGCCTGCATTGGCGGATACGATCGAGGCCGCGCTGGTGCGCGCCTATCAGAACAATCCGCAGCTCAACGCACAGCGCGCCCAGGTGCGCTCGACCGACGAGAACGTGCCGCAGGCGCTGTCGGGCTATCGCCCCAAGGTCAATGTGACCCTGGGCACCGGGTATCAATATCAGGATATCCAGGCGGCGCAGAAGGACAGGTCGATCCATAACCCCGATCCACTTCAGTCCAACAGCGCCAGCCTGACCGTCAGCCAGACGCTCTATAACGGCAACATCACGGCCAACAGGACGCGCAATGCGGAAGCTCAGGTGTCCGGCCAGCGTGAGGCGCTGCGCGCTCTGGATCAGTCAGTGCTGCTCAGTGCAGCAACGACCTACATGGATTTTCTGCGGGATGCGGCCACCCTCGAAGTCCAGCGGAGCAACGTCCGCGTGCTCGAACAGACCCTCAAGCAGACCCGTGATCGGTTCAATGTGGGCGAAGTGACGCGCACCGACGTTGCGCAATCCGAAGCTCAGTTGGCCGCCGGTAAGACGCAGGCACTCACGGCTGAATCGAATCTCACGACGACGCGCGCGAACTTCCGCCGAATCATCGGGAACGAGCCGACGAACCTCGCGCCAGGTTCGCCGGTCGATCGTTTCCTGCCCGCGACGTTAGCCACTGCCGTTAATCTCAGCCTGGTGGAGAATCCCAACGTCACGGCCGCGATGTACGGCATCGACGTCAACTATCTCCAGGTCAAGATAGCCGAAGGCGCGTTACTGCCGACGGTCACGGTCCAGGCCGGTGTCAGTACGGCCTATCAGCAGAGCCTGCAGGTTTTCCGAACGAATACGGCGTCGGCTCTCGCGACAGTCACGGTGCCGATCTTTCAGGGCGGCGCAGAATATTCGCTGATCCGCCAATCGAAAGAGAACCTGGCGCAGCAGCGCCTGAATCTTGAAAATACGCGCGACCAGACCCGCGCCAACGTCGTGCAGGCCTGGGGCCAATTGGAAGCCGGCAAGGCGCAGGTGCAGTCCGCGCAGGCCCAGGTCACGGCCTCCGAGATCGCGCTGAACGGTGTGCGCGAGGAAGCCAAGGCCGGCCAGCGCACCACGCTCGACGTACTCAACGCGCAGCAGGCGCTGGTGAATGCGCGCGTCGCGCTCGTCACGGCGCAGCACGACCGCGTGGTGGCGTCCTATTCGGTGCTCAGCGCGGTTGGCCGCCTTGCACCTCAGGTGCTCAGCCTCAACACCACCGTCTACGATCCGAGCGTGCACTACCAGCAGGTCCGCGACAGCTGGGTCGGCGTGCGTACGCCTGACGGACGCTGATTGCCGTAGTTCTCCGGTCGGTCTCGCAAACAGACGAGTCCGACCGGTGCTTTGCTTGCAATCATCAAAATCCCTGACATAGCCTTGCCAAGAAGCTGCGGGTCGATTCGCCCCGCATCCAATGTTGCATGCGTAATGCTTGAGTGACGGGGCAGGGGCGCGCCGCCTCACGTTGAGCCGTGATCTGGGGACAAGTCTGGCTGCCGTGACGAAAATGTCGGGGCACACATCCGGAACCGGCCAATCCTGTCGTGCTTGGTGTAAAACAACGCATGCGAGGGCGTTGATGATGTGGAGTCGGAGATGACGCAGCCTGCAAAGGTCACAGAACCCTCCATGGAGGAGATTCTGGCCTCGATCCGGCGCATCATTGCCGACGACGAGGCCAAGCCGCCGCCGGCAGAGGCTGCCAGGCCCGCGCCGGCGCCCGCCGCACCAAAGCCCCCGGCGATGGCCGACATTCCACCATCCAAGGTCGCGCCTGCAAAACCTGCCGCCGAAAAGCCTGAGCCACCGCCGGCCGCGAAGCCTGCGCCACCGCCACCACCCGCGCCTGCGGCGGATGCCGGCCCCAACAACCAGGACGACATCGACGCGCTGCTGGCGGGGCTCGATACGGCCACGGCTGCGCCCGAGATCCGTGCGCCGGAACCCGAGCCTGAGCCCGAACCCGACGTGCTCGAATTGACCGACGAGATGGCGATGGACCCGGAGCCGACGCCCGCGCCACCGCCGCCGACTTTCCGCAGGGTCGAGCCGCGCGACGATCTCGAATTCGCCGAGGCGCCGCCGCCTCGTCCGACACCCGCGCCGTCCTATGCGCCGGTGGACTTTGACGCGCCGCCGCTGCCGCCGCAGCAGCCGATCCTGGCCCAGTCGACCGTCTCGGCGGTCGAATCCGCCTTCAACTCGCTGGCCCACACGGTACTCAGCAGCAATGCGCGGACGCTGGAGGATCTGGTCAAGGAGATGCTGCGTCCGATGCTGAAATCCTGGCTCGATGACAATCTGCCGGGCCTCGTCGAACGCATCGTGAAGGCCGAAATCGAGCGGGTCTCGCGCGGCGGCAGGTAGGGCGGGCCGCACAGCCCCGATAAAGCCCTGCTCCTGTGTCACATTCGGCCTGCGGAGCGGGCCGGAAAGCCCTTTTGCCGCTGAGCTTTCCGTTGACTTGAACCCCGCACGCGGCTTTCTAGCGCCCCATGATCGAGAAAAACTACCAGCCCGCCGATATCGAAGCCCGCATGTCCGTCGTGTGGGAGGACAGCCTCGCCTTCAAGGCCGGCCGGCCCGACCGACGCGACGCCGTGCCCTTTACCATCGTGATCCCGCCGCCGAACGTGACGGGCTCGCTGCACATGGGCCACGCCCTCAACAACACGCTCCAGGACATCCTGTGCCGCTTTGAGCGCATGCGAGGCCGCGACGTGCTGTGGCAGCCCGGGACCGACCATGCCGGTATCGCCACCCAGATGGTGGTCGAGCGGCAGCTGATGGAGCGCCAGCAGCCCGGCCGTCGCGAGATGGGCCGCGAGAAATTTCTGGAGCGGGTCTGGCAATGGAAGGCCGAGAGCGGCGACACCATCATCAACCAGCTCAAGCGCCTCGGCGCTTCCTGCGACTGGTCGCGCGAACGCTTCACCATGGACGAGGGCCTGTCCAAGGCCGTCATCAAGGTGTTCGTCGAATTGCATCGCGACGGCCTGATCTACAAGGACAAGCGGCTGGTGAACTGGGACACCAAGCTCTTGACCGCGATCTCCGATCTCGAAGTGCAGCAGACCGAGGTGAAGGGCCACCTCTGGTATCTGCGCTATCCGATCGAAGGCAAAACGTTCAGCCCCGAGGATCCCACGACATTCATCGTGGTCGCCACGACGCGCCCGGAGACCATGCTCGGCGATACCGGCGTGGCCGTGCATCCGGAGGATGAGCGCTACCAGAAGCTGGTCGGCAAGAACGTCATCCTGCCGCTGGTCGGCCGCAAGGTTAAGATCGTCGCCGACGACTATTCCGATCCGGAAAAGGGCTCGGGCGCGGTGAAGGTGACGCCGGCGCACGATTTCAACGATTTCGAGGTGGGCAATCGCCATGGCCTGCGCCGCATCAGCGTGCTCGACAAGGAAGGCTGCCTCGATCTCCTCGACAACGAGGATTATCTGAAGGGCCTGCCGGAAGGCGCCTCGCAATTCGCCGAGGAGTTCAACAAGGTCGACCGCTTTGCGGCGCGCAAGCGCATCGTGGAGCGGCTGGAATCGTTCGGCTTCGTCGAGCGCATCGAGCCGCACACCCACATGGTGCCGCATGGCGACCGCTCGAACAGCGTGATCGAGCCGTATCTGACCGATCAGTGGTACGTGGACGCCAAGACACTCGCAAAACCCGCGATGGCGGCGGTGCGTTCGGGCGAGACGTCGTTCGTCCCGAAGAACTGGGAAAAGACCTATTTCGAGTGGATGGAGAACATCCAGCCCTGGTGCATCTCGCGTCAGCTCTGGTGGGGCCATCAAATCCCGGCCTGGTACGGTCCCGACGGCAAGGTGTTCGTCGCCGAGACCGAGGAAGAGGCCGTCAGCCACGCGCTCGGCTACTATGTCGAGCAGGAAGTCATCACGGTCGAGCAGGGCCGCGAGATGGCGCTCGACCGCAACAAGCGCGAAGGCTTCATCACCCGCGACGAGGACGTGCTCGACACCTGGTTCTCCTCGGCGCTGTGGCCGTTCTCGACGCTCGGCTGGCCGGAAGACGCGCCCGAGGTGCAGCGCTACTACCCGACCAACGCGCTGGTGACGGGCTTCGACATCATCTTCTTCTGGGTCGCCCGGATGATGATGATGGGCCTGCACTTCATGAAGGAGGTGCCGTTCTCGACCATCTACATCCACGCCCTCGTCCGCGACGAGAAGGGCGCCAAGATGTCGAAGTCGAAGGGCAACGTCATCGACCCGCTCAACCTGATCGACGAGTACGGCGCGGACGCGCTGCGCTTCACGCTGGCGGCGATGGCGGCGCAGGGCCGCGATATCAAGCTCGCCACCAGCCGCGTCGAGGGCTACCGCAATTTCGCAACCAAGCTCTGGAACGCGTCCCGCTTCGCGGAGATGAACCATTGCGCCGTGCCCGAGGGTTTCGAGCCGGCAAAGGCCAAGGAGACGCTGAACCGCTGGATTGCGCATGAGAGCGCGCACACCACGCGCGAGGTGACCGAGGCCATCGAGGCCTATCGCTTCAACGACGCCGCCGGCGCGATCTACCGCTTCGTCTGGAACGTCTATTGCGACTGGTATGTCGAGCTCGCCAAGCCCGTGCTGCTCGGTCCCGACAGTCCGGCCAAGGACGAGACCCGCGCCATGGTCGCCTGGGCGCGCGACGAGATCCTGAAGCTGCTGCATCCCTTCATGCCGTTCATCACCGAAGAGCTTTGGGAGGTGACGGCCAAGCGCGACGGCCTGCTCGCGCTGGCGCCATGGCCGCTGAAGCCGTCCGGTCCGACGCCGGAGCAGCTTGCGATGCTTGCGGCTGCGGCCGGCCCGACTGATCCGCTGATCTCACCTGCGTTCGTCATGCCGATCTTCGACCATGCCGACTTCACCGATCCCAAGGCGGAAGCCGAGATCGGCTGGGTGATCGATCTGGTCACGCAGATCCGTTCGGTGCGCGCCGAGATGAACATCCCGCCCGCGACGCTGACGGCGCTCGTGCTCGCGGGTGCCTCGGCCGAGACCAGGGAACGCGCACCGCGCTGGACCGACGTCATCAAGCGCATGGCGCGACTCTCTGACATCTCCTTCGCCGACCGCGCGCCCGATGGTGCAGTTCAGCTCCTCGTCCGCGGCGAGGTGGCTGCGCTGCCGCTGAAGGGGGTGATCGATGTTGCGGCCGAGCGCACGCGTCTCGACAAGGAGATCGCGAAAGCCGACGCCGACATCAAGCGCGCGGAGTCCAAGCTGGCGAACGAGAAATTCGTCGCCAACGCGGCCGAAGAGGTCGTCGAGGAGGAGCGCGAAAAGCGCGAGGCGGCGCTGGCCCGCAAGGCCAAGCTGCTTGAGGCGCTCGAGCGGCTGAAGCAGGCGTCCTAGAGCGTTTTCGAGCGAAGTGGATCCCGGTTCGCGTAAAGAAAACGCGTCATTTCGGAAACGGCTTGCTGAGGAATTTCGAGCCCTTGACGCCATAGCGCCAGGGCAGCTCGACGGCTTTGGTGATGCCGATCCGGATGCCGGTCGCGACTTCGACGTCTGCCGTCCGCGCATGCAGCGCGATCGGCGGGCGGTCCAGCGGCAGGGTGTTGTGCGCGATGGTGATGCCGAGCGCTTCCGTCAGCTTGCCCGGGCCCGAGCACAGCGCATGCACATCGACAGCATGGCGGCGCCGGCGCATCGCGGCCAAGCCATGCGTCGGCTCCAGCGCGCGGATCAGGACGGCTGCAGCCGAACCTTCCTCCTCGCAGACGAAGTTGATGCACCAGTGGATGCCGTAGGAGCGATAGACATAGACATAGCCGGGCCGGCCAAACATGATCTGGTTCCGCGGCGTCGGGCCGTTGTAGGAGTGCGCCGCCGGCTCGGTATGATGATAGGCCTCGACCTCGACAATGATTCCACCGATGCCGTTGACCAGCATGGTCGCCCCGATCAGATCGGGCGCGACCTCGCGCACGCTGCGCGCAAAAAAGGCACGCTTCAGCGCTTTGCCGAGCCGCGGTGTGGAAGTGTTCGAGGTTGGAGCCATTCGAGGTGAGAATCGCCTGAGAACAGAGCAGGATATTGCCCATATCTGCCATGTTCCCTGAAGAGGCGCGAGCCGGGTTGCGGCAGGCAACCAGACCGACTAGGTAGGACCTGAACAGACCGGACAGATCATGGTCGTTATTGTCGATACCATCACGAACCCGTTGCGCCCGCGCCACCCCGAAAAGGTGAACCGCCCAGATTCCGCTTCGCCGCCGAAGCCGGACTGGATCCGCGTACGCGCCCCGAATACCCGCGGCTATGCCGACACCCGCAACATCGTGCGCGCCAATGGCCTGCACACGGTGTGCGAGGAGGCGGGCTGCCCGAATATCGGCGAGTGCTGGGACAAGAAGCACGCGACCTTTATGATCATGGGTGACACCTGCACCCGGGCCTGCGCCTTCTGCAACGTCAAGACCGGCATGCCCAATGCGCTTGATGCGGCCGAGCCGCAGAATGTCGCCGAGGCCGTCGCCAAGCTGGGCCTCGCCCACGTCGTCATCACCTCGGTCGACCGCGACGATCTCGCCGACGGCGGCGCCGAGCATTTTGCAGAGACCATCCGCGCAATCCGCGCTGCATGCCCCTCGACCACGATCGAGATCCTGACGCCCGACTTCCTCCGCAAGGAAGGCGCGCTCGAGGTCGTCGTCGCGGCGCGGCCGGACGTCTTCAACCACAATCTCGAGACCGTGCCGTCGCGTTATCTCACGGTGCGGCCGGGCGCGCGCTACTTCCACTCGATCCGGCTGCTGCAGCGGGTCAAGGAGCTCGATCCCACCATCTTCACCAAGTCCGGCATCATGGTCGGCCTCGGCGAGGAGCGCCACGAGGTGCAGCAGGTGATGGACGATCTGCGCTCGGCGGACGTCGACTTCCTGACCATCGGGCAATATCTCCAGCCGACCCGCAAGCATCACGCCGTGATGCGTTACGTGCCGCCGGACGAGTTCAGTTCTTACGAGAAAGTCGCCTACACCAAGGGCTTCCTGATGGTGTCGGCGAGCCCGCTCACCCGTTCGTCGCATCATGCCGGCGAGGATTTTGCGAGACTGAAGGCCGCGCGGGCCGCGACCGCCCGCTGAACCGCTATGCCCAAATTTTCAAGCAAGCGCCGTGTTCATCACAGCGCACCCAAGATGTTTGATCTGGTCGCCGATGTCGAGCGCTACCCGGAATTCGTGCCGTTATGCAGCGCGTTGAAGATCCGTCAGCGCATGGCAAAACCCGACGGCACCGAGGTGCTGGTCGCCGACATGACGGTGTCGTTCAAGCTGGTCAAGGAATCCTTCACCAGTCGCGTGACGCTCGATCGCGCCAATCTGAAAATCCTGGTCGAATATCTGCAAGGTCCGTTCAGTAATCTCGAAAACCGCTGGACGTTCGAACCCAAAGGCGATGACGTCTGCGATGTCGGTTTCTTCCTCGCCTATGAATTCAGGAGCCGCATGCTGGCGATGCTGATGGGCTCGATGTTCGACGCAGCGTTCGCGCGCTTCTCCACTGCGTTCGAGAAGCGCGCCGATGCGATTTACGGCCGTCCGAAGCTGGCGTCGACCTGATCAATCCACCGCCTTCACCACATCCGGCGGCTGCGAGGCGTAATAGGCCGCGGCGGCCTCGATTTCCTGCGGCGTCATGGCGCGGGCGATGTTGCGCATCTGCTGGCTGATGTCATTGCGCCGCTCGCCTGAGGCAAACGCCTGGAGTTGCGCCTTCATATAGGCCTCGGACTGCCCCTCCAGCCAGGGGCTGCCGGTCTTGTTGTCGAGGCTGCCATGGCAGGCGCCGCAGGGCGCGATGCCGCGCATGGGCGCGCCGTAGATAACGATGTTGGGTTTTGGGAGCTGCGGCGTCGGGTGATAGGCGGGCAGCCGCGGCAGATAGGCGTAGTAGTTTGAGAGGTCGGCGATTTCCTCCTCCGTCAGGTTGACGGCGAAGGGTGACATCACGGCATTGCTGCGCGCGCCGGAGCGGAAATCGTGCAGCTCCTTGTAGATCACGGCGGCATATTGGCCGGCGAGGTTCGGCGAATCCGCGCGGCTGATGCCGGTTGGCCCGTGGCAGATCGCGCAACGCTGGGCCAGCGTCGCGCCTCGGCCGATCGCCTCCTGGCTCGGACGCGACAGCGTATGCGAGGTGAGCACGACCTCCGAGAGACCTTTGTTTTGCTCCGGCGCCGGCACGCTTGCGGCACGCTGCGGCACGCCGGCGGCGCTGCAGATCGCATCCCAGACGTTTGCAAACTGAACCCAGGGCTGCGCGAAGGGTAGCACGACGAAGCCGGCAATCGCCGTCACGATCAGGATCGCGGCGGTGATACCGACGCCCCGCGTGAAATGAGGATTGTTGAAGGTGAAGAGGTCGCGGGTGCTCATCACTGCGCTCCCACATAGACGGCCGGCACCGACGTACCTGCCGTGGTCGCGAGGTTGAGGATCGGATAGCCGTAATTGGTGATGGTCAGCACAATCATCAGCGCCACCCACAGCGCATGCGTGTTGAGCGCAACCGGCACGGTCGCCGGCTGATGCACGGCAATCGCGAAACGATAGGGACCGGCGTCGATCTGCGGTGCGCGCATGCCCCGTGCCAGGATGACGATGAACATGATGCCCGAAGTCAGCAGGATGAAGCCGCCAATTGCGGAGAAAGTCACGGAGAGCGCCTGCGGCGCGATCGCGGGATCGCCGAAGTCGAAATAGGCCATGCGGCGCGGCATGCCGAGAATGCCGACCCAGTGCCACGGGAAGGTGGTGACGATCATGCCGACGAACCACAGCCAGAGCTGGGTGCGGATCAGGCGGACGTCAATCAGCTCGCGGCCCGTCAGATGCGGCCACAGATCATAGGCGATCGCAAAATACATGATCACGATGGCGCCGCCGAAGATCAGGTGGAAATGGCCAGTGATCCACTGCGTGTTGTGAATGGACGCATCGAGCTGATAGCTCATGTTGATGAGCCCGCCGGCGCCGCCGAAGCCGAGCATGACGAACGAGAATGCCAGAGCCAGCATCATCGGATTGTCCCAGGGCAGGGCCCTGATCCAGCCGAACAGGCCGCGGCCGCCGCGCAAGCGCGCGGCGATCTCCACGGACGCGCAGATCGTGAACACGGTCAGCAGTGTCGGCAACGCCACCAGCGCGGTGAAGGCCGAATGGACGAACTTGAAGCCGGCGCCGACCTGCGGATCGGCAAACGTGTGGTGCATGCCGATCGGCATCGCCACCACCAGGAACAGGATGAACGAGATCCGCGCCATGCTGTCGGAATAAACCCGGCCGCCGATCGCGCGCGGCACGATGGTATAATAGGCGATGTAGGTCGGCATTAGCCAGAAATAGACGATGGCGTGCAGCGTCCAGGAGAAGAAGATGCGGGCGAGGCCGGCGTCGATCGTGTTCTTCAGCCCGGCCGCGACGGGGATGATCTGCAGCAGCAGCTCGAGCGCCGCACCCACGGCAGTCCAGGCCCACAGATACGAGCCCGCGACATTGGCAAACATTGCGAGCGGCACCGGCGCGCCGGGATGGGCCTTGCGCCAGACGCGCAGATTGATCGCCATCAGCGCGACCCAGATCCAGGAGCCGACCACGACCAGCACGACGCCGAGATAGTAGAAGAGGTTGCCGATCAGCGGTGGATAGAACGTGTAGAGCACCGAGGCGCGGCCGAGCGCGATCGGGATCACCGCCATGACGCTGCCGATGACGATCAGCCAGAAGCCGGTCCAGGCCCAGCGCACGCCGACCAGACGCTGCTCCAGCGCGGACTCGCTGATGGCATAACCAAAGCCCATCGCGACCAGGGTCGGGAACACATAGCCCATCACCGTGCCATGCGCGGTCAGCGAGCGGTAGTAGAGCTCGGGGTTGGAGAGCCAGGTGCCGATCGGGCTGCGGATGAACATCTGCCAGGCGCCGAGCGTGAGGGCGACGCCAAACACGGCGAAGGCAAACCAGAAATGGGCGAGAATGAGCTTCCTATTGACCAACACAGCTCAGCCTCCCGCCAGATTTCGCGCGATTGGCGAAGTCGGCCTTGTCGATCACCTTGACCTTGCCCCACATGCCCTCATGGCCGAAGGAGCAAAACTCCTGGCAGGGCATCAGATAGTCGCCGGTCTCCGCAAAGCGCATCAGCTGCTCGGAGATGTAGCCGGGCACCAGCATGGTGTTGACGTTGGTGCCCTGGATCAGGATGCCGTGCACGACGTCGGCGCTGGTGGCGCGCAGCGTAATCGGCGTATCCACGGGGACCACGATGCAGGCCGGCGTGAAGGAATATTGCTGACCGATCGCGCGCACCGTGATATTGCCATTGGCCTCCAGCACGCTGCCGAGATTGCTCTCGACGAATTCGCCGGAAAGATGGATCCGCGACGGATCGGTGATCTCGACACGCGGCTGCGGCATGGTCGCCTGGTGGATGCCGGCGAAGGCCGCGAGCAGCGCCATGCCCACGACGATGATCACGGCAATGGTGGCCCAGCGCCGCTCGACGCGGGCCGCGACCTCGACGCTGCGATGAGTTTCCTCTGCGCTCATTGCAGCGGTCCGCGCGGCAGGAAGACGAAGAGATAGAACGCAAACCACATCGCGACCACGCAGGCCGTGGCGATGCCGGCCAGCACAATCGCGCCGGACGGTCCTTGCGCGACGACCTCCTCGACGGCCTGGTCGGCGGTGGCTGGGCTGGTCGGCGGATCGGAGTTGAACATGACGCCTCTCAGTTCAGCGGTGCGGAGCGCAGCTCGTTGGCCTCGCGCGCCGAGACCGGCGTGCCGCGATTGCCCCAGGCGGTGCGGATGTAGGAGACGACGGCGGCGACCTCATTGTCGGAGAGGAGGCCGGCAAACGGCGGCATGCCATAGGGCATCGGATTGCCCTTGGTGCCCGGCGGATAGCCGCCATTGAGCACCATGCGGATCGGGTTGACCGCCGACTGCATCTCGATCGACTGGTTGTTGGCGAGCGGCGGCCAGTGCGGCGGCTTGCCTTCGCCCTGCGTGCCGTGACAGCTCGCGCAGTTCTTGTCGTAGACGGTCTTGCCGAGGCTGATCAGCAGGCTGCTCTCGGTGTTCGGCAGTGCCGAGCTCGCCGGCGGCGGCGACGAGGCCTCCGCGATGCCCTTGAGGTACACTGCCATCGCCTTGGTGTCGGCGTCATCGAGATATTGCAGGCTGTTGTGCACGACCTCGGCCATCGGGCCGTAGACCACGCCGCGTGCGGAGACGCCGGTCTGAAGCAGATCGGTGATGTCCTTGATGCTCCAGTCGCCGAGGCCTGCCTCGCGATTGGAGGTGAGCGAGGGCGCGTACCAGTTCTGCATCGGAATCAGGCCGCCCTTGAAGGCGTCGGATTGCGAGGTGCCGCCGAGTGCGTTGATCGGCGAATGGCACATGCCGCAATGGCCGAGGCCTTCAACCAGATAAGCGCCGCGATTCCATTCGGCCGATTTGGTCGGATCGGGCTTGAACTCGCCCTCGCTGAAGAACAGCGTGCGCCAGCCGAGGATGAGCTGGCGATTGTCATAGGGGAAGCGCAGCTCGTGCGGCTTGTTCTTCTGGTTCACCGGTGGGATCGAGCGCAGATAGGCAAAGATCGCGTCGCTGTCGGCGCGTGTCACCTTTGTGTAGGACGCAAACGGCATCGCCGGATAGATCAGCCCGCCATCCGGGAAACGGCCATTGTGCATGGTCCGGTAGAAATCGTCCGCGCTCCACTTGCCGATCCCGGTCTCCGGATCGGGCGTGATGTTGGAGGTGTAGATCGTTCCGAACGGGGTCGGCATCGGGCGCGCGCCGGCAAACAGGCGGCCCTCCGCCGCGGTGTGGCAGGCGGTGCAATCGCCGGCGCGGGCGAGATATTCGCCGCGCGCTATGATGTCACTGGTCTTGTCCTGTGCCTGGGCCACCGTGGTGAACGCGGCGAGTGCGAGCAGTGTGATCGACAGTTTGAAGCCCATCATCCGCCTCGTCAGTTGGGCTGGCTGCCGCAGCCGAAGGGCAGCGCGTAGGTGCCTTTCGGGACGGGAGCAGGATTAGCGGGGGCAGGGCGCGTCGCAAGCCAGGCGGCGACCGCAGTGACGTCAGCCTCGGTCAGATGGCCGGCGACGAGCTGCATGCAGTCGGGCGATTTCGCCGTGCGGGTGCCGTAGCGCCAGGCGCCGAGCTGGGCGCTGACATAGGCGGCGCGCAAGCCGAGCAGGCCGGGGATGCCGGGCTGCATGCCCGTGAGCCCCGGACCATGGCAGCTCACGCAGGCCGGAATATTGCGGTTCGCATCGCCGCTGGTGGCGAGCAACTCACCTTGCGCCAGCACATCCTTGCTGACTTCGCTCGGCGCAGGCTGCGGCAGTGGCGGGTGCTCGCTGGCAAAATACTCCGCCATCGCCTCCAGATACGGATCGGGCAGAAACTCCAGCAGATAGTTCATCGGCGGGTATTTGCGCCGACCGCTGCGGAAGGCGAGGAGCTGGTTGTAGAGATAGCCGGCCGGCTTGCCGGCAAGACGCGGGAAATAGACGTCGCTGGTGCCTTCGCCCTTGTTGCCGTGACAGGGCGTGCAGGCTTCCACCCGTGCCGCCATGGTATCCGGCGGTTGGTTGGCCGTTTGCGCGGCCGCGCCATCGGAGGCGGCCAAAGTGACGATCAGTGCGGCCGAGGCCGCGGCGCGAGCGAGCACTGAGCCGCCCTCCACAATGCTGGATCGGTTGATTTCGGATCGCAACGTAGAGCGGCATTATTGCGCCAATATTTTTCCGCGCAAGCGTGCATCGGCGTGATGACGTTTGGTCGCGCCGCTACGCCGCACATGATGATCGATCCGGACAAATTTGCGTGCAATTTGAAAGCCAAACATGACGCTGCAGTCTCGCGACGCATTGCGCACGAGCTTTACGTCCTTACAAATTCGGTCAGTGGAATCTTTTCGCGCGCGGATTGAGCCCGCAGGGAATTGTGGGTCGCGAAGTGCCCGCAAGCTGGCCCCAATCAATCATTCGCGCAGCGATGAGCGACGGTGACAAGTGCAGTTTGTGCCAAAACGCGGAGGAGTGACGGAACACCCCTTGCCGTGGACGGCACATCTGCACTGGCTGCATTTCGCGACGGAGGCAACTACAGTCCGAGTCGGGCGCAGGGCTTGTGTAGCGGGACCAGAGACATGGCGCGCTGGAAGCAGTCGTGGAGCGACGACGACCTCAATCGGCTCAGGAAGCTTGCAGGGACCAAGCCAATCACGTTGATTGCGAAGGAGCTCGGTCGGACCACGGGAACTGTGCTCGCGAAGGCGATTGAGCAAAAGCTTCCTGTCATCCCTCAGATCGAGCGAACCTCCCAAGGATCAAACCCGCCTTGAATGTCGAATTCCTGCCGAGGACGGGGCGCCCGGATTGCGCTTCGCTCCATCCGGGCTACGGGGACCTCAACCGCGCGGCGACCGCGGCGGCCGTCGCTTCGCAGTGTGGCGTCGCGGCGTTCGTGTCACGCGGGGACGCAGCCTCGTTGCGGCGGCGGCGCGGCGCGGCTTGGCCGCGGCTTGCGGGCCGCGGGCGAGCTCCATGAGCATGCGCAGCGCCTCGACCACCGACCGCTGGCGTACGGCGGTGCGGCCGATCGCGCCAAAACGTTGCTCGCGATGGATGATGCGGCCGTCACGCGCGGCAGCGGCAAAATGCACGAGGCCGACCGGCTTGCCCGGGGTGGCGCCACCGGGGCCGGCAATGCCGGTGATAGCAACTGCGAGATCGACGCCGGCACGCTCCAGCGCGCCGATCGCCATCGCGGTCGCGGTCTCCTTGCTGACCGCGCCGAAATTGGTGAGCGTGCCGGCCTCGACCCCCAGCATCGCGCGCTTGGCGTCGTTGGAATAGGTGACGAAGCCGCGGTCAATGACGTCAGAGGAGCCGGGGATATCGGTCAAGGCGCCGGCGACGAGGCCGCCGGTGCAGGACTCGGCAGTCGCGATCGTCAGCTTGCGCATCCGGCACAAATCGAGCAGCGAGCGGGAGAGGGCGCGTGCGTCGCTGCCGGCCATGACCTAGACACTCCAGGGAAGGCGGATGGTGGCGCTCGCAGTGGCCGCGATGCCTTCCTCGCGGCCGGTGAAGCCGAGTCGCTCGCTGGTCGTCGCCTTCACGGCGACGCGGGAGATGTCGACGCCGGAGATCTCGGCGATGCGCGCGCGCATGGTGTCGCGCAAGGGTCCGATCTTCGGCCGCTCGCAGATCATCGTGACCTCGAGATTGGCGATGCGGCCGCCGCGTGCCGTGACGCGCTCGATGGCATATTTCAAGAACTGATCGGAGGAGGCGCCCTTCCACTTGGCCTCGCTCGGCGGAAAGTGCGAGCCGATGTCGCCGTCGGCGAGCGCGCCGAGGATGGCGTCGACCAGCGCATGCAGGCCGACATCGCCGTCGGAATGGGCCAGGAAGCCTTTCGTGTGCGGCACGCGCACGCCACAGAGCATGAGGTGGTCGCCCTCGCCGAAAGCGTGCACGTCATACCCCGTGCCGGTCCTGATGTCGCCGAGCAGGCTGGCCAGGCGCGCTTCCTCGCGCACGAAATCTTCGGGGGTGGTGAGCTTCATGTTGGCAACATCGCCTTCAAAGGTCGCAACCGTCAATCCCGCCCATTCGGCGATCGCGGCATCATCGGTGAAATCGCTTCGTCCGTCCTTTGCCGCGCGACGATGCGCTTCGAGGATGACATCGAAACGAAAGGATTGCGGCGTCTGCGCGATTCGCAAGGAAGCCCGATCCGGCGTGTCCTCGACATTGCCGTCCGCGCTCGTCACCTTGATCGTGTCGGTGACGGGGACGACGGGGATCGCCGCACCGGTGCGGCTTGCCGCTTCGATCGCACGCGAGATCACACCGGCCGAGACGAAGGGACGCGCGGCATCATGGATCAGGACGATGTCGGGCTTGTGCCGGACGAGCGCTTCGAGACCGGCGAGCACCGAGGCCTGGCGCGTCGCGCCGCCATTGGTCGGCGCCTCGTGCTTCAGGCCTGCGACCGCTGCCGTGAACATGGCGCTGTCGTCGGGGTTCACCACCGGCTGCACGGCGAACAATTCGGAATGGGTGCTGAAGGCTTCCATGGCGCGGTAGATCACGGGCACGCCGCCGATCTCACGATATTGCTTCGGCCCGCCCGCGCCTGCGCGCAGGCCACGACCGGCCGCGACAAGAACAACTGCGGTGCGCTGTGATTTCGCCATAGGACTCAAATATTCAGCTGTTAGGGAATGCGTCGGGCGTGGGGTGATTGCCGGCATGCCTCTAGCACGGCAGGCCCGCAAAAAAAGGGGGTTTCCCCGGATTGTGGGATTCAGCATTTTGCTGCACTGCACTTGAAAGATTTGCAGAACTGTCTAAACTGTAGGCATGACGCTTGACTGCACAAGAATTGTGCGCAAGATAGGCCATGGCAGGCGCGATGAGGCCCTGTCCACTCAACGAGACCCCTGTGACCGGCTCGGCAAGATCAGGCTCTAAGCCGTTGAAAATAGGCGATATTGAAATCGCTACCCCGGTCTTCCTGGCACCGATGTCGGGAGTGACGGACTCACCCGTTCGCCGGCTCGCCGCCGAACTCGGGGCGGGTCTGGTCGTCTCCGAAATGACGGCCAGCGATGAGCTCGCCAACGGTCACCGCATGTCGCGGTTGCGCTGCGAAGCGACCGGGGTCGGACCGCATGTGGTCCAGCTCGCCGGCTGCGAGGCGCATTGGATGGCGGAGGGTGCCCGGATCGCCGAGGCCGAAGGCGCAGACATCATCGACATCAACATGGGCTGTCCGGCCCGCCACGTCACCGGCGGCCAGTCCGGCTCGGCCCTGATGCGCGATCTCGATCACGCCGTCAGCCTGGTCGAGGCAACGATTGCCGCCGTGAAGGTGCCGGTGACGCTGAAGATGCGGCTCGGCTGGGACGATCGCACCCGCAACGCGCCGGAGCTCGCGCGTCGCGCGGAGGCCGCCGGCATCAAACTCGTCACCGTGCATGGCCGCACCCGCTGCCAGTTCTACAAGGGCGAGGCCGATTGGGACGCGATCCGCGCGGTGCGCGAAGCCATCTCCATTCCGCTCGTCGTCAATGGCGACATCACGACTTACGAGAAGGCGCTCGCGGCGCTTCAGGCCTCCGGCGCCGATGCCGTGATGATCGGCCGCGGCGCGCAGGGCCAGCCCTGGCTGCCCGGCGAGATCGGCCGGCGCCTGAATGGCGGGGCGACGGAAGCCACACCATCGCTCGCAACGCAGCTGCATTATGTCCGCACGCTCTATGAGGGCGTCTGTGCGCTCTATGGTCTGCGCGTGGGCCTGAAGCATGCGCGAAAACATCTCGGCTGGGCGCTCGATGTCGCGGCCGATGCGAGCGGCGCGCCGGTCGCGACGCTGAAGGCCTGGCGCCAGAAGATTTTGACCTCCGAAGATCCGGGCCTCGTCCACCAGTCCCTGCAGGATGCCTTCGACGATTTCGCATGGAGCGCCGCTGCATGAGCTCAGCCGCTGACCATCGCCGGCCGATTCTGTCCGAGAGCGACGCGATCCTGGACGCCTTGCCCAATCCCGTGCTGATGATCGGGCCGGACGGCAAGATCGTCGCCGCCAATATCGCGACCGAGGCGTTCTTCGATATCTCGACGCAGTTCTTGAAGCGGCAGGCGCTGAAAGAGCTGGTGCCGTTCGGCAGCCCCTTGCTGGCGCTGATCGACCAGGTGCGCTCGTCGAACTCGCCGGTCAACGAATACAAGGTCGATCTCGGCACGCCGCGCATGGGCGGCGACCGCCAGGTCGATCTGCATGTCGCGCCACTCACCGAGCGGCCCGGCCACATCGTGGTGATGCTCCAGGAGCGCTCCATCGCCGACAAGATGGACCGGCAGCTGACCCATCGCAGCGCTGCGCGCTCGGTGATAGCGCTAGCAGCGATGCTCGCGCATGAGATCAAGAATCCACTTTCGGGCATCCGTGGCGCAGCACAGCTTCTGGAGCAGCAGGCGTCCTCCGAAGACCGCATGCTGACGCGGCTGATCTGCGACGAGGCCGACCGCATCGTGACGCTGGTCGACCGCATGGAGGTGTTCGGCGACGAGCGGCCGGTGGTGCGCGGCCCCGTCAACATCCATTCGGTGCTCGACCACGTGAAGCGGCTGGCGCAGTCGGGCTTTGCCCGCAACATCCGCTTCATCGAGGACTACGATCCGTCGCTGCCGCCGGTGCTTGCGAACCAGGACCAGTTGATCCAGGTGTTCCTCAATCTGGTGAAGAATGCCGCCGAAGCGCTGATCGACGTCCCCGACGGCGAGATCCAGCTCACCACCGCATTCCGGCCCGGCGTGCGCCTGTCAGTCCCCGGTCAAAAATCCCGGGTATCCCTACCGCTTGAATTCTGCGTGAGGGACAATGGACCAGGCGTGCCGGACGATCTTCTGCCCAATCTGTTCGATCCCTTCGTGACCACCAAGCAGACCGGCTCGGGCCTCGGTCTGGCACTGGTCGCCAAGATCGTCGGCGATCACGGGGGCATCATCGAATGCGAGTCTCAGCCGCGCAAGACCACCTTCCGCGTGCTGATGCCGATGTATTCCACATCGGTGAAACATGCCGATCACAGCAGTCGCGACGGCTCTGCCGGGAAGTCGTCGTCTGCATCACAGGGGGCAAAATGAGGATTAACGATGCCCGCAGGTAGCATTCTCGTAGCTGATGACGACACCGCCATCCGCACGGTTCTCAACCAGGCGCTTTCCCGGGCCGGGTATGAAGTCAGGCTGACCGGCAATGCCGCGACGCTGTGGCGTTGGGTCAGCCAGGGGGAGGGCGATCTCGTCATCACCGACGTGGTGATGCCGGACGAAAACGCCTTCGACCTGTTGCCGCGGATCAAGAAGATGCGGCCGAATTTGCCGGTCATCGTCATGAGCGCGCAAAACACTTTCATGACGGCGATCCGGGCCTCCGAGCGTGGCGCCTATGAATATCTGCCAAAACCCTTCGACCTGAAGGAGCTGATCGCCATCGTCGGCCGCGCACTCGCGGAGCCCAAGGAGCGGATCGCGACGCCGGACGACGACTCCGAGATGGAGGCGATCCCGCTGGTCGGCCGCTCGCCGGCGATGCAGGAAATCTACCGCGTGCTCGCGCGGCTCATGCAGACCGATCTCACCGTGATGATCACGGGCGAGTCCGGTACGGGCAAGGAGCTGGTGGCGCGCGCGCTGCATGATTACGGCAAGCGCCGCAACGGCCCGTTCGTTGCGGTCAACATGGCGGCGATCCCGCGCGACCTCATCGAATCCGAGTTGTTCGGTCATGAGCGTGGTGCCTTCACCGGTGCCAACACCCGTGCGTCCGGCCGGTTCGAGCAGGCCGAGGGCGGCACGCTGTTCCTCGACGAAATCGGCGACATGCCGATGGAGGCGCAGACCCGCCTGCTGCGCGTGCTGCAGCAGGGCGAATACACCACCGTCGGCGGCCGCACGCCTATCAAGACCGACGTGCGCATCGTCGCGGCCTCCAACAAGGATCTGCGCGTGCTGATCCAGCAGGGGCTGTTCCGCGAGGATTTGTTCTTCCGCCTCAACGTCGTGCCGCTGCGGCTGCCCCCTTTGCGGGAACGCATCGAGGACTTGCCGGATCTGATCCGTCACTTCTTCGCGCTGGCCGAGAAGGACGGCCTGCCGCCGAAGAAGCTCGATTCGTTGGCGCTGGAGCGGCTGAAGCAGCATCGCTGGCCCGGCAACGTGCGCGAGCTTGAAAACCTCGCCCGGCGTCTCGCCGCGCTCTATCCGCAGGACGTGATCACGGGCTCCGTCATCGACGGCGAACTCGCGCCGCCCTCGGTCAGTCCGGGCGCTGCGGTCCAGCAGGGCGTCGACAATCTCGGCGGCGCGGTCGAGGCCTATCTCTCATCGCACTTCCAAGGCTTCCCGAACGGCGTGCCGCCGCCGGGCCTCTATCACCGCATCCTCAAGGAGATCGAGGTGCCGCTGCTCACGGCCGCGCTCGCCGCCACCCGCGGCAACCAGATCCGCGCCGCCGATCTGCTCGGCCTCAACCGCAACACGCTGCGGAAGAAGATCCGGGATCTCGATATCCAGGTGTATCGGAGCGGGGGCTAGGCCCTCGGAACGGACGAGTGGCTCAGCTCCCCCTACCAAAGGTGAGCTGAGCCTGTCCGGATCGCGCTGGCCTGTGTGGTCCGCGCGGTGAAGTGAAGCGCGAACCGGGCTGAAATGTTCCTCGGGAACGTTCGAATTCGTCATTAGGCCGCAGAGCGCAGCGTCGCACCTATCTGATCAGGCGCGCTGCGACCGGCTCGATGTTGGCCATCTGCGCCGTCTGGTCCTGCCTGCTCGGGCCATTGACCAGCAGGTCAGAGGCCACGATCAGCAGCAGCACCGCCGATACCATGATCGCGAGAAATATCCTGTCCATGCCGGGTCAAGCCGGAATGGCCGGATTCTGTTCCGGGCAATGTGCGCGGACGCAACGATACATGAGCCAGACATGTTCTGGAACTCACGATCCGGGCGTGGTAGGGAACCACCGAAATGAGACCTTTTGACGCAGGCGCGGCAAGCGTGCGCGCCCTGCGGAAGGTGGCCAATGAGTTGCGTCCGTATCGTCGCGTTTGCCGCAGCCGGCTTCGGTCTGATGCCGGGGCCTGGCCTGGCGCAGTCGGTCGACATCCCGCTCGGCTACACCATCAACACCGGCGCCAATTACGGCTTCAACAACCCCAATCCGGCGCTCGTCCTGACGATCAATGTCGGCGTCAACGGCGGCGCGGCGCAGACCTACGCCTTCGATACCGGATCGTCCGTGTTCCTGGCGCCGAGCAGCGTCTACGCCGGCGGGGCCCCGACGGTGCTCGCGACCGGCGTCAACGTCGAGACTTATGGTACTTCGCCCACCAGCGCGTTCACCGGAGATCTCTATCAGATCTCCGCATCGGCGCTGAAATTCTACGCGACAGCGGGTGCAACGTCCGGCGGCATATCGCTTGGGACGACAGGCAATTACAACGTCGCCTCGTACACCTCGTATTCGTTGTCGAGCGGCGGCGCCACCAGCTCGCAACCGTTCGGCGCGTCGGTCGGCGTGTTCGGCGCCTCGGCGCTCGCCTTCACCAAGACCGTAGCGGGATCGGCGATTGGCCTCGGCAGCGTGATCGGCCAGACCAACGTTGCGAACACCACGGCCGGTTACATGGTGGCGGCCAATGGCCAGAGCCTCGCCGCGCTCAATGCGCAGCTCAACACCAGCATTCCCGGCGGCCCGGTCACGAGTGCGCAGCAATCGATCCAGACCGTTCCGCAGTCGATCACAAGCTGCAACCCTTGCGTGACGGTCGGCCTGACGCCGGCGCTGATCGCACAATTCCAGTCCGTCAACACGGTCGCTGCGGGCAGCAACGGCATCAGCTTTCCGAACTCCAATGTGCTGAGCATGGGCAAGTTCGTGCCGCTTAATTTCTCGGTCGGCTTCCGCGCGCCGTTCAGCCTCAATGTCTCCCTGGATACCGGATGGACCGACTTCGCAGTGTCATCCGGCAGGGGAGCTCCGCCGACGCTGACCGTCTCGGCCAACAGCAACGGCACGCAGGAGACGTTTAACATCGCTTCCGCTCGCGGCGTGCCGTCGCCTTACGCGCTGGCGAATTCGAGCGCCGACATCCTGGGCATCGGGTTCTTCGTGCAGAACTCCGTGCTCTACAATCTGGCCGGACAACAGGTCGGCTATTCCCCGAATTTCGTCACCGACGCCAACATCGCCACGACCCAGCCGCTCGTCATCGACGCGAATTTGGTGCCGCTGGGGCTCGCCGGAGTGATTTCAGGTCCCGGCGGCCTGTCGATCGCGGCCGGCGGCTCGGCGACGCTCAGCGGCACCAACACCTATACCGGGCCGACAAATGTGTCGGGGGACAGCGCCTATCTGGCGCTGGTCGGCCCAGGCAGCATCGCGCCATCGAGCGGCGTCAATGTGTCGGCCGGCGGATGGTTCGACGTATCGGGCGCGAGCACGGCCGCCACGATCAAATCGCTGTCCGGTGACGTCGACGGCCTGGTCTGGCTCGGCGCCAATTCACTGGCGCTGTCGGCCGCAAGCGGCGTATTCGCGGGAACGATCGTCGGCACCGGCGGCCTCGAGCTGTTATCCGGACACCAGACGCTCTCCGGCATCAACGGCTACACCGGGATGACCGTAGTCAGCGGCGGAACGCTGACCGTGAACGGAACAATTGCGAGCTCGTACCTGACGCTCGTCGGTCCCGGCGCGACCCTGGCGGGCACCGGAACGATCGGCCTGTTGAGCGTGCTGGACGGCGGCACCTTCGCGCCCGCATGGGGCATGCCGGCGCGCACGATGAATGTTGCGGGCGACCTCATCCTGTCGTCAGGAGCGAACTATGCCGTGCAGTTGGGTGCGAGCAGCGCGGCCTTCGCCAACGTCAGTGGTAACGCCTCGCTCGCGGGAACACTGGCCATCAGTCCCGCACCCGGCAGCGCGCTCATCAGGCAGTATGATCTCCTGCACAGCGGCAGCCTGGGAGGTACCAGTTTCGGAGGGATCACGACGTCGCTGCCGGGCTTCTCCACAAGCCTGAGCTATTCCGCGACCGACGCCACTCTCACGCTCGATGCCGCACTCTTGGCGCAGGCGCAAACGTCCGGCATCGGGGCCAACGGTCAGCGTATCGCAAAACTGCTCGACGCGAGCTTCAACACCACGGGCACGACGTCGGCAGGTTTCTCGCCGCTCTACACGCTGACCGGCCGCAACCTCGGCAATGCCTTGACGCAGGCATCAGGCGAGGCAGGGACCGGCGTCCAGCAGACCAGCTTCAACGCGATGGATCAGTTCCTTGGCCTGCTCATGGATCCCGGCGTCGGCGAGCAGGGCGGAACGCGCTGGTCCGCGACTTCAACATCGAATTTTGCCGGCGCGGACGACGAGCTCGCCTATGCCGCGACGTCACGCACGCGACGTGCCAGCGAGCGCGACGCCTATGGGCTGATGGCCAAGGCACCCCTGCGAACGAATTATGATCCGCGCTGGAGCGTGTGGGCGTCGGGCTTTGGCGGCTCGCAATCGAGCGATGGCAATGCCGCAGTCGGCTCGAACGCTGCGACCAGCCAGGTGTTCGGCACGGCGGTGGGCGCCGACTATCTGCTCTCGCCACGCACGGTCATGGGCTTTGCGCTCGCAGGTGGGGGCACCAACGCCAGCGTCGCCAACTCCGGAGCGGCGCGCTCCGATCTGTTCCAGGCCGGCGCGTTCGTTCGGCACAAATCGGGGGCGGCTTACATTTCCGCCGGATTCGGCTATGGCTGGCAGGACATCACCACCGACCGCACGGTGACGGTGTCCGGCGTCGACCGCCTGCGGGCGGAGTTTCACGCCAATGCCTGGTCAGGCCGTGTCGAGGGCGGCTATCGCCTCGCCATTTCCTCATTGAAGGGTTTTGGCATCACACCCTATGCGGCCGCCCAATTCACCACGATCGCGCTGCCGGCTTATGCCGAATCCGCGGTGTCGGGGGCGGGGACGTTTGCGCTGTCCTATTCGGGGCGCAACGTCACCGACAGCCGTAGCGAGATCGGCGTCCGCACCGATCAAACTTTCGCAATCCGGAACGGCCTGCTGACCGTCAATAGCCGGTTGGCCTGGGCACATGATTTCGATCCGGACCGCTGGGCGGCGGCATCGTTTCTGGCGCTGCCTGCATCGGGCTTCACTGTCAGCGGCGCGGCGCAGGGCCGCGACGCGGCACTCACCTCGCTCGGAGCGGACATCAACTGGCTGAACGGCTGGTCCGCCCGCGCCGGGTTCGAGGGTGCGTTCGCCGATGTCAGCCGTTCCTATGCCGGTAAAGGACTGCTCCGGTACGCGTGGTAGCCCTGCATCCTCTGTGGATGCGCCGGTCCGCCGCGGAGAAGACGCCGCGGAATTGTCGCAATTCGGCAACAATGTGGTACGAATACATCAGTACCCGCCCATCGCGGACCCCTTTTCAGCACCCCATTGCCGGAATGACCAGCGCAGATACCTCGGCCGCATCCTTTGACACGGCCCCAGCGGAAGAGCCCCGGCGTTGGTCGGTGCGGCGCTGGCTGGTGCCGTTTGCGGTCGCGCTGGCGCTGTTATCGGGCCTCCTGACCTTCCTGGTCCTGACCGGCCTCACCAGGATCGATCCGACTCCCGAAGTGGTCCGCTCGTTCTACCTGATCAATGCGGGCACGATCCTGCTGCTGGTCGGCATCATCGTGCGCGAGCTCTGGCAGCTGATCCTGGCGCGGCGGCGGGGCAGGGCGGCGGCGCGCCTGCATGTCCAGATCGTCAGCCTGTTCTCGATCGTCGCGGTGCTGCCGGCGGTGCTTGTTTCCGTCGTCGCCAACGTCACCCTCGAACGCGGTCTCGACCGGCTGTTCTCGGGACCGACCAAGGAAGTCATCCAGAACTCGCTGGATATCGCGCGGGCCTATATGCAGGACCATGCGCAATTGATCCGCGGCGACATCATCGGCATGGCCAATGATATCGCCCATGCAAGGCCGCTCTACGACCAGGATCGCCGGTCGTTCCGCGAGCTGCTGACCGCCAGCGCCGGCTCCCGCAATCTGCCGGGCGCGATGATCATCGACAAGAACACCAATATCCTGGAGTCCGCCGACACCGGCATGCGACTGGCCTATTCGCCGCCGGCGCCGGACTTCCTCAGCAACGTCAACGAGAATGAGCCCGAGATCGCGGTGCTGCCGGATGCGAGCTTCGTCGCGGCGGTGATCCGCCTGCGCGCCTTCAGCGACACGTTCCTGTACGTCGCCCGCCCGCTCGATCCGAAGGTCGTCAGTCAGCTCAAGCAGACCGAGATCAGCGTCGCCGAATACGCCCAGATCGAGTCACGCCGGCTCGGCATCCAGGTGGCGTTTGCGCTGATGTTTGCGGTGATCGCGCTGACCATCCTGATGGCCTCGGTGCTGATCGGCCTCAACTTCGCCAACTCGCTGGTGGCACCGATCCGGCGGTTGATGAACGCGGCCCACACCGTGTCGACCGGTGACCTCCATGTGAAGGTGCCCGTGCATCAGTCCGAAGGCGATCTCGCCCAACTCGGTGAGACCTTCAACAAGATGACGCAGGAATTGCGCAGCCAGCGCGACGAGCTCGTCAACGCCAGCGACCTCATCGACAGCCGCCGCCGCTTCATCGAGGCCGTGCTGTCCTCTGCAAGCGCCGGCATCATCGGCGTCGACACCTCGGGCAGCGTCGGCATCCTCAACCGCTCCGCCGAGAAGCTGATCGGGCATTCCGAGGCCGAGACGCTCGGCCATCCGCTCTCCGACGTGCTGCCCGAGCTCGACGAGATGATGAAGACGTCGCGGGAAGGGACCCAGCGCCTGGTGCAGGGCCAGATCACCATCACGCGCGACGGCACCGAGCGAAATCTCTCGGTGCGCGTCAGCGCCGAGAAGAACCAGCCGCACGACAGCTACATCATCACGCTCGACGACATCACCGAACTGGTGTCGGCGCAGCGCACCTCGGCCTGGGGCGACGTCGCGCGCCGCATCGCCCACGAGATCAAGAACCCGTTGACGCCGATCCAGCTCTCCGCCGAGCGCATCCGCCGCAAGTTCGGCAAGGACATCACCGAGGCCAAGGACAAGCAGATCTTCGAGCAGTGCACCGACACCATCGTGCGCCAGGTCGACGACATCAGGCGCATGGTCGACGAGTTCTCGCGCTTTGCGCGGATGCCGAAGCCCGTGATGGAAGGTGAGGATGTCGCCGACACCGTGCGGCAGGCGGTGTTCCTGATGAAGGTCGCCCATCCCGAGATCGATATCGAGGCCGAGTTCAGGGACGATCCGCTGCGCGCCCAGTTCGACCGGCGGCTGATCTCGCAGGCGGTCACCAACATCGTCAAGAACGCCACCGAGGCGATCGAGCAGGTTCCGCCTGAGGAGCTTGGCAAGAACGGTGGCAAGGGCCGCATCGACGTCGTGGTGTCGCGCGAAGGCGAGGACGTGCTGATCGACGTGATCGACAACGGCATCGGCCTGCCCAAGGTCGCGCGCTCGCGGCTGCTCGAGCCCTATGTGACGACGCGCGCCAAGGGCACCGGCCTTGGCCTTGCCATTGTCGGCCGCGTGCTGGAAGACCATGGCGGCCGCATCGAGCTGAAGGACGCCTCCGATTTCCGCGAGGGCCAGCGCGGCGCCTGGATGCGGATGCGCTTTGCGATCTCCGGCGAGGCCAAGAAGGCCGAGGGAGCCGAGGAGGCGCCGGCAGCCAAAGCACCGGTGAAGGACGCAGCTGCGGCGGATATCAAGGCAACGGCTGCGGATTCCGTCACGGCGCGGGAAACAAAAGAGCCGGCGGGCGAAACCAAAGAGCCCGCTGAAAAGACCAATGATTCAACGAAAATCGAAGCCTCAACAGGCATCTGACAAGACAGGCGCGACCCATGGCAAGTGAAATTCTGATTGTCGATGATGAGGCCGATATTCGGGATCTCGTTGCGGGCATCCTCGAGGACGAGGGTTTTGTCACGCGAACGGCGCGCGACAGCGACTCGGCGCTGACCGAAATCGCCAATCGCCGGCCGCACCTCGTATTCCTCGACATCTGGCTGCAGGGCTCCAAGCTCGACGGCTTGCAGCTGCTGGAGCAGGTCAAGAAGGACAATGCCGATCTGCCTATCGTGATGATCTCCGGCCACGGCAACATCGAGACCGCGGTCGCCGCGATCAAGCGCGGCGCCTATGATTTCATCGAAAAGCCGTTCAAGGCCGATCGCCTCATCCTGGTCGCCAACCGCGCGCTGGAAAACTCGCGGCTCAAGCGCGAGGTGAAGGAGCTGAAACAGCTCGCACCGAGCGCAAGCTCGCTGGTCGGCCGTTCGCCGAGCATGAACCAGCTGCGCCAGACCATCGAGCGCGCGGCCAAGGCCAACAGCCGCATCCTGATCGTCGGTCCCGCCGGCGCCGGCAAGGAGCTGACCGCACGCACGCTGCACACCGCCTCCGGTCGCGCCGACGGTCCCTTCGTCGTGATCAATGCCGCCGCGATCACGCCCGAGCGCATGGAGCATGAGCTGTTCGGCGTCGAGCAGTCCAACGGCGAGCAGCCGCGCAAGCCCGGCGCGCTCGAGGAAGCCCATGGCGGCACGCTGTTCATCGACGAGATCGCGGACATGCCGCGCGAGACCCAGAACAAGATCCTGCGCGTGCTGGTCGAGCAGTCGTTCCAGCGCGTCGGCGGCGCCGGCAAGGTGCAGGTCGACGTGCGCATCATTTCCTCCACCGCTCGCAACCTCGAAGAGGAGATCGCGGCCGGCCATTTCCGCGAGGACCTCTATCATCGGCTTTCGGTGGTACCGATCCGCGTGCCCGCGCTCTCGGAGCGGCGCGAGGACATTCCGGAGCTGATCGACTATTTCATGGAGCAGATTTCGGCCGGCAGCGGCCTGCCCAAGCGGCAGATCGGGCAGGATGCGATGGCGGTGCTGCAATCGCATGTCTGGCCGGGCAATGTGCGACAGCTCCGCAACAACGTTGAGAGAGTCATGATTCTGGCCGCTGGCGGACCGGAGGTCATCATCACCGCCGATATGCTGCCCCAGGATGTCGGCTCGATGGTGCCGGCGATGCCGACCAGCAACAATGGCGAGCACATCATGGGCCTGCCGCTGCGCGAGGCCCGCGAAGTGTTCGAGCGCGACTATTTGATTGCCCAGATCAGCCGTTTTTCAGGAAATATTTCTCGCACGGCTGAGTTTGTTGGCATGGAACGTTCGGCGCTGCACCGGAAGTTGAAGGCGCTCGGCGTCGGCTAACGCCCGACGTCGCGGCCAGAGTTGAGGGATAAGCGAGAAAAATCATCTATTTCCGTAGTTTTTCGGAGAAAACGGACGGGCCCTGCCGCGTCAAGCGGCTTGCCTAATAAGCCGACCTGTCCTCTAATCGAGCAGCTGTTCCTACGAGGGGGATCTCATGAGGGACGGCAACCGGGAGAAGGCCTCAATTTTGAAAACAGGGTCACGACCGGCGCAATAAAAAGAAACTCAAAGCGAGAAAAAAACAATGGCGGCAGACCGCGCACAAAACCTGCAGGACACCTTCCTCAATCACGTTCGCAAAACCAAAACGCCACTGACGATCTTTCTGGTCAACGGAGTGAAGCTCCAGGGCATCGTGACCTGGTTCGATAATTTCTGTTTGCTGCTTCGGCGCGACGGTCATTCGCAGCTCGTCTACAAGCATGCGATCTCGACCATCATGCCGGGCGCTCCGATCCAACTGTTCGAAGGCGGCGAGGATCAGCCGGCTTGAGAGTGATCTGATTGGAACCCCGGAATTTCGACGGGGATGCCGACCGTCCGCGGTCGGCTGGGGCTAAGCAAACGGGGCGGGTGCTCGTCATCGGCCCCTATTTGCGAGTGCGCGCAGGCGGTGCCGACGCGCAATCGGAGAGTCATATCCAGCGCAACGCAGAGGCCCGGCTCGACGAAGCCGCCGGCCTCGCGCGCGCCATCGATCTCGTCATTGCGGACGCCATCATCGCGCCGATCAGCCAGATCCGGCCCGCGACCTATATCGGCAAAGGCAAGGTCGAGGAGATCGCCGCGCTGGCCAAGAGCCTCGACGTCGAACTCGTGGTGATGGATTGCGCACTGGCGCCGATCCAGCAGCGCAATCTCGAGAAGGAGCTGCATGCCAAGGTGCTCGACCGCACCGGGCTCATCCTCGAAATCTTCGGCCGCCGCGCCAAGACCAAGGAAGGCTCGCTCCAGGTCGAGCTCGCGCATCTCAATTACCAGCGCTCGCGCCTGGTGCGATCGTGGACCCATCTCGAACGCCAGCGCGGCGGTTTCGGCTTCATGGGCGGTCCCGGCGAGACGCAGATCGAGGCCGACCGCCGCCTGATCCAGGAGCGCATCTCCAAGCTCGAGGGCGAGCTGAAGAAGGTACAGGCGACGCGGCGGCTGCACCGCGCCGGCCGCCAGCGGGTGCCGTATCGCGTCGTCGCGCTGGTCGGCTATACCAATGCCGGCAAGTCGACGCTGTTCAACCGCCTGACCCGCGCCGACGTGCAGGCCGCCGACATGCTGTTCGCCACGCTCGATCCTACCTTGCGCGCGCTGACGCTGCCGCATGGCGGCAAGGCGATGTTGTCTGACACCGTCGGCTTCATCTCCAATCTGCCGACGCAGCTCGTCGCCGCCTTCCGCGCCACGCTGGAAGAGGTGCTGGAGGCCGACGTCATCCTGCATGTCCGCGACATCTCGCATGAGGATGCCGAGGCGCAGCAGAGCGACGTCGACGCGGTGCTGCGCCAGCTCGGTATCAATCCAGATGACTCAGGCCGCATCATCGAGGTCTGGAACAAGATCGACCGCTACGATGCCGAACAGCGCGAAGAGCTTTTGAACATCGCAGCGCGCAGGCCCGAAGATCATCCGGCCATGCTGGTCTCCGCCGTGTCAGGCGAGGGGATCGATGCACTGCTTGCCACAATCGAGGAACGCCTGGCTGCCACGCGGACCACGCTCGACCTCTCCATCGACGCCGCCGACGGCGCCGGCATCTCCTGGCTGCACCGCAATTCCGAGGTGCTCGCGAAAGAGCTGCACGACGGCCGCTTTGACATGACCGTGCGGGTGGACGAGACCAAGCGGGATATCGTGGTGAACAGGTTTGATGCGGTGCCGCGTCTGTCGGCGTGAGCTCTGGGCTATTACCTCAACAGATCGAGGCTCATGAACTGGTTGTGCGGGCTCGCCTGATAGTCGGCGAATGGCGCACACGAGACGAAGCCGGCGCTGCGGTAGAGCGCGACGGCAGGTTCGTGCAGCGGCGCCGTGCCGGTCTCCAGGTTGAGGCGCGTATATCCGCGCTTACGGCCCTCGGCGATGATGTGGTTCAGAATCGTGCGCCCGGCTCCGGTCCGCCGCGCGGTCGGCGCTGCGCGCATCGACTTCACTTCGCCATGCGTCGCATCCAGCTGCTTCAGAGCACCAAAGCCAGCCAGCACACCGTCCTGCCAGGCGGTCCAGAACGTCACGGACGCAGCCGAAAGACCACTTGCGTCGAGCGCTTGCGCGTTCGCCCATGACGCTCTGCAACTCTCGCAGATGGTGCGCCAACAAGTCAGCGACATGTGGCGCCCTTGGATCGTCCTGCCTGATTTCCACCATGCCCTCGAACTTGAGACTAGTCCTCGTCCTCGACCCATAAGCAACCGCTGCTGGACTCACCGACGACCAAAACACCTATATCAAACGTGGCGTTCGTTGCGAGATTCCATTGGTGCAGGCCGGCTCGGCAGTTCGAAAAGAAGCGAAGCCCCTGGCCGTCGAAGAGCTGAAGAAATTGTTGCCAGAGAGCCGCCGCGCGAGCAGGGCTCAAGATCTCAGTGTCGTAGGCAAGATCGCGGCTCAAGATGCCGATTGCAATCGAGGCCGCTTCGGATTCGTCTCTCGAAATGTAGACGTCAGCCTGATCCAATAGTCCAAAGCCTCGGGCAAGATCTACGAGCGGAAGCTGCCCCCGGATCACGCCGCATCGCGTATGTCTGGAGCGCCGCTCATTCCTGATTTGACGGCAGATATCGGGCTCTGATCCGACCACGGGTGATCTACCTCAGCGCGGATTGGCAGGCTTCTCCTCGCCCTTCGCCGCATTCCACAGCGCGTCCATCTCCGCCAGCGACGCCTGCTCCAGGGTGCGCCCCTGCGCCTCCAGCGCCCGTTCGATGAACGCAAAGCGCCGTTCGAACTTCGCGTTGGTCGCGCGCAGCGCGGCTTCCGGATCGGCGTCGACATGGCGGGCTAGGTTGACGAGGGCGAACATCAGGTCGCCGATTTCTTCCGCCATCTCCTGCTTGTCGTTGCGATCCAGCGCGGCCTCGATCTCGTCGGCTTCCTCGCGGATCTTTTGCAGCACCGCGCGCGGGTCGTTCCAGTCGAAGCCAACGGTGGAGGCCTTGCGTTGCAGCTCCATGGCGCGGGTCAGCGCGGGCTGGCCGGCCTTCACGCCTGACAGCAGCGATTTATGCGGCGGCGTTGCCTCCGGCGGCCGGCGCGCAGCGCGCTCGGCCTTCTCTTCGGCCTTGATGCGGTCCCAGACTTCCTTGACGTGGGAGGAGGCGAGATTGCCGTTCTTGTCGGCGAAGACGTGGGGATGACGCCGGATCATCTTGCGGGTGATGGCTTCGACGACATCGCCGAAAGCAAACGCGTTCTGCTCCGAGGCCATCTGGGCGTGGAACACCACCTGCAGCAGGAGGTCGCCGAGCTCCTCGCGGAGATCGTCGAGATCGCCGCGGTCGATGGCGTCGACCACCTCATGAGCTTCCTCGATCGTGTAGGGCGCGATGGTCGCGAAATTCTGCTCGAGGTCCCAGGGGCAGCCGGTCACCGGCGTGCGCAGCGCCGCCATGATCTCGATCAGGCGGGAAATGTCGCGGGAAGGGGTCATTGCGGGGCAGTCTCCTGGGTCCAAAACCTTATGCCAAAAGCGGGCCGCCGTTCCCAGCGGCGGCAGGCGGAACAGGCCGATTTCCACCGATTGGCTGATACGCTTCACAGTGCTAAAGCGCGGGCCATGAGTGACGGATTTTCATCACAAACCGCGCTGGTGCTGTTTTCCGGCGGCCAGGATTCCACCACCTGCCTCGCCTGGGCGCTGAGCCGCTTTGCGCACGTGGAAACGCTGGGATTCGAATACGGGCAACGCCACGCCGTCGAGCTCGATTGCCGTGACCGGCTGTTCGACGGCATCAGGGGCTTGCGTGCCGACTGGGCCGCAAAGCTCGGCGAGAGCCATACGCTGTCGATCCCGACGCTGGCGGCCGTGTCCGAGACCGCGCTGACGCGTGACGTCGCGATTGCGATGGGGGCCGACGGCCTGCCGAACACGTTTGTGCCCGGCCGCAATCTGGTGTTCCTGACCTTTGCCGCGGCGCTGGCCTACCGGCGCGGCATCACGCACATTGTCGGCGGCATGTGCGAGACCGATTATTCCGGCTATCCAGATTGCCGCGACGACACCATTCGCGCCATGCAGGCCGCGCTCTCGCTTGGCATGGCGAGAGCCTTCGAGCTGCATACGCCGCTGATGTGGATCGACAAGGCCGCGACGTGGAAGCTGGCGCAGGACCTCGGCGGCGATGGGCTCGTCGATCTCATCCGCGAGCAGTCGCACACCTGCTATCTCGGCGAACGCGGCGCGCAGCATGATTGGGGATACGGGTGCGGGGAGTGTCCGGCGTGTAGCTTGCGCGCGAAGGGGTGGCGGGAGTTTGTGGCGGGAAGGTAATTCCGCCGTCATTGCGAGGAGCTCTTGCGACGAAGCAATCCAGATGCCTCTGCGGAAGGATTCTGGATTGCTTCGCTGCGCTCGCAATGACGGAGGTCTACCGAAAATCCTCGTCCCGCAACTCGATCGGCCTGCCGTGCGGCGTCCGATCCGCGGCGTGGTCCCAGGCGTCGCGATATCGATGCAGCGTGTCGATCGACGCGACGCCCTTGCTTGCGACCAACCCTTCAAGCGTGGCAAGCCAGTGCAGATAGTAGGTCTCGCCCGTGTCAGGGTCGCCGGCGGCCTGCGCACGTCTGATCTCGGAGGCCAAGGCTGCGGCCCATTCCGGCCAGGTGAACACGCCGCGGTCATGCAACGTCAGCGCCATCGCAAAGGCGTGCGCCTCCCAAGGCGCACGGAACACCGGGCCGTCGGCATCTCGCGGGATGCTTGGAACGGCCGCTGTCGCTGCGGCGGCAGCGCTGCTGCTCATCACGCGGGGTCCAGATAGGGCTCGAACGCGTCGATCGACACCTTCAGGTTCGGATCACCGTCCGCGCCCCAGAGATCACGACCTTCGAACACCACGGTGTAGAGCCATTGCGGATTTTCGCCGAGCTCCATCGCCGCCGAATCCGGAAACACGTGGCAGCCGTGGTTCAGCTCGACCACGCCGACATGGCCGCGCACATAGCGCGGCAGCCGCGTGTGCGTGGTGGGATGAATGTTCTTGGCGCGGACACGATCGCCGATCTCAAACTTGGCCGCCGCGGGAGCAGGGCGGGCGAACTTGCCGCGCACCATGATGCGCTCGACATTGGCGAGGTCGAACTTGCCGTGCTTGAGCGCCTTGCCGGGCGTCGTCGCATGGCCGGCGGCGACTTCCTCGCGGGTGAGGTAGCCCTTCTCGATCAGCATCTCCTCGAGACCGAGGAACCACTTTTTGTAGTAGGAGCTGGAGAGGTAGACATGCGGCGGCAGCGTCTCGCGATAGAAGCGCGAAGTGTCGATGTTGAACGCGCCGGCAGCGCCCATCGCACGCACCATCGCCAGCACGCGCGACTCCCACACCTCGTGGAACACCGGCTCGTTCGGCTCGGGCTCGACCTTGCCGAAGCCGTCCATGCCGCCCATGTCGTGCACGCCGTTCACGACGGCGCTCCGGGTGTTTTGGGAAAGCCGGTACCGATCATCGAGTCGCGCGTCACGAGGTCGGCGAGTTGCTCCTCGCTCCAGCCTTCCGTGCCTGCGGGGCGCATCGGCAGCACCAGGAAGCGCGTCTCGGCGGTGGAATCCCAGACCCGGATTTCCATGTCCTTCGGCAGCGTGACGTCGAAATCGGCGAGCACGCCGCGCGGGTCTTTCACCGCGCGCGAGCGATAGGGCGAGGCCTTGTACCAGACCGGCGGCAGCCCGAGCATTTCCCAGGGGTAACAGGAGCACAACGTGCACACGACCATGTTGTGCCGCTGCGGCGTGTTCTCGATCACGACGAGATGGTCGCCGACGCGGCTGACATGACCGAGCGTGCCGATCGCCTTGCTGCCGTCCTCCAGCAGCGCCTGCTTGAACGCCGGATCGGTCCAGGCCTTGGCGACGACGCGCGCGCCGTTATGCGGACCGATCTTGGTCTCGTAGGCCTGGATGATGGCGTCGAGCGCGGCCGGCTCGACATAGCCTTTTTCGGTCAGAATCGTCTCGAGCGCGCGCACGCGCAGCTCGGTCTCCGACAATTCCGAATGATCGTGGTCGTGATGATGGTGGTCGTGATCGTGGCTCATGGCCAAAGATTAAGCGAATCCGTCACTGCCTGTCGAGGGTTCGTTGCAACGCAATCCAGCCACGTATTCGTGACGCCGTTTGTGCGCTAGCATCGCCGAAAATAGGCTTTGGAGATGCGCGATGAAAGACTTCGTCAAGATCGAGAAAGGCCTCGGTCCCGAGGGGCGGATCGCGGTGGTGCGGTTCGACCGTCACGACGGCATCAATGCGTTGTCGCCGGAGGCGCTGCGCCAGCTTACCGCGGCGGCGCGCTCCTTCGAGGATGATGCAGCGACGTCCGTCGTGGTACTGACCGGCAATTCGGGCGCGTTCAGTGCCGGCTTCGACCTGAAGGATGCCGAAGGGCGCTCGCGCAAGGAGATGGACCTCGGCGCGCTGCGGCGGCATCTCAAGCTCGGGCCGCGCCTCACCCGTGCCTGGCAGGAGATGGAGCAGATCACGATCGCGGCGATCGAAGGCTTTTGCGTCGGCGGCGGCGTGGCGCTAGCGGTCGCGCTCGACTTCCGCGTCATGGGCAGCGACGCGCATCTGCGCGTGCCCGAGATCGGGCTCGGCATGAACATGAGCTGGCAGAGCATCCCCCGCATGCTGCATCTGATCGGGCCGGCCCGCACCAAGCAGGCCGTGATCCTGGCCGACGAACGCATCTCCGCGGACGAGGCCTATCAATGGGGCCTGGTCGAGCAGGTCGTCGATCCCGGCCATGCCTTCGATGCCGCCATGGAGCTGGCGCGCAAGGTGGCCGCGCAGCCGCCGCTCTCGGTCGCCATGACCAAGCTGACCGTCAACCGGCTCGCGCATGCGCTGGACGATCTCGCCAGCCACATGGATGTCGACCAGTTCGCGCTGGCGAGCCTCAGCGAGGACCACAAGGAGGGCGTCGAGGCGTTCCTCGGCCGCCGCAAGCCGCGGTTCAAGGGACGGTAGACTCCAGGCCATTGATCACGCCGCGGACAATCCGTATACGCCGCGTCGGGACAAAACGGCCCGGCCAACGGGCTGCACGATACCAAGACGATTGAGGGGGAGGGCGCATGACCGCCAGTTCGCAGGCACCTGAGGCGAAAGGCTTTCGCTGGAAACTTGTTGCGCCGCTGGTGGTATGGCTGGCGATCTATCTCTTGCCGGTTCCGGCGGGTCTCAACGTCAATCAGTGGCACTATTTTGCCGTGTTCGCGGCCGTCATCACCGGGCTGATCCTGGAATCGATGCCGGTCGGCGCGGTCGGCCTGATCGGGCTGACGGTTGCCGGCGTCGGCGGCTATATCGATCCCGATCCCAACAAATCGCTGCGCTGGATGCTGGCGGGCTTTGCCGAGAGCACGGTGTGGCTGATCGTCGGCGCCTTCGTGTTCTCGATCGGCTATCGCAAGAGCCAGCTTGGCCGGCGCATCGCGCTGGTGCTGGTGCGGCGGCTCGGCACCAACACGCTCGGCCTCGGCTATGCGGTGGCGATGTCGGACTTCCTGCTGGCGCCGGCGACGCCGTCCAACACCGCGCGCAGCGGCGGCATCGTCTATCCCATCATCAGCAACATCCCGCGCATCTACGGCTCCGAGCCGGGGCCGACTGCCGGCAAGATCGGCACCTACGTGATGTGGACCGCGTTCGCGGCGACCGCGATCACGAGCTCGCTGTTCTTCACCGCACTGGCTCCGAACGCGGCGGCGCTCGCAATCGCCAAGAAGACGGTGGGTGTCGATGTGAGTTGGGGCCAGTGGTTCATCGGCTTCGCGCCGCTCGGCATTCTCCTGATGATCCTTGTTCCGCTGCTCAGCTACGCGATCTGCCGGCCGGAGGTGAAGCACAGTCCCGAAATCTCCGAGTGGGCGGCGAAGGAGCTCGCGGAGATGGGCCCGATGTCGCGCAACGAGTGGATCATGCTGGCGCTGATCATCCTCGCGATGTTCCTGTGGATCGCGGGCTCGAGCCCGGACATCAACCTGCCCCTCCTTGGTTCGAACTTCGTCAATGCCACGACTGTCGTGTTCATCGTGATCTCGCTGATGCTGGTCACCGGCGTCATCGAGTTTGCCGACATCGTCAGCGAGAAGGGCGCCTGGGAAGTGTTCTTCTATTTTACCTCGCTATTGACGCTGGCTTCGGGACTGAACGAGATCGGCTTCATCAAATGGCTCGCCAATGAATTCGCCAAACCGCTCTCGGGGCTCTCGCCGTCGACCGCGATGATCCTGCTGGTCGCGCTGTTCTTCTGGATCCACTATTTCTTCTCGAGCATCACCTCGCATGCGGCGGCCGTGCTGCCGGTGGTGCTCGCGGTCGGCTCCGGCATCCCCGATCTGCCGGTCCCGACGCTCGCCGCGCTCTGCATGTATTCGCTCGGCCTGATGGGCGTGATCTCGCCTTACGCAACCGGGCCGGCGCCGATGTATTACGGCAGCGGCTATATCGGGAAGGGCCAGTTCTGGGGCTTTGGCCTGATCTTCGGGGTGCTGTATTTCGCCGGGCTGCTGCTGATCGTGATGCCCTGGCTCGCCATGGTCCGGTGAGCCCTGCCCAGGCGAATACCCTCGGCAGATGAATTTTCTTCGCTAGGGGAGGATTGGGAAAACTTCGCCCAAGCCTCCGCAAATATCTGAAATTGCAAGAAAGACTGGAAAAGGCGATGGTGTGGTGCAGTGCAGCGTCGCCATTGGGTGCCTGCATTGCTCCACCCTCCGTCGCGTGAATAGCGACCTGGTTCTCGTGCGCCTTTCCGGCGGGCGAGCTAAATATCGTGCATGAAAGCCGCTTCCATGAATGCGCACCCATCGCTGGTAATCGGACAGCCGGTCGAGATCCCTGACGCCGCGGCTGAACCGGAGGCAATGGTTCGTTTCGAGAGCATCTCAAAGACCTATCCGGCCTATCGCGGCAAGCCCGGCGTCGACGCGCTGCAAGGCATCGATTTCGCGATTGCGCGTGGTTCCATTACCGGCGTGATCGGCCGCTCCGGCGCCGGCAAGTCGAGCCTGGTTCGGCTGATCAACGGGCTGGAGAAGCCCACCACGGGCCGTGTCGTCGTCGACAACAAGGATATCTCGGCGCTCACGGGCCGCGAGTTGCGGCTGGCGCAACGCTCGATCGGCATGATCTTCCAGCATTTCAACCTGCTGTCGTCGCGCACCGCCGCTGACAACATTGCGCTGCCGCTGGAGATCGCAGGCTGGTCCAAGGCCGACATCAAGGCCCGCGTGGCCGAGCTGCTCGACCTCGTCGGCATCGCCGACAAGCACGACCGTTACCCCTCAGAGCTCTCCGGCGGCCAGAAGCAGCGCGTCGGCATTGCCCGTGCGCTGGCGACACGGCCGAGCGTGCTGCTGTCGGACGAGGCGACCTCCGCGCTCGATCCGCAGACCACGCGCGCCATCCTCGACCTGCTTGCCAACATCAATCGCGAGCTCGGGGTGACCATCGTGCTGATCACCCATGAAATGTCCGTGGTGCGGCAGCTCGCCAAGGAAGTCTTCGTGCTCGATGCCGGCCATGTCGTCGAGAGCGGCCACGTCGCTGATATCTTCACGCACCCGAAGCATCCAATCACGCAGTCGTTCCTGGCCGAGGTAACCGGCGACAGCCTGCCGGTTTCGCTGGCCAGCCGGATCGTGCAGGAGCCGGGCAGCCACGCCGTGATTCGCGTCCAGGTGCGCGGGGCAGGGGCGGGAGACACGCTGATTGCGCGGCTCGCCCGCGAGCTCGGCCTCGACGTCTCACTGCTCTCGGCGCGCATTGACGAGATCGGCGGCCAGCATGTCGGATCGCTGGTGCTCGGCATTCCTCTTGGCATTTCTGGCGGCGAGGGCGCGACGACGCGCACGCTGGCTTGGCTGTCCCAATATCAATTCCCGGCGGAGCGTCTCGGCTATGTCGCCTGAACTCATCAACCTGATCGTCCAGGCCACCTTCGAGAGCCTGTACATGGTCGGCATCGCGGCGCTGCTCGGCACCGCCTTCGGCCTGCCGCTCGGCGTCTTCCTTGCGACCAGCCGGAAGGGCGAGCTGTTCGCGGCGCCCACCGTCAATCGCGTGCTCGGCATCGTCGTCAATGCGACGCGCTCGACGCCATTCATCATCCTCGTCGTCGCCATCATCCCGTTCACCCGGCTGATTGCCGGCACCTCGATCGGCTCGACCGCGGCGATCGTGCCGCTGGTGATTGCGTCGACGCCGTTCATCGCGCGCCTGGTCGAGGCTGCGATCCGCGAGGTCGATGGCGGCCTGATCGAGACCGCGTCCTCGTTCGGGGCCTCGCCGATCCAGATCGTGCTCAAGGTGCTGATCCCCGAGGCGCTGCCCGGCCTGTTGCTGGCGCTCACCCTCGCGGTCGTCAGCCTGCTCGGCTATTCGGCCATGGTCGGCGCCGTCGGTGGCGGTGGTCTCGGCGATCTCGGCATCCGCTACGGCTACCAGCGCTTCATGCCGGAGATGATGCTGGCCGTCGTGGTCGTGCTCATCGCGTTGGTGCAGCTCGTCCAGAGCGCGGGCGACTATCTGGCGCGCCGGGTCAACCGCCGCCTGCGGCACCGCTGAGACGCGCGTCAGGCTAGCCTGGCGCGCCGCAGCGTCTCCGAGGGCAGTTCGGAGAAATGGCGCTTGTAGTCGAGCGAGAACTGGCTGAAGTGCCAGAAGCCGTGCTGCACGGCGATGTCGTAGACCGACGCCTCGGCGCCGCGCTTGAGGTCACGCCGCACGCGGTTGAGCCGCATCGCGCGCCAATAATGCATCGGGCTCGTGCCCAAGACCTCCCGGAAGCAATAGCCGAGCTTGCGCGGGCTGGCGCCGACCGCCTTGCAGACCTCCAAGAGCGAGAGCGAGCGATCGCCGCTGCCATGCATCCGCGCGCGGGCGCGGTCGACGGTGCGCTTGCGCGTCACAGCGCTCCGGCCGGGATCGGTGGGGCGCGCCGTCGGCAGCATGTCCATGATCTCGACGAGGAGGGTATCCTCCAGCGCCTGCCTTGCGACCGGATCGTTGAAACGTTCGGGGGCGGTCGTGATGGTCTCCTGGATCGCTGCCAGATGCGCGCGCAGCCGCGCGACTGGCGCTTCAGCCATTTCCATCGCACGTAGCTGGTGCCAGACCGCGCGCGGCAGTTCGATCTCGAGATTGGCGGCCAGTTCCTCGATCAGCGCCGCGCTGGTGACGACACCGCGGAATTCGAACGCCTTCGGCGTGCACATGTCGACTTCGGCATCGATGCAGGCGATCACCTGGGAGCCTGCGACGCTGGCGCCGTTGCAATTGACCTCACCGTCGCCATGCCAGGGCAGGCCAATGCCAAAGCTGCCGGCACCGAGCTGGCCGTATTGGCGGACCTGCTGGCTGGTGATTTCGCGGAATACTTCGACGCGGGGCAGGGAGAGCTGGGTAAAGCTTCCCGTGAATGCGCCGGCGCTGATCTGGTCGTAGCTCAGCCGCCAGCGCCCCAGCGCGGCACAATGCTCATCCACATCCGTGCTGCTCGCCTGGAACAGGCTGGCAGCCGAGTCTTGAATCGGAAGAGTTGCGCTTAAGGCCATGACAGCATGTCAGAATTTGTTAGCCGAGCCGCCAGCAAGAACCACGCCAGACTGGCACGGCCACCGGCGCTGTCCAGCAAAATATTGCCGGATCTCGATAACGCCTGCCGCGACCAGAGTGCAGTCTTCCTCACTGCCATTCCCGGCATCGGAGCCGGGATCGCGCTTTGCGGAGGGATCGAGATGCGACCGACCGAGATCATGCGCGGCAGCCCGCCCGCGCCCGAGGCCCAGGTGACGCGCGCCAATTGGCGTAGCTTTCCAGCCATCCGCTGGGGCTTCACCCACACCCGCGAGGTGCTGCCCACCGCCGAAATCCGCCGCTCGGCGCATCCGACGCCAATTGCGAGTGCACCGCGCGAGCTGGCAAAACTCGGCTTCACTGCACCCGACGGCAAGGCGACCACGATCGAGGCGACGCTGCGCGAGACGTTTGCAGACGCGCTGCTCGTCATGCACCGGGGCACACTGATCCACGAATGGTACGGCGACGGCATGAGCGTGACCACGCCGCATCTGATCTGCTCGATCAGCAAGGCGGTCGCCGGCGCGCTCGGCGGCGTGCTGGCCGGGCGCGGCTTGGTCGATCCGGAGGCGAGGGTGGTGCGCTACGTGCCGGAACTCGAGACCTCGGTCTACGGCACCTGCACGGTTCGCAATCTCCTCGACATGGCCGTCGCCATCCAATTCGAGGAAGACTACGAGGACCCGGCCGGCGACGTCGCGCGCTACCGCTTCTCCTCGGGCTGGGATGTGCCGCCGCCCGGCGTCGAGCCCGGCCATCAGCGCGCCTATCTCGCCACGCTCCGCGGCACCGGCAAGCCGCATGGCAAGGTGTTCCACTACGTGTCGACCAACACCGAGGTGCTCGGCTGGGTCTATGAGCGTGCCTGCGGCATGCCTTACCATCGCATCCTCTCCGAATATCTCTGGCAGCCCTTGGGCGCGGAGGAGGACGGCTCCCTCACGCTCGACAGCCACGGCATGGGCCGCCTCGCCGGCGGTATCTCCGTCACCGCGCGGGACCTGCTGCGCTTCGGCGAGATGATGCGCAATCGCGGCGTGGTGGAGGGGCGGCAGGTCGTACCGGGCTGGTGGATCGACGACATCCGCGAAAACGGCGACCCCAAGGCCTGGGCCGACGGCGACCTCGCCGAGTTCTTCCCGGGCGCGCGCTATCGCAGCAAATGGTTCACGATCGATCCGGCGCGCAACGCGCTCACCGCGATCGGCATCCACGGCCAGCACCTCTATGTCGATCTCGAGTCGGACACCGTCATCGTCAAGCTCGCAACGCAGCCCAAGGCGATGGACGTGCCCATCGACCAACGCTGGTTCGAAGCCTTCCGCGCCATCACGACACATCTCGCTCCGCGCTAACGTCAGGACATCACATGCTCGATACCGTCAAAGAAAAATCGTCGACGCAGACCGCGACGCCGCATCCGCTCGATCCGCTGACGGCGGAGGAGATCACGGCAGCCTGCACACTTGTACGTACCGCTGCGACCTCGCCCGAGAACTGCCGGTTCCCGACGGTGCGGCTGGAAGAGCCGACCAAGCAGGAGCTGGCCGCAGGCGGAGTAGGGCGCCGCGCCTTCGCGCTGACGCTCGACGTGGTGACGGGCGAGGCGATCGAGCACATCGTCGATCTCGCCCGCAACGAGATCGTCGCACGAAAGGTCATTCCGAACCGCGAGGCACCGTACGGCCAGCCGTCGGTGATGCTGGAAGAGTTTTTCAAATGCGAAGCCGTGGTCAAGGCCGATCCCGGCTGGCGCGCGGCGATGGTCCGGCGCGGGCTCACCGATGAGGATATCGAGCTGGTCCAGGTCGATCCGTTCTCCTCGGGCTTCTTCGATTTCGAGTTTGAGCGCGGCGCTCGCATCGTCCGCGCCGTCAGCTTCTTTCGCGAGCATCTCCAGGACAACGGCTATGCCCACCCGATCGAGGGCGTGGTCGCCGTCGTCGACCTGATCAGTGGCAAGGTCCTCGACCTCACCGATGCGGACCCGATCGTGCCGATCCCGCGCAAGAAGCGGAACTACGGCGCGCACGAGGTCACCAATCCGCGCACCGACATCAAGCCGCTGCATATCGAGCAGCCGGAAGGCGCAAGCTTCAAGGTGGATGGCTGGAATGTCGAGTGGCAGAAATGGAGTTTTCGCGTCGGCTTCACGCCGCGTGAAGGCCTGGTGTTGCATCAGCTCGGCTATCAGGACGGGATGCGCAAGCGCTCGCTGATCCATCGCGCCAGCGTCACCGAAATGGTGGTGCCCTACGCCGATCCAACCGCGAACCACTTCTGGAAGTCGCCGTTCGATGCCGGCGAATACGGGCTCGGCATGCTCGCAAACGCGCTCGAGCTCGGTTGCGACTGCCTCGGCCACATCCATTATTTCGACGTGCCGGCAGCCGACAACAATGGAAAACCCTTCGTCATGCAGAACGCCATCTGCATGCATGAAGAAGACTACGGAATTGCCTGGAAACACTATGAATTCCGCAACGGCCTGTTCGAGGTGCGGCGCTCACGCCGGCTCGTGATTTCGTTCTTTGCGACCGTCGGCAATTACGATTACGGCTTCTACTGGTACCTCTACCAGGACGGCACGATCCAGCTCGAAACCAAACTCACCGGCATCATCCAGACCGCCGCCGTGCAGCCGGGCGAAAAGTACAAATGGGGCGGCATGGTCGACGATAGTCTGGGCGGGCCGACGCACCAGCATTTCTTCAACGTGCGCCTGCACATGGATCTCGACGGCGGCGGCAACACCGTCAGCGAGCACGATTTCGTGCCGCGACCCTGGGGCCACGACAATCCGCACGGCAACGCGTTCGACACCACGACGCGCGTTCTGTCACGCGAGCGCGATGCCGCGGCGATTGCCAATGGCGAGACTGGCCGCTTCTGGAAGATCAGCAACCCCAGCGAGACCAATTCGGTCGGCAATGCGCCCGCCTACAAGCTCGTGGTCAATCCGAGCCCGCTGATGCTGGCGCAGGAGGGCAGCTACGTGCGCAAGCGCGGCGGCTTTGCCACCAAGCACGTCTGGGTGACGGCCTTCGACAAGGACGAGAAATACGCCAGCGGCGACTATCCCAATAACCATGCCGGCGGCGACGGGCTCCCGCGCTATGCCGCGCAGAACCGCAACATCGAGAACACAGATCTCGTGGTGTGGCACTCCTTCGGCCACACCCACATCTGCAAGCCGGAGGATTTTCCGATCATGCCAGTCGAATATGCCGGCTTCATGCTGAAGCCGACCGGCTTCTTCGCGGCCAACGCCGCCGGCGACATCCCGCCGGAGCGCAACAGCCGCAGCGTGCTCGCGGGCGAGCAGAAGGGGGCGGGCGATGGGGCTTGCTGCCACAAGAGCTAGGCAGGTGGCGGATAGTAGAGAAACTCGATCATCAGGCAGCCATCGCGGGTGAAGAACGGTCCATGCTCGACATGGGCCGGCCTCACGGCGTAGGTGCCGGCCTCCAATAGCCGCGTTTCCTGTGCGGCGGTGCCGATCGACAACGTACCCGAAACCAGAAACACCTCCTCGCACCAACCATGCGAGACCGGCTGGCCCACAGAGGCGCCGGCAGCCCACCGCGACAGCCGCGTCACGGCGCCCGTCCGGCTGGGGTGATCGAAGCGACCGGACAGGATCTTCTCCTCGACCCCGACATAGCCGGGGACAGGGCGCCATCCCTCATCGGCCAGCGCGTTGAAAAACTCCCGGTGGTCCTTCATGAACCGACCGAAGCCGGGCTCCGCCATGCAATCATCTCCCGCGCCGACACTGACACGGGTGCGAGCTTACAGCAGGTGAAAGGCGTTTCCCACATCGACCAGCAGAGCAGGGCGGTCCCGCAACGACAGTGCGTTCAGTCCGCCATCAGTTCGACGTCGCTGGACGCCGGGCCTGCAACGAGACTGTCGAGATCGACCAGCAGCAGATCGGCCATGTGGGTGAGCTGGTGGAGCGGGATGCTGATCTCGCCGTTCTCGGCGCGTGAGACGAACTCGGGCGAGACGCCGACGAGGTTCGCAATCTGGGCCTCGGTATAGCCACGCGCCTCGCGCGCGCCTTTGACCTGGGCGCCAATGTGCTGCCTGTGCAGGGCCTGCTCTTCCTCGGTCATCATGAGGGCCTGCTCATCCGCGCTCGCGACACCATCGGCGAACGCGACGCCGAGCAGCCGGCGCTTCTGCCAGGCCACGCGGCAGGTCTTTCGCAAGCCGTCGGCAAAGACCAGCGTCGCCTCTTTCGGAAATGACAGCGACCAGTCGAGCTTCAGCCGTGCGCCGGTGCCGGAGACATCGGCGATGGTGCAGGGAATGCTCACGGTGCCCCTGGCACCGTCGAATTCGATGATCCCGGTCCTCGCCGTGGACTGTCTGGTCGCCGCGCGCAATTCGCTCATGGACGTCGCCCCCGGATGCCCAGCACTTGCTGAGAATCTGCAGCCGATTTTACCTCTCGGGTTCCCTGCGCTCAATCGAACCCGCAAGCCATGGTGAAGGATTGGTTCTCGAACCGGCAGGGCGCGCCGCCGGGGATGAACCTTCCGGCCCGGCAACGCCACCAAGATTGGAGATCGCCTCCAGCTTTCCGGACATCGCAATGAGATCGCTCGCCTTGCTCTGCCTGCTTGCCTTCGTCACGCCCGCACGCGCGGCTTCTCCCGAGCAGCACTATCTCGATCTGCGCGACCGCTACATCGCCAAATTCTCCAAGGCCAAGGAGAGCGACGAGACCTTCAAGCAGCACGATGCGGCGCTCAACGAGCTGACCGGCGTGCTGCGCGGCCTGGTCGGTCCCGTCACGATCAAGGGGCTGCCGGCCGACGGCAAGTCGAACGCCGACACGCTGTTCAAGGGCGACAGCGGCTTTGGCCATCTCGACGGGCTCGGCTTCGCCACGGAGGGCGACAAGCAGCAGGCCGTGGTGACCACGACCGCGCTGCTCAAGCACTGGCTGCGCGAACACAGCAAGGACGGCATGCCGCAGGAGATCGATTCCGCATTCCGGTCGGACCGCTTCTACTATCAGGCGATCCAGGACTCAGCCTTCGCCAAATATGCGGAGTTGCCGATCACGAAGCCCGCATCCGCGAGCGCCGCAGTCGCCGTGCTCGGCGTGCGCGGCAATGGCGATCTGAAGGGGCCACCGCACGAGATCGACGTGGTCGCGATCCAGGGCGACAAGGTGTTCTTCCTTGCGGCGACCGACGCCATCAAGACGGCCGAGATCCCGGCCTGCGAGAAGGTCTGGAAACAGATGATGGCCAAAAAGGTCCCGGAGGATTCCATGGCGAAGGAAGACCAAGCGATGGATGCCTACACAAAATGCTTTGCCAAGGAGGCGCCGGGCCAGAGCTGGTTCACGGCGGCGGTGAAGAAGGCGCAGGCCCAGTTGGACATGCTGCCGCTGCGGTAAGGCCGAAGCGCGCGCCATGCAGAAACAGTCATCAAAGCAATCGCGGCGCGCTCAGATCGTGAAATCCCTCGCATGGAGGTCTGCCGTGTGGACCCCGGCTAACGTAATCGCGTCGTTGGTCGTCAGATGGATCACGGCATTTCCCGAGCTGTCATCGCTGATCAGGCTCAACAGCGCCTTCCAGCTCGCGAAGCCATAATCATGCAAATTGATCACATCGTGCTCTGGCGCCGTGCTGCCGACGGCGCGATTGCCTTGATCGAAATCATGGATCACATCCAGGCCGGAGCCCTTGTCGAAGACGAACTTATCGTTGTTCGGCCCGCCCCAAAGCTGATCATTCCCGGCCCCGCCGTTCAGGATATCGTTGCCGCCCTTGATCGAGCCGGGCGCGGAAGGAGCGTAGTGCAGGGCGTCGCCGACCAGGGTGTCGTTGTGCGACCCGCCAATGAGGACATCGTTACCGCCGCGCGCATTGCCTGACATGGTATCGGCGTCGCCGATCAGCGCAACGGACTGCGAACCGTTGGGATCACTCACACCGAAAAAAGCCGTGAGAACGTCGTTGCCGCCGCGAGCATCGCCCTCCAGAAAACCTGCATCCCCATACAGGGTGGCGCCTCCGTTCTCGGCATCGCTTCCCACCACGAGGGTGAGGACGTCATTGCCGCCGTGCGCATGATCGGACATGGTGATGGCGTCGCCGTAAAGTCCCGCGGAGCCGTCCTGGTTAGCCTCGAAGGCGAGCAGCGTGTCGTTGCCGCCATGGGTGTGTCCCGTCATGGTGGCGCCATCGCCGACCAGAGTGTTGGACGATCTGCCCCCGAATACCCCGACGATGTTGTCGTTGCCTCCCTTTGCGTGATCCGACATAACGCCTTCGGTGTCTCCATAAAGCGAAAAGCTCGTGAAGACCGAGTTCTTGCTGCTGGCATAGAGCGTGTCATTGCCACCCTTGGCGTGGTCAACCATCGATTGCGCATCGCCGTCGACGATGACGGTGTCCTCGAAGCCGGCCAGGCTAACCGCGAGCGTGTCGTTGCCGCCGTGGGAATGACCGTCCAGCGTCGCGCCGTCGCCGACGAGATCAAGAAAGGTCTGGGTGCCTATGCTCACCGTGATGGTATCGTTGCCGCCGCGGGCATTGGTCGGGAAGTCGGGATCTCCGAACAGCGTTTCGAATTGCTGGTCCCCAATCGCGAGCGTGATCGTGTCGTCAGGCAAATGGCGCATGACAGCAACTCCGAATTCGTTCGCGGAAGCCGGCGGTCGGAAAAAAGATATCGCTCGCGAAACACGGCGACCGTGCGGCGATGATGAAGGCTACCAAGGGTTGATGACGGAGATTTGCCTAGAACTGGACGTCATTGCGGCGGAGCACAAGATGAAGCCGCAGGGCTATGCGCTGAGACCCAAATTCCAGCCGCGCCCGCCTTCGCCAAAAATCTCGTGGCCGGTCGCCGTCACCACCAGCGTATCCTCCAGCTTGATGAAGCCGCGCTTGGGATGCTTCATGGTGGTCTCGATCGAGACCACCAGGCCGGGTTCAAGCGGCAGCCTTGCATCGACATCATCATAGGGAACCGGACCCGTGGCGGTCAGGCGAGGGGCCTCGTGGCTGACGAGACCCATGCCGTGGGCCAAAAACTCCGTGCAGCCACGCTGGCTGATCTGGGCGAGTTGCCGCTCGGCCGCGACGTAGATGTCGCCGCCCATGGCGCCCGGCCTGACCGCGCCGAAGGCGGCGCGCTGGACCGCTTCGATCTCGGCGAGATAATCCTTCAGTTCGGTATCCGGCTCGCCGAGCACGGCCATCCGGGCGAGGTCGCCGATATAGCCGTGATAATTGCCGCCGGAATCGAGCGACAGCACGTCGCCTTGCTCCCAGCGCTGCGACGATGGCGCCCGGTTGTGGCTGCTGCCGCAGGCCAGCAGGCAATACTCAAACGTCAGTCCGCGGTTGGCCTCCGCGACACGCAATGCATCCGACAATTGCTGCTTGGTGGTGCCCGGGCCATGCTGCGAGATCACCTCCAGCATCGATGCGATCACGAGCTCCGAGGCTGTCTTGAGCTTGGCCAGTTCCTCCGCCGACTTCACCGCGCGCAGCCGCTCCAGCACCAGTAGCGCGTCCTTGAGCTCGGCGCCGGGCAGGGCCTCGGCCAGCGCCTTGCCTGCGTCCATCGGCAGGAACGCCATCTCGACGCCGATCCGCTTCATCGGCACGCCGGCGTCCTTCAACGTTGCGACGGCGCGCATCACGGCGTCGACCGAGCCGTTGGACTCGGTCCGAACCTGCGGCACCCAAGGCGGCGCCACCGCGCGCTGGTGGGTTTCCAGCCTGTGGCCGACATAGGCGGCTTTCTCCGGCGCACCCTTGGGATAGACCAGGACCGGGAGATAGCGGCTGATGCCCATGGCATCCATGTAGTCGAAGAAGATCGCGCGCTCCGCGCCGAGCATGTACTGCACATTGTGCTTGGACGTCACGATCAGGACGTCGAGGCCTGCGGCCTCCATCAGGCGATCGAGCTTGGCGGCATCGAACGGAATGGCGCGCGAGTTGCTGGTGCGAGCGATGTTCTCCTGCATGACGAACTCCCAATGGTGGCGCGGCTTGAGTGGCTGCGTCCGTTGTCTGGCATTTCCTGGACACGGATTGTGAGCCGGGAACGGGGTTCTGGATAGCCCTGGCGTCGGCCCAACCCTCCTTCTTCACCTAGGAGTGAGCTTGCCGGCGCTCAGCCGGCCATCCGGTGCAACATACCGTTTTGTTCTCAAACCATTCCGATACGGCATTAGTGCTTAGGCCTGCACTCGTCCAATGTAGTCCGCAAATCAACAAGAGAGCCATTGGCAACGACCGATGGCCGCGCGGAGGAAACCATGAGGCTCAGCAGGCTGCTTTCCATTGTCGCATTGGCAGGGCTGATCGTTTCGCCCGCCATGGCCCAGACGCCAGATGCCGCCATCGCCGTGGAGGGCGGGCAGATCCGCGGTGTTGCGTCCGATGTTGCAGGGGTCACCATCTACAAGGCGGTGCCGTTCGCAGCACCACCGGTCGGCGACAACCGCTGGAAGGCACCTCAGCCCGTGGTGCCCTGGTCGGGCGTCAAGGACAGCAGCGCATGGCCGAACCGGTGCACCCAGCTCGCCAGCGCCAATCCGCCGGGGACGTTCTACTACAATGAATATTATTGGGACCCGGCGAAGGATCCCAAAGACAGCGAAGACTGTCTCTATCTGAACATCTGGGCCCCCGCGAAGCCCGTCAACGGCTCGCTCCCGGTGATGGTGTACTACCACGGCGGCGGCAACCGCCACGGCAACAATTCCGAGGTCGAGTTCAACGCGGCAAAGCTCGCCGCCAAGGGCATCATCGTCGTCTCGGCGGCCTATCGCCTGAACATCATGGGCTTCCTCGCCTTGCCCGGAATGAAAGAGGAGGGCGCTGGAAATTTTGCGATCCTCGACGCCGTGGCGGCGCTGAAATGGGTGCACAACAACATCGGCGCGTTCGGCGGTGATCCCGGCAAGGTGACCATTGCCGGGCAATCGGCGGGCTCGCGCAATGTCAGAAGCGTTCTGTCCACGCCGCTCGCCAAGGGCCTGTTCCAGCGCGCGATCATGCACTCGAGCCCAACCGTGATGGCGCAGCCGGGAAAGCCGAACTACGTGACGCTCGCGGACAAGACGGCCGCGGCCGGTCCGGTCTTCGAAAAATCCTTTCCCGGCAAGAGCCTCGACGATCTCAGAAAGCTGCCGGCCGAAGAGTTCTACAAGGATCCGGCCAAGATCGACGCCATGTACGCCGTGACCAGCAACATGTACGCGGTCATCGACGGTCATGTCCTGACCACGGACTCGGTGGACCTCACGAAGGAGGGCGCCCTCAACGGCGTTGACGTCATCGTCGGCACGGTCGCCGACGAGCGGACGGCGCTGGACGGTGCGCCGGACAAGGTCATGGACATCACGGCCTTCCATGCCTATTGGAAAAAGCTGCTCGGCGAGGAACTCTACGCCAAATATGCGTTCGAGAAGCTCTACCCGGCGTCCAACGAACGCGACGCCTACCGCCAGCACCTCAAGGCCCAGGCTGACCTGCTGCTCGAGCAAAACCGGATCGCGGGTTCGCTCCTCACGGCCAGAAACCCGGCCAGCAAGGTCTACGTCTTCTACTTCAACCATCCGACACCCGGACGCGATCGCGAATTCTACGGCGCGTGGCATTCGTCCGACCTCTGGTACACCTTCAACTCGCTTCGCAACGAGCCCGGTCAACGCCAGTGGGCGTCCTATGATTTCGAGCTGGCGGAGCAGGCCTCCTCGATGTGGGCCAATTTCGTCAAGACGGGCGATCCCAACGGCGAGGGCTTGCCGGCCTGGCCCAAGGCCAGCCGTTCCAACAACGGCACCTACATGTCATTCGCCGAGACATCGACCGGCGCGACCAGCGCCTCGCCGTATCTCGGCACGACAGCCGAACGCCGCAACGCGCTGTTCCACGATTACCAGATGACGTTCTACGGCGTGAGCGAGTGAGAGCCCCTCCAGCTAGCGTCCACGCCTGAGCTCCTCGGTCGCGCGCCGGAGGACGTCGTGAAGCCAGTCGTGCGATGGCTCGCCCTCGATGCGTTCGTGCCACAACAGCCGGACCTCGACCGGGGTCGTGGCGTAAGGCAGCTCGCATGTTGTGATTGCATGCGCGCGCGCGAACGCCCGCGCCAATGGCCTCGGAACGATGGCCGCCAATTCCGAGTCCGCGAGCAGGGCGGGCAGGGCCAGGAAGTGCGGCAACGAAACAGCTATTCGCGGGGGCCGATCGCTTTCGGACAGCGCCCGTTCGAGCGCCGCGCGGTCGTACATTTCCGATCGCCTGGCGAGGCCGCGCTCGGAGATGAAGCCTCCGATCGCTCCCTCCTGCTCGCCGCCGAAGGAGACAACGACCAGCGGCATGCGCGCCAGAGCCGCGTTGTCGATCCGGCCGAGCTTGCGCTTCCCGCCCACGATCAGCACGTCGTCATATTCGAACAACAGCGACGTCCGGAAGCGGCTCGGCGGGTCCGAGAAGACGCCGATCGCAACGTCGATGCGACCAAGGTCGATCTGCTCGGCAAGGTCGATCCGTGTCACCGGTTTGATGATCAGGTCGATCGCCGGCGCCTCATGCCTGAGTATCTTCAGGAGCGGTGAGGCCAGCACCATCGTGGTGAAGTCGTTGGCGGCGAGGGTGAACTGCCTGGTGGAAGCGGCCGGAACGAAGCTCGGCAGTTCGACCGCCGCTTCAAGCGACCGCAGAGCTTCGCGAACCTGCGGCGCCATCGTCAATGCGCGCGCTGTCGGCTGCATGCCGGTCGCGGTGCGCACGAACAAATCGTCTTCCAGCATCTCGCGGAGCCGGGCGAGCGAGTGGCTCACGGCGGATTGACTGAGGGCAACGCGCTGGCTTGCCCGCAGCACGCTTCGCTCCTCCATGACGGCGTCGAAGACCTTGAGCAGGTTCAGGTCCAGGGTCTTGAAGGAAACAGCCACGAGCAGAATACCGTCGCAGGCGGATCGCGCGCCCGTTGCGTACCTGCGATCGTTTCCAGTTAAGGCCATACGCGGCGCCGACGCAACCGAGCAGGGTGCCCGGACCGCGACGCCAGGCCGCGCGCGTCACCAATCTGAAAGCGGTTCAGGATCACTCTGCAAGAGTTTCACTTCCGCAATTGCGCGATCCCGTCATGATCGCGGCGCCGGATTTGGAGGAGACGGGCCATGACATCCTGCGGGATATCGATCGGAATTGTTGGACTAGCACTGGCGCTGTTGACGGCGCCCGCCATTGCGCAGGATGGTCCCGTCAAGCTCGGCGTCCTCACCGACATGTCCTCGCTCTACGCCGACAACGGCGGCCAGGGCTCGGTGGTTGCGGCGCAGATGGCCGTCGACGATTTCAACGGTCAGGTGCTCGGGCGCACCATCCAGATCGTTGCGGGAGACCACCAGAACAAGGCCGATGTCGGCGCGACCATCGCCCGGCGGTGGCTCGAAAATGAAAATGTCGAGGTCATTCTCGACGTGCCGAACTCTGCCGTCGCACTGGCGGTGCAGGGCATCACGCGCGACAAGAAGAAGCTGTTCATCGCCACCGGCGCCGCTACGTCCCGCCTCACCGGCGACGAATGCTCGCCGACCGGGATCCACTGGACGTACGATACCTACGCGCTGTCGCAGGGAACGACGAAGGCGATGTCGCGTCTCGGCGCAAACTCCTGGTTCTTCATCTCGGTCGACTACTCCCTCGGGGCCCAGCTCGAGGCCGACAGCCGCAAGGTCATCGACGCCATGGGCGGCAAGGTGATCGGCGCCGTGAAACATCCGATCAACACGCCGGATTTCTCATCCTTCCTGCTCCAGGCGCAGTCGTCGAAGGCGGACGTGATCGCGCTCGCCGATTCCGGCGGGGACTTCATCAACGCGGTCAAGCAGGCCGGCGAATTCGGCGTTGCGCAGCGGCAGAAGCTTGTCGGGTTGCTCGTCTTCATTGCGGACATTCACAGCCTCGGGCTCCAGAGCGCCCAGGGCCTGATGCTGAGCTCGGCGTTCTATTGGGACCTGAACGAGGACACGCGCGCGTGGTCGAAGCGTTTCATCGCGAAAACCCAGAAGGTCCCAACCATGATCCACGCCGGCACGTATGGCGCGGTGATGCACTACCTCAAAGCAGTGCAGTCGGCGGGCACGCTGGATGGGCCGACCGTCGCCGCCGCGATGCGCGCAATGCCCGTGAACGATTTCATGACGAGAAACGGCCGGATCCGCGACGACGGCCGGCTGGTCCGCGACATGTATCTGTTTCGCGTCAAGGCGCCCGAGCAGTCCAAATACAAGTTCGACTATTACGAGCTCCTGGCGACGATACCGGGAGAAGAAGCTTTCCGGCCGATGGAGCAGGGCGGATGTCCGTTCCTGAAGAAGTCATGATCGACCGGGGCGTCGCGGCCCAGAGCCGTATCGACGAGATCATCGCAGGCCGTTTTGCATGCCGCGACTTCTCGGGCGCGCCGGTCGGGCGAGGGACCATCGAGCAGATTCTGCGCGTGGCGCGGTTTGCGCCAAGCGGTGCCAACATCCAGCCCTGGCGCGTCTACGTCCTGGCCGGCGCCGCCAAGGAGCGGGTGTCGGCGGCGCTGCGCGAGGCGCACGAAACGGCCCGCGACGAGCACGTCTCGGAATACAGCTACTACGCCAGCGACCTGCCCGAACCCTACCTGCAGCGACGACAGGCGTTCGGCCAATTGTTCTACAGCTCGCTCGGCATCGCCCAAACCGATACCGAGGCCAGGAGCGCGCAGACGGCAAAGAATTATGCGTTCTTCGGCGCTCCCGTCGGGCTGATCGTCACCATCGACCGGCGCCTGCAGGTCGGGAGCTGGCTCGACCTCGGCATGTTCGTCCAGAACGTGCTGCTGGCTGCGGCAGGCCACGGGCTTCAGTCCTGTCCGCAGGAGACGTTCTCCAGATATCACCGCATCCTGCGCCCGCTGCTGTCGATCCCGGCGGAGCAAATGGTGGTGTGCGGCATCTCGATCGGCCGAGCCAGGGACGAAACCCGGGGCAGGCTGATGCCGCGTGCGGACATTGCCGAATTCGCCGCGTTCGCGGGGTTCGAAGACCAGTGTGCAACCGAAGTTGAAAAGGACACGGCCATGGGAAGCCGAGAGGACCTGATTCAGAGCAGCATTCCTTTTCTGCGCGAGGTCAAGGATATGACACCGGGCGCAGAGATGGAGCGGTGGCTTAATGAGACATACGGAGAGGACAGCCAGCTCTACCGGCACCTGGCGCGCCTGATCAAACGCGGCGTCGAGGAAGGCTGGGCGGCCAACCAGGAGGTCGATGGTCCCAACTACCGGCGCAGCCGCATCCTGGAGCCAACGCCCGACACGTTCCAGTTCAGCATCACGGCCGTCTACATGAACAGCACCGACCCGCGCCGCTTCAAGGACGAGGACGACCACGACGTGCTGCGCGGGCAGTATCACGGCCATCCCTATGGGGAACTGAACCTGGTCGTGCCGCTGGACAAGGGCGCCGAGCTGAAGGGGCTGCAGGGCTGGCAGGGGCCGGGCTGGACGGCGCCCGATCCCGGCAGCCGCCACTATCCCGAGGTCCGCGGCGGCGCCGTCATCGCGCTGTTCTATCTGCCGGCCGGACGCATCTCTTACGACTTCGCCGCGCCGTCCTGATTGCCGACCGAACGATCTCGCGTGGCGCAATTCGCGGGCGCCATTCGTTTCGAAGCAAGCACAGCCTGAGGCCCGCGCGGCGACGATGCGTCGCGATGGCCGCGGCCTGCGAGGCCGGCCTTGACTGGAGAGGAGGCACTTCAGCGACCAGACGCCAAGTGACCACCGACCCGGACAGCCATATCCGTAATTCGCATAAGGTATATTATGGAATATATTTATACCCAATTGGATCAGTTATTTAGGCGAAGCTCCTGCCACAACGCCTTCGCTGCCAGCTGATCTTTGGCCTGACCATCGATCGTCGTCTCAGCTCTTGACGGCTACTGTGCATGGGGTTGTTTTCGCCTTTTTGAATCCGGCCCATCTGCCGAAAGCCGATATTGCCGTGCCCTTGTCCGGCTGCAATAAGCGAGCTTCGCGAGATCGCAGATGACTGCTGACCGGACGTCCGTATAGGTTTGCGTCTCACAACAAGAACAAACTTCCGAGGAAGCAGACCCATGAGTTTTTCCCGCCGCACGCTTCTCAAGGCCTCCGCCGCGACCGCCGTCTTTGGCGGCGTCAGCGCGCCCTATGTGGCTCGTGCCCAGGCCGCCGAGTTCTCCTACAAGTTCGCCAACAACCTGCCGGAGTCGCATCCGTTCGTGGCGCGCGCCCGTGAGATGGCAGCTGCGATCAAGACCGAGACCAACGGCCGGTTCGACTTGCAAGTGTTCCCGAACAGCCAGCTCGGCTCAGACACCGACATGCTGAGCCAGGTGCGCTCCGGCGGCATCGAGTTCTTCACGCTGTCCGGCCTGATTCTGGCGACCCTGGTGCCGGCGGCCTCGATCAACGGCATCGGCTTTGCGTTCCCGGATTATCCCACGGTCTGGAAGGCCATGGACGGCGATCTCGGCGCCTATGTGCGCGGCGAGATCAACAAGGCCGGCCTCGAGGTCATGGACAAGATCTGGGACAACGGCTTCCGCCAGACCACGTCCTCGACCAAGCCGATCAACGGTCCGGACGATTTCAAGGGCTTCAAGATCCGTGTGCCGGTGTCGCCGCTGTGGACCTCAATGTTCAAGGCGTTCGATGCATCGCCCGCCTCGATCAATTTCGCCGAGGTCTATTCGGCGCTGCAGACCAAGATCGTCGAGGGCCAGGAGAACCCGCTGGCGCTGATCTCGACGGCGAAGCTTTACGAGGTCCAGAAGTACTGCTCGCTGACCAACCACATGTGGGACGGCTTCTGGTTCCTGATGAACCGCCGCGCCTGGGCAGCACTGCCGGACGACATCAAGACCATCGTCGCCAAGAACGTCAACGCCGCTGCCGTCAAGGAACGCGAGGACACCGAGAAGCTCAATATCACCGTCAGGCAGGAACTGGCGGGCAAAGGCCTCACGTTCAATCAGCCCGAGGTCGGGCCGTTCCGCGACAAGCTGCGCGCGGCCGGCTTCTACAATGAGTGGAAGGGCAAGTACGGCGACAAGGCCTGGGATCTGCTCGAGAAGTCCGTCGGCAAGCTGTCGTAACGCGTCAGAAGCAATAGGGGCCCTGCCATGGCTCATGTCGACATGACGCCAGCCGTGGCCGGCGAGGTGGCAACATCCCCTCGCCGCCGGCCTGTGCTCGGCTCCGTCGAGCATACATTGAAATGGCTGGTGGAGATCCCGGCGGCGATCCTGGTCGTCGCCGAGGTCGTGATCCTGTTTGCCGGCGTGGTCTCGCGCTACGTGCTGCATGCGCCGCTGGTGTGGTCGGACGAGCTGGCCTCGATGCTGTTCCTTTGGCTGGCGATGCTGGGCTCGGCGGTCGCGTTCCGCCGCAGCGAGCACATGCGAATGACGGCGCTGGTCGCGAGCGCCGGCCCAAGGCTCAGGGCCTATCTCGACGTGGTCGCGACCTGCGCAGCGTTGGCGTTCCTGCTGCTGATCGTCCATCCGGCCTATGAATACGCCTACGAAGAGAGTTTCATCACCACGCCGGCGCTGCAGATTTCAAATACTTGGCGCGCAGCGGCATTGCCCGTGGGCATCTGCCTGATGGTGCTGTTTGCGCTGTTGCGGCTGCTCCGCGTCGGCAATCTCAAGACCTTGCTGGCGGCGGCCGCCACGGTCGTCGTCCTGATCGCGCTGTTCTGGTTCGCGCAGCCGCTGCTCAAGCCGCTCGGCAATATCAATCTCATCATCTTCTTCGTCGGCGTGGTCGGCTTCTGCGTGTTCGCCGGCGTTCCGATCGCGTTCGCCTTTGGCCTGGCGATCTTCGGCTATCTGGCGCTGACCACGCGGACGCCGCTGATGGTGCTGGTCGGGCGGATGGACGAGGGCATGAGCCATCTCATCCTGCTCTCGGTGCCGCTGTTCGTGTTCCTGGGGCTCCTGATCGAGATGACCGGCATGGCGCGGGCCATGGTGGCGTTTCTGGCGAGCCTGCTCGGCCATGTCCGCGGCGGGCTGCATTACGTGCTGGTCGGCGCCATGTACCTGGTCTCCGGCATCTCCGGGGCCAAGGCGGCCGACATGGCCGCGGTCGCGCCCGTGCTGTTCCCGGAAATGAAGCAGCGCGGCGCCAAGCCGGGCGATCTCGTCGCCCTGCTTGCGGCCACCGGCGCCCAGACCGAAACCATTCCGCCGAGCCTCGTGCTGATCACCATCGGCTCGGTTACCGGCGTGTCGATCTCCGCGCTGTTCACCGGCGGCCTGTTGCCGGGCGTGGTGCTGGCGCTGACACTGTCGGGGCTGGTGTGGTGGCGCTATCGCGGCGAGGATCTGAGCCACGTCACCCGTGCAACGTCGGGCGAGATCGCGCGCGCCTTCGTGGTGTCCATCCCTGCCCTGGCCCTGCCCTTTGTGATCCGCTACGCCGTGGTCGAAGGCATCGCCACCGCCACCGAAGTCTCGACCATCGGCATCGTCTATGCGCTGATCATCGGGCTCTTGATCTACCGCCAATTCGATTGGCGGCGGCTGCTGCCGATGCTGATCGAGACCGCGTGCCTGTCCGGCGCTATCCTGCTGATCATCGGGACTGCGACCGGCATGGCGTGGGGCCTGACCCAGTCCGGCTTCTCGCGCGCGCTGGCGGCGTCCATGACCGGCCTGCCCGGCGGCTCCGCCACCTTCATCGCCGTCTCGATCCTGGCCTTCGTGGTCCTCGGCAGCGTCCTGGAGGGCATTCCTGCCATCGTACTGTTCGGACCGCTGATGTTTCCGATCGCGCGGCTCGTCGGCGTGCACGAGGTGCACTACGCCATGATCATCATCCTGGCGATGGGTATCGGGCTATTCGCCCCGCCGTTCGGCGTCGGCTATTATGCCGCCTGCGCCATCGGACGCGTCGATCCGGCTGAGGGCATCAGGCCGATCTGGGGTTATCTTCTGGCGCTGCTGGTGGGATTGATCATCGTCGCGGTCTTCCCCTGGATCTCGATCGGATTCCTGTAAAGCGCGGCGTCAAGGAGGGTGTCGATGAGCGATCGGCAGAACCAGTACAATATCGGCCTCGACAAGACCCCCGCCAATTACGTGCCGCTGTCGCCGCTGAGCTTCCTCGCGCGCAGCGCCGCGGTGTATCCGGATCACGTCAGCACGGTCTATGAGGGCCGCGGCTTCACGTGGGCGCAGACGCATGAGCGCTGCAAGCGCTTTGCCTCCTGGCTCGCCGGCAAGGGCATCGGCGTCGGCGATACTGTCGCTGCGATGCTGCCGAACATTCCGGCGATGAACGAGGCGCACTTCGCAGTGCCCATGACGGGTGGCGTGCTCAACGCGCTCAACATCCGCCTCGATGCGTCCTCCATTGCGTTTCAGCTCGACCATGGCGGCGCCAAAATCATTCTGGTCGATCCCGAATTTTCCGGCGTGATCACCGATGCGCTGGCGCAGATGAGCGGGCCCAAGCCGTTCGTGATCGACGTCGACGATGCTGCCTTCAAAGGCGGCAAGCGCATCGGCGAGATCGAATATGAAGCCGCCGTCGCGCAAGGCGATCCGAATTTTGCGGCGATCCCGCCGAAGGATGAGTGGGACGCGATTGCGCTGAGCTACACGTCGGGCACGACGGGCAATCCCAAGGGCGTCGTCACGCATCATCGCGGCGCCTATCTCAACGCCGTCAGCAACATCCTCGCAGGCCAACTCGGCCAGCACCCAGTCTATCTCTGGACGCTGCCGATGTTCCATTGCAACGGCTGGTGCTTTCCCTGGACCCTAGCAGCGGCCGCCGGCATCAACGTCTGCCTGCGCAAGGTAGAGCCGACCAAAATCTTCGAATTGATCAAGCAGCACGGCGTCACCCACATGTGCGGCGCGCCGATCGTCTACAACACGCTGATCAATGCGCCCGATGCGCCGAAGGGCAACGCGGCCCGCCGCGTCGTCGGCCTCATCGCCGGCGCTGCGCCGCCGGTCGCCGTGCTCGAAGGCGCCGAAAGCATCGGCATCAAGCTCACGCATGTCTATGGCCTGACCGAGGTCTACGGCCCCGCCTCCGTCTGCGCCGAGCAGCCCGGCTGGGATGAGCTTCCGCCAGCCGAGCGGGCGCGCATGAAGCGGCGGCAGGGCGTGCCCTACCCGCTCGAGGAAGGCGTCACCGTCATCAATCCGCTGACCATGCAGGAGGTGCCGCGCGACGGCGAGACCATCGGCGAGGTCATGTTCCGCGGCAACATCGTGATGAAGGGCTACCTCAAGAACGAGAAGGCCACAAAGGAAGCCTTCGAGGGCGGCTGGTTTCACACCGGCGACCTCGGCGTGCTCGACGCGCACGGTTACGTCATCATCAAGGACCGCTCCAAGGACATCATCATCTCGGGCGGCGAGAACATTTCCTCCGTCGAGGTCGAAGACATCCTCTACAAGCACCCGGCCGTGCTGTTCGCAGCCGTGGTCGCCAAGCCCGATCCGAAATGGGGCGAAGTGCCCTGCGCCTTCGTCGAATTGAAGGACGGCGCCAGCGCGACGGAAGCCGAGATCATCGCCTTCTGCCGGAGCCAGATGAGTGGCTTCAAGACGCCAAAGGCGATCCTATTCGGGCCGATCCCGAAGACGTCCACGGGCAAGATCCAGAAATTCCTGCTGCGCAACGAGGTGGGCTCGGCGAAGGCGTTTTCGGCTTGAACTGACCGCCTGTCTCACATTCCCGTAGAAGCGCGGATTGACACTGCGTCTCCGCGGCCATCGCGATTCGTCTGAAACGGATTGCGCATGTTTGACGACATCGAGACATCACAGGAAAAGATTGGAAAACGTTAGAGACGCATTTACGTTTCTCTCCCGTCGGATTCGCTGTTTCCACCTGATTCGCCGCGCAGGCAGCGCGGCCGGCGACCGGCGCGGTTGGGGCGCTTCATGCGGTTGGTGTCGTGAGCACAGACGTGTGTGCGCGTCTGGCGCTGCTGCTATTGACGGCCGGATTGCTGCTGCCGCGCGCGGCGGACGCGCAGGTCATGCGTGAGTACGGCGCTTTCGCAGGCTCCGAGAATTTTGGCTATCCCGGTCCGAACGCGCCAAGCGGCGGCTTCGGCAATTTCGGCGGCGGCAATAATTTTGGCGGCAATAATTTTGGAGGGACGGGTGGACCGATGTTCGGTCCGCCACCGCAGGCCCCGGGTTTTGGCGGCGCGCCCTACGGCAATGGAACTGGTGGCAGCCCGGGGATGCAGCCGAACTATGGCTGGAACGCCGAGCCGCCGGGTCTCGCCGGCGCAGGCAGGTTCGGCATGCGGCAGACGTTTGGCGGCGGCTCCGCTGCTTCGTCGCAGACCGAGCCGGCGCAAGCTACGTTCCTGGCGATGACGCAATTCACGCAGACCCTGCTGGATCCAGCCATCGACGGACGCGGCATCGGGCGGCCCGAATTCGACTCGGAGCTCTCGGCCTATGCCGATCTCGGCAACGATCGCACGCATGGCGGCATCGGGCGCGAAGCCTATGAGGCGATCTACGGCAAGCCGTCGCTCGCGGCTCCGCACTGGAGCATCTGGGCCGCAGGCTTCGGCGGCTCGCAGACTGCGACCGATGGCAACGGCTCGTCGGCCCGCAGCTTCGCCACCGCTGTCGGCGCCGACTATTCACTCTCACCGCAGACGCGGATGGGCTTTGCGCTTGCCGGCGGCGGCACCGGCTTTGCCAATAATTTTTCCAGCGGCCGCTCCGACCTGTTCCAGGCCGGCACCTTCGTCAGGCACTCCATCGGCGCGGCCTATGTCGCGACCGCGATGGCCTATGGCTGGCAGGCCATCACCAGCGATCATCAGGTCACGCCGGCCGGCAGCGAACCGCTCTCCCCGGCCGTCAACGCCAACGCCTATTCCGGCCGTATCGAAAGCGGCTATCGGATTGCGACGCCATGGCTCGGCATCACGCCTTATGCCGCCGGGCAGGTCACCATGTTCCGGCTCGCTGCCAGCGCAAGCCAGCCGGCTTACGCAGCCGATCCGTCCGCGACGCCCTCCAGCAGCACCAACAGCTTCACCGACAGCCGCAGCGAGCTTGGCCTGCGCACGAGCACGTCCTTCGTGCTCGCTGGCGGCCTGTTCGATCTGCGAGGACGTCTGGCCTGGGCCCATAATTTCAGCGCGACACAGTCGATGCCTGCGGTGTTTCAGGTGATCTCCGGCCAGGGATCGAGCCAAGGATCCGGCCAGGGCTTTGTGATCGGAACCACGGCGCTTGCGCCGAACTCGGCATTGACCGGCGTAGCCCTCGAGCTGCGCGGCATGAACGGATGGTCGGCGAGCGCGAATTTCGACAGCGAGGTTTCGAGCCTGGTGCGCGCCTATACCGGGAAGGCCGTGGTCCGCTACGCCTGGTAAAGGTTAGTTCGTCTCCAGCCGCAGGCCGTCATAGGCCGGCACCACGCCCGCAGGCAGCTTCTGCCGGATCACCTCGTAATCGACGTCGGCCGTCATGTTGGTGATGACGGCACGCTTCGGCTTGAAGCGCTCGATCCAGGACAGCGCGTCGTTGATGCTGAAATGGCTGACATGCGGGGTGTAGCGCAGGCCATCGACGATCCAGAGATCGAGGTTTTCCAGGGCGCCAAAACTCTCGGGCGGGATGTCGTTGAGGTCGGGCGTGTAGGCGGCGTTGCCGATGCGATAGCCGAGCGCGGGAATGTTGCCGTGCTGGACCAAGAAGGCGGTCATCGTCACGTCACCGCCCTTGCCGCTGATGATCTGGCTCCCGCCCGCCTCGATCGAATGCCGGTTGAGGATCGGCGGATAGTCGCTGCCCTCCGGCGAGATGAAGCAATAAGAGAACCGCGCCATGATGTCCTTGGCGGTCGACTGGTTGAAATAGACCGGAATGCGCTTGCGCATGTGGATCACGACCGAGCGCAGATCGTCCATGCCGTGGGTCTGGTCGGCATGCTCGTGCGTCAGGAACACCGCGTCGATGTGGTCGACATTGGTCGAGATCAACTGCTCTCGCAGGTCCGGCGACGTGTCGATCACGATACGCGTAGTGCCGTGGTTGGAGGTCTTTTCGACCAGCAGCGAGCAACGGCGGCGGCGGTTCTTGGGATTGTTGGGGTCGCAGGCGCCCCAGCCAAGGGCCGGGCGCGGCACGCCGGCGGAGGAGCCGGAACCCAGGATCGTCAGCGTCAGCGTCATACGGCTCAGAACCTCAAGCTTTCACCTTGGAGAACAGGCGGAAGAAGTTTTCGGTGGTCTGGCGTGAGATCTCTTCGAGCGACACGCCGCGCGTCTCGGCCAGCACCTTGGCAACCTCGACCACATAGGCCGGCTCGTTGCGTTTGCCCCGGAACTTGCCCGGCGCAAGGTAGGGCGAATCTGTTTCAACCAGAATACGGTCAGGCGGCAGTTCGGCCGCGAGCGCGCGCAAGCTGTCCGACTTCTTGAAGGTCAGGATGCCCGTGAAGCCGATATAGAGCCCGAGCGACACCGCCTTCAGCGCCAGCTCGCGCCCGCCGGTGTAGCAATGCAGCACAGCACGAAACGATCCGCGTGCCGCCTCCTCTTCCAGGATGCGCGCGCAATCCTCATCCGCCTCGCGAGTGTGGATCACCAGCGGCAGGCCGGTGGCGCGGGCCGCGGCAATGTGGGCACGAAAGCCCCTCGCCTGCGCCTCCGGCGAACCGTCATCGTAGAAATAGTCGAGCCCGGCTTCGCCGAGCGCGACCACCTTCGGATGCTGCGTCAGCGCGATCAACTCGTCCGGCGAAATGCCGTCTTCCTCAACCGCATTGTGCGGATGAGTGCCGACCGAGCAATAGACGTCGTCGTAACGCCCGGCGATGGCGAGAAGCTGATCGAGCTTTCGCACCCGCGTCGAGATCGTGACCATGCGGCCGATCCCGGCCGCGCGGGCACGCGACACGATCCCGTCGAGATCCTCCGCAAAGTCCGGAAAATCCAGATGGCAGTGACTGTCGACCAGCATCGTTCGAACGCCTCAGGCCGCCGGCTCGATGTAGCGCGGGAACGCCGGCGTCGGCGCTGGCAGCGTCGAACCAGCAGCAATCCGCTTGTCGCCGCCGAGCGCCGCAAAATCGCGCTCGCCCGCGGGGATGCCGAGGCTGTCGAGCAGCAAGCCTGATGCGGTCGGCATCGCCGGCTGGGCCAGGATCGCGATCTGGCGCACGACGTCGGCGGTGACGTACAGCACCGTCTTCTGTCGCGCAGGATCGGTCTTGGCCAGCGCCCACGGCGCCTCGCCCGCGAAATAGCGGTTGGCCTCCGCAACCACGGCCCACACGGCGTTGAGCCAGTGATGGATCTGCTGCGTCGCCATGGCTTCGCGCGACGCGGCGATCATGCCGTCGGCCATCGCCAAAATCGCCTTGTCGTTGTCGCTGAACGCGCCGGGCTCGGGCAGCACGCCGCCGAGCTGTTTGGCGATCATCGACAGCGAGCGCTGCGCGAGGTTGCCGAGGTCGTTGGCGAGATCGGCATTGATGCGCGCGACGATGGCCTCGTGGTTGTAGTTGCCGTCCTGGCCGTACGAGACCTCGCGCAGGAAGAAATAACGCATCTGGTCGACGCCATACTGGTCGGCAAGATTGAAGGGATCGACGACATTGCCGACCGACTTCGACATCTTCTCGCCCCTGTTGAACAGGAAGCCGTGGGCATAGACCCGCTTCGGCAGCGCAATGCCGGCTGACATCAGGAATGCGGGCCAGTAGACCGCGTGGAAGCGGATGATGTCCTTGCCGATGATATGCACGTCGGCCGGCCAGTAGCGCCAGTTCGTGTCGCTCTCGTCGGGGAAGCCGACACCGGTGATGTAGTTGGTGAGCGCGTCGACCCAGACATACATCACGTGATCTTCGTCGCCGGGCACTTTCACGCCCCAGTCGAAGGTGGTGCGCGAGATCGAGAGATCGCGCAGGCCGCCTCGTACGAAACTCACCACCTCGTTCTTGCGCGAGTCCGGGCCGATGAATTCAGGATGGTCTTCGTAGAGCTTCAGAAGCTTGTCCTGATAGGCCGAGAGGCGGAAGAAATAGCTCTTCTCCTCGACCCATTCGACCGGCGTGCCCTGCGGGCCGAGGCGCACACCGTCGTCGTTCAGGCGTGTCTCGTCCTCGGCGTAATAGGCTTCGTCACGCACCGAGTACCAGCCGGCATAGGTGTCGGGGTAGATGTCGCCGTTCGCTTCCATACGCCGCCAGATCTCCTGGCTGGAGCGATGGTGCTGCTCTTCGGTGGTGCGGATGAAGCGGTCGAACGACACGTTCAGGCGCTGGTCCATCTCCCTGAAGCGATTGGCGTTGCGAGTGGCCAGTGCGGACGGGGTCAAGCCCTCGCTCTGCGCGGTCTGGACCATCTTCTGGCCGTGCTCGTCGGTGCCGGTCAGGAAGAACACGTCCTTGCCGTCGAGCCGCGCGAAGCGCGCCAGCACGTCGGCCGAGATCGCCTCATAGGCGTGGCCGATATGTGGGCTGCCATTGGGATAGGCGATGGCGGTCGAGATGTAGAACACGTTGTCGCGCGCGGGCGCTGTTACGGGCGCCGCCGGCTTCGGGGCGACCACTGGCTTCGGCGCAGGCGGCGCCTTGGGTTTCGACACTTTGGGCTTCACAGCCTTCGGCGGAGCGACGAGAGGGGCCGGCGCGGCGATCACGACGCGCGCGGTCACCCTCGCCTTCTTGGCCGCCTTCTTCACCGGAGCCTTTTTAGCGGAAACTTGGACTGGCTTTTTGGCAGCCGCTTTCTTGGAGGCCTTCTTGACGACCTGCTTCTTCGCAGCCTTCTTGCCGGCCTTCTTCGCAGCGCTCTTCTTCACGCCTTTCTTGGCGGCAGCCTTCTTGGTCGTCTTGACCTTCTTGGCAGCCTTGCGCGCGAGCGCCTTCACGGCCTTCGTCGCGGCTTTCTTGGCAGCCTTCTTCTTGCTGCTCTTGCCCTTGGCGGTTTTCTTAGCTCGTGTTGCCACGATGAATTCCTTTACCGGCTTCTCGAAATTTGGAAACTGCGCCTAGCGCGTTGCGTCCGCCAGCCAGCCGAACACCGAGAAAACCAAGGGCTTTCGCTCCAGATTGTAGGTTTCGGTGTCGCGCGCGGCGCGGATGATCTTTTCCCATACCTCAGCTAGGCGCGCAAGGCGCGGCAGGTTCTGGTTGGCATTGGCCTCGTCGGAATGGAGGCTCTCCGCGATCCAGCGATCGATGCCGTCGATGAAGGCCGCAAGCGCGACGCGGTCGCTGGTGCCAAGCGATTCGCCGAGCGTGTGCAATTCGCGCGGATCGACTTGGGGCAGACGTGCCAGCAGCGCCGCCGTGCGCTGCTGGAGTTTGAGCGCATCGCCGCCGAGCAGAGTCAGTGCCCGTGCGACGCTGCCCTCGGAGGCCTCCGCCGCCTCGCGCAGCGCCAGATCGGTCGGAGCGAGGTCGGCGGCCGTGGCGGCTGCGGCAATCACCTCGTCGGTCGTGAGCGACCGCAAGCGCAGCTTGCGGCAACGCGACTGGATCGTGGCGAGCACGCGCGCCGGCGCGTGGCTCACCAGCAGGAACAGCGATTGCTGCGGCGGTTCCTCGAGGATTTTCAGCAGCGCGTTCGCCGCGTTGGGATTGAGCTCGTCGACGGTGTCCACGATGCACACGCGCCAACCTTCGGCGGCCGCGGTCGAGCCGAAGAACGAGATGGTCTCGCGGGTCTCGTCGACGGTGATGACTGTCCGCATCACGCCACGGTCGTTGGCGGTGCGCTCCAGCGTCAGCAAGCCGCCATGCGAGCTTGCCGCCACCTGCCGCGCCACGGCGTGCTCAGGATCGATCGCGAGGTCCTCGGCGCCCTGCACGGCGGACGACAGCGGCTGGCCGTGGGCGAGCACGAACCGCGCCATGCGATAGGCCAGTGTCGCCTTGCCGATCCCCTGCGGCCCGCCGATCAGCCAGGCGTGCGGGATGCGCCCGCTGCGGTAGGCGGCGAGCAGCGCGGTCTCGGCCTCGCGATGGCCGAACAGAAGGCTTGTCTCGCGCGGATGCGGAATGGCGGATTCACGCTCGACCTGACGCGGGCTCATGCTGAGACCACCGATGCGGGTGTCGGCAGGAGACGATCGCGCAGCGCGGTCCAGACGCGCCCTGCAACCGTATCAGGATCGGAATTGGCGTCGATCAGCACGCAGCGCGCAGGCTCGTCCGCCGCGATCTTGCTGTAGGCCTCGCGCAGGCCCTGATGGAAGGCGAGCTTCTCGCCCTCGAACCTGTCGGGCGTGCCGCTGCCGCGCCGCGCCGCCGCGCGTGCCAAGCCGATCTCGACCGGCAGATCGAGAATGATAGTGAGGTCCGGCTTGAGATCGCCGATCGTGACCCGCTGCATAGCATTGATCAAACCGGCGGGCACGCTGCCGAGGCTGCCCTGATAGGCCCGCGTCGAGTCGGCGAAGCGGTCGCAGAGGACCCAAATGCCCTGCTTGAGCGCTGGCTCGATCACGGTGCGGACATGGTCGTCGCGCGCGGCCGCAAACAGCAGCGCCTCGGCATCGGGGCCGAGCAGCTTGCCCATGCCCGACAGCACCAGATGGCGCATGATCTCGGCGCCCGGCGAGCCACCGGGCTCGCGCGTGACGAGGGTCCGAAGCCTGGCCGCCCCGAGGCGGTCGGCAAGCCTCTTGATCTGGGTCGACTTGCCCGTCCCCTCACCGCCTTCAAAGGTGATGAAACGTCCGCGCCCGGACGGGCGCTGTCCCGTGGTCTCACTCATGATCAGAGCTTCTCGGCGCCTGCGCGGAACATGCCGATCACGAGCTCGCTGGCGCCGTCGATCGCGCGCCGGACGGTCGAGCCGGTGCTGATCGCCTCGGCCGCATAGACGGGCGTCTCCACCGCGATGTTGCCGCTGCGCCAGACCTTGACCACGCCGACCTGCTGGCCGGCCTGGACCGGTGCGCGCACCGGGCCGTTATAGACGACGCGCGCGATCAGCTTGTCGCCGCCGCTCTTGTGCACCATCACCTTCACCGGCTCTTTCGCAACGAGCTTCACCGAGCGGCTCTCGCCGCCAAACACCTTGGCATAGCCGACCTGCTGGTCGGCCGCGATCAGCGTGCGGGTCTCGAAATTGCGAAAGCCCCATTCCAGCATCTTCTTGGCTTCGGTGGCGCGGTCCTCGATGTCCTCAAGCCCGTTGACGACGACGATCAATCGCGTGCCGTTCTGCACGGCCGAACCGACCATGCCGTAGCCGCCTTCCTTGGTGTAGCCGGTCTTCAGTCCGTCGGCGCCTTCCATCGAATTGAGCAGCGGATTGCGGTTGGGCTGGCGGATCTTGTTCCAGGTGAACTCCTTCTCGCCGAACAGTTTGTAGAATTCGGGGAAGTCCAGGATGATGTGCCGGGCGAGCATGCCGAGCTCGCGCACCGTCATCTTGTTGCCGGGGTCCGGCAAACCGTTGGAGTTGGCGAAGGTCGATTTGGCCATGCCGAGCTCGCGGGCGCGCTTGGTCATGAAATCGGATGCAAATATCCGCTCGTTGCCGGCGATGCCTTCGGCGAGCGCGATGCAGGCGTCGTTGCCGCTCTGGATGATCGCGCCATGCAGGAGGTCGTCGACCGAGACCTTGCTGTTGATGGCCGCAAACATGGTCGAGCCGCCGGAGGGCGCGCCGCCCTTGCGCCAGGCGTTCTCGCTGATCCGGTATTCGTCGGTCAGCTTGACGTCGCCCTTCTTGATCGCGTTGAATACGACTTCGGCGGTCACGAGCTTCATCATGCTGGAGGGCGCGCGCAGCTCGTCGGCGTTCTTCTCGAACAGCACGCTGCCGCTGGAGGCCTCGATCAGGATCGCGGTGGGGGCGTCGCCGTCGAAGCCGGAATCCTCGGTCTTCTTGGCGCCCTGAACGCTCTGGTTGGCGGCGTAGAGCACCCCGCCCCAGCCGAGGCTCACTGCAATAGTCGCTGCGACCAGCCCGCGCGCCAATGCTCCGGCCGTGAATCCGGTATGACGGAGCGGGATGAGACGAAATGCCATGGCGAAGCCCTGAGAGCGGCGTTCTAACAGTTGGAACCGGTGCGAACAACACGAGGATCGGTGCTGCCCCCGAGATTGCACGATTCTCATCGCGTCCCTATCGTGGCACCTCATGTTTCCTGACCAAACCCCTGAAACAAGGCGGAAAAGCGATGTCCACCACCCGCGTGATCAAGGCCAATGGGATCGACCTCTTCATCCGCGAGGCCGGCCAGGGGCCGCTGGTGGTGCTGTGCCATGGCTGGCCTGAACTATCCTATTCCTGGCGGCACCAGATCCCGGCGCTCGCGGCCGCCGGCTATCACGTCGTGGCCCCCGACATGCGCGGCTACGGTCAGAGTGCGGCGCCGCCTGACGCGGCCGCCTATTCGATCTTCGATCTCGTCGGCGACGTCGTCGGCCTGGTGAAGGCGCTCGGCGCGACCAAGGCGATGGTGGTCGGCCACGACTGGGGCGCACCGGTCGCCTGGCACGCGGCGCTGTTCCGCCCAGATATCTTTACGGCCGTTGGGGGCCTGAGCGTGCCGCCGCCGTTCCGCGGACGCGGCAAGCCGCTCGAGCTGTTACGCCAGGGCGGCATCACCAATTTCTACTGGCAGTACTTTCAGGCGCCCGGCGTCGCGGAGGCCGAGTTCGAGCATGACGTCGCCCGCACCATGCGCGTCGTGCTCGGCGGCCGCGGACTTGCCGATCCGAACGCCGCGATGTTCGTGCAGGAGGGCAACGGCTTTCTCGGCCGTGCCAGCGCCGAGGAGCCACTGCCGGCGTGGCTGAGCGAGGACGATCTCGCTTATTTCACCGAAGCTTTCCGCAAGTCGGGCTTCCGCGGCGGGCTGAACTGGTATCGCAACCTCGACCGCAATTGGGAGCTGACCGCGCCCTGGCAGGACGCGCAGATCGACCAGCCCTCCCTCTTCATCGCCGGCGCGCAGGACGCAGTCATCACCGGCCTGATCGGCGCCAAGCGCATCAACGAGCTGGAGCGGGTGCTGCCCAATCTGACGCGAAAACTGATCATCGATGGCGCCGGCCATTGGGTGCAGCAGGAGCGGCCGGACGAGGTCAACGCCGCGCTGATCAAGTTCCTGCGTGAGGCGGCTTCGCGCTAATGTGCGGCGGTCAGTACAGGCCGCGGCCGGTCAGGATGCTGCGGGCTTCGGCTGCGCCGCCATCGGAAGCCGCAGGACCGCTCTCGGCGGCATAGCGTCCGTCCTCGTCATAGGACACCTGGCGCGCATTCTGGAGCGCCCGGCCCCGGCTGCGGCTCGAGGCCGACATCTCCGAGGTCGCGTTGAGGGAGGCAACGTCGGCCGAGGTGTTGCCGAGGCTGTACGGCCGCCCCTCCGGCATCGGGACTTCGCCACGGATGGCGCCGCGGCTCGACGACAGCTCCGGCACGAACGGCCGGGCCGAGGCGACGCGGACCATCGAGGGCGACGGCGCCGGAACACCGGTGCGTAAGGTCGCCATCAGCTGGCGGTCGTCGGAGCCTTCGAGCGGCGCGCGGCCGACATATTCGACGCGAACCCTGGCGACGCCATTGCCTTTGAATTCAAGCAGTTCGGCAGCCTTGTTCGAGACGTCGATGAGGCGGTTGCCGTGATAGGGGCCGCGGTCATTGACGCGGACGATCAGCGACATGCCGTTCGACAAATTGGTGACCCGTGCATAGCATGGCATCGGCAGGGTTGGATGCGCCGCCGTCAGCGAGCCCATGTCGAACACTTCGCCATTGGCGGTCTGGCGGCCATGGAAATCGTCGCCGTACCAGGACGCCATGCCCTCGGCGCGGTAGTTGACGTCCTCCTCCGGCACGTAGGTCCGGCCCGCGACCACATAGGGCTTGCCGATGCGATAGGTGCCGCCGCCCTTGGGGACGGGATCGCCCCAGGCCACGACTCGCGGGCTCGAGGACACGCCGTATTTGGGATCGACCCGGCTGGCGAACTTGTTGGACGAGGCGCAATTGGCGAGCGCTAGGCAGGTGGCGACCGCCGCAACGCACCGCGCGGCCCGCACCACCGAATCTGACCGACCGATCCCCATTCGCCCCAAATACCATTTCGCCGGAGGCTGACCTAACCCGCTTGCCTACGGGGAGTGCCTTCCGGGCCACAAGCTCCGAGGCGGCCCACCACCGTCTCAGAGGCGGTAACGATAACGCAACCCGAACACGGCGGAAATGGGGAGCCCACAGCGTTCGCGCCGGGATGGTAAACAGGACGTTTGGCATTCTCCGTTGATCTACGGAGCGCGAGGGCCTCGCGACCGCCTTCTCTGTGCCAGTCCTGCACAAGCTGTTGCGCCAAAAGCTCACTCCACCCCCATTGTCGCCGGCCTCACCGGAATTCTTTTGACTGTGCAAGGCCGCCCGCGTTTTCTCAGCTGCAGGGGCGGGATTGGAATTTAACGATGATCGAGACGGTTTCGGCACTGATGGGTTTGGTAAGCGCAGGGATCTTTCTGGCCCATGCGTTTGAAGGCTACCGCTCGAGGGCCTGACGGCACTCGCGCGGGCGACATTGCATCACCTCTTCACGGCGGCAGGTTCGGATAATTTTAATCAATCCGGTCGAGCATCGAAGACGAGAGCAGCAGGTGTCCCATGCGCAAACATGACTTCGTATCCGACGGCTTTCTGGCACTGACCGCAGGCGGTCTGGTCCTGCTCTGCTCGAGCCTCGTCGCCCTGGCCTTCGGCTAATCCTCAACCGGCATTTTCGAATTTTCCGACCGCTGCGCTACTGCGACGCGGCATGCGTATTGATCCGGGATTGCCCCGCTCCCGTTTAGTTGATTGAATTTTCGCGTCGGCGCCTCGACTCATTTTCACGAGGCCATCACCAACGAGGGTGACGCACATGCTAGCCGAGAAATTCTTCCTGGTCCTGGAATCGCTGATCCGCGGCGGCCGGACCTATCCCGACGGAAGCCCCCGGGTCATCAGCACCTCCCCGCACGTCCCGGTGAAGCTGCCCAACCAGAGCTAGCTCACGCGCGCGCCGCTCAGCGCAGGCCCAGCGGCGATCTGCGATAGAGGCTGCCGCGCGCTTCGGTCTGGCAGACGAAGCTGCCATCGAATCCCTGGCCATAGAGCTTCTGGCCCTTGCGGTAGTAGACGCCCTTCCTGAAATCCAGCCACACCACCTTGTCGCCGGGGCAATGACGCTGGGCCTGCGCCTCGTAGCGGAACGGCGTCAGCGGTGTCGCCGACACCTCGGCCGTGCCGGCCTCCAGCATCGTTGCCGCCGCGATCACCATCTTCCCGAGCACCGAGCCAAAGCTGCGAGACATCCGCGAGCCTCCTGATCCAGGTCGCACGATAGCACGGCCACGTCTTCCGCCAGCCATCTGGCCGGGTTACAGGATAGCCAGATCATCCAGATGGGTGGACGTTGAATGTCGGCAGAACCTGAAACCACGACCCGCCCCCGCCCGCCCTCGCCGCGGCTCGGCCTGTTGCCGATGATCATCTTCGGTTCGCGCTGGCTGCAGCTGCCGCTCTATCTCGGGCTGATCGTGGCGCAATGCGTCTACATCGTGCTGTTCCTGAAAGAACTCTGGCACCTCACCTCGCACGCGCTCGACTTCACCGAGCAGGAGATCATGATGAGCGTGCTGGCGCTGATCGACGTCGTGATGATCTCCAACCTGCTGGTGATGGTGATCGTCGGCGGCTACGAGACCTTCGTGTCGCGACTCGACCTCCAGGGCCATCCCGACGAGCCGGAATGGCTCGGCCACGTCAACGCCAGCGTGCTCAAGATAAAGCTCGCAATGGCGATCATCGGCATCTCCTCGATCGCGCTGCTGCGCACCTTCATCGAGGCCGGCAATCTCGGCTCGAGCCGCGCCACCTTCACCGAGAACGGCGTGATGTGGCAGGTGCTGATCCACATCACCTTCGTGGTCTCGGCGATCGGGATCGTCTTCGTCGACAAGTTCAGCGACGCCACCGCGCGCAAGCAGGCCGAGTAATCAATCGCCAGCTTTGCTCGCTGCGGCTGCGAGCTGCGCCAGCGCCTGGTGCAGGCATTCCTGCAGCTTCTGCGCAACCCGCTCGCGCGAAATCCCCTTCGCTGCGAGATCGCCCGACACCTTGCTCAGGGTCTCGTCCATCGTCTGGTTGGCCAGATTGTCCGTGACCAGCGCCGTCGCGTAAGCGGCCGCCGCATCGCCGCCGAGTCCGAGCTGTCCTGCGGCCCACAGTCCGAGCAGCTTGTTGGACCGGGCCGCGGCCTTGAACATGAGCTCCTCGTCGTGGGCGAATTTGGCCTCGAAGCCCTGCTCGCGCTTGTCGAACGTGGTCATGGTCAGCTCCATTTGCGTTGCGCTGGTGGGATCTGGACTGGGAGCGGATGTCTCGGTCGTTCTCGTCAATTGAGGATGATTTGAATCTTCCGACCGAAGGCGCACGCCGTCAAGCCGCCGGTCGGCCCCTGGCGGCGACAGCGTCAGGCCGGACCGGCGCATGGCAAGCCTGCAACGACGACCGCGCGCCCGCAGTACTGAACCGGGGGCGCGCGGCGATAAGGGTTTAGGGGTTAGCACTACTTTGGCAGATT
>NZ_VSSS01000069.1 GCF_008123425.1 Bradyrhizobium rifense
AGGCGTAACCCACCGCTTCTGCCACCGCGTAAAAAGAAGAGGTGGATTACGCTTCGCTAATCCACCCTACGGGCTACGACGTCGCGACCTCGGCCCTTTTTCCCGGCCGCCACAGCACGATGCCGGCCGCGACGACGTCGAGCACCACGCACATCGCAAACGCTATGGTGTAGTCGCCGCTTACGCTGCGCACGAGGCCGACGATGCCCGGCCCGAAGGCGCTGACAATGCCGCTGATCGACGTCCCCAGCCCCATCGCAGCCGCGAAAGCGGAGCTGCCGATCTCACGCTGGATGATGAGGGGCGGAAACGTGATCATGTTGCCGATCGAGAAGCCATAGACGGCGCAGCACAAGAGCAGCACGGTCGGGCTCTGGCTTTGCAGGAGAACGAGCAGCGCCGCCGCCTGGCTCGTCATCGACGCCGCGCAGGCGAGCCGCGGATCGAGCCGGTCGACGAACAGGCCCAGCGACAGCCGGCCGACCACCGCCATCGCCGCCATGATGGTGACCGCGAGTCCTGCACTGGCGCGGCCGATCAGCGGCTCGAGAAACGTCACCTGATGGATGATGAATCCCATCTGCGCCAACAGCGCGATCGCGATCGGCAGCACCATGGTCCAGAATGACGCGTTGGCGAGCAGCTCCCTCCGCGAATGACGCGCGGCCTTGCCCCCGGAGACATTTGCCGCATCCGGCGACGCGTCGACCGGCCAGCTGGTGAAGACGACGACCACCGGCAGCACCAGCACCACCATCACGATCGTGGCCGCCAGCATGGCCGAGCGGAAACCGATGCTGCTGCTCAGCGCCAACAAGACCGGAACGAGGACGATGCCGCCGAAGGTGGCGCCATTGAAGGCGAGGCTGAGCGCGAGCCCGCGGCGCCGCGCGAACCATGCGTTCAGCACCGTCGCGATTACCACCGAGCCCATGCCGGTCCAGCCGACCGACATCAGCGCATAGGCAAGATAGAGCTGCCAGGGCGCCCGCATCAGTCCCAGCAGCGCGGTCGATGCGCCAAGCGCCGTCAGCCCGCACAGGATCAGCGCCCGCAGCCCGATGCGGGCGATCAGAACGTCAGTGAAGATGACGAGGACGGAGGTCAGCAGGAACGAGAATGTGCTGGCCGCGGACACCAGCGTACCGGGCCAGCCATGGGCGCGCTGGAGCTCGGCGAGATAGACGCCCTGGCCGTAGAGGCCAAAGCCGAACATGAAGAAGGCCATCAGGAAGCAGGCCAGCACCACGCGCCAGCCGCGGTAGTGAACCGAGGATTCGTCAGCGCCTGTTGCGGCAATCATCGATCAAGTGTCGGCCTCATGGAACGAGACGGTTGATCGTGACGCACAACCACCGGTTTTTCAAATGAAACATTGTAGCCATTTGTTGCAATGCGAAAAACACCGCATATGTGATGCAGCTTTCGCGCCACGGTTCCCGGGCGAGCGCCATCACCGGACGGGTGTCATGCAACCGCTCACGGGTATCGCCGCCGAAATGGTCAACCGCAGGATTGGCACGCCTGAGGGATCATGTAGGCTCAGTATCGCAAGACTCGCCGACGGCAGGCGCCGCGGCGGCCGCAGGGAGTGTTCATGCCGACCGGCAATATCGTCGTCACCGAAGAGCGTGGAACGCGCGTCATCACCCTGCGCCGCCCGGGCAAGAAGAATGCGATCACCCAGGACATGTATCGCGAGATGAGCCGCGCGATCGACACGGCCCAGAACAATCCCGATATCCGCTGCATGATCATCACCGGCGGCTCCGGCGTGTTCACGGCCGGCGACGACATCGACGATTTCATGAAGGCCGACGCGTCGCGTCCCGAGACGTTGTCGGACGGCGTCAAATTCCTCTATTCGCTGGCCCTCAACGTCAAGCCGATCATCGCAGCCGTGGATGGTGCCTCGATCGGCATGGGCACCGTGATGCTGTTTCACTGCGACTACGTGCTCGCCTCCAATGCCGCGACCTTCTCGGCGCCTTACATCAATCTCGGGCTCGTTCCGGTCGGCGCCGCCAGCCTGCTGATGCCGAGCACCATGGGCTACCAGCGTGCCTTTGCCATGCTGGTGATGGGACGCAGCTTCACCGCCGCCGAGGCCCATGCCGCCGGCTTCGTCAACACCGTGGTGTCGCCGGGACATACCGAGGTCGAGGCCCGCAAGGTGGCGCGCGAGATCTGCCGGCTGCCGGCCGAGGCGGTCGCAATCTCGCGCAAATTGCTGCGCGCAGCCCCGGAACAGCTCAGCCGCCGCATCGACCAGGAAGGCCATTTGTTCAGCGAACGGTTGAAATCGGACGAGGCCACGGCCGCGTTCAATGCGTTTGCGAACAGGAAGAAGAGGTGAGCAGGAGAACTTTCGTGAAATCTTCGCGGGGAAAGATTATTCTTGTTCCATGCGACATCTTCTCCGCCTGACCAGCTTCGCCCTCGCGCTCGCCGCCCTGCCCGCCGCGGCCCAGACCGCGGCACCCGTCGAGCTGCGCATTCTCGCGATCAACGATTTCCACGGCAATCTCCGTCCACCGCCGGGCGGCATCCGCATCAATGATCCCGAGGATAGAGCCAAGAAGGTAGCTGTCGCCGCCGGCGGCGCCGAATACATGGCGACGCTGGTCAAGCAATTGCGCGAGGGGCACAAGAACACCATCTTCGTCGCCGCCGGCGATTTGATCGGGGCGAGCCCGTTCCTGTCGGCGATGTTTCACGACGAGCCGTCGATCGAGGCGCTCTCGATGATGGGGCTTGCGATCACCTCGGTCGGCAATCACGAATTCGACGAGGGCAAGAACGAGCTGCTGAGGATACAGAACGGCGGCTGCCATCCGGAAGACGGATGTCAGGGACCGCATCCGTTCACCGGCGCGAAATTCCACTATCTCGCGGCCTCCACCATCGAGACTGCGACCGGCAAGAGCGTGTTGCCGCCTTACGAAATCAGGGAATTCGAGGGTATCCCGGTTGCCTTCATCGGGCTGACCTTGAAGGAGACCGCCGGCATCGTCTCGCCGTCAGGCATTGCCGGACTCGAATTCCGCGACGAGGCCGAGACGGTGAACGCGCTGGTACCGCAACTGAAAGCGCGGGGCGTCGAAGCGATCGTCGTGCTGATCCACCAGGGCGGCGAGCCCTCGGGCGATTACAACGAATGCCCGGCAATCACGGGACCGATCGTTGATATCGTGAAAAAATTCGACCGCGCCGTCGACGTCGTGGTCAGCGGCCACACCCATCGTGCTTATGTTTGCGACATCGACGGCAGGCTGGTCACCAGCGGCGACAAATACGGCACGCTTGTCACCGCGATCGATCTCAAGCTCGATCCGGCAACACGCGACATCGTCAGCGCCAGGGCCGAGAACGTCATCGTCGCCAACGCCTCGCTGGCCAAGGATCCCGAGCAGACCGCGCTGATCGACGCCTATGACAAGCTCTCGGCGCCCATTGCCAACCGGCCGGCCGGATCGGTGACGCAGACGCTGTCGCGAAGTCCCAACGACGCCGGCGAAAGCGCGCTCGGCGACGTCATCGCCGATGCACAGCTTGCCGCCACTAAGGACGCCAAGGATGGCAGCGCTGTCATCGCGTTCACCAATCCCGGCGGCATCCGCACCGACATCATCCCAAAAGAAAATGGCGCGGTGTCCTACGGCGAACTGTTCGCGAGCCAGCCATTCCGCAACCGCCTCGTCACCATGACGCTCACAGGCAGCCAGCTCAAGGACATGCTGGAGCAGCAATGGCTCGATCCGAAGCGGCCGCGGATCCTCCAGGTGTCGATCGGATTCAGCTACAGCTGGGACGCATCAAAGCCGCTCGGCGAACGCGTGATCACCGACAAGATGACGCTCAACGGCAAGCCGATCGAGCCGGGCACCGGCTACCGCGTGACCGTCAACGATTACCTCGCCGTCGGCGGCGACGGCTTTACAGTCGCGAAACAGGGCGCTTCGCCGCAATATGGCGGCTATGATGCCGATGCACTGTTTGCCTTCTTTAAGGCACATGGTCCGATCGGCCCGCTGCCACCGACCCGTATCCTGCGCGTGAACTGATCCGGGAACGGGACAGCCCTTTGCCATTCGCGGTGGAACGCATAGATTGGGTTTTGCATTGCGTTTTGGCGCCGGATGCGCCAAGCGACGTCGAGAGTTCGTTCCCTGTGAGGCCGACCTGATGAGCACGCTTCTCCTTTCCCACAAGGCCTGCCTCGACCACGTCACGCCGCCGGGACACCCTGAAAGACCCGACCGCCTGCGCGCGGTGGAGGAAGCGCTGTCGGCTGAGCGCTTCCAGTTCCTGGCGCGCGACCTGGCGCCGGAGGGCGATCTCGACCTCGTCACGCTATGCCACAACGAGGATTACGTCACCGAGCTTCGTCACATCGCCCCAACCAGCGGCCAGGTCTATGTCGACGGCGACACCTCGATGTCCCCTGGCACGTGGGAAGCGGTGATGCGCGGCGTCGGCGGCGCGGTGGCTGCGACCGAAGCGGTGATGAACGGCGAGCATCGCAACGCCTTCGTCGCGGTGCGCCCGCCCGGCCATCACGCCGAGATTGGCAAGCCGATGGGCTTCTGCTTCTTCGACAATGTCGCGATCGCGGCGCGCCACGCGCAGCGCAAATACGGCATCAAGCGCGCGGCCATCGTCGATTTCGACGTGCATCACGGCAACGGCACGCAAGACATCTTCTGGTCGGACCCGACCGTGATGTACTGCTCGACGCATCAGATGCCGCTGTTTCCGGGCACCGGCGCCAAGGGCGAGCGCGGCGACCACGACACCATCGTCAACGCGCCGCTCGCCTCGGAAGACGGCGGGCCCGAATTTCGCTCGGCGTTCGAGAATTTGATCCTGCCGCAGCTCGAAAAATTCAGCCCCGAATTGCTCATCATCTCCGCGGGCTTCGACGCGCATTACCGCGATCCGCTGGCCTCGCTGAATTTGCGTGCGGAGGACTATTCGTGGGTCACGCGCAAGCTGATGGACCTTGCCGACAAATCCGCCGAGGGCCGCGTTGTTTCTGTGCTCGAAGGCGGCTACGACCTGCAAGGACTGAAAGAATCTGTTACGGCGCATGTCGGCGCCCTGATGGGCGCTTAAGACAGACCCGCCACATTAAGCCCGCAAAACTCTGCTGTTTTACACCAGAAGCGAATCGGGCAATCGGAAACGGATATGGCCGAAAATACCCAAGTCGACGTCTCCCGGCTCACCTTCGAGCGCGCGATCGAGGAACTCGAAACGATCGTGAAGCGGCTCGAGGACGGCAAGGTGCCGCTCGAGGAATCCGTCACGATCTACGAGCGCGGCGAAGCCTTGAAGCGCCGCTGCGAGGAACTTCTGCGCCAGGCCGAGGCGCGCGTCGACAAGATCACCACCGATGCCAGCGGCCAGGCCACCGGCACCGCCCCGCTCGACGTGCAATAAAGGGGCCGTCCCAAAGCTGCCCGTCTCAAACATCGCCCGCCTGCATTTTTTCAAGATCGCACGCCGCTAACTCCGTTCACGGGCCGGGTGGCCGGGCACTAGAATTGACGAGTTCCCTCGCCGGTGCGTTTTGGCCCAGCGAATCCCGCTAAAATCCCTGTCCTTCGCCCAAAAATCCTGCCAAGGAACCGGGCAGGATTGGAACTTCCCCTCCGGCGCCGCGATTAACCAAATTGGCCCGCCGGTTGCACCTGCATACCCGTAATCGGTTGGGCGGGTTGGCTTTGGCCCAAGCTTTGGTGTAAAGCTGCGCGGAGTGTGGCTTTTTGTTAGCTTTGACGTGGGGACCGATTTCCGACGACAAGCGCTTCAAATCGCTGATGAAATTGGCTGGGACGGACGAAGCCGATCTACGTGACAGGGATCACAGAGACTGAACCGGAGCGCACTTAAGCTCACCTAAGCTTGAAGACGGGGGCTTTTGCCCCATGCAGGTGGCTCCGACGGTTTAAGGACTCGCGCTGCGCCGACATTGTGCAAACCCATCGCGCACCGGAACGGTTTTCCGGCGCTGACAAATTGGAAATCGCCGTGAACGCATACAGTAAAACGCCGCTTCTCGACACCATCCGGACGCCGGACGACCTGCGCAAGCTCAAGATCGAGCAGGTTCGCCAGGTCGCCGACGAGCTGCGTCAGGAGACCATCGATGCCGTCTCGGTGACCGGCGGTCACTTCGGCGCGGGTCTCGGCGTGGTCGAGCTCACCACCGCGATCCACTACGTCTTCGACACGCCGCGCGATCGGCTGATCTGGGATGTCGGCCATCAGGCCTATCCGCACAAGATCCTCACCGGACGCCGCGACCGCATCCGCACGCTGCGCACCGGCGGCGGCCTGTCCGGCTTCACCAAGCGCAGCGAGAGCGATTACGATCCGTTCGGCGCCGCGCATTCCTCGACCTCGATTTCCGCCGGCCTCGGCATGGCCGTCGCGCGCGACCTCGCCGGCGGCAAGAACAACGTTATCGCAGTGATCGGTGACGGTGCGATGTCGGCGGGCATGGCCTACGAGGCCATGAACAACGCGGGCGCCATGAACTCGCGCCTGATCGTCATCCTCAACGACAACGACATGTCGATTGCGCCGCCGGTCGGCGCCATGAGCGCCTATCTGTCGCGCCTCTACTCCGGCAAGACCTATCGCACGCTGCGCGATGCGGCCAAGCAGATCAACAAGCGCCTGCCGAAGATCCTCGCCAACCGCGCCAACCGCGTCGAGGAATATTCCCGCGGCTTCATGATGGACGGCGGCACGCTGTTCGAGGAGCTCGGCTTCTATTATGTCGGCCCGATCGACGGCCATAACCTCGATCATCTCCTGCCCGTGCTGAAGAACGTGCGCGACATGGAGACCGGCCCGATCCTGGTCCACGTCGTGACGCAGAAGGGCAAAGGCTACGGCCCGGCGGAAGCGTCCGCCGACAAGTACCACGCCGTCGTCAAGTTCGACGTCGCCACCGGTACCCAGGCGAAAGCCAAGCCGAACGCGCCGGCCTACCAGAACGTGTTCGGCCAGAGCCTCGTCAAGGAAGCGCAGAAGGACGACAAGATCGTCGCCATCACCGCGGCGATGCCGTCCGGTACCGGCGTCGACATCTTCAACAAGGCGTTCCCCGACCGCACCTTCGACGTCGGCATCGCCGAGCAGCACGCGGTGACCTTTGCCGCCGGTCTTGCGACCGAAGGCTACAAGCCGTTCTGCGCGATCTACTCGACCTTCCTGCAGCGCGGCTACGACCAGATCGTCCATGACGTCGCGATCCAGAACCTGCCCGTCCGCTTCGCCATCGACCGCGCCGGCCTCGTCGGCGCTGACGGCGCGACGCATGCCGGTTCGTTCGACAACGCCTATCTCGGCTGTCTGCCGAACATGGTGATCATGGCGGCGGCCGACGAAGCCGACATGGTGCACATGGTCGCGACCCAGGTCGCGATCAACGACCGCCCGAGCGCGCTGCGCTATCCGCGCGGCGAAGGCCGCGGCATCGAGATGCCCGACGTCGGCGTTCCCCTCGAGATCGGCAAGGGCCGCATGATCCGCCAGGGCAACAAGATCGCCCTGCTCTCCTTCGGCACGCGTCTGGCCGAATGCGAGAAGGCAGCCGACGAGCTCGCCGCCCATGGCCTCTCGACCTCGATTGCGGATGCGCGCTTCATGAAGCCGCTCGACACCGAGCTGGTGCTCAAGCTCGCCCGCGACCACGACGTCCTGATCACGGTGGAAGAGGGCTCGGTCGGCGGCTTCGGCTCCCATGTCGCGCAGTTCCTGACCGATCAGGGCGTGCTCGACACCGGCATGGTCAAGTTCCGCACGATGGTGCTGCCCGACGTGTTCCTGGATCACGACACGCCGAACGCGATGTACGCCCGCGCCGGTCTCGACGCCAAGGGCATCGTCGCCAAGGTGTTCGAGGCGCTCGGCAAGGACGTCAAGACCGAGACGGTCAAGCTCGCCTGATTGGTTTCACCTCTCCCGCTTGCGGGAGAGGTCGGATCGCGAAGCGATCCGGGTGAGGGCTTTCTCCTCTCGGGGGTTCTCGCCTGCGGAGACACCCCCTCCCCAACCCTCCCCCGCAAGCGGGAGAGGGAGCAGAGCGCGCACTGCGGCTCGCACCTTCGATCCACATTTTTCGGCTCTGACCTCATGAAAATCTATCTGGCAGGTCCCGACGTGTTCCTGCCGGATGCGGTTGAGATCGGCCGGCAGAAGGCCGCGATCTGCGCTGCCCACGGCCTCACCGGCCTCTATCCCCTCGACAACGCCATCGACCTCACCGCGCCTGACGCGTCGCGGCAGATCTTTTGCGGCAACGAGGCCATGATGGACGGGGCCGACGCCATCATCGCCAATCTCACCCCCTTCCGCGGCGCCGGTGCCGATCCCGGCACCGTCTACGAGCTCGGCTACATGGCCGGCCGCCGCAAGTTTTGCTTGGCCTATTCCAACGATGGCACCAGCTATGCCGACCGTGTCGGCCGCTTGATGCACGTCACCCCCGAGGACGGGCGGCTGGTTGACGCACAGGGGCTGACGGTCGAGAATTTCGGGCTCGTCGACAATCTCATGATGATCCATGCGCTGGAGCTGCACGGCTGCCCGCTGGTGACGCCGGCAGAGCCGCCGGCCGACGTCTGGCACGATCTCGCCGCGTTCGAGGCTTGCGTCCGGATGGCGGCCGCGCGATTGATCGTACCATAGACGCTTCACTCGTCTCCGGAGAGATCATGCCCCCTGCCCGCAAGCGCGCGGATGTTCTGCTGGTCGAGCGCGGCCTGTTCGAGAGCCGGGCGCGGGCGCGCGCGGCGATCGAGGCCGGCCTCGTCACGGCTGATGACAAGCAGGTCGCAAAGCCCTCGGAGACGATCGCCGAGGACGCGGTGATCCAGGCCGAGCCTGCGCACCCCTACGTCTCGCGCGGCGGCGTCAAGCTCGCCGGCGCGCTGGAGCGTTACCCGATCGAGATCGAGGACCATGTCTGCCTCGACGTCGGCGCCTCGACCGGCGGTTTCACCGAGGTTCTGCTGGCGAATGGCGCGAGCCTGGTGTTCGCCATCGATGTCGGCACCAGCCAGCTGCATGCCTCGCTGCGCGATCATCCCAAGATCGTATCGATGGAGGAGACGGACATTCGCAGCTATGAGGGCAAACGCCTGCCGGCGCGGCCCGATGTCGTCGTGATCGACGTCAGCTTTATTTCGCTCAAGACCGTGCTGCCCGTGGCGCTGTCGCTCGCAGCCGCGCCGATGAGCCTGCTGGCGCTGATCAAGCCGCAGTTCGAGGCCGATCGGAAGCACAACAAGAAGGGCATCATCCGCGACGCCGCGGTGCATCAGGAGATCTGCGACGACATCGCGGCCTTTGCCGCGTCGCTCGGCTGTACAGACATAGAGGTGTTTCCCTCGTCGATTGCGGGCGGCGACGGCAACATCGAATTCTTCCTGGGCGCGCGCCGTGGTTGAACGCGTCACGATCGATCATGTCGGCCATCGCGGCGACGGCGTCTCGCTCACGACCGGCAATGCGGTCTACGTGCCCTACACGCTTGGCGGCGAGAGTGTCGAGGTCGACCATGTCGCGGGCCATCCCGACCGCCGCAAGCTGCTCGCGGTCGACGTTGCAAGCCCCGCGCGCGTTGAGCCGTTCTGTCCGCATTTCGGGGTCTGTGGCGGCTGCGCGATCCAGCATTGGGCGGCGGAGCCGTATCATGCCTGGAAGCGCAATATCGTGGTCGAGACGCTGGCGCAGGCTGGCATCGATTGTGAGGTCGCGCCGCTGGTCGATGCCCATGGCGCCGGCCGAAGGCGTGTGACGCTGCACGGAAGGTTCGGCACGCATCACGTGCTCAAGGTCGGCTTCTCGGCCGCGAGCTCGCACGACGTGATTCCGATCCATCGCTGCCCGATCCTCGATCCCGCGCTTGAGGGCGCGCTCGATGCCGCCTGGGCGGTTGCCGAGCCACTGACGTCGAAAATGCCGGTGACGAAGCCGCTCGACATTCAGGTCACAGCCACCGCCAATGGTCTCGATGTCGACGTGCGCGGCTCCGGGCCACTGCCGACGCCGCTGGTCACGGCGCTATCGCGCGTTGCCGAGCAGCATCGCCTGGCGCGGTTGACGCGGCATGGCGAGCTGGTGCTGCAACGCCTGCCGCCAACGGTCAGGATGGGCCGCGCTGAAGTGACGCTGCCGCCGGGCTCGTTTCTGCAGGCAACGGTCGCAGGCGAAGAGACGCTCGCTGCACTCGTTGCCGAGCGTGTCGGCAAGGCAAAGGAGGTTCTCGACCTCTTCTGCGGCGTCGGCCCGTTCGCCCTGAGGCTTGCGGAGAAGACGCGTGTCACGGCTTACGACAACGACGCCGGCGCGATCGCCGCGCTAGCCAAGGCCGCGCGCACGCCGGGCCTGAAGCCGATCAAGGCCGAGTCGCGCGACCTGTTCCGCCGTCCGCTGGTGCCGCCGGAGCTGCGCGATGTCGATGCCGTGGTGTTCGATCCGCCGCGCCAGGGTGCACAGGCGCAGGCGCTGAAACTCGCGGCAAGCAAGGTGCCGGTCGTGATCGCGGTGTCCTGCAACGTCGCAACCTTTGCCCGCGACGCGCGGCTGTTGATCGACGGTGGCTACAGGATCGAAACCGTGGTGCCAGTCGACCAGTTCCGGCACACGCCGCATGTAGAGTTGGTCGCGCGGTTTACGAGGTAGCTGCTTAGCTGCGCGGCACCCGCTCCGGGGGCGCGCCAGCTCGCACCACCCCGAACCTTGATGCCGATCAACCGTCCGGGTCTGCGGCGGTGCTAGAAGCGTCATGCGGAACTCCCGCGGAGCGGATGATGGCGATTGACCGGCGACAACTCATGACGACCGCGCTCGGGCTTTCCGCAGCGGCAATCAGCAGCCGCCCCTCGGCCGCTTCCACGATGAGCTATGAGGAGGCGGTGCAGGCGTCGCGGACACCGCTGCGATCGACACCGAGGGACCGCGAACTCGTGCGTTTTGCGACACTCGCGGCCAACAGCCACAACACCCAGCCCTGGATTTTCTCGGCCCGCGGCAATGAAATCGTGATAGCGCCCGACTTCGCTCGCCGGTGTCCGGCGGTCGATCCGGACGATCATCACCTCTACGTCAGCCTCGGCTGCGCCGCCGAAAATCTTGTCCTCGCGGCGTCGACGCTGGGCTGGCGCGCCAATCCGGTCGTCGACGGCGACCGGATCGTGATCGCGCTCGAGCAGGCCCCGCCCGCAGCATCAGCGCTGGCTGGCGCGATTCCCGTCAGGCAATGCACCCGTGCGGCGTTCGATGGCAGGCCGGTCGTGCCCGAGATGTTGCGCCAGCTCGAGAGAGCCTGTGGCGAGCCGAACGTCTCGGCGATCCTGATGACCGAACGCGCCGCGATCGCGAAGGTCGCGGACTATGTGCTCGAAGCCAATTCCGCGCAAATGCGCGACAAGGCCTTCATGAGAGAGCTCGTGAGCTGGATGCGCTTCAACGAGGCGGATGCGGTCGCGACCATGGATGGGCTGTTCTCGCACGTCTCCGGAAACCCGTCCCTGCCGGCATGGTCGCGCGGCCGCTCCTGAGGTTCGTCTTCACCGAGGGCGGAGAGAACAAGAAATACCGCGACGAGATCGACAGTTCTGCGGGCGTCGTCGTGCTTGCCGCCGATCGGAGCGACACGTCGCACTGGATCGCTGTCGGCCGCGCCCGCCAGCGGTTCGGCTTGCAGGCGACCGCGCTCGGGCTCAAATATTCCTTCATCAACCAGCCGGTCGAGGTGGCTGCCCTGAGGCCGCAATTCGCGACCTCACTGGGACTCGGCGAACGGCGTCCCGATATCGTGATACGCTTCGGAACCGGGCCGGATCTGCCGAAATCGCTGCGGCGTGCCCCGGAACAAGTGATACGCGCTTGACGCGGTAATGTGTTAGTGGCGAAGGGCGCCCAGTGCCGGCGACTCGCCGGGCAGCATGTCCGACCTGATATCGCTGTCCATGCGGCCTGAGCCTCGCTGGGTGAAACCGGCCCCGAACGACAGGCTGAGGTTCGATGTCGGTTTGAACTCGACACCGGCAAATCCGCCGTAGCCCGGCGCAGCGCCGGAGGTCAGCGGCGCAACCGAACTGCCGATCCCGTTGCCATATTTCAGCGTGTCGAAGCCGGCAAAGAACGTCACGGGCGAGCCGCCTGCGGTCTTCAAGTTGTAGCCGAACTGCGTGCTGTCGTAGGACAGCGCGCTGAAATTGCCTATTGGTCCAGTCTGGTTGAGGCCGCTCCAATTCAGATTGCCGCGTTGGCTCCCGACAAAGAAGCCGTTCGCAAAATTGGTCCGCCCGCTGGCATCGAAGCTCGGAAAATTGCCGTAGGTATCGGAGCTCTGGCCGGCACTGCCACCGAAGCCGAATGCTCCGCCCGGTATCCAATAACTCAGCGGCGCAACTTGCGCATGCGCCGGTGCTCCACCGAGGCAAAGCACGGCGAGGAGAGCTGCGAGACCACAAGAACCTGCAAGGCTGGACATTCAGGCTTCCGTCGAAAAGGTTCCAAATTATAACCTCGGGATCGCGCGAATGCCAGTGGAGGGGCGCGGCACATCGCATGATCCAGTTCCAGGATGACGTTGTCCTGGCGCGTTGAACCTCCCCCGCGCCGCATTGACCCACATAGAGGACGCGCAGCCCAAGTCGCGGCGCTGTCCCGCAGCGCGCAATTGCGCAGACCCTTGAAAATGCCCAACGTTTGTATGGAGGCTGTCATGGAGGTCAATTCCGACAGGTTGAATGCCTTTATGGGTAAGATGATCACCGACGTCGGCGCGGCGATGAACGCATCGCTCGTTCTCTTGGGCGACAAGCTCGGCCTCTACCGCGCCCTCGCCGCGAAGGGACCGATGAACTCCGCCGAGCTCGCAAAGGCTACTGGAACGGCGGAGCGCTACGTCCGCGAATGGCTGGCGAGCCAGGCGGCATCTGGCTACGTCGAATACGATACCGGTTCAGGAAAGTTCTCGATGCTGCCGGAGCAGGCGATGGCGCTCGCCGACGAGGACAGCCCGGTCTTCCTCGGCGCGGTCGGCAACGTTATTGCCGCAGCGTTTCTCGACGAGCCGAAGATCTCGGATGCATTCAAGTCCGGCAAGGGCGTCGGCTGGAACCGGCGCAGCGAATGCCTGTTCTGCGGCACGGCCCGCTTCTTCCGCACCGGCTACATGCACCATCTGGTGCAGGAGTGGCTGCCCGCGCTCGACGGCGTCGTGGACAAGCTGAAGCGTGGCGCCAAGGTCGCCGATGTCGGCTGCGGGCACGGCGTCTCGACGCGGCTGATGGCGGAGGCCTTCCCGAATTCGCGCTTCTACGGCTTCGACTATCACGAGGGCTCGATCGAGGCGGCGCGCAAGGCGGCAGTCGAGGCCAGGCTCGGCGATCGCGTCAGCTTCGCGGTTCACTCGGCCAAGACCTATCCGGCCGAGGGCTACGATCTCGTCTGCTTCTTCGATTGCCTGCACGACATGGGCGATCCCGTCGGCGCAATCAGCCACGTGCGTCAAACCATGGCGAAGGACGGCACCTGCATGCTGGTCGAGCCGTTCGCAGGCGACCGCCTCGAGGACAATCTCAACCCGGTCGGGCGCGTCTATTACGCGGCGTCGACCATGATCTGCACGCCGGCCTCGCTCGATCAGGAGGTCGGCCTCGCACTCGGCGCGCAAGCCGGCGAGGCAAGGCTGCGCAAGGTCGCCAGCGAAGGCGGCCTGTCGCGCTTTCGACGGGCCGCCGAGACACCCTTCAACCTGATCCTGGAAGCACGGATCTGATCCTGATCGCGACGGGCGCGGCCGGCCGTCAGGCCGCCGCGTCCGTGCCCATTCCAAATGTGACCTGATTGCCGTCGGCATCGACGACACATGCCGTAGTCGCGGTCCTCCGGCCGGTTGATCGGCCTCGCGCCACGTCCGGACAGCTCGGTGTAAAGCCGGTCCACGTCCCGGACGAAGATGCAGAGGGCGCCCTGCCCGGGCAATCGTTTCGTTGCCACCGCCGCGAGCAAATGCAGGGCCACCTCGTCGCGGCACAGGCAAGCATAGGACAAGGGCGAGCCGTATTCGAAAGTGACCTGAAAGCCGAGCACGTCACGGTAATAAGCGAGGCTCGCTTCGATGTCGAAGACGACGAAGACGGTCGCGGAGCCGACCATCATCGGATGCTCGTCGGTCATGAGGTGCTCCATCTGGCAAGCGATCTCCAGTGCGCAGCCTAGCATGTTCAGCGGAGATCTTGCAGGGGTCGCGCCGCACCGTAAGCTGGCGATCGAACTAGGCAGAATAGCTGGACCCTGCAGCGCGCGTAATTCCATCACCGTCACCCCTGACGGTAGCCGCTTCTTCAGCGGCCCTCGAAGGGCGACGGCCCCACTCTCGCAGCGTGGCCGTGCATCCTTCGAGGCTCCCGGCGCGATGCTGCGCATCGCGCCACGCGCACCTCAGGATGACGGAATTAATAGTGTCGTCATTGCGAGCGCAGCGAAGCAATCCAGACTGCCGCTGCGGTAGGATTCTGGATTGCTTCGCTGCGCTCGCAATGACTGAGTGGAGACAACGCACCCAGCAGAAGCAGCCGTAAGCTGGCTACGCCGTCACATCGACCGAGGACGATGAATCCGCCGGCGGATATTTCGTCACCGGCACCATGAAGGACTTCATGCCGACCTGGTAGATGATCTTGCCGTTCTGCCCGTCGTCCGTCGCGATCTGCGACTGCCCGAACATGATGACGTTCTTGTAGACGATGCCGGTGCCCTGACGGGTGATGCCGTCGGTGGTGACGCTGACCTGGGCTTCGTTGCCGTTGACGGCGAGCACGCGAAAGCTCGCGCTCTTGCCGTTGTCACTGGAATAGCCGCCCCAGCTTCCCATCAGGCGGCTGTCGGAGGCCGGCGGCGCCTGCTTCGCCAGCGTCGCGGTCTGCTTGCCGGCGCCGCCCGCGGAGAACAACAGCACCAGGTTCTTGCCGTCCTTGGTGCCGACCGTGACCGAGCCGAAGGTGATGAGCGAGCCGCTGATCTGGGCAAAACCACGCTCGGTGTGTCCGTTGTGGGTGTACTCGACCTGTGCGCGGCTGCCGCGGATGTTGACGACCTTGAAGCCGACGGGCTGGTTGTTGCCCGCCCAATTGCCTTTCCATTCGCCGAGCAGAGCGCTCTGGTGATACATCCGCTCATTGGCGGGCGAAATCTGGCTGGTGCTTTGCGTGACGATGGCCATGGATCTGCTCGGACGCAGCGTCAGAAATATTCTGAAACAATTCGATTAGGACCATGCCACCGTTAACGAGAAGTTAATTTCGGACGCCTGACACGATGAGGCAAACGGCCTCATCGGGGTCGACCTTCAGCGGCCCCAGCGGTCCGACCAGATCTTCTCGCCGATCAGGCAGCTCACGCGCGGCTCCTTGTCCTTGTCCGCAACGTGCACGACCGGACGCTCGGGCGTGCGGCCGGCAACTTCCATCAGCAGCTTGGTGCGGATCGCTTCCTTGAACTTCTCGCGATCCTTGATCGAGATGACGAAGGAGCCGGGGCCGCCGATGACGCAATCCTCGTAGTAGTAATCGAGATTGTCGATATCCATCGTCGAATAGGACGGCTCCTTGACCATGATCGGCAGGCCGTTGATGACGATGCCTTTCTCGAGCGCGGCATCGCGCGCCACGGTGACCGGGCCGCCATTGTTGTTGGGGCCGTCGCCGGAGATGTCGATGACGCGGCGAATTCCGTGATAGGGATCCTCATCGAACAGCGGCATCGCGAATCCGATCGCGCCGGAGATCGAAGTGCGCGAGGCGCGCCGGATCGGCGTCTTCAATATCTCGGCGGCGACCGCGTCCGCCGTCTCCGGTCCGTCGATGAGGCGCCAGGGGATGATGATCTTCTGGTCGGAGGATGCGGCCCATTCGAAATAGGTCACCGCGATCCTGCCGTTGGGGCCGGCCTTCAGCGCCTGCAAAAACTCCTTGGACTGGATCGCCTGCGCATAACCCTCGCGCTGGATCGCGAGCTCGTCCATGTCCATGGAGTAGGAGACATCGACCGCGAGGATCAGCTCGACATCAACCGACTGCGCGTCGCCGTCGGCCGCCTGTCGCTGATGTCTTGACGGTTCAAATTTCGGCGGTTCAAATTTAGGACTTGGTGCCGCGATGCCCGCAACATCCCCTCCGGCAAGCACGCCGGCCACCAGCACAGCCCCGATCGAGAACAGCAACCGCATCGCAGTCTCCCGTCGTATGACGCGATGGTGACATGCAAACGGCTTGCCGCAAAGCGCGAAGATCGCTTGTGCTTCACAATTGGGTTAGAGATTTGCAGGTTAGAGATTTGCGAGTTGGGATTTTCGTGCGTTGCGCGAAACCGCCGCCGTGTCGCCACGCTTGCGCCGCCGCGCGTTCGCGCCATGGGACAGAGCGCCCCGCCTACTTGTTCCCTGTGATTTCCATGCTAGGCTGACCATACAGATGGGGATGGAGTCCCCCGACAACCGCCCGGCGGTCGCATGATCGTAGTGGGCTGATGACTCCTGCTCGAGGTGAGGCAATCAGCCTCTGCCTTTGGCGGGAGCATGGACAAACCCGCCGGTGGCGGGTTTTTTGTTGCCTGAATGCAAAGGCGAAGGACGTGACGACGACCACACCGAATGCTGCGCGCACCAGGCTACCCAGGGGAATCTGGGTGCTCGGCTTCGTCTCGATGCTGATGGACATCTCCTCCGAGATGATCCACGCGCTGCTGCCGGTCTATCTCGTCACCGTGCTCGGCGCCTCCACGCTCACCGTCGGCTTCATCGAGGGTATCGCGGAGGCAACCGCTTCGATCACAAAAATCTTCTCCGGCGCGCTGTCGGACTGGCTCGGCCGCCGGAAGCTGCTTGCGGCCCTCGGCTATGGGCTGGCCGCGGTGACAAAACCGCTGTTCCCGCTCGCGCCCAGCATCGGCTGGCTGGTCGCGGCGCGCTTCGTCGACCGCGTCGGCAAGGGCATCCGCGGCGCACCTCGTGACGCGCTGATCGCCGATATTGCGCCGGCGGGCCTGCGCGGCGCGAGCTTCGGCCTGCGGCAGTCGCTCGACACGGTCGGCGCCTTCGTCGGACCGCTCGCCGCGATCGGCCTGATGTGGTGGACGTCGGATCATTTTGCCGCCGTGTTCTGGGTGGCCGTGGTGCCTGCATTCCTGTCCTTCGGACTGATCGCATTTGCCTTGAACGAGCCGGAGCCGGATGCGAGCAGGACACCTGCGAGGAACCCGCTCAACACCGCCGCCATGCGGCAGCTTGGGCCCGTGTATTGGCGCGTCATCGCAATCGGCGTCGTCTTCACGCTCGCCCGTTTCAGCGAGGCCTTCCTGATCCTGCGTGCGCAGAACATCGGCCTCAATGCGATGTGGGTGCCGGCGGTGCTGGTGTTGATGAACATCACCTACGCGCTCTCGGCCTATCCGGCCGGCGTGCTGTCGGACCGGATCAACCGGACCGCTCTGCTCGCGCTCGGCCTCATTTTTCTCGCAGGCGCCGACCTCGCACTGGCGCTGCTGCCGAGTCTGTCCGGCCTCGCGCTCGGCGTCGTGCTGTGGGGTCTGCATATGGGATTGACGCAAGGCTTGCTCTCGGCCCTCGTCGCCGATACTGCACCGCCGAGCTTGCGCGGCACCGCATTCGGCTATTTCAACCTGTTCACGGGGCTTGCGCTGCTGGCCGCAAGCGTGATCGCCGGCGCGCTGTGGGACGTTTACGGCCCGGCCGGCACGTTCCTCGCAGGGCTCGGGTTCGCGCTGATAGCGCTCGTGGGACTGCTCACCGTCGGCAACGGGCTGGCAACGGAGCGCAAGTGATGACGGGAGGCCAAATATCGTGCTGGGCGGAGTGATCGCGATCGTGATCGGCAGCATCCTCGGCGGCTGCGCGCGCTATTTCGTCTCCGGGGCGATCGCGCGGCGGCTTGGCGAAACGTTTCCCTGGGGCACCATGACCATCAATGTCAGCGGCGCCTTCCTGATCGGTATCTTCGGCGCGCTGGCGACGCATCCCGGCTCGGTCTTCGCCTCGCCCAATCCTTGGCTGTTCGCGGTCACCGGTTTCCTCGGCTGCTACACCACGGTCTCCTCTTTCAGCCTGCAAACGCTGACGCTCGCCCGCAATGGCGAGTCGCTCTCTGCGCTCGGCAACGTCGCCTTCTCGGTCGGGCTGTGCCTTTTCGCCGTCAGTTGCGGCTTCTTCCTCGCCGACCTCTTTGGAGGCTAGAGGCGGATGAAATTGCCCTCCTTCACCGACCGCTGGCCGAGCGCGTTGCTTTATGCCTGGGTTTCCTTCGGAAGCATCATTGGCGGGCTGGCGCGCTATTTCGTCTCGCTCGTGCTCGACACCGGCCCGGGTTTTCCGTTCGCGACGCTGTTCATCAACGCCACGGGATCCATGATCATCGGCTTCTATGCGACGCTGACCGGTCCTGACGGCCGCGTGCTGGCGCGGCCCGAGCACCGGCAGTTCGTCATGACCGGATTCTGCGGTGGCTATACCACCTTCTCGGCCTTCAGCCTGGAAACCTTCCGCCTGTTCCATGGCGGCCTGAAATGGACCGCGCTCGCCTATGTCGCGGCGTCCGTCGTCTGCTGGCTGGTCTCGGTCTGGCTCGGCCATATGATGGCGAGCCGCTACAACCGCTTGAAAAGGAGCTGACCATGCAAATTCCCAATCAGGCAGTCTCGCTCCGGATATTCATCGGTGAGAGCGACCATTTCGACGGCAAGCCGCTTTATGAAGCAATCGTGATGAAGGCGCGCGAGCTGCACCTCGCCGGTGCCACCGTGCTGCGCGGCCCCATGGGCTTCGGCAAGTCGAGCCGGCTGCACACCTCAAAGATCCTGCGGCTGTCGGAGGATTTGCCGCTGCTGATCGAGATCGTCGACAGCGAGGACAACATCAACGCATTCCTGCCCATCCTGGATGGCATGATGTCGAGCGGGCTGATCACCTTGGAGAAGGTGCAGGTCCTGCAATATGGTGAGAAGGCCACGAGCTGATCGCTCTGGCAGGAACCCCAGCCCGCCGTTTCCGGGAGGCGGAATGAACGACACCGTTACCAAACCGAAAACCAGGACCAGAACCAAGGTCGAGCGGCCCAAGCTGCACAAGGTCATCCTGATCAACGACGACTACACGCCGCGTGAGTTCGTCACCATGATCCTGAAGGCTGAATTCCGCATGACCGAGGATCAGGCCTACAAGGTCATGATCACCGCGCACAAGCTCGGCGCCTGCGTCGTCGCCGTGTTCACCAAGGACGTCGCCGAGACCAAGGCCACGCGTGCCACCGATGCCGCCCGCACCAAGGGCTATCCGCTGCTGTTCACGACGGAGCCGGAAGAATAGGCCGCTAGCCGCGACCGCGGCGCGAGCGCACCGCCTTGCGCGCGTTGCTCGCAGGCGGATGCTCCTGAACGTGCGTCCAGAACGCTTCGGCCGCCTGCGTCAGTCGCGATCGCGGGCGGAACACGTGGATCTCGATCGGAATCTCCCACTCCTGTCCGCCGGCCCTCACCAGCTCGCCCGATGCGAGCTGATCAGTGATGAGGCTCTCGGGAAGCCAGGCCATGCCGCGGCCGGCCTGGACCATGGTGACGAGAAGCTTCGCAAGATGCGACGTGAACGCCGGCTTCAGATGCGCGCCAAGCGGCGAGGTCGAGCGTACCGCGTCGAGGATCTTTCCCATCCCGGACTCCTGACGATAGCTCAGGACCTGCACCGGCGCGGCCTGCGTTCCCGGAAGCCTGAAGCGAGCGGCCTTGCCTGATCGCGACGCTGGCACGGATGCCGGGATCAGGCAGTCATCGCCGACATGCGCCGAGCGGAATTGCGAGGTCGTCAGCGCGGTGACGACGGCGGGATGATGGTGGCAAAGCAAAAAGTGCACCTCGCCCGCCAGCAGCATGCGCTCGCACGCCTCCATGTGGTTTGCGACGAGCTGGACATTCGGCACGAACGACAGCGTCGCCTCGACCTGGCGCAGCCAATCCGGAAAGAACGTCAGCGACAGCGCATTGGTCGATGCGAATTTCAGCACGTCGGAGGCGCCGCGCGCGAGCTCCTGCGCCTCGAGGCGACCGGCGGACAGGCGGCGGATGATGTCCTCGGCAGTCAGGCGGAACGCATCGCCGGCAGGCGTGAGGCTGACAGCATGCGTCGTGCGCTCGAACAGCGCCGCCCCGGCCCACACTTCCAGCGCCTTGATCCTGCGGCTCAGCGCGGGTTGCGACGAATTCCGCTGCTCGGCTGCGCGCGAAAAGCTGCGGGTCGACGCCACCGCGATGAAATCGTGCAGCCAGTTGATCTCCATCGCATCCATCCTGCTTATGCAAATCCTGCATAATCATATCATGAGGTGACATTGGATTTCCAGAAGGCCGGCCTGCACCCTTCCTGAAAGTCAGATTTTCCTTTGGGAGGCCGAATGTCCGGGCGCACGCTCTACGACAGACTGATCGACGCGCATGTGGTTCGCCGCCTCGACGATGACGGGCTGGTGCTGCTCTATGTCGATCGCACCGTGCTCAATGAATATACCAGCCCACAAGCCTTTGCCGGCCTGCGCGCCGCCGGGCGCAAGGTGTGGAACCCGTCCGCCGCGCTGATGGTGGTCGATCACGTCAACCCGACCGCGGCTCGTCGTACGCGCGAGATGCCGGATGCCGATGCCGCGAGGCAGGTCGATTATTTCGCCGACAATGCGCGCGATTTCGACATCGAGTATTTCGACATCCTCGATCCGCGCCAGGGCATCGAGCATGTCGTCGCCCCCGAGCAAGGGCTGGTGATGCCGGGCATGGTGATCGCCGCCGGTGACAGCCACACCACGGCCTACGGCGCCTTCGGTGCGCTCGGCTACGGCATCGGCACCTCGGACATCGAGCATTATCTCGCGACCTCGACGGTGCGCTACCGCCGGCTGAAGACGATGCGGATCAATGTGGCCGGGCATCCTCCGCTCGGCGTGACGTCGAAGGACATCGTCATGGAGATCATCCGCCGCATCGGCGCCGATGGAGCCACCGGCTATGCGGTGGAGTTCGCCGGCCCTGCGGTGACCGAGATGAGCGTCGAGGGACGCATCGTGATGTCGATCATGATCGTCGAGGCCGGCGCACGCGGCGTCGTCATCGCGCCCGACCACAAGGTGCTCGATTATCTCGAGGGACGGCCGCGTGCGCCGAAGGGCGAGATGTGGGACCGCGCCGCGCGAGCCTGGTTGCAGCTTCGCTCCGATTCCGACGCCCGCTTCGACCGGGAGATGACGATCGATGCCGGCGGTGTCGCACCGCTGGTGACGTGGGGCACCAGCCCGGATCAGGCGATCGCCGTGACCGATCGCGTGCCGGATCCCGACAGCAATTCCACGGCAGACAGCAAGATGGCGGCCACGCGTGCGCTCGCTTATATGGGCCTGACGGCGGGAACGCCGATCCAGTCGGTGCCGATCGATTTCGCCTTCATCGGCTCCTGCACCAATTCGCGCATCGAGGATCTGCGCGATGCGGCGCGCGTGTTCAGAGGCCGTCACGTCGCAACCGGCGTCCGCGCCATCGTCGTTCCCGGATCGACGCAAGTCCGCGCGCAGGCCGAGGCTGAAGGGATCGCGCAGATCCTGATCGATGCGGGCGTGGAGTGGCGGCAATCGGGCTGCTCGATGTGCCTGGCGATGAACGACGACATTCTCGCGCCGGGCCAGCGCTCGGCCTCCTCGACCAACCGCAATTTCGAGGGCCGCCAGGGGCCCGGCGCGCGCACGCATCTGATGAGCCCGGCGATGGTCGCGGCCGCCGCAGTCACGGGCCGCATCACCGATGTGCGCGACCTGATCGGAGGAGATTTGCCATGACGCCATTCCATCGTGTCTCCGGCGCGGCTGCGCCGATGACGACGCCCAATATCGACACCGACGTGATCATGCCAAAGATGTTCCTGAAGGGCGTCGATCGCAGCGGTCTCGGCGACGGCGCCTTCAACCTGCTTCGGTTCATCGCGGGCAAGCCCGATCCCGACTTCGTGCTGAACAAAGACGGCTATCGCGACGCCTGCTTCCTCGTCGTGGGACCGAATTTCGGTTGCGGGTCGAGCAGAGAACATGCCGTGTGGGGCCTTCAGCAGCTCGGCATCCGCGCTCTCATCGGCACCACCTTCGCCGGCATCTTCAACGACAATTGCGCCAATAACGGCCTGCTGACGATCAGCCTCGATGCCGCCACGGTCGGCACCCTCGCCGACATCGTCGCGAGCCCTGCGAGCAACCGCCTCACTGTCGACCTCGAACAGCAGACCGTCCGCGTCGAGGGCGGCGGCACCATCCCGTTCGCGATCGAGCCCGAGCGAAAGCAGGCGTTCCTCACGGGGCGCGATGCGATCAGCTCGACATTGGTCTTTGCCGATGACATCCGCGCCTTCGAGGCGCGGCACCGGGCGGACAATCCCTGGTTCTGAGCGCGACTGGAGCACGCGGACCTGCAGACAAACAAACACAAAACGACAGAGGGAGGCATTCTTGACTGACACCACCATCAAGCTCGCGGAGACGACGCAACCGTCCGCGCTCGCTGCACTGAAGATCGGCCCGCTGCCGATCACCGTCTATGTTCCCGCAGCACTCGTCTGCGCCGCCGCGGTCTATTCCGGAAAGCTGCCCAATGACGCGATCGGCGGGCTCTCGGTGCTGATGCTGCTCGGCTTCCTGCTCGGCAAGCTCGGCCAGATCATTCCGGTTCTGAGGCGGATCGGCGGCACCGCGATCATGTGCCTGTTCGTGCCGGCCGCGCTGGTCGCCTACGGCCTGATGCCGGAGACGGCGCTCAAGGCGATCGCGACGACGTTCCGCACCGCCAATTTCCAGTATTTCTTCATCGCCTGCCTCGTCGCCGGCTCGATCCTCGGCATGCCCCACCGCGTGCTGGTGCAGGGTTTTCTCCGGATGTTCGTGCCGCTGCTGGTCGGCACGCTCAGCGCCATCGCCATCGGCGTCACGGTCGGGCTGCTGTTCGGCCACAGCCCGAAGGAGACGTTCTTCTTCGTGATCATCCCGATCATCGGCGGCGGCCTCGCCGAAGGCGTGCTGCCGCTGTCGATTGCCTATTCTGAAATGCTGCATCGGCCGCAGGCCGATCTGGTGGCGCAGATGGTGCCTGCGGCGCTGCTCGGCAACGTCGTCGCCATCGTCGCGGCCGGACTGCTCGCCCGCCTCGCAGAGAAGCGGCGTGACCTCAACGGCCAGGGCATGCTGGTGAAAACAGGCGATGACGACATCCTGGGCCCGGCACGATCCGACCACCCGATCGACCTCGGCCTGCTCGGTGCCGGCATCGTGCTGTCCTGCGTGCTGTTCGTGCTCGGCATGGTGCTCGCGCCCTATACCGGCATTCCCGGCCCGATCCTCATGATCATCGCGGCGGTCGCGCTCAAGCTGACAAAGCTGCTGCCCGCCGAGATGGAGCTCGGCGCCTACCAGATCAACAAATTCATGTCGACCAACCTCACCTTCGCGATCCTGGTGGCGATGGGAACGCTGCTGGTGTCATGGCAGCAACTCGTGGCGTCCTTCAATCCCGGCTACATCGCGATCTGCACGACGACGGTGCTGGCGATGATCGCCTCCGGCTTCTTCGTCGGCAAATGGCTGAACATGTATCCGGTCGAGGCCGCAATCGTCACCGCCTGTCATTCCGGCCTCGGCGGCACCGGCGACGTCGCCATTCTCGGCGCCGCGGACCGCATGGGCCTGATGGCCTTCGCCCAGATCGCAACCCGCGTCGGCGGCGCCATCATGATCGTGACCGCGACATTGGCGATGAAGATCGCCTACTAGGGCACACAGCGGCCGGCGTTCCCCGCAACGCCGGCTAGCCCTTGAGGCGCGCCATGATGATTTCATCGTGATAGGTGCCGTCGACCAGGATCGCCATCCGCTTGATGCCTTCCTCGACGAACCCGACCTTGCGATAAAGGGCGGCAGCGGCGGTGTTGGTCGCGAAGACGCCGAGCTCGATGCGTCGGAAGCCGAATACATCCGCGGCCTGGACAGCGTGCCGCAACAGCCGCTCGCCAAAGCCTCTGCCTCGGAACTCCGGTACAAGCCCCATGAAGAGATCGCCGACATGCGCCGAGACCGCACGACTGGCCGGCGGCACGTTGCACCATCCGACCACGGCGCCGTCGACGACGGCGACGATCTGCGGGTAGCCGCGCTCGACATTGCGTGCGACAAAGGCGCGAACCTGCTCGATCGGCGGCGCCTCGACCAGCGCGATGTATTTGCGCTCGCGGGCGACGATGTCGACGGCGGCCCGAAAGGCGTCGGTCTCGGCGACCTGGATCTGGCGGAGTTCGACGGTCATCTGCAATCTCGTCGCATCACGCCATCACCACGGGCGTCTCCTCGGCGATCCCGTACACGCGCTGCGCCTTGGAAAATCCTGCGATCGGAAAATCGCCGAGATCGCGCCAGTCGTGCTGGCAGACATCGGCGAAGGCTTCCGATGCGACGACGGTACGACCAAGCCGGCCCGCGATCTTTTCCATCCGCGCCGCGAGGTTGACGGCCGGGCCGATACAGGTGAAGTCGAGCCGGTTGCCCCCGCCAATATTGCCGTAGAGGATGTTGCCGACATGCAGCGCGACGCCGAAGCGGAAGCGCTCGATGACGTCGCCAACCGGGTGCGCGAGCGCATCGACGCTGGCGCGGGCTTCGCGTGCGGCTTCCAGCACGCGCGTGCAGACATGGGTGGCATCGCCGACATATTCGTCGATCGGGAATACGGCGAGCAGGCCGTCGCCCATGAATTTCAGGACCTCGCCACCATGGGCGCGGATCGCCGTGACCTGGCAGTCGAAATAGCGGTTCAGGATATCGACCACAGTCTCGGCCGGCAGCCGGTCCGACAACGCCGTGAAGCCGCGCAAATCCGACAGCCAGATCGCGGCCTGCATGGTGTCATTGTGGCCGCGGCGAATCTGGCCACCGAGGATGCGCTCGCCGGCGCGGTTGCCGACATAGGTGTCGAGCAGCGTCGCGGCGGTGCGACGCAGGGTGACGATCTCGCTGACGCGCGCCAGCGGGGCGACGATGGAGCGGATCGTTGCGATGTCGTCGTCGCTAAAGCCGCCGGGATGCCGCGTGGTCCAGCTGATCGCGTGGATCGAGCTGTCGAGAAAGCGCATCGGCGTCGCGATGTAGTCGGTGACGCCTTCGGCGCGCATGTCCTCCAGGAACGGAAATCGCCTGGTGTCGATGTCGTCGATGCGGCCCCTGACCTCCAGCCCATCCTCGAACACGATCTTCAGCGGGCTCCGCGCGAATTCGGGCGTGTCCAGGATCTCGAAATCGACGGTGCCGACCTCGACCTCCTCGCCCTGTCGCCAGATGAAGTTGCGGCCGAATATCTCGGGATGCAGCGTGCGGATGAAGACGCCGAACCGCCACAACGGCAGGCCGGCGGCGACCAGCTGCTCACAGGCGTCGGCGATCATCTCGGCCGGCCCCCGCGACGACCTGGCGCCGTCGATCAGCCAGTTGATGATGCGCTGGAGCTCCGGGTTTTCCATGGTCGCATTTGCCGACGAAGTTGTGGGATCGTCAAGCTGCGCGGTGGGCTGGTACCGCGACACAAAAGCTTCAAGCAGGGGCTCTAGCGCCCCACCTGCCCGCGATCGCGAATAAAGTGATCCGCCAGCACGCAGGCCATCATGGCTTCGCCGACCGGGACGGCGCGGATGCCGACGCAGGGGTCGTGACGGCCTTTCGTAAAAATCTCGGTGTCGGCGCCCTGGCGATCGACAGTGAGGCGCGGCTGCAGGATCGACGAAGTCGGCTTCACCGCGAAACGCACCACGATCGGCTGTCCCGTGGAGATGCCGCCCAGAACGCCGCCGGCATGGTTGGACAGGAAGCGCGTGCCGTCATTGCCGGTGCGCATCTCGTCGGCGTTCTCTTCGCCGGTCAGTTCGGCGGCGCCAAAGCCGGCGCCGATCTCGACGCCCTTCACCGCGTTGATGGTCATCATCGCGCCCGCCAGATCGGAATCGAGCTTGGCGTAGATCGGTGCGCCCAGGCCTGCCGGCACGCCTTCGGCGACGATTTCGAGCACCGCGCCGATCGAGGAGCCGCTCTTGCGGATGCCGTCGAGATAGGTCTCGAAGAACGCGGCCTTGTCCTTGTCCGGACAGAAGAACGGATTTCTGGCGATCTCGTCCCAGTCCCACTTCGCACGGTCGATCTTGTGCGGCCCCATCTGCACCAGCGCGCCGCGGACCTTGACGTCGGGCAGCACTTTTCGCGCGATCGCACCGGCGGCGACGCGCATCGCGGTCTCGCGCGCGGAGGAGCGGCCGCCACCGCGATAGTCGCGCAGGCCGTATTTCGCCTCATAGGTGAAGTCGGCGTGACCGGGGCGAAACTTGTCCTTGATCTCCGAATAGTCCTTCGAGCGCTGGTCGGTGTTCTCGATCAGGAGCCCGATCGGGGTGCCCGTCGTCACCTGCACGCCGGTCTCGGGATGCGCCATTACGCCGGACAGAATCTTGACCTGGTCCGGCTCCTGGCGCTGGGTGGTGAAGCGCGACTGGCCCGGCTTGCGGCGATCGAGATCCTGCTGGATGTCCGCCTCGGTGAGCGGGATCATGGGCGGGCAGCCGTCGACCACGCAGCCGATCGCCACCCCATGGCTCTCGCCAAAGGTGGTGACGCGAAACATGTGGCCGAAGGTGTTGAAGGACATCGCTGCTCGCTGGCTCGGTTCCGGCGTGTGGTAACGCGCGGGGGGCCGGGGGTCAAACCCGGCTGTCGCTCCGGAAGGACCTCAAGGCTTAACTATACTTGTCCAGCCGACCGTCGCGGAACACGTAGACGGCGCCCTGCTCGATATAGAGCTCGGCGGCGCTGGTCGGCGTCTCCAGGCCGAGCGAGACCATCAGGGCCCGGCAGGTGCCGCCATGGGCGACCGCAACGGTGTCGGTCCGAAGCTCGTCGTACCAGGCGCGAACGCGGACCTGCACATCCGCATAGGTCTCCGCGCCCGCGGGCCCCACCGTCCATTTGTCGGCGAGGCGCCTGGCATAGATGTCGGGATCTTTCGCCTCGCTCTCGGCCAGCGTCAGCCCTTCCCAAACGCCGTAGCCGATCTCGCGCAGGCGATCGTCCAGCGCATAATCCCCGACCGGCAATTCGAGCTTGCCGCGCGCGAGTTCCATGGTCTGGCGGGCACGGCCGAGCGGGCTCGATACATAGGGCAGCGCCGCCTTGTCGCGGCCGTCTCGCTTGAAGAGATCGGCCAGGATGAGGCCTGCCTGCACGGCCTGGCCGCGGCCGCGCGCGTTCAGCGGAACGTCCTTGGTGCCCTGGAGCCTGCCGAGCGCATTCCACTCGGTCTCGCCGTGGCGAAGGTAGTAGATCGTGGGCACGGGCATTCCGGGTGGTGGTTAGTCCTTGCTACCGATCGACACATCCGGCGCGTCGGGGCGCTTCATACCGAGCACGTGGTAACCGGCATCGACGTGATGCACTTCGCCGGTGACGCCACGCGACAGGTCGGACAGGAAATACAGCGAACTGTCGCCGACCTCCTCGATCGTCACGTTGCGGCGCAGCGGCGCGTTGACCTCGTTGTATTTCAGGAGGAGGCGTGAATCGGCGATGCCGGCGAACGCCAGCGTCTTGATCGGTCCCGCAGAAATTGCGTTGACGCGGATCGCCTTCTCGCCGAGATCGGCGGCCAGATAACGCACGCTCGCCTCCAGCGCCGCCTTGGCGACGCCCATGACGTTGTAGTTCGGCATCCACTTCTCGGAGCCGTAATAGCTCAGCGTGATGATCGAACCGCCGTCGGTCATCAGCTTCTCGGCGCGCTGCGCGACCGCAGTCAGCGAGTAGCAGGAGATCAGCATCGACTTGGAGAAGTTGTCGGCGGTGGTGTCGACGTAGCGGCCCTCGAGCTGATCCTTGTCGGCAAATGCGATCGCGTGCACGACGAAATCGATCTTGCCCCACTTCTCCTTCAGCACGTCGAACACCGCATCGATGGTCGCAGCATCCGTGACGTCGCAATGGCCGAGCAAGAGCGCGCCGAGCTCGGCGGCGAGTGGCTCGACCCGCTTCTTCAGCGCATCGCCCTGGTAGGTGAGTGCAATCTCGGCGCCGGCGGCCTGGCATGCCTTGGCGATGCCCCAGGCGATCGAGCGGTTGTTGGCGACGCCGAGGATCACCCCGCGCTTGCCTTGCATCAGACCTGAATTCTGCGCCATTTGCTAACGTCCTGTAGCTCCCGTTAAGGTCTGGAGGTACACCAGCCCTCCCCTGCGGTACAGTCCTAATACGCGGCGTTAACGCTGTTTCCAGCGCCGGAATAGCCGTTCCGTTCGGGTGTTATGATCGTTGAGGCGCTCGCGCCTGATGTGAAGGACGTCCAGACGGCAATGAGTGCGTTTCGCCAGAGCGTGGAAGCCATGATCCCGGCGTTGCGCCGCTACGCCCGTGCGCTGACGCGCGATGCGGATGCGGCCGACGATCTGGTGCAGGACACGCTGGTGCGTGCGCTGCGTTCGGAGCGATTGTTTCTCGGAGGCGACGTCAGGAGCTGGCTCTACACGATCCTGACCAACCTCAACAAGAATCGGCGGCGCTCGCTGGCAAGGCGTCCGCAATTCATCCAGCTGACGGAGAACAACCCGGATGCCAGCGGGACGGAGGCCGAAGGACGCGACATCGAACGGGCACTCTCGACGCTGGTCGAGGAGCAACGCTCGGTGCTGCTCCTGGTGATGCTGGAAGGCATGAGCTACCGCGAGGTCGCCGACATCCAGGGCGTGCCGATCGGCACCGTCATGTCCCGCCTGGCGCGCGCCCGCGCACACGTTAAAGCGTCGCTGGAGGGTGAGCGTCCGTCGCTCAGGCGGGTGAAATGATGGCAGGATTGATGCATCGCGCATACCGCGTCCGCTGCACGGAGAGAGAAGCAGCGCAGTTGAACCGCGTCAGATATTTTGGGCCGCAGAGCCAGAGACGACCGATATGAACGACCGCAATATTCCCGTGACCGAAGACGAGCTGCACGCCTTTGTCGATGGCGAGCTGCCGACCGAGCGCCGCGCCGACGTCGAGGCCTGGCTTGCCGCGCACCCCGAGGATGCCGAGCGGGTGCAGTCCTGGCGCGCCATGGCCGAGATGCTGCACGCCCGCTACGACAACGTCGCCCAGGAGCCGGTGCCGGCCCGGCTGGAGCTCGAGCGGCTGGAGCGCCGTCCGCGGCAATGGCTCTACGGTGCGGTCGCGGCTGCGCTGGTCGCCTTCGTCGCCGGCGGCACGGCCGGCTGGGTGGCGCATGGCGCCGCCAACGCGCCCTCGACCTTCCAGAGCTTTACGACGGATGCGCTCGATGCCCACCGCCTCTATGTCGTCGAGGTCCGCCATCCCGTCGAGGTCGGCGGCAACGAGCGCGACCACCTCCAGGCCTGGCTGACCCGGCGTTGCGGCTGGACCGTGTTCGCGCCCAATCTGGAGGCGAGCGGGCTGAAACTGGTCGGCGGCCGGCTGCTGCCGGGCCCGAACGGGCCGGCGTCCTTCCTGATGTATGAGGGCGCCTCCGGCGAGCGCTACACGATCTACACTTCCAAGACCGAGAGCGGCGCAACGCAGATGCGATACGCCAGGGCGGACAAGGACGGGGCGCTGTTCTGGGCCGAGCGCGGCGTCGGCTACGTCGTCAGCGGCGGCGGCGCCGACCGCGATCGCCTTACCAAGGTGGCGCAGGCGGTGTACGACCAGGCAGAGAAAACCGGCGGCTAAACAACCGCGCAAACGCCGTGCCTCGATTCCGTCATTGAAAATTTGGAATCAAGACATGTGTGCGTCTCATTATCGCACCGGGTGCTCACGCGATTATGAGCAGCGTTCGATCCGCCGATCGACGCGGGCGGCCTCGATTGGGGTTTTTGGTACCGCGCTGGTCCCCCTCTCGAGGCCGCACCTTTTTATCGGCTGCCCCGCCGGACAGTCGACGCGTCGACCATGCAAGCCAAGAAGCGCTACCACGCCTCGGAGATATGACGAGCATCATCCGTACGGGCAATGCTCACAGTCTTTAGGAGAACCCCTTCAGTTCCGATCTCGCCCTAACCAAGTCCGCTACGTGGATTGTAGGGGTGTTGGTCCCGCCACTTTTCCATCAATGCTTCAAGCTCGGCGTCGTTCCCGTCCGGTAGCATAATCCTGACGGTGACGAAGAGATCCCCGGTCCCGCCAGATTTCGGCAAGCCCTTACCTTTGAGGCGGAAGGTCCGGCCACTGGAGGTGTTTTTCGGGACCGACAATTCCACGGCATTGCCGAGCGTGGGCACGCGGACCTTGCCGCCGAGCACAGCCTCGTAGAGCGTGACCGGCAGGTCGATCCTGAGGTCAGCACCCTCGATCTTGAAGAACGGGTGCGGCGCGATGCTGATGGTGATCAGGAGATCGCCGGGCGGATGGCCCTGGGCGCTCTCGCCCTGGCCGCGCAGCCGGATCTGTTGACCCTCGACGACGCCGGCCGGAATCTTGACGTTGAGTTCCTTGCCATTCGGTAGCCGGACGCGCTTCTCGCCGCCCTTGACCGATTCTTCCAGTGAGACGGACATGGCGACGTTGACGTCGAGATCGAGCCCGACCCCGCCGGTGTCGAATTCGAACTGGGCGCCGCCGCCGGCCCCGGGCCGCGCACCGCGCACCCCGCCGCCGAACATGCTGTTGAGGATGTCCTCGAAGGCGCCCGCGCCCTGGCCGGGGCCTGCCCCGCCGCCACGGAAATTGTAGCTCTCGAACCCGCCGGGACCGGCACGACCGCGCGGCCCGCCGCCGCCCGGAAAGCCCTGGAAGCGCGGCTTGCCATCGGCATCGATCTCGCCGCGGTCGAACTGCTTGCGCTTGTCCTCGTCGCCGATGATCTCGTTGGCCGAATTGATCTCGGAGAAGCGCTCGGCGGCCTTGGGATCATCCTTGTTGCTGTCGGGATGATGCTTCTTGGCCAGCTTGCGATAGGCGCTCTTGATCGCGGCAGCGTTGGCGCTCCGCGGCACCCCCAAGACCTCATAGGGGTCGCGCATCCGTCACGTCTCCTCTAGGGAAAGTCGATTGTTCAAAGGGCTCCCCGCCCCAGCTGAGCCTCATGTGGGGGGCGAGTGGCATTTTTGCAACTAGTCGAGTGAAGCGACCCGTTACGATTCGAGCACGATCTTATCGGAAAATGGGTTCCCGGATCATGCTCAGCTCCGCCACGGCTTTAGCGTATGAATCTCCCAACGGCCACGGCTGCTTTGGCAGCCGGCGCCCTGGAGCCAGCTTTCGGTCGTCCCGTTGACGTAGCTCGCCAGGAAATCGCGGCACTTGCGGCCATCCTCGGCGGCGTAGGATTGCGCGATCGGCGTCACCGAACCGCGCGCGCCGGTTTCAGGATTCTCCCAGTGCTGACTGGCATCCTTGTCGCCCATGCTCAGCACGTCGGAGGCGGCGTTGCGGGCGAAGGCGAGATCGGTCTCGGTCGGCGGAGCTTCCTTCGCCGGCCGTGCGACCGAGCCGGTGAGGTCGTTGTCGTCGGCCTTGGCATAGGCGTTGGTGTCAGTGCGGGACAGACTGCAGCCGCCGGCGCCGAGCCCGATCAAAATCATCGTCATCGCAAGGCCCGACGGCCGCATCGCCGATAGGCCAACGCGTCGCCATGCCCTATATAGGGCCGTAGCAGACAACAGCGCGCTTTGGGCCGCGGGACGCAATTCGGACTCCAGACATGACCGACACGACCTCGATGAAACACCAGACACCCTTAACATCCGGTGATTTCACCGCCGCCGACGAGCCTTTTGCGCTGTTCGAGGCCTGGCTGAACGAGGCGATCAAGAGCGAGCCGAACGATCCGAACGCCATGGCGCTCGCAACCGTCGATCCCGATGGCCTGCCTGACGTGCGCATGGTGCTGATGAAGGGCTTCGATACCGAAGGATTTGTCTTCTACAGCCACATCGCAAGCCAAAAGGGCCGCGAACTCGCCGCAAATCCTAAGGCGGCTTTACTTTTTCACTGGAAGTCGCTGCGCCGTCAGGTCCGCATCCGCGGCAACGTGACGCCGGTGACCGATGCCGAGGCCGACGCCTATTTCGCGACGCGACCGAAACAGGCGCAGATCGGCGCCTGGGCGAGCAAGCAGTCGCAAGAGCTCGAGAGCCGCTTCGCCTTCGAGCAGGCCATCGCAAAGGTCGCGGCCAAACACGTCATCGGCGACGTGCCGCGGCCGCCGGGCTGGAGCGGCTGGCGCATCACGCCCTCACGCATCGAGTTCTGGCACGACCGCCCATTCCGCCTGCACGACCGCATCGAATTTCGCCGTGACGCGGCCGGTCGGCCGTGGTCCAAGACGCGGATGTATCCTTGAGCCTTGTCTCGATCTTTAGGCCGACCTGAAAGATGTCCATGCCGCATTCGTCCAATGCGCCGCGCCGCACGCTACTCCTGACCGGAGCAAGTCGCGGTATCGGCCACGCCACCGTGATCCGCTTCTCGTCGGCGGGCTGGCGCGTCATCACCTGCTCGCGGCATCCCTTCCCGGAAGATTGCCCGTGGGACGCAGGCCCCGAGGATCACATCCAGGTCGACCTCGGCAATCCCGCGGACACCACGCGCGCGATCTCCGACATCCGCGATCGCCTCGAAGGCGGCATGCTGCACGCGCTGGTCAACAACGCCGCGATCTCGCCGAAAGGCCCAGGCGGCTCACGCCTCGGTTCGGTCGACACCGACCTCGACACCTGGACGCACGTCTTCCACGTCAACTTCTTCGCGCCGATCATGATCGCGCGCGGCTTGATCGAGGAGCTGAAGGCGGCCAGGGGCTCGGTCGTGAACGTCACCTCGATCGCGGGCTCGCGCGTGCATCCCTTCGCGGGCGCGGCGTACGCGACCTCCAAGGCGGCGCTCGCGTCCCTGACGCGCGAGATGGCCTCGGACTTCGGCCGCGTCGGCGTGCGCGTCAACGCGATCGCGCCGGGCGAGATCGACACCTCGATCCTGTCGCCGGGCACCGAGAAGATCGTCGACCAGCAAATTCCGATGCACCGCCTCGGCACACCGGACGAGGTCGCCAAGATCATCTACGTGCTGTGCACGGACACCAGTTCTTACGTCAACGGCGCCGAGATCCACATCAACGGCGGCCAGCACGTCTAGGCCAGGTGACGCATCGAGGGTGACGCATGGGCCGGTTTGCGAGCACGGCGTCAACTTACGAGCACTTGCGACCACCCTACCCGAGCGAGTTCTTTCGCCGCGTCGCGCACAAGCTCGGCCTCTCCGAACGATGCGCCTTGATCGATCTCGGGACCGGGCCCGGGCTGCTCGCGCTCGGCTTCGCGCCCTATGTCGGCCGTATCGTCGGCGTCGACCCTGAAACGGCGATGCTCGAGGCTGCGCGACAGGCGGCGGCGCGCGCGGGGCAAGAGCTTGCACTGATCGCGGGCAAGGCCGAGACGCTCGCCTCCGAGATCGGCACGTTCGACATCGTCACGATCGGCCGCGCGCTGCACTGGATGGATCGCGATGCAACGCTCGCGCGGCTCGACCGGCTGGTTGCGCGCGACGGCGCGATCCTGATCTGCGCTTCGTTCTCGGTCACCGACGGCCGCAACCCATGGCTTGATGGCTACAACGAGATCCGCCGCCGCTGGTCGCCCGCCAAGCTCTGGGAGGAGGCCGGCAAGGGCACGCGGACCCATCGCGACCTGCCCGCGTTCTTCCGCGGCAGCGCCTTTGCCCCGACCGAGCTCGTCACCGTCGAGACCAGCCACATGGTCAGCATGCAGGACCTGGCGCAACGCACCCTTACTTACTCGTCGTCCTCACCGGAAGCATTGGGCGACAACGTCGAGGCCGTGTTGCGGGACGTCGAGAGCCATCTGGCATCGTTCAGCCGCGACGGCTTAATCGCCGAGACCATCGTCTCGACGGCGCAGATCGTGAAGCGCTAGGGGATTTGCCGCGAAAGGCGGGAAGCAAGGCGATCCAGACAACGCCGCCGCAAGACTGGATCGCCCGCCCTTCCTTCCGCTCCTCAATCCAGGCGAATCCGACGCGACCGTTCGCGCAGCCTCAAAGCTGCAGCATTTGGAGCGGCAGCGTCGAATGCAGTCGAGCAGTCATCGTCGTTCTCGCCATCGAGCAGCGGAGCACCACAGTGCCGGCACATGCGTGCCGACAACGACGGCGCCTTGCCGCTCGCCACGGCCTGACGATAGCTCGTCAGATCGATGACGTTGCGGGGCGTCGTTATGTGTTTTTCAACCATGGTTTTTCCTCGCGGCTAACCCTCTGCTTATCGCAGACAAGTTTCGCGCAAACGTTCAGCCCACCGCTCAAATTTTACCGGAGGAATTGGGGCGCAGCACACGCATCACCGCGTCGCCGCAATGGCGCTCTATTCTGCGACACCATCAGCCCTGTCTCTGCGACCGGCGTAAGGTCTCGGTAGCTATTAAAGCCACTTCTTCCACTTGAAGATCCAGTACGGAACGATCGCAGCGCACACCATCAACACGAGCGCAAAGGGATAACCGTGCGTCCATTCGAGTTCCGGCATCGACTTGAAGTTCATGCCGTAGATCGAGGCGATCAGTGTCGGCGGCATCAGGACAACAGCCATGACCGAAAACAGCTTGATGATGTTGTTCTGCTCGAGATTGACGACGCCGAGCATGGCGTCGAGCACGAAGGTGATCTTGCTGGAGAGATAGGAGGCGTGGTCGGTCAGCGAGACGACGTCGCGCTGCATGGTCTTGAGCTGCTCGCGCATGTCCTTTGACCATTTCACGCCCTCCACCACCGCCGAAAGGAAGGCGACGACACGGCCGATCGACACCAGGCTCTCGCGAACCTTGGAGGTCAAATCGCCCTTGCGGCCGATCGAGATCAGGATCTGAGAATATTGCTTGGCGTGGCCGTGACGCTCGCTCTCCGGCTCGAAGATGTCATGCGAGACCTGGTCGATCTCGGCGCCGCAGCGTTCCAGAATGTCGGCGCAACGGTCGATCACGGCGTCCAGCAGTTCCATCAGCACCATCTCGCCGGTGATCCCCGGGGTGCAGGACCGCGCCAGCTTGGCCTCGACCAGGGCGAACGGCTTGGGCTGGTCGTAGCGGACCGTGACCAGGCGATGGTCGCCAAGGATGAAGGTCACCGCCGTGGTCCGGGGCATGTCGGTGTCGGAGTGGCACATCAGCGTCGCGGTCATGTAGCGCGCGCTGCTCTCGATATAGAGCCGGCTCGAGATCTCGATCTCCTGCATGTCCTCCCGCGTCGGGATCGCGATCCCCGAGAGCTTCTCCACCGCCTTGTCCTCGGCTGCGGTCGGATTGAACAGATCGATCCACACGGCGTGTTCCGGCACAGCGGCGAGATCGTCGACAACGGCCTTCTTCAGGGAGGAGTCGGTGGGAACGAACACAGAAAACATGAACAACTCCAGGGAGGGCCTGCGACAGAATGACAGCCCTTAGCGCGATTCTGACAAGTTCATGATGACAAGCACATTAACGGGGCGTTTGCATTTATGGCGACGGCATGGCCCAACTGTGGCACAGAATCGACAATCCGGAATTCCACGCCCAAAATCCAGCTTAAGGTCGCAAAAATTGCGGCAAAAAAGCCACAGGTTGGGTCTCGCAGCGCGGGACAAGCCCCTAAAAGCTGGAATTGTGGCAGATTTCAACGATAATAGGGTCCAAGGAGTCGTGGAATTGAGCTTGGCTCAAGCCCCGCGAAAGCTTGTTGTTTTCGATTGGAACCAAATCATGTCGTCGCTGAAAGTTACGCTTGGTATTTTGGCCGCCGGCTTCATGTTGTCGGGCTGCATGCAGGGCACGCATTATGAGGCCACCAACACCCAGAGCTTCAAGCCCAAGGACAAGGAACTGCTCGCCAAGATCCGGTATGAAAACACCCCGGTCGCAGAGCCCTTCCGCCGCGCCATCGTCGACTACCACCGCAAGGAATCGCCGGGCTCGATCGTGGTCGATTCCGACAACCACTACCTCTATTACGTGATGGATGGCGGCAAGGCGATCCGCTACGGCATCACCGTCGGCGAAGAGGCCATGGCCTGGTCGGGCATCGCCAAGGTCGGCAGCATGACGGAATGGCCGGCGTGGCATCCGACGCCCGGCGAGATCTCGCGCCTGGGCGTGCCGACCTTTGTCGCTCCCGGCCCCGACAATCCGATGGGCTCGCGCGCGCTGTACCTCTATTCCGGCGGCAAGGACACGCTGTTCCGCATCCACGGTACCAACCAGCCTGAATATATCGGCGCCTCGATCTCCTCGGGCTGCATCCGCCTGACCAACGAGGATGCGATCGATCTTTACGGCCGCGTCAAGCTCGGCACCATCGTGGTTGTGCTCGAGCCCAAGCACGGCGACTCGCCGTACAATTCGCGGCTGGCCCTCCAGGGCGGTGGTTATCAGACCAGCAACTAATTGATCTCCGCGTGATCTGAAGGTTTTTGAAAAGCGCCGGTTTTACCGGCGCTTTTTTGTTGGCGGCTTGCTCTTGCCGGAGTCGGCTGCCGGCTTGTCCGCCGGCGCGGCAGGTTTCGCGCTCTCCTGATCGTCAGCCCCATCCTTGGTGCCCTCCGACTTGGCCGCGACCTCGCGGGGCGGCGCCTCCTCGGGGCGCTCGGCCGGCAGCAGAGGCGCGACCTGGGGCAAGGGGTCCCAGATGTTCCACTGGCAGATCCGGTAGTCGTTGCGCCGCTGCGCCAGATCAAGGTGGATGTGGTCTTCGTGATACCAGTCCGAGCCCGGGCCGAGCACCGTGGAAAAGCGCGAGCAGACCGAATGCAGCACGCGCTCGCGCACGTCGCGCGACATGGTGCGCTCCGTCAGGCCGATCGACTGGCCGTTGGCGAGCTTGAGCGAGCGCACGTCGAGCGCGTTGGCCTTGCCGTGCTCGGACAGCATCGCGCCGACGATGCGATTGCGGCCGCGGCACTCGAAACTGTCGAAATTGTCGAGGTCGGTGATGGTCGAGCCGAGGCTCGCGGCCAGCGGCACCATGTCGGTGCGGACCCAATCGGCGATCGCCGATGCCATGGTGCAGCGGAGGATTGCCGCCGGCTTGACTGCGACCTTGCGCTTGTCCGGCAGCACGATCGCTTCCAGCCGCACCAGATCCTCGCCGCCGCAGGCGCCGGGGCCATGGATATCGGGAATGGACGGCGCGACTGCGATCTCCTCGGTCAGCGCGATACGACAGGCCGAGAGTTGCTTCTCGGGCGGCGGCGCGGCCTCGGCCGGTTTGCTGGGTTTGTCCGGGGAAGGCTTGTCTAGCGAAGGCTTGCCGTCGGTCTCCGTCGCGGCCTTGTCCGTTGCTTTGGGGGCCTCCTCGGGGCGAGGCTTTGGTAGCGGTATCTTGGCGGAACGAGGGCTTCTGTGCGGCCGTGGGGTACCAAGACCAAAGATATCGAGCGGCGCAGCATAGTTTCGCGCCTCCGCCCGATCCGCGAGCACAAGCGTTAGCCCCAGCGCAGCGGTAACCATTGCCGCGCGGGTGGACATATTGCCGCGACAAGACCATTTGCGGCGAAAGTCCGGCAGGCTAAAACTCATGACAATTCTTTGGCCCTGCGCTGAGAGCGATAACGCGCCCAGCGACTTCTCGGAGGAACGTCTGAATGCTCGGCTTGATGCAAGATTGGCCCCTGCTCTGCCACCGGATCATCGAACACGCCGCCAAGATTCATGGCAAGCAGGAGGTCGTGACGCGATCGGTCGAGGGACCGATCCATCGCACCACCTACGCCGAAATCCACCAGCGCGCGCTCAAGGTCTCGCAGATGCTGGAGCGCGACGGCATCAAGCTCGGCGACCGCGTCGCCACGATCGCCTGGAACACCTGGCGCCATCTCGAGGTCTGGTACGGCATCATGGGCATCGGCGCCATCTGCCACACCGTCAATCCCCGGCTTTTCCCCGAGCAGATCGGCTGGATCATCAACCATGCGCAAGACCGCATCGTGATGGTCGATCTCACCTTCGTCCCCGTACTGGAAAAGCTCGCCGACAAGCTGCCGAGCGTCGAACGGTACATCATCCTCACCGACAAGGCGCATATGCCCGAGACCACGTTGAAGAACGTCGTGGCCTACGAGGACTGGATCGCCGAGGCCGACGGCAAATTCAAATGGAAGGACTTTGACGAGAACACGGCGGCGGCGATGTGCTACACGTCCGGCACGACCGGCGACCCGAAGGGCGTGCTGTATTCGCATCGCTCCAACGTGCTGCACGCGTTGATGGCCAACAATGTCGACGCGCTCGGCACCAGCGCCTCGGAGACGATGCTGCCGGTGGTTCCGCTGTTCCATGCCAACAGTTGGGGCATCGCCTTCTCCGCGCCCTCGCAGGGCACCAAGCTGGTGATGCCCGGGCCCAAGCTCGACGGCGCCTCGGTCTACGAGCTGCTCTCCACCGAGAAAGTGACGCACACCGCCGGCGTGCCGACGGTGTGGCTGATGCTGCTCCAGCACATGACCGCCAATAATCTGAAGCTGCCGGACCTGAAGATGGTGATCTGCGGCGGCTCGGCGATGCCGCGCTCGATGATCAAGGCCTTCCTCGACATGGGCGCGAACGTCCGCCACGCCTGGGGCATGACCGAGATGAGCCCGATCGGCAGCGTCGCGGCGCTGAAGCCGCCGTTCCAGAATGCGACCGGCGAGGCACGGCTCGACGTGCTGCAAATGCAGGGCTATGCGCCGTTCGCGGTCGAGATGAAGATCACCGACGATGCCGGCAAGGAGCTGCCGTGGGACGGCAAGACCTTTGGCCGCCTGAAGGTCTCCGGGCCCGCGGTCGCCAAGGCCTATTTCCGCCTCGACGCCAACATCCTCGATGAGGAGGGCTTCTTCGACACCGGCGACGTCGCGACCATCGACGAGGCTGGCTATATGCGGATCACCGACCGCTCCAAGGACGTGATCAAGTCCGGCGGTGAGTGGATTTCCTCGATCGACCTCGAAAACCTCGCGGTCGGCCATCCGGCGGTGGCGGAAGCCGCCGTGATCGGCGTCTTCCATCCCAAATGGGACGAGCGGCCGCTACTGATCGTGCAGCTCAAGCAGGGCCAGCAGGCCACGCGCGACGACATCCTCAAATACATGGACGGCAAGATCGCCAAATGGTGGATGCCCGACGACGTCGCCTTCGTCGACGGCATCCCGCATACCGCGACAGGCAAGATCCTGAAGACCGCGCTGCGCGACCAGTTCAAGGAATATCGCTTCCCGAACGCGGCAGCGTAAGCGCTGCGCTGCAACGGCATCGGCAATGCGGCCCCTCGAGGGGCCGCATTGTTTTCGGGCCGCTCACAATTGCGAACAGCGAAGGCCAACCTCCGGGCGGCTGAAGAACAGACGCTGCTCCTTCACCACGAGCACGAGCTGGCTGCGATCGCGCAGGGCGTGGCACAGATCGCCGGCAATGGTCTTGAAGACGCGCGTTTCGGCATAAGGCGTCACGTTGAGATCCGCGATCGCCCAGCGCTGGAGATTGAGCACGTTGGTATTCTCCGAGGTGTGGACCAGATACGGGCGAACGTTGCCCGGCGTCGACGCCGCGCCGAGATCGCTGAGATAGATCTGCGCCTCGGTGAGATTGCCGGAATAGAGCGCCGAGGACAGGTAGGAATCCCAGAGATTGAAGAAGCTCAACGCCGGCAGCACCACGAACAGCGCCACTGCCGCGCCATGACGAAGGTCGCGCACGTTCCAGACGATGTCGCGCCAGGTGAAGTCATCGGGGCTTGAAAACAGCAGCACGTCGAACATCGCCATCGCCGCAGTCCATGGCCAGACGATGTCGTTCCAGTTCAAGCCCAGGGGACCGAACATCGCCAGAATGAAGACATGCATGCCAACCGCGGCCGCGAGCGAGGCGCGACGGAAACGGCGGGTCAATAGACCGACGCCGAACGCAACCTGAACGAAGGGGACCAAGAAGCCGAAGGCATCGAGAGGCGTGGTCATCGACGGAAGCAGGCTGGTGATCGGCGTGATGATCCAGGAAAACTCGTTCTCCATGAAGTTGAGGTTGATCTTCTGGAGTCCGGAGAAGACGTAGGTGAAGACGATAACCAGGCGGGCCAGGTTCAGCGTCTGGAGATCGTCGACCGGCGCCGCGCCGCCTCCGCCCGCGAGCCCTGCGGCCGCGAGCAGGAAGCTGTATTGAAACATCCAGGGCTGCCACCGCGTCTGGTCGGCAAGGCAGAACGCGACAATAATGGCGAGAAATCCTGCGATCGGCCAGCGCGAGCGAGGAACGATCACGGCAAGCGCCGCCAGCACGAAAAGCGCGCCATAGAGTGCTGCCGCCACGGCGCCCTCGATCGGTGGCAGCAGCGACCAGACCGGCACCTGTGGATAAGACCGGGGCCCCATCCATAGTCCCGGGGACATCGCTAATCCGGTGCAAAATGCGACAAGGATCGTCAGCCGCAGCAGAAACAGGCGCTGCGGCTGTGCCGCGCCGCTATCCTCCGCGTTGCCCTGCTTCCCCATATGCCCTTGCTTCCCCATGGCCTCTCCCTCGAACCGCCATACACACCTATGTGGCGCGTCGCGGGCCGTTGGTTCGATCGCCACTGCCCGGACTTTCACCGGTTCAGGACCGGGGATAAACCGCTTCACAGCCCTGCGGAAAATGCGCTAGGTCAGCTTGCTCCGGTCGCCCGTGCCCTCTCCCGGCGACTTACATCGGTGATGGAACAGCATGGCCCGCAGGTTTTCCGCTCCCTACCAGTCGGAGCCCGTGTCCAGCCTCGCGAGCTGGGCGCGCAATCTGGCCGTGTTCGCGGTGGTGGCGGTGGTGGTATCGATCATCATCGTCCGTTTCGACTTCCTGGAGATGAAGCCGGCGCTGGCGACCTTCTTCGGCGGGCTCGCGATCGCCGCGCTTTCCATTCTGTTCGGCCTCGCCGGCTTTGCCGCGATCTGGCAGAACGGGTCGCGCGGCATGGCGCGCATCCTGCTCGCCTTCCTGATCGACGGGGCGATCCTCGCCTATCCCGCTTATCAGGCCCTGCTGTACCGCAAGCTGCCGCCGATCCACGACATCACCACCGACCCGATCGATCCGCCGCGCTTCGACGCGCTGTCGCGCCTGCGCACCGGCGACGGCACCAACACCGCCGTTTATGCCGGTCTCTATTCGGCCGAGCAGCAGCGCCACTTCTATCCCGACATCGAGCCGATCGAGCTCGAGATCCCCGTTGACCGCGCTTATGCGATCGCGCGCCAGCTCGTCATCAAGCGCAAATGGACCGTCATCGACGAACGCGAGCCGCAGCCACCGCGCCGCATGGGCCGCATCGAGGCGGTGGCGCGCACGCCGATCATGGGCTTTCGCGAGGACATCTCGATCAGGGTCGTGCCTGACGGCGACGATTCCCGGGTCGATATCCGCTCCGCCTCGCGCTATTTCGAGAGCGATCTCGGAAGCAACGCCGCGCGCGTGACGAAATTCATCGATGACCTCAACACCGCAGCCGACGCCGACGCGCTGAAGCCGGTGAAGAAGACCCCGGTCGCGCCGCCGAAGGCGCCGGCGAAGACAGTGAAGAAGTAACCGCGAGCTAGGCGTTCGCCATCCGGTACGTTCCGCCGATCACGGGATCGCCGTCTGTCGCGACAACGCCGCGCGCGACGAGATCCTCCAGATGCGCCAGCACGGAATAGCCGGCGGCCGTGGTCAGCCTGGGATCGATGCCGATATAGATTGCGCGCACCATGGTCGGGATGTCGGTCTCACCCTTGGCAAGGCGGTGCAGGATCGAGGCCTCGCGCGCCTTGCGGTGGCGGATCAGGAAACGCACGAAGCGCGGGCCGTCTGGGATTTCGGGGCCATGGCCGGAGAAATACAGATCCTCCTCGCGCGCAGCGAGCCGGTCGAGCGATTCCATGTAGTCGATCATCGAGCCATCGGGCGGCGCCACGATCGAGGTCGACCAGCCCATGACGTGATCGCCGACGAAGTTGAACTTGCGCTCGGGCCAGGCAAAGGCGAGATGGTTGGCGGTGTGACCGGGCGTCGCCACGGCCTCGAGCCGCCAGCCGGAGCCTTCGACGACGTCACCATGAGCGATCCTGATATCGGGGACGAAGTCGCGATCAGAGCCGGATTCCGGATTGTGCCTTTCGCTCTCGAAGCGCGGGCGCGAGGCGCGGTGCGGGCCCTCGGCATAAACCGGCGCGCCGGTCGCCTGCTTGATGCGCGGTGTGTTGGGCGAGTGGTCGCGGTGGGTGTGGGTGACGAAGATATGGCTCACCGTCTCGCCGCGCACGGCGTCGAGCAGCGCGGCCGCATGAGCCTCATCGTCGGGACCGGGATCGATGATCGCGACGTTGCCAGTGCCTACGATGTAGCTGACGGTACCGGTGAAGGTGAACGGGCTCGGATTGTTACAGAGCACCCGCCGCACGCCAGGGCGGACTTCCTCGACGACACCGGCTTTAAGCGGAAAGTTGCGGTTGAACGGGACATCGTCGTTGTCGGACATGGCTTGCACATACCTTGCTGACTTCGTCATGCCCGGCCTTGTGCCGGGCATCCACGTTCTTCGCGTGGTCTAAGACGCGGATGGCCGGGACATCTAGCGCGAAGACGCGCTTCGCGCTTTTGCCCGGCCATGACGCACTTGGAGAGTTCAGTCGCATCCCGCGCTCGGGCGGCTTTGCTCAGAAAAACGCCTGAATGCCCGTGATCGCGCGGCCCAGGATCAGGGCGTGGACGTCGTGGGTGCCCTCGTAGGTGTTGACCGTCTCGAGGTTATGGACGTGGCGCATCACGTGGTACTCAGCCGAGATGCCGTTGCCGCCGTGCATGTCGCGGGCGACGCGGGCGATGTCGAGGGCCTTGCCGCAATTGTTGCGCTTCATGATCGAGATCATCTCGGGCGCGAACTTGCCCTCGTCCATCAGGCGACCGACGCGAAGCGAGCCCTGGAGGCCGAGTGCGATCTCGGTTTCCATGTCGGCGAGCTTCTTCTGCACCAGCTGGGTCGCGGCGAGCGGCTTGCCGAACTGCTTGCGGTCGAGCGTGTACTGGCGGGCGCGATGCATGCAGTCCTCGGCGGCGCCGAGCGCGCCCCAGGAGATGCCGTAGCGGGCGCGGTTGAGGCAGCCGAACGGACCCTTGAGGCCGGAAACGTTGGGCAGCAGCGCGCTTTCCGGGACCACGACGCCGTCCATCACGACCTCGCCGGTGATGGAAGCGCGCAAGCTGAGCTTGCTTCCGATCTTCGGCGCGGAGAGGCCCTTCATGCCCTTCTCCAGCACGAAGCCGCGGATCTGGTTGCCGTGCTCGGCCGATTTGGCCCAGATCACGAACACGTCGGCAATCGGCGCGTTCGAGATCCACATCTTGCTGCCGGTCAGGCGATAGCCGTCGGAGACCTTCTCGGCGCGGGTCTTCATGCCGGACGGGTCGGAGCCGGCATCGGGCTCGGTCAGGCCGAAGCAGCCGACCCACTCGCCGCTGGCGAGCTTCGGCAGGTACTTCTTGCGCTGGTTCTCGTCGCCATAGGCGTAGATCGGGTACATCACCAGGGAGGACTGCACCGAATTCATCGAACGATAGCCGGAATCGACCCGCTCGATCTCGCGCGCGACGAGGCCATAAGCCACGTAGCTCGCGTTGGCGCAGCCATATTCCTCCGGCAGCGTGATGCCGATCAGGCCGAGCTCGCCCATCTCGTTGAAGATCTCGCGATCCGTCGTCTCTTCGAGATAGGCCTTGGTGATACGCGGCAGCAGCTTGTCCTGGGCGTAGGCGCGGGCGGTGTCGCGCACCATGCGCTCGTCCTCGGTCAGCTGCTCATCGAGCAGGAACGGATCGTCCCACTGGAAGGAAGCCGCAGCCGGCTTGTCCTTGGTCTGAGGGCGCACGCTCATGAAACGTCCTTTCGGTCTGGTTCCGTCTAAAAATTGCCGACAAACTAAAACGCCGCGGCAACAAGTGCAATTGCATTGCAGATGTATCGGTCTGCGTGAATCCCGGGGATGCGCGTCGCAGGCCCCGGAATGACAGCGCTAGCTTTCAAGCTGCTCGTTGGCGACGATCTCGATGCCGAAGCCCGAGAGGCCCTTGTAGTCATGCACCGACGAGGTGAGATGGCGGATCGAGGTGACGCCGAGATCGCGCAGGATCTGGGCGCCGACGCCGACTTCGCGCCACTGGCGGTTGCGGTCGGCTTCCGTCGCGCTCTCATCAGCCAGCGGGGCCACAGGGACGCCGGCCGCGCCATCGCGCAGATAAACCAGCACGCCGCGGCCGGACTTCTTGAACTGCTCGAGCACGGCCGCCATGCGCTTGTGGCCGGTAAAGGTGTCCTTGACGATGTTCGGCTTGTGAAAGCGCGTCAGCACGTTCTTGCCGTCGCCGACGCCGTTGTAGACGAAAGCGACGTGGGCGATGGAATCGAACGGCGAGCGGTAGGCATAGCCCTGGAGCGGCCCGATCGGGCTTTCGGTGGTGAAGGTCGAGACCCGCTCGATCAGCTTTTCGCGTGCCTGGCGATAGGCGATCATGTCGGCGATGGTGACGTGCTTCAACTTGTGCTTGGCGGCGAACTGGGAAACCTGCTCGCCCTTCATCACGCTGCCGTCGTCGTTCATCAATTCGCTGATGACGCCGACCGGCGGCAGCCCTGAGAGCTTGCAGAGATCGACCGCGGCCTCGGTGTGGCCGGAGCGCAGCAGCACGCCGCCGTCCTTGGCGATCAGCGGGAAGATGTGGCCCGGACGGGCGAAGTCGTTGGCGCCAGCGTTGGGATTGGACAGCGCACGGCAGCAGGAGGCGCGCTCCTCGGCCGAGATGCCGGTGCCGCCGTCGGGCTTGTAGTCGATCGAGACCGTGAAGGCTGTGGTGTGGGCGGAATCGTTGTGGGCGACCATCGGATCGAGCCGCAGCCGCCGCGCGTCCTCGGTGGTGATCGGCGCGCAGACGATGCCGGAGGTGTGGCGGATGATGAAGGCCATCTTTTCCGCTGTGCAGAATGAGGCGGCGACGATCAGATCGCCCTCGCCCTCGCGATCCTCGTCGTCGGTCACGACGACAAGCTCGCCCCGGGCAAAGGCCTGCAAAACTTCCTGAACGGTATCGGGCATGTCCCAATCTCTATTGGTTATGGGCCGGAGGCTTAGCGGACGCCTTAGCTGGACTTGGGCCCAAGCGCTAGTGTCCTGGATGCAACCGCATATGCCCGGAGGCCGCTCCCAGCCAGGCTTTCACGCTTGCACCGAAGATACCACGGATATAGGCGCGCCCGGCCCGGACGGAAGACGGCCGCACCGCCCTCAGGGCAGCACTTCGCGCCGCTCGCCAAGCCGAGCATCGAGCTCGGCGCGCTTGTCGGCCAACAGGCCGGCCTGGGCGGCCTCGATCACCGTAAACAATTCATGAGCGTCGCTGAGCCGGGTCACGGTGACATAGCTGGCGCCTGCCGCGTAGAGCTCGCCGACGTCGGACAGGAGATCGGCGGTGGCGACGATCAGGGCCTTGGGATTGAGGGTGCGGACGTGGCGGACCAGCTTCTCATTGCTGGCCCCCTTCAGCAGCGCATCCGGCACGCTGAGAATGATCATCTCGGACTTGCCGATCCCGGCATGGAGCAGCGTGTCGGCGCTGCTGATGTCGCCATAGATCACGTGCAGGCCGCGCGAAAGCAGGGTCTGGTACACATTGGGGTTGAAGTCGATCACCGTGATCTGCTCCAGCAGGACCGGGGTCTGCCGTTCGATCTCGGCCAGCAGCGCGCTCGCGCTGCGGAAAAAGCCGAGGATGACGATGCGGCGCGCTTCGCCATGGCCGCCTTCGCCCCCCTCCTCGGCGTGGCCGCTGCCATGGTCGAGATCGCGCAAGCCGATCCGCTTGAGCGGGCCGATGGCCCAGCGGGTGACCTTGTCGCTGCGCGCCATGACGAAGGTCGAGAGCACCGCCAGCACCACGAAGGCGAAGGAGGCCGCATTCGCCGTTTCAGCCGCGATGTGATTGTCGGCGACGCCGGTCTGGATCACCACCAGAGAGAACTCGGAGATCTGCGCCAGATTGATCGCGGGCAGCAGGCTCGCGCGCAGACCCTGCTTCATCAGATAGAGCGGCGTGAAGGTAGTGACGAGGCGGCTCACCACCGTGAACGCGGCAATCATCAAGGCCAGCCCGATCACCGAGAGGCCGGGCACGGGAATGGTCATGCCCAGCGCCACGAAGAACAGCGTGATGAAGAAGTCGCGGAGCGTCGTGACCTTGGCCGTGACGTCGAGCGCGTAAGGAAAGGTCGAGAGCGAGACGCCGGCGATCAGCGCGCCCATCTCGCGCGAGAGCGAGAGCTGCTCGGCGGTCTCGGCGACGAGAAAGCACCAGGCAAGAGCGCCGAGCAGGATCAGCTCGGGGCGGCGGGCGATCTGGTGGAATAACCTCGGCAGCACATAGCGGCTGACCAGCAGCGCGGCAGCGACCAGCACTGCGACGCGACCGATGGACAGCAGGATGACGCCGATCTGCAGGTTCGCGAGACTCGGCTGCACCGCCAGGAACAGGATGGCAAAGATGTCCTGAAGCACCAGCACGCCGAGCGTGATACGGCCGGGCAAGGTGTCGAGCTCGCGCTTCTCGTAGAGCACCTTGACGATGATGACGGTTGAGGACAGCGCGCAGGCAATGCAGAGATAGAGCGCATCGAAATGCCCGCCGCCGAGCGAGAGCCCGATGCCTGCAAAGAACAGGATGCCGAGCAGGCAGCCGCCGATCAGCTGGCCGCCGGCCGCGAACAGGATCACCTTGCCCGCCCGCACGATCTTCTTCAGGTCGATCTCGAGCCCGATCATGAACAGCATGAAGATCAGGCCGAGCTCGGAGATGACGCTGATCGATTCCTGCGACTTGACCCAGCCGGCACCGAATGGACCTATGCAGAAGCCGGCGATAAGGTAGGCCAGGATCAGCGGTTGCCGGGAAAAATGGGCGAGCAGGCCCAGCATCCAGGCAAACAGGATACAGAGAGTGATGTCGCGAATGAGCTCGTGCATGCCAGATCGGTCCGTTTCGTCGCACCCTAGAGACCGAGTGCAGCGCGGCAAGCGAGCAATTCGTCACATGCGGGCGGGCTTCGCCGCTGCAATGCTGCTATGCCCCCTCGCCTTCGCGGGCCCGGCGGCCGCGCAGCCCAAAGTGAACCTTGAACAGACCTTCGCCGATTCGCTCACAGCGCTGCCGAAGGAGGAACTCGCGGCTTCCGGCGGCTTCTACGTACCGGCCTATTCCAGCGTCGCGATGAGCCAGGGCAAGCTGCGGGTCGATTTCTCGGTGACCCTGAGCGTCCACAACGCCTCCGAGACGCAAGCATTGGTGGTCCGGCGCATCGCCTATTTCGACACGACCGGCAAGCAGGTCGAAAGCTATCTGAAGGCGCCGGTCGCGATAAAGCCGCTCGCGACCATCTCGATCTTCATTCCGACCGACGACGTGCGCGGCGGGACCGGAGCCAATTTCATCGTCGACTGGGCCGCCACCGGCGAGATCGCCGAACCGGTGGTCGAGGCCTTGATGGTTGGCGGCATCGCCAATGCGCATTACGCTTTCATCAGCCAGGGACGTCCGACCAGGACGGCGGGTAAGAAGTAAAGCAGGTCGAAGCGTCCCGCATCTATTGGCCGCGGCTTCAAGCGAGCGCTGTCGCGACCGCAGATCGAAAACACGAAAACAACCCCATGCACAGTAGCCACGCCCAGCAAAATCAATGCCTTGTTGGCACGCGCGATGAAGATGCGGATTTTACGAATTTTGTTTGACCCGTCGGGCAAAACACTGGCATGATCACATCATCGAAATCACAGCACCCGGTCGGCACCAGACCGGCCGCTCAATAAAAACAACGAGGAACGCTCCCATGACGTCCAGCTTCGATTTCGCGCCCCTGTTTCCCGCAGGGCTGCCGGCCCCTTCTGCGCGCTGGACGGGCCTCGCCAAATACAGCTTTGTCGGCGGCAACAACGATTCCGAGCAGCTGCCGCTCGACGAGCTGATCGAGGCTGCCAATCAGGCCCTGCGGCGCGAGGGCCGGTCGCTCGCCACCTACGGGCTCGCGCACGGGCCGCAGGGTTACTTGCCGCTGCGCGAATTCATAGTGACAAAACTGAAGCGCGATGCCGGCATCAGCTGCGCGGTCGACGATCTCATGATCGTCTCCGGCTCGCTGCAGGCGCTCGACCTCGTCAACAACACGCTGCTGGCCCGCGGCGACACCGTGATCGTCGAGCAGGAGAGCTATCAGGGCGCGTTGACCCGCTTGGCACGCCTCGGCGTCAACGTGGTTGGCATTCCGCTCGACGACGACGGCATGCGCATGGACGCGCTGGCCTCGACGCTGGCCGAGCTGAAAGGCCGCGGCATCCGGCCGAAATACATCTACACCATTCCGACCGTGCAGAATCCGACCGGCAGCATCATGCCGGAGACACGCCGCGTCGAGTTGCTGCGGTTGTCGGCCGAATATGGCGTGCCTGTGTTCGAGGACGATTGCTATGCCGACCTCATCTGGTCAGGGCAACGGCCGCCCGCGATTCACGCCTTGAGCAAGCACGGCGGCGTGATCCATATCGGCTCGTTCTCGAAGTCGATCGCGCCGGCGTTGCGCGTCGGCTTCATCGTGGCGCCCTGGGATGTGATGTCGCGGATGCTGGCGCTGAAGACGGATGCTGGCTCCGGCGCGCTGGAGCAGATGGTGCTCGCCACCTATTGCAAGCCGCATTTCGCCAGCCACGTGCCGGCGCTGACGAAAACGCTGCGCACCAAGCTCGACACGCTGATGGAAGCTCTGAACGAGCAGTTCGGGACGGCGGCGGAATTCGAGGAGCCCAAGGGCGGCATCTTCCTCTGGGTCAAGCTGCCCGATCAGGTCGATACGCTCAAGCTCTATCAGGCTGCGCTCGCCGCCGGTGTCTCGATCAATCCCGGACCGGAATGGTCGACCAACAAGGGCCACTCAGGCTCGCGCCTGCGGCTGTGCTTTGCCAGCCCCTCGCATCAGCAGATCCGCGAAGGCGTCGCGGTGCTGGCCGAAGTCTGCCGCAAGGAGTTCGGCGTGCCGGCCCGCAGCGCCAATGTGGAGAAGCGCGCCTAAGCCGCCCGTGGCTTGCTGCCGTGGATCGCGGAGGCCAGCCGCAGCAACAGGACGATCGAGACGTTGCCCTTGCCGGCCTCGATCTGGGCGATGTAGCGCCCTGAGATCCCGGAGCGGCGGGCCAACTCCCGACGCGACAGCTCGCAACGCGCGCGCGAGGACCTCAGGCGCTCGCCCAGCTCCGCCAGAAACGCGGTCTCAGAATAAGGCGGCAGCGCACAGCTTCCCGGCAGCACCTCGCCCGCGAAATCCATCACTTGATTCAGCATCGCTCTCACCAATTTCGCCTTCGGGAGCGCCATCTTACCCCCGACGGGTATGGCCTCATTGACGCGGATCAAATTCGCGCGCGATTACCCGGCTGCCGTGGACGGCCGCGCCCCGAATGCTAGAACTTGGAATGTTCGAGGCGGGGCTTTTCGGGACATGATGCGTTGTTTGGGCCGCTGGATGACAGCGGCGGTGCTTTGGACTGCGTTCGCGTCGCTCGCGCGTGCCGAGACGCTTGCGGCGACGGTCGAGCAATGGGGCTTGCTCGGCTCATGGGCGGTCGACTGCGCTGTCAGTCCCGACCGCGACAAGGGCGCACTGCTGACTTACGAAATCCGGAAGGACGGCCGGGTGATCTACCGGCGCAATTTCGGCGACGCCAAGGACGAGAACGAGGTGGTGTCGGCCACGGTCAACGCGGAAGGCCTGCTCAATGTGATGGTGTACTTCCCCTCGCTGCAGCAGACGCGGGAGTTCGGACTGTTGCTCTCAGAGCAAGGCAGCTTGCGCGCGATCTACAATCGCAGCGAGCGCGGCGAGTACACGATCAGGGACGGTAAATACGTCAAGACCGGCGCGAAGACGCCGATACAACAACGCTGCAATTAGGCGGTTTGTGCCTTCGGCCATCAACACGAAAAACGACTCATTCACCGAGGAGCCTGAAAAAGCCCTTCGAGAAGGAATGAAGCGGTTCGGAACGGCGTTCGAGTTTGGCGCGAAGAACCGCGCCCTCCCAACCGATCCAGAAGAACTCGGCAAGCCAGTCGCAATCCTGGTTGGGAGAGATTGCACCAGTAGCCTGGGCAGCTCTCAAGCACTTGGCAGTGCGCTGCTGCCAGTCGATGAACACATCGAACAGCTGCTGGCGAAATAATTTTGGAAGTACGCCCATCTCCTGCCCGAGATTGCCCACCAAGCAGCCTCGCGCATAACGGAAGCGCTTCATGGCCGACGTTGCATCGTCGGTAAAAGCTCTGAGCCTTTCGAGCGGGGAATGCTGCTCGTTCAGGAAGAAGCTGTCGAGCTTCCGCGAAAAGTAGCCAGCGTAGCTGTCGATCAGCTCGGCTCCAAATGCCTCTTTGCTCGGAAAGTAGTGGTAGAAGGAACCCTTTGGCACGTCGACGCTCCGCAAGACTTCCTCGATCCCCGTCGCGGAATAGCCCTTCTCCGTCAGCATAACGACGCCTGCACGGACCAGGGCGTCACGGGTCGCGCTGGTGCCGGCAAGTTCCTTAGGAGGTCGCCCGCGACGGCGGCGAGGCAGCGTTTTGCTCATGCAGTTCGTAATAGACCGACCGTCTAGGAGAAGCAAACTGCCCGCGATGCGGTGCTCTGCAAATGGCGGAGACTCCCGCACTTCATCTACTCGTTCGGTGGCAGGCCTGGGCTCCGGCTTGGCTCACTCAACGTGGTTCGGCATTCGTTGGCGCGGGTGCGAACAGGTTCGTCGACGCGGCTTCCTGAACGATCACTGCCGCGTCTTCCGGCAGCAGAAACCCACGCGCCATCAGATCCTGGGCGGCGATCCGGATCCGGTTCACGTAATCGTCGCGGCCGTGATAGCGCTCTTCGATCGATGGGCGGGCGTCACCGGTACGCTCTCGTTCCGCTTTCGTCGCTGCGAATGGCAAGAAGGACCCGATCAGCATGCAGGTGAATGTCTGCGGCTGGTTCTGGGCGCCATTGGTGCCGGTCGGCACCGCAACATCCGGCAGCCGCACGCCGCCGAGCGCATTGCCGTCCTGATCGCGCTTCGGCACTTGTATCACTGCGGCGGAAAGCCGAGTGGGGGCGCGCAGCGCAGGTGGCTCGCCGCCCGCGGCTTCAAGCGGCATCAGTTCGCTGGCGGGCGGCTTGGAGCCGCGGCTTACCCAGGCATCAAGGTGCAGCAGGAGGGCCCGCGACAGCGGCGACCAATCGAGGCGGCCCGGCGTCAGTTTGCAGGCCGGTGACTTGGGAGCGGGTACATGCGGGCCTCCTGCGATATCGTACATCCGCACATTGGCGGGCAGTGGCTGATCCGCGGTTCCGGACGCGCCCGTGCGGCCAAGCGAAGCGCGCAGCGAATAGTAGTCCGTGGTGGAGTTCACGAGTATCATCCTCGGAGGCACCTCGCCGCGCGCCTCGACCTTGGCCGTGATCTCCCCGATCGTGAGCGGTCCGTCATTCACGCCGGGAAAATCGGGGTTGTCGAATGTGGGAGCTCCCTCGGCGCTCGACATTGGTCCAAGGCCCGTCTGCAGGATCGGAAGAAGGCCGGCGGCCGAGACGAACACATGCATTCCGTCGAAGACGCGCCGGTTGCCCATCATGTTGAAGCCGTTCAGGAGAAAGGTCTTCAGGAATCGTCCATCCTGGGACCTGCCGCTCGCGAGTACGCGGTTGATCGCTCCCTTGAGCGGGTTGGGCGTTCCGCTCTTGTCATAAGCTGCATGCGCGAAGAAATCCGCGGCATCGCGGACGATCGCAAAGCCCACTCCCTCGACGAAGCGTGTCTTGCCATCAGCGTCAGTGAACGAAGGCAGGTCCGCACCCTGTCCAAGCTCCCAGAAAACCTCCGCAACTGCGAAACCATGGTCCTGAAGAAAGCCGGTCCCCTGCTCCAGCGTGCCCGGGAGAAACCGCACGTCGCGCGGCGAGTTGTAGATCGCCTCGGCCCAGACTTGCCCGCGGTTGGGTACGTCCACCAGCAACGCGTAGTTTTCCCCGCGCGGAGCCGCCGGCATCATGAGAATGATCTTCGCCGCGTAGTCGACGCGCCCGCGTTCATTGCGCGGCGCCTTGTCGATCCCAGGGATGGCCTCTTGTGGCGATAGATCGCCGCGGATCTTGCCCTGCCAAATCACATAGTCGCCGGCGCGAAATGTGCCGGAAGGCTGCTTCGACGTGAACTCGATCCGGGTAACTTCTGCGCTCACTGGTCGCGCCGTCGAAATCAGGCTGAACAAGCAGAACAAGAACATCACGATTCGCCCGTTTCGACGGAGCGGCATGAGAATTCTCCATAGGGGATCGCGGAAGGTTTCGAGCACTTTTGATCCCGACACGCCGTATCAGAGCGAACACGATGGACCGGCACCTTTTTCACCGGGCCATCGCCTATCGCGAAGGCCTTCTCACTCCATCCAATAATCAATGTCCGTCTGATTGGCATTGAGGCCGGCCTTCGGCTCGGACGGGCCATGACTGCTGATGATGCCACGTATCCGGGCGAGGCTGCCCGTGCCACCGGTAATGACGCCGGATGTCATGTTCGTAAGCTTCCCATCTCCACTGCTTTGAGCAACGAGAGATGTCCTGACAAAAAACTTCTCTCCGTTCTCCAGTATCCAAACGTTGTAGATGAGAGCCGGACCGTTGTTGTCGATGTAGTCCGACATGCCGCGTGTCCACTGCTCCTTCAACCTCGATCCGTTGATGAGAGGGGCATCGTCACCATAGGTCCGCCGAATTTCGAAGAGCCGAGCTTGATGTCCCGGAATGTCGCCAACATCGATGACGTGTTGTTGGGTGTATACCGTCTGAGTTGCCGGCGTATCATAGCTGATGTGGTGCTTTTGCTGCGCAATGGCCACCGGCGCGGTTAGAACCATTGCGAGAGTGATCGTCATTCCAAGCGCGATATTGCGAAACATGCGTGACCTCTCATGCTGGTATCCACCCAATCGTGAAGGTATCGGCGGACGTTGTTGAAAATTCCCTCATCAACCGGTCAACGCTCGGTAGCGACCGAGCCCCAACCGAAGCTGATTTCGCCGCGCTTTTCCGAGGTGCCATAAATTAGACCGATCGTCTAGCATTCGGCGTGGCTGCAGGCGATCTCGCCCATCAATCTTTTTTGACAGCGTTTTGTCGGACAAGGCTTGCCCGCTAAGCCGGGCGCGTGGGCCAACATCCCGTTGAACAATCGCAGCGATCCGATTTGCTTCAGCCCCCAGCTCTCCCGCGCTCGCAACCAGGTCGAGCGGTCCTTCAACTGGATCAAACAATGTCGTCGGGTGGCGACGCGCGACGACAGGCTCGCCGCCAACGACCTTGCCGTCGTTCAGCTCGCATCAATCCGACGATGGCTGCGCCTTCATGAGTCCGCGTCCTAGCACTACTTTGGCAGA
>NZ_VSSS01000070.1 GCF_008123425.1 Bradyrhizobium rifense
AGATGTGTATAAGAGACAGTCCGGTGGCTTATCGGCTGTATCTGCCGGAACCCTGGGCAAAGGATCGCGCACGCCGGAAGAAGGCTGGTGTTCCGAAGGAGATCAAGTTCAGGACCAAACCAGAGATCGCACTGGAGCAGATACGCTGGGCTTGCGAGGCCGGACTGCCCCGCGGGGTCGGATTAATGGACACGGCCTACGGCAATGACTCGCGGCTACGCGCGGGCATGACAGCCTTGGGCGTACTCTACGTGGTCGGCATCTTGCCGAATACCTTAATGTGGCAACCCGGGACCGGCCCGCGACGCAAGGGCAGGCCCCTGAACAATACCGGCCGACGCGACGAGCCTGATCTGGTCTCGGCCGAAGAAGTGATGCTTGCTCTACCGAAACAGGCTTGGCGCACGGTGACGTGGCGGGAAGGCTCGGCCGACCGGCTGTCCTCGCGCTTTGCACGTGTGCGTGTTCGTGTCGGGTACAACAAACTGATTCCCGAGAAGCTGTCGCCGGAGTGGCTGCTGATCGAATGGCCGGAGGGTGAAGCGCAGCCCACCAAATACTGGCTCGCCACACTCCCGGAGACCATCAGCTTCGAGCGGCTCGTCGATCTCGCCAAGCTGCGTTGGCGTATCGAGCGTGACTATCAGGAGCTTAAGCAGGAGGTAGGGCTCGATCACTACGAGGGACGCGGCTGGCGCGGCTTCCATCACCACGCAACTCTGTGTATCGCCGCCTACGGCTTCCTGATCGCCGAGCAGGCGACGATTCCCCCCTCAAGACCGCGTTCCACCGCGCCAATCGCGGTGCCTCGCTTACCCGAAGATTATCGACCCAGAGGCTCCACCCGCGCGGCCTGAGCGCCACATCCCGAACTCTATAGCAACCATGCGCGTCCGATTGATCCGCATGCTCATCAAAACCCTGCCGCGATGTCCATGCTGTGGCGCCGGCGCAGTCTCAATTGGTCGTCGATGTCCATGACGCAGTAAGATTAGCCTTGCAACTGCGCGAAGCGCAGTTGCTGGGCGTAACCCGCCACTGTTACTACTCGCGGAGGCAGAAGCGGTGGATTACGCCTTCGGCTAATCCACCCTGCGTTCCCTACCGCCCCGCAAACAGCGTGCGCTCGCGCTCCACGATCTCGCCGATATAATCCGCCACCGCCCGGATTCGCGCGAGATCCTTGCTGTCGGCGTGCATCAGCATCCAGAACGTCCGCGTGATCGAAATCTCGTCGGGCAGCACCGCGACAAGCTGCGGATAATCGCTCGCCATGAAGTGCGGCAGCACCGCGATACCGAAGCCTGCAAGCGTGGAATTGAGCTGAGCGATCAGATTTGCGCTGCGCAAGCGCGCGGAGATGCGCGGCGACACCTGCGGCAAATAGTCGAGCTCGGGCGTGAACAAGAGTTCCTCGATATAGCCGACGAAGCGGTGCTGCGGCAGCACCTCGCGCGAGGTGATGGTCGGGAAGCGGTCGAGATAGCTGGGCGCGGCATAGAGCCCGAGGCGGTAGTCGAGCAGCTTGCGGCCGACGATGCGGCCTTCCTTCGGCATGGTCAGGCTGATCGCGATATCGGCCTCGCGCTTGGAGAGGCTGAACAGCCGGGCGGTTGCCACCAGCTGCAAATCGAGGTCGGGATAGCGATCGGCAAAGGGTGCCAGCCGCGGCGCCAGGAAGGCGGTGCCAAAGCCATCCGGCGCGCCGATCCGCACCGTGCCGGTCAGCCGCGCCACCGAGCCGCCGACCTGCTCCTGGTTGGCGACGATGGTGGATTCCATCGCCTCCGCGCTATCGGCGACGCGCTGGCCGGACTCGGTGAGGAGATAGCCGGTCTTGCGCCGGTCAAACAGCTTGGCCGACAGGTGCTTTTCCAGCCGGTCGACCCGGCGGATCACGGTCGCATGGTCAACGCCAAGCTGCTTTGCCGCAGCCGAAACCGAGCCGCCCCGCACGATGGCCAGCACGAAGCGGAAGTCGTCCCAGTCGATGTGACCTTGATCCAGCATTTTCGCACATCTATGGTGCATTATCTCAGACTTGAATCCTATAAAATGCAGGTCGATAGGATTTGTCAAAGCGATCAGGCCTCAAGGAGAGCATTCCATGCGTTCAATCGGACATTTCATCGGTGGCAAGGAGGTCAAGGGCACCTCGGGCCGCACCGCCGACGTTTTCGAGCCGATGACTGGTGACGTCCAGGCCAAGGTGGCGCTGGCGTCCAAGGCCGAGGTCCGCGCCGCCGTGGAGAACGCCCGTGCCGCGCAGCCGGAGTGGGCCGCGACCAACCCGCAGCGGCGCGCCCGCGTCATGACGAAATTCGTCGAGCTGGTGCAGCGCGACTACGACAAGCTTGCCGAGCTGCTCGCGCGCGAGCACGGCAAGACCGTGCCCGACGCCAAGGGCGACATCCAGCGCGGCCTCGAGGTCGCCGAGTTCGCCTGCGGCATCCCGCATCTGATGAAGGGCGAATACACCGAAGGCGCCGGCCCCGGCATCGACATCTACTCCATGCGCCAGCCGCTCGGCGTCGTCGCCGGCATCACGCCGTTCAACTTCCCGGCGATGATCCCGATGTGGAAATTCGCGCCCGCGATCGCCTGCGGCAACGCGTTCATCCTGAAGCCATCGGAGCGCGATCCCGGCGTGCCGATGATGCTCGCCGAGCTGATGATCGAGGCAGGCCTGCCGGCCGGCATTCTCAATGTCGTCAACGGCGACAAGGAAGCAGTCGACGCCATCCTCGACGATCCCGATATCAAGGCCGTCGGCTTCGTCGGCTCCACGCCGATCGCGCAGTACATCTATGAGCGCGCCGCGCAGACCGGCAAGCGCTGCCAGTGCTTTGGCGGCGCCAAGAACCACGCCATCATCATGCCCGACGCCGACATGGACCAGGCGGTCGACGCGCTGATCGGCGCCGGCTACGGCTCGGCCGGCGAGCGCTGCATGGCCGTCTCCGTCGCGGTGCCCGTCGGCAAGTCCACCGCCGACCGTCTGATGGAAAAGCTGATCCCGCGCGTCGAGTCGCTCAAGATCGGCACCTCGATCGATCCGTCCGCCGATTACGGTCCGCTGGTCACGCGCGAGGCGGTCGAGAAGGTCAAGGGCTACATCGATATCGGCCTCAAGGAAGGCGCCACGCTCGCCGTCGACGGCCGCGGCTTCAAGATGCAGGGCTACGAGAACGGCTTTTATCTCGGCGGTTCGCTGTTCGACAACGTCACCAAGGACATGCGGATCTACAAGGAAGAGATCTTCGGCCCCGTGCTCTCGGTCGTGCGCGCGCACGACTACAAGGAAGCGCTGGCGCTGCCGTCCGAGCATGATTACGGCAACGGCGTTGCGATCTTCACCCGCGACGGTGACGCTGCGCGCGACTTCGCGGCCAAGGTCAATGTCGGCATGGTCGGCATCAACGTGCCGATCCCGGTGCCGATCGCCTATTACACCTTCGGCGGCTGGAAGAAGTCCGGCTTCGGCGATCTCAACCAGCACGGCCCGGACTCGATCCGCTTCTACACCAAGACCAAGACGGTGACTTCGCGCTGGCCGTCCGGCGTCAAGGAAGGTGCGGAATTCTCGATCCCACTGATGAAGTGAGGCTGTAGCCCAGCCCGTCATTGCGAGCGCAGCGAAGCAATCCAGACTTTTCCCTCGGACACACTGGATTGCTTCGTCGCTTCGCTCCTCGCAATGACGAGAACAGTGAGCAGCCCGGCATGCAGTTCGCTCTGAACGAGGATCAAGTCGCGGTTCGCGACATGGCGTTGGCGTTTGCGGCGGAAAAGATCGCGCCGTACGCGCTGCGCTGGGACGAGGAGAAGCATTTCCCCGTCGACGTGATGCGCGAGGCGGCAACCCTCGGCATGGGCGGCATCTACATCCGCGAGGATGTCGGCGGCTCCGCCATGACCCGGTTCGACGCCGCGCTGATCTTCGAGGCGCTGGCGACGGGTTGCCCGACCACCTCGGCTTTCATCTCGATCCACAACATGGCGTCCTGGATGATCGATGCCTATGGCAGCGACACCCAGCGCCACACATGGTTGCCAAAGCTCTGCACAATGGAGCTGATCGCAAGCTATTGCCTGACCGAGCCGGGCGCCGGCTCCGATGCGGCGGCGCTCCGCACCCGCGCGGTGCGCGACGGCGACCACTACGTCCTCAACGGCCAGAAGCAGTTCATCTCGGGCGCAGGCAGCACCGATCTGCTGGTTGCGATGGTGCGCACCGGCGGCGATGGCCCGGGCGGCATCTCGACCCTCGTCATCGATGGCAAGACGCCGGGCGTCTCCTTCGGTGCCAACGAGCGCAAGATGGGCTGGAACGCGCAGCCCACCCGCGCCGTGATCTTCGAGAACGCGCGCGTGCCGGTGGCCAATCGCCTGAGCGAGGAGGGCGTCGGCTTCAAGATCGCGATGGCAGGCCTGGACGGCGGCCGCCTCAATATCACGGCATGCTCGCTCGGCGGCGCGCAGACCGCGCTCGACAAGGCGCGCACCTACATGAAGGAGCGCAAGGCGTTTGGAAAGCGGCTCGACGAATTCCAGGCCCTGCAATTCAAGCTCGCTGACATGGCGATCGAGCTCGAGGCCGCACGCACCTTCCTGTGGCGCGCCGCTGCTGCGCTCGACCGCAAAGACCCTGACGCGACCATGCTGTGTGCGATGGCCAAGCGATTCGGCACCGATGCCGGATTCGAGGTCGCCAACCAGGCGCTCCAGCTCCATGGCGGCTACGGGTACTTGAGCGAATACGGCATCGAGAAGATCGTGCGCGATCTGCGGGTGCACCAGATTCTCGAAGGCACCAATGAAATCATGCGGCTGATCGTGGCGCGCAAACTTATCGAGGGCGCGCGATGACGGAGGAGGGCGATCTCATCGTTCGCCGCGAGGGCGCGGCGGGCGTGATCCGGCTCAACCGTCCCAAGGCGATAAACGCCATGACGCTGGAGATGTCCGAGGGCATCGACGCGGCGCTCGATCGGTTCGAGACCGATCCTGAAGTCGCAGTGATCATCCTGGAAGGCTCCGGTGAACGTGGCCTCTGCGCTGGCGGCGACATCCGTGGCCTCTGGGAGAGCTCGCGCGAAGGCGGCGATCTCGGCGCGCGGTTCTGGCGCCAGGAATACATCATGAATGCGCGGATCGCGAAGTATCCGAAGCCGTATGTGGCGTTCATGGATGGGCTGGTGATGGGTGGCGGCGTCGGCCTGTCCGGCCATGCCAGCCATCGCGTCGTGACCGATCGCACCAAGCTCGCGATGCCCGAAGTCGGGCTCGGCTTCTTCCCCGATGTCGGCGGCACCTGGTTATTGTCGCGCTCGCCCGGCGAGATCGGCACCTATTTCGGCCTCACCGGCCAGACCATGAATGGGCCCGACGCGATCCATGCAAGATTTGCGGACGCCGTGGTGCCGGCGGCTAAATGGCCGGAGCTGCGCGAGGCGCTGACCAAGGTTCGCCAGGGTGTGACCGCGGCCGAGGTCAGCAAGGTCATCAACGGCTTTGCGACCGGTGAGACCGCGGGGCCGGTCGCAGCAAGAGAGCCGATCATCGATGCATTGTTCGGTTTCGACCGCATGGAAGATATCTTCGCGGCACTCAAGCGTGACAGCTCCGAGTTTGCGCTGGCGACGCTCAAGACGCTCAACGAGAAATCGCCGCGCGGCATGGTGGTGACGCTGAAACTGCTGCGCCTCGCGCGTGGTGCGGCGAGCCTGGAAGAATGTCTGGTGCGCGAATATCGCGCCGCGCTCGAAGTGTTCCGCAGCGATGATTTTCGCGAGGGCGTGCGCGCGGCCGTGATCGACAAGGATCGCAATCCGACCTGGTCGCCGCCGCGGATCGAGGATGTGACGCAAGAGATGCTGGCGCCGTATCTCGCCGAGATCGGCGCCGACGAGCTGAAGTTCAACTAACAACGCTACAAGCGGAGGAAACGAAGATGGCCACGATCGCATTCATCGGTCTCGGCAACATGGGCGGCCCGATGGCGGCCAATTTGGTCAAGGCCGGCCACAAGGTGGTGGCCTTCGATCTCTCCGAGGCCTCGCGCAATCAGGCCAAGGCTGATGGCGCCAGCATCGCCGATAGCGCGGCGGGCGCGGTGAAGGGCGCCGATGTCGTCGTCACCATGCTGCCGGCCGGCAAGCATGTGCTCGGTGTCTGGAACGAGGTCGTTCCCGCCATGGCCAAGGGCGCGCTGATCATCGATAGCTCCACCATCGACGTCGAGAGCGCACGTCAGGCGCATGCGCTCGCAGCCAGGCACGGCGTGCTTTCGGTCGATGCGCCGGTTTCCGGCGGCACCGGTGGCGCCAAGGGCGCCACGCTCACCTTCATGTGCGGCGGCGAGGAGAGCGCATTCGCAGCGGCCAAGCCGGTGCTGGAGAAGATGGGCAAGAAGATCGTCCATTGCGGCGGCAGCGGCGCGGGCCAGGCGGCAAAGATCTGCAACAACATGATCCTCGGCATTTCCATGATTGCGGTCAGCGAGGCCTTTGCGCTCGGTGAGAAGCTCGGCCTCTCGCATCAGGCGCTGTTCGATGTCGCCTCGACCTCGTCGGGGCAGTGCTGGTCGCTGACGACCTATTGCCCGGTTCCGGGCCCGGTGCCGACGTCGCCGGCGAATAATGATTACAAGCCAGGCTTTGCCTCGGCACTGATGGTGAAGGATCTGACCCTGGCGCAGGACGCCGCGAAGGCCGCGGGCGCCGCGACGCCGCTCGGCCGGCATGCGCAGGAGATTTACCAGGCCTTTGACAGAGCGGGGCAGGGCGGGGTGGATTTTTCCGGAATTATCAAGCACGTTAGGGATCTCGCCGGGAAAGCTTGATGACGACATTTCAGGAAGCGCGCGCGTTTCTGCTGCACAACCGCACGGATTACGAGACAGCGGTCAGGGACTTCCGCTGGCCCGATCCGGTTCCCTTCAATTGGGCGCTCGACTGGTTCGACAAGCTGGCGAAGGATGCGGAAGCCAAGGACAGACCCGCGCTGTGGATTGTCGATGCCGCGCAGGACAAGCAGACAAAACTGTCCTTTGGAGCGCTCTCGAAGCGCTCCAACCAGGTCGCCAACTTTCTGCGCGCGCAGGGCCTGAAGCGCGGCGATCATCTCCTGCTGTTGCTCGGCAATGTCGTGCCGCTGTGGGAGACGATGCTGGCGGCGATGAAGCTCGGCGTCGTTGTGATTCCCGCCACCACGCTGCTCACCGCGGACGAGCTGCGTGACCGGCTCGACCGCGGCAAGGCGAAGGCGGTTGTCGCCGCGCAAGATCAGGTCGCGAAATTTGCCAGCCTCGGCGCAGAGAACATCGTGCGCATCGTGGTTGGTGCGGCCTCCGACGGTTGGCTTGCCTATGGCGAGGCGGCGAAGGCCCCTGGCAGCTTTGCCGCCGACGGCTCGACCAACGCCGACGACCCGATGCTGCTCTATTTCACTTCGGGTACGACGGCAAAACCAAAGCTCGTGCTGCACAGCCAGCGTAGCTATCCCGTCGGGCATCTTTCGACCATGTACTGGATCGGGCTGATGCCCGGCGACGTCCATCTCAACATCTCGTCGCCCGGTTGGGCCAAGCACGCCTGGAGCTGTTTCTTCGCGCCATGGAACGCGGGCGCCACCGTGTTCGTGGTCAATCAGCCGCGCTTCGATGCCAAAGGTCTGCTCGCCACCATTGGTCGCTGCGGCGTCACCACGCTGTGCGCGCCGCCGACGGTGTGGCGGCTGTTCATTCAGGAGAACCTGGCGTCGTTCAAGGTGAGCTTGCGCGAAGTCTGCGGCGCCGGCGAGCCGCTCAATCCGGAGGTGATCGACCAGGTGCAGGCCGCCTGGGGCCTCACCATCCGTGACGGCTACGGCCAGACCGAGACCACGGCGCTCGCCGGAAACTCGCCGGGGCAGAAGATCAAGGTCGGCTCGATGGGCCGGCCGCTGCCGGGCTATCGCGTGCAGGTCAGCGATGCCGACGGCCATCCGGCCAAGGAGGGCGAGGTGGCGCTGCTGCTGGGTGCTGATCGTCCGGCCGGATTGATGCAGGGCTATCAAGGCGACGACGGCAAGCTCTCGGGCGCCGAAGGCGCACTCTATCGCAGCGGCGACGTCGTGTTTTCCGATGATGACGGCTATCTCACCTTCGTCGGCCGCTCCGACGACGTGTTCAAATCCTCGGACTATCGCATCAGCCCGTTCGAGCTGGAGAGCGTGTTGCTCGAGCACGAGCTCGTCGCCGAAGCCGCGGTGGTTCCGAGCCCCGATCCGATCCGGCTCGCGATCCCCAAGGCCTTCGTGCTGCTGACCTCGGGTGCGGACCGTACCCCGGAGACGGCGCTCTCCATCTTCAGGCACTTGCACACGCGGCTTGCTCCGTTCAAGCGCATCCGCCGCCTCGAAATCGTCACCGAGCTGCCGAAGACGATCTCTGGCAAAATTCGCCGGGTGCAGCTACGACGGCTCGAACGCGACGACGATCGCAACGATCCGCTGCGCGGCCGGGAATTCCGTGAGGAGGATTTTCCGGAGCTGCCGAAAACAAGAAGTGAGACCTGACGCGACATGAACGAAATCTGGAAGAAGCCGCCGATCACGCTGGAGGCCTATCAGGCCATGGTCGGCAAGGAGATCGGCGTATCGTCCTGGCACCTGATCGATCAGCCCCGCATCGACACCTATGCCGGCGTGACCGAGGATCACCAGTTCATCCATGTCGATCCTGAGCGGGCGAAGAAGGAGACGGCGTTCGGCACCACCATCGCGCACGGCTTCCTGACGATGTCGATGATGTCGGTGATGTCCTACGAAGTGATGCCGGCGATTGCGGGCACCACGATGGGCGTCAATTACGGCTTCGACAAGCTGCGCTTCATCTCGCCGGTGCGCTCGGGCAAGCGCGTCCGCGGCCGCTTCGTCCTAGCGGAGGCCAAGCTGCGAAAGCCCAACGAATTGCAGTCCCGCACCAACGTGACGGTGGAGATCGAGGGCGAGGACAAGCCCGCGCTGGTCGCCGACTGGCTCGGCCTGATCTATTTCGCGTAAGTCCGGGCCGGACTTGACCCGACCATCCATCGCTGCTCAAAAGCCTCTCGGTTTTTGATAGATCGCCGGGGCAAGCCCGGCCATGGCGCCTAACATCCAGGAAGCACACTCATGGCAATCAGGTTCGACGGACGCGTCGCCATCGTCACCGGCGCGGGCAATGGTCTCGGAAAGGCGCATGCGCTGGGCCTCGCGAGCCGCGGCGCGAAAGTCGTTGTCAACGATTTCGGCGGCGCGCGTGACGGCAGCGGCGGTTCGCTCTCGCCGGCCGAGGCCGTGGTCGAGGAAATCCGCAAGGCCGGTGGCACCGCGATGGCGGACGGCGCGGACGTGTCGAATTTCGAGCAGGTTACAGCGATGGTCGAGCGCGCCACCAAGGAATGGGGCAGCGTCGATTTGATGTGCGCCAACGCCGGCATCCTGCGCGACAAATCGTTCGGCAAGATGGAAGCGGCCGATTTCCAGAAGGTGCTCGACGTGCATCTCGTCGGCACCTTCTATTGCTGCAAGGCGGTCTGGGCCGGCATGCGCGACCGCAATTACGGCCGCATCGTGCTGACGACCTCGTCCTCCGGCCTCTACGGCAATTTCGGCCAGGCCAATTACGGCGCGGCGAAGTCCGGCATGGTCGGCCTGATGAACGTGCTGGCCGAGGAAGGCCGCAAGACCGACATCCGCGTCAACATCATCTCGCCGACCGCGGCCACCCGCATGACGGAAGAGCTGCTGCCGCCGCAGGCGCTGCAGCTGATGAAGCCGAACGCGATCACGCCCGCCGTCGAGTACATGCTGAGTGAGGACGCGCCGACCCGCACCATCATGGGCGCCGGCGCCGGCTCCTTCGCCGTGATCAAGATTCTCGAGAGCGAAGGCATCAACCTGCCGGAGGCCGACTGGACGCCGGATGCGGTTGCCGCGCATTTCGCCGAGATCAGCGACATGTCGAAGGCGAGGGCGCTCACGGGTGCGTTCGAGCAGACGCAGAAATACGTGGCGCAGGCCGCGGCACGGGCGGGGATCAAGCTCTGAGCGACGTCGCCGTCATCGGTGCCGGTCCCGCCGGGCTGATGGCGGCAGAGGTGCTGGCGCAAGGCGGCGCCCGCGTCACCGTCTACGACGCCATGCCGTCCGCCGGCCGCAAATTCCTGATGGCCGGACGTGGCGGGCTCAATCTCACTCATAGTGAGCCACTCCCGGATTTCCTCGCCCGCTACCGCGAGGCGATGCCGCATCTGCGCGCTGCGGTCGAAGCGTTTCCGCCCGACGCGCTGCGCGACTGGAGTGCGGCACTTGGACAGCTGACCTTTATCGGCAGCAGCGGGCGGGTGTTTCCAAAAACGTTCAAGGCCTCGCCCTTGCTGCGCGCCTGGCTCCGGCGGCTCGATGCAGCTGGCGTGCAATTCGCGTTTCGGCATCGCTGGACCGGCTGGGACGCGAAGGGCCAGCTCCAATTTCAAACGCCAGATGGCGCGCTTGCCATCGCTCCGAGCGCAACGGTGCTCGCGCTCGGCGGCGCGAGCTGGCCGCGGCTGGGCTCGGCTGGCGCGTGGGTCGATTGTCTCGCCGCGAGGGGCGTTGCCGTCTCGAAGCTCCGGCCTGCGAACTCTGGCTTCACGGTCGCATGGTCCGACGTGTTTCGTGATCGTTTCGAGGGCCAGCCGCTCAAGGGCGTGGCACTGACGGTCGGCGCGCACACGGTGCGCGGCGAAGCCATGATCACCCGCAGCGGAATCGAGGGCGGCGCCATCTACGCGCTGTCGGCAGAGTTGCTCGAGGCGGTACTGGGGATCGGGCAGGCGACATTGACGATCGCCTTGCGGCCCGACCTCGACACCCACGCGCTGACCACGCGCCTGTCGGGCACGCGCGGCAAGCAGTCGCTCGCGAACTTTCTGCGCAAGGCGGCGCAAGTGTCGCCGGTCGGCATCGGCCTGATGCAGGAAGCGGCCATTGCGTCCGGCCGGCCGCTGGCCTCGTTCTCGCCGGCGGAACTCGCGCATCTGGTGAACGCGATCCCGGTTCAGCTCACCGGCGTAGCGCCGATCGATCGTGCCATCTCGACCGCGGGCGGGATCGCTTTCGATGAGCTCGACGACCACTTTATGCTGTGCAAACTGCCCGGTGTATTCGCCGCAGGCGAGATGCTTGACTGGGAGGCGCCGACTGGTGGCTATCTGCTGCAAGCTTCTTTTGCGACGGGAGCGGCTGCGGGCAGGAGCGTTCAGGAGTGGTTGAAGCGTTCATAGAACGCCGTCGCCCTTCGAGGGCCGCTGAAGAAGCGGCCACCTCAGGGTGACGGCTACGAGAGAGCGTCATCTTGAGGTACGAGGTTTCCGGTGCGAAAGCGCCGGAACCGAGCCTCGAAGGATGCGCGGGCGCTCGGTGCGAGCCGCCCCTATCGCAGCTTGCCCCGTGCCGCCACCGGCAGCGTGCCGATGATCTCGTCGCCGCGGACCATCACGACCTCGTCCATCATGTTGACGACGACGCAGACGTGGTTCGGCACGATGCGGACGACGTCGCCGACGTTGGGGCGCGTGTTGCTGCGGGACAGGTCGAGGAAGCCGTGCTCCTCGGCGAAGCGCGCGATCTTGGCTTCGGGGTGCTCCAGGATCAGGCCGTGGCCGTCGAGCCCGCCGGTATCGGTCGTCAGCGTCTTCGAGCCGGCGTCCAGAATGCCGCGCTCGGGTGCGGCGCGGCTCACCACCGTCGAATAGATGTGCAGGGCGCAATCGTCCCAGGTGGCGGAGCCGGCTGCGACCTGCATGCGGTCGTTGTAGATGTAGGTGCCGAAGCGATGCTCGGTGCCGCCCTTGAGCTTGCCGATATTGACGAGGTTCGGCGTGCCGCCGGTCGAGACGATCTTGGCATCGAGCCCGTGCGCGCGCACGCCGGCCAGTGCCTCGTCAAAGAATTTCTGTGCATCGCCCCAGCCGGTCTCGGTCGGGTACAGCATGAAGCCGGCAAACTCCAGTCCCTTGGACGCCGCGATCTCGCGTGCGAGCGCGATCGCTTCCGCAGGCGTCTCGACGCCCGCGCGCTTGCGGCCCGTGTCGCATTCGACCACGACCGAGAGCGGGCGGCCCGAGGCCGCGGCCGCCTTCGGCAGTCCGGCAATGACGGTTGAATTGTCGGCGGCGACCGTCATGTTGGTCTTGGCATTCAGCGCGCCGAGACGCGCCATCTTTTCCTCGCCCAGCAGATTGTAGCTGATCAGGATGTCGTCGATGCCGGCATTGGCCATGATCTCGGCCTCGCCGATCTTCTGGCAGGTGATGCCTTTGGCGCCGGCCGCAACCTGCATCTTCGCAATGGTCGGATTCTTGTGCGTCTTGATATGCGGCCGGTTGGCAACGCCTGCGTCATCGCAAGCCTTCTGAATCCGCGCGATGTTGCGTTCGACCTTGTCCATGTCGATGACGGCGCAGGGCGTGCCGTATTCGCGGGCGATCTTGGCGGCGAGGGGAGCGGTCATGGGTTAAGCCTGTTCAATTTCTTCGCGGAGCATTTCAAGTTCCAGCCAGCGCTCTTCAGCGGCTGACAATTCGTCGTGCGCCTTGGCGATGGCAGCCGACGTATCGTCGAATGTCTTGCGATCTTTGACGTAGAGGTTGGGATCGTCAAGCACCCGCTGCAGTTTGGCAATATCGGCCTGCAGCGTTTCCATCTTCTTCGGCAGCGTTTCGAGCGCGTGCTTCTCGTTGAAGCTCAGCTTGCGCCTGGACGCGGAGGCGGGAGCAGGGGAGCGCTCCTCTTTCTTCTCGGCGGGCGCCTGCGTCTTCGCAGTCTCGCGCTTCAGGTCGGCGCCGCGTTGCGTGAGCATGTCGCTATAGCCGCCGGCATATTCGGTCCATTTGCCGTTACCTTCGGGCGCGATGACGGAGGTGACGATGCGGTCGAGGAAGTCGCGGTCATGGCTGATCAGGATCACCGTGCCCTCGTAGTCGCCGAGCATGTCTTCGAGTACGTCGAGGGTTTCGAGATCGAGGTCGTTGGTCGGCTCGTCCAGCACCAGCAGGTTCGAAGGTTTTGCCAGCGCGCGGGCCAGCATCAGCCGGCCGCGCTCGCCGCCCGAAAGCACCTCTACGGGCGTGCCGCGCTGCTCCTGGGCGAACAGGAAGTCCTTCATGTAGCCGACCACGTGCTTCGGCTTGCCGCCGACCATGATCTGGTCTCCACGGCCACCGGTCAGCGCTTCGGCCAGCGTCGACTTGGGATCGAGGCTTTCGCGGTGCTGGTCGAGCGTGGCCGTCTCGAGATTGGCGCCAAGCCGCACGATGCCTGAATCCGGCTGCGCGCCGCCGGTGAGCAGATTGACCAGCGTGGTCTTGCCGGCGCCGTTGGGGCCGATGATGCCGAGCCGGTCGCCGCGCTGGATGCGGGTGGAGAAATTGTCGACGATCATGCGGTCGCCAAAGGCCTTGGTGATACCCTTGGCCTCGATCACCAGCTTGCCGGATTGCTCCGCTTCGGACGCGGCGAGGCTGGCGGTGCCGGCGGTGCCGCGATAGTTGCGGCGCTGGTCGCGCAGCGCATGCAGATTTCCGAGCCGCTTGACGTTGCGCTTGCGCCGGCCGGAGACGCCGTGGCGCAGCCAGTGCTCCTCGTCGACGATCTTGCGGTCGAGCTTGTGCTGGTCGCGCTCTTCTTCCGCGAGCACCTCGTCGCGCCAGCTCTCGAACGAGGCGAAGCCGCGGTCGATCTGCTTGATCTTGCCGCGGTCGAGCCAGGCGGTGGCGCGCGAGAGATTGGTCAGGAAGCGGCGGTCGTGGCTGATGATCACCAGCGCGCTGCGGCGGCTGTCGAGCTCCTTTTCCAGCCATTCGATGGTGGAGAGATCGAGATGGTTGGTCGGCTCGTCCAGCAGCAGGATGTCGGGCGAGGGCGCCAGCACGCGTGCGAGCGCCGCGCGGCGGGCCTCGCCGCCGGAGACGTTGGCCGGGTTCTCGTTGCCGGTCAGCCCGAGCTGCTCAACTAAATAGCGTGCCTGGTAGGGATCGTCGCCCGGCGCAAGCCCCGCCTCGACATAGGCCAGCGTGGTCTTGTGGTCGCCGAAATCGGGCTCCTGCGGCAAATAGCGAACCGTCGCGCCGGGCTGCACGAAGCGTGTGCCGCCGTCAGCCTCGACGAGGCCGGCAGCGATCTTCAGCAGCGTCGACTTGCCGGAGCCGTTGCGCCCGATCAGGCAGACGCGCTCGCTTGGCGCGACATTGAGCTCGACGCCGCTCAAAAGCGGCGTGCCGCCAAAGGTCAGCCGGATGTCTTTCAGTTGGATCAGCGGCGGCGCCATGGTCAGCTCTGGCTCGTAGCAGCTTGGTCGGCGCGGCGGCGCTGGATTCGGCGCAGCGTCTGGTCGAGCGCCGAGAGGAAGGCGGAACGGTCGCGTGGCGCGAACGAACGCGGGCCGCCGGTCACTTCGCCCGCCGAGCGCAAATCGGTCATCAGATTGCGCACGGCCAGCGTCATCCCGATCGACTCTTCCGTAAACGGCTTGCCGTTCGGCGCGATCACGTCGGCGCCGGCTTTCACGCAGCGGCTCGCCAGCGGAATGTCGGAGGTGATGACGACGTCGCCCGGCCTGGCCCGCTCCGCAATCCAGTCGTCGGCCGCGTCCATGCCCGCACCCGCGGCGATGCGCTCGATCAGGGGATCCTGCGGCACACGGATAAAATTGCCGGCGACCACGCTCACGGGGACGCCGTGGCGGCTCGCAACGCGGTAGATCTCGTCCTTCACAGGACAGGCGTCGGCGTCGACATAGATGCGGGTGGGGGTGTCAGTCATTCGCCGCGTGGTACCCCATTCGGGCCGCAAAGGCGAGGGGATTGACCGGTGTTCCCGGGGGCCTACGATCACCCCTGAAACAACAAGAATTCAGGGGAAAGCCCGCCATGCCGAACCGGCTCGAAACTTACCGCGTCGAGGCCTACAACACGGCCAAACAGTCCGAAAACAAGATGCACGACGACACGGTGGCGCGCCGCTTCGGCTTTTCCGGTGGCCTCGTCCCGGGCGTCGATGTCTTCGCCTACATGATGCACGTGCCGGTGGCGCGCTGGGGCCGCGATTTCCTCGCGCGCGGGCTGGTCGAGGCGCGCTTCATCAAGCCGGTCTATGACGGCGAGACCGCCGATGTCGATGCGACCGAGCACAACGGCCTGCTCACGATCGAGGTCTTCAGCCGCACCGAGCTTTGCGCCACGGGCACCGCATCGCTGCCGGCGGCAACGCCAGTGGCGTCATTGGGCGACTATGTCGAAGTCCCTGCGGTCGCCGAGCGCAAGCCGGTCAGCCCGGCCATTTTTGAGGCCGGCAAATGGCTCGGCACGACGCCGCGCCGCTGGGCTGGGCAGGATGCGACCGGCTATCTCGCCGACGTCAGAGAGACCGATCCGATTTTCGCGCGCGAGGGGCTCGGCCATCCCGGCCTGATTCAGCGGGTGATGAACCGCGTGCTGGTCGACAATACCATTCTGGGCCCGTGGATCCACGTCGGCAGCCGCATGCAGCTGCTGTCGCCCGCGCGCACCGGCGACGAGATCACCGCGCGGGCGAAGGTGACAGCGAATTACGAGAAGAAGGGTCACCGCTTTGTCGAACTCGACGCGCTGGTCGTGGCCAACGGCACAATGCCGCTGGCGCATTGCCAGCATACCGCGATCTACCAGCCGCGGGAGCAGGCGGCGGCGTAGGGAAGGGGCACGTTGCTTCCACATATTCGGTGTCATTCCTCGCGAAAGCGGGGAATCCAGTACACCGCGGCTTCTCGGTCAATCACCACTGTCTCGGAGTACTGGATCGCCCGCTTTCGCGGGCGATGACAGCATTGTTGTTGAGGCAGAAGCGTCCCTTACGCCGCCTTCCCCTTCGCGTCCTGGATCGCGCGCCAGACACGCTCCGGCGTCAGCGGCATGTCGATGTGCTTGATGCCGTAGTCCGACAGCGCATCGACCACCGCATTCACCACGGTCGAGAGACTGCCGGCGCAGCCGGCTTCGCCGCAGCCCTTGGTGCCCAGGGGATTGCTCTTGGCCGGCACCGGGTGATCGCCGACCTCCATGAACGGCACGTCCTCGGCGCGGGGCAGTGCGTAGTCCATCAGCGAGCCCGTGATCGGCTGGCCGCTCTCGTCGTAGCGGACGTGCTCCATCAGCGCCTGGCCGATGCCCTGGACCACGCCGCCATGGAGCTGGCCCGCGACCAGCATCGGGTTGATCACGGTGCCAAAGTCGTTCACGGCGCTGTAGCGCACGATCTGCACCACGCCCGTGTCCGGATCGACCTCGACCTCGGCAACGTGGCAGCCGTTCGGGAAGGATGACGGCACCGGCTCGCTGGTGTGGTCGACGTCGAGCGAGTCAGGCACGCCGTCCGGCACTTTGCCGTCATGCAGCTTCTTGGCGAGCTCCATGATGTCGATGCTGCGGTCGGTGCCGGCGATGGTGAAGGCACCGTCGGCGAACTCGATGTCGGCTTCCGACGCTTCCAGCATGTGTGCCGCGGCGCGCTTGCCCTTTTCGATCACAAGCTTCGACGACTCCACGATGGCTTGCCCGGTCGCGGTGATCGAGCGCGAGCCGCCGGTGCCGTTGCCGGCGTGGACGATGTCGCTGTCGCCCTGCACCAGCTTCACGCTCTCGAAGGGGACGCCCAGCTGCGCGCACAGCACCTGCGCGAACGGCGTGGCGTGGCCCTGACCGTAGTCGAGCGTGCCGGTGATCAGCTGCACGCTGCCATCGGGATCGAACACGATTTTGCCGAGCTCGGGGCTCGGTGGCGCGGTGACCTCGAGATAGGAGCCGACGGCGATGCCGCGCAGCTTGCCGGCCTTCTTGCTCTCCTTCTTGCGCTTGACGAAATTCTCGTGGTCGGAGATTTCGAGCGCCTTGGTGAACACCGCCTGGAAGTCGCCGCTGTCATAGGTGACGCCCGAGGAGGCGGGGAAAGGCATCTGGTTCGGCTTGATGAAGTTGCGCTTGCGCATTGTCAGCCGGTTGATGCCCATCTCGTCGGCGGCGCGGTCGATCAGCCGCTCCATGTAATAGTTGGCCTCGGGCCGGCCGGCGCCGCGATAGGCACCCATCAGTGTGGTGTTGGTCAGCACCGTCTTGATGTCGACGCTCATCAGCGGTGTGCGATAGACGCTCGAAAAATTCTTGCCGGTGTTGAGCGAGAGCGGGCTCGGCGAAACGCCGGTGATATAGGCGCCGAGATTGCCGTAGCCGGACAGCTTTGCGGCGAGGAAATGCCCTTCGGCATCGAGCGCCAGCTCGGCATGGATCCGCTGCGCGCGGCCGTGGCTGTCGGAGAGGAAGCTGGTGGAGCGCTCGTCGAGCCACTTCACCGGGCGTCCCAGCGCCTTCGCCGCGTACAGGATGCACATGTATTCGGGATAGTTGACGTTCTTCATGCCGAAGGAGCCGCCGACATTGGCGGTGAGGATGCGCACCTTCTCGTTCGGCACCTTCAGGTTCTTGGCGAGGTTGGCGCGGTTGCCGGCAACGCCCTGGGTCGGCATCTGGATGGTGTAGCGTTCGGTGGTCTTGTCGTAGGAGGCAAGTCCCACGCGCGGCTCCATCGAGACCACCGCGACGCGGGTGTTCTCGATGTCGACCTTGGTGACATGGGCGGCGCTGGCGAAAGCGGCGTTGACCTTCTCCATGTCGCCATAATGGTAGTCGAGCGCGACGTTGTTCGGGATGTGGTCGTAGAGCTGCGGCGCGCCGGGCTTGGTGGCTTCCTCGGGATCGGTCACCGCCGGCAGCGGCTCGATATCGAGCTCGACCGCCTCGGCCGCGTCGCGCGCCTGGGCCAGCGTGTCGGCGACCACGAAGGCGACGGGATCGCCGACGAAGCGGACCTTGTCGGTCGCCAGCGGCTGGCGGTTGGTCTGGAGCAGGGGCGAGCCGTCGCGGCTCTTCAGCGGCAGGCCGCAGGTGAAGGGGCCATAGCCGGCCGCGTCGAGGTCCTTGCCGGTCCACACGCCCAGCACGCCCGGCATCGCCCTGGCGGCGTCGGTTCCAATACTGCGGAGGAGGCCATGGGCATGGGTCGAGCGGACGACCACGCAATGGGCCTGGCCGGGCAGGTTGAAATCGTCGGTGTAGCGGCCCTTGCCGCGCACCAGAGTGTCGTCTTCCTTGCGGCGGAGCGGCTGTCCGACGCCGTATTTTTGCAGTGCAATAGCGTTTTCGAGCGTGGACGATTTGGTGTGTTCTTGCATGGGAATGACCTGAAAAGCCGGCAATTGCGCGTTTTGGGGAGCGCTTGGGGGACCGGACCCTTCAAAAATAACCCACGGGCCCGTTCACGACAACGCACGAATGGGCATGGTCCCATGTGATGCGTTGTTGCGCAGACCGGCTGCGCTGCTAATGTTTCAGGCGAAAAAGCAATTCCAGATCGGCCCTTAGGCCGCGGAAAGACAGTTTGTATGAATGACCACACGCGGCTCCGCGACGGCCATGGGCCGCACGGTGAGCTCGAGGGGTCGATGGCGGCGGTGGCGTTGGCCCCCGAACCGGCTGTCGCCGCACAAGCGCCGGGAACCGGCGTCTATGCGGCGCTCGACCTCGGCACCAACAATTGCAGGCTCCTGATCGCCTGTCCGACCCACGACGGCTTTCGCGTGGTCGATTCCTTCTCGCGCATCATCCGGCTCGGCGAGGGCGTCTCGGCGACCGGCTCGATCAGCGAGGCCGCGATCGATCGCGCCATCGCCGCGCTCAGCATCTGCCGGGACAAGATCAACCTGCGCAAGGCCAAGCGGCTGCGGCTGATCGCGACCGAAGCCTGCCGTGCGGCCTCGAATGCGGAGGGCTTTCGCAGCCGCGTCGCGGCCGAGACCGGCATCGAGCTCGAGGTGATCGACCGCGAGACGGAAGCATCTCTTGCGATGCTCGGCTGCTCGCCGCTGGTCGACCCGAAGGGCCGCGGTGCCATCCTGTTCGATATCGGCGGCGGCTCGACCGAGCTGGTGCGGATCGAGCGCGATCCCGCCAATCCGGAGCCGCGCATCAAGGCCTGGATGTCGATCCCGCTCGGCGTGGTGACGCTGGCCGAGCAGTTTGGCGGCCGCGACGTGACGCCGGAGATTTATGCTGCGATGGAGCAGGAGGTCGCCAACCATGTTACGCCGTTCGCGGAGCAACATGGCGGCGATCTCGCCGACATGCATCTGCTCGGCACCTCGGGCACGGTGACCACGCTCGCCGGCATCCATCTCAATCTCGCACGCTACGACCGTCGCCGCATCGACAGCATCTGGATGAACGATTCCGACCTCACCGCAACCATCAACAAGCTGCTCGGCATGAGCTACGAGGACCGCGCCAACAACAGCTGCATCAGCGTCGAGCGCGCCGATCTCGTGCTGGCCGGCTGCGCCATCCTCGATGCGATCCGCCGCGCTTTCCCGCTGCCGCGCCTGCGCGTCGCCGACCGTGGCCTGCGCGAGGGCATGCTGGTCGAGATGATGCGCGAGGACGGCGCGCTCAGGAGCTGGTGAGATGGCGAAAGACACCACCGGCCGCTTGCACGTCCAGGTCAAGACCGGCGGCAAGCGCAAATTGTCGTCGAAGCTGTGGCTGGAGCGGCAGCTCAACGATCCCTATGTTGTCAAGGCCAAGGCGATGGGCTATCGCTCGCGCGCCGCTTTCAAGCTGCTCGAGATCGACGACAAATACCGCCTGCTGAAAGCAGGCATGGCCGTGGTCGATCTTGGTGCTGCGCCCGGCGGCTGGAGCCAGATCGCGGCCAAGCGCGTCGGCTCGATCGACGGCAAGGGCAAGGTCGTCGCGATCGATCTGTTGGACATGCCCGAGATTGCCGGCGTCGACTTCGCGCAGCTCGACTTCATGGACAACGACGCCCCGGCGAAGCTCAACGCCATGCTCGGCGGCGGGGCCGACGTGGTGATGTCCGACATGGCCGCCAACACCACCGGTCACCGCAAGACCGACCAGCTTCGCATCGTCGGCCTGATCGAGACCGCGGCCGCGTTTGCCTGCGACGTGCTCAAGCCCGGCGGAACGTTTCTCGCAAAAGCGTTTCAGAGCGGCGCCGACGCCGAGCTGCTCGCCCAGCTCAAGCGCGACTTTGCGTCCGTGCGTCACGTCAAGCCGGCCGCGAGCCGGCAAGATTCCTCGGAGCGCTACGTGCTCGCGACGGGATTTCGGGGTGGGGCCGGCGGAGAGTAGCGGTCTGGCTTTTCAAGAACCTTGCCACCGCGTCGCGCCTGCGGCGTTTGGCATGAGATTTTATGTTAATACCATAATAATTCTGTAGTGATGTAACGCGACGATGGCGGCGCGCTCATCAGCGCTGCGGTTGTCCGACGCAGCTGGTCAGCCGCATCCGGCAGCGCCGGTCTAGCATTGCAGAACACCTCGCTGTTCGTGATCACGCACCCACCGCAAGAAATCGCTGTCGCCACAATCGCCGACGGCGCGGCAGGCTCAACCGCGTCAACCCTTCACATCGCGCCTGCCACGCGCGTTATGTTATGAATTACGTTAAGTTATCATAAATCTGTAGCGGTCGGACGCGATGATCCGGCTAATGTAATCAGGTGGTCAGACGCAATTCTGGCAGCCGCAAGTTGCTTTCGAGCCGGATCAAGAAGGAAACAATGAGATGACGACCATCGTAACGTCCGTCACCGCTTCGCCTGCGAGGGGTGTGCTGCAATCCGGCGATACCGTCACCTTCACGCTGGCCATGAGCAGCGCCGTGACCGTCTCCGGCGGCACGCCGACATTGACGCTCAGCGACGGCGGCGCCGCGCTCTATGACGCGGCCGCAACTGCGGCGCTCGGCGACCCAAGCAAGCTGGTGTTCACCTACAAGGTTGCTGCGGCAGATCAGCCCGTGGATGGCCTGTCGTTCGTCCGCGGCAATTACAACGGCGCGGCCGTCGTCGACGCGACGGGGCAGGTGCCGGATTTTTCCGGCGTGTACGCGAGCTCGTTCACGCCGCTTCAGGTCGATACTGCGGGCCCAGGCACGCCGGTCAACACGACTCTCTTCGCCGGCACGGATGCCAGCGGTCACGTCAATCTCTGGGTGACGAACGGGACGCCGGCCGGCACGTCCGAGCTTTCGGTCGCGGGCGCATCGTCGAACGGGCTCCAGCCGACCGGGTTCGTCTCACTCGGAAACAAGGTCCTGTTCTCGGGGCTCGACGCCACCAATCATAAAGCCCTTTGGGTCTCGGATGGCACCGCGAGCGGGACGACGAAGCTTTCGATCGCCGGCGCGTCTCCGAACGGTTTCAACCCGACGAACCTCACGCAAGTCGGCGACAAGGTGTTCTTCTCCGCGATCGATGCGTTTGGTCACGGCAATATCTGGATCACCGACGGAACCGCGAGCGGCACGTCGGAGCTGTTCGTCCCCGGGTTGACCAGCATTGCCGCCAGCGGATTCACGGCGTTGGGCGGCAAGGTCCTCTTCAGCAGCGGCAACGACCTTTGGATCACGGATGGCACGACGGCAGGGACGTCGAAACTGTCGGTGGCAGGCGCCAGTTCACCGAATGGGCTTCAACCGTCCAATCTGCTTGCCTTTGGAGGCAAGGTGCTGTTCGAAGGCGCGGATTCGACCAACAAATTCGGCTTGTGGGTGACCGATGGCACAGCGGCAGGAACATCGGAGCTCTCGGTTGCGGGACTGAATTACCCCCATTCGTTCGCGTCGATAGGGGACAAGGTCATGTTCGTCGCGCAGGACCCAACCAACTTTACCAACACGCTCTGGGTGACGGACGGGACATCGGCCGGGACGTCGCAGCTTCAGATTCCCGGAACGTATACTGTCGGGGGACTGACCGCGTTTGGCGGCAAGGTCATATTTCAATACGGCACCGATCTCTGGGTCTCAGACGGCACAACCGCCGGCACGACGAAACTCGACGTCAGCAACGCCTCCGGGTTTGGAATATTCTCATCTAGCAGCTTCGAAAGCACGCGTTCCCAGTTCGGAGGGGCTTACTTCACGGTGGTCGGCAACGAGGTCCTGTTCCAGGGGCGTGATGCCAACGATCAGGTGGCCCTCTGGCGAACCGACGGCACGGCCGCGGGAACGTTCGAGATTCCGGTGTCCGGCGTACCTCAGGCGTACGTGGCAGGCCGGGACTTCGCGACGATCGGAAACAAATCGTTTTTCGTCGGCCCCGGTTCGGCCGCCGACGCTCTCTGGGTATCTGACGGCACCAGCGCGGGCACATATGAACTGGGCGTGCCTGCGAGATTCTCGTTATACGGCGATGCCTATGTCGTCGACCATCCCTATTTCGCTGCGTTCGGAAGCAAGGCGCTGTTCGCGGTCGATGGCGGCGCGCTTTGGGTCAGCGATGGAACGACGGCCGGCACGTATCAGTTGGGCAATGCGTCCCCCTTCTACAATCGTTACAACAATAATGGCGCCACCTATCCCGGATTCACGGTTTTCGGAGACCACGCCCTGTTTGCTGGTCTCGGTGCCCATGGGACTGGATTGTGGGTCACGGACGGCACAAGCGCAGGCACCTACGAACTGTCGGTTGCGGGCGCGCAGACGTTGCCGTCGCCAACCAGCTTTGGGCCATTTGGTTTGCAGCCGGCTGCGATGCAGGTCTTCGGCACCCAGGTCTTGTTTGGCGGCGACGATACGACGGGCGGGTACGGTCTCTGGATCACGGATGGAACGTCGGCCGGCACGACCGAGCTCGTCGGCGGTGTGTCTGCGTTCGGCCACGGCGCGGCCTGGAATGTGACCGTGCTGGGCAACAAGGCGGTGTTCGACACCTTTGACTCGACCGGCAAAACCATTCTCGGTGTTACCGACGGCACCGCAGCCGGCACGACAGTGCTCCCGGTGGCGGGGGCGTCGGCAACGGCTTTCAACCCGTCGGCCTTGGCGGTCGCCGGCAACAAGGTGGTGTTCACCGGCGTCGATGCTGCCGGCAAGAACGCCATCTGGTCGACCGACGGGACGTCGGTTGGAACATCGGAGCTGTTCGCCGGATTCGGCTCGGCTCCAACCCTGTTCGCCCAGTTCCGCGGCAAAGCGATATTCAAGGCGGCGGACGCCCAACCCGAATTGTGGGTCAGCGACGGGACAGTAGCCGGGACCACGGAATTTTACATTCCCGGCGGAGGCGCCAATATGTACAGCCTGGCGGTCCAGAGCGACCGCGTGGTGTTCGCGGGCACGGACACGAGCGGAAGGTATAGTCTCTGGTCCAGTGACGGCACGCTCGCCGGAACCTCCGAGCTCTCCGTCGCCGGCGCCTATGTCGGGGGAAGCGGAGGCGGGATCTTCACGCAAATGACCCCGACTGCCGTGACACTCGGCGGCAAGACCTATTTCACGGGCAGAGACGCGAGCACCAACATCAATCTGTTCGTGACGGATGGCACGTCCGCCGGATCGCACGAGATCGTCGTCAATGGTGCGGCGGCGACCGGGCTCAATCCCACCAATCTGTCCGTCGTGAATGGAAAAATCATGTTCGACGGCGTCGATGCGAGCGGCAAGACCAGTCTCTGGGTTTCCGACGGCACCTCGGCCGGAACGGTCGAGCTGTCGTCGCAACCGGGCTCGCTGGTGCCGGGGCCGTTCGGCGTCGTGAACCCGCCGCCGCCTGCTTCCGTCGTCTCGTTCACCGGCTCGCCGGCGAACGGGGTCGTGCATGCCGGCGACACCGTGACCTTCACCATGACGATGAGCCGTGGTGTGACGGTCAGCGGAGGCACGCCAACGCTGACCCTCAACGACGGTGGCACGGCTGTCTACGACGCGGCCGCAACCGCGGCGCTCGGCGACCCCACCAAGATGGTGTTCAGCTACACGGTTGGCGCCTCCGACCTGTCGGAGAGCGGTTTGTCCTTCGTGCGTGGCGACCAGAACGGTGCCGTCATCGTCGACTCCTCCGGCAACGTTCCCGACTTCTCCGGCGCGTTCGCGACGTCCTTCTCCGGCATTCAAGTCGCGACGGCGCCGACAGCGGTGACCTCCATCGTCGCTTCGCCGTCAAACGGCGTGGAGAAGCCGGGCGACACCGTGACCTTCACAATCACCATGAACCGCGCCGTGACGATCTCCGGCGGCACACCGACGCTGACGCTCAACGACGGCGGCATTGCCAGCTATGATGCGGCTGCGACTGCTGCGCTCGGCGATCCCGCCAAGATGGTGTTCAGCTACACGGTTGGCGCGTCCGACGCGGAGGTGAACGGCCTTTCGTTCGTGCGCGGCGACCAGAATGGCTCCGTCATCGTCGACGGGCAAGGCAAAGGCCCCGACTTCTCCGGCATATTCTCGGCGTCCTTCTCCGGGCTCCAGATCGCGCCGACGACAGTGACGTCCGTCGTCGCCTCGCCGTCGAGCGCAACCGAGCACGCCGGTGATACCGTGACCTTCACGGTGACCCTGAACCGCGGCGTCTCGGTGTCAGGCGGCGCTCCGGTCCTGACGCTCAACGACGGCGGCGTCGCTATCTATGACGCAGCCGCAACCGCAGCGCTCGGCGATCCGACCAAGCTGGTGTTCAGCTACACGGTCGGGGCCACGGACAAATCCGTGAACGGCCTTTCGTTCGCGAAGGGTGACCTGAACGGTACGTCAATTATCGACGCGGCTGGCAAGTCTCCTGATCTTTCTGGTCTGTTCTCGAGCGGTTTCTCCGGAATCCAGATCGCAACGGCACCGGGCGTGCAGGCGGTCGGAACCAAATTCCAGATCGACAATGCGAACCAGAACGGGAACGCGGTGACCATCATCGCCGAGCTGGGCAACGGCACCATCGCGGCCGCGTGGCTGCAAAACGGCGCGGTGCACACGCAGATCTTCGATCAGAACGGTGGGAAATTGGGGGCGGAGTCGACCGTGTCGCTCCCGAACGGGTCGATATTTCCGGGGTCGATCACGGCATTGACGAATGGTGGTTTCGCCGTCGCCTGGACCACGCTCAACAACAGTGAAGTCCTGACCCAGCTCTACAATGCGAGCGGCGCGCCGATCAATGCGACGTTCCAGGTCAACACCACCGGCGCTGTCGAGATCGACAATGGCACCATCACTGCGCTCGCGAACGGCGGCTTCGTCGCGGCCTGGAATGTCTACGACGGCCAGACCACAACCACGAAGGCGCAAATCTACGACGGGAATGGAGCGAGGGTCGGAAACGAGTTTTCGCCGAGTGCGCAGACCAATGCTGATCGCCCGGTCATTACCGGATTGGCCGATGGCGATTTCATCGTTATCTCGCACGACGCCGGATCGTTTGTGGTCACGGGCCAGATCTTCGACGCGCAGGGCAACGCGGTCGGCGCTGCATTCGCGGTCCATTCGGGGACGCAACAAATCGGCGAAACTCTGAACAATCTGAGCGTCGCCGCATTGCCGACTGGTGGATTTGTCGTGAGCTGGGAGAGGGACTACGATTACAGGGCCAGCGGTTTCAGCGCCATCGAAGCCCAGCAGTTCGATGCCGCTGGCGGCAAGATCGCCAGCCAGCTCGCGGTCAATACGTTCACCAGCCCCAGATCGATTTATGGCACGAACTATTATACGCCGGAGGTTGCGGCCCTCGCTGACGGCAATTTCGTGGTGACCTGGCAGGACGTGACCCTCAGCTCCGTGGGCTCCACGTCGAGCATCAAGGCGCAGGTATTCGACGCCTATAACCAGCAAAAAATCGGCACCGAGTTCGGGCTCGATACCGTCAATACGGCGGGCTCGCGCAGCCAGGTCGTCGCGCTGCAGGACGGCGGCTTCGCCATCGCGTGGGGTGATGGCTCCGGTGAAAAAGGGCAGGTCTATGCCGCGAACCCGGCGGTGACCACGATCGCGGCGGGAACGACGCTCGAGATCCCCGGCGCGTCCACCGCCAAGCTCGCCTTCGCGCCGGGTGGCGTGGCGCTTCAGCTCGACCATTCCGCTGCGTTCGCCGGTTCGATCACGGGCTTCGGTGGCGGCGATGCCATCGATCTTGCCGACATCGCCTTCAATGGCGCTGCGACGACGCTCGGCTACTTCGGCAGCGACAGCAACAGCGGCGGCCACCTTGCGGTTTCCGACGGCAATCATGCGGCTGCGTTGACGCTGCTGGGGCAGTACTCTGTTGCGAGCTTCGTCCTCTCAGCCGACGGACACGGTGGTACGCTCATCACCGCTGCGGCCGACGCGGCCCATCAGCCCCAGCTGGCCGCGCACGCCTGAGGCCCCGCGCGAACCCGGGACGCGCCCGATCGTCGGGCGCGTCCACCAACGGCAACGCGCAGCTGGCGCAACTGTCGATGCGTCACAGCTCCGATATGGTCAGCCGCGCACGCGCAGATAGATCGACGACGGGAAATGACCGGTCGTGTTGGGCACGTTCAGGCCATTGTCGTCGGGCGCCGGGGAATATTCCGGGAAGACGTCCTTCATCGCGTCCTGCGCATCGTAGTGAAGCATGCTGAGGCAGAACAGGATTTCCAGCCGGTCGTTGTTCGCGAGCAGAGCTTGGAGCATGGGCGTCTCGGTGGTCTGAAACAATCCGTCCAGGAGATCGCGCTGAAACGAGTAGGGAAAATAGATGTCGTGGATGTGGATCACGCAGCCTGGCTTGATGCGCGGAATGACCTCGAGGTAAAGGTGGGTGACGTCGCCGATCGGCCGGACAGCATGCGACGTGTCGATGAACAGGAAGTCCCCCGCGCCGAGGCGGTCAAACACGGCAGGATCGAGATCCTCGACCTTGCTCGACACCAGATCGATCTCCGACGAGCTTTTCAGATAGTCGCTAGGGTATGGTTCGATACAGGTGATCTTGCCGGGGTGACCCTCTGACGCATTCAACGCCAGCGCCTTCGTGGCGCAATGTGTCGACACGCCTGACCCGACCTCAATCACGCGCTTCGGCTTGAGCCAGCGCAGAACGCCATGCAGGGCCTGTGCCTCGATATAGCCGAAGCCCGGTCCGAAGCCTCTGGCCGCACCCTCCTTGTAGGTGCTGTTGCCGCAATATTCGGGCTCGAACGGCTTGACGATCTCCTGCAGGCGCGCGATCTGCCGGGCGAGATCGGCGTCGATGCCGGTCATCGGCGAGCGCTTCGCCCAGTTGTCCTTTGTCCGCGCCAGCTCCCGGACGTCGGCAATCGGCGTGTAGTAATGGTTCGGCAGCACCACAACGCCGCCGCCCAGCGCCACCTGATGCACCTTCAGGAAAGTCGACTTGATGAGGTCCCTGGCCAGCCTGTTCACGCGCAACATCCCCACATCACCTGAGTGAGCACGGTGTATCACGCGACATGCGACAGTTTGATGCAACTCGCAGCTGCATGTGATCTGTAGTGTTGTTGCTAACGTAACTGGTCGAGCCGGAAGCTCGAGCGTAGCGATTTCGGCGCGCCGCCTCGACGGAATTCATGAAAGCCAGACTGGGTGTTACGCGATCCACGACAGCGGCGTCATCGATCCGTACGTGTTCTCGTCGTGATCCCGCGCCAATGCCGACGAGAACGGGATCAGCCCAGCCGCTGGTCCCGCACGTCCTGGGTATCCTCGGTCGCCGCCTTCACGGCAGCCTGGGCCGCACCCTTGCCGGCGCCCTTGCGGCTCGCGATCTCCACCGCCTTGCGGCCGGAGATCTCGTGACCGGCATCAGCGGGCATCTGCCAGAAGAACCAGCTCGAGGCCGCTGAGGTCAGCGCCACCACGACAAAGGCCGGCATGAAAACGGTCGCGTTGAGCTCGCTGACATGGCTGAGCCACATCGTGGTCTCGACCGAGGCGGCACCGACCGCGACGCCGGCGGAGACCGCGAGCTGCTGGTTGACGCTGACCAGCGTGGTGGCGCGGCTCATCTGCGCGCTCTCGACATCGGCATAGGCCACCGTGTTGATCGCGGTGAATTCGAGCGAGCGGAAGAAGCCGCCGACCACCAGGATCACCAGGATGATCAGCAGCGGTGTCGTCACCGTGAACAGCGCACAGACGCCGAGGAAAAATGCGCTGATGATGGCGTTCACCGTCATCAGATTGCGGAAGCCGAAGGTGCGGATGATCCGCGCGGCCAGCGTCTTCATGCCCATCGCACCGAGCGATGAACCGAAGGTGACGAGGCCGGAATGGAACGGCGACAGCCCGAAGCCGATCTGCATCAACAGCGGCAGCAGGAAGGGCAGGGCGCCGATGCCGAGCCGGAACAGGAAACCGCCGAGCACGGCCGCGCGCAGCGTCGGCAGGTTCAGAAGCGAAAAGTCCAGCACCGGCGATCCCGTCCGCCGGGCATGGATGACGTAGAGCGTCATCGAGATCGCGCCGCCCGCGACCAGGGCTGCCACGATGCTCCAGGGCAGCAGGTTGAGGCCGGCTACGGAGAGACCGAACGCAATGCCGGCAAGCCCGAGCCCAGCGAGCACCATGCCGTAGAGATCGAATGGCTCGCGTTCGTCGCTCTTGATCGGATCGATGAACTTCAGCGCCATGAAGATGCCGAGCAACCCGATCGGAATGTTGATCAGGAAGATCCAGTGCCACGTCGCGTAGGTGGTGATGAAGCCGCCGAGCGGCGGCCCGATCACGGGACCTATCAGGGCAGGGACCGTCACCCAGGCCATCGCGTTGACCAGCGCGCTCTTGTCGACCGAGCGCAGCAACACGAGGCGTCCGACCGGCGTCATCATCGCGCCGCCCATGCCCTGGAGGATGCGCGCGAACACGAAGTCGGTGACCGAGGTCGAGAGCGCGCAGCCGACCGAGCCGACCATGAACACGCCGACGGCGATCGCGAACACCATGCGCGCGCCGAACCTGTCAGCGGTCCAGCCGCTCGCCGGGATGAACACCGCGAGCGACAGGAGGTAGGACGTGATCGCGAGCTTCAGCGTCAGCGGGCTCGTGCCGATGTCGGCCGCGATTGCCGGCAGCGAGGTGGCGATCACCGTGGAGTCCATGTTCTCCATGAAGAGAGCAGTGGCCACGATCAGCGGGATGATGCGTTGCTTGTCGACCATGACGGATTGGTAATGAAAATCAGAAGAATGGGTGGACCCGCGGCTTATCACCGCCACGCGGCCGGGACCATTGCGGATCAACGCATAGCACCTAAATCCTGCGCTCGATCCTTCGTCATTCCGGGGTGCGCCGCTTGGCGCGAGCCCGGAATGGCGGTGGTGGGCCGCGGCCGGGCTATCCCCGCTGAATTTACCTAAAAAGCCTGTGCATGGCTGGCCAGCGGTCCGATTTACTTTGATTCGTCGCGCGGCCGTGCTATCGACCCGCGTCAACCCCACCGATGGGCTCCGATTCTCCGGCGATGCCGCAAGGCACGCCGAGGGCGGCGCTCATCCATACTTATTTGCGGCACGGCCGCAGGAAGGAGTTGGCAGATGGCCACGGTGCAACTTCAAGGCATCCGAGAAGCCTTTACGTTCGACGACGTGCTGTTGAAGCCGGGCCTGTCTGACGTCATGCCGGGCGAAGTCGACATCCGCTCCCGCGTCACCCGCGCCATTCCGCTCAACATTCCGATCATGGCCTCCGCCATGGACACCGTCACCGAGGCCCGCATGGCGATCGCCATGGCGCAGGCCGGCGGCCTCGGCGTCATCCACCGCAATTTCGATCCCGAAGGGCAGGCCGCCCAGGTGCGGCAGGTCAAGCGCTACGAGTCGGGCATGGTGGTGAACCCGCTCACCATCAGCCCCGAGGCCACGCTCGACGACGCGCTCAAGCTGATGAGCGATCATGGCATCTCCGGCATTCCCGTTGTGACCGGTGCCGGCAAGTCGACGCCGGGCAAGCTGGTCGGCATCCTCACCAACCGCGACGTGCGCTTTGCCACCGACCGCCGGCAAAAAGTCTCTGAGCTGATGACGCATGAGAACCTCGTCACGGTGCGCGAGAATGTCAGCCAGGACGAAGCCAAGCGGATGTTGCATCATCATCGCATCGAGAAGCTGCTCGTCGTCGACGAGCAGTATCGCTGCGTCGGCCTGATCACCGTCAAGGACATCGAGAAGGCGGTCGCCCATCCGCTCGCCTGCAAGGACGCGCAGGGGCGCCTGCGCGTTGCCGCGGCCACCACCGTCGGTGACACCGGCTTCGAGCGCACCGAGAGGCTGATCGATGCCGGCGTCGACCTCGTCGTCGTCGACACCGCGCACGGCCATTCCCGCCACGTGCTTCACGCCGTCAACCGCATCAAGCGTCTCTCCAACTCCGTGCAGGTCGTCGCCGGCAACGTCGCGACATCAGAGGGCGCGCAGGCGCTGATCGATGCGGGCGCGGACTGCATCAAGGTCGGCATCGGCCCCGGCTCGATCTGCACCACGCGCATCGTCGCCGGTGTCGGCGTGCCGCAGCTCACCGCGATCATGGACGCGGTCGAGGCGGCGAAGAAGTCGGACATCCCCGTCATCGCCGACGGCGGCATCAAATTCTCCGGCGATCTCGCCAAGGCGCTCGCCGCTGGCGCGGACATCGCGATGGTCGGCTCGCTGCTCGCCGGCACCGACGAGACCCCCGGCGAAGTGTTCTTGTGGCAGGGCCGCTCCTACAAGGCCTATCGCGGCATGGGCTCGGTTGGCGCGATGGCGCGCGGCTCGGCGGATCGCTACTTCCAGCAGGACATCAAGGACGCGCTCAAGCTCGTGCCTGAAGGCATCGAGGGCCAGGTGCCCTACAAGGGCCCGGTCGGCAACGTCATGCACCAGCTCGCCGGTGGCCTCCGTGCCGCAATGGGCTATGTCGGCGCAAAGGACATGAAGGAGCTGCACGAGAAAGCGAACTTCGTCCGCATCACCGGCGCGGGCTTGCGCGAAAGCCACGTCCATGACGTGACCATCACGCGCGAGGCGCCGAACTATCCGGGCGGGGGTTAGTTACGCCTAATACAGCCTTGTAGCCCGGATGGAGCGAAGCGGAATCCGGGGAAAGCCCCGGATTACGCTTCGCTCCATCCGGGCTACGCGAATCCTTTTCTGTTGACGCAACTGGATTGCTTCGCTTCGCTCGCAACGACAAGAAAGTGGAGGAAGCCATCATGTCCCAAAGCAAATCCCAGCAAGGCAAGCGCATCATTCTCGCCGCACGTCCGGTCGGCGAACCCCAATCATCCGATTTTCGCCTCGAGGAATTTGCAGTCCCGACGCCTGGCGCGGGCGAGGTGCTGCTGCGCACGATCTGGCTGTCGCTCGATCCCTATATGCGCGGGCGCATGAGCGATGGTCCGTCCTACGCAGCGCCGGTGCCGGTCGGGGGCGTGATGGAAGCCGGCACGGTCTGCGAGGTCGCGGCCTCCAACAATCCGAACTTCGCCAAGGGCGACATCGTGCTGTCCCGCGCGGGCTGGCAGACCCATGCGATCTCGGACGGCAAGGGGCTCGCAAAGGTCGATCCCAAGCTCGGTCCGATCTCGACCTCGGTCGGCGTGCTCGGCATGCCCGGAATGACCGCCTATACGGGCCTGCTCGACATCGGCAAGCCGCAGGAGGGCGAGACCGTTGTTGTCGCCGGCGCCTCCGGCGCGGTCGGCTCGGCGGTCGGCCAGATCGCGAAGATCAAGGGCGCACGCGCGGTCGGCATCGCCGGCGGCAAGGACAAGTGCGACTACGTGGTGAAAGAGCTCGGCTTCGATGCCTGCATCGATCACCGCGATCCTGATCTCGCCGCGAAGCTCAAGGACGCCTGCCCGAAAGGCATAGACGTCTATTTCGAGAACGTCGGCGGCGCCGTGTTCGAGGCGGTCTTCCCGCAGCTCAATCCATTCGCGCGCGTGCCGGTGTGCGGCCTGATCGCGCATTACAACGACACCGTGGTCAAGCCGCCGAAATGGGCGTCATCCCTGATGCGCGCGACGTTGACCAAGCGGCTGACCTTCCGCGGCTTCATCGTCTCCGACTTCGCCTCGCGCCATGGCGACTTCCTGCGCGATATGTCGAGCTGGGTCCGCGACGGCAAGGTGAAGTACAAGGAGTTCGTCACCGAGGGGCTGGAGAGCGCCCCGGACGCCTTCATGGGGCTGCTGAAGGGCGCCAATTTCGGCAAGCAGCTGGTCCGGGTCGGGCCGGACCAGGCTTAACTCCAGGGCCTGGAGCGTCTCCTGAAGGGCTGGAGCGACTAGCAGTTGCACCGGTGTCACACCCCTGACACCGGTGGTTAACAAAGAGTTACCGATTGGCAACACTTGCCCGCAAAAACCCTCATGTGTGACCGAGGGTTCATTGACGTTCGGGCGAAGGCATTGAATCATCGCGCATATTTTAGGTGCTGCGATGTTAGAGATCGGTATTTTCTGCGTAATCCTTCTGGCCGCCGGCTATTGGGCGACCCTGTTCGTCATGGGCCGGCGCGACGACGTCATCCATGGCAAGTTCGTGCACAGCGAAGACGAGGGGGCGTTCACGCAAGCCCCGATGCCGGCGCCGCCGCCATTCCCGAAGCGTCCGGTCAAGGCGGCGCAGCCCGCAAGCGTTGCGCCTGCGATCGCTCAGCCGGTGAGCAGCGAAGCGCTGCAATCGTTGCTGGCCGCGATCCAGCAGGATCTCAAGAGCGTCGCCTAAAGCGGAGCTAGTGTTCGCCGCCCATCTGGGCGAACAGCTCTTCGATATCGACATCGACCTGGCCCGCGGCGCGGACGTGGCGGACTTCAAAGCTATCGGGCGCGAAACGGTACTCGACGAGGCCGGTCTCCTTGATCGCGATCCGGTCCTGGCGTGAATCGTTGATCTTGAAGCCGGCCGAGGGCGCCCAGACGTGCCGCATGTGGCGGAATGTGAAGTCGCGACGCTGGTGCACGTGACCGCTCGCGATGAGGCGGAGATCGACCTGCGCAAACATCTCGATCAACCGCGCGCGCGCCGGCTGCGGCACGTAGCGGATCGAGGTCTCCGGGGTTTCGGGATCGTCGGGCAAATGGAGAAACACCGGCTTGTGCAGGAACAGCGCGACCGGTTTGCCATTCACGCGTGCGATGTCAGAAGCGAGCCAGTCGAACTGCTCGGCCTCGAAGGCGAGCCCTGAATTCATCACCAGCGAGTTGAGGCCGATGAAGCGCCAGCCTGCGGCCTCGAACGACCAATGATCCTCGCCGATGATGTCGCGGAATTGCTGGCGGTGCGCTTCCGCGATCGGCGGCTTTGGCGCAGGCCCGATCGCGGTCGGATTGTCGCCGATGTCGTGATTGCCCGGCAGATAGCGACAGTCGACCGGCAGCGCGTCGTGCAGGCTCTTTGCAAACTGCACATCGTCGCGGCTTGTGGGCCCATCGAAGGACACATCGCCGGTGTTGATGACGAGATCGGGCCTGTCAGCGTCGATGTGCTCGCTGACCGCCTGGAAGTTCGCGATCAGGCCGGGAAAGCGCCGGCCGAGATGCGTGTCGGAAATCTGGGTGAGGCGAAATTCGGACATGCACGAAGTATCGTCCCGCCAAACGTCGGAACGATGACGCGCGCGCAAAACCTGCGATGAAACAAAGTTTAAAGCACGCGATAGCGGATGGTGTAGGCGTCCTGCGGCGCGACGCTGCCTGTCAGCGGCGAAGCGATGCGGTCGGCGAGATGCCAGGGGCCGAACTGCTCGGTGCGATGCGGCTCGGCGGGCAGGCGCAGGCGGAATTCGAACGTGCCCTTGCCGGGCAGGTTCACGACCAGCACGCGGTCGGCGGTGCGATGGTTCAGCGCGACTGCGCCGCGCAGCAGCGCGCGTCCGTCGGCGAGGTCGCTGACGCCGTCGACCAAGGCGAGGGTCTGGTTGCGGTCGGTGTGCAATTCGATCTGGGTGTCGGCGGTGACAGCCGCGAGGGTTTCGCGCGGCATGCAGATCTCGAACTCGACCGCGGGCTTGGACGGGTTGAGGCCGAGATAGGCGAGCGCGGCGTGGCGCATGTCGTAGGCAACGAAGGCGAGCAGGGCGGCCGCGGCGAGCACGGCCAGGCCGTGCCTGACGACGTCGCGCCAGGTCCGGTATCCCAGGCGGAAATACACGGTCATTGCCAGCGCGACCGCCAGTGCCGCCGCAATGCCGGCCAGCGCCGACATCCAGATGCCAAGCTCGCCGTCGGCGGAGTCGGTCCAAAGGCTGGACAGGGTGTTCATGGGACTCTCTTGGCGCTCTCTCGCCGGGCTCCAGGGGGCCAAAATCGCTTTGATGATCGGCAGTTGGTCGCTTGATTGGGAACGCCGGTTCAACTCGTCGATTGTCAGCGCCAGAAGTCGCGGCTAATGACGGTCTGCGGCACGCCGCCTTACGGGAAAGTTCCGATGTCTGTCCAAATGGTCTTGTTGCCTGTCTTCGTACAGGTGGGTCTCACCTTCGCGCTCCTGCTCGGCATGGTGTTCGGGCGCCGGAATGCGCTGGTCTCGGGCGAGACCAAGATCCGCGACATTGCACTCGGCGAGCCGAACTGGCCGAAGGGCGCCACCCAGATCGCCAATTGCTACCGCAACCAGTTCGAGCTGCCGGTGCTGTTCTACGCCCTGATCGCGCTGGCGCTGCCGCTCCGCCATGCCGATCTCTTCATCGTGCTGATGTCCTGGGTGTTCGTGGTGACGCGCTTTGCCCATGCCGGCGTGTTCGTGACCTCGAACGATCTCGGTCGGCGCTCGTCGGTCTGGCTTGCCGGCGTGCTGGTGCTGCTGGCGATGTGGATCTACTTCGCACTGAAAATTCTGTTGCTGATCTGAGCGCTTATGCGCCGATCCTGATCTGAAAGATTCAAATGACCCCCGCTGCCCGGCTGTCCGCAGCCATCGAACTGATCGACACCATCGAGAAGGACCGCGTGCCTGCGGCGAAGGCGCTGAAGGAGTGGGGCACCGCGCACCGCTATGCCGGTTCCGGTGACCGCGCCGCGATCGCCGGCCTGGTCTGGGATGTGCTGCGCCGCTACGCCTCGAGCGCCTTTCTCATGGATTCCGACACCGCGCGCGCCCGGCTGATCGGCATGTTGCGCCTCGAGCGGAGCATGGACACCGCCACCATGGCCGCGATGTTCGACGGCAGCCGGTTTGCACCCGAGCCGCTGACGGAGGCGGAGGAAGCGGCGCTCAGCCATCGCTCGCTCAAGGATGCGCCCGCCGCGATCGCCGGCGACTACCCTGAGTGGCTCGATTCCCATCTGGCCAAAGTGTTCGGCGAGGACCGCGCGGCAGAGGCGATCGCGATGGCGAGCCGGGCGCCGCTCGACCTGCGCGTCAACACGCTAAAATCCAATCGCGACAAGGTGCTGAAGGCGCTTGCTCATCTTCATGCGAAGCCGACGCCATGGTCGCCAAATGGCCTGCGCATCGCGCTTTCGGCCGATGCGCGCAACCCCGGCATCCAGGCCGAAGAGGATTTCATCAAGGGAGCGGTTGAAGTGCAGGATGAAGGATCGCAGCTTGCGGCCCTTCTCACCGCGGCAAAACCGGGCGAGCAGGTGATCGATCTCTGCGCGGGTGCCGGCGGCAAGACGCTGGCGCTGGCGGCGATGATGCAGGGCAAGGGCAGGCTGATCGCAACCGACAGCGACAAGCGCCAGCTCGTGCCGATCCACGAGCGGCTGTCGCGCGCCGGCGTCCACAATGCCGATGTCCGCACGCCGAAGGGCGACACCGACCCGCTGGCCGATATCAGCGCGACCGCCGACCTCGTCGTCCTCGACGCGCCTTGCACGGGAACCGGCACCTGGCGCCGCAACCCCGACGCCAAATGGCGCATGCGGCCGGGCGCGCTGGAGATTCGCCTCAAGGACCAGGCCGAGGTGCTGGAGCGCGCGGTGCCGCTGGTGAAGGCGGGCGGCCGGATCGCGTACATCACCTGCTCGGTGTTGCCGGAAGAGAACGGCGAGCAGGTGAGGGCGTTCGTCGCGAAGCATCCGGAATTCGCGGTGGTGCCGCCGGAGCAGACCGCGAGCGTGCTCTGGGACAAGGCCGACGAATTTGCAGAAGCCGCGATGCAGTCGCCCGAGGGCTGGCTGATGACCCCGCGCCGCACCGGCACGGATGGGTTCTTCGTCTCGATTCTTCGTAGGGTGGGTTAGCTTCGCGGGCGGCGCGTAGCGCAGTCCGCGAGGCGTAACCCACCACTTCTGTTTCCGCGGATTGAGCCAGTGGTGGGTTACGCCTTCGGCTAATCTTACTGCGTCATGGGCGTCGACGTCCGTTGGATGCTGCGCCGACGCCACAGCATGGACATCGCGGCAGGGTTTTGATGAGCATGCGGATCAATCGGACGCGCATGGTTGCGATCGAGTTTGGGATGTGGCGCTCAGGCCGCGCGGGTGGAGCCTCTGGGTCGATAATCTTCGGGTAAGCGAGGCACCGCGATTGGCGCGGTGGAACGCGGTCTTGAGGGGGGAATCGTCGCCTG
>NZ_VSSS01000071.1 GCF_008123425.1 Bradyrhizobium rifense
TGGCTCACAGGCTCGACGAGAGCCGGGCGCGGCGCAATCACCGCGCCCGGCTGACAATCAGGCCTTGTTGCGCATCTTGCTCAGCAGGTAGTTGTCGTAAAAATTCTCCGCGATCTGCGTGTAGAACAACAGCTCCTTCTGATACGCGTCGTGGCTGTCCTTGGTGCGCTTGAACAGGTCGCTCTTGGCAGCGAGCTCGTTCAGATGCTCCTGGGTCGCGTTGTAGCAGGCCTCCAGCACCGGCTGCGGAAACGCCTTCAGTTCCGCGCCGTTCGCGATCAGCCGCTTCAGCGCCGCCGGATTCACGCTGTCGTATTTCTCCAGCATCCAGGCGCCGGCCGCGGACGCGGCCTGGTTGACGATCGCCTGATACTGCTTCGGCAAGCTCGCCCATTTCTCGTCATTGACGATCATGTGCAGCATGGCGCCGCCTTCCCACCAGCCGGGGAAATAGTAGTATTTTGCGACCTTCTGGAAGCCGAGCTTCTCGTCGTCATAGGGACCGACGAATTCGACCGCGTCGAGCGAGCCCTTCTCCAGCGCCGCATAGATGTCGCCACCCGCGAGCTGCTGCGGCACCACGCCGAGCCGCGCCAGCACGTGGCCGCCCATGCCGGCGATGCGGAACTTGAGGCCCTTGAGATCGTCGACGGTCTTGATCTCCTTGCGAAACCAGCCGCCCATCTGGGTGCCGGAATTGCCGCAGAGGATGGCGTGGGTCTTGAAGGGCTTGAGCGCCTCGTTGGTGAGGTCGGCGCCGCCGCCAAAGTTCCACCAGGATTCCTGGTGGCGATGGTTCATGCCGAACGGCGCGCCGGTGGCGTAGGCCAGCGCCAGCTCCTTGCCGATGTAGAAATAGAGCGGTGTCTGCGCCATCTCGACGGTGTTGACGCTGACCGCATCGAGCGCCTGCAGGCCGGGGACCAGCTCGCCGGCGGCAAAGGTCTGGATCTGGAATTTGTTGTCGGTGGCTTCAGCGACGTATTTCGCAAAGGTCTGCGCCGTGCCGTAGATGGTGTCGAGCGACTTCGGGAAGCTCGAGGTCAGGCGCCATTTGATCTCGGGTGCGCTCTGCGCGATCGCAGGTGCAGCAACCAGCGTCGTCGCGCCGGCGACTGCGCCCCCCTTGAGGAATGTACGGCGTTTCATGATGGGGTTTCTCCCTCTGCGTCAGGCTTGAAATGGATGGCGTAAGCCACGGTCTTGGCGGACCGTTTGCCCTTTCCCGCCATGCAGTTCAAGCCATGATAAAGGAGGGGCGACCCGCCAAATCAGGCCGCCGCAGATCGCTCAGGCATCCTCGACAAAGACCGACAGCGCCCGCTGCAATTCCTTGTAGGCGCGCGGTCCGATCTTGGCCGCGAGCGCCTTGTCGCTTTCGGCGGCCGCCGGCCTCAGCCGGCCCAGCAGCGCCGTGCCGGCCTCCGTCAAATAGAGCACGTAATAGCGGCGGTTGATGGCCGACGCCGTGCGCCGCACCCAGCCACGGCCCTCCAGATGATCCACCAGCCTGCCGAGCCCGGCCCGCTCGATCGACAGCAGCTGCGCGACCGCGAGCTGGTTGACGCCGGGATTGGCGTCGATCACGCAGAGCACGGAAAATTGGGCGGGACTTATCTCGAAGGCCGCCAGCTGCCGGCTGAATTCCTTGAAGATCCACAGCTGCGCCCGGCGAATGCTGTAGCCCAGCAGTTGCGAGAGGTCCCCGAGCGCCAGCGGTTTCACCTTGGCTGTCTTCGCGCCCGGCACGATGCGCGGCGCCGGTCGCGTCGGCTTTGTCACGCGCGCCGCCCGCTGCGGTCGCGCGATCCGCTTCCTGACCCGTGCCTTGGTTGGCTGCATCGGTGCGCATCTTTCGCAAAGCCGGTGCAAGCGCATCCGGCTGCATCTTGGGGATTCGGACAGCGAGTCTAACGCAACGCGCTCGGATCGAGAAGCCGAGTGGACCATCGCGCCCGCGTGTACAGCTTCTACGACAGGTTGCACAGCAATATCGCGCAATGCTCCATGTTGACACGGCAACATGGCTCGCCTAAGGATCGTGAAAGCCTGCCGTACCGCGAGCAGGGTCAAGGGGAGCGAACGTCCGTGCCGTCATCAGGGCTGGGCGACGATCCGCGTGCCACAGCGCATCGCGGCGGAATGGTTCTGCGCGCAAACGAAACTGCGTCGTGGCTCATGGCCGGCGCACGCGCATCTCTCCCAACAGCGATTCAGAAAACGTCTCTGACCACGCGACGCCTCGCCAGTTCGCGGCGCGTCGGGTGCTTTCGTTCAATCATCAACGTTGAAACTGGGAGGGCATGACATGAAACGATTTTTCCTCGCCTCGACGATCGTCGCCACATGGCGTCTTTCGGCCCGCAAGCGGCCGCACACGGGCTGCCGCCGAGCGGCGTGGCCCCGCGCTCGTCCTGCACCGCCCTCACCGGGCTCACTCTGCCGAACACGCAGATCCTGAGCGCGACGCAGAAGTCGGGCTATTGCAACGTGGTCGGCATCATCAACAAGCGCATCTCGACGCAGGACCCCGATCACTTCACCTACGGCATCGGCTTTGCGCTCAACCTGCCCAACACCTGGCACGGCCGCTTCGAGATGATGGGCGGCGGCGGCACCGACGGCAGCCTCAATGCCGACCCGCAAGGTGCGGCCGGCGTCGAGCTCGGCCAGGGCTGGGCAGTGTCGGCCGATGACGGCGGCCACGAGGACAGTGCGACCAATGCCGTCGGCGGCTATCAGGACGACGACGCCAATGCCGGCGGCTCCGCGCATTTCGCGATCGATGCGCAGGCGCGCCGCGACTACGGCTACAACGGCATCGAGAAGACCGCGACGACCGCCAAGCAGATCATCTCCTATTTCTACGGCCTCGAGACCGTCTATTCCTACATCATGGGCTGCTCGAACGGCGGCCGCGACGCGATGGTCGCGTCGCAACGATCGCCCTGGCTGTTCGACGGCGTGATCTCGCAAAATCCCGGCTTCAACCTGCCACAGGCGGGCCTGGCGGAGGCCTGGAACGAGCAGGTGCTCGGCACGCTTTCAACCAGCAAGGACGTCAACGGCCAGCCCTATATTCCCGACACGTTCCCGCAGCAGGACCTTCAGGTGGCATCGGCTGCGATCCTGAGCGCCTGCGACGCGCTCGATGGCCTCGTCGACGGCATCATCGACAATTACCACGCCTGCACGGCCAGGAAGGTGTATCCCGCGCTCGCGAGCTACACCTGCGGCACCGGCTCGCACGGCAGCACGCCGCATGGCGGCACCTGTCTCACCAGCGGCCAGGTCGATGCACTCAAGAAGATCTACGCCGGCCCGGTGAATTCAAAGGGCGAACGGCTCTATTCGAACTGGTTCTGGGATGCCGGCATCTGGACGCCGCCGACGGCGTCGGGCGCAGGCTGGCAATTCTGGAACGTCGTCACCGCGCCGGTACCTGGTGTCAACACCGCGATCAATTTGACGCTGGGCGCCGGCGCGATTCCGATGATCTTCCAGACGCCGCCCGTCGTCACGCCCGTCAACGGACCGACCGGCCAGGAAGCCTTCGTGTTCAAATTCAACTTCGACACCGACGCGCCGAAGATCTTCACGAAGACTGCGGCCTATCCGGAAAGTTCGATGGACTTCATGGCGGCGATCGCAACCGATTTGCGTCCGTTCAAAGCGCGCGGCGGCAAGCTGATCATTTCGTCCTCGGTCAATGACGGCATCTTCTCGGGCGCAGCGATCGCCCGCTGGTACCGCAAGATGAACCAGCGCATGGACAATCACGCGACCGATTTTGCGCGGCTGTTCATGGTGCCCAACATGGCCCATTGCGGCGGCGGCGCGGCCACCGCAAGCTTCGCGACGAACGAGCTCAAGGCGATCACGGACTGGGTCGAGAACGGCATCGCGCCGAAACGCATCGTCGCGGCCAATACCAACACCACCTCGCCCTACCCGACCGGCGGCGTGTTCGATCCGCGCATTGCCCAGAACTTCCCGACCGGAGGCACGCGGCCGCTCTGCGTCTATCCCGGGATTCCCGCCTACAAGGGCAGCGGCCTGACCAGCGATGCGGCGAACTTTGCGTGTGTCGATCCCGGCTTCGGCCGCGGCGGCGACCACGACTTCAACGACGATGACGACGGCCACGGCGGCGACAGGCATTGAGCCTTGGTTCGCTCTCACGCCCCGGACGCAGACGCGTCCGGGGAACGCGATCAATCCGTGGACTAGAAATTCAGGCTGAACCTGCCCTTGACGGCGTGGTCGGTGACATGGTCCGCCAACTCGCCGAAATAGGATATGCCGATCTTGGCGTTCGGCCTGACCTGCCAGTCAAATCCGGCTTCCACCACCGCGGCATCCCGCGCCAGCGGCACGCCGGCGACCGAGAACGTACTGCCCGTGCTGACGAAGCTCAGCGCACTTGTGGGGACCGTGTCACCATAGGCGTGCTGCCAATAAGCAGATACCCGCGGGACGATGGTCGTCCCGTTGAAGAGCGCGAAGCTCTCGGCCAAGCGTACGCCGAGCGAGGAATACCCAGTATCCTGCGTCGTATGCGAGCCGACCAGCGCTGCCGCGCCGCCCGCCTCGCTGAAGCCACCAGTGTCGAGATGCACATAAGCGAGCCCGGCAAAAGGCTCGATCGCGAGCTTGCCGACCGCAAAGCCGTAGCCGACCTCGCCGAACACCTGGCTGGTGCTGGCGCTGTAATGCGCCATCACGCTGTCGAAGAAGCCGGGGAACAGCACTGAGCGATTGGTCCCGACCTCGTTCCAGGCGAAAGCGGCGCCAGAGCGGAAATTCAGCGGTCCCCGGCTCGTGCCGGCGTAGACCGCGACATGGGCGGTATCGATATTGGCCGAGCTCGCCCGCGCACCCACACTGACGGACGAGTTGGTGTAGCCCGCCGCGACACCCGCACGCCAATCCTCACCAAAGCGGCGGTCGAGGCCGGTGAAGACGCCACCGAGATTGCGTAACACTCCGGCCGCGTTGCCGTCGCCGTCAAAATTGCCCCATGCACCGACGCCCTGCGTCCACCAGGTCAGTTCCGGCGCCGGCTGCACTGCCATCGGGATCGCCTTGGTCGGGAACGCAGGCCGGCTAGCGGACGCATAGGCGTTCGCGGGATCCGTGTACGCCACGATCGGCCCACCGAGACCGAGCGCGGCCATGGCTCCATTCGAACCCGCATAGGTCGCCTGGCGCAGCCGGCTCTGCACGGCATCGCGGATAAACAGGCTATCGTCGATCAGCACCGACTGCACGCTGGCGTGGATCTCGCCGGAGAGACTGTCGAGTGTCCGGGGGATCGCACCGGCGCCAACATTCACCGCCGCGACGAACAGCGGATTGCCAACCGGGAAACGGTCGAGCGCGGTGCCCACCGCGCGTTGGTTGCGCGCGATCCCCTGGTCCTGGAAGAAGGTTGGGTTGCGCACGAGGTTAAGGAAGACGTCGTCGGCGTCATAGCTCAGCGTCGCCATGAGGTACGGAATATTGGTGGTGACCCCGGCGAACGCGCCGGTCCTGCCGCTGGCTGCCGTGAGAATGGTATAGGTGATCGCCGACGAGTAGGTCCCCGCTTGCGCGATGACCTGAACCGTGCCGCCCGTCAGCGTGGCCGTGCCGGTGGCGACGATCTTGTCGGAGAGCCCGGCAAGATTGGTCTCGACCTGATAGGCGCCGCCGCTGAAGCCGACATTGCCGGCTACGTTCAGCGTGCCGATGGAATGGCCGGGCCCGACGATGCCGCCGTTCACGGTCAGGCCACCGAGCGTACCGTTGCCAGCCAGCAAGCCGCCATTGACCGTCGTCGCGCCGACGGTGCCGTCGACGGACAACGTGCCGCCCTGCACGGTGAAGGTCGAGTTCGCGAGCGTGCCGGTCACGTTGAGCGTCCCCTGCTGCACCGTCCACGGCAGCACCAGGGCATTGGTGCCGGTCAGGGTCCATGTCGAGGCGTCGACCTTGTTGTAGCTGGCAAAGGCACGGTACTGCGCCGCCGGGCCGATCAGAGCAGCATCGAAGCTGCCGCTTCCGGACGCGCCGCCGAGTTGGAACGTATCGGTGCCGACGCCGACCGCGTTGCCAGTGATGACGCTAGTCGGGGCGATGGTCAGGGTGTTGCCGGCGCCCGCGAACTGGATCGCGATGCCGCCGCTGCCGGTGATCGCGCCCGCATTGAACACGCTGGTCGCTCCGGCCGACGTCACGATGCCGGTTGCACCACTGATGCTGCCGGAGTTGCTGATCGCGTTGGTCGTGCCGCCGGTCAGGTTTACGCCGATCGCGGAGGCGTTAATGACGCCGGCATTGCTGACGACCGATTTCCCAGTAGTTGCGGAGGCATCGACCCCATCTCCGAAGCCAGCCTGAACGGTTCCGGCTGCGATGTTCACTGAGCTAGTGCCGCTAGTGGTCGTCGCCGTGATCCCCGCACCGTTGTTGGCAGTGACGTTGCTGCTCGTTGTCACCGTGACATTGCCGCCGCCCGCTGTCGTCGCCGTGATGCCGCGTCCGCCCGACAACACGCCAGTCGGGGCCACCACGATGTTGGCGTTGTTGGCCGCGCCCGTGATCTGGGCCGTTATCGCGCTTGAAAGCGCAAGAGCGCTGATGCTGCCGCTGGGATTGATCGTGATATCGCCGCTGGTCGAGCTCGCGCTGTTGGTCACCGTAAGCCCAGGCCCCGCGATCGACGTGTCGATGCTGCCAGTGCCGCCGACGCTCATGCTGCCGGTGCTGCTGGAGGTCGCGCTGATGCCGCCATTGCCGGTCGAGGTCAACGCGCCGTTATAGGTGATCGAGGTATTGCCGCTGCCGCCGGTGATGCTGGAGAGGATGTCGACATTGCCGACGACGTTCATATCCCCGTTGGCAACGATCGTGATGCCGCCACTACCGCCGGCGGTGACCTGGGCGTTGATGCCGTTGTTGACCGCAAAGATCGGCGTCGTGGTGATGTTGATGGCACCGCTCGCAGTCGTTGCGATCACGCCGCTCGTGACTCGCGACGCGCCGGTGCCGATCTGGCCGCCGCTCGCATTGACGACGATGTTGCCGCTGGTGGTCGTCGCGTCGAGACCGCCACCGCCGGCCCCGCTCAGCAGCGTGCCGGCATTCATGTTGACGAATACGTTTCCGCTGGTCGCAGTCGCATTGACGTTCGCGCCGCCCGTAGCCTGGCTGGTGCCGCCGGTAATGTTGACCGTGCTGGTGCCGCTGGTGGTCGTCGCCGTGATCCCCGCGCCGTTGTTGGCGGTGACGTTGTTGCTCGTCGTCACTGTGACGTTGCCGCCGCCCACTGTCGTTGCCGTGATGCCACGCCCGCCCGACAGGACGCCAGTCGGCGCCACCACGATGTTGGCGTTGTTGGCCGCGCCCGTGATCTGGGCCGCTACCGCGCTTGCAACCCCAAGGGCGCTGATGCTGCCGCTAGGATTGATCGTGATATCGCCGCAGGTCGAGCTCGCGCTGTTGGTCACCGTGAGCCCAGGCCCCGCGATCGACGCGTTGATGCTGCCGGTGCCGCCGACGCTCATGCTGCCGGTGCTGCTGGAGGTCGCGCTGATGCCGCCACTGCCCGTCGAGATCAGTGTGCCGCTATAGGTGATGGAAGTATTGCCGCTGCCGCCGGTGATGCTGGAGAGGATGTCGACGTTGCCGACGACGTTCATATCCCCGTTGGCAACGATCGTGATGCCGCCACTACCGCCGGCGGTGACCTGAGCGTTGATGCCGTTGTTGACCGCAAAGATCGGCGTCGTGGTGATGTTGATGGCCCCACTCGCCGTGGTCGCCACGACGCCGCTTGAGACCCGCGCCGCGCTGGTGCCGATCTGGCCGCCGCTCGCATTGACGACGATGTTGCCACTGGTCGTGGTCGCGTCGAGACCGCCTCCACCGGCTGACCCCGTCAGCGTTCCAGCCGTCATGTTGATGAACACGTTACCGCTGGTCGCCGTCGCGTTGACGTTGGCGCCAGTCGATGCCTGGCTGGTACCGCCGTTGATGTTGACCGTGCTGGTACCGCTGGTGGTCGTCGCCGTGATCCCGGCACCGTTGTTGGCAGTGACGTTGTTGCTCGTCGTCACCGTGACATTGCCGCCGCCCGCTGTCGTCGCCGTGATGCCGCGTCCGCCCGACAACACGCCAGTCGGGGCCACCACGATGTTGGCGTTGTTGGCCGCGCCCGTGATCTGGGCCGTTATCGCGCTTGAAAGCGCAAGCGCGCTGATGCTGCCGCTGGGATTGATCGTGATATCGCCGCTGGTCGAGCTCGCGCTGTTGGTCACCGTAAGCCCAGGCCCCGCGATCGACGTGTCGATGCTGCCAGTGCCGCCGACGCTCATGCTGCCGGTGCTGCTGGAGGTCGCGCTGATGCCGCCATTGCCGGTCGAGGTCAACGCGCCGTTATAGGTGATCGAGGTGTTGCCGGTGCCGCCCGTGATGCTGGAGAGGATGTCGACATTGCCGACGACGTTCATATCCCCGTTGGCAACGATCGTGATGCCGCCACTGCCGCCGGCGGTGACCTGCGCGTTGATACCGTTGTTGACCGCAAAGATCGGCGTCGTGGTGATGTTGATGGCACCGCTCGCGGTCGTTGCGATTACGCCGCTCGTGACCCGCGCCGCGCTGGTACCGATCTGCCCGCCGCTCGCGTTGACGACGATGTTGCCACTGGTCGTGGTCGCGTCGAGGCCGCCCCCGCCGGCTCCGCCCAACAGCGTGCCGGCCGTCATGTTGATGGCGACATTGCCGCTGGTTGCGGTCGCATTGACGTTGGCACCACTCGACGCCTGACTCGTGCCGCCATTGACATTGACCGTGCTGGTACCGCTGGTCGTCGTCGCCGTGATGCCTGCACCGTTGTTGGCGGTGACGTCGTTGCTCGTCGTCACCGTGACGTTGCCGGCGCCCGCCGTCGTCGCCGACACGGCCGCTGCGCCAGTGAGCGCGCCTGCCAGCGTTACATTGATGTTGGCATTGTTGGCTGCGTTGGTGACCTGCGCGGTGACACTAGTGTCACTGACGCTGATGCTGCCGCTCGGATTGATCGTGATATCGCCGCTGGTCGAGGTCGCGGTGTTGGTTACCGTTAGGCCGGGTCCGAAGACCGTAATGATGCTGCCGGTGCCACCGACGCTCATGCTGCCGGTGCTGCTGGAGGTCGCGGTGACGGCCTCGCTGGTGTCCAGCAAGCCATTGTAAGTGATCGACGTGTTGCCGGTCCCCCCGACGACGCCGGAGAGGATGCCGACATTGTTGTGGGCGCTGATGTCGCCGTTCGCGACAATCGTGATGCCGCCGCTCCCACCCGCCGTGACCTGGGCATTGACGCCGATGTGGTCCGCGAAGACGGACGTCGTGGTGATATTGATGGCTCCGTTCGCCGTCGTCGCCACCACGCCGTCGCTGACGTTTACGAAGCTGGTTCCGATCGTGCCGCCGCTCGCATTGACAATGATGTTGCCGCTGGTCGTGGTCGCTTCCACGCCGCCGCCCGAGCCGAGCGCGCTCTGAAGCGTCCCGGCAGTCATGTTGATGAAGACATTGCCGGTGGTCGCCGTCGCACTGACATTGGCGGGGCCGCCTGCCTGATGGAGGCCGCCGTTGATGTTGACCGTATTGGTCCCGCTGGTGGTGGCCGTCGCGATGCCGGCCGCGCTGGCGTTCGTCAGGAAGTCGCCGGACGTCGTCACCGTGACGTTGCCGCCGCCCGCCGTGGTCGCCGAGACGCCGCTTCCGCCCGAAATCGCGCCCGCCAGCGTCACCCCGACGCTGGCGTTGTTGGTGGCACTGGCGACCCCGGCGACCACCGCGGTCGAGAATGCGTCGCTGGTGATGTTGCCGCTCGAATTGATCGTGATGTTGCCGCTCGCGGAACTCGCGCCGTTCGTTACCGTCAGGCCCGAGCTGAACACCGACAGGATGCTGCCGGCGCCGGTGTAGCTCACAGACCCGCCCGCCCCGTCCAACTGCAAGGCGCTTGAACCTCCGGTGGAGCTGACCGCGCCATTGTTCGTAAAGCTGATCCCACCGACCGACTTCGTCGTGACAAGATCGAGCCCCGTGCCACTGACGGTCACGCCCGAATTGATCTGGCCGATCAGGTCCGCGTTGAATTGCTGCGTCCTGTCGCTCGTCGCTGCATTGGGGCTGGTCGAATTCGTGGTCGACGTGGTTGCGGTGCTGGTCGCGCAGGTGACCGTCACCGGGTCCGTTCCGGTCGTCGCACACTGTGCGCGAGCATCTTGCGATTGAAAGACGTAGAGCGATAGCGCCGCAACAAGGGTGGCAGCAATGGCTCGCCCCCCTCTCCTGAAGCCGGTCATCGAGCGTGCTACATTTCGTCGAGCGCAACCGGCCTCTCGACTCTCTTCCGCGCCGCCCATTCCCATTGCATTTCCAATCGCATTCTCGAAACGATTCCACCGTAACAAATCATTGCTGGGTGGTAAGAGATTACGAACGGGAACCGCAATTTGGTCGCGTCTCGTTGCTGCGCAGTAACATCAACCGAACGGTTGAGATGAGCGGACACCTAGTGATGCATTTCGCCTAATTCATAGGCGAACGCCGACTTCAAGCAGGGCAGCAGCCGCATCCGGGGCACGAGATTGATCAACCCGAGCTCTAGCCTCGTCATTGCGAGCGTAGCGAAGCAATCCAGACTGTCTCCGCGGAAAGACTCTGGATTGCTACGCTGCGCTCGCGATGACCATGAGCTGCCTCACTGAGCCTCCTCGTACAGGCCCGCGATGAAGTCGCGAAATGTCGACGTGAGCGGCAGGACGTAGCCCCAGCCGTCGGACATCGCTTCAGCAAGTGTCCACGGCTTCTCGTATTCGGCGACCTCGTGATCGATGAACCAGATCTTGCCGAAATGCGGCTTGTCGATCGTCATGCAGATCGGATTGCCGCCGTGATCGCTCATGATCCACAGGAGGTCATCGACGGTCGGCCATTGCGGCGTCTCACGCGTCCGCGCCAGCGAACATTCGTCGCCCCGCAATCCCAGCACCTCCTGCACCGCACCTGCCCAATGCCCTTGCGGCCAGTTGAACTCGGCCGAACCCTGGAAATAACCGCCGGCGCAGGCCAGCAGGAACTGGCGATAGTCATCCGGCAGGCGACACCCGAGCATTGTCTCGAACGATGCGAGCGCGGCTTCGGTCGGCGGCTCTCTCGTGGCGCAATCGATGCCCGCGATGAATTTGGCAATGTCCATGCATTCCTCCTCGGCGCGTGCGCGCGCCATGGCTTCGTCGCGGCAGCCGACAAGCCGGTTCGAGGAGAAAAACGTCTGCGTTAGAGGAGCTTCGCGCTCACGAACAACGCGCGTACCGCGTTCGTCGCCTGCACCACGAGGATGGCATTGTCGGCGGCGCCCTCCAGCGCGTGGACGGCATCGTCATGCAGCGAGCGGAATTCCATCCACTCGACCGATTTGAAGTTGGTGAGGAATTGATAGGCCTGGCCGACGGTCGCGATCGCCAGCGTGTCACCGTTCAGCTTGATCTTGAACGTCGTGCGCAGCGGGGTCTCGGAGCTTGCTGGATCACTCATGGGCTGCTTCTGGACGACAACGGCTTAACAAAGGGAAAACGGCAGCCCCGCCGCAGCACGCAAACTTCAGGCCGAACATCAGGAATCGGTGCTGGCGCGCTGCGCGACAGTTGCCGGGCTGCTCAGGCTCGGCACGACGACCAAGCGGTTGAACTCGCCATTGTCGTAGGCCTTGAGGAAGCGATCATAGTCCTTGATCGAGACGCAACCGTTGGAATCGCCGCGCGGCCCGAGCATGTAGGTGTGGGTGAGCAGGCCGACACGACCGAGCGCGCTGGTGCCATCTGTCGGCGTCATGCGCAGCGCCCGAACGCCGTGGAACAGTTTTTCGCGCGGCTTGAGGTCGTAGGTCGCAGGCGGCGTGGCACCGACCATGCGCTGGTCGACATGGTCAGGGTCGTCCATCAGCGCGCCCATGCCCGAATGGGCCTCGATCGCGACGCCGTTCGGCAGATAGAGCGCCCTCGCCTTGATGTCATAGACCGCCGTCCGCGAATCGTAGCCGAGCGCGGCCAGATCCGGCGCCTTGCCGAACAGGCCGCTGTCGGGCGTCAGCGAGGCCAGCTTGATCTTGTCTTTGAATTTTTCGAAGAAGTTGCGATTGTCGACCCTGGGCGTGGTGTCGGCATAGGCCTGGCTGGAGGCGATCTGGGCGCTGAGGTCCGCCTGGACCGGACGCGAACGCGGCACCGGCACGGCATCGGCCCGTTGCGAGAGCCGCCTCTCATCAACCGCTGTCCGGTCGTCGTCGGTCAAGGTCGAACGCCAGTCGTCGCCCTGGAGCTTTTGAGCGAGCATCGCCTTGGCATCGCGCAGCTTGAGCTCCACCGCGTTCAACGCCGACCGCTCCAACGTCCGCAGGCCGGACTGATTGCCCGACAGCGAGGTGAAACGGTCGTTGAACGAAGTTGTATTGGCCGGCGGCAGCGCGGCAGTGACCAGCGGAGTGGAATCGCCGATATCCGCGACCCACGCGGCAGCGCCCAGCGCCAGCGCGACGGCAGCCATAGACAGCAAAATTGTCTCGGCTCGCCCAATTCGGCGGCGCGGCAACAGCCTCTCGGCGTTTGCGCGGTCGGAAACCATCAGATCCCCAAATCGACCCCCGGGGGGACCCACCCCCACCCGGAGACTCTGTACCAGCTACCATATTGGGAGCCAAAAGTTAGGCATAATCGGGGCCGGTAAGCCCCTCCTGAGGTATCCGATGACCGCTCCTTTCGATCTAGAGCGCTTCCTCAGGGCCCAGGACCCGGTTTTTCGTGACGTTTTGGGGGAGCTGGCCCGCGGCCGGAAGCAATCTCACTGGATGTGGTTCGTCTTCCCGCAGGTCGCCGGCCTCGGCTTCAGCGCCATGTCGCAGCGTTACGCCATCGGCTCGCGCACCGAGGCCGAGGCCTACCTCGCCCACCCCGTGCTCGGCCCGCGCCTGCTCCAATGCACCCGCCTCGTGCTTGCCGTCGAGGGACGAACCATCAACGCGATCCTCGGCGCGCCTGACGATGCCAAATTCCGCTCGTCGATGACGCTGTTCGGCGCGGTGTCCGACGAGGCTGTCTTCGACGAGGCGCTCGCCAGATATTTCGCCGGTGGGCGCGACGGTGCGACGCTGGAGATCCTCGCTTCCCTCGATCGAAAGGCCATCTGACTGCGACAACAGCGGCTGCCAGCGTAAACCCGCGATTAATACGCTCGCTCTACTTTTCGGAGAATTTCTTTCTCTCACCGCGCCAATTGCCGGACAAATCATGAAAATCGGTACGCTGCTGACCACCGCCATCGTCTCGCTCTCGACCGTCGGCGGCGGCCTCGCCGTCTACGTCGCGGTCACGAAATACCAGACGATGGACAGGATCGCCGAGGCACAGGGCCGGCTCGCGATCGTTCGCGCCGTCAGCGACATCCCGCGCTATCTCAACCCCGAGCGCGGCTTCGCCACCAACATCATGTACGGACCGGCGACCGTCGACCCGTCGCAGCTCACCGAACATGACAAGCTGCGCAAGCAGACCGACGGCGCGCGCTACAAGATGAACGCGCTACGCAAGGAGCTGCCCGGTTCCTTCGACGACGGCAACGCCATCGGCAGCAACATCGACGGCATCGATTCGAAATTCACCGCACTGCGCGACGCCATCGACAAGGCGATCGCGGGACCGGCGGATGCGCGCAAGGACGCCGCCAGGAAGATCGTCGCCGACAATGCCGTGCTCAACGCCGGCGTGACCGCGCTGCTCAACGAGCAGGTCCGCCGCATGGCGATCCTCAACGGCGATGCCTATCGCCAGTCCAACTCCGCCAACATCGCCATGACGCTGCGCGACATCGGCGGCCTCAATTCCAGCGTGCACAAGAACCTTGTCGGCGCGAAGAAAGTGGCCAACGACGCCGAGAAGGCCGACATGGCCCGCATGCAGGGCCGCAACGACCAGATCGTGATGTCGCTGATGGAATTGCGCGGCAACCCGGCAACGCCAGCCAACGTCGCCGCGGCGATCGAGACGATGAATGCGAGCTATGTCGAGGAATTCGGACGCGAGATGAAGCTCGTCAAGGACGGCGCCATCAGCGGCAAATACGAGCACGACGTCGAGACCTTCTACGTGGCGTCGCAGAAGGGCCTCGGCTCCATCATCGGCGTTCGCGACGCCTTCTACGACAATGCCGAGCAGATCCTCTCCGGCGCGTCCGCCGCCGCGCGCACCAGCTTCACGGTCGCGCTCGCAGGCCTCCTTGCCGTGCTGATCGCCAGCGCCGGCCTCATCGTGATGGTCCGCCGCCGCGTCTGCGCTCCGATCGTCAGCCTGACGACCCGGATGTCGCGGCTCGCCGACGGCGAGGTTGCGGAAGAGATTCCCGGCGCCGCGCGCTCCGACGAGATCGGGGCGATGGCCGCCGCCGTCCAGGTGTTCAAGGACAACATGATCCGGGCCGACCGGCTCACGGCCGAGAAGCAGGTCGAGAACGACGGCAAGATGCGCCGCGCCCAGGCGCTCGACGAGCTGACCCGCGCCTTCGAGGCCAAGATCACCGAGCTCGTCGGCGGCCTGTCGCAGGCTTCCTCCACCATGGAAACCACGGCGCAGTCGATGACCTCGACCGCCGCCCAGACCAACAGCCAGGCCGCGGTCGTGGCCGCCGCCTCCGAGCAGACCTCGACCAACGTGCAGACGGTCGCGAGCGCGACGGAAGAGCTGACGTCATCGATCGCCGAGATCGGCCGTCAGGTCGCACAATCGACCGAGATCGCAGCCCGCGCCGTCGACAACGCCCGCCGCACCGGTGACACCGCCCGTGCGCTCGCCGACGGCGCGCAGAAGATCGGCGACGTCGTCACGCTGATCCAGAGCATCGCCGAGCAGACCAACCTGCTGGCGCTCAACGCCACCATCGAGGCCGCCCGCGCCGGTGACGCCGGCCGCGGCTTTGCCGTCGTCGCCTCCGAGGTGAAGTCGCTGGCCGGCCAGACCGCCAAGGCGACCACCGAGATCTCCGAGCAGATCACGGCGATCCAGTCAGCGAGCGACGAGACCGTCACCGCGATCCGCAACGTCGCCGACGTCATCGCCGAGATCGACCAGATCGGCACCGCGATTGCGGCCGCGATCGAGCAGCAGGGTTCGGCGACCAGGGAGATCTCCCGCAGCGTCCAGGAAGCTGCTCGGGGCACCCAGGAGGTCAACACCAACATCACCGGCGTGCAGCGCGCCGCCGACGACACCGGTGCGGCCGCACGGGAGGTGCTCGGCGCGGCCGAACAGCTCTCGACGCAGTCACGCGATCTCGCCGGTCAGTTCGACCGCTTCCTCGGCGAAGTCAGGGCGGCGTAATACCCTGGACGCACGCCGAAGCAAGCTTTTGCGACTCACGCCGTGGACGCGTTCAAGCGCTCGGCCAGATTGGGCGGCGGTAGCCCGCGCTGAAGCATCAAGAGATCGAGCGGCGGCGGCTCCTGCCTGGTCGTGATCGACAGGCAGGCGTGCGCGTGGCCGCGATGATGAGTCTGGTGATTGAACAGATGAAGCAGGATGTCCGCGAGCGGCTGTTCCTGCGGCTTCCCGGACGTCGTCTGATAGGCGTGCAGCCGCGCCAGCGTTGCCTCGTCGTAGCCGTCGACCACCGCAATGAGGCGCGCATCTTCGGCGAGCCGGGCGCGGGCAAGCTCCAGGCGATCCTCGTAGAGGATCTGGTCGAGACGCTTCGGCTGTTCGCCGATGCCCGTCAGCCTGGTCAGCCACAGCCTGTCGGTCAGAAGCAGGTGGTTTAGCGTGCCGTGCAGGCTGTGAAAGAACACGCCGACATCGGCACGATACAGCTCTTCCGGCAACGCGAGCGCCGCTTCGTAAAGGCGGGCGTTGGCCCAGGAATTATAGGCAGCAAGCTGCTGGAACAGGTTTGGCATCGACGATCACTCCGCCTTATCAAGTGCGGTTTGCGAATAGCAGTTTGCGCTTGCGTCAAAGGGTGAGATAATCTCACCTATCACTACCAGTTTGAGCGACACGTCATGCTTCCATCGCTCAGAGGCCTGCGGCGCTTTCGGTGCTGTCTCAAACGGGCAGCCTCACGGCGGCGGCCGACATCCTCGGGGTCAGCCGGTCGGCCCTGTCCCATCGGATCGCGGATCTCGAGCACCAGCTCGGCGTGGCCCTCATCCAAAAGCGGGGACGCCGGGTCGCGCCGACCGATGACGCCGAGACCCTCCTGTCGGTGATGGGCGACGCCCTCGACCGCATCGAGGCCGCTGTCGAGCCGATCCGCCGCCGGCGCTCTCAGTTGCGCATCAGTACGGTCGCGACCCTGGCGTCGCACTGGCTATTGCCGCGGCTTCCAGAATTCCGGGCCCTGCATCCGGATATCGAAGTGGCGCTCACCACGACCCGTCGTGTGATCGACCTTGAGGTCGAGGATATCGACTGCGCCATCCGCTATGGATTGGGGCGCTGGTCTGGACTGACGGCGGCCTTGCTGTTTCGCGAAACGCTCGCCCCTGTGGCCGCCCCGATCGCCGATCAGAATCTCGACGGCCCCTCCATTATCCACGCCCGCTCGCGCTTTCGGGACTGGTCACTTTGGTGGACGGCGTCCCGCCGCGCTGGAAAGCCAAGCGACGGCGGCCTGGTTGTCGAGTCCCGCGCGCAGGCCCTCGAAGCGGCGCTGGCCGGCGGCGGCATTGCGATGATCGATATGGCTTATCTCGAGGCGCATCTGTCGAGTGGAAGGTTGAAGCTGCTCGCGCCGCCCGTGACGCTCGACGAAGGCTATTATCTGGTACGTCGACCCGTTGGCCGCAATGATCGCCTCGTCAGAGCCTTTGAGGACTGGATCGTCGCAGCGTCGGAACAGCCGAGGTCGGAGGCGCGGCGGGTGAAGGCGCTTTCGATTCAGGGGCCGGGCCGCAACACGGGGCGCGCTTAATATGGCGGCGCCTTGCGCGCGCGTTGCGCCTTTGCCGCCTCGATCCACCAATTGAGATCATCGGCGAAGCGCGGGAACGAGCGTTCCAGCGCCTTGCCGCCCTCGCCGATCGGCTCGCTTTCGGCCGACAGTGTCTGCGCGATCGGCCCGACGCCGATGGTGCTCGAGATCACCACCATGCCCATCTCCGACAGCGTGCCGTGCCACGCGGTCGAGGCGCGCGCGCCGGACAGGCGGCCGGCGGAATAGCTCACGATCGCGGCCGGCCGCCAGAACCACTCTTCCAGGAAGTGGTCGGTGAGGTTCTTCAGGCCGGGCTGAATGCCCCAATTATATTCGCCGGTGACGAAGACAAAGCCGTCGGCGCCGCGGATCTGGCCGGCCAGCTTCTCCAGCGCCTCGGGCGCCGCACCTTTGGGATATTCCTTGTACATGCGGTCGAGCATCGGCAGGCCGATCGCCTTGGCGTCGATGAACTCGACCTCCTCGCCGCGGCCGCGCAGGCGATCGATGACGAAATTCGCAAGGCGGATGCCCATGCGGTCGGACCGGTAGGAACCGTAGAGGACGAGGACGCGGTTGCTCATGTCCGGCAGATTAGCACGAAACCGGACTCCGGTCCCAATCCCCTTATCGCCTGCGGCCGCGCTCCAGCGTTTCCGACGGCGCCTCGCCGAACTGATCGCGATAGCCGCGGGAGAAATCGCTGAGATGCCAGAAGCCGAACGCGAGCGCGACGGCTTTGACGCTGTCGGCACCGGCAAGCAGTCGCTGGCGCACCAGCCACAAGCGACGCAGGCGCAAATAGCGGTGCAGGCTCATGCCGCGATAGCGGCGCACGACGTCGTACATGGTTCGGACGGACAGGCCGAGCTTGCGCGCAATCTCCTCGCTGTAGATCGGCTGCGAGAGGTCGTCGGACAGCAGCGCGCGGATATCCTGGAACAGCTTGAACTGGCGCTCGTCGTTCGGCCGCTGGGTCCAGCGCGCGGGCACGACATTGGCGAACGCGGCATCGGCCGCACCGAGCAGGGACTCCTTCATCGCTGCCGCCTTCAGCGGCACCTCGGCTGCAGAGATCGGCTCGGACGCAGCCGCCAGCACATCCCCGACCACCTTCCGCAGCCTATGCAGCGCCGAGGGACTGGTCTCGAATATCTTGAAGCTGGAGCTCGTCGCGGGCCAGCCGCGATCCCTCACCTCGGGCCGGAACACGACCGAGGCGATTTGCCGTTGCACTTCCTCGATCGTGTTGTAGGCCGCGCCGCTGCTGCCGATGACGATGACGGCGCGGTCGCGCTGCGCGCCGTTGAAGCGGATCGGGACTTCGAGGTCGTCCATCGCGAAGCCCACCGCCGTGCAATCGGCAACGAGCTGCGCGTCCACCACGCGCGGAAATGCCCGCGTCATATTCACGTCGCAGCCCGGCAATTGCAGAATGATCTGCTCGGCCGCAATCCTTCGCACGAGCGGCTGAACTCGAAATTCAGGCCGCGGATCGAACTGCGAAACTCGTCAACGTCGGAGAAACGAAATATCTTTGGCGCCAGTGCTGGCGCAGCATCACTGTTGTTCATGGCAAATGAAAAACCGCGCCAGGAAACGACGCGTGTCCGGCAATATACCGGTCTGAATTCCTCCTGTGAGCTCCCCGTTGGAGCGAAAGACTCAATCTGAGCCCATCTCGCTCAGTTGGCGAGTGTCCAATGCAAAGGACAAGCGAAGCGTTCGCCCCTGCCAAATTTCGATAACCTTTTCAGTCAAGCAAGCGGTGCGCTGATACCCCGGAGGGGCGAGGTCTCAATTTCAAATTAACGTCTGTAGTGCGGAATGAAGGGCGTTGCTTAGTCGCATTTTATTTGAGTCAGGCCCCTGCCATGATGGCAAATTCGCCTGCTGATATTCTGGGTGAATTGGAAGCGGCGGTCGCAGGCTGCCCGCTGGACCGTTGTGCTCGCATTCTTTCTGGCATTGTGCAGTTGCTCACTGGCAGCCGCGACCGATCGCAGGAACTGCTCTCCGGCGTGGTCGATGGCGTTCTGCTGCGACTGACGGAACGGGTCGAGACCAGTGCGCTGATCCAACTCAGCACCACCCTTGCCGAGCTCAAGGTGGCTCCACCGGAGACATTGCGGCGCCTTGCCTCCCACGACGACGCGGACGTGGCGTGTCCCGTGCTGCTCAAATCGCAGGCACTCTCCACGGCCGATCTCGCGGCGATCGCGGCTTCGTGCGGCGAGCGGCATCAACGCGCGATCGCGGCGCGCGACTGCATCGAGCCTGACGTGACCGAGGCGCTGATCAAGCGCGGCGAGCAAATTTGCCTGGCGCTGATCAAGAACCCCGGAACAAAATTCTCCGAGGCAGCCTACGCCGCCCTCGCCGGAGCCGACCAGGACGGCGAGATTGCGAAGGCGCTGGTGCTACGGCCCGGCACACCAGACCTGATCGTGCGGAAGCTGCTCTCCACCCAACCCGCCAAGACAGCCGCCACCAAGACGGCGCCCGCCAAACCCAATGCCTCCGCCGTTCCTCCCGCGCAGGCAGCCGTACCGCCGCCGCCAAAGCCGCCCTCCTCGGCCGATTACGCGAGCGCGCGGCCCGAGATCGTTGCCCTCAACCGCGTCGGCAAGCTCAACGATTCCACGGTGAACCGCTTCGCGATCCGCGGCGAGACCGCCAATCTGTTCACGGCCTTGTCGGTGCTATCGGGCGCGCCGATCGAGATCGTCGAGCATGTCATGAGCGACGACGATTGCGAGGGCCTGGTGATGGCCTGCCGGGCGTCGCGCCTGAATTGGGCGACCACGCTTGCGATCCTGAGCAATCGCAGCGGCGCCCGGCTCTCTTTTGCGCAGCGCGAGCGCGCGCAGCTGATTTTCGAAACGCTTCTGTTGTCGACCAGCCAATGGACGGTGCGCTGGGGGGAAATCGCAGCAAGCGCCAATACAAGCGATCCGGGAAATCGCGGCGCGAAAATGGGGGTTAACCGATGAAATTCGATGGTCGCAAGGCGCTTCGGGTCAAGATGGACCACAAACAGGCCGTGAACCTGATGGGCTCGGACGGCACCTGGCGACGCAGCTGTAGGCTGCTCGACATCTCGCAGAGCGGCGCCAAGATCGAGGTCGAAGGCACCCTCGACGTGCTGCAAGCCAAGGAATTCTTCATGCTGCTGTCCTCGACCGGTCTCGCCTACCGGCGCTGCGAGCTGGTCTGGATCGACGGCACCATGGCCGGCGTTCACTTCATTAACAGGGACAGCAGGAAACCGGCGAGCGCGAAGGCGGACGCCGCGCCGGCCAAGTAGGCAAACCAGTTCAAGACATCATCAAGTTCGTTCAACTCAGTCAATTCCAGGTCACCCGTGCAGAACGCGCGAACCATCACCAGCCCCGTCAAAGGCGACGGCGCCATCCGGGCGGCGCAATCGGCGCGCCCCTTCGTGCATGTGCTCGCGGACACCTCCGACAAATTGTCGAGCATCTGCGCGGCGCTCGAACAGCAATTCGCCGTCGCGGGCGAACGGCTCGACGCGGAAGCCAAGCTGACGCAAATGCCGTTTGCCATCGTCGTCCGTGCGGAGCTGCGTGACGTCGACAACATCGCGGCGATCAAGAAGCGGTCCGCCAGGCTGGCCAAGGCCACCAAGCGCATCTTCCTCGTCGAGCACTCCTCGCACGTCTGCATCTCGCAAGCCTATGCGCTCGGCGCGACGCTTGTGCTCCCCGGCCCGCTCAACAAGATCAAGCTGCTGGCGGCGCTGGCTGATCCGGCATCGGACTCGCCGGGCAGTTCGCCCCAGCCCGACAACGCCGTCGAGACCGCGGCCACCGCCATCGCGTCGATGTTCACGGCCGTCACACTTGGCCAGCCCCTTGATGTCGACGGCACCAAGGAAGCCGGACGCCAGATTGCCGACCGCATCACCCAGCACGGCCTGTCGGAATGGCTGACCACGGTACGGCGCCACCATGAGGGAACCTACCAGCACTGCCTGCTCGTGACCGGCGTTGCCATCGACTTCGGGCTCAGTCTCGGCGTTCGACGAATGGATCTGGAGCGCATGTATACGGCCGCCATGTTCCACGACATCGGCAAGGCGCAGATCCCGCTTGCGATCCTGGACAAGCCCGGCCGGCTCGATGTCGAGGAGCGCGCCATGATCGAGACGCACCCGGCGGCGGGTTACGAATTCTTGAAGAACCACGAGAAGATCACGCCGGAAATTCTCGATGCCGTCCGACATCACCACGAATATCTCGACGGCAGTGGCTATCCGGATGCGCTGGCCAGCGAGAGCATCAACGACATCGTGCGCATTCTCACGATCTCGGACATCTTCGCCGCGCTGATCGAACACCGGCACTATAAGCCGACGATGCCGCGCAACGAGGCCTATAATATTCTCTGCGGGATGACCGGAAAGCTGGAGAAGGCGCTGGTTGCATCCTTCAAGGAGGTCGCACTCTCACGCTAAGCGCGCGCTAAACCAGCGGGCGGGCAACGACGTCACGGGTGCGCCTAGTGCGTCGCCCGGTATTTGATGCGGTGCGGGATCGAGCGACAAGCCAGTCCTTCGGCGAGCAGCTTCATGTCCTCGCGCCGGCCACTGCGGACCAGCCTGCTGAACTCTTCAGGCGTAAAAGGAAGGCTGGGATCATCATCGATCGGACGCCGCATTCGCGGGCCGAAGAACCATCGAACCAGGCTAGCCAGCCGCCGCATGTCAATTCCCTCGCGCCAGCAACAAACCTTTGAGTCCGGATATTGTTCCTCCTGCACGGTGGAGATTGCAAGGGGCCGTAACGAGTCCGCACGAAAAATTTCGTGAGGGAATAATCTCCTCCACCCTCTCTGTGTCAGTCGGCGAAACCGACGTAGCGAACGAACTCGTCATTGCCCTCGCGCTCCGAACGAACGGCATTCGCGGCAAAGTTGTCGTCGGGATAGCCCATCGCAACGCAGGTCATGATGACCTCGTCTTCCGGGATCTTCGCGACCTCGCGCACGATGTCGGAGCGCATGATGCCCTGCCCGTTGATGACAGAGCCGAGCCCGCGGTCCCAGGCCGCCAGCACGATGCCGTAGCAGAGTGCACCGAGATCGAAATGGCAGACGGCGCCGGGATCGAGCACGCGGTCATAGGTCAGCACCAGCGAGACCGGCGCGTCGAACTGGCGGAAGCCGCGCAGCACCCAGTCCTGCCGCATCGGCTTGTCGTCGCGCGCAATCCCCATCGCGCCGAACAGCTTCTTGGCGATGTCGACCTGGCGGCTGCGATGCACGCCCTGGTACTCGCCATGGCTGATGATGTCGCGCTTGACCTTGGCGCCACCGATCATCTCGTCCATGTTGCGGCGACGCACCTCTTCGAGCGGGCTGCCTGTGAGCACGTGAACGTGCCAGGGCTGTGTGTTCATCGACGACGGTGCGCGCTTGGCGCTCTCGATGATCGCCTCGACCACGGCGCGCGGCACCGGCTGCTGCTTGAAACCGCGCACGCTGCGGCGCGACTGGACCAGCGTTTCGAATTCCACCTCAGGACCTCCCTGCCCGTTCGTTCATCTGCATGACGTCTGCAACACGTCTCCGGTTGCCGATGCGACGCGCGAAATCTATGCTAACCCGCAAGCAAGACCAAGAACCCCTGTGGCCACGCCACACCCGTAAGGATCCGATCATGGCCGCACCGCTCGATCCCGTCATCGCCCAGATCATTCCGTTGCTGCCGCTGCGCGATCCCACGGTGATGACGCCACAGAGCGCCCGCGATTCCTTGCGCGCACTGGCTGCCGCGCGCGCCGCCGTGCCGCCGCCGCCCGTCGATGCCGTGCAGGATATCCAGGTGAAGGGCGGCGCCGGCCCACTTGATGCACGCGTTTATCGCACCGGCAGCGCGCCCGCGCCCACTGTCGTGTTCTTCCATGGCGGCGGCTGGGTCGCGGGTGACCTCGAGACCCACGACCGACAGGCGCGCAATCTCGCGATCGAGACCGGCGCGGTCGTCGTCTCCGTCGACTATCGCCGCCCGCCGGAAACGCGCTTTCCCGGCGCCTTCGAGGACGCCTTCACGGCTACGAGCGACGTGTTCAACCGTGTCGCGGAATTTGGCGGCAATGCAAAGCGTCTTGGCGTTGCCGGTGACAGCGCCGGCGGCAATCTCGCAGCCGCCACCGCGATCGCTTGCCGCGATGCCGGCATCAAGCTCGCCGCGCAGCTGCTGGTCTATCCCGTCACCGACGTCGTGGGCTTCTATGCCGACGCACGCGAGAACGCGCGCTTTCCATCTCGTACCGAGAATGCCGACGGCTACTTCCTCTCGCGTGCGGTCATGGAATGGTTCGCCGGCCATTATCTCGCTGATGCCAGTCACGCCGCCGACTGGCGGGTCTCGCCACTGCGTGCCGCCTCACTCGCAGGCCTCGCGCCCGCGATCGTGACCACCGCCTGGTTCGATCCGCTGCGCGACGAAGGCACAGCCTATGCGCGGGCGCTGGAGACCGCCGGCGTGCGGGTGAAGCATCACGAGGGCGCCGGCCTGATCCACGGCTATTTCGGCCTCGGGGACGCCTCGGAGGTCGCCCGCGCCGAAGCGCAGCGTGCACGCGCCGATTTCAAGGCGCTGCTCGCGCGGGGGATTTGATATCGATCGTTCGAGCCGGCTGCGGCTCGTTGCTGCGCCCACCGAAGGCGAACGATCAGGGTTGTCCAGGCGGGACCTCGAAGAAGCCGGTCGCCTGAACCAGGCGGCCGTCGTCGTCAAAGCGACCAAAGCTTTCGCCCTTCACGAACACCTGGCCGAGGCCGTTGTACATCGTCCAGCGAAACAGGCCCTGCTCGTGATGCACGAGATAGCTGTCATTCTTGAAATGCGCGCCGGGAAACTTGAGCTGGGATTGGGCGATGCGGGCCATCAAGGCGTCCCGCCCGTGGACCTGTGAAACGGGATCGGCATACACGCAATCCAGGGCCACGCTCTGCTCGAGCAGGCGACGGCGTTCGGTCTCATCAATCGGGCCCCACGCGGACTGATAAATATTCCAGGTTTTCAGGCGTGCTTCGTCGTTCATAGTCCAGGTCCCGTGATGTTGCCTTCCTTGTCATATTGACATTTTTCGATTTTTTGTCAATGGTGACCGTCTGTTGATCGTGGGAGGCTCATGCCCCATCCGAAGGTTTCGAAAGCGGAGCTCGCCGTTGCGGCTGCAACGGACGTATTCTCGCGTTATGGCTACGCACGCACGACGATGGGCGACATCGCCGCGCAGGCGGGAATGTCGCGGCCGGCACTTTATCTGCTCTTCCCCGACAAGGATGCCATCTTCGCGGCCGTGATCCAGAGAATGGATGAGCAGAAGCATCGCGAGATTCACGCCGCAATCGCACGGCTCGATGGCCTTCACGCCAAGCTGCTCTACGCCTGCAAGTCCTGGGGAGCCCACGGTTTCGACCTGGCCGAGATGCATCCCGACGCGGCGGACCTGTTCGATCTGCGCTTTCGCACCGTCCGCATGGTCTACGACAATTTTCAGATTCTGGTGGCCGATCTGATCCGCGACCAGGTGCAATCCGCCGGCATAGCGGACGAGCCGGAAGCACTGGCGCGATGCCTGGTCTTTGGCATGCGGGGGCTGCGCGAGACCGCCCGGAACGGCAAGGACATGCGGCGCCTGATCGCGGTTCAGGTTGCCATGCTGGTCAGAAGCATCGGCAGCAAGCGCTGAGGTCGTTCAGTGCAGCAACTCCGGTTGAATGTCCGCCTTGCAGGGTGTCTCCTGCCCACAAAACATGACGGCCGACGGACCTGGCAGCCCGGTCGACGTCACCCTCTATCCCGGCGCCACCCATGATTTCGACGAGCCGTCGTCGCGGCGGCAGTCGGCACCGGGGACTGAGGCGGCCATGGACGATGCCATCGTCAAGGCCGCTGGCATCCTCGACGGCTGGAAAAAATGAGGCGAGGACCGATGCCGCGCCGCGATCCTGCTTGATTGCGCCACGATTCCGGGCTCCAATTCCCGCGCCATCTTTTGGTTTAGGGAGACACCCATGATGAAGCGAATTTTCCTGGCTGCGATCGTTGCCACCTTTGCAGCTGGCTCGGCGCTTGCAGACGACACCTGCGAGAGCAAGGCAGTCGGCAAGGACGGCAAGGCGCTCGCCGGCGCGGCCAAAACCTCGTTCATGAAGAAGTGCAAGGAAGACGCCTGCACGCCGAAGGCCGTGGGCTCCGATGGCAAGGCCCTCGCCGGCGCCGCCAAGAACAGCTTCATGAAGAAGTGCGAGATGGGCGCGTAAAGGCGCTACGCGATCTACTCCCTCGCCCCGCTTGCGGGGCGAGGTTGGGGTGAGGGGGAGTCTCCGCAGAGAAGGCGGTAGTTGGATTCGCGGAGAGTCCCCCTCACCCGAATTTGCGCTGCGCAAATTCGACCTCTCCCCAGCAAGCGGGGCGAGGTGAAGACAGACCTGTCGCCGCTCGCCGCCTCCCCGCGCGAGCCGAGCGGCCAAACGAAATCATCCGAAAACATGACAACCCTAGACAGACGCCGTCGGCTGACGGATCATGCAGTGCTGAGCGAAACGGGGCGCGTCGACAAGGCTTTCCAGCAAAAGGACGTCAAGATGTGGCAACTTCGAGTGCGTAATCAGATATTGGCAACATTGAGCTTGCTGTTCGCGCTGCTCATCAGTTTTGACGTCGCGAACGCGAGGGGCGTCGGTCTGCCTAACGTCATGGTTCTGGCAACCGGCGGCACCATCGCCGGCTCCGGAGCGAGCAGCACCACTGTGGTCGGTTACACCGCAGCCACTGTGGGCATCGAGACCCTCCTGAACGCCGTCCCCGAGCTGAAGACGGTGGCCAACGTCAAGGGCGAGCAGGTCTTCCAGATCGCCAGCGAGAACATGAACAATGACTACTGGCTGAAGCTTGCCAAGCGCGTCAACACGCTCCTCGCGCAGGACGACGTCGACGGGATCGTGATCACGCACGGCACCGATACGATCGAGGAAACCAGCTATTTCCTGAACCTGACCGTCAAGAGCAAAAAGCCTGTCGTCGTCGTGGGCGCGATGCGGCCGTCGACAGCGATCAGCGCGGACGGGCCGATCAACCTGTTCAATGCGGTGATCCTCGCAGGCAGTGAGGAGGCGGTCGGCAAGGGCGTGCTCGTCTCTCTCAACGATCAGATCAACGCGGCTCGCGACGTCACCAAGAACAACACCTCGACGGCGGACACCTTCCGCACACCTGAGCTCGGCTTTCTCGGCTATATGCAGGGAAACAAGCCGTATTTCTATCGTCAATCGACCCGCCGGCACACGGCGGACTCCGAATTTGACGTCTCTAACCTCGATGTCCTGCCGCAGGTCGATATCGTCTACGGCTACGCCAACATGAACCGGGTCGCGATCGACGCTTTTGTCGCCGCCGGCGCCAAGGGGATCGTGCATGCCGGCACGGGCGACGGCAGCCTTGCCCGGCCCGCGGTCGAGCCGGCTCTCGACGAGGCCCACAAGAAGGGTGTCGCGATCGTTCGCAGCAGCCGTGTCGGCAACGGCATCGTCGCGCGCAATGGCGAAGCCAAGGACGACGAACACGACTTCATCGTCTCGGATACGCTCAATCCGCAAAAGGCGCGCATCTTGCTGATGCTGGCGCTGACCAAGACCACCGACAGCAAGGAAATCCAGCGGATGTTCTACGCCTATTAGAGCATCCGCTCTATTCGCGCTTGAAGCGGTAATCAAAGGCGGCGCCGAACGGCTTGATCAGTCCAACCGTCGGCGCCGGAAAATGGATCGGCAGGATCAGCGTGTCGGTGTCGGCGACGGAGGCGAAGAACTTTCGCCGCGACACCGCCGACTGCTTCGCATCCCAATCGGGCTTCGCCGACCAGTCCGGCTCGCGGCATTGGATCTGGTGATGCATGAGGTCGCCGGCGACCACCGCGCGCTGTCCCTCAGAGAAAATATTCACGCAGCAATGGCAGGGCGAATGCCCGGGCGTGGGCGTCAGCGTGACAGTATCGTCCAGCGCATAGTCGTCGTCGACCAGCAGCGCCTGCCCCGCCTCGACGATCGGCAGGCAATTGTCGCGGAAGACCGTTCCCGGCGGATTATTGCCCTTGGCATTCTCGGCCTCCCAGGCCGCGTACTCGCCCTTGTGGAAGACGTATTTCGCGTCCGGGAATGTCGGCACCCAGCGGCCATCGCGTAACGTCGTATTCCAGCCGGTGTGGTCGATGTGCAGATGCGTGCAGAAGACATAGTCGATCTGCTCGAAGCCGATGCCGAGCGCCAACAATTCGTTGCGCCAGCGTTCCTTGCCGGGAAAATCGAACGGCGGCGGATGGCCCTTGTCCTCGCCGGTGCAGGTGTCGACCAAAATGGTGTAGCGCGGCGTGCGCACGACAAACGTCTGATAGGTGATGACCATCATGCCGCGCGCGGCGTCGAACACCTCCGGCTCCATCGTCGGCAGATGGTGCTTGAACACGCCGTCGTCATAAGCCGGGAAAAAATCTTGCGGCCGTCGCCACGGCCCTTCCCGCTCGATCACCGCATCGATGGTGATGTCGCCGATCCTCAACTGCTTCACGCGCCCCTCCCGATTTTTCTCAAGCGTAACGAACGAGTTCGCAGCGTTCAAGGCGCGTGAGCGCAGGCCTGCGTTGCCGGGTTCCCTTCACGCGCGCGACAGAGATCGAGTTGGACCCTTGCGACAACATCCGCGCAGCGACGCGCACGCGTCGCTCAAGCGTCATACGCGCGTCGTCGGCCGCACTCGATACTCGACGTGTCATTCCAGGTGAAACGCGCACAGATTGTGCAGCAAAAAACACGGGGCAGCACGTGGACAAGAAAAGGCTTCTCTCCCTGATATCGTCGCTCTCGCTGGCGGCATCGCTGGCTGGCACGGCCATGCCGGTTCACGCCGATCAGGATGGCAACGACCGCGATCGCGGTTCCGACAATTCGCGTGACCGGGATCACGGCAGACATCACGGACATCGCTCGCCGCCGGTGGTGCTCATCTCGCTCGACGGTGCCAAGCCTGATTTCATCCAGCAGTTCATCGCAGAAGGCGTGCTGCCGCGCGACGGTGGCCTAGCGCGGCTGAGCCATCATGGCGCGATTGCCGTGCAGAACATCACGGCCTCGCCCTCGCTCACCGCGGTCTCGCATATCGAAATCGCGACCGGCTCGACCGCCGTCCACAACGACATCCCCTCCAACACGTTCCAGGCGATCGTCGGGCCAGCCACCTCGAGCCTCAGCGGCTTTGCCGCGCCGATCGGCGGCTATCGCGAGAGCCCGCTCGGGCCCACGCCGCGGCCGACGGCCTTGCCGCTGTGGGTGCAATTGCGCCAGCAGGGCAAGAAGGTCGTCACCGCGACCTGGCCGGGCGGCGACGGCGCCGACATCTCGATCAACGGCACCGTGGTGCAGCCGGCGCAGCCGATTCGCGTCACCGACTATACCGTGCCGTTCGGCGCCTTCGGCGGCCTCGGCGCCCAGGGCTTTTCGCTGACCCAGACCGACTTCGCTCCCGATGCGGCGGTGGCCTCGGCGCTGCAGGCGGCCGGCCGCTTCTCGTTCAGCCCGGTGCTGGCGACAGCGAATCCGATCGAGAGCTTTTCCTGCGCATCGGCCTCGACCGCAACCTGCACCAGCGCGGCAACGCTCGACCTCAAATACGCGATCCGCGTTGCCGCACTCGACACCACCAACGACAACGTCGCGAACTACGACACGCTGGTGTTCTTCGACGCCACACGCGGTATCACGGCGGGACCGTTCGCGCCGCCGGCGACCGGACCGGCCTATGTCAAGTTCGGCGGCGAGAACGCGCCGTTCTTCTTCGATGGCAGCGGCTCCAAGGTCGGTGCGGCCTATTTCGTCTCGCAGCTCACGCCTGATCTCTCGGTGGTGCGCTTCGCCCGTTACGGCGCCAACTTCATTCCGCGCAACGCGCCGGTGCTGGCCGATGTCGACGACATCAACAACAGCATCGGGTTCTGGCGTCCGCAGGCCGATTTCCGCATTCCGGAGCGGCTGAGCCCGGGCTTCACCAACTTTCCCGATGTCGAGATCGAGGCGATGTTCGAGGACATGGTCAAGACCTTCGTGCGCTACCAGGCCGAGATCGGCGAGCGCGCGATCCAGAACCATCCCGACGCCGACCTCGTGATGGTCTATATCGAGCAGCCCGATGGCTCCGAGCATCAGTTCCTGCTCACCGACCCGCGTCAGGGCACCAATCCGAAGGACCCGAACTCGACCGGCGCCAACCAGGATCCCGCCAAGGTCGCGCGCTACGCCTCCTATATCCGCTTTGCCTATCAGACCGCGGACAAGGCGGTGAAGCGGATCATGGACGCGGCAGGCCCGGACAGCAACGTCATCGTTGTTTCCGACCACGGCTTTGCGCCGTTCCACACCTCGGTCAGCATGACCAACATCCTGAAGAATGCCGGCATCGACACCACCAAGGTGGCGATCCGCACCTCAGGTCCCGCGGCCAACATCTACATCAACCTGAAGCAGCGCGAGCAAGGCGGCACCGTCGATCCCGCCACCTACCAGGCGCTGCTGGCGCAGATCACCGCCGCCGTTCAGAACGCCGTCGACCCGAACCCGAAGTTCAACGGCTCGCTCGAGCAGGGGAAGATCTTCACCGTGGTCGAGACCCGTCCCGCGCAATGCGAGGCCGGGCTCGGGCAGTGCACCAGCAAGACCATCGGCCAGGATTTTGGCGATGTGTTCGCGCTGATGGCGCCGGGCTACAATTTCGACGGCATCCAAAACCCCGGCGTCGCCCGCCTCGGCGATGCGCCGTTCAATGCGGCCACGACCGCATTGTCGATGCCCAATTTCTACGGCGCCCACGGCCACGATCCGAAGCTGCCGGTGATGAGCGCGACCTTCATCGCCTCCGGCCCCGGGATCCGCGACAACACCACGATCCGCCGCATGCACAATCTCGACGTCGCCCCGACCATCATGCAGATCCTGGGCGTCAGGCCACACGGGGTCGATGGCGAGGTGCTGAACGAGATTTTGCGGTAGCCGCCGCAAACCCAACGGATGGGCGCCAATCAGCGCCCATCCTGCCTGGCCACTTGCGACCAGCGTCGCCAAAAGAAGCGGGCATGTGCCCTTGGCAATCTTCGTGCGAAAGTTACCATAGCGCACCGCTCTTTGGAGAGATGCTGTGGCGATGACGGTCGAATTGCTGACGCGAATGATCGGCTCGCTGCCGGCAAATGAAGACAAGGCGGCGGCACTCAATTTCCTGAAGCGATCGGATCTGACGCAGCCTGCCTCTGTGCCGGGAGCGTTGGACTACACGTCCGCCGAATTCTGGCTCCGACTACTCAGAAGACGGCAGGAGAGCACTATCAGAGCCGGCATCACTACACGTGGCTTTCCATCGCTACTAACTGCGCTGGAGAAGCTGAGTCCATCGGCTCCCGTAACCATCACGGTATACACGACCAGCGCAGGGGCCGGAAACTTTTGGTCAGATCAGGATGGTCGACTCGTGGGCTTCGTGCTCGTGGAACGTCGATCTCCCGAAGAAGAGCAAGAACGCCTGGAGTGGTTTCGGCGAAACCTCACGTAGCTCATTACGACCGCAACCCCGGCGCTTCCTGCCCGGTGCGCGCCACGTATTCCGTGTAGCCGCCGCCAAACTGGTGGATGCCCTCGGGCGTCAGCTCCAGCACGCGGTTGGACAGCGTCGCCAGGAAGTGGCGGTCATGCGAGACGAACAGCATGGTGCCTTCGAAATCCGACAGCGCGGTGATCAGCATTTCCTTGGTGGCGAGGTCGAGATGGTTGGTCGGCTCGTCCAGCACCAGAAAATTCGGCGGATCGAACAGCATTTTGGCCATCACGAGCCGCGCTTTCTCGCCGCCTGACAGCACCCGGCAGCGCTTCTCGACGTCGTCGCCGGAGAAACCGAAGCAGCCGGCGAGGGCGCGCAAGCTACCCTGCCCCGCGGTCGGAAACTGGTCTTCCAGCGACTGGAACACGGTGCGCTCGCCGTCGAGCAGATCCATCGCGTGCTGGGCGAAATAGCCCATCTTGACGCTGCCGCCGACGGCGACGGTGCCCTCGTCCGGCTCGCTCGCGCCCGCGACGAGCTTGAGCAGCGTCGACTTGCCGGCGCCGTTGACGCCCATCACGCACCAGCGTTCCCTGCGACGGATCATGAAATCCAGCCCGTCATAGATCCGCTTGGTGCCATAGCCCTTGAACACCTTCTTCAAGGCGACGACGTCTTCGCCGGAGCGCGGCGCCGGCAGGAAGTCGAAGGCGATGGTCTGGCGGCGGCGCGGCGGCTCGACGCGCTCGATCTTGTCGAGCTTCTTCACGCGGCTCTGCACCTGCGCCGCATGCGAGGCGCGCGCCTTGAAGCGCTCGATGAACTTGATCTCTTTCGCGAGCATCGCTTGCTGGCGCTCGAACTGCGCCTGCTGCTGCTTCTCGTTCAGCGCACGCTGCTGCTCGTAGAACTCGTAATTGCCGGTATAGGTCGTCAGCGAGCCGGAATCGATCTCGACCACCTTGGAGATCACGCGGTTGATGAACTCGCGGTCATGCGAGGTCATCAGCAGCGTGCCTTCGTAATCGTGCAGAAACTTCTCCAGCCAGATCAGGCTTTCCAAATCAAGATGGTTGCTCGGCTCGTCGAGCAGCATCACATCGGGACGCATCAGCAGAATGCGGGCCAGCGCCACGCGCATCTTCCAGCCGCCGGAGAGTTTTCCGACGTCGCCGTCCATCATCTCCTGGCTGAAGCCGAGGCCGGACAGCGCCTCGCGCGCACGACCATCCAGCGCATAGCCGTCGAGCTCCTCGAACGCGTGCTGCACCTCACCATAGCGGGCGATGATCTCGTCCATCTGGTCGGCCTTGTCGGGGTCGGCCATCGCGGTCTCGAGCTCGTGCAACTCGGCTGCCACCGCACTCACCGGTCCCGCCCCGTCCATCACCTCGGCCACGGCGCTGCGGCCAGCCATCTCGCCGACGTCCTGGTTGAAATAGCCGATGGTGATGCCGCGATCGGTCGAGACCTGCCCTTCGTCGGGCAGCTCCTCGCCAGCGATCATCCGGAACAGGGTGGTCTTGCCGGCGCCGTTCGGACCGACGAGGCCAATCTTCTCGCCCTTGTTGAGGGCGGCCGAGGCTTCGATGAACAGGATCTGGTGGCCGGCTTGCTTGCTGACGTTGTCGAGGCGGATCATGAGGTCTTTTTGGGGGAATTGTTGCGTTGCGGCGTAATAGGCCATGCGGGCCGCCAGGGGAAGCCCGGCCGGACCCGGATTCCGCCCCGCCGGAGCCCAAATTCCGCCAATTCGCCTTGAGGTTTAGGCCTTATAGACCTCGACCGTCTGCATCATCCCCATCTCCTCATGATTCATCATGTGGCAATGGAGCATGTAAACGCCGGTGAAATCGAGAAAGCGCGAGCGGAACACCACCTGGCCGCCCTTGCGTTCCACGATCACGGAATCCCGCCATTCGGGCACGGCCAGAGCCTTGCCGTTGACCGAGACCACCTGGAACGGGTTGGTGTGGATATGGAAGACGTGGTCGTCATGCTCATGGGTGTTGACGATGGTCCACTCCTCGACCGCGCCGAGCTTGACCCGCTGGTCGATCCGGCCGGGATCGAACTTCTTGCCGTCGATGAAGAAGCCGAATTCCTGCCAATGGCCGGCGGCGTCCGCTTCGGGCGCGGTTGCCGACAGCACCACTTTGCGGCGGTTGGTGATCTCGGTGTCCTTGATGCTCGCGAGCGGCGCAGCCGGCAAGGCGCCCGGCAGCTTCATCTCCATCGGCGCGCCTGACACCACGATCCGCGCCAGCGGCCCGACCGGTGACGGGTGGCCCTGGTCGTAAGGCGCGGCGTTGAGGGCGTAGGTGCCGGGTCCACCTGCCTTCACCAGAATGTCCGCGCGCTGGCCGGGCGCGATCAGCAGCTGCTTCAGCTTCTGCACCGCGCCGAGCTGGATGCCGTCATACGCAATCGCATGCAGATCGTGCTTCTCCAGATCGAGCAGCATGTCGTCCTGATAGGCCGCATTGAGGATGCGCCAGCGCTGGACCTCGCCGGGTCGCATCTCGATCACAGGACGGCGCTGGCCGTTGATCGCGAGGAAACGCGTCGCCGTCTCCGGAAACAGCGTCTCGAAATTCTCGATCATGCCATTGGCGTCGTGGACGACCTGGGTCAGCACCAGCAGCCGTTCGCGCGCGGTCGTGATCTCGGGCACGCCGGCGAAATCGCCCTCGACGATGAGCGCGCCGACCATGCCGCTCGACATCTGGATGTCGGCGCTGCCGTGGTGGTGCGGGTGATACCAATAGGTGCCGCTGGTGTGGTCGGCCGGCAGCGCGATCTCGATATTGTAGCTGTGCCCCGGCGCCATCGAGCGCATGACGTTGTCGGCGATCCCGCTCGGGCTCGCATGCGCGCCGTGGAAATGGAAATTGGTGTTGTTGAACTGGTGCGGATGGCTGATGTCCGCCGGCAACCCGTCGCGGTTCGGCGGCAAATCGTTGATCAGCTTGATCCGCAGCGTCTCGCCGGGCTTCATGCGCAGGGTCGGGCCGGGACTGCCGCCCTCATAGGACCTGACATAGAGCCTGACGCCGCCGATCTGGCGATAGGCGTAGGCGCAACGCAACGTCGTGCTCAGCACGCCATTGACCGACCTGCGCACCTCGGGCTCGACCAGCGGCTGGTCCATGGCCGGGACTGCGGCTTCCGGCACCATGCCCATCGTCGGCGACATGTCGGCGGAGTGGGCCGCGCCCGCGTGGTCGTGCATGGCATGCTGGGCCCTGGCGGGGCCTCCAATCAGCGACAACGCTCCGGCCGCGCCGAGCAACTGCCGCCGCGACAGCCCCGCTGTGCCCGCCATTGTGCGCTCCGGAGAGCCGTCGTTCGGATCGTGCTGCATGCGTTTCCGCCCCTTGTGTTGCGAACCGTCTTATTCGATTCGACCGCAAATCAAGCGGGAAAACCGTACTTCTCAATCCGTGCACACACGGAAAGCAAGCCGTCTTCATCGGATGGTAACGCGCCGTCAGTTTCTATTTCGCAGTGGCGAATCATGACAGCTTCAGGCCAGCGTTGGCGCGTACCCATTTCAAAGCTCATGGCCGCGATGCCGTCAGCATCGTGAGTCCAAGAGACCTTGTACAAGGATGAGACCATGCGGCCTTCGCGACGCGAGTTCGTGAAGTGGTTATCGGCGGGCGGCATCTCGGTCAGCCTGTCGCATCTTGCTGCGGCGGCGAACGCGCCCTTCGCGGCCCATGAGATGCTGCCGGGACGCGGCAATTTCAACCCGGCGACAAAGGGCGCCGGCCGCGTCGACGGTGTCGCAAAAGTCACCGGCGCAAAGCTCTACGCTTCTGATTTCCGCGCCAATGACCTGCCCGGCTGGCCGCAGACCACCTCGCACGCGATTTTGGTGCGCGCCAATGACGCCACGCATGTCTACACCGGCATGGACCTCGCCCGCCTGTCGGGACCGCTCAAGCCTTCCGTCATCATCACCGCCAGCGATCTCGACCACATCGGCACAGAGGTGCCGGAGTTCTATGCCGGCGATCTGTTCTGCCCGCTCGGCAAGACGCCGCTTTATCTCGGACAGCCGGTCGCACTGCTGATCTTCGAAAAATTTGACGCCTTCGACCAGGCGCGGCTCGTGCTGCGTGACGGCACCTTCGTGAAATTCGGCGAAGAGACCGGCCCGGTGATCGCGCCCGATTACGGCTCCTACCGCTTCACCCGCGTTGCGGGCCCCTCGCCCGACAAGCCCGACGTCTATTCACCGATCCAGGCCGGCTGGGTCTCGCCCAAGAAGGTGCAAAACGCCGCACTTCCGGTGTGGTCCCCGCTCGCCAGGGAGATGCCGGCCGATTACGTCAAGGCCGCAAAGCTCGGCGACCAGATCCGCAGCGAGCTTGCCGCAGACAATGCCTCGCTTCTCGTGCTCGACCGCGAGTTCGAGACGCAATCGGTCGACCCGATGTTTTTGGAGCCGGAGTGCGGGCTCGCATGGTACGCCGGCAAAGGCGGCAATCTCGAGCTGGTGCTCGGCGTGCAGTCGCCCTATGAGGCCGCAGAGTCACTCGCGCATCTGCTCGGCAAGGCGCATCCGCCCTACAAGCCCTCGCATATCAACGCGCAGTTCGCCCATGTCGGCGGCGGCTTTGGCGGCCGCGACCACACGCCGTTCATTCTCTATGTCGCGCTCGCCGCGATCTGCTTCCCCGGCAAGCCGGTACGGCTTGCGCATGATCGCTACCAGCAATTCCAGGGCGGCATCAAACGCCACCCGATCAAGATGCGCTCGCGCATCGGCATCGACCGTTCGACCGGCCTGATCAAGGCGTTTGCCGCCGATCATTTGCTCGACGGCGGCGGGCTGCAGAATTTTTCCGCCAACGTCGCGGTGGTCGCCGCCACCGGCGCGATCGGCATCTACGACATCCCCAAGGTCGACGTCACCACCATCGCGCTGCATTCGCGCGGCGTCACGGCCGGCTCGATGCGCGGCTACGGCACGCTGCAGACCATGACTGCGCTCGAAGCGTTGATCGATGAGGCCGCAGGCGAGCTCAAGCTCGACCCGATCGAATTCCGTCGCCGCAATGCGCTCAAGCAGAACGGCCGGACCATGACCGGCAATCCCTATATCGTCTCGGTGCGCACGCCCGAAATCCTCGACAAGCTCGAAAAACATCCGATCTGGCAGCAGCGCGCCCAGCTCAGGCAAACCACGGGCGATCGGCTGGTCGGCACTGGGGTGGCCTGCGTCACCAAGGATTACGGCTCCGGCGCGGATTGCTCGCTCGGCCGTGTCGAGCTCGGCCCCGACGGCAAGATTTCGATCTACTGCGACCATGTCGAGATGGGCAACGGCATCGGCACCGCGCTGGCGAATCGCGTCGCCGGCCATCTCGGCGCCATCGCCGACGAGGTGTCGGTCGCGCGCGTCGACAGCTACGACGTGCTCGGCCTCGTCACCTCGGGCGATCCCTACACGATGGACCAGAAGACGCAGGATGCGGCTGAGCGCAATCCGCGTTGGGTGCCCTCGATCTCCTCGGCGACATCGGCCTCGATCGGCGCCCATGTCGGCACGCATTCCTCCGCCGAAGCCGCCCGCGTCATCTTCCGCTTCGGCCTGTGGCCCGCCGCACTCGAACTGTGGCGCATTCCCAAGACCGATCCGCGCGCACGGCAATGGGCCAATGCGAGCTGGCAGAACGGCCAGCTGACGATGCCCGGCCTCCCGCCACTGGCGCTGCCGGCGCTCGCCGCAACCGCGCATGCGCGCGGCTTCGTCACCGGCGCGGTCGCGCATAGTTTTTCGCGCTGGGCCTGGTCACGGGCGCGCTTTCCTCTGTTCGGCGAGCAATACCGCGCCGACATCGACGCGCTCGCGATCCGCCGGGGCGACACCAGGTACGAGCGGATCAACCGCGTCAGCGTCAAGTTTCCGCCGACCGACAACAACCGCATCGGCACCGCCTACACCTCGATGTGCGGCACGCTCGTCCGCGTCGAGATCGAGCGCTCAACCGGCGCGCTTCGCATCGCCAAGGCCTACAGCGTGTTCGAATGCGGCACCGCGCTGGTGCCCGAGGTGGTGATGGGCCAATCCCATGGCGGCTTTGCCATGGGCGTCGGCTACGCGCTTCTGGAGACGTTGCCGCCGTTCGAAGGCGGGCCCGGCAACGGCGAATGGAATCTCGGCCGTTACCTCGTCGCACGCGGCTCCGACCTGCCCTTGCGCGATCTCGAGATCGAGATGTTGAAGCCGCTGACACCCGACGAAGCGCCCAAGGGCATGGCGGAGGTCGTGATGATCCCGATCGTGCCGGCGCTGATCAACGCCATCCACGACGCCACCGGCCACCGTTTTCGCGCGCTGCCGGTCACGGCGAGCCTTTTGAAGGGAGTTTTGGCGTGACGACCCTCAGCCTCACCATCAATGGCCAAAAGCATGGTCCGATGGACGTCCGCGACGATCTCTCGATGAACGATTTTCTGCGCGAGATGCTCGGCATGACCGGCACAAAATTCGGCTGCGGCGCCGCGCAATGCCTGAGCTGCGCCATCATTGTCGACGAGCCGGATGGCTCGAGCTGCACCAGTCCGACCTGCGTCGCACCCGCAGTGAATTTCGACGGCAAGTCGATCCGCACCGTCGAAGGACATGCCAAGGACGGTCAGCTCTCGGCCCTGCAACAGGCCTTCATCGATCACTTCGCCTTCCAGTGCGGCTATTGCACCGCGGGCTTCCTCAACGAGGGCCAGGTGCTGCTCGAACGTCTCGCGCGCGCGCCGGTCGCCCGGGAGGCGCTGGAGCAGACCATCGCGGATGCGCTCGACGGGCATCTCTGCCGCTGCACCGGCTACATCAAATATCACGAGGCGGTGCGCGACGTGATCCTCGCCGATTCAAACCGCTACCTCGTCGCCACCAAATGAGTGCGCAAGGGATGATCACCACGCGCTTCAAGCTCATGGCCGCGATGGCGGCGCTGACGAGCAGCCTGTGCGCCGGCTACGCCGCGTCGGACACGACGAGCCACGCCCTCGCCCCGCCCGAAAGTTTTGCGAACATTGCCGACACCGAAAAGCGCTCGGCCGCGATCTTCACCGAACTCGGCAAGGTGCTGACGCATCCGCGCTGCACCAACTGCCATCCGGCCGGCGACAGCCCGCGGCAAGGCGACACGCCCCGCATCCATCAGCCGCCGGTGACGCGCGGCGCCGACGGCCATGGCCTCGAGGCGATGCGCTGCCACACCTGCCACCAGAAGGCCAATTTCGAGCCCGGCCGCATTCCCGGCCATCCCGAATGGCACCTCGCCCCGCGCGAGATGGCCTGGGAAGGCAAGACCATCGCCGAGATCTGCGAGCAGATCCGCGACCCGATGCGCAACGGCGGCCGCAAGGTGGAAGCGCTGGTCGACCACATCGGCAAGGACACCCTCGTCGGCTGGGCCTGGAAGCCCGGCTTCGGCCGCTCGCCCGCGCCGGGCACGCAAGAGCAGGCTGGCGCGCTGGTGGAGGCCTGGGTGAAGACGGGAGCGGCGTGCCAGGCGCCGTGATGTCGCTGACAACCCCATAGTAGACGTGTTGCGATCTGTTGCCCGATGTCAGCCTTTCCTCAATGCGGGCATCTTACCCCAACAGAATTTGCCAAGACGTGCTAGAGAGCGAGGGTCTCGAAAAGAGGAAGCGATGATGTCGGCTTCGGTCCTTCAGCCAAAACGCCGCTTCCAGCTCGTGATGATCAAACCGTCACATTACGGCGAAGATGGATATGTGATCCGATGGTGGCGGGCGACCATTCCCTCCAATTCGCTTGCCAGCCTCTATGGAATTGCGCAGGAAAGCCTGGCACGTCGCGTGCTGGGGCCCGATGTCGAGATCGACATCGAAGCGATCGACGAATTCAGCGCGCGCGTTGACATTTCAAAGCTGGTCGCGCGCCTTTCGCGGCACGATAATTTCGGCTTGATCATGCTGGTCGGCGTGCAGTCGAACCAGTACCCTCGCGCTCTGGATATTGCCCGTCCGCTACGCGATGCCGGCATTCAGGTCGTGATCGGCGGCTTTCACGTCTCAGGTTGCCTGTCGATGCTCGACGGCAGCGCGGTCGATCTGGATGCCTGCCGGGCGATGAAGGTTTCGTTGTTCGCCGGGGAAGCGGAAGGTCGCTTCGATACGATCCTGCGGGATGCCGCTGCCGGGCGGCTGGAACCCATCTACAATTTCCTCAAGGACCTGCCCGGCATTGAAGGTACGCCGGCGCCCTTCCTGCCCATCGAGAACGTGCGACGGACCTTGGGTCTGAGTACCAGCTTCGATGCCGGACGCGGGTGCCCCTATCAATGCTCTTTCTGTACGATCATCAATGTGCAGGGCCGCAAGTCGCGCTTCCGCACACCTGATGATATCGAGGCGCTGGTCCGCAGCAACTGGAAGCAAGGCATCTGCAAATATTTCATCACCGACGATAACTTCGCGCGCAACAAGCACTGGGAGGAAATCCTTGATCGCTTGATCTGGCTAAGGGAATCCCAGGGTATTCCTCTTGGGCTTCTCATCCAGGTGGACACGCTTTGTCACAAGATTCCGAATTTTGTCGAGAAAGCAAAACGCGCGGGCGTCACGCGCGTGTTCATCGGGCTTGAGAACATCAATCCCGATAATCTCCTGGCGGCGAAGAAGAGACAGAACAAGATCACTGAATACCGCAAGATGCTCCTGGCCTGGAAGGACCACGGCATTTTGACGCTCGCTGGATACATCCTGGGTTTCCCTGCCGATACGCCTGACTCGATCCGCAATGATATTGCAATTATCCAGCGTGAGCTGCCGATCGACATCCTCGAGTTCTTTTGCCTGACCCCGTTGCCGGGCTCGGAGGATCACAAGAACCTCTGGACGATCCAGACTCCAATGGATCCCGATCTTAACAATTACGACCTTGAGCACGTCTGCGCCACGCATTCCCGCATGTCGGAAGATGAGTGGAAAGCGATCTATCGGGAGGCCTGGGCGCTCTATTATACGCCGGAGCACATGAGGACGCTGCTGCGCCGCGGTGCGGCGACCGGCGTCAATTTAGGCAGCCTGGTGAAGCTGCTCATGACCTTCTCGTTGAGCCAGAGGCTCGAGAATGTCCATCCGCTGCAATGGGGCGTCATTCGCTTGCGCCATCCCTCCGAGCGGCGTCCGGGTCTTTCGGCCGAGAGTGCCTTCTGGTTTTGGCCGCGGCTGACAATTGAGATCGCAGGCAAAACGGCAATTGCACTTGCCGCGTTGTCACGCCTTGCCGTCCAGGGAATCAAGATCTCCCGCGACCAAAATCGCCTGAAATACACGGATCAGGCCCTGTCTCGCGTCAGCGACGATGACGCAGATTCACTCCAGTTGCTGACGCAAACTTCGAGCGCAAAGCAATCTGCAGCTCATCAGAAAAAAATCTTCAATCTCACGCACGGCGTCGGATAAAATACGATGACAGTGCACTAAACTCCGCTCGACTCCCGTCTGGTTAAGTGCACCGTCACCGTAATTCGAAGGCGGTGGGGTGAGCGAGGCTCCTCCACACGCCAGCTATGATATGTTGTGCCTTTCTTCATCGCAGGAGACAGACTGACGTGTCCGACACCCAGAAGCTGACGCCCGCATTCTCGATGCCTGGGCGCGACCTGCTGAGGCGAGAAATATTTAAAGGACTGGCGGACAGAGCGGCTGGCCGCGTCAAAGATCTCGATGCTGACGCCATCCTTGCCAAAGGAAAGGAGCTATTCCAGAAGCGCTCAATCTCCAATGTAAGGCAATTCGGAGTTGATGGTCGAAAGACGCTCTTCTTGCTGCTTCTCCTTTTCGCGATCCCCGCGGACGACTGCTCCGCGCAGACACCGCCGCCGCCAGTCGACGAACATGCGTTCGAGCGCGTGCCACCGACGGTCGTGAAGAGATTGGCGACCCGCTTTTCGCTAGGCGCATTCGCCGGCCGCTTCGAAGAGACGCGGCTCGGCGCGGTCCGCGAAGCCGTGGGCGAAGGGACCATCCAACACCAGGGCGACGCTGGAGGTAGCATCTATTGGCTGTGTTATCGGCGCGCGCAGCATCGATTATGGGTCGTGTCCAGCGGAGAGATGGGCGGCCCGGACCATCTCGTCACAGAGATCGTTGAAGAGCTCACCGAGAAAGACACCGAGACCTCGACCGATTGCGGCATCATTCCGGAAAAGTTCTCGCCCGTCGTCTTCGACAGCAAGCTGCATTTAGGTATGTCGCGTCAGGAGGTAATCACGGCGCTGGGACCGCCGTCGAAGTCGGAACCTGCTCAGATGGTGTATTATCACGAGGGAAAGCTCGCAGACGGTTTCGATGAGACCGCTTGGCTCATTCTCCGATTTCGTGAGGACAAGCTCGTGTCCATGCGCGGCGGCAAGACCACGACGAATTGAAGTGGCTGCTAGCAGCGTTCATGCTTCACAGCGTGATGCGAGCGAGTCACGCTCGCTCCCGCACGATCCCCATCACATACCCCCGCTTCTCCACCACCTTCGGCGAAAGCAAGCCAAGGGCACTTGGTCATCCACTTTGGCTTCGATGCCCCCGAAGCAGCGGCCGAACTGACCCAAGGTGATGAGCAGCCGAGATCAAAAGTTCGACGTTTGCGGATGCGATTGAATCCGTCTGTCGCCTCATGTCGCCCTTGAAGGGTAGATCGGACCTGCCTAAGAGCGGTCCATAACGACGCGATTGGCCCATCGCGACATATTGCGCTGCCGCACGAACTCGGCCGCTATAGGGGAAAAGCGGACATTGCGTTCGTCGCATCACGTCGCCGGGTTTATGGGTACACGGCCTGGTCTTGTCTCTTCCCTATTGGCCCAAGGCCGACATCCAGACGCCAGGCTTTAATGCCGCCTTCTGACAGCAAAACGAACGCGACGACTTGGTGAGCACACGCCCTACGCCCGCCGCATCAGCCTGAGCGAGGCCGCCAGCCGCAAGCTGCGCTTACCTGCGAGCGCGATGCCCTCGAGCTCGCCGCTGTCCGACGTGCAGGTGCCGCAGAATACAGCCGGCCGTGAAGCAACACGCCACTCTAGCAAATCCAATCACAACGGGAGAGAATGACGGTCCGATCGGATGATGGACGAGACAGTGATGGATTCGCCGCAAGCAGGACCCTTTGCGCCGTTCGAGTGGATGCTCTCGGCGCGCTATCTACGAGCCCGCCGCAAGGAAGGGTTTGTCTCGGTCATCGCGGGATTCTCGTTTCTGGGTATCATGCTCGGGGTCGCCACGCTGATCATCGTGATGGCCGTGATGAACGGCTTTCGCACAGAACTCCTGGGCAAGATTCTCGGGTTCAACGGGCATATTGTGGTGCAGCCGCTGGAAACTCCGTTGACGGACTGGAAGGATGTCGCCGAGCGCATCAGTCAGGTGCAGGGCGTTCGATTGGCGGTGCCGGTCGTTGACGGCCCGGCCCTGGCCTCGTCGTCCAATGCCTCCGGCGTCCTGGTGCGCGGCATCCGGGCCGCCGATCTTAATCAACTTCCCTCAATCGCCAACGGCATCAAGCACGGGTCACTCGAGCATTTTGACGAGGGCCAGGGCGTCGCCATCGGCCAGGGCCTCGCCGATCAACTCTCTCTCCAAGCCGGCGACAGTATCACGCTCGTTGCACAGCGGCGCGGTGACGCCGATGGGCGTGATGCCGCGCGTCAAGAAATACCTGGTCGCCGCCGTGTTCGAGATCGGGATGTCCGAATACGATTCGGGAGTCATCTTCATGCCGATCGCGGAGGCGCAGGCTTTCTTCAACCGCAATCAGGACGTCACCGCGATTGAGGTGTTCACGACCAATCCCGATCGGATCGACCTGTTTCGCAAGACGGTCGCGGAAGCGGCTGGCCGACCGATCTTCCTGGTCGACTGGCGACAGCGCAATGCGACCTTCTTTGGCGCGCTCGAGGTTGAGCGAAATGTGATGTTTCTGATCCTGAGCCTGATCGTCCTTGTGGCCGCGATGAACATCGTGTCCGGCCTGATCATGCTGGTGAAGGACAAGGGCAGCGACATCGCGATCCTCAGGACAATGGGCGCGTCGCAAGGTGCTGTCATGCGAACGTTCATGATCACCGGCGCTTCGATCGGCGTGGCGGGCACGCTGGCCGGCTTCGTCGCCGGGCTTCTCGTCTGCGCCAATATCGAACAGATCCGACAGTTCATGTCCTGGTTGACGCGCACCGACCTGTTTCCGCCAAAACTCTATTTTTTGTCCAAGCTGCCGGCGGATATCGATCTCGTCGAGACCGCCGCGGTCGTGATCATGGCGCTGACCCTGTCGTTCCTCGCGACGCTCTACCCATCGTGGCGCGCTGCACGGCTCGATCCCGTCGAGACTCTGCGACAGGGAGGCTAGTCGCGGCGATGACGTGCAGCGGCGACATGATGTCGTGTCGATAAAATACGAATGCATAAGCAGGCGCCCTGGGCCCGCGGCATCTGCCGTGAGCGAGGCAGCAAGGCGCGCAAGGACCACCTGCCTGACAAGGCGCCAGGTGAGTGCTCATTGGCATCGGCTTCCTGAGCAGGCCGCGCCGCTCAGTCGTCATCGATGGCTTATGAGCCGGGACTTCTATCCATTCGCCCACCACGACCAACAACGGAGTATCACGAGCAAGCCCAGCATAGCCCTTACCAGCCACAATAGAATCGCTGTGCGAGGATCGCCACGCTGGAAGCTTTGGGCTCGGAAAGGAAACAAGATCAATCGCGTATTGGCATCAACGCGCTCAAGAAGCGCGACAATCGATCCGGGCCAAGTCCATATGAATAAGGATGGTCGGCCGAGCTTTTCCCATATTGCCGGATGAACCAAACGCAATCGGCGCAGCAATAGTGCAACGAGTATGAGGGCGATCGGAAGCCCGACCATCTCTGTGACGAATGCCCAAAGTGGGAACGTTGATCACGGCGGGAGATTTCGAGCGTCGGCGCATATGCCCCATGCGGTTAGGGGCGGAATTCGGTGGGCTCTTCTCGACCGACCGCGAGTGCCCGCCGTCTTCCCCGATTATCCCAAGCCGTTATCTGCAATCGCCGTGATAGATGAGCCAACTCTCCTGTCGGGCGCTGCGGCCGCAGCGTCGGGTAAGACGGGGCATGGCCCTATCAAGCGCCAGACGGCACCGGGATTCGGGATTGGATCGCCGCCACCTATGGGCGTCGGGGGTATGGCATCGGGTATGAACCCGTCGTACAGTGCCTAGCCGGTCGGATTAGATGTCATGGCGCAAGAGTTACCAGTCAGGGTTGAGCGCAAGTTGGCGGCTATATTAGCCGCTGATGTAGCTGGGTACTCGCGACTCATGCACCATGACGAGGAAGCCACGCACGCAAAATTGGCGGCGGTCCTTACGGACGCTGTCACGCCTGCGATCTCCGCACATGGGGGCCGCGTCGTTAAAAATACTGGCGACGGGTTCTTGGCTGATTTTCCAAGTGCTGTCGAAGCTGTTCGATCCGCCTTGCAATTCCAGAACCGCATCAAAGAACTTACATCGACCGATGCCAAAGATGAACGGATTGCCCTCCGCGTCGGCATCAACGTCGGCGACGTCATAGTTGAACCGCACGATATTTTTGGAGATGGCGTAAACATTGCGGCGCGGCTTGAGAGCATAGCAGAGCCCGGCGGTATCTGCATCTCCGCAGCCGCTTACGAACATATTCAGGGCAAGATCGCCGCTGGCTTTATTGATATGGGCGAGCTGAGTCTCAAGAACATCGACCGCCCAGTGCGAACTTATGCTGTTGTGCCGCATGAATTAGCGACAGCGACGGCGGGCACTCGATCTTGGCCGAACTCGATTTTATCACCTCTCTCGATTGTTGTTTTGCCGCTTGCGAACCTCAGTGGCGACCCCGATCAAGATTATTTCGTTGACGGCGTGACTGAGAGCCTGACCACGGATTTGTCACGCATCCGCGGTTCACTCGTCGTTGCCCGCAATACTGCTTTTTCTTATAAGGGCAAATCTATCGACATCCGGCAGGTGGGCCGCGAACTGACCGTCCGCTACGTGCTTGAAGGGTCCGTGCAACGGGGCGGCAACCGCTTTCGGGTGAACGTTCAGCTCGTAGATGCACAAACCGGAAACCACCTTTGGGCCGAACGCTTCGACAAGCCTCTTGCCGACCTCCTCGACATGCAGGATGAAATCGTATCGCGGCTCGCCAATACATTGAATGCCCAACTTATTGCAGCCGAGGCGGAGCGAGCGGCGCGCTCGTTGCATCCCACCGCATTAGATTTGTATTTCCAAGGAATGGCTCGTTGGAATAAGCGCTGGACTTTGGAAAATATGGTGCAAGCGCGGGACTTTTTCGAGCGTGCCCTTAAGCTCGATCCCGATCATGTTGAAGCGCTGGTGGGTATCGCCTCTATCGATATGTCAATCGCTGGCTTTTTGCTCAGTGACAACGTTGATGAGCATTTTGTTGTGGCTGAAAGGGCGTTGGTTAAGGCCTCCTTGGCCCCGCACTACCCTCCCGCTCACGCGTTTTTGGGCTGCCTGCAATTGTGCACTAACCGGGCCGCACAAGGCATAGCTGAGTGTGAGTACGCGCTGACACTGAACCCGAACTTGGCCGACGCCCATGCTTTCATTGGTGTCGGCAAAATACATCTCGGTCGCGCCGCAGAAGCGGAAGCCGATATAAATGAGGCATTTCGTTTGTCGCCTCGCGATGAAGGCGCGCACCGATGGATGTGTTGGATTGGGTTCGGCAAATTTGTACTCGGAGCTGACGACGATGCTGTCGTCTGGTTACGTCGAGGTCTGAAAGCAAACCCAAATTATCCTATAGGGCATTTTCAGCTCGCCGCTGCGCTCGCGCTTATCGGAAAGCTGGATGAGGCACGGGTTGCCGCGAAGGAAGGGCTTGCGTTAGACCCATCGTTCACCATCCGTCGGATGAAGAACAACGCGTTTAGCGATGATCCGATGTTTCGCGCCGCGGGCAAGCGCAGTATTCAAGGCATGCGCCTGGCTGGTCTGCCAGAGGGCTGAAGCCGTAGACAAGGTGCGGTCCCTGTATTGGCTTGAATTTAGTCCCACGACATCGCAGGCCGATGGTCGTACAACATGGCCTAGAAAACTTGGTGACGGTTCAGCACGCTTAGCCCCCCGGCCTCCTGTGGAGGCGCCACAATCACCGGTGCGGGAACGGATGAGCGCGTGGTTGATCGGCCGCTTGGCGCCCGATCACAAAATAATCGCCGATTTCCGGAAGGACAATGGCGCGGTATGTGAGCAGACGCCCTACGCCCTGCGCATCAGCTTGAGCGAGGCCGCCAGCCGCAAGCTGCGCTTGCCTGCGAGCGCGATGCCCTCGAGCTCGCCGCTGTCCGACGTGCAGGTCCCCGAAAAGCCGATCCCGACCTCGTAGCCGCCGAACACGGGATTGTCGCCCTTCGCCGGCGTGTGCTCCTGGTTGAGCATCTCGCCCTTCCATCGGCCGTCCGCCGAGGAATAGGAGCCGAGATAGTAGAAGAACGCATCGCCGCCGAGGATGCGGCCGTCGATCAGCAGCATCACCCCGGAAAGCCCGGCATCGACACCATCGAGCGCGCGCAGGCTCATCCCATAGAGTCCGTTGGCGATGCCACCCTGCCCGATCGTGCCGCGTGGCGGCAACGCGCCATCGTCGAGCCGCGTGAGGACGGCCCAGAAATTTCCGCCCGGCATGGTGTCCGCGCTGCCCTCGAGACGGATCTGGTCGCCATCCAGCCGGCCGCGCGCGCCGATCGTGGCGACGTCGGCGCCCATCAGCGGCTTGTAATGGGGGTCCTCGTTGTGGCGCTCGGTGATCACCTCGGCAATGATCTCGCCGTCCCGCTCGGAATAGGTGCCGAGATGCGCGAAGGCGGAATTGCCTCCCAGCATCTTGCCGTCGTGCAGGCACATGATGCTGCGCCCGAAAGCGTCGTGGATGCCGTATTCAACCTTGTAGAGTCCGTCGAGCAATGTCTTGAACCCGCAACATCAAAAGGAAATGCGGACTACCTAGCACCGTCGCCGCACCGATGCCATCCGGCTTATCCGCGCAGGCCGCTCGCAGAGCCGATCGTGCCATGATGCCAGCATGCGCCTGTTTTGCCCGAC
>NZ_VSSS01000072.1 GCF_008123425.1 Bradyrhizobium rifense
TAGGGCGTTCGCCGGGACGACGGCGCGGAAAGAGCTGCGCGCCACATGGATGCCCCGCTTTCGCGGCGCATGAGAGCGGAGCTAAGCCGCTAGCCGTACCGCCCGTGGCAGTGCTTGTACTTCTTGCCTGAGCCGCAGGGGCAATCCTCGTTGCGGCCGATCTTGCCCCAGCTGGCCGGGTTCTTGGGATCGCGCAGCGCGGCGTCGGTGGCCTGCGGGGCCAGCGAAACGTTGGCGACGGCCATTTCGTCCTCGCCGGTGTTCGGGTCGAATTTGTGTGCTTCCATCTGCGGCAGCACAGGAGCTTCCTGCTCCGGCGGGACGATCTCGACCCGCATCAGCTGCGCGGTGACGGCCTCGCGCAGGTGTGCGCTCATCTCCTGGAAGAGGTTGAAGGCCTCGGTCTTGTACTCCTGCAGCGGATCGCGCTGGCCGTAGCCGCGCAGGCCGATGACCTGGCGCAGATGGTCAAGCATGATCAGATGCTCGCGCCAGAGATGGTCGAGCGTCTGGAGCAAAATGGTCTTCTCGACGTAACGCATCACGTCGGGACCCCATTGCCCGACCTTGGCCGCCATGTGCTCGTCGGCACGAGTCTCGATGCGCTTGAGCAGCTCCTCGTCGGCGATGCCCTCTTCCTTGGCCCAGTCCTCGACCGGCAGGTCGAGATCGAGCACGCGCTTGAGCTCTTCCTTCAGGCCGGCGACGTCCCACTGCTCGGCATAGGCATGCTCGGGCACGTGCTTGGCGACGAGGTCGTCGATGAAGGCATGGCGCATGTCCGTGACGGTCTCGGCAACGCTGTCGTCCTTCATGAGGTCGACGCGCTGGTCGAAGATCACCTTGCGCTGATCGTTCTGGACGTTGTCGAACTTGAGCAGGTTCTTGCGGATGTCGAAGTTGCGGGCCTCGACCTTCTGCTGCGCCTTCTCCAGGGCCTTGTTGATCCAGGGATGGATGATCGCCTCGCCCTCTTGCAGGCCGAGACGCTGGAGCATGCTGTCGAGGCGATCCGAGCCGAAGATGCGCATCAGATCGTCTTCCAGCGACAGGAAGAATTTTGAGCGGCCCGGGTCGCCCTGACGGCCGGAACGGCCGCGCAGCTGGTTGTCGATGCGGCGGGATTCGTGCCGCTCGGAACCGATGATGTAGAGGCCGCCCGGTTTCTTCACGGTCTTGGCCGGCTTCGAGCCCTTCGCCGGCTCGATCTCGACCGTCTCCTCGGCCTTCAGCACGATGTCGCGGAAGCGCTCGACGTCGGCCTTGATCTGCTCGATCTTCTTGGCCTTCTCGGCCTCATCCTCGATGCCCGCAGTCTCCTTCGGAATGCGCATCTCGAGCGAGCCGCCGAGCTTGATGTCGGTACCGCGGCCAGCCATGTTGGTCGCGATCGTGATCGCGCCGGGCACGCCGGCTTCGGCGACGATATAGGCTTCCTGCTCGTGGAAGCGCGCGTTCAAGACCGCGAACAGCTTTGCCTGCTTGCCGGCGCGCGCCGCAGCATAGAGCTTGTCGAGCGCGTTCTCCTTGCCGAAGTCGATCTGCTTGTAGCCGTTTGATTTGAGGAATTCGGCAAGCACTTCCGACTTCTCGATTGACGCGGTGCCGACCAGCACCGGCTGCAGCCGCGAATTGGCACGCTCGATCTCGGCGAGGATGGCGCCGTATTTTTCCTTCTGAGTGCGATAGACCTCGTCGTCCTCGTCCAGGCGGCCTACCGGCACGTTGGTCGGGATCTCCACGACTTCGAGCTTATAGATGTCAAAGAGCTCGTCGGCTTCGGTCAACGCCGTGCCGGTCATGCCGGCGAGCTTTTCATACATCCGGAAATAGTTCTGGAACGTGATCGAGGCGAGCGTCTGGTTCTCGGGCTGAACCTGGACGTGCTCCTTGGCTTCCAGCGCCTGGTGCAGGCCTTCCGAATAGCGGCGGCCCTGCATCATGCGTCCGGTGAACTCGTCGATGATCACGACCTCGTCGTCGCGGACGATGTAGTCCTTGTCGCGGGTAAACAGCGTATGCGCACGCAGCGCCTGGTTGATGTGGTGCACGACGGAGACGTTCTCGACGTCGTAGAGCGATTCGCCCTTGAGCTGGCCGGCATCGCGCAGCAGCGTCTCGATCTTCTCCATGCCGGCTTCGGTCAGCGTCACCGTGCGCTGCTTCTCGTCGACGTCGTAGTCGGTCTTGTCGAGCTTGGGCAGGAAGCCGTCGATGGTGTTGTAGAAATCCGAACGGTCGTCGAGCGGGCCGGAAATGATCAGCGGCGTGCGCGCTTCGTCGATCAGGATGGAGTCGACTTCGTCGACGATCGCGTAGAAGTGCGGCCGCTGGACCATGTCCTCGAGCCGGTACTTCATGTTGTCGCGCAGGTAGTCGAAGCCGTATTCGTTGTTGGTGCCGTAGGTGATATCGCAGGCATAGGCGGCCTTGCGCTCGGAATCGTCGAGGCCGTGGACGATCACGCCCGTGGTCATGCCAAGGAAGCCGTAGATCTGGCCCATCCAGCTGGAGTCGCGGCGGGCGAGGTAGTCATTGACGGTGACGACGTGGATGCCCTTGCCGGCGAGCGCGTTGAGATAGACCGCGAGCGTTGCGACCAGCGTCTTGCCTTCGCCGGTTTTCATCTCGGCGATGTCGCCCTCATGCAGCACCATGCCGCCGATCAGCTGGACGTCGAAATGACGCTGGCCGAGCGTGCGCTTGGCGGCCTCGCGCACCGTGGCGAAGGCGGGCACCAGGAGGTCGTCCAGCGTCTTGCCCTCGGCGAGCTGCTTCTTGAACTCGGCGGTGCGGGCCTTGAGCTCTTCATCGGAGAGCTTGATGAGTTCGGGCTCCAGCGCGTTGATCGCGCTGACGCGGGACTGATATCCCTTCACCCGCCGGTCGTTGGCGGAGCCGAAAAACTTGCGGGCGAGCGCGCCGATCATGCCTAGTTCCTGTGTTCGCGATTTAACCGCGTTGCAGCCAAGAAGTTGTCACCCGCTTGCCTATCAACTCACCGTGACGCCTGTTGGCGTCAGAGCCCGGACTGCGGGGGTCATCCGCCATATGGGTGGGAATTGGGCTAGTCTGGGTTCAACGGCCAAAAACGCAGCAAAATAAACGCCATCGCCATGGTCGCGACCGGGCAGAGATATGGCCCGGTCAGGGCCTTGTCAACGGCGGGCGCATTGCGGCTAATTCATCATTTTGACAGACTTTTCGCGTTGCCAAGCCCCCCTGAATTGGGCGAGTGTCCGCCCCGCTTAAGCAGCCCCTGCTTCAACATAAGGATTTTGCATGACCACCTCGTTCCCGGTAACCACCGGCCAGCGTTTCCGCCACGCGTCCGCCCTGGCTGGCTGCTTTGCCCTGGCGCTGTCCCTGGCGGTCGCCGGCCCGCTCCGGGCGGCCGACGATCCGGTCCTGGCGAAGGTCAACGGCGTTGAGATCAAGAAGAGCGACGTCGCCATGGCCGAGGAGGAACTCGGACCGAGCCTCGCCCAGATGGACCCGGCGACCAAGGAGGACAACGTCCTGTCGTTCCTGATCGACATGAAAATCGTGGCCAAGGCCGCCGAGGACAAGAAGGTCGCCGACGGCGAGGAATTCAAGAAGCGGATGGCGTTCGCCCGCAATCGCCTGCTGATGGACAGCCTGCTGGCCCAGGAAGGCAAGGCCGCCACCACCGACGACGCCATGAAGAAGGTCTATGAGGAGGCCTCCAAGCAGATCACCGGCGAGCAGGAAGTCCGCGCCCGCCACATCCTGGTCGAGACCGAGGACGAGGCCAAGACGGTGAAGGCCGAGCTCGACAAGGGCGCGGATTTCGCCGAGCTGGCCAAGAAGAAGTCCAAGGATCCGGGCTCCGCCGACGGCGGCGACCTCGGCTTCTTCACCAAGGAACAGATGGTGCCCGAATTCTCGGCTGTCGCGTTCGCGCTCGAGCCGGGCAAGATCTCCGACCCCGTGAAGTCGCAGTTCGGCTGGCACATCATCAAGGTCGAGGAAAAGCGCAACCGCAAGGCGCCGGACTTCGAGCAGGTCAAGGCCCAGATCGAGCAGTACGTCACCCGCAAGGCCCAGGCCGACTACGTCGCCAAGCTCCGCGCCGAAGCCAAGGTCGAGCGGACGGACCAGCCGGCGGCCGACGCGTCGAAGGACGCCAAGCCGGCCGACAGCAAGATGGCGCCCCCTGCGAAGAAGTAAAAATTTGCTGTCACTTCGGTGACGCCAAGGGTATCTAAGCATCGCAATGGCCGGGCATCATCGCCCGGCCATCTGCATATCCAGACCTCACCAAGGCACAAGCCAAGGCACCCCGCGATGTCCTCAACCGTCTCCCCGCTCGCCCCGAAGAACGTTCCCGACATGCCCGTGATCGCGGGCGTCCGTCTCGCGACGGCGGAGGCCGGAATCCGCTACAAGAACCGCACCGACGTGCTGCTGGCGATCATGGACAAGGGCACAGCGGTCGCCGGCGTCTTCACCAAGTCGAAATGTCCGTCGGCCCCCGTCGAATGGTGCCGCGCAAAACTGAAGGGCGGCAAGGCACGCGCGCTGGTCGTCAATTCCGGCAATGCCAACGCCTTCACCGGCAAGACCGGCCGCGGCTCCACGGCGCTCACTGCAAAGATCGCGGCCAAGGCCGTCGGCTGCAGCGAGAGCGAGATTTTCCTGGCCTCGACCGGCGTGATCGGCGAGCCGCTCGACGCGACCAAGTTCGACGGCGTGCTGGGACGCCTCGCCGAGACCGCGGAAGCCGGCGATTACCTCGCCGCCGCCAAGGCGATCATGACCACCGACACCTTCCTCAAGGTCGCGACCGCGACCGTGAAGCTCGGCAAGGCCAAGGTCACCATCAACGGCATGGCCAAGGGCGCCGGCATGATCGCCCCCGACATGGCGACGATGCTGTCCTTCATCTTCACCGACGCGCCGATCGCGCCCGCCGCGCTGCAGGCGCTGCTCAAGGCCGGCGTCGAAGACACCTTTAATGCGGTCACGATCGACGGCGACACCTCGACCTCGGATACACTGCTGGCTTTCGCCACCGGCGCTGCCGCCGAGCACGGCGCACCGAAGATCAGCCGCGCCAGCGATCCGCGCCTGAAGGCCTTCACCAAGGCCTTCAACCAGATCCTCGCCAACCTCTCCGAGCAGGTCGCCCGCGACGGCGAAGGCGCACGCAAGCTGGTCGAGATCACCGTCGAGGGCGCCAAGACCAAGGCCTCGGCGCGCAAGATCGCCATGTCGATTGCCAACTCGCCGCTGGTGAAGACCGCAATCGCCGGCGAGGATGCCAATTGGGGCCGCGTGGTCATGGCGGTCGGCAAGGCCGGCGAGCCGGCCGATCGCGACAAGCTCTCGATCGCCTTCAACGGCATCCGCGTCGCCAAGAGCGGCGCGCGCGATCCGTCCTATGACGAGGCGCAGGTGTCGGAGGCGATGAAGGCCCCGGAGATTGCGATCAAGGTCTCGCTCGGCCTCGGCAAGGGCCGCGACCGCGTGCTGACCTGCGACCTCACCAAGGAATATGTGGCGATCAACGGCGATTATCGGTCCTAGGACATGGCCGACCTGAAGCTGACGCTGGTGGTGGCGTGCGCGCTGGTCGACGCCGACAAGCGCGTCCTGATCGCGCAGCGCCCCGAAGGCAAGACGCTCGCCGGCCTCTGGGAATTTCCCGGCGGCAAGTTGGAGCCCGGGGAGCGGCCCGAGCAGAGCCTGATCCGCGAGCTCAACGAGGAGCTCGGCATCACCGTCGCCGAGCCCTGCCTGGCGCCGCTGACCTTTGCGAGCTACGGCTACGAGACCTTTCATCTGTTGATGCCGCTCTTCATCTGCCGGCGCTGGGAAGGGATCGTCGAAGCCCGCGAAGGCCAGAAGCTGGCTTGGGTCCGCGCCAACAAGCTGCGCGACTATCCGATGCCGCCGGCGGACATTCCGCTGATTCCGCATTTGATTGATTTGCTGATGTGAGGCTGGACCTCATCCTGAGGGACCGCGAAGCGGTCGTCTCGAAGGATGGCCACGCGGCAAGAGCCGGGCCTCTCATGGTTCGAGACGGCGCTGACGCGCCTCCTCACCATGAGGATCAGGTCTCCCCTGCCTTCTTCACCGCCTCCGCAAGGCTCGCTTTCGCCGATCCCGGCTTCAGCGGCTGCTGCTGGCTTGCATGCGGCGCCCAGCCGGAGAGCCAGATGATGTCGAAGGTCGCACGGATGCGGCCGTCGGCGTCGGCAAAGCGCTCGGCATAGATTTCGGCCATGCGCAACAGCGTCGCGCGGCGGCTCGGCATGCGCCGCCGTTCGATCAGCACATTGGCCGCGCCCATGCGGCGGAGATCCTGCATCAGAGCGAACGCATTGCCATAGCGCACCACGACGCGGTCGACATCCGTGACCGGCAGCGCAAAGCCCGCCCGCTGCAACAGCGCGCCGATGTCGCGTAGATCGGCGAAGGGCGCCACGCGCGGCGACACGCCGCCCTCGCATTCGGCTTCCGCCGCGGCAAAGGCCTGCCGCAGCTCGGTCAGGCTGTCGCCGCCGATCATCGCCGCGAGCAGCAGCCCGTCGGGCTTCAGCGCACGGCGGACCTGCGCGAGCACACCTGGAAGATCGTTGACGAATTGCAACGCCAGCGCGGTGACGACGAGATCGAGGCTTTCCGGCGCGAACGGCAATTTCTCCGAACCCGCCGCATCGAGCGCGATCCGTTCGATGGACGGCAGCCGAGCGCGCAGCGCCGCAAGTCCCTCTCCGGGCGTCCAGAGATCAGCCGGCGCGTGAAATTCACGCATCACCGCGGCCAGCCTGTCAGACATGTCTTCGGCGACCCGATCGAGCAGGAAGCTCACAGCACCTTGCGCCTGAGCGCGGCGCTGCCGCGCGCACAGCAAGGCACGATCGAACAAGGCGGGTGGGGTCTGTGGGTTTGTGGCCATGGCGCTGGTTACGCCGATCATGCTGGTTCTGGCAATCCGTTGCGTGTGGCGCTAGCCTTCAAGGAAGCCGACACCGGCCCCTCGCGTTCCAAGCTGACAATGCGCGCCAGGTTCGCGGCGCGCCGGAGCATCAGACGATGATCACCTGTTACCTGCGATACGAGGTCCCTCCGGACAAGCTCGCCGAATTCGAAGCTTACAGCAGGATGTGGCTGGAGCTGGTGCCAAGATTCGGCGGCGTGCACCACGGCTACTTCCTGCCATCGGAAGGGGCGAGCGACGTTGCCCTCGCGATGTTCAGCTTCCCGAGCTTCGCAGCCTACGAACAGTACCGGAAAGACAGCGCCCAAGATCCGGACGTCCAGAAGGCGATCGCCTTCGCTAAGCAAACGCGCTGCTTCCGCCGTTATGAGCGATCGTTCTTCCGGCCCGTGCTCCCGAAAGAGCCGTAGGCCGGGCACGGACAAGAGCAGCCAATTGGCTTGAGCGTGGCGCAAGACGGCGCTAGCTTTGCCCAATGGACGCCGAGGCATCACCACCACGCTCCATTTCCAGCCATGTGCGCGGCGCGCTCGGGGCCTGCCGCGACGTGTTGGCGCATCTACCAAGACTTGCGCTCGACATTGCGCTGCCGACCTTGTGCGTGTCCTGCCGCGAGCCCGTGGATGGCGAGGGCGTGTGCGCGGCGTGCTGGGCAAGGCTGTCGTTCATTGAACGGCCTTACTGCCCGCGGCTCGGCATTCCCTTTGTCTATGATCCCGGCCCCGACATGCTGTCGATGGAAGCGATCGCGAGTCCGCCCGCCTATCAGCGGGCACGCGCCGCGGTGCGCTATGACGATGTCGCGCGCACGCTGGTGCATGCGTTGAAATACCAGGACCGCACGGATCTTGCGCCCGCCATGGGCCGCTGGATGGCGCGCGCGGGCGGCGAACTGCTTGCCGGCGCCGACATGCTGGTGCCGGTGCCCCTGCATTGGCGCCGGGCCTGGCGCCGCCGCTACAACCAGTCCGGCGCGCTGGAGCACATCATCGCGCGACAGAGCGGGGTCAAGGTGCGGGGCGAGGTGCTGCGCCGGGTGCGCGCCACCGAGCAGCAGGTCGGCCTGTCGCGGGCCCAGCGCGCCACCAATGTGCAGGGCGCATTCCAGGTATCCCCAGACCGTCAGGCCGAGGTCCAGAGCCGGCGCATCATCCTGGTTGATGATGTCCTGACATCAGGTGCGACGCTGGATGCCTGCGCCCGTGCGCTTCTTCGCGCCAAGGCGGCCCAGGTCGACGTGCTGGTCTTTGCCCGGGTTGTCGAGAGCCGGTAAACTCCCATATAATTCAACAAATTCATGACATGAGAGCGCTGGACGCCATGACCGCTGCTGTCGAGATCTACACCAGGCCGGGATGCGGCTACTGTTCCGCTGCCAGGTCGCTTCTGACCCGCAAGAAGGCGACCTTCACGGAATTCGACGTCGCCCAGAACCCGTCCTGGCGCGACGAGATGTACGACCGCGCCGGCGAGGGCTCGACCTTCCCGCAGATCTGGATCGGCGGAACCCATATCGGCGGCTGCGACGACCTCTACGCGCTCGACCGAGAAGGCAAGCTCGACGACCTCCTCGAAAGCGTCAAGGCGGTCTCATGAGCCAAGATCAAGCTCAGGATCGCACCTTCACCGCGGCCATGATCCAGATGCGCACCGGGCTGCTGCCCGAGCCGAGCCTTGCGCAAGCAACCAAGCTGATCCGGGAGGCGGCGGCCAAGGGCGCCGACTATGTGCAGACGCCCGAGGTCAGCAACATGATGCAGCTGAACCGCAAGGCGCTGTTCGAGCATCTGCAGAGCGAAGAGGACGACGCCTCGCTGAAGGCGTATCGCGCGCTTGCGGCCGAGCTGAAGATCCACATCCATGTCGGCTCGCTGGCGCTGCGCTTTTCGCCGGAGAAGGCGGTCAACCGCTCCTTCCTGATCGGGCCCGAGGGCAACGTGCTCGCGGGCTACGACAAGATCCACATGTTCGACATTGAGCTGCCGGACGGTGAGAGCTATCGCGAATCCGCCAATTACCAGCCGGGCGAGACCGCCGTGATCTCCGACCTGCCCTGGGGCCGCGTTGGCTTGACGATCTGCTACGACGTGCGCTTCCCCGCGCTCTACCGCGCGCTCGCCGAGAGCGGCGCGTATTTCATCACCGTTCCCTCCGCCTTCACCCGCAAGACCGGCGAGGCGCACTGGCACATCCTGCTGCGCTCACGCGCGATCGAGACCGGCTGCTTCATCTTCGCAGCGGCCCAGGCCGGCACCCACGAGAACAAGCGCGAGACCTATGGTCACTCGCTGATCATCGATCCCTGGGGCGAGATTCTCGCCGAGGGCGATGTCGAGCCCGGCATCATCATGGCCAAGATCGACCCGGCCAAGGTCGAGACCGCACGCCGCGCGATCCCCTCGCTCCAGCACGGCCGCCGCTTCGGCGTCTCCGATCCCAAGGCCGGGCCGGATCATCTGCATCTGGTGCGGGGATCGGCATGATCCGCTACGCCCTCCATTGCGACCGCAAGCACGCGTTCGAGAGCTGGTTCCAGAGCTCGTCGGCCTACGATTCGCAGGTGAAGCGCAAGCTCGTGACCTGCCCGATCTGCGGCTCGGCCAAGGTCGACAAGGCGATCATGGCGCCGCGCATCGTCGGCAAGAAGGGCCGCGGTCGCGCCACGCCGCCGGCTGAGCCCGCCATCACGACCGCAGTGCCCGAGGCTGCGCAGTCTGGATCCACCTCGCTGATGATGGCGCAGGAGCGCGAGCTCCGTACCAAACTGAAAGAGCTGCGCGACCACATCGTCAAGAACGCCGACAATGTCGGCGAGCGTTTTGCCAACGAAGCCCGCGCGATGCATTACGGCGACAAAGAGCACCGCCCGATCTACGGCGAGGCCTCGCCGGACGAGGCAAAATCGCTGATCGACGAGGGCATCGAGGTGTCGCCGCTGCCGACGCTGCCGGAAGACAGGAACTGACGCGCGAAGCGCGTCAGAAGCCAACCAGCAGCGCCACGCCGACGACGATCAGCACGATGCCAAAGATCTCGCGCGGCGCGATCGGCTGCTTGAACGAGTAATACGCCACCGCTTGCGCGAACAGCACCTCGATCAGCGCGAGGGTGCGGACGTTGGCGGCGGCCGTCAGCGCGAACGCCAGAAACCAGAATTGCGAGGCGAAGGCGCCCATGAAGCCCGCGAGCAGCGACGGTCGCCAGAGCCCCATGATCGACTGCAGCACCTTTGGCGCACGCCAGAGCAGATAGATCGTCAGGATCAGCGTCTGCACGAACAGGCCGAGCACCAGCGTGAACGAGGCCGCGGTCACGAACGAGACGCCGGGAACGTTGATGATCGCACCGCGGAAGCCGACCGCCGACAGCGCGAACGCCGCAGCCGCGACGAGGCCGGTGATGGTCGGTTTGAGTTCGGCAAAGCTCTTCTCGCCGCCCGGCCGCAGCGCGGTGATGACGACGCCGACGGTCGCGATCACGATCGCCAGTACCTTCAGCCATGTCAGATGATCGCCGAGAAAGACGAAGCCGAAGATCGCGGTCTGGATCGCCTCGGTCTTCAAATACGCCGTCGTCACCACGAAGGAGCGGTCGTTCATCGCAAGCAGCATCAGCCCGGTGGCAACAATCTGGCTGAGCGCGCCCAGCAGCAGCCACGGCCAGAACACGGTCGGCGGCATGCCGAGACGATCGCTGGTCGCAACCAGCACAACGCCCAAGAACAGCAGCGAGAACGGGAAGCCGAACAGGAAGCGGATATTGGTCGCGCCCCACGTCCCCAGCGGCTTCGTCAGCGATCGCTGCATCGCATTACGCGCGACCTGGCCGAGCGCAGCAATGACGGTGAAGGGAATCCAGAGGCTGGTGACGGTGAACATGGGGTGGGTGCGATCGGCAGGGCGCTAACGGGAAATGACCGCGGCCAACGTGCAAGTTGAGGGAGGCGGGGTCAACCGCACGGAAGTCATGGGAGCGATGCCGATGCCACGAACTCCGCCGTCGTCCGAGGGGTACGAGCTCGCGCCTCACTCACGACTGCCTCACACCATCCCTTCCGCCACCACCATGTAGTTCACGTCCATATCCGACGAGAGCGTCCATTTGTCGGCGAAGGGGGAGTAGACGACGCCGGTCTGCTCGGTGATGACGAGACGGTTGTCGAGGAGATACTTGGTCAGCTCGTCGGGGGTGACGAACTTGTTCCATTCGTGGGTGCCGCGCGGCAGCCAGCGCAGGACGTATTCGGCGCCGACGATCGCGAGCGCAAAGCTCTTCCAATTGCGGTTGAGGGTGGACACGACCATCAGGCCGTTGGGCTTCAGCATTGCGGCGCAGCGCTTCAGGAAGACGCCGACGTCGACGACGTGCTCGACCACCTCCATCGCCAGCACGATGTCGAAGCGCTCGCGCGGGTCGATCTCCTCCACCGTGGTGCAGCGATAGTCGATCGACAGATGGCTCTTGTCGGCATGCAGCTTCGCCGCGGCGATGTTGCTGGCCGAGGGATCGACGCCGATGACCTGCGCACCCAGCCGCGACAGCGGCTCGCACAGCAGGCCGGCACCGCAGCCGATGTCGAGCACGCGCAGGCCGCCGAGGCAGTTGAGGCTGCGCACGTTGCGCTCGAATTTGCGGCAGGCGGCGTCGCGGATATAGCCGAGCCGCAGCGGATTGATCCGGTGCAGCGGGGCCATCTTGCCCTTGGGGTCCCACCACTCGGCCGAGAGCTTTGAGAACTTTGCGATCTCGGCGGCGTCGACGGTCGAGCCTGGCGGGGGGCTTGCGGTTGCGGAAGTATCTTGCTGCATGCTCATGGTTACGCGCGGTCCTACCGCGTGGTGATCGAACTACGGAAGGCCAGTGGCGAGGCGATCGTCCGGATGGTCTCGCGACCTTCGCCGACGCCGTTAATGGTCACGTCGCCGTAGTTGAGAATACGTCCAAGAATCGTCTGGTTGACGTCGACACTCTCGACCTTGTCGAGCGCCATTTCAAAGGTGCGGCGCTTGATGAAGCCGGTCTTATGCACAACCCTGAGATTTGTGACGTCGGTCTCGGTGCTGAAGCGATGGAACCAGCCCTTCAGGGTCCAGAACAGGGCGGCCAGCGCCACCAGGCCGGCGCCGAACAGGCAGACGATCATGATGCTGTAGATATCGCTCCGGCGGGAAGCCACGAACAGGGCCAAAGCCACGATCCAGGCCAGGATGGCCGGGAAATAGAAGATCCAGTGCGCATTGGTCGAATACAGCACCCGTTCGCCGGGCTGCAGGATCTCGTCGATGTAACGCGCCATGATCTCGGTTAACCCATACCCCGGCTGGACCTGAAGCCTGCCCCCCGCAGGAACCCGCTTGCCCCCGGCCCCGCCGCTATGTATACGCGCGGTCGGTGTCCGCAGGCACCCGTCCATTGCGGGTCACCATACTGATCCTTATGAGGGAATGCACGCGTCGTCATGAGCCGCCTCGTGATGAAATTCGGCGGCACGTCCGTCGCCAACATCGAACGTATCCGCAACGTCGCACGCCATGTGAAGCGTGAGGTCGACGCCGGCCACGAAGTGGCTGTGGTCGTCTCGGCGATGTCGGGCAAGACCAACGAGCTGGTGGCCTGGTGCACCGAGGCATCGCCGATGCACGACGCGCGCGAATACGACGCCGTCGTCGCCTCCGGCGAACAGGTGACCTCGGGCCTGCTGGCCATCGTGCTGCAGGGCATGGGTATCCAGGCCCGCTCCTGGCAGGGCTGGCAGATCCCGATCAAGACCAGCGACGCCCATGCCTCGGCCCGGATCGAGGACATCGACGGCAGCGAGATCATCACCCGTTTTAGGGATCGCAAGGAGGTCGCGGTCATCGCCGGCTTCCAGGGCATCGATCCCAAGACCAACCGCATCACCACGCTCGGCCGCGGCGGCTCCGACACCTCGGCCGTGGCGATCGCGGCCGCCGTCAAGGCCGACCGCTGCGACATCTACACCGACGTCGACGGCGTCTACACCACCGACCCGCGAATCGTGCCGAAGGCCAAGAGGCTCGACAAGATCGCATTCGAAGACATGCTGGAACTGGCCTCCCAGGGCGCAAAAGTGCTCCAGGTGCGCTCGGTGGAACTCGGCATGGTCCACAACATGCCGATCTTCGTGCGCTCGAGCTTCGACAAGCCCGAGGATATCGACCCGCATGCCAACCAGCCGCCCGGCACGCTGATCTGCGGCGAGGAGGAGATCATGGAAAACCACGTCGTCACCGGCATCGCCTTTTCGAAGGACGAGGCCCAGATCTCGGTGCGCCAGATCGAGGACAAGCCCGGCGTGGCGGCGTCGATCTTCGGCCCGCTCGCGGATGCCAATATCAACGTCGACATGATCGTCCAGAACGTCTCCGAGGACGGCAAGACCACCGATCTCACCTTCACGGTGCCGGCCGCCGACTACAACCGCGCCAAGGACACGATTACCGCCGCCAAGGCCACGATCGGCTATAAGAGGCTGGATACCGCCACCGACGTCGCCAAGATCTCGGTGATCGGCAGCGGCATGCGCAGCCATGCCGGCGTCGCCGCCCAGGCGTTTTCGGCCCTCGCCGGACGGAATATCAATATCCGGGCCATTACAACCTCCGAGATCAAATTCTCGGTTTTGATCGACACCGCCTATACCGAGCTTGCAGTGCGCACGCTGCACACGCTCTACGGCCTCGATCAGGCTTAGGCTAATTTTCTCTTAGCGGTCGCAGCAAACACGAAGGTGTACACACCTTCGCGTTTGGCAGGCGTTTTGCTTGGCAAAACAAGCCTCAATTCGCTATACGGCGAACAGGGTGGGCTGCCGCAGACTGTGTCCCAGTTCAGGCTGCTGATTCGGTGCAAGCGGTTGTTTGCGCCTGCGCCGGACAGACAATTTGATTGTTTTTCTGGAATTTTAGGCCAGCCGCCGGCCATTATCGCCGGGTCGGGCAGACGGAGGAGATTGACGGTTCATGCGGAGCGCGTCGGGAGGTCCCCGCGTCTTGTTGAGACGGCTCCGCGAAACCATGGCGGAGCAGGTCTCGGCCCAGGAGCGGCTGGACAAGATCGTGGTGCTGATCGCCGCCAACATGGTGGCCGAGGTCTGCTCGGTCTATGTGCTGCGCATCGACAACACCCTCGAGCTCTACGCCACCGAAGGCCTCAACCGCGAGGCCGTCCACCATACCGTGCTGAGCGCCCATGAGGGCCTGGTCGGCCTCGTCGCCAGCGAGGCGACTCCGCTCAACCTGAACGACGCCCAAAGCCATCCGGCCTTCTCGTTCCGCCCCGAAACCGGTGAAGAGATCTATCACTCCTTCCTCGGCGTGCCGATCCTGCGCGCCGGCAATACGCTCGGCGTGCTGGTGGTGCAGAACCGCGCCAAGCGCACCTATGTCGAGGAAGAGCTCGAGGCGCTGCAGACCACCGCCATGGTGCTGGCGGAGCTGATCGCGTCGGGCGAATTGTCCGCGCTCGCCCAGCCCGGCGCCGAGCCGGCCGCGCGCCATTCGACGCAAAAGGCCGGCGCGATCCTCTCCGAAGGCATCGCGCTCGGCCATGTCGTGCTGCACGAGCCGCGCGTCGTCATCAAGGACTACATCGCCGAGGATCTGCCGAAGGAGATCAAGCGGCTCGACACCGCGCTCGCCAAGCTGCGCTCGGATCTCGACCGGATGCTGGAGCGCGGCGACGTCGCCGAGGGCGGCGAGCATCGCGACGTGCTCGAAGCCTATCGCATGTTCGCCAACGACCAGGGCTGGTCGCACAAGCTGCACGAGGCGGTTGCCACCGGCCTCACGGCGGAAGCCGCGGTCGAGCGCGTCCAGTCCGACACCCGCGCCCGCATGCTGCGCGTCACCGATCCCTATCTGCGCGACCGGCTGCACGATCTCGAGGATCTCGGCTACCGCCTGATGCGGCAGCTGGTCGGCCAGGACCATGCGCCGTCGCGCGAGCAGATGCCCGACAATGCTATCGTCATCGCGCGTGCGATGGGACCGGCGGCGCTGCTCGATTATGATCGCAAGCGCCTGCGCGGCATCGTGCTGGAGGAAGGCACCGCCAACTCCCACGTCTCGATCGTGGCGCGCGCGCTCGGAATCCCTGCGGTCGGCGAGGTGCCGAACGCAACGGGCATCGCCGACCCCGGCGACGCCATCATCGTCGACGGCACCTCGGGCGCGATCTATGTGCGACCGTCGCAGGAAGTCGAGGCGGCCTATGCCGAGCGCGTGCGCTTCCGCGCCCGCCGCCAGGCGCAATATCTTGCGTTGCGCGACCGCCCTTGCGTCACCAAGGACGGCCAGAAGGTCGAGCTGATGATCAATGCGGGTCTCGCCATCGACCTGCCGCATATCGAAGACACCGGCAGCGCCGGCATCGGCCTGTTCCGCACCGAGCTGCAATTCATGGTCGGCCAGAGCCTGCCGCGCACCAGCGATCAGCTCGCGCTCTATCGCACCGTGCTGGATGCGGCAGGCCACAAGCCCGTCACCTTCCGCACCCTCGACATCGGCGGCGACAAGGCGCTGCCCTATATGGAGACGGTGATCGAGGAAAATCCCGCGCTCGGTTGGCGCGCGATCCGGCTCGGGCTCGACCGTCCCGGCCTGTTGCGCGGCCAGATCCGCGCGTTGCTCCGCGCCGGCGGCGGCCGCGCGCTGCGCATCATGTTCCCGATGATCTCGGAAGTCGCCGAGTTCGATTCGGCGAAGGCCCTGGTCGAGCGCGAGCTGACCTATCTGCGCCAGCACGGCCACACGCTGCCGGAGCGCATCGACATCGGCACCATGGTCGAGGTGCCGGCGCTGCTGTACCAGCTCGACGAGCTCCTGAAGAAGGTCGACTTCATCTCGGTCGGCTCCAACGATCTGTTCCAGTTCCTGTTCGCGGTCGACCGCGGCAATGCCAAGGTCTCCGAGCGCTTCGACACCATGTCGACGCCGATCCTGCGGGCGCTGCGCGACATCGCGCGCAAGTCGCTGGACGCGAAGAAATCGCTGTCGCTCTGCGGCGAGATGGCCTCGAAGCCGATCGGCGCACTGGCGCTGATCGCAATGGGCTACCGTTCGCTGTCGCTGTCGGCGACCGCGCTCGGCCCGGTCAAGGCGATGGTGATCGACCTCGACGCCAAGAAGGCCGAAGCGATGCTTGGGCCGCTGCTGGATGCGCCGGCCGGCAGCGTCTCGATCCGGCAGAAGCTGACGGAATTTGCCGAGGCCGAAGGCCTGGCGTTGTAGCGGGCCTGTCCGCCCGTTTTCGCCGCCTCGCCTCCCCTCCGCCTTTTGAGACCAAACCGATGTCGTCACTCCCCGAAGCCAAACTGGACGTCCTGCTCGCGCACCACGCCTCGCTCGAGGCCGAGTCGCTGGGGCAGCTTTCCTCCGAACGCTATGTGCAGGTGACGCGCGAGCTCGCCGAGATCACCCCGCTGATCGAGGCGGTGAAGACTTATCGTGCCGCCGTGAAAGAACTCGCCGACACCGAGGCGCTGATCGCCGATCCCGCGACCGATGCCGAGATGCGCAGCATGGCGGAAGCCGAGCGCGACGAGCTCAATCCCAGAATCGAGGATCTGGTCCAGAAGATCCGCGTCGCGCTGCTGCCCAAGGACGCCATGGACGATCGCAACGTCGTGCTGGAAATCCGCGCCGGCACCGGCGGCGACGAGGCCTCGCTGTTCGCCGGCGATCTGTTCCGGATGTACGAGCGCTTCGCGAGCCTTCAGGGCTGGAAGGTCGAGGTGATCTCGGCGAGCGAAGGCACCGTCGGCGGCTTCAAGGAAATCATCGCGGAGGTGCAGGGCCGCGGCGCGTTCTCGAAGCTGAAGTTCGAGTCCGGCGTGCACCGCGTGCAGCGCGTGCCCGACACCGAGACGCAGGGGCGCATTCATACCTCGGCCGCCACTGTCGCCGTGATGCCCGAGGTCGAGGAGGTCGACGTCGAGATCAAGAACGACGATCTGCGCATCGAGACCATGCGCGCGCAGGGCGCGGGCGGCCAGCACGTCAACAAGACCGAATCGGCAATCCGCATCACCCACATCCCGACCGGCATCGTGGTGATGATGCAGGACAGCCGCTCGCAGCACAAGAACCGCGCCTCCGCCATGAACATCCTGCGCTCGCGCATTTACGACGCCGAACAGCAGCGCCTCGACGCCGCGCGCTCGGCCGAGCGCAAGGAGAAGGTCGGCTCCGGCGACCGCAGCGAGCGCATCCGCACCTATAATTTCCCGCAAGGGCGCGTCACCGACCACCGCATCAATCTGACGCTCTACAAGCTGCCGCAGGTGATCGCCGGCGAAGCGCTCGGCGAATTGACCGATGCGTTGACCACTGAGCACCAGGCCGCTCAGCTCGCCGCACACGGCGCCGCCGCGTGACGGGCGCGTGAGCAATCCCCTCACCGCACGCTCGATCGAAAGCGCGCGGCGCGCGCTCGCAGCACGGCTGAGATCGGCGGGGCTCGACGAAGCCGAGCTCGATGCGCGCATGCTGCTCGGCGCAGTTCTCAGCCTCGATCTGACCGGCCTGATCTCGCAGGCCGCCCGTCCGCTCACGGAAGCCGAGGCGACGCAGCTCGCGGGCTATGCGCAGCGGCGCATCAGCGGCGAACCGGTGGCGCGCATTCTCGGCACGCGGGAATTCTGGGGCCTGCCGTTTCGATTGTCGGAAGCAACCCTGGTCCCACGACCCGACACCGAGACCGTGGTCGAGCGCGCGCTCGAAATGTTTCGCGAGCAGAGCTTGTCTCATCCGCCGCGTATCGCCGACATCGGCACCGGGTCCGGCGCCATCCTGCTCGCGCTGCTGCACGAGATTCCCGATGCGTTCGGCGTCGGCACCGATCTCAGCATGACCGCGCTTCATACCGCCAGGAGCAATGCCGCCGCGCTGGGCCTTGCCGATCGCGCGGCGTTCGTCGCCTGCTCCTATGCATCCGCGCTTCGCGGTCCGTTCGATCTGATCGTGTCGAACCCGCCCTATATTCCTGCCGGGGAAATTCCGAAACTGAGCATCGAGGTCCGCGAGCACGATCCGCATCTGGCGCTCGACGGCGGCAATGACGGCTATGACGCGTATCGCGCCCTGATTCCGCAGGCGGCCGAGCGGCTCGTGCCCGGCGGCGCCCTGATCGTCGAGGCCGGACAGGGCCAGGCCGGCGATATCCAGGCCTTGATGGCGGCCGCGGCGTTATCGATCGACAGGCCGCCCAAGGCCGACCTGTCGGGCATTCCCAGGGCCGTCTCGGCCCGAAAAATGCCCTCATAAAAGCCGGATTGGGCTCGAAAAAACCTCTTGGAATATCCCTTGGGAACGACTACCTTCCGTTCAGCACATCGGTGTCGGCCCCGTAGACCTACGGGCGAAAGCCGGGCTCTCAGGCGAGAGCTTCACTGATTTAAGGTTCCAAGCCGCAGGTCCTGTGAAGCGCGATGGCCCATTGAGGTACGCTGCTTTCCGACCGCAACGTGAACGAAAGCCTGATATTGCGCTTGAAGACTTACGCAACAAAGCAGGGCTTGTTTCGGCAGGCGATATGAATGGGTTCGCTGGCAATGACTGCTGGCGGGTGGGGAACGCGTCTTTGTTGAACGCGACGGTCGACGAACATCGGCAGGGTTCAATCCGCTCTTGCGCGCGGTGCGCGTGAGGCATGTGAACCGCTGTCATCAGGTCACTCCGAGCAATCAGTAATGCGTGCAACCTTTAGGGCTGGAATTAAAGGCAGGACATGAGAAACGGTCAGAACAAGCAGCGGATGCGCAACCGCAACAACAACAATAACAATAACAACAACAGTAACCGGCGCGGCCAGAACCCGATGACCCGGGTCTACGAATCGAACGGCCCCGACATCAAGATCCGCGGCACCGCCTCGCACATCGCCGAAAAATATCTTCAGCTTGCGCGTGACGCGCGCTCCTCCGGCGACCCCGTCGCCGCCGAAAACTACTACCAGCATGCCGAGCATTATTTCCGCCTGATCGCGGCGGCGCAGGAACAGTTCCGCCAGAACCAGCAGCCGCGCGGCGACGAGCCCATCAGCACCAGCAGCGGTGACGACGGCGAGGACGACGGCGAGAATTTCTCGAATTTCGGCCAGGAGCCGGGCTTCGTTCCGCAGCCTCCGCAGCAGCAACAGCCCTATCAGCGTGACGGCCAGCGCGATCACAATCGCGACTATCAGCAGCGCGACAATAACCAGCAGCCCTATGTTCGCGACCAGCAGCCGCGCGAGCACCGCGAACGCGACCATCGTCCGCAGCCGCAATATCAGCAGCCGCAACCGCCGAACCAGCCGCAGCCTGTCATAGCCGACGCCGGCAATGTCGACCGCCTGCCGTCCTTCATCACCGGCGCGCAGCCGCCGCAGACGAACGGCGCTCCGGGCGGCTTCGAAGCTGGCAATGGCGGCGGTGGCGAACGTTTCCCGCGGCGGCGCCGCCGGCCGCATAACGGCCCGCGCCCCGAGCGCGAGGCTGCTCCTGCCGCTTCCGGCGACGATCTCGCCCCCAGCGAGTAAGCTGCAACCAAATCCTGGATTGACGATGCATGATCGTCCCGGCCTCGCCGGGACGATTTGTTTTCAGCGCCGCGTCACTGTCGAGGACGGCACCAGCACCGGCTTTGCCAACGAAGGAATCAGCCGCGCCCGTTCGCGCTTGGCGGGGATCGCGCGATAGACCTGCTTGGTCGCTTCGACGATGTGAACCCCGGCAAAAGGCAGCGACAGCGCTGCTCCAGCGCGCTCCCACATCTGCGCCGATTTCAGCACCCAGCGGCCCGCATAAGGCGGCATGAACAAGGCCTCGCCCCAGCCGGTCGGCGTGAACCAGGTCTGGCGCAACAGGTCCGTGATCTGGGAGCGCGAATAGGGACGGCCGTGGCCGAACGGCGTGTTGTCGCTGCGCGTCCACACGCCGCGCCTGTTCGGGATCACCGCCATGACGCGGCCGGACGGCGACAGCACCCGCCAGACCTCCCGCAACAGCGCGGCTGGATCGTCCGACATCTCGAGCGCATGGACCAGCAGGATGCGGTCGACCGCAGCGTCGGGAAGCGGCAGCGAGAACTCATCGACCAGCGCAGCCAGCGCGGGCCGCCCCGTGGGCCATTTCAACACGCCCTGGGCCGCCGGCATGAAGGCAATGCAGCGCTCCGCGTCCTCGCGGAACAGGCCGAGATAGGGCGTGGGATAGCCGATGCCGAGCACGCGCTGGCCCTCGGCGTTCGGCCAGCACTCCCGGATGCCGCGATTGATCATCTGCCGCGCCACAATCCCGAGGCGACGGGAATAGAACTCGCGAAGGTCGACGACATCGATGGTCATGACGGCAATGTAACATGCACAAGGCGGCGGCCGCGCGCGGAATATTGCATTGCCTGCGCAACGTTAACGCCATATTTGTCTGACGGGGTTGAGCGCGATGGAGATGTCATGGCCGCCGAAATTCGTACTTTCACCTGTTTAAACGACAATTTCGGTTATCTGATCCACGATGTGGAAACCAAGGCAACCGCCTCGATCGACGCACCGGAAGCCGGTCCCATCATCAAGGCGCTGGAGCGCGAGGGCTGGCACCTCACCGACATCCTGATCACCCATCATCATGGCGATCATGTCGGCGGTGTCGCCGAACTCAAGCAGAAATACAATTGCCGCGTCGTCGCGCCGCATGACAAGACGACGAAGATTGCCGATGTCGATTTGCGTGTCGCCAATGCGGATGTGGTCAAGGTCGGCACGCTGCTCGGGCGCGTGCTGGAAACGCCCGGCCACACGCTCGACCATATCTCCTACGTGTTCGACACCGAGAAGACGCTGTTCGCCGCCGATACGCTGTTCTCGATCGGCTGCGGCCGCGTGTTCGAGGGCAACTACCCTATGATGTGGGACTCGCTGTTGAAGCTGCGGGCCCTGCCCGACGACTTCAAGCTCTATTGCGGCCACGAATACACGGCCTCCAACGTCAAGTTCGCGCTGACCGTCGATCCCGACAATGCGGCCCTCCAGGCGCGCGCGGCGGACGTGACGAGGCTGCGGGCGGAGAACAAGCCGACCATTCCCTCACTGCTTGGTGATGAGAAGCGAGCAAACGTGTTCCTGCGCGCTGATGAACCGTCGGTCGCAGCCAGGCTACACATGAAGGGCGCGGATGCCGCCGCAGTGTTCGGCGAGTTGCGCGAGCGCAAGAACAAGTCCTGAAGACCGAGTTCTGACGACCAAGTCCTGACGGGGATCGATGCCGACCGCAGCCGAGATCATCGCGCGCCTTGAGCTCCGCCCGCACCCCGAGGGCGGATACTATCGCGAGACCTTTCGCGACCAGACCACCGACGCCAACGGCCGCTCGCGCTCGACCCTGATCTACTTCCTGCTCGCACGCGGCGAGCGCTCGCACTGGCATCGCATCGATGCGGTCGAGACCTGGCACTATTATGCCGGCAGCCCGTTGACGCTGCGCATCGCCCATGAGGGCTGCTCCCAGCACGAGGTGCGGCTCGGCACGGACCTCGTGAGCGGCGAGCGGCCGCAGGCCATCGTGCCGGCGGATGCGTGGCAGATGGCGGAGACCACCGGCGAGTGGACGCTGGTCGGCTGCACCGTGGCCCCCGCCTTCGAATTCGCAAAGTTCGAGCTCGCGCCGAAAGGCTGGGAGCCTTAACCCCAGACTCTCACCGCTTCTTCAGCACCATGTCCTTTGCCGCGATCAGGCCGCCGCCGGCGATCAGAATTGCGGCGATCGCAATGTTGGCACTGGCTTTGGCAAAGCCGGCGGCGATGAGAAAGCCGGTCGAGAGCAGCGGCGTCGCGTAGGACGCGGCGCCGAGCACGCGGATGTCGCCGCGCTTCATGCCGATGTCCCAGGCGTAGAAGGCAGCGCCGACGGGACCGACGCCGAGTGCGATCACGGCAAGCCATTGCAAATTCGTCTCGGGCCACACCGTGGTTTCGAGCAGACCATGCATCAGCGCGGCGAGCAGGGATGTGGCGAGGCAGAAGCCTGCGACCGCGTCGGTCGGCACCGCCTTCAATCGCCGTGACAGCACCGAATAGGCCGCCCAGACGAAGGCGGCGATGAAGGCCGCTATCAATCCCGGCACCGCGCCCGGTGCGAAGCCGGAGGTATTGCCGGCAAACAGCAGCACGGTGCCAACGAGGCCGAGCACGGCGCCGATGATGTGATGCACGGCCAGCCGCTCGCCCGGCAGGAACGACGAGAACAGCACGATCAGCAGCGGCCACATGTAATTCAGAAGGCCGGCTTCGGCCGGCGGCGCGAAGCGCAGCGCGAGGAAATAGAGCGCGTGATAGCCGAACAGGCCGCCAACGCCGACGAGCCACACGACGAGCGGCTGACGCAGGCTTTTCGCGGCGTCGCCGCGGCCAATCCAGGTGAGGAGGCCGACGAGACCGCCGACGGCAAAGGTCATCGCAGCGAGCTGGAACGCCGGGATCTTTCCGGTCGCCACCGTCATCACTGACAACAACGACCACATCAGGATCGCGGTCAGTCCGATCAGTGTGGCGGTGCGCGGGGTCATGGATCAAAGGGCTCTGAGGACGCTTATGCCCGGCACGGGGCCGGGCACATTTGCGTCTTCACTATCGCCTTGTCACGCCCAACGCTACAGGCTTGACGCCATATCAGGCGTGATACTGACCGCCATTGATGGTCAAGGTCGAGCCGGTGATGAAGCCGGCCTCGTCGGCTGCGAGGAACACGACCGCGCGCGCGATCTCTTCGGGCTCGCCGAGCCGGTTGACCGGAATCTGCGGGATCACGCTCTTCTCCAGAACGTCCTTCGGCACGGCCTGCACCATCTCGGTATTGATATAGCCAGGTGCAATGGCGTTGACGGTGATGCCGCCCTTGGCGTTCTCGATGGCGAGCGCCTTGGTGAAGCCGATGTCGCCGGCCTTTGCCGCGGAATAATTGACCTGACCGAACTGCCCCTTCTGGCCGTTGATCGACGAGATCGAGATGACGCGGCCGAACTTGCGCGCGCGCATGCCTTCGATCACCTGACGGGTCATATTGAACAGCGAGCCGAGGTTGGTGTTGATGACGGCGTTCCACTGCTCAAGCGTCATCTTGTGGAAGGCGGTGTCGCGGGTGATGCCGGCATTGTTGACGAGGACTTCGACCGGGCCGAGATCGGCCTCGACCTTCTTCACGCCTTCGGCGCAGGCATCGAAATTGCTGACGTCCCATTTGTAGACGGCGATGCCGGTCTCGGCCTTGAACTTCTCCGCCGCCGTATCATTGCCGGCATAGCTCGCCGCGACCTTGTAGCCGGCCGCCTTCAGCGCCTTGCTGATCGCAGCTCCGATGCCCCGCGTACCACCCGTCACCAATGCAACTCGTGCCATATCGTATTCCTTCCCTTGGACTCTTCGGACGTTTCTGAGCGATGGTTTTTAGTGGTGGATTATGCGGTTGGTTTGACGGACATCAAGAACAAAACGCCCGGCGTTGAGCCGGGCGTTTGTATTTAGTCGAGGCTAGCGCAGTTGCGAAGAATATTTGATTTGCAACCGCTGCCTTTTTAGTCGCGTGCAACGCACTCACTGACGCGTGCAGCGCACGCGTCAGTTAAGTGTAAGTTCAGTCGCGCGCCAGACACATCGCGATACCCATGCCGCCGCCGATGCACAGCGTGGCGAGGCCCTTCTTCGAATCACGCTTCTGCATTTCGTGCAGCAGCGTCACCAGCACGCGCGCGCCGGAAGCGCCGACCGGATGGCCGATCGCGATCGCGCCACCGTTGACGTTGACCTTGGAGGTGTCCCAGCCGAGGTCCTTGTTGACGGCGCAAGCCTGCGCCGCGAAGGCTTCGTTGGCCTCGATCAGATCGAGATCGCCGACGCTCCAGCCGGCCTTCTTCAGCGCGGCGCGCGAGGCCGGGATCGGGCCCGAGCCCATGATCTTCGGATCGACGCCGGCCTGTGCCCAGGACACGATGCGCGCGAGCGGCTTCTTGCCTTCCTTGGCGGCCTGCTTTGCGGTCATCAGCACCACGGCGGCAGCGCCGTCATTGATGCCCGAGGCCGAGCCAGCGGTGACCGTGCCTTCCTTCTCGAACGCGGGACGAAGCTTCGCCATCGCATCGATCGTGGCACCATGGCGCGGATATTCGTCGACGCTGACGACGACATCGCCCTTGCGGCCCTTGATGGTGACGGGGACGATCTCGTCGTTGAACTTGCCGGCCTTCTGCGCCGCTTCGGCCTTCTGCTGCGAGGCGACCGCGAATTCGTCCTGCTGGGCACGGGTGATCTGCCACTGCCGCGCGACGTTCTCGGCGGTGTTGCCCATGTGGTAGCCGTTGAAGGCATCCCACAGGCCGTCCTTGATCATGGTGTCGACGAACTCGACCGGGCCCATCTTGACGCCGCCGCGCAGGTACTGCGCGTGCGGGGCCATGCTCATGGATTCCTGGCCGCCAGCGACGACGATCTCGGAATCACCGTTGAGCAGCGCCTGATAGCCGAGCGCAACCGTGCGCAGGCCCGAGCCGCAAAGCTGGTTGACGCCCCAGGCCGGGCTTTCCACCGGAATGCCGGCCAGGATCGAGGCCTGACGGGCCGGGTTCTGGCCCTGAGCAGCGGTCAGGATCTGGCCCATGATGACTTCGGAGACCCGGCCGGGCTCGATGCCACCGCGCTCCAGCGCAGCCTTGATGGCGATCGCGCCGAGATCGTGGGCGGGAAGGGTCGCGAACGCTCCGTTGAAGCTTCCGACCGGGGTGCGGGCGGCGCTGACGATGACGACATCGTCTGACATGGGCATCTCCTGGGGTTGAATGGGGGCAGACGGGGCTGGGAAACGGCTCGCCAGTCTCGAACGGCATCCTGTTAACGTCATTGAGGCATGTCAATCGGCAGGTCACCGAATTCATGCCGCAACGCATTCAAAATAGCGTTCTTGGCGATTTCGCAAGCACGTTTTTGCTGTGCAATTAACCGTGCCGCACAAAACGGTAGCGTGACCCCTTTGAAAATGCTTATTTTGTTGCGTTGCGTACTCTTCCCGCCCTGCGGCATTGGCCCTGCAGGTTCCCGTTCTCAGCGTCTTTGAAGTGAGAGCCCATGGCGAAATCAGACCAACCCACCACCATCAAGAAATACGCGAACCGCCGGCTCTATAACACCGGAACGAGCACCTACGTGACGCTGGAAGACCTCGCCGCCATGGTCAAGGACGGCGAAGATTTCCTGGTCTACGACGCCAAGACCGGTGACGACATCACCCGCTCCGTGCTCGCGCAGATCATCTTCGAGCAGGAGAACAAGGCCGGCCAGAACCTGCTGCCGACCACCTTCCTGCGCCAGCTGATCCGCTTCTACGGCGACAGCATGCAGATGGTGGTGCCGAAATATCTGGAGCAAGCCATCGCGTCGCTGACCCAGGAGCAGGAAAAGTTCCGCAAGCAGATCGCCACCTCGCTGTCCGGAACCCCGTTTGCCCCGCTCGAAGAACAGGTCCGCCGCAATATGGAGCTGTTCCAGCAGACCTTCTCGATGTTCAAGCCGTTTGTCCCCACGCCGGGCCGCTCCGAGGCGGAGCCCGATGCGAGCGCCGAGCCGACCAAGGACACCAACATCGACGATTTGCGCCAGCAGATGAAGGACATGCAGGAGCGCCTCGAAAAGATGTCGAAGAAGGACGAATAGGTCTTTCGTCCGCACCGGCGCGTCCGCATCCGCGGACGCGCGAGCTCCCGATTGATTGCGGCATCGCCATTTGCGTGCTGCCCTCCCGGCCAAGGCCGGAGCCGCCATGTCTGACCGAACCACGCACTGGCAGAATGTCTACGCCACCAAGGGCGAGACCGAGGTCAGCTGGTTTCAGGACAGTCCGGCGATCTCGTTTGAGATGATTCGTGCGGCCAGTCCGGATCGTGCTGCGGCCATCATCGATATTGGCGGCGGCGCGTCGCGGTTGGTCGATGTCCTGCTTCAAGACGGATATCGCGATCTCGCCGTGCTGGACCTTTCCGCCAACGCGCTCGACGCAGCGCAAAAGCGAATCGGCGCGGCCGCCTCAACTGTCGACTGGATCGTCGCCGACGCCACCACATGGCGGCCGACGAAGATCTGGGACGTCTGGCACGATCGCGCGGCGTTTCACTTCCTGACTGACCCGCACGACCGGGCCGCTTACGTCGAGCGCTTGCGGTCGGCGGTTGCGCCGGGCGGGCAAGCGATCATCGCGACATTCGCGCCCGATGGCCCGGAGAAATGCAGCGGGCTGCCGGTGCAGCGGCATGACAGCGCGAGCCTTTCGGCAGAGCTCGGGCCGGAGTTCGAACTGGTCGAGACGCGCAGCGAGACGCATCACACGCCGTGGCATTCGACGCAGGCGTTCCAGTTCAGCCGGTTTCGACGGCGTTGCTAGCTCTCATCAGGCTGCCAGCTTCACCGCATGCGCAAAATCCCAATAGAGCTTGCGCGCTTTGGCGTAGAGCGGGCCCGGCTTCAGCTCGCGCTCGTCAATGCGAATCACCGGCGCGACCTTGGCGAAATTGCCAGTGGAGAATATCTCGTCGGCGGCCAGGAAATCGGCGTAGCGCAGCGTCTTCTCGACCACGGTGACGCCGTCGCCGCGGAGCAGGCTGATCACGCGCTGGCGCGTGATGCCGTTGAGGAAGGTGCCGTTCGGCACCGGCGTGAAGACGACGCCGTCTTTCGCCATGAACACGTTGGAATTGCCGAACTCCGCGACATTGCCGAGCATGTCGAGCATCAGCGCGTTCTGGAAGCCGCGCGAGGCGGCCTCCGCCAGCGCCCGTGAATTGTTCGGGTAGAGACAGGCGGCCTTGGCATCGACCGGCGCGCACTCGGCGGTAGGCCTGCGGAACGGCGACAGCGTGATCGCATTGCCGACCGGTTTCGGCATCGGCGCCTCGTAGATACACAGACACCAATTGGTGGTTTCAGGATCGAACAGCACGCCGCCGCCCGCGCCGTTCTGCGCCCAGTACATCGGACGGACATAGAGCTCGGCATTCGGCGCAAAGCGCGCAATGCCTTCGTTTGCGAGCGTGAGCCAGATGCCGGCATCGACCACCGGCTTCAGGCCAAAATTGATCGCGGACTGATTGGCGCGGGCGACGTGGCGGTCAAGATCCGGCGCCACTCCCTCGAATGCGCGCGCACCGTCGAACACGACCGAGCCGAGCCAGGCCGCGTGCGTGCGCGGCCCCATGATCGGTACGTTGCCGTCATGCCATTTGCCCTCGAAGAAGGTCCAGCTCGGCGAATATTCGATCGGCTTCTTGATCTCGGCCATGACCGGCCTCCCCTCGAAAAATATCCGGGCACTATTGTCCCAATTTCTAAACGATTTGCTGCAGGGAAGCACCAACTCTCCCCCAGGAGGCTGAGACAAAAGCGCGACCAAACCAGCTATAGTGTCGGCCACGTCACGGAGTTTCCCATGCCGCTCGATCCGCTCGCAAAACGCTTGTTGACCATGATGGCTGCCGCCGCGCCGCAGGCGCGGAGCCGGCCGAGCGTCGAGGCGCGGCGACAATCGCTGGCGAAGCTGATGCAGTTCGCGCGCACTGATGCGCCGGATGTGACGGCCTCCGACGGCACGCTGCCCGGCCCCGGCGGAGAGCTGCCCTATCGGCTCTATTCGCCGGCGTCGGCCGGCGAGCGCGCGCCGGGCTTCGTGTTCTTTCATGGCGGCGGGCTCGTCGCCGGCAGCATTGCGACGCATGACCGCATCGCGGCGGCACTGGCTCATGTGACCGGCTGCCGCCTCGTTTCGGTCGACTACCGCCTCGCGCCCGAGCACGAATTTCCCGCCGCTGTCGATGACGCCATCGCCGCCACCGAATGGGTGGCGCGCGAAGCTTCATCTCTCGGCATCGACGCCGAGCGGCTGGTTGTCGGCGGCGACTCCGCCGGTGCGACGCTGGCTGCGATCGTATGCCAGGAGGCGGCGCAGAGCACCGGCCTCTCCATCGTCGCGCAATGCCTGATCTGCCCGGTGCTGGATTTCGAGGAGACTTCGCCCTCGCGCGAGGCTTTTGCCGAGGGACATCTGATCGATCGCGCAACAATCGAGGCGGATCTCGCCGACTACCTGCCCGAGGGCCTGGATGCCGCCGATCCCCGCATCTCGCCGCTCCGCGCGACGCGTCTCTCAGGCCTGCCGACGGCAATCATCCACACCGCCGAGTTCGACCCGATGCGCGACGAGGGCAATGCCTATGCGCGCAAGCTGCTCGCCGCGGGCGTCGCGGTCGAGCACGTCTGCCATGACGGCATGGTCCACAATTTCCACGCCATGGGCGCGATCCTGCCGCAGGCGCAGCTCGTGCTGTCGCAGATCGGCGAGCAGGTCAGGCGCGCGGTGGAGAAATAAGGGCGCGACTCACACGCGTGCGTCGAGCACCGCTCTCGCTGCCACGACATAGTCCGGCCAATGCGCATCCGCATAGCGTTCGGCCTGGCGTGCGCAGGTGACGTCGGGCGCATGCGCGGCGGCAATGATGCGCGCGAAGCGCTCTTCAGCAATCGTCGCATCGCCAACGGCCGGTGCCGGCGCGGCGGCCATTGCGGTCGGAGCCACGGCGAGCCCCGCCATTCCAGCGAGCAGGATGCGGCGTGACGTGTTCATGGCGGTCGTCTCCATTGTCCGGCCTGCACAGTGGCGGGCGAGTGTGTCAATGCGATCACGGCAGGGTAACCGCGCACATGCGCATCGTCCATTGCCCGCGAATAGACCTTGACCACACGAACGATCACGTTCCAACTAGCGGGCGGTTCCGTCACCAGAGCGCCACGCGCCGGATTGTCACGTGTCCCACCGCAGCCCAGCGTCCCACTCGGTCTTGCGTGCTGTCGCAATGGGACTCCTGTGTCTGACGATCCCGGCGGGCGCCGCCTGCGCTGCCGATAGGGACGAGGACACGGTGGCAAAGCCTGTTGTCCCGAACATCTACCTCGATCTTCGCACGACCTATGCAACGATCCCTGCGGGCACGCTCGGGCTCGGTTTCGGCAACACCTCACTCTCGGCCGCGTTCGAGGCGCTGGCGGCACAGCGCGGCGCGACGCTGCCGAACGGCTTGCCTGCCGCGAAATCGATTGCCGTTGACCTGCCGCTGACCGTGGATGTCAGCGATCGCGTATCGCTCTATGGCGGTGTATCAGGCTCGACGACGGATATCGGCGGCGGCTGGTCGACGTTCGACATCACCAGTTGGAACATCGGCGTGCAGGCCGACCTCTACCAGCAGAACGGCGGCAGGATCCCGACGATCACGCTGCAATCCACGCTGACCCAATCGGTGCCGAACGAACAGGGCATGACGAATTCGTTCAACAACATCCTGGAATTCGACTACGCGCTCGACAAGGACGAGACGCGCGGCTGGCTCGCCGGCGTGCAATACACCCACACCGACATTGCCAGCCTGGTTGCCCGGATCAGGCCGAACACAATCCTCTACGCCGGCGGCTATTACCAATGGCCGAGCAACTGGAAATTCACCGGGCGCCTCGGCGTGCAGTCGTTCGGCGGTGCGCAGCTCGCAGGCCGGACGCTTGCGGAGCCGTTCACCCAGCCGATCCTGCGCCTCGACCTCGACCGCATGGATGACAATGACAACCGTCTGTTCGGCATCACCGCACAGATCGCCTGGATGCCGAAGCCGTCCTACCAGGTGACGCTGCGCACGCCGCTTTATGCCGTGCGCAACTGACCCGCGGGTCCTGATGGATTTTCGCTGAAGTTCCGCGTCAACCAATCGTTAATCCTCATCCGAAAACATCAATCGCGTTACGTTGTCGCAAGGAACCTTGCGCGACACTCAGGCGGCTTTTCGCATCGTGTTGAAGCCTTGGAGATTGCGAATGTCCCGCTTGGTGCCGGAACGGACGTTCCTGGCTGGGAAGATCATCTTCAATTTCGGCCAGTCGTCGATCGACTGCGTCGTGCGTCGGCTGTCCGAGGAGGCGGCGACGCTCGAGATGCAGAGCGGCCTCGGCGTGCCTGACCACTTCCAGCTCAGACTTGCGGGACGCGATATCCTGAGCTGCCGCGTGATCTGGCGCTCGGACCGTCAGGTCGGGGTCGGCTTCGAACAGCCGGGCAGCGTCGAACGCCCCACCAACGACGGGCAGGGGCGTTCGCCCGACTCGCTGATGCGGGCCCAGATGCTGGCCCTGCGTGCGGCCCTGGATCATGTGCCGACCGGCATCGTGCTGCTTGACGACCGCCTCAGGGCGCGCCTCATCAACCGGTCGTTTCGCCAGATGTGGCACCTGCCCGACCAGGTCGCCGACAGCAATCCATCCATTCTCACGCTGCTTTCCCACGGGCGCGACATCGGGGCCTACGAGGTGCCTGATCCCGCCCTCGAAGCCCATGTGAAAGAGCGTGTCCGCGTGATCGAGGCGGGCGATCCGACACCCATCGATGTGCGCCGAACCAATGGCGATGTCGTGCGCGTCCAATGCACGCCATTGCCCGACGGCGGGCGCATGCTGACCTATACGCCCGTCACCGACATCGTGCGCTTTTCCGACGAGCTGAAGCTGCTGCGCGACGCCCTGGAAAACGTTCAGGACGGCGTTCTCCTTCTCGACTCCGACTTGAACGCGAGTTTCATGAACCTGCGGATGCGGCGGTTCTGGGAGGTGAGCGAGGAAGAAGCCGCTACTCGCCCGGCCTATGCTTCGCTGGTGAGCCGCGCGCAGCGCGCGAGCGCACCGGACCTTGCGGCAAACGAGCTGGCGAAATTCCCCGGCAAGCGCCTCGCCGAGGTCAAGGCGGGCGATCACGTGCGCGACCTCCGGACGCCCGACGGGCGACAGATCAGAGCCCATTGCACCACGATGTCGAACGGCGGCCGCATGCTGACCTATGTCGACATCACCGATCTCAACGACAAGGCCAACATGCTGGAGCGGCTCGCGACCACCGATCCGCTCACCGGCCTGTACAACCGCCGGCATTTCCTGAGCTCGCTCGATGCGGAATGGAGCCGCTTCCAGCGCTACTACCGCTCGGTCTCCGTCCTGATGCTCGACATCGATCACTTCAAGTCGGTCAACGACCGCTACGGTCACGCGGTCGGCGACGAAGCGATCAAGGCTGTTGCAGCCGCATGCAACGAGGGCAAGCGCAAGTCCGATCTCGTCGGTCGCATCGGTGGTGAGGAGTTCGCGGTTCTTCTGCCCGAAACCAGCCTGTCACGCGCCAAGCTCGTCGCCGAGCGAATCCGCAAGCGCGCGATGGCGATCCGGCTGAACGCTCATCAGGTGCAGTTCGGGATCACCGTGAGCATCGGCATTGCCGAGGCCAGCGTCAGCATGTCCGGCATCGACGCGCTGATGGGCGCGGCCGATCAGGCGCTCTACCAGGCCAAGGCCGAAGGCCGCAATCGCTGCATCGCCTGGACGCCCCCGCCGCCTGCCAGCAGGGCGGCGGAGTGATCGTCGCAAACACTTCTACTCCGGCACCGGCACATCAAAGGTGTTCAGCGTGACCGAGACCATGCAGTAGACGCCGACGAGATAGGACAGCTCGGCCGCGCCATGCTCGCCGAATTCCTTCACGGCAGCCCGATAGGTCAGCTCAGGCAGCACGCCGCCGCTGACCAGGGCAGATGCCATGTCGTAGGCAACCGCCTCCTGCTTGGTCAGATCGACCGGCCGCTGTCCGGCGACGATGGTCGCGAGCTTCTCGTCGGAAAGACCGCGCTGCTCGGCCACCAGCACGTGAGCGTAAAGCTCGTAGCCGGAGCGGAAATGCGAGCCGGTGACGAGGATCGCGACCTCGCGCACCGGCGCCGGCAGCAGCGGATTCGACGCGATCGCCTTGACCAGCTCCCACACAGGCCCACCGAAGCGCGGCTCGCGGATCCAGGGATTCCAGGGACCGAGCAGCGCGCCGTCGTCGCGCATATTCACAAAGCCCTTGAAGTGGTCCTTGATGCCCGCTTGCATGTCGGCATAGAGCGGCTTCTGTTCGTCGCTCAGCTCTTTCGGATCGAGAATGGGAAGGCGCACGGCGGGATCTCCTCGTTGAGAAGGCCGAAAGCTCGCGCGCGTGCGCGCACATGGCAAGTGAAGTTGCCGTGACGACCGTGCAATTTCGCAAATGACAGAGAGACGCCGCTATGAAGCCTTCAGGGCGTCATGGGCTCTGCGGATTGACGACATCGTCGACTGCAAGCGCCAGCGGCTGCGCGGTGTCGAGGAACGATGACAAGGCCGCTTCGAACGGCGCCGGATCGAGACCGCGCGCGGCGAGCCAGGCGGGCTCGTAATACGTCTGCCGGTAACGCTCGCCGGAATCGCAAATCAGTGTCACCAGCGATCCGGTCTGGCCTGCCTTGCGCATCTCCGAGGCGAGACGGCACAGCGCCAGGAAATTGGTGCCGGTGGAACCGCCGACCGCGCGTCGCAGCCGGCGCGACAGCACGTTCATCGCGGCGATCGTGGCCGCATCCGGAATCTTCATCATGCGGTCGACCACGCCCGGCACGAACGACGGCTCGCAGCGCGGACGGCCGACGCCTTCGATCAGCGAGGGGCGTTCGCAAACATGGGAGCGGTCCTGCGTACGGAAGCAATCGAAAAAGGCGGAATGCTCGACGTCGGCGACGCACAGCCGCGTCGGATATTGGCGATAGCACAGATAACGACCGATGGTGGCCGAGGTGCCGCCCGTGCCCGCCCCCATCACGATCCAGTCCGGCAGCGGACGCAACTCGCCCTTCAACTGGGTGAAGATCGATTCGGCGATGTTGTTGTTGCCGCGCCAGTCGGTGGCGCGCTCGGCGAAGGTGAACTGGTCCATGTAATGGCCGCCCAGCCGGGCCGCGAGCGCGGCGGCCTCCGCATAGAGCGCGCGGCCGTCGTCGATCAGATGGCAATTGCCGCCGTAATGCTCGATCGCGGCGATCTTTTCCGCCGAGGTCGTGCGCGGCATCACGGCGTAGAAGGGCACGCCGATCATCTGCGCGAAATAGGCTTCCGACACCGCGGTCGAGCCCGACGACGCCTCCACGACGGGCGTGCCTTCGCGGATGTGGCCGTTGCAGAGCGCGTAGAGGAACAGCGAACGCGCCAGCCGGTGCTTCAGGCTGCCGGTCGGATGCGTGGACTCGTCCTTCAGATAGAGGTCAATGCCTGATAGCGCCGGCACGATCAGCCGGATCAGATGGGTGTCGGCCGTGCGGCACTGGTCGGCTTCTATCGCGGCCACGGCCTCGTCGACCCAGCCGCGCTGGTAGGCCGGAGCGACGGGATCATGCTGGCGAAAGGGAAGCGGCGGCATCGGACGAATCTCTCATGATGCGCATCGCGCATCAAGTGCGCCGCTCAAAACTCCAGCGGCGCGTTGTCGACCACTTCCTTCATCACGAAGAAAGTGCGGGTCTGTCGCACGCCGGGCAGCGCGATCAGCAGCTCGCCATGGATGCGGTTGAAATCCTCCATGTCGCCGACACGGATCTTCAGGAAGTAGTCGAAATCGCCGGCGACGAGGTGGCAGTCGAGCACGAATTTCAGCTTGGCGATCACCTGCTCGAAGGCCGCAAAGCTCTCCGGGGTCGAGCGGTCGAGCACGACGCCGACCATCACCAGCGTGCCCTTGGCCACCTTCTTCGGCGCCACCATGGCGCGGACCGCGGCGATAAAGCCGTCCTCAAACAGGCGCTGGGTGCGGCGATGGCAGGTGGCGGGGCTGATCGCGACGGTTTCGGCCAGCTCGGCATTGCTGAGCCGGCCGTTATTCTGCAGCAATCTCAACATCTTGAGGTCGATACGATCGAGACGAGCAGACATGGAAGAAGCTTCCGTGAATTAGCACCATTACGGAAGGAATATTAGCTAATCTCATGATCTTCGCAAGATTACGCGCAATATGGCCGCAATATTCGAGAGCACCTTTTTACGGTGCGATGCTAGCCACATCCCAGACACCAACGCCAATCGGGATGATCCAATGAACCTGGACAAATTCGCGCGCTATCCGCTGACCTTCGGCCCGACGCCCATCGAGAAGCTGGAGCGGCTGTCGAAGCACCTCGGCGGCAATGTCGAGATCTACGCCAAGCGTGAGGACTGCAATTCCGGTCTCGCCTACGGCGGCAACAAGCTGCGCAAGCTCGAATACATCATCCCCGACGCGATCGCGTCGAACGCCGACACGCTGGTCTCGATCGGCGGCGTGCAATCGAACCACACCCGCATGATCGCCGCGGTCGCCGCCAAGATCGGCATGAAGTGCCGCCTGGTCCAGGAAGCCTGGGTGCCGCACGAAGACGCCGTCTATGACCGTGTCGGCAACATCATGCTCTCGCGCATCATGGGCGCCGACGTGCGCCTGGTCGACGACGGTTTCGACATCGGCATCCGCAAGAGCTGGGAGCAGGCGATCGAGGACGTGAAGGCAGCGGGCGGCAAGCCCTACGCGATCCCCGCCGGTGCCTCCGTGCATAAATTTGGCGGGCTTGGCTATGTCGGCTTCGCCGAGGAGGTGCGCAAGCAGGAGAAAGAGCTCGGCTTCAAGTTCGACTACATCGTGGTCTGCACCGTGACCGGCTCGACCCATGCCGGCATGCTGGTGGGCTTCGCCGACGACGACCGTGCGCGCAAAGTGATCGGCATCGACGCCTCCTTCACCCCGGCGCAGACGAAAGCGCAGGTGCTCTCGATCGCGCAGAACACCGCAAAGCTCGTCGAGCTCGGCAAGGACATCGTTGCAGACGACGTCGTGCTGATCGAGGACTACGCCTATCCCGCCTATGGCGTTCCGTCGGAGGAGACCAAGGAGGCGATCCGCCTCACCGCACGGTTGGAGGCGATGATCACTGACCCCGTCTATGAAGGCAAATCGATGCAGGGCCTGATCGACCTGACCCAGAAGGGCCATTTCGAGAAGGGCGCGAAGATTCTCTACGCGCATCTCGGCGGCGCGCCGGCGCTCAACGGTTACGGCTACGCGTTCCGGAACGGGTGAGGTCGTACCTCGCGCCTCCACTCCGCTGTCGTCCCGGGCAAGCGTAAGCGCAGACCCGGGACCCATAACCCCAGGGAGATGTTTGGCGAAGAACGTCTCCCCGCGTGCCCCAAGATAGATCACGCGGTATGGATCCCGGATCTACGCTCCGCTTGTCCGGGATGACGAGACGGCCCTACCGCGTCTTCACGATCTGCAGCAGCTCGTCGCCATAGTGCTCGAGCTTCTTGTCGCCGATGCCGGGGACGTTGCGCAGCTCGCCAAGCGTGGTCGGCCAGGCCCGGACGATGCCGTCGATGGTGGCATCGTGCAGCACGACATAGGCGGGCACGCCGCGTTCGCGCGCGATATCCGAGCGCCAGGCGCGCAGCCGCGCCCGCAATTCGGGATCGACATCGCCTTGCGGCGCATTGGCCGCTGGCGCGAGATCGCCGCGGCGGGATTTTGCGCGGCTTGACCGGACCCGTGTGCCCGGCGATTCCTCGCGCAGCCATACCTCCGTTTCGCCACGCAGCACACCGCGCGCGGAGTCTGTCAGCTTCAGCGCGCCAAAGGCTTCGCTGTCGCTCTGCAGATGCCCCATCGCCACCAGCTGCCGCAGCACCGTGCGCCACTGCTTCTCGTTGAGCTCGCGCCCAATGCCGAACACCGACAGCTGGTCGTGGCCGAACTGCGTGACCTTCTCGGTCAGACGTCCGATCAGCACATCGATCAGATGCATCGCCCCGAAACGCTGCCCCGTGCGATAGGCGCAGGACAGCAGCTTCTGCGCCAGCACCTTGCCGTCGCGCATTTGTGGCGGGGTCAGGCAATTGTCGCAATTGCCGCAAGTCTCGCCACGCGAGGTCTCGCCGAAATAGCCGAGCAGTCGCTTGCGCCGGCACTGCGCGGTTTCGGCGAGCCCAACCAGTGCGTCGAGCTTGCCGATCGACACACGCTTGAAATCATCGGAGCCGCTGGACTCGTCGATCATGCGGCGCTGCTGCACGATGTCGGAGAGGCCGTAGGCCATCCACGCCGCCGACGGCTTGCCGTCGCGCCCCGCACGCCCGGTTTCCTGATAATAGGCCTCGATGCTCTTGGGCAGATCGAGATGGGCGACGAAGCGCACGTCGGGCTTGTCGATGCCCATACCGAAGGCGATGGTCGCGACGATGACGATGCCGTCCTCATTGAGGAAGCGGTCCTGATTGCGCGAGCGCACGCCGCCATCGAGCCCGGCGTGATAGGGCAGCGCCGCAATACCGGCCTCGGCGAGTGCGGCAGCGACCTCCTCGACGCGATTGCGCGACAGGCAATAGACCACACCAGCATCGCCCTCATGGCGCTCGCGGATGAACTCCTTCAGCTGCGACACCGCATTGCGCTTGTCGACGATCTCGTAGCGGATGTTGGGCCGGTCGAAGCTCGAGACGAATTGCGGGCTGTCCGTCAGTTGAAGCCGCTGGACGATCTCTTTCCGCGTCAGATCGTCGGCGGTCGCAGTCAGCGCGATGCGCGGCACATTTGGAAAGCGCTCGGCGATGATGGAGAGACCGACATATTCGGGCCGGAAGTCGTGCCCCCATTGCGAGACGCAGTGCGCTTCGTCGATCGCGAACAGCGCCACCTTGGCCTGCGCCAGCATCGACAGGCAGCGCGGCGTCACCAGGCGTTCCGGCGCGACATAGAGCAGGTCGAGATCGCCTGCGATCAGGCGCCGCTCGATGTCGGAGGCCTCCTGCAATGTCAGCGACGAATTCAGCGCGGCGGCGTTGACGCCGGCTTCGAGCAGGCCTGCGACCTGGTCGCGCATCAGCGCGATCAGCGGCGAGACCACGATGCCGCAGCCTTCGCGCAGCAGGGACGGCAATTGATAGCACAACGACTTGCCGCCACCGGTCGGCATCAGCACCAGGCAATTGCCGCCGTCGGCGACGTGCCGGACGATTTCGCCTTGCGCGCCCCGGAACCCCGGCAGGCCGAACACCGAATGCAGCACCGACAGCGCATCGCGGCCATCGGCCGGCGCTGGCAGCGGAGCGGTGGAAGGGGCGGACATGGGCGCGTCGGGGGTTTGCAAGATTCGTCACAACGCCAGTCGCATGACGACGCGGGCGTTGCAAGACTGTTTGCGCGGCGATGGGCGATGTCTTTCCCTCTCCCCCTGCGGGAGAGGGTGGCTCGCCGCCTGGCGGCGAGACGGGTGAGGGGTATCTCTCCGCGAATCACGTCCGACATTGGAGTTTGCGGAGAGATACCCCTCATCCGGCGCTTCGCGCCACCTTCTCCCGCAAGGGGAGAAGGAAGAAAGAGCTACGCCCCGATCCTGCGCAAGGCCTCGGCAACCGTCACGATCGGCACGTTGCGCTTTTCCGCGGCCTTCAGCGCGTGGCGCAACAGGGCCGGCGTGCAGCCATAGGGGCTCGGCGCGTCCACGACGTCATGGCTGTAGAAGATCAGCCAGCCGCCGCTTGCGACCGCCTCGTCGAAATAACGGTCCACGTCCGCCGTATCGATCTCGCAATTGACCAGCGGCGAAGCGCGCAGGAACTGGAGATCGATGACGTCGCTGTTGACGCCAGGAAGGATGCCGCGCGCCGAGCGAAAATTCCGGGCAAGCTGCGGTTTGCGCCAGACCGAGGCGAGGCCATACGGATAGGCGAAATTATCGAGCCGGATCGAGGAGTCGATGCCGAGAAAATGGCTGCGGTTCCGCTCGATCTCGCGCGCCATCGCGCTCTCGTCGAGATCGACCGCGCGCAAATGCGAAAACGTGTGGCAGCCGATCTCGTGGCTGCCGCGATGCAGCCGAACGATCGCTTCGTTCGACAGGCCGCGCCAATGGTCTCCGGGCTGATCGATCAGGCTGCCGGCGAGGTAGAACGTGCCGCGCCCGCCATGCGCTTCCAGCAGCGAGGCGCCCTCGCCTGCGGCGCTGTCGGGGGCGTCATCGAAGGTGAAACTCACCATCGGCGCGTGCGCCGGCAAGCGGTGCGGCGCGGCGCGGAAATGCCGGGCCAGCCGATTGCTCAGGCGTCCGTTGAGAGCCGACAGCACGAGTGCATTCCCTGTGATTCCATATTTCCGTACTGAAACATTTGCGCGCGGTCTGAGGCAAGCTTAACGCTTGGGTAATCCTAACGCAGGACCAAAAGTCCTGGGTTCAAAGTCCTGGGTTAACGCGCGAGCAGCGGAACTTCCGTGTCCGCGCCGAGATATTGCAGCCAGTTGCGGAAAAGTGCCGCTGCGGCGCTGCCGGCCGCGATGTCGGTGCGCAAAGTCAGTGCGGGCAATTCATTGGTCAGTGCCGGGTGCCGCTGATGCCTCGCCCGCTTTTCGAATCGAACCAGCTTCTCCTCCGTCGCTGCGTCAAAATAACTCACGGGGAGCGCCGGATAGGCCTCCCGTTCGCGCGCGAGGAAGCGGCCGATGTCGCGCAAATATTCGCGCTGGAGCGACAGCGCGTCATATTCGGGATGCCCCTGGAAGAACACGAAGCGGCTGTCATACTGCCGGACGAAGACGTCGACGCCAGCCTGGGCCGACCGGGTCAGCACCCGATAGCCGGCCTGCGCGAGATCTCCCTCGGTGACTTCGTTGAGGCGGGAATGCGAGACCTTGAGCGGCGCCGGCGCATCGCGCGTGAGCGCGTCGCCGCTGACAGTCTCGCAGTCGAAGATGCCATGGCATTTGGACGGCAGGCGCTGACGTTCGATGCGATCGAGGTGCAGCACCGCCGCATGTGCGGCCAGGCATGACCAGATCGTCGAGCGGGTATTGGTTCTGGCCCAGTCGATCAGCTCGGTGAGATCGCGCCAGTACGGCTCCTGGTCGAGCTCGGGCGCGACTGGTTCGGCACCGGTCACGATCAGCCCGTCGAACCTCTCGCGCTTGAGATCGGAGAGATCGGAATATTCGCTCTCGACGTGCCACTTTGCTTCCGGCGAACGCTTCACCGATGGCAGCGAGAAGCAATGAAAGCGGATGCGGCGCGGCCCCGCGGCGGCCTGAAGCAGCTTCATGAACTGCCGCTCGGTCGCCTTTAGCGCCGTATCCGGCATGTTGTTGATCAGCCCGATGTTGAGCTCGGCGCCGGCATGATTGCGCGCGAAGTCGCCTTCGGCCGGCACCAGCGCCGGGCTTGCGAAACCTTGATCCCTGTCGATCAAGACGCTCATCGGCCCGATTGCCTACTCCGCGGCCTGAAGACGCGCGGCCGGACAGGCCTTTTCCAGCGCCTGGTCGAGGTCCTCGATGATATCAGCGGCATGCTCGATGCCGATCGAGAGACGGATCGCTTCCGGCAGCACACCGGCTGTGCGCTGCTGCTCCGGCGACATTTGCCGGTGCGTGGTCGAAGCCGGATGGCAGGCCAGCGACTTGGCATCGCCGATATTGACGAGGCGCGTGATCAGCTTCAGCGCATCATAGAAATTCTTGCCAGCCTCCATGCCGCCCTTGATGCCGAAGGTGAACAGCGAGGAGGCGTTGCCGTCGAGATACTTCTGGACCAGCGGATAATAGGGGCTGTCCGGGAATCCGGTGTAGTTGACCCAGGCCACGCGCGGATCTTTGCGCAGGAATTCGGCGACCTTGCGGGCGTTCTCGCAATGGCGCTCCATGCGCAGCGCCACCGTCTCGATGCCCTGGAGCAGCAGGAAGGCGTTGAACGGCGACAGCACCGAACCCATGGTGCGCTGATAGATGCTGCGCGCGCGCTCGACATAGGCGGTCTTGCCGAAGCGCTCGGCATAGACGAGGCCATGATAGGAGGCATCCGGCTTGTTGTAGCCCGGGAAGCGATCGGCGTGCTTGGCCCAGGGGAAATTTCCGGAATCGACGATGGCGCCGCCAAGCGTGGTGCCGTGGCCGCCCAAAAACTTGGTCAGCGAATGCACGGCGATGTCGGCGCCGTAGTCGAACGGCTTGAGCAGGATGGGCGTGGCGACGGTGTTGTCGACGATCAGCGGCACGCCATGGGCATGCGCGATCTTCGCCAGCGCCTCGATATCGCAGACATTGCCGGCCGGATTGCCGATGGTCTCGGCGAACACCGCACGGGTATTCTCGTCGATCAGCTTCTCGATCGCCTCGGGTTTGTCGCTCTCGGCGAAGCGACCGGTGATGCCCTGCCGCGGCAGGATGTGCGAGAGCAGCGTGTGGGTGGTGCCGTAGAGCTGCGGCACGGAGACGATGTTGCCGCCGTGGTCGGCGACGTTGACGAAGGCGAAATGCAGCGCAGCCTGGCCGGTCGCAACCGCGAGCGCGCCGACGCCGCCTTCGAGCTGGGCGATGCGCTTCTCCAGCACCGCGCTGGTCGGATTGGCGATACGGCTGTAACGGAAACCTTCGGCCTCGAGATTGAAGAGAGCCGCGCCATGATCGGCGCTGTCGAAGGCATAGGCCGCGGTCTGGTAGATCGGCACGGCAACAGCGTGCGTGGTGGCTTCGGGCTCGTAGCCGGCGTGGATAGCAATCGTCTCGTTGCGCATCGTACCACCTCCGCGTGGAGCGGGCCGCACTTATTGGCCTGTATGAGGCATGTGCGTTGTCCGCCGTCCCTCTGTTAGAGGCGGGCGGTAAAGCGGACAATAATTCGCTTAGAGATCGAGGAAGTAACCCTAATGATTATTGGTGAATTGGCTAAAATTTGAGTCAATTTGGATTAACTACTCCACTGGTGTCACCAGAAATCCCGCGCGCGGAAAGTGGGCGACGATGTCGCCTGCGAGATCGTCGTGGCGGCGAATGGCGATGCTCTGGGCTGACAGCGAGACGATCCGTCCGCGCACGGCGATCTTGCCGTAATCGTCCGGCCTGACGTCGACGAGGTCGCCGACCTTGCGGCCGTTCGGATCGTGCGGGTCGTTTACCTCTGCTGTCTGCGGCGTCGCTGCCCGACCGATCTCGAGCGCCTCCGCGGTCGAGATCTCGGTCCGCGTGCCATGACCGATCGCACGGACGCGTTCTTCCCAGGCGCGCACTTTGGGACATTCGGCCAGCAGCTGATCGGCGACCGGCAGGTTGGAGCGTACGTACCAGACATTCATGTAAGCATTGATGTCGACGAGACCCGGCGCGGCGCCGCTGAGCCAAGGGTGACTTCCGGCAAGCTGCGTCTCGATCCAGCCGACATGAGCGCGATACTGGTCGCGCATCTGCGGGATCGCCGCCGTCATCGCCGCGATGTCGAATTTCGCGCCACGCAGCTTCTCGCGATCCTCGATGAAGCTCTGCGGCACCTTGTCGGCGAGCGAGCCGAACACGAGGTTCACCGCATTCTGGAAGAAGGATTTGTCGGTCCACATCGCGCTCGCCCAGGCGAGCCCCTCGCCTCCGCCGGGAAACAGGGTCGGCGCGGGAAAGCGGTGCTCGAGTTCGCGGATGATGCGCTGGGTGTCGCAATAGATGTCCGCGCCGATCTGCATCACCGGCGTACGCCGATACCCGCCGGTGAGCGGCATCAGATCCGGACGCGGCATGATCCTGGAGATGCGGACCGAGGTCCAGGCGATCTGCTTCAGGCCGAAGATGAGGCGGATCTTCTCGGAGAATGGCGACTCGTCGAAATGATGCAGGATGACGGGAAGATCGCTCGGCATGGTTCATCCTTCCGATTTCTTGTCAGTCCCTTCTCCCGTGTGGGAGAAGGGACGCCGCCGATTTTATCACCCTACTTCATCGTCTCCCAGAGGCGGTGGGTCAGCACGCCGGCGCGCTTCTCGATCGCGGCGGCAGCGTCCAGCGCCAGATCCTCGCGATAGCGGCCCGCGATGAGCTGCACGCCGATCGGCTTGCCGTCGTGCACGGCCACCGGCACCACGGCGCCGGGCAGCCCCAGCACGTTGATCGCCGAGATGAAGCGGATCTCGCCCCAGAAGATTTCCTGCACGCGTTCGGCACTGACCGTGTCGTCACGCGGCCCCGGCGTCGGCTTCACCGTGGTCGGCGCCAGCACCACCGGATACTCCTCGAAGAACAATTGCCAGGCACGGATATGGCCATTGCGGGCGGCCGTCGCCTGCATCCAGGCCTTGAGATCGAGCGTGCTCGCCTTGGCCTTCATGCCACCCCACGCCTTGTGGAAGTCTTCCGTCGTGACCTTCAACATTCCGGCCTCCTGCATCACCACCGTCTCGTTGGTGATGATGTCGCACCAGGTCTGCCAGACGCCGTTGATGTCGGGCACCTCGACCTCGCTGACGCGATAGCCGGAGCGCTCCAAATGATCGGCGGCCTGGCGAAGCGCCGCGCCGACCGCCGGATCGACCGCCATGTCTTCCGGGATTTTTGCCAGCGCGACCTTGATCGGGCCCTTCGGCTTCGGCCCGGTCAGCGGCGCCGGCACCCACCAGGGATCGCGCGGATCGCGCTGGCTCATCACCTCCAGCGCAAGACGGACGTCGCCGACGTGGCGGGCGAGCGGTCCCTGCGCCGACATCAGATGCGCCAGCATCGGCCGTTCGGCGGTGGCACTTCCGTTGAAGGCCGGGATGCGCCCCTGCGTCGGCTTGATGGTAGCAACGCCGTTACAATGCGCCGGCCAGCGCAGGGAGCCTCCGATGTCGTTGCCATGCGCGATGGTGCCTATGCCGGCGGCGACCGCCGACCCCGCACCGCCCGAGGAGCCGCCGCAGGTGATGTTCGGGTCCCAGGGATTGAGCGTCAGTCCGTGCAGCGGATTGTCGGTGAAGCCGCGGAACGAGAATTCCGGCGTGTTGGTGAGGCCGAGCACAATCGCGCCGGCCTTCTTCAGATTACGCACAACCGGCGAATCCGACGGCGCGACGAGGTCCTTGTTGGCGGGAACGCCGTTGAAATTGGGCCGACCTTCAAAGTCGACGTTCTCCTTGATGGTGATGGGCACGCCGTGCAGGAGGCCGAGCTCGCCGCCCTTGGCGCGCTGCTTGTCGGCCGCATGCGCGGCCTTCAGCGCGTCTTCGCCGAGATCGACGACAACCGCATTCAGCCGGGGATTGACCGCATGCATGCGCTCCAGATGCGCCTCGACGGTCTCCACTGCGGAGATTGCGCCGGAGCGGATCGCGGACGCGGTGTCGACCGCGGACCATTGCCAGACCGGACCCTTCGGACGGAGCGCCGTGGCCGACTTGCGCGGCGCGGCCTTCTTGCCTGTCATCTTCGCAGCTTTCGCAACGGAGCCCATGCGGGCGGGGCTCGTCTTGCTCGAGGTCTTCGTTACTTTCCTTGCAACACTTTTCTTCTTGCTCGCCGTCTTTTTCGCCACGTCGCATCTCCAAAAAATTGCGCGGCGGAGGTTATGGAGGTCACGCGAGCGTGTACAGGCGCGTTTCTGCATGGCGCGTCGCCGCGACGCTCTGCCACGGGTCGGCGCGAGAGCCGCGCATGAACCTTTGGCCCCACTCTCCTGACCCATATACTGGTTGAATGGTGGAACAAACCACCGCCAAGATTGTGCCGACGCGATCCAGCTTTTGACGCAGCCATTTTGACAGCGATACATCGGAGCATTTGCCATGCTCGTGGAATTCGATAGCGGATACGACCAGCAACCATTTCGCGATCTGTGCGCCAGCTACCCGGGCGCCGAGACCTACGATCCCCAAGATTTCCGCATCGAATGGGGCCCGATCTTTCACCGCGGCCGGCTCGACGGATCGGCGCGCGTGCTCGTCGTCGGTCAGGATCCCGCCCAGCACGAAACCATCGTACGCCGGATCCTGGTCGGCACCGCGGGACGCCGGGCTCAGGGCTTTCTCGCCAAGCTCGGCATCACGCAGAGCTACGTGATGGTGAACACCTTCCTGTACAGCGTCTACGGACAGAGCGGCGGCAACAAGCACAAGAACGAGCCGGGCATCGTCCTCTATCGCAACAAATGGTTCAAGGCCGTGCTGGGGCTCGGCAACATCGAGGCCGTCGTCTCGCTTGGCAGCCTTGCGGACGAGGCCTGGCACGCCTGGCTCAAGACCGCCGACGGCGCAGTCTACAAGACCCTTGCGTATCAGCACATCACGCACCCGACCTGGCCGGAAAGCTCGGCCCATGATAACGCGACGCGGGCTGCGAATACCAAGATCATGCTGACCAAGTGGAATGCCGCGCTCACGGTTCTCGCGCCACAAATCCAGCATCCCGACGTGCCGACGACGCTTGTGCCGTATGGCGACGCCTTCAAACCGATCGAGCTCTTCGACATCATCGCGAAGGATCTCCCGGCGGGACTGCCGGCGTGGATGCGCGGAGACACGCCATGGGCCGTGCGCCAGGGCGCTGACGCCGCAGCCAAGCGGCGCACGATCACGATCACCATTCCCGACGGGGTGATCCCATGAGCCCGGCCGCAAGCCCGAAACGGTGGGCCCTGAGCGGGCGAATCGTGACGATGGCCGCCGAGGGCGACGTCATCAAGAGCGGTACGATCTTCATCGAAGACAATCGCATCGCCGCGATCGTGGCCAAGGGACAGTCGGCCCCGGCGGGCTTCGAGGCCATCAATCCGGTCGCAACCGGCGGCACCATCTATCCCGGCCTGATCGAGCTGCACAATCACCTCAGCTACAACATATTGCCGCTCTGGCAGGTGCCGCAGCTCTACGGCAATCGCGATCAGTGGCAGAATGCCAAATCCTACAAGACGTCCGTGACCGGCCCGATGAGCGCGATCGCGCTTGCCGATGACGGCTCGCTGCTGCCCGCCCTGGTCCGCTATGTCGAAGCCAAATGCATGGTCGCAGGCACCACGACGAGCCAGGGGATCACGCTGTCGAACTGGAGCGGCACGATTCACAAATACTACAAGGGCGCACTGCGCGCCGCCGAGATCGGGAGCCCTCCCGATCTTCCACGCGCCCACTCAAAGATTCCCGATATCGATGCCGAAGACTGGGCGAAGTTCGACAAGGAGCTGAAATCGTCGTCGTGCTTTCTGCTGCACTTGAGCGAAGGCATCGATACCAAGGCGCATAGCCACTTCCTCGCCTTGCGCAATTCCGAGGGAGATTGGGCGATCGAACCGTCGCTGGCCGGCATTCATTGCACGGCGCTCGACGCGACCGACTTCGGAACGATGGCCGAAAACCGTGCCAAGGTCGTCTGGTCACCCTTGAGCAACCTGCTGCTCTATGGAACGACGACCGACGTCGTCGCTGCGCGGACGGCCGGTCTCACCATCGCGCTCGGCTCGGACTGGTCGCCGTCCGGCAGCAAGAACCTGCTCGGCGAGCTGAAGGCGGCGAAAGTCGTGTCCGCACATTTCAACCTTGGCTTCAGCGACTACGAGATCGTCTCGATGGCGACGCGCAATCCGGCCGCGATCCTCAAATGGGAGGCGAAGCTGGGAACGATCGCCAGTGGCAAGTTCGCCGACCTTCTGGTCGTGAAAGGCGTCACCGGCGATCCCTACAGCCATCTGATCAAGTCGCACGAGCAGGACATCGTTCTGGTTACCATCGGCGGACGACCGCGCTACGGAACAAAGACGATCATGCAAAAGGCGGGCGGAAGCGGCGAGGCGCTCAAGATCGGCAGCAGCGCTCGGGTGATCGACTTCACCTCGCCCGACCAGGATCCGGAGATCGAGAAGATCACGCTGGCGGAGGCAACGATCCGGCTCCGCGCCGCGCTCGGCAATCTCGGCACGCTCCAACCGCATAGCCTCGCCATGAGTGACGCGATCGCCAGCGGGACGGTATCGCGAACCGGATGGCGTCTCGCGCTGGACGAACAGTTCGGCAACAACGTCCAATTGCGCCCGCGGCTGGAATATAACGGCGTCCGGACCGGTCCGGATCTGGCGGCGGTCGCGACCGCCGCCGAGCCGCTGCATCCGATCAAGCTGGATGGCCTTACTGTGGCGGGCGATCCCGTATTCCTGGACACGCTGAAGAGCGAACCCAATCTTCCCCAGGGAATAGGCGCCGCAATCGCCGCTTTTTATTAGTTGTTTTGCGACGGCCGCCGCCGCTCATACCGGCGGCGGGTTCAGCCGCGCAAATCCGTCCTGGATGCGATAGGGATAATAGGGATAGGGCGGCATCACCGCGCTGACCTCGTCGAGGCGCTTGAGCTGATCCACGCTCAGCGACCAGCCGACCGCGCCGAGATTGTCGCGCAACTGCGCCTCGTCGCGGGCGCCGATGATCACGGACGATACCGTTGGGCGCGACAACAGCCAGGCGATCGCGACCTGCGGCACGGTGTGGCCGGTCTCGATCGCAATCGCGTCGAGCACATCGACGATGGCATAGAGCCGCTGCTCGTCCACGGGCGGACCGAACTGCGCCGTCGCATGCAGGCGGCTGTTTTGCGGCAGGGGCTGATCGCGCCGGATCTTGCCGGTGAGCCGGCCCCAGCCGAGCGGGCTCCAGATGAGCGCGCCAACGCCCTGGTCGCGCGCGAGCGGCATCAGCTCCCACTCATAATCGCGGCCGAGCAGCGAGTAATAGACCTGATGCGCGACATAGCGCGGCCAGCCGTGACGATCGGCGATCGCGAGCGACTTCATCAACTGCCAGCCGGCGAAATTGGAGACGCCGACATAGCGCAGCTTGCCGGCGCGCACGAGCGTGTCGAGCGTGGACAGCACTTCCTCGATCGGCGTGAAGGCGTCGAAGGCATGGAGCTGGAGCAGATCGATATAGTCGGTACCAAGCCGTCGCAGTGCCGCCTCGATGGACGAGAGCAGCCGATGCCGCGACGAACCGGCATCGAGCGGGCCGTCGCCCATCGGCAGGCTCATCTTGGTCGAGATCAGCACCTTGTCGCGCCGGCCCTTGATGGCTGCGCCGAGAATCTGCTCGGAGGCGCCGTTCGAATAGACGTCGGCGCTGTCGAACAGATTGACGCCGGCCTCGAGGCAGATGTCGACCAGCCGGCGTGCCTCGTCAGTGCCACTGCGGCCCCAGGCCGAGAACAGTGGGCCCTCGCCACCGAAGGTGCCGGTGCCGAAGCTGAGAACGGGTACTTTAAGTCCGGAAGCGCCGAGATTGCGGTATTCCATATGCTCCTCCCCTATTCCGCCGGACACGCCGCGACTGCGGCCTGCCTGCGGTCGAGTTGGAGGCTCCACAGCGCCAGCACGAGTCCGATCGCCGTGATTCCGGCCGCGACCAGCGGCAGCGCGGAGAGGCCGAGCCCGCGATCGATGGTGACGCCGCCGGCCCAGGCACCGAGCGCATTGCCGAGATTGAACGCGGCGATGTTGAGGCTCGAGGCGAGCGTGCGGCCGCTCGGGCCGGCTGCTTCCAGCACGCGAAGCTGCAGCGGCGCGACCGTCGCAAACGCCGCGATGCCAAGCAGCAGGATCAGCCCAATGGTGGGGATCTTGACCGACAGCACGGCGGAGAGACCAAGCAACACGATGGCGAGCGCGGCGAGTGTGCCGATCAGCGCACGCGCGAGACCACGATCGGCGAGCTTGCCGCCGGCGACATTGCCGATCGCAAGTCCGACGCCGAACACCAGCAGGATCGGCGAGACAGCGGCCTCCGAAAAGCCGGTGAAGCGTGTCAGGATCGGCTGGACATAGGTGAAGACGACGAACAGGCCGGCAAAGCCGAACACGGTCATGGCAAGGCCGAGCAGCACCTGCGGCCGGCCAAGCACCGCGATCTCCTCCGCAAGCGAGATCGGCTTGTCGCCGTTGCCGACATGGCCGGGCACGAGCGCTGCCACCACCGCAATGGCGATCACGCCGATCACCGTCACCGCCCAGAACGCCGCGCGCCAGCCGAGCATCAGGCCGAACCAGGCGCCGAAGGGAACGCCGAGCAGTGTCGCGACCGTGAGGCCGATGAACATGGTCGATATCGCCGAGGCGCGTTTGTCCTCGGCAACCAGACTCGTGGCAACGACCGAACCGACACCGAAGAAGGTACCGTGGGCCAGCGAGGTCAGCACGCGCGCCGCCATTAGGAGCTCGTAGTTCGGCGCGAGCGCGCAGGCTGCATTGCCGAGCGTGAAGATCGCCATCAGCGCCAGCAGCACGGTCTTTCGCGGCAGCCGGCGGGTCGCGAGCGTCAGCACGGGCGCGCCGACGAACACGCCGAGCGCATAGCCGGAGATCAGCAGGCCCGCGACCGGCACGGAGACATACATGTCGGCGGCGACCTGGAGCAGCAGGCCCATGATGATGAATTCGGTGGTGCCGATGCCGAAGGCACCGGCGGTGAGCGCGAGGACGGCGGGAGGCATGCGTGGCTCCGATGGATGAAGACGAGCCACGCAGATAGCCGCGCCGCAGCAAAATCATTAGAATGTCCGCAATCCAATCATTTGTGACGTGAATTCAACATGGCCCGTTTCGACACCAACCGTTCCGCCGAGATGGAGGTTTTCGTCCGCGTCGTCGACTTGGGCGGATTCACCCAGGCCGCGCGAAAACTGCGCCTGACGCCGTCGGGCGTCAGCAAGCTGATCTCGCGGCTGGAGGCGCGGCTCGGCTCGCGACTGATCAACCGCACCACGCGCAAGCTGACGCTGACGGAGGAAGGCCAGACCTTCTACCAGCGCGCCGTGCGCATCCTCGGCGAGATGGAGGAAGCCGAACGCGAAGCGGCATCCGGCGCCACGCCGCGCGGCCGGCTCACGGTCAACAGCAACATCCCCTTCGGCATGCTGCACCTGATGCCGCTGATCCCGCGCTTTCTCAGAGAGCACCCCGACGTCACGCTCGACCTGGTGCTGACCGACACGCTGATCGACCTGATGCAGGAGCGCGCCGATGTCGCCATCCGCGTCGGCCCCCTGCGCGCCTCACGCCTCGTCGCGCGAAAACTCGGCACCAGCCGCATGGTCGTGGTCGGCGCACCGGATTATCTGGCCCGCGCGGGCACACCGAGGACACCGGCGGATCTCGCCGACCATCGCGGCATCGGCTGGACCTTTCCGCGCTCGATCCGCGGCTGGCCATTCAAGCGCGGCGACCGCACCGAGGAGGCGGTGCCGCCGCCGGCCGCGCGCGCCAGCGATGGCGAGATAGCCCGCCGCCTTGCGCTCGGCGGCGTTGGCCTTGCCCGTCTCGCCCTCTTCCACATCGGCCCCGACATCGAAGCCGGACATCTTGTTCCGGTTCTTCAAAGCTACAATCCCGGCGACCGCGAAGACATCCATGCCGTCTATGTCGGCCACACAGCGCCGCTGCCCGCGCGCGTGCGCGCCTTCATCGATTTTCTGGCTGAACACGTGCGGGTGAACGACCCGGCGTTGAAGCGTGCGCAGGATGGGGAGTGGAAATTGGTGGGATGAGGCAAATGGGGCGAGAGAGCAAAGGGCTTCGACGACGATGGAACTTTCGACGCGCCACGATCTGAGGCAAAAGTTTTCGCGCAATCTCGAGAACGCGCGACCGCCGCAATTTTCGTCACGCTGTCGATAAATTCATCCGGCAATATGCATTGCGTGTACACGTCACGATTTTCGACAGCAGGAATCGCGCGAGCAACCGTTCACAACTTCGTTCAAGAATAGCATCTGCTTGACAGGCATTCTCAGCCATCGCAGTTTTAGGTTGAATAACCCATCGAATGATTTTGCTTTGCTCGTTTGACTTTCCAGGCACCGAACGCGGAGCATTCATATGACGGTTATTCCTCCCGCCAGTGGCGTGACGATCCACAACGGCGACACGATGGATGTCAGTTACGGCGCTTCGGTCGATAGCACGACGATCGAAACTGGTGGCTTGCAGACGGTCGGCGGATCTTTTTCAACAAGCACGGCAACCCACACTGTCATCGCTGGCGGGGAACAGGACGTTATCCTTGATGGCGTCGCCAGCTACACAACTATCAACCAGGGCGGAATCCAGCGCGTAACTGGCGAATTTGTCCACGAAGGCCCAACGCCCGGCGCGGTTGATCACACCACGATCAATGGCGGCGGCGAGCAGGACATTGACACCGGCACCGCAACGACGACGACGGTCAATTCCGGCGGCGTGCAGAATGTGACGAATGGTGGCAGCGCCAGCGGCACGATCGTCAATTCCGGCGGTGTCCTCAAAGTTTCGGGTGAAACGATAGAAACGGCGCCCGTGTATCCGCCGCCGGTTATCCAAAGCGTGGCGACCGCGGCAACCATCAACGACCAGGGCGAATTCGACGTCACCGGCGGCGGGACCGCAGTGAACACCATCGTCAATGGCGGCGTCATGACCGTCTCGGGATCGATACCGGATCCGTTCGCCAACGTTCCCGGCCAGCCGGCCGTCGACGCCAGCACGGCGACCGGCACCACGGTCAAGGATTTTGGAACGTTGACGGTATCGAACGGAGCGCTGGTTTCCGGGACGATACTCCAGATTTTCGGCACGCTGAATGTGAATGCAGGTGGCACCGCGACCGGCACGATCATCGATGGCGGAACGATTCAGCTGTCCGCCGGCGCGACGGCGACTAACACGACCGTCAATCAGTACGGAGCTCTCATCGTCCTCGGTAACGCCGATTTTTCGGGGACAGTGTTCAACGCCAACAGCATTCTCGAGATCGGCGGCGGTACGATTGAGAACGGATTTACTGCTGCGAACAGCATGACGCTGCAGGTTTTGGACGGTGGTGTTCTCAACAACAGCACAGTCTCCGCAGGCGCAACGCTCATCCTTGAAGCCGGCTCCACGCAATCCAATACCACATTCCAGAGTGGCGCAACGCTTGTTGCCGACTACGGTTACACGGCGAACGGCTTCACCGTATCGAACGGCATGTTTTTCAAGGTGTACGGCACAGCCACGAACACCACGATATCAACTGGTGGCCAGCAAATCGTAGGCCTCGCCGACTTAGGCGGCACCGCGACTAACACCGTTATCAATGGCGGCGAACAGGATGTCGGGCTAGCCTCCACCGCGAGCTACACCACGATCAATACCGGCGGCATTCAGCGCGTCACCGGCATCTATATGCACGATATGCCGGGTCCAGGGCGGGCGGATCACACCACCGTCAATAATGGCGGCGAGCAGGACGTCGACACTGGCTACGTGACGTCAACCACCGTCAATGCCGGCGGTGTCCAGAATCTCACCAATGGGGGCTTTGCCGGCGGCACCATCGTTAAATCGGGCGGAGTCATCAATGCTTCGGGAGAGACGATCTATTATCCTCCGGGAGGCCCATACGGTGCCGTCATCAGAAGCGAAATCGATTCGGCCGTTGTCGGCAGCGGCGGCCAGTTGCACGTGACCGGGGCAGGGATCGCCAAGAACGCCACCATCAATGGCGGTGTGATGACGGTTTCGGGATCCATTGCGGACCCCACGAACAACCCAGGCGTACCGGCGGTCGACGCCAGCGCGGCGAGCGGAACAATCCTCAATTCAGGAAGCCTCTCCGTCTCCAACAGCGGCATCCTCACCTCGACGACCCTCAACGGCGGCACGCTTGACGTGCTTGATCAGGGCACCGCGAACGCGTCGACAATTCATCTTGGCGCGATAGAACTCGTCGAAGCGGGTGGCATTGTCGGCGCGACCACGATCGGCGGCGGTACGCTTGATCTCAAGGCGGGCGCGGTGTCCGACGACGCAATCACCTTCTCCGGCCAAGGCACACTCAAGATCGAGCAGAAGCTGACTTCGGGCTCATCGACCTTTGCAAGCCAGGTCAAGGGCATCTCGCTCGGTGACCAGATTGATCTTTCCGGGCTGTCCTATACCAGCGGCGCAACGGCGACTGTATCCGGCTCGACACTCACGGTCAGCAGCGGTACGGCCAGCGAGACTTTCACACTGGCGGATACTTCGGTTACGCGTTTCGGCATCACGAAAGACGGCTCCGGCGGCATTCTGCTGACAGCCGCGGCGCTGCCCTCCATCGCTGGAGCCATATCGGGACAAACGACCAGCAACGAAGCGGCGATCAATCCATTCGCGACTGTCACGATCACAGATCCAAACGCAGGAGCAACGGATAGCCTCATCATCACGCTTGCGGGCGCGGCCGGCATTCTGTCCGGGACAGGACTGATCTCTCTTGGAAACGGAATCTACGAACTTGCAGCGACCAGCGCTGACAAGCTGACCGCCGAACTGCACGCCCTCACCTTTGTGGCCTCGCCGCACGGAGACGGCAGCGCAACGACCACGTTCACTCTGAGCGACACCAGCAGCGTGGGCTTGACGGTCAGCGACGCCCACACGTCCGTCATAGACACACATCAAGCCGGTCCCACGACGATCAACGGCCCGGCATCCGGTTATGCGACCATTGAGGGCACGACGGGCAACGACATCATCCACGCCTATGGCATGTTCAATATCATCCACAGCAACGGCGGGAACGACACGATCTACGCCGGACTATACGGCACAGTCGATGTGCCGAGCGGCGACAGCACCGTCCATCTGGAGGGGTTCGGCAACCGCGTAACCGGTGGCGACGGCAATGTCACCGTGACGGGATCGACTGGCGCCACCATGATGACGCTCGGCAATGGCAACGACACCATCGACGCCGGCGGATACGGGAACATCATCACGTTGGGCAACGGCAACAATATTGTCCATCCGGGTGACGGCGCGAGCACAACGACGGCTGGCAACGGCAACAACCAGGTCACGCTCTCGGGATTTGGCAACACGGTCGTGCTTGGAAATGGCAACGATCTCGTCACGGGCGGAGGCGGCGCCAACAGTGTCACTCTCGGCGATGGCAACAACACCGTGAATCTCGGCGGGATGGTCAACCAGATCACCGTCGGCTCGGGAACAAACACGATCATCGCCGGCAACGGAGCGGATAACGTCGTTGCCGGCGCGGGCCACGATACGATCACACTTGGCGGGGTCGCCAATCACGTGGTGCTCAACGGCTCCACGGCAAATGTGACAAACCAGATTGGCCTGGACGTCATGACCGCCAATGGCGGATCAGACCAGTTCAACTTTGTCGGGTTCGGCAATCAGGCGATCATCAATGGCGCTGCCCATGTCAACATCAGCGATCACAGCTCGGGCCTGACCGTCTCTGTCAACTCCAGCAACCAATTCGACACGATCTCCGGATTTGGTAACGACCCGCTCGGCGTCATCGATCTTGGGAACGGCGCAGGCAATTACCACTCCGTCGCCGACATTATGAGCGCGCTGAGAAGCGATGGGCATGGCGGGACCCTGCTTGCCCTGGGCAGTGCTCCGAGCGCAGGGTCTCTCGATTTCGTCGACACCGCGATCAGCCAATTGCACGCATCAAACTTCGTGATCGTGTAGAGCCAGGCTTGTTTGCAACGCGCTTCACGAAAGTCAGGTTCGCTCGCATGATCGAAAGCTTGGCAGACCGGCCAGAAGCGTTCTCCAACGCGCGAAAGCGTTGGACTTTGGCCTGTCCACATCGAAGTGCGAATGACCTTGGTTGGCTGGCGGAGAGAGTGGGATTCGAACCCACGGTACGGTTTCCCGCACACACGCTTTCCAAGCGTGCGCCTTAAGCCACTCGGCCATCTCTCCGGAGCGCCTTCTCTTGAAGGGGCGCCGGCGATTTTGCAAGGGATCGCGGATAAATCAGGTGAATTTTCCGCAACATGTTGTATTTGCGGGGGAATATCTCGCATCACAAGACCGCCCGGAACCCACCTCAGGCTGAACCCGTCGCGGGTTTGGCGCGACGATTCACTCAAGGACGCCAAACACGACCGGGGACGCCATGACCATCTGCAAAACCATTGCCGCACTGAGCCTGATCCTGGCCCTTGGCGCCGCCTTGACAGCGTCGGCCAACGCACAGGCCTGTACCCGGCAGGGCGTCGATGTGACCTGCGAGGATGGACGGCGCGGCGTGCTTTCGGGCGATGCCATCCTCTGGCCGGACGGTACCCGCTCCAGCTCGACCCCGCATCAGAGCGTGATCATCGGCAACAAAAGCTCGGTGCATGTCGGGCCCGGCGTGTTCGTCGGCCAGGGCAAGGGCATGGTGCCAATGGACGATCCGAACGCGCCAAACAAGCGGCAGTGCGCGATTCTCGATGGCGTGTCGTATTGCTATTGAGGCTCGCCTCTCCCCGTGGAAACGGGGAGAGGGAGAAAAGAGTCAGATCAACCGCACGCCCGAGATCGCCGACTTCAGCCAGCGCAGCGCCTGCGGCGGCTGCGATGCGAGCGGGGCGGCCGCGACTTTCTCGGTACGGCACTTCTCCAGCTCGGCGACGAAATCCGACGACCATTGCTGGATGGTGTGGCCGCGCAGCGTCTTCATCATCGCGTCCCAGCGTATCTTGCGCTCGGTGAGCGGCATCGCAGCGGCGACCGCGATGGCCCGGGCCATGCCGTCGATATCGTGCGGATTGACCAGCAGCGCGGTCTCGAGCTCGTTGGCGGCACCGGCGAATTTCGACAGCACCAGCACGCCTGGATCGGCCGGGTTTTGCGCGGCGACATATTCCTTGGCGACAAGGTTCATGCCGTCATGCAGCGGCGTCACCACGCCGATCTGCGCGGTGCGATAGAGGCCTGCCAGCACGGCCTGACTAAAACCCTTGTTGAGATAGCGGATCGGCGTCCAGTCGACCTCGCCATGGCGGCCGTTGACGTCGGTGACGAGGCGCGCGACCTCGTTCTGGAGATTGCCATACGCTTCGATCGCGCCACGCGACGGGTTGGCGATCTGCAGCAGCGAGATGCTGCGCGCAAACTGCGGCTGATCGGTCCAGAGCCGATCGAACGCGCTGATGCGGTTGACGAGTCCCTTCGAATAATCGAGCCGGTCGACGCCGATCGCGAGCCGCTCGCCGTTCAGGCTGCGGCGCAGACGCGAGACGTCCGGATGTGAGACCGACTTCGCGGCATAGGCTGCGAACTTCTCCGCGTCGATGCCGATCGGAAACACTTCGCAGCGCGTCCGTCCGTGCTGCGAAAGCACCACGCCGTCCTCGACAACGAGGCCGAGCTCGCCGCCGGCATAGCCGAGGAAATTCTGACAATCCTCGTCGGTCTGGAAACCGAGCAGGTCATAGGCCAGCATCGCCGTGATCAGCTCACGATGATTGGGTACGCCCTGCATCACCGCAGCGACCGGCCACGGCGTGTGCAGGAAGAAGCCGATGGGATCATCGACGCCGAGATCGCGCAGCTCCGCACCGAGCGCGAGGAAATGATAATCCTGCACCCAGAACGCAGTCTCCGGCTTGCGAAAGCGCATCAAGGCACGCGCCATGAACGCGTTGACCTCGCGATAGCTGACATAGTCGTCGCGCGAGACGCGGATCAAATCGCTGCGCGAATGCAGCGCCGGCCATAACGCCGAATTGGCAAAACCTTCGTAATAGCCGCCGTAATGCGCCGCCGGCAGATCCAGCGTCGCAATCGCGCCAGAGCCCAGTGCCTCGATCTCGGCGAACGGTTCCTTTTGATGGCCGTCACGCACGCGGCCGGAGGAACCCACCCAGATGGCACCCGAATGCTCCACCACCGGAAGCAATGCCGCAGCGAGGCCGCCCGTCATGGGCTCGTTGGGTTTACCGCGCGCAACTCGATTCGAAACGACGACTAATTTCACAGGTCGTCCCCTCCTGTTCATTCCACGCTGTTTAACTGATGTTCATCAATATGGTTCCTGTCATCATTTCTTCGGATTGAAACCAAAATCGGGCGCGCGCGTTGGAACCTGTTTTCCCTTGAGGGAACCCGGCGATTTCATTCAACAAAGACAGCTTTCGTGACGGAGATGGCCGCGCGAATGACGCGCGCAACGGAACCAACGCGAGGGACAATGTGGCTCTGCGATGACGCTGCCTTATTCCAACCTTGTATCGTCGAGCAGGCGCGCGAGGAACGCACGCACATCGTTCGGCGCATCGAAGTGACCGTTGACGCCGATCGCCCGGCGGCCGACCGAGAAGGAGAGCCCGTTCATGTCGGGCATGATCGCAAACACGGTTTCATCGGTGACGTCGTCGCCGATGAAGATCGGGCGGCGCCCCCTAAAGGGCTCGTGCTTCATCAGCTCGCGCACGCCGGTCGCCTTGGTGAAACCGGAATGCTTGATCTCGCAAACGAACTTGCCCGGCAAAATTTCGATCGGCGCATTGGGCAGATCGGCCCGGATCAGCGAGACCGCTTCATAGATCGCCTTTTCCGCATGCGGCGCCAGCCGATAATGCAGCGCCAGCGAATAGCCCTTGTCTTCGAGCAGAATGCCGGGGCTGAGCTTTGCGATCGCGGCCAGCCGCCGCTTCAGCTCCTTGTCCATTGGCGGGGCGTGCACGTCGTCGGCTTCGTTGTCCATCGACAGCCGCATCTCCGCGCCGTGACCGGCGACGGCGCGAAACACATCGGGCGCGAAGATCAGATCGATGTCGTTGAGCGAACGGCCGCTGACCATGGCCAGCGCGCCCGAGGTGCGCTCCGTTAGCTGCTTCAGCGTCTCCGACAAGCCCGGCGGCACCCACACCTCGCGCGGCGTCGGCATCAGGTCGAGCAGCGTGCCGTCGATGTCGAGCAGGATCGCGGTTTCGCCGAGATGCGGCACGAGTGCATGCGGCACAGGCACGGCGTCAGGCGCTTCTTCATCCGGCATGGCGCGCTTCTGATCCAGTTCAGCGAGTTCCGATTTCATAAGTCTACTCCATAGAAGCCAGCGGCCGGGCGATTTCTTCGAGCGATTTGCGTTCCGCGGAAATGGCGTAGCGCCACGCCACGATCGCAGCCGCGATCATCAGGGCAGCTCCCAGCAAATAACCGGCGAACACGCTGTTGCGGGATCCCGTGTCGATCAGCACGCCGAACAGGGCGGGGCCCGCGACGCCGCCGATGCCGGTGCCCACCGCATAGAACACTGCGATCGCCAGCGCGCGAACTTCGAGCGGGAAGGTTTCGCTCACCGTGAGATAGGCGGCGCTCGCCGCAGGCGAGGCAAAGAAGAAGATCACCATCCAGGCGATGGTCTGCCCCTGCGCGCTGAGCGCGCCGATCGAGAAGAGATAGCCTGACACCGCCAGCAGCAGGCCCGAGACACCATAGGTGAACATGATCATGGTGCGGCGGCCGAGCGTATCGAACAGACGGCCGAGCAGAAGCGGACCGAGGAAGTTGCCGGCCGCGAACGGCAGCAGGTACCAGCCGACGTGATCGGCGCTGATGCCGTAGAAGTCGGTCAGCACCAGTGCAAAAGTGAAGAAGATCGCGTTGTAGAAGAAGGCCTGCGCGACCATCAGCACCAGGCCGACCATCGAACGCTGGCGATAGGTGACGAACAGCGTGTGCACGACTTCGCTGATCGGGGTGTGATCGCGCATCTTCAGGCGCATTTTAGCGAAGCGGCGATCGCTCGCATCCTGATCATGCCCGATCACCGAACGCTCGATGTCGTCGACGATCGCGTGCGCCTGGTCAGGATGGCCATGGATCATCAGCCAGCGTGGGCTTTCCGGGATCCACATCCGCATCAACAGCACGACGAGACCGACGGTCGCGCCGATGAGATAGGCAAGACGCCAGCCGAGATCGGGGCCGATCACCGCGGGATCAAGCAGCACGATGGCGGCAACCGCGCCCATCGCCGCGCCGATCCAGAAACTGCCGTTGATGACCAGATCAGTCCAGCCGCGGTAGCGCGCCGGCACCAGTTCCTGGATGGTCGAGTTGATCGCGGTGTATTCGCCGCCGATGCCGGCGCCGGTCAGGAAGCGGAACAGCGCGTAGCTTGCGATATTCCACGACAGCGCGGTCGCGGCCGTCGCGGAGAGGTAGAGCGCGAGCGTGATGAAGAACAGTTTTTTCCGGCCGATACGATCGGTCAGCCAGCCGAAGCCGAGCGCGCCGAGCACGGCGCCGGCGAGGTAAGCCGAGTTGGCAACGCCGAGATCGAGGTTGGAGAAGTGCAATGTCGGGCTCTGCTTCAGCGCACCCGAGAGCGCGCCGGCCAGCGTCACCTCGAGCCCGTCGAGGATCCAGGTGATCCCAAGCGCCAGCACCACACGGGTGTGAAAGCCGCTCCAGGGCAGCGCATCGAGCCGCGCGGGAATGCTGGTCTCGACGATGCGATCGCTCGCGGCCGCCGTCGAGACTGCAGGTCCATCATTCAGCGCTCGGCTCTGCTGCAATTCCATCGCGTTGCTGGGTCATGGGGGTGCGGCATTTCGCCTGCCAGCTGCGACAACGTCTGCGGCAAGAGCAGGTTCCCTTAGGAACGGCAGCGAATGCCGGCCGTTTCCGCTGGAGCCGCAAGGAGTTCACGCATGGCTCATGTCAGAAAGACGACACATTCGCGCAAAACGGCCGCACGCAAGACAGCCAGCGCGAGACGCTCAACCGCGCGCAAGAGCGCCAAGCGCGCCGCGCCAAAACGCTGGTCACAGCGCGTGACAAAGGAAAGCGACGCGCTCGATCTCAAGCGCGGCGTGTTCACGCTCACGAGCCCGAAGCGGATCGCGGCCTCGCTGAAGCGTTCCGCCGAGCACAGCACTCGCCGCAAGACCGGAGCCTATCGCTCGGCGCTATCGATGTTGACGTTCTATATCAACCGCGCCGGCAAGACGTTGCCGAAGGCGCGGTGCGAACGGCTCGAGAAGGCGAAGGTGGAGCTGAAACGGGCGTTCGGGAGGGAGTGATCCTTACGCCGCCCGGACTGTCTCTTATACACATCT
>NZ_VSSS01000073.1 GCF_008123425.1 Bradyrhizobium rifense
AGAGCTGTCGGCGACGGTCGCCTCGAAAACGACCGATCCGATTCAGGAACACAATTCGCGTCCGCCTGCTGTGGGTCTCTACGATCCGAGCCTGGAGAAGGATTCCTGCGGCGTCGGCTTCATCGCCAACATCAAGGGCAACAAGTCGCACGAGATCGTCTCGGACGCGCTGAGCATCCTCTGCAATCTCGAGCATCGCGGCGCTGTCGGCGCCGACCCGCGCGCCGGTGACGGCGCCGGCATTCTGGTGCAGATCCCGCACGCCTTCTTCAGCCGCAAGGCCAAGGAGCTCGGCTTCGCGCTGCCCGCACCCGGTGAATACGCCATCGGCGCGCTGTTCATGCCGCGCGACACCGCCTGGCGCAACGTCATCAAGAGCATCATCGCCGACCAGATCAAGGAAGAGGGCCTGACCCTGCTCGGCTGGCGCGACGTGCCGACCGACAATTCCTCGCTCGGCGTCACCGTGAAGCCGACCGAGCCCGCCTGCATGCAGGTGTTCATCGGCCGCAACGGCACCGCCAAGACCGAGGACGATTTCGAGGGCCGGCTCTACATCCTGCGCGAGTCGATCTCGCAAGCGATCTATCAGCGCCGCGACCGCGGCCTTGCGGCCTATTACCCGTGCTCGATGTCCTGCCGCACTGTGATCTACAAAGGCATGTTCCTGGCCGACCAGCTCGGCAAGTACTATCCCGATCTGCACGAGAAGGATTTCGAGAGCGCGCTGGCGCTGGTGCATCAGCGCTTCTCGACCAACACCTTGCCGACCTGGCCGCGGGCGCATCCCTATCGCATGATCGCGCATAACGGCGAGATCAACACGCTGCGCGGCAACACCAGCTGGATGGCGGCGCGCCAGGCCTCGGTGAGCTCCGAGCTCTACGGCAAGGACATCAACCGGCTCTGGCCCATCTATTATGAAGGCCAGTCGGACACCGCCTATTTCGACAACGTGCTCGAATTCCTGGTGCAGGGCGGCTATTCGCTGCCGCACGCCGTCATGATGATGATTCCGGAGGCGTGGGCCGGCAATCCCTTGATGGATGAAAAGCGCCGCGCCTTCTACGAATATCACGCCGCGCTGATGGAGCCGTGGGACGGCCCCGCCGCGATCGCCTTCACCGACGGCCGCCAGATCGGCGCCACGCTCGACCGCAACGGCTTGCGGCCGGCGCGCTACCTCGTGACCAAGGACGACCGTATCGTGATGGCGTCCGAAATGGGCGTGCTGACGATCCCCGAGGATCAGATCATCACCAAGTGGCGC
>NZ_VSSS01000074.1 GCF_008123425.1 Bradyrhizobium rifense
AGATGTGTATAAGAGACAGGACCGAGGACGATTTCGAGCGCCGGCTGTACATCCTGCGCAAGTCGATCTCGCAGGCGATCTACCAGCGCCGTGACCGCGGGCTTGCGGGCTATTACCCGTGCTCGATGTCCTGCCGCACCGTGATCTACAAGGGCATGTTCCTCGCCGACCAGCTCGGCAAGTACTATCCCGATTTGCACGAGAAGGATTTCGAGAGCGCGCTCGCGCTCGTTCACCAGCGCTTCTCGACCAACACCTTCCCGGCGTGGTCGCTGGCGCATCCCTACCGCATGATCGCGCATAACGGCGAGATCAACACGCTGCGCGGCAACACCAACTGGATGGCGGCGCGCCAGGCCTCGGTGAGCTCCGAGCTCTACGGCAAGGACATCAACCGGCTCTGGCCGATCTCCTACGAAGGCCAGTCGGACACCGCCTGCTTCGACAACGCGCTCGAATTCCTGGTGCAGGGCGGCTACTCGCTGCCGCACGCCGTCATGATGATGATTCCGGAGGCGTGGGCCGGCAATCCCTTGATGGATGAGAAGCGCCGCGCCTTCTACGAATATCATGCCGCGCTGATGGAGCCATGGGACGGCCCGGCCGCGATCGCGTTCACCGACGGCCGCCAGATCGGCGCCACGCTCGACCGCAACGGTCTGCGGCCGGCGCGCTATCTCGTGACCAAGGACGACCGCATCGTCATGGCGTCCGAAATGGGCGTGCTGACGATCCCCGAGGACCAGATCATCACCAAGTGGCGCTTGCAGCCCGGCAAGATGCTGCTGGTCGACCTCGAGCAGGGCCGCCTGATCCCGGACGACGAGATCAAGGCCGAGCTCGCCCGGAGCCATCCCTACAAGGAGTGGCTGGAGCGGACCCAGATCGTGCTGGAAGAGCTGCCGAAGGTTCCGACCACCGGCGTGCGCTCGAACCTGTCGCTTTTGGATCGCCAGCAGGCGTTCGGCTACAGCCAGGAAGACATCGCGATCCTGATGACGCCGATGGCGGCCATCGGCGAGGAGGCCGCCGGCTCGATGGGCAACGACACGCCGATCTCGGCGCTGTCGGACAAGGCCAAGCCGCTGTTCACCTACTTCAAGCAGAATTTTGCGCAGGTCACCAACCCGCCGATCGA